>NZ_QJRF01000061.1:0-515000 GCF_013393345.1 Pseudomonas taiwanensis
GTGGATGAGCGCCTGGCGCGCATCCGCCAGAGCGGCGAACTGCTTCTCGGCGGCGAGAAGTCGATTCATTTCGTGGAGAAGGAGCACCTGGCGCTGATCAGGAAACCGCTCCCCTACCACCCCAACGGCATGATCTTCCGCGCCTTCGACGCCGCCGGCATCCAGATCCGCGCCCGCGAGTACTACTCGGTGGGCGGCGGCTTCGTCGTCGACGAGGAAGCCGCCGGCCTGGACCGCATCGTCGAAGACCGCACGCCGCTGCCCTACCCGTTCAAGACCGGCAAGGACATGCTCGCCCACTGCAGCGCCAGTGGGCTGTCCATCAGCGGCCTGATGCGCGAGAACGAGAAGGCCTGGCGCAACCCGGAAGAGACCAGCGCCGGGCTGATGAAGATCTGGCAGGTGATGCAGGACTGCGTCACCACCGGCTGCCGCAAGGAAGGCATCATGCCCGGCGGGCTCAAGGTCAAGCGCCGCGCCGCCGCGCTCTACCGCCAGCTCAGCGAACACCCGGAGGCCAGCCTGCGCGACAGCCTCTCGGTGCTCGACTGGGTCAACCTCTACGCCCTGGCGGTGAACGAGGAAA
The DNA here is from genome assembly GCF_013393345.1 of Pseudomonas taiwanensis. Lineage (GTDB taxonomy): Bacteria > Pseudomonadota > Gammaproteobacteria > Pseudomonadales > Pseudomonadaceae > Metapseudomonas > Metapseudomonas resinovorans_C. The sequence goes on from NZ_QJRF01000061.1 coordinate 587, forward strand.
ACGCCACCGGCGGCCGCGTGGTCACCGCGCCCACCAACGGCGCGGCGGGCATCGTCCCGGCGGTGCTGCACTACTACAGCCGCTTCGTGCCCGGCGCCAATGACGACGGCGTCGAGCGCTTCCTGCTCACCGCCGCCGCCATCGGCATCCTCTACAAGGAAAACGCCTCGATCTCCGGCGCTGAAGTCGGCTGCCAGGGCGAGGTCGGCGTGGCCTGCTCGATGGCCGCCGGCGCGCTCTGCGAAGTTCTCGGCGGCACCCCGCAGCAGGTCGAGAACGCCGCCGAGATCGGCATGGAGCACAACCTCGGGCTGACCTGCGACCCGGTCGGCGGCCTGGTCCAGGTGCCCTGCATCGAGCGCAACGCGATGGGCTCGGTGAAGGCCATCAACGCCGCACGCATGGCCCTGCGCGGTGACGGCCAGCACTTCATCTCGCTCGACAAGGTGATCCGCACCATGCGCCAGACCGGTGCCGACATGAAGAGCAAATACAAGGAAACCGCCCGCGGCGGCCTCGCCGTGAACATCATCGAATGCTGAAGCCTTTTTCTCCCCTCTCCCTCTGGGAGAGGGGCCGGGGGTGAGGGAAGCCCTGCCCCCGCACCGACTTTCACTTTGGAGCCTCACATGACCGACCTCGCCAAAACCCCGCTGCACGCCCTGCACCTCGAACTCGGTGCGCGCATGGTGCCCTTCGCCGGCTACGACATGCCGGTGCAGTACCCGCTCGGCGTGCTCAAGGAACACCTGCACACCCGCGAGCAGGCCGGCCTGTTCGATGTCTCGCACATGGGCCAGGTCATCCTGCGCGGCGCGAACGCCGCCCGAGCGCTGGAAAGCCTGGTACCGGTGGACATCCTCGACCTGCCGGTGGGCATGCAGCGCTACGCGATGTTCACCGACGAGAACGGCGGCATCCTCGACGACCTGATGGTCGCCCGCCTCGCCGACGACGAACTGTTCGTGGTGGTCAATGCCGCCTGCAAGGAGCAGGACCTCGCCCATCTGCGGAAGCACATCGGTGAGCAGTGCGAAATCGAATCGCTGTTCGACTCTCGCGCCCTGCTGGCCCTGCAGGGTCCAGCGGCAGCCGAGGTGCTCGGTCGCCTCGCGCCGGAAGTGCGCAAGATGACTTTCATGCAGTTCGGCAGCGTGCGCCTGGAAGGCGTCGAGTGCTACGTCAGCCGCTCCGGCTACACCGGCGAGGACGGCTACGAGATTTCCGTTCCGGTCGAGCATGCCGAAGCGTTGGCCCGTGCCCTGCTGGCCCAACCGGAAGTCCAGCCCATTGGCCTCGGCGCCCGCGATTCATTGCGCCTGGAAGCCGGCCTGTGCCTCTACGGCCACGACATGAGCCCCGCCACTACCCCTGTCGAAGCGAGCCTCCTCTGGGCCATCTCCAAGGCCCGCCGCGCCGATGGCGTGCGCGCCGGCAACTTCCCCGGCGCCAGCGCGGTGTTCGCCCAGCAGCGCGACGGCGTGCCGAGCAAGCGTGTCGGCCTGCTGCCGCAGGAGCGCGTGCCGGTGCGTGAAGGCGCGGAGATCGTCGATGCCGACGGCACGGTGATTGGCCAAGTCACCAGCGGCGGCTTCGGCCCCAGCCTGGGTGCCCCGGTGGCCATGGGCTACGTGAGCGCCAGCCACGCCGCCCTGGACAGCGAAGTCTGGGCCCTGGTGCGCGGCAAGCGCGTCGCCATGAAAGTCGCCAAGACCCCCTTCGTGCCGCAGCGCTACTACCGCGGCTGAGGACTGTTGCCTTCCTTGAACGGGTAGGAGCGAGCTCTGCTCGCGAACAGCTTCGCGAGCAAGCTCGCTCCTACAAAAAACGCCGAGCCTTCGGAGCAAGAACATGACCGAAACCCAGATCACCCCGCGTCCGCAACCGTTGCAGGCCGGCGTAAAACTGCGCGGCGCCGAGAAGGTCGCGCGCATTCCCGTGAAGATCATTCCCACCGAGGACGTGCCGCGCAAACCAGACTGGATACGCGTCCCCATCGCCACCTCGCCGGAGGTGGCCCGAATCAAGCAACTGCTGCGCAAGCACAAGCTGCACAGCGTTTGCGAGGAAGCCTCCTGCCCGAACCTGGGCGAGTGCTTCGCCGGGGGCACCGCCACCTTCATGATCATGGGCGACATCTGCACCCGTCGCTGCCCCTTCTGCGACGTCGGCCACGGCCGGCCAAAGCCGCTGGATGCCGACGAGCCGAAGAACCTGGCCATCGCCATCGCCGACCTGCGCCTCAAGTACGTGGTGATCACGTCGGTGGACCGCGACGACCTGCGTGATGGCGGTGCCCAGCACTTCGTCGATTGCCTGCGCGAGATCCGCAAGCTGTCCCCCGGCGTCCAGCTGGAAACCCTGGTGCCGGACTACCGTGGGCGCATGGACATCGCCCTGGAAATCACCGCCACCGAACCGCCGGATGTGTTCAACCACAACCTGGAAACCGTGCCGCGCCTCTATCGCTCCTCGCGTCCGGGCTCGGATTTCGAGTGGTCGCTGGACCTGTTGCAGAAGTTCAAGCAACGGGTGCCGGGAGTGCCGACCAAATCCGGCCTGATGCTGGGCCTGGGCGAGACGGACGACGAAGTGATCGAAGTCATGCAGCGCATGCGCGAGCACGAGATCGACATGCTCACCCTCGGCCAGTACCTGCAACCGTCACGCAATCATTTGCCGGTGCAGCGCTTCGTCCACCCCGACACCTTCGCCTGGTTCGCCGAGAAGGGCGCCGAAATGGGCTTTACCAACGTCGCATCCGGCCCGCTGGTGCGTTCCTCGTACCATGCGGACCAGCAGGTCCACGGGCGGAAGATCAACTGATCCCGTAGGGGCGAATTCATTCGCCAAGGGCCGCGCAGCGGCCCCGTAGGAGCGAGCTTGCTCGCGAAGGGTCGAGCACCGATTGTTCGCGAGCAAGCTCGCTCCTACATGTGATGCCGAAATGAGCGTGGCTGTTATCGACAGCCTCCTTAACTTGAGACAAACTCAACGACTTCGTGTTTATCTCAAATTCTACTCATGGAGGCTGTCATGCTCGAGCTGCGCCATCTCAAGACCCTGCACGCCTTGCGCGAAGCCGACAGCCTGGTGGAAGCCGCGGAACGCTTGCACCTCACCCAGTCCGCCCTCTCCCACCAGTTCAAGGAACTGGAAGAGCGCCTGGGCATGCAGCTGTTCGTGCGCAAGACCAAACCGGTGCGTTTCACCAGCGCCGGATTGCGACTGCTGCAACTGGCCGACAGTCTCTTGCCGCAACTGCGCAGCGCCGAGCGCGACCTGGCGCGTCTGGCCGGGGGCACCGCCGGCCGTCTGCACATGGCCATCGAGTGCCACAGCTGCTTCCAGTGGCTGATGCCCACCATCGACCAGTTCCGCGACGCCTGGCCGGAGGTGGAGCTGGACCTGGCTTCGGGTTTCTCGTTCGCTCCGCTGCCCGCTCTGGCGCGGGGCGACCTGGACCTGGTGGTGACGGCCGACCCGGTGGATCTCGCCGGCATCACCTATGTGCCGCTCTTCACCTACGAAGCCCTGCTCGCTGTGGATAACCAGCATGCCCTGGCGAGCAAGCCATTCATCGTCCCCGAGGACCTGGCCAGCCTGACCCTGATCACCTACCCGGTGGAACGCGATCGCCTGGACATCTTCACCCGCTTCCTGGAACCGGCGGACGTGGAACCCGCCCAGGTGCGCACATCCGAACTCACGGTGATGATGATGCAACTGGTGGCCAGCGGCCGCGGCGTCTGCTGCCTGCCCAACTGGGCGTTGCACGAATACAGCTCACGCGGCTACGTGACCGCCAAGCGTCTGGGCGAGAAAGGCCTGTATTGCACGCTGTTCGCGGCGATCCGCGCCGACATGCTGGACGCCCCCTTCATGCGCGACTTCCTGCTGACGGCGAAGGACACGTCGTTTGCAACGCTGGAAGGGGTCAGTGCGGCGCGGTGAACGAGCCGCCGTTCCCTGTGGGGGCGAATTCATTCGCAAAGGGCGGCGCAGCCGCCCCGTAGGTTGGTCCGAGCGGAGCGAGGCCCAACGGTCCCGGCATCGGCCGCGAAACGTTGGGTTTCGTTCCTCTACCCAACCTACAAGTGCCGTCGCGTAGGTTGGTCCGCAGCCTCAGCGATCCACCATCGGCGGTGCCTCACCTTCTAGATCAACGCTCGGATGCATTGGCAGCGACGGCCCCAGATATTCGTTGGCCTGCTGGATATCGTCCTCCCCCAGCGACCCCACCGAAGCCGCCAGGCGCAAGCGCGAAAGCAGGTAGCGCAGCTTGGCCTCGAGCAGGTCGCGGCGGGCGATGAAAGCCTGTTCCTCGGCATTGAGGATGTCCAGGTTGGTACTGGTGCCTGCCTGGAAACCCTTGCGCGCGGACTCCTGGGCGCGTTCGCTGGATACCACGGCGGTCTCCAGGGCCCGAACCCGTTGCTCGCCGCTCTGTACCCCACGGAATTCACGGGTGGTGCCGGACAGCACCTCTTCGCGGCTGGAGTTCAGTTGGTCATTGGCCAGCTCCCGGTTGGCCGAGGCCTGGCGCACCTGCGCGCTGGTGGCGCCACCGGTGAAGATCGGCATGCGGAATTCCACGCCGACCGAACCGTACTTGTTGTGCTGGTTCTGGGTCGAAACCGAATCGCTCTCCGTATCGTTGTAGGCGGCAACGAAATCCAGGGTCGGCCAGTGCCCGGCCTTGGCCCGGTCCACCTCGAAGTCCGCGATATCCAGGCTCCGGCTGCGGGCGATGATGGTCGGGTTGTTGGCCCGCGCATCGCTGATCCAGTCCTGCAGGGTCGGCGGCTCCAGCGGCGGGGTGGGAAACTCGGTACGCAGGGTGGACATCTCTTCCGGCAGCACGCCGAGCAGCTCCTGCAGCAGACGTCGCGCCACCAGCAGGTTGTCCTCGGCCTCGATCAACTCGGCCTGGGCCAGGTCGCGTCGGGCAGAGGCCTGGTCGACGTCGATCACAGTGCCGTCACCCAGTTCGAATCGGCGCTTGGCGGACTTCACCTGGTTCTCCAGGTTGTTCAGCTTGACCTTGGCCAGATCGATGGTTTCCAGCGCCAGCAGCACGGCGAAATAGCGGCTGGCCAGGCTGACCGCCGATTCCTGGGTCTTCACATCGAACACCGCATCACTGAACAGGGTGCGTTGCTTGCCCTGGCGGTACTCGGCCATCCGCTGCTTGTTGAACAGCGGTTGGCGCAACTCCACCACCGCCCCCTTTGAGTCGTACTCCAGGTCATTCTCCACCGAGTTGCCCAGGACGTTGTCCTGCTCGCTGGTGCCGTCCACCCGTTTCCAGTAGGCGGTACTGCTGATGTTCGGCAGCAGGCCGGCCTTGCCCAGTTCCTTGTATTCCTGGCCGGCCTGGCGTTCGTGGACCGACGCCAGGTAGGTCGGTCCCTGGGTCTGGTAGACGCCCCAGGCGTCGCTGAGGTCCATGGCCGCCGCAGGCAGGGCGACGGCTCCGAACAAACCGGCTATGGCCATCCGGGCTCTCATGTCACTGCTCCTTGAATGCGTTTCCGACACGGCCCAGCAGCGGTTTCATCAGGTAGCTCATCAGGCTGCGTTCCCCGGTCTTGATGGTTACGGTGGCCGGCATGCCTGCGCGGATATTGTTCGGCCCGAGCATCTTCATGCCTTCTTCGGTCACTTCCACCTGGGTCAAGTAATAGGGCTGTTTGCTGGCTTCGTCCACCAGCCGGTCGGCGGCAACTGTCAGCACCCGCCCCGGAATATTCGGCGTCTGCGCGTGGTTGAAGGCCGGGAAGGTGATGTCCACAGGCAGGCCAGGCACCATCTTGTCGATGGCCTGAACCGGAACCTGGGCGTCCACCTGCAGGGGCTCACTGTCCGGTATCACGTCCATGAGCCGCGCGCCGGGCTGGATCACACCGCCGACAGTGGTGATGGTCAGGCCCAGGACGATGCCGTCGATGGGCGATCGGATCACCGTGTTGTCCACCTGGTAGTCCACCGAGCGCAGCCGTTCGCCGAGGGAGGTGGCTTCCTTCTGCACATCGGTCAGCTGGGATTCCACTTCCTTCTGGAAATCCTGCTCGCGCTGGAGGATGCGTAGCTTGAGTTCGGCGATCTGGTTACGGGTGCGGCCGATATCGGCGATGTTCTGCGCCATGGAGCCATTCAGTTCCGAGGCATTGCGCTCCAGTTCGAGCATGCGATTGCGCGGGATGTAGCCTTCGGCGGCCAGGCTGCGCACGCCTTCCAGTTCCTGGCCAAGCAGGCTCGACTGGCTGGCGCGGGTGGCCTGGACCTGGCGCAGGCCCTTGAGCTGTTCTTCGGCACCGTTGAGGTTCTCGTGGAGGATGCCGATTTCACCCAGCAGCGCCTTGCGCCGGGTCTGGAACAACCGCTGCTGCAAGGCGATGGATTCCATCAGGCGCGGATCGCCGCTGAAGCGCTCCAGCAGTTCCGGGGCGAAGGTCACGGTGTCGGCGCCATCGCGCTCGGCAACCAGACGGTCTTCCACGGTCTTGGCGACGATGTACTGGGAGCTGAGGGCGCCCTGCTCGGCGATGGCCTGGGTCGGGTCCAGGCGTACCAGCTCCTGGCCGGCGCGGACCTTGTCGCCTTCGCGCACGAGAATGGCGTCCACCTCGCCACCGGTGAGGTGCTGCACGGTCTTGCGCGCATTGGTGACGTTGACCGTGGCGTTGGCCACCACGCCGGCATCCAGCGGGGCCATCACGGCCCAGACCAGGAAGCCGCCGAATCCTGCCAGCACCATCCAGACGCCCCAACGGGCCGGCCGGGAGTCATCCATGTCCACCTGTGTCGGTTCTTCGACCCGTACCAGGGCCTTGCTTTCGCTTGCCGCTTGCATGATCGATTACTCCTTTGCCCGCACGGACGCGAGGTTGGGCGTGCCCACGGAGGGCATGACGCTAGCCTGGCGCAATGCTGAGAAGACCTCGTCACGAGGACCGAACATCTGCATGCCGCCGTCTCTCAGCAGCAGGACCTTGTCTATCGTGCCGAGCACGCTGGGGCGGTGGGAGATCAGGATCAGCGTCTTACCCCGCTTCTTCAGGTCGAGGATGGCCTCCACCAGCGCCGCTTCGCCCACGTCGTCGAGGTTGGCGTTGGGCTCGTCGAGCACGATCATCGAGGGATCGCCATAGATGGCCCGGGCCAGGGCGATGCGCTGCTTCTGTCCGCCGGAGAGTGGGCTGCCGTCGAGGCCAAGGGGCGTGTCGTAGCCTTTGTCGAAGCGCAGGATCATCTCGTGCACGCCAGCGCGCTTGGCCGCCAGGATCACTTCCTCGCTGTTCACCTCGCCGAAGCGGGCGATGTTGTCGGCGATGGTGCCTTCGAACAGCTCCACGTCCTGGGGCAGATAGCCGAGCCAGGGACCGAGTTCCGCCTTGTTCCACTGGAAGATGTCGGCGCCGTCCAGGCGTACCGTGCCCCCTTGCGCCGGCCAGACCCCCACCAGCAAGCGGGCCAGGGTGGATTTGCCGGCGGCGGATGGGCCGATGATGCCGAGTGCTTCGCCGGGCGCCAGGGCGAAATTGACCCCACGCAGGATAGTGGCCGTCCCACCGGGCGCTGCGGTCATGGCGTTCTCCACCGACAGTGCGCCCTGGGGCTTGGGCAGCGCCATGGCGTCCTTGCGGGCGGGGAAGTCAGCCAGCAGCTTGGTCAGGCGTTCCCAAGAAGCGCGGGCGGTCAGCAGCTGCTTCCACACGCCGATGGCCTGTTCAACCGGTGCCATGGCGCGACCGCTGAGCACCGAACTGGCGATCATCATCCCGGCAGTGATCTCACCCTTGATGGCCAGCAGCGCGCCGGCACCGAGGATCAGCGACTGCAGGGTGATCCGCACGAAACGGCTGGCGCCATTGATGTAGGCCGCACGGTCTGAAGCCTGGGTCTGTTTCTCGAGGATGCGCTGGTGACTGCTGTACCAGCGTTCGCGGATGGCCGGCAGCATGCCCATCGCCTCGATCACTTCGGTATTGCGCAGGTTGTTGTTGGCGAAGGTGCCTGACGCCATCGAAGCCTGGTTGGCTTCCATCAGCGGGCCCCGGGTCACCACTTCAGTGAGCAGCGCCAGGCCGAAGAGAATGGCCGAGCCGATCAGGGTGACGATGCCCAGTAGCGGGTGCACCAGGAAGATCACCAGCAGGTAGATGGGGGTCCACGGCGCGTCGAAGAACGCGAACAGGCCATTGCCGGTGAGGAACTGGCGAACCTGGGACAGGTCCTGGAGCGCCTGGGCCGGGTTGCCGCCGGCTCGGCGCAGGTTGCGCTCGAAGGAAGCGTTGAAGATGCGCTTGTTCAGGCTCATGTCCAGGCGGTTGCCAAGGCGGATGAGTACAGTCGAACGCACCACCTCCAGCAATGACATGAGCACGTAGAGCCCGAGCATCAGCACCGTCAGCATCACCAGGGTGGTGATGTTGCTGCTTGCCAGCACGCGATCGTAGACCTGCAGCATGTAGAGCGCCGGTGCCAGCATCATCAGGTTGATGACGCCGCTGAATCCCCCGACCACATAAAAGGTGTGGCGCAGGCGACTCAGGGCTTCGGACAGTTCTGTACGGGGCTGCGAGAAATTCTTCATCTCGGCGCTCCATTGACGGAGTGGTGGGTTCGGCCGTGTCCGACCGCCTTCTTATAATTCAAGCCCCTGGAGCGAAACGGCGCTGCCCCCACAGAAGCCTACCCACATCCTTAGCCAAGACTCCGGCCCCCCGCCAGCCTCCAACCCCGTCTGCCGGACGGCTGCGGGGTTAACCCCGACCGACGACATGGGCCTTTTGCGCGAGAGCGTTTCTCATCAAGGCTGTAAGCACCGTGCTAGAGCGGTTTACCCACTTTTGGGGAAAATGCCGACCGCGCCAGCAAGACAGAACTGGCGCCGGATAAATGACACTGGGGATTAAAGGCGGGATTTCAGGCGCTTCTGACCCGCAGCGCCGGGCTGAATGTCAGCATGTCCATCAGGCTGTCAACCAGGCTTTCCGCCTCGTCCGCCAGGGAATAGCCATTGGGCACCAGCAGCCAGTTGGTCTGGATGCCTTCCATATAGGCATGCACGCTGACGGCGGCGCGACGACAGTCCAGGTCTCGGGGCAACTGGCCACGGCTTACTGCATTGCGCAGTGCCTTGGCGATGCGCTCATCGCATTCGGCGCTCAGGTCCTGGATCTGCTGGCGCAGGTCGCCCAGTTCCTCGGTGTATTCCACCTTGAACCGGAGGATCTCGTGGATGCGCCGGCTCTGCGGGTCCAGTTCCACCCGCTTGAGCAGGCGCACCAGCAACTGGTGCATGCGCCCCAGCGGGTCGGGCTCATCTTCGCTCTCGCTGGCACGCGCGAGCTGTTCCAGCGGCATGTGGATGCGTTCGAGCATCGCCTGGAACAGGTCGCTCTTGTTCTCGAAGTGCCAGTAGATGGCGCCTCGACTCACGCCGGCAGCCGCCGCGATTTCAGCCAGAGAGGCGCGGGAAACACCCTTCTCGTGAAATACCCGCTCGGTAGCATCGAGTATCTGCACGCGGGTCTCTTCGGCTTCCTCTTTGGTGCGTCTGGCCATTCGCCACTTTTACCTATCTGGTTGCTATCAAAGGAAAAATCATCCCGCCGAGGAAACAAATTCTGACAGCGGCTTCGGAAGATTCGATTTACAAACATTCACGCATGTAAGTATATTCGTACACCTTCGCAAGAATCCAGAACCTGCCCTGCGCCCAGCCTTCCCTTCAGGAAGCTGTACCCCAGAAAATAGAGGTCCCTTCAGATGCCCATGAAGCCAGCCTTTGCCGCCTTGGTTTCCGCCATCGCACTGGCCACGCTCGTCCTCACCGGCTGCCAGGAAGCCTCGGCTCCCCCGCCCGCCCAGACGCCCAAGGTCGGCGTCGTGACCCTGCAACCCCAGAGCTTCACCCTGACCACCGAGCTCCCCGGCCGCACCAGCGCCTATCGCATCGCCGAAGTACGTCCTCAGGTCGACGGCATCATCCAGAAGCGCCTGTTCACCGAAGGCAGCGAGGTCAAGGCCGGCCAGCAGCTCTATCAGATCGACCCGTCCGTCTACACCGCCACCTTCAAGAGCGCCCAGGCCAGCCTGGCCTCGGCGCAGTCCCTGGCGGACCGCTACAAGGACCTGGTCAGCGACCAGGCTGTGAGCAAGCAGGCCTATGACGAGTCCCAGGCCGCCCGCCTGCAGGCCGAGGCCGCGCTGGAGAAGGCCAAGATCGACCTGCGCTACACCAAGGTGCTGGCCCCCATTTCCGGACGTGTCGGCCGCTCGGCGGTCACCGAAGGCGCGCTGGTGAACAATGGCCAGACCCTGGCCATGGCCACTATCCAGCAGCTCGACCCGATCTACGTCGACGTGACCCAATCCACCAAGGACCTGCTGCGCCTGCGTCGGGAAATGGCCGAAGGCCAACTGGAAAAAGCCGGTGCGAGCGGCGCCAGGGTTTCCCTGTTGCTCGAAGACGGCAGCGAGTACCCGCACAAGGGCAGCCTGGAGTTCTCCGAAGTCTCGGTAGACGAAGGCACCGGCTCGGTGACCGTGCGCGCGGTCTTCCCCAACCCGGAGCACACCCTGCTGCCGGGCATGTTTGTCCACGCCCGACTGGGCTCGGCGGTGAAGCAGGAAGCCATCCTCGCACCGCAGCAAGGCGTGACCCGCGACCTCAAGGGCCAGGCCACCGCCATGGTGGTGAATGCCGAGAACAAGGTCGAGCTGCGTCACCTGAAGGCCGAGCGCACCGTCGGCGACCGCTGGCTGGTGATCGAAGGCCTCAACCCCGGCGACCGCCTGATTACCGAAGGCCTGCAGTTCGTGCGTCCGGGCGTCGAAGTGAATGCTGCGCCGGCAACCAACGTGGCAGCCCAGCAACCTGCGGGCGACAACCTGGCCAAGAGCCACTGAGGAGCCCTTAGATGTCGAGATTCTTCATCGATCGCCCAATCTTCGCCTGGGTGATCGCGCTGGTGATCATGCTCGCCGGCGGCCTGTCGATCCTCAAGTTGCCGATCAACCAGTACCCCAGCATCGCCGCACCGGCAGTGGGCATCCAGGTCAGCTACCCCGGTGCCTCGGCGCAGACGGTGCAGGACACCGTGGTGCAGATCATCGAGCAACAGCTCAATGGCATCGACGGCCTGCGCTACATCTCCTCGGAGAGCAACTCCGACGGCAGCATGACCATCACCGCCACCTTCGAGCAGGGCACCAACCCTGACATCGCCCAGGTGCAGGTGCAGAACAAGCTCCAGTTGGCCACCCCGCTGCTGCCGCAGGAAGTGCAGCAGCAAGGCATCCGCGTGACCAAGGCAGTGAAGAACTTCCTGCTGGTCATCGGCGTCGTCTCCGAAGACGGCAGCATGGACAAGAACGACCTGGCCAACTACATCGTCTCCAACATCCAGGACCCGATCTCACGGACCAAGGGCGTGGGTGACTTCCAGGTGTTCGGCGCCCAATACGCCATGCGTATCTGGCTGGACCCGGCGCGGCTGAACAACTACCAGCTGACCCCGGTGGACGTGAAGACCGCCATCCAGTCGCAAAACGTACAGATTTCCTCCGGCCAGCTCGGCGGCCTGCCCGCCTCCCCCGGCACCCAGCTCAACGCCACCATCATCGGCAAGACGCGCCTGCAGACGCCGGAGCAGTTCGGCGAAATCCTCCTGAAAGTGAATCGCGACGGCTCCCAGGTACGCCTGCGTGACGTGGCGAAGATCGAGCTGGGCGGCGAGAACTACAGCATCAGCGCGCAGTTCAACGGCAAGCCGGCTTCCGGCATGGCGATCAAACTCGCCACTGGCGCCAACGCCCTGGACACCGCCAAGGCGATCCGCGAGACCGTCAAGCAACTGGAACCCTTCATGCCCGCCGGGATGAAGGTGGTCTTCCCCTATGACACCACCCCGGTGGTTTCCGCCTCCATCGAAGGCGTGATCCACACCCTGGGCGAAGCCATCGTCCTGGTGTTCCTGGTGATGTTCCTGTTCCTGCAGAACTTCCGCGCCACCATCATCCCGACCCTTGCGGTGCCGGTTGTGCTGCTCGGCACCTTCGGCGTGCTGGCGATGTTCGGCTTCACCATCAACACCCTGACCATGTTCGCCATGGTGCTCGCCATCGGCCTGCTGGTGGACGACGCCATAGTCGTCGTAGAAAACGTCGAGCGGGTGATGGCCGAGGAAGGCCTCTCGCCGCTGGAAGCCACGCGCAAATCCATGGGCCAGATCCAGGGCGCGCTGGTGGGTATCGCCCTTGTGCTCTCGGCGGTGTTCCTGCCGATGGCCTTCTTCGGTGGCTCCACGGGCGTGATCTACAAGCAGTTCTCCATCACCATCGTCTCGGCCATGGCCCTGTCGGTACTGGTGGCGCTGATCTTCACCCCGGCCCTGTGTGCCACCCTGCTCAAGCCCATCGCCAAGGGCCACCACGAGAAGCGCGGCTTCTTCGGCTGGTTCAACCGCAGCTTCGACCGCAGCGTGCAGAGCTACGAGCGCGGCGTGCGCGGCGTGCTCAAGCGCAAGGCGCCCTACCTGATGCTCTACGTGGTGATCCTGGTCGCCATGGGCTGGCTGTTCACCCGCATCCCCACCGCCTTCCTCCCCGAGGAAGACCAGGGCGTGCTCTTCGCCCAGGTGCAGACCCCGTCCGGCGCCAGCGCCGAGCGTACCCAGGTGGTCGTGGACCAGATGCGCGAATACCTGCTGGACCAGGAGAAGGACACCGTGAAGTCCGTGTTCACCGTCACCGGCTTCAACTTTGCCGGTCGCGGCCAGAGCTCGGGCATGGCCTTCATCATGCTCAAGCCGTGGGAAGAGCGCACTGCGGAAGGCCAGAGCGTGTTCGACCTGGCTCAGCGTGCGCAGAAGCACTTCTTCAGCTTCCGCGATGCGATGGTCTTCGCCTTCGCCCCACCGGCGGTGATGGAGCTGGGCAACGCCACCGGTTTCAACCTGTTCCTGCAGGACCGCGCCGGTGTCGGCCACGAGGCGCTCAACGCCGCCCGTGACCAGTTCCTCGAACTGGCGGCGAAAGACCCGGTGCTCAACCGCGTGCGTGCCAACGGCCTGCGCGACGAGCCCCAGTACCAGCTGCAGATCGACGACGAGAAGGCGCGTGCCCACGGCATTTCCCTGTCCGACATCAACAACACCGTGTCCATCGCCTGGGGCGCCAGCTACGTCAACGACTTCATCGACCGTGGCCGGGTGAAGAAGGTCTACCTGCAAGGCGAACCCGAAGCGCGGATGAACCCGGAAGACCTCAACAAGTGGTACGTGCGCAACGACAAGGGCCAGATGGTGCCGTTCAGCGCCTTTGCCAGCGGCGAATGGACCTACGGCGCGCCCAAGCTGGCCCGCTACAACGGCGTGCCGGCGGTGGAAATCCTCGGCGAGGCGGCACCGGGCCACAGCTCGGGTGAAGCCATGGCCGCCGTGGAAGAGATCGCCAAGCAGTTGCCGGCGGGCGTCGGCTACTCCTGGACCGGCCTCTCCTACGAGGAACGCCTGTCCGGTTCCCAGGCCCCGGCCCTCTACGCGCTGTCGCTGCTGGTGGTGTTCCTCTGCCTGGCGGCGCTGTACGAGAGCTGGTCGATTCCGTTCTCGGTGATGCTGGTGGTGCCGCTGGGTGTGATCGGCGCGCTGATGTTCACCAGCCTGCGCGGCCTGTCCAACGACGTGTTCTTCCAGGTCGGCCTGCTCACCACCATCGGCCTCTCGGCGAAGAACGCGATCCTCATCGTCGAGTTCGCCAAGGAGCTGCACGAGCAGGGCAAGAGCCTGTTCGAAGCCGCCGTGGAAGCCTGCCGCATGCGCCTGCGCCCGATCATCATGACCTCGCTGGCGTTCATCCTCGGCGTGGTGCCCCTGGCCATCTCCAACGGCGCCGGCTCCGGCAGCCAGCACGCCATTGGTACCGGCGTGATCGGCGGCATGCTCACCGCGACCGTCCTGGCCATCTTCTGGGTGCCGCTGTTCTACGTGCTGGTCTGCTCGCTGTTCAAGGACAAGGCGAGCAAGGCTGCGATCAAGAAGGAGGCCCTGCAGTGAGGCGTTCCCTGATGTCCCTGACCATCGCCGCGACCCTGCTCGGTGGCTGCTCCATGATCCCCGACTACCAGCGCCCGGAAGCGCCGGTGGAGGCCGACTGGCCCCAGGGGGAGGCGTACAGCGACGGTGCGGCCCAGGTGAGTACCGCCGCCGCCGACCTCGACTGGAACGCGTTCTTCCAGGACCCGGCGCTGCGCCAACTGGTGCAGCTCGCCCTGGACAACAACCGCGACCTGCGCACCGCCGCGCTGAACGTCGAGGCCTATCGCGCGCTCTATCGCATCCAGCGCTCCGAGTTGTTCCCCAGCATCTCGGCCGACGGCGGCGCCACCCGCCAGCGCACTCCCGGCATCATGAGCCAGAGCGGCCAGGCCGACACCAGCAGCAGCTACAGCGCCACCCTCGGCACCAACGCCTGGGAACTGGACTTCTTCGGCCGCCTGCGCAGCCTCAACGAGCAGGCCCTGGAACAGTACTTCGCCACCGAACAGGCGCGCCGCAGCACCCAGATCAGCCTGGTGGCCTCGGTGGCCACCGCCTATCTGGACTGGCAGGCCGACCAGGCCCTGCTGCAGCTGACCCGCGACACCCTCAAGACCTATCAGGAAAGCTACGCCCTCACCAAACGCAGCTTCGACGTGGGCGTCGCCGATGCCCTGGCCCTGAGCCAGGCGCGCACCGCCGTGGAAAGCGCCCAGGTCAGCCTGGCGCAGTACACCCGTCTCGTGGCCCAGGACCGCAACGCCCTGACCCAGTTGGTGGGCACCGGCATTCCGGCGGACCTGCCCAGGGGCCTGGCGCTGGACGCCGACCTGCTGGCCGAAGTACCGCCGGGCTTGCCCTCCGAGCTGCTGCAACGCCGCCCGGACGTGGTCCAGGCCGAGCACCTGCTGAAGTCGGCCAACGCCAATATCGGCGCGGCGCGTGCGGCCTTCTTCCCCAGCGTCAGCCTGACCGCGAACGCCGGCACCATGAGCAACGAGTTGTCCGGCCTGTTCGATGCCGGCTCGGGCAGTTGGCTGTTCCAGCCGAGCATCAGCCTGCCGATCTTCACCGCCGGCCGCCTGAAGGCGAACCTCGACTACACCGAGCTGCAGAAGGACATCCAGGTCGCGCAGTACGAGAAGGCCATCCAGGTCGCCTTCCAGGAAGTCGCCGACGGCCTCGCCGCGCGTACGACCTACCAGCACCAACTGGATTCCCAGCGCGCACTGGTGAAGACCACCGAGGAGTACTACCGCCTCGCCGAGCGCCGCTACCGCACCGGTGTCGACAGCTACCTGACCCTGCTGGACGCCCAGCGCCAGCTGTTCAGCGCCCGCCAGCAACTGATCGGCGACCGCCTCAACCAGTTGGCCAGCGAAGTGAACCTGTACAAGGCCCTTGGCGGCGGCTGGAAAGAACAAGGGGAACATTCCCCGAACGCTTGATCCGCGACTCCCCAATCCTCACGGACGAGGAATCCACGCGGCGCCCCTGCCCTTCTTGGCGGGGGCGTATTTTTTTGGGACTCCAGGTTTGCGCGCGGTGCCACATCCCATTTCACGATTGGCAGGACTGCGTCCTGCATAGCGATTGAAATCGCCCCCACAAAGGGATGCCCGGCTCTCCGGCACGAGGGCCAAAAACGGGCATGAACCTCGGAAATACCCATGCCAATCAAGGCCTTGCAAACGCCCATCGGTCAACTTTTCGGCCATCCGTCAGGCTATCCACGCCAGCCGTAATAATCGCCGATGCTGTTCGTCCAACTCGTGGGGAGGCGAGCCAGGAACAAGAGGAAACGACAAATGAAATCCACACTCACCACAATGACCCTCAGCGGCCTTCTGGCCCTGGCGGCGACAACGGGACCGGGCACTGCCCTGGCGGAGAATGGAAGCGACCGCCTGGACGAGTTCCGGATGCGCAACGAGCAAGTCCTGCAGATGAGGGAGGACTCCAGCGAGCGCTTCACACGAATGGTCGAGGAACAACCCACCGCGTCTGGCCGTAGCTATGAGGACGAAGAGGCGTACTCGGGCGAGCGGCAAATGCCGAAATACCAATCGTGGATTCAACAGCAGCGAGTCGAATTCGGTAAGTAACCGATGACTCCCCGCCCGTCGGACGTGCGCAGTCTTGCGCCGCCGGCGGGCAGAAAAAGACCCCACTTTCCGACAACCGGCCAGCGCCTCCAGGCGCCCGATCCAGAGCTGTCCTGACTGCCTCGAGCTCTCCCAGCCCCTGCCGCGCATCCCCTGCCGCTTGCGGCACCGACCGTCCTGATCCTAGTGTGTCAACATCCCTGAACCGGCGGAGGGTTTCCTCTATGCCGGTGATTCGCTCAACGGATTGATCCACCGCAGAACCCGGCCCCGGCCGCTTTCCCCTGGAGAGTCAAACCGTTGCAGAAGCCCGCCTCTCGCCGCTTCGGCGTCCCCCTGTCCTGGCAATTGCTCACGCTCGCCCTTTTCAGCGGCAGCCTGCTATTGAGTGCCGGGGACGCCAGGGCCGCCTGGAGCGCCGACCCCGTGCTGCGCAAGGCGGAAAAGCGCTACGGTCGCAGCGGCCCGGCGAAGGATCGCCTCCAGGCCTGGCATGACCTGTTGGAAACCGGTCGCCGCCTGACTGAACGACAGCAGCTCGAGGCCGTCAACCGCCAGTTCAATCGTCAGGTGCGCTTCACCGACGACAGCGCCCTCTGGCAACGCCGCGACTACTGGGCCACGCCCGTGGAAACCCTGGCCAAGGGCGCCGGGGACTGTGAAGACTTCGCCCTGGCCAAATACTTCACCCTGCTGCAACTGGGCGTCGCTCCGGACAAGCTGCGCATCACCTATGCGCGCGCCCTGGAGCTGAACCAGGCGCACATGGTGGTGACCTATCACGAAACCCCGGACGCAGAGCCCCTGGTCCTCGACAACCTGGTGGACGACATCCTCCCCGCGTCCCGGCGCAAGGACCTGGCCCTGCGCTACGCCTTCGATGCCGACGGGCTTTACACCTTGAAGGGCGGCGCGCCCAGACGCGTCGGCAATACCACCGAACTGCCGTTCTGGCAGAGTCTGCTGGCGCGCATGGAGCGGGAAGGCTTCGTGCTGTAACCACGGCGCCTCTCCTAACTACTGGTAGCTCCCCAGGAATGCATCGGCGAACACCTGCAACGACGCGGCCGGCAAACGGTTGATGCCAGCCGCGCGTTTGCGTCCTCCTCCGGTTGCGAAGCCCCGGCAGAAAGCGTCCGCTTCCAGGCTGGCGTCGGCCGGTACTCGCAGGCTGAAGGTCCAGTCCCCATCGGCTCGCGCACTCAGCAGGCCCAATGCCCGCCGCGGGTCCCGCGCTGCCAACTGGTTGGCCAGCACCCCGCTGACCCGCCGCGCCCAGGGTTCTGCCGGTAAGCGATAGAGCGTCGCGCCCTCCCCCGTCTGCCAGGGCTCGAGACGCGCCGCAGCCGCCATGTCGGCGCCGTACCCCTCACGCAAGCAGGCGAAGCTGGGGCTCTGCCGGATGAAGTCCAACGGATCGTCGTAGGGCGCCAGCTCCACCGCCAGCGCCAGCGGGTCGAAATGCAAATCGTCCAGGCTGTCGCCATAGGCGTTGTAGTTCAGCAGTTGGCCCAGCTCTGCCAGCGCCTCGATATCCACCGCGCGCAGGCCATGACGCTCGGCCAGCGCCCTGGCCGGCCCGGCCATGCCGTCACCGAAGGCCGCCGCCACCGCCCAGCGATGGAACTGCCCCGCGAGGAAGCGATCCACCAGCAGGCTGGTGCAGACATCTGACGCCGTGTCGATGAAGGACTCGAACGCCGGGTGCTCAGGCAATTCACCCGCGAAGTGGTGATCGAAGTAGCGGACTCGGGCACCCGCATCGAGCAGGCGCGCGACGTCCGACCGATTCTGCTCATGGGCAATGTCCAGCACCGTGACCCGCTCGCCTGGGCCGGCCTGCACTCGGTCGAGCAGGCCGATATCACGCTTCACGCCGCTGACCAGGCGCACGCCTGCTTTCAGTTCTCCGGCGAGGCGCAATTGCTGCAAGGCGCAGAGTCCGTCCGCGTCGCCGTTGAAGGCGCAATGTTCGAGCATCTTCATCCCCCCGCGCTCAGCGCATCAGCTCGCCGCCGTTGGCGTCCAGTTGCGCGCCGTTGATGGCGCTGGCGTAGTCGGAGACCAGGAACAACGCCGCGCGGGCGCATTCCTCGTCGCCCGGCATGCGGCCGCCGGGAATGCCCTGGCTGAACTCCGCACGCACCTGTTCCTCGCTGACACCGCGCGCGGCGGCAGCCTGGCGCACATGGGCCTGCACCGGCTCGCCCCACATCCAGCCACAGGCCAGGCCGTTCACCCGCAGGCCGTGCCCGGCGAGTTCGGCAGCCAGGTAGCGCACCGCCACTGCCAGGCTTCCCTTGGAAATTGCATAGGCGCCGCCCCCCGCGTAGGGCTTGAACACACCCAGGGTGCTGATCATGGTGATGGCACCGGAGCGCTGCGCCTTCATCTGTGGCAGCACCGCACGGGTCAGGTGCAGCGAGCCGAACAGGTTTACCTCCAGGGCCTCCTGCAGCAGCGGGTCGGTGCAGCTTTCCAGGGATTCGAAACCGCCGTGGGCGTAAGCGCTGTTGACCAGGGCATCGATGCGTCCGAAACGTTCCACCGTTGCCGCCGCAAAGGCGCGGCAGGCCTCCGGGTTGCTCACATCGGTGGGCACCCACAGCACCTGGCAGTCGGTGCCCAGGTCATGGATGCGCTGTTCCGCCTCGCGCAGCCGCTCTTCATTGCGGGCGCAGATCGCCACGGCACGTGCGCCTTCGCGCGCCGCCTCCAGGGCGAGCTTGATACCCATACCCGGGCCGATACCGGAGATCATTACAACCTTGTCGTTCAGCAGCATGTTCGTGTCCTTTTGTTGTTATCGATCTGCTTTTCGTAGGAGCGAGCTTGCTCGCGAATGGGAACTTCCTCTTCGCCAGCAAGCTGGCTCCTACACAGAAGCACCAGCCAGGTAGCGGCTGCGGTAATCGCCGTAGTCGCGCTGCAGACGTGCGTCGTCGAGGCCGAAGGTGGCCGGGTCGTACTGGTGCGGGGCGCGCTGCTCGCGGCCATTGCGCGACAGCCAATCGGCCATCGCCGCACGCACCTCAGGCTTCAGTTCCAGGCCGGCAAAGCGATAGATGCGTTCGGCCACGCCCAGCGGGTCGGTCACCGTGTCCTCGAAGTGCAGGTCGAAGAACGCGCTGGCCGGCCGCCCTTCGCGCACCGCCATGCTGTGGCGCAGGGCGCGGGCCATGCGGCTGTTCCACTGCTCGCCGACCTGGGCCGGGTCGGCCTGGTCGCTGTAGATCTGCCAGAGGGTGTGGATAAAGCTCGCCAGCGACGGAATGGTCTTGCCCGGGTCGCGATGGGTGAGGATCACCTGCGCCTTCGGGAAAACCTTCAGCAGGATTTCCAGGGTATGCAGGTGCTGCGGGCTCTTCAGCAGCCAGCGGCGTCCCGGTGCGATGCCACGACGCGCCTGCTGCCATTGCAGGAACTGCAGCATCTTCTTCAAGTACGCATAGACCTGGGTCTGGTCCTGGCGGTCGAGCCAGGCGGTGTAGGTCGGCACGTTGACGTAGGAATCCATGGCACAGAGGAAGGAGTGCTCCATGAGCATGAACTCCTCATCCGGCTGCTCGGCGTCCAGCGGATGGATCGCCAGAATCTGCGGCACGAACTCGATCATCGCCGCCACCTCGGCACGCGCCCGCTCGATCCGCACCTGCGGCCGCTCCAGGGTTTCGCCGTCCAGCGGCGCCGGGTAGCGGGTTTCCCACCACTGCGCCTTGCTGAACTGCGGGTCCACCGACAACAGCCGTTGCAGCAGCGTGGTGCCGGTGCGCGGCAGACCGACGATCACCAGCGGGTCGTCGATGGGCTGCTGGAGAATCTCCGGGTGACGCTTGCAGTGCTCCTCGATCACCAGGCGGTTCACCAGCTGCGCCACCAGCTTCTCCCTGAGCAGTGCCCGGCCCTGGGCAGACAGTTTGGCCTCTGCGTGCAGGGCATCGGCCAGCACCGCGAGGGCCTGGCGGTAGTCACCGGGGCCGAAGTCGTCGAGCCCGCCAGCGCGGCGGCTGGCTTCGTCCAGCAGGCTGTCCAGGGCGAAATCGTCACCGGCGGGAATGGGACTGGTCATTGCAACTCCTTGAGGTGGTCGAGCTTGACCACACGGGTGACGGGGTGGAAGGGACGCTCGGCGCCGACCCAGCGCAGGCAGAAGGTGCCGTCGGCGTGGCCAGCGGTTTCCAGCCAGTTGGGCAGGCCCGGGTCGCGGTGGCTCAGCACCATGCGCACGCCGCCGCGCGCGTCCGGTTGCGCCGAGTGCTTGTTCAGGCAGATGCAGTGATGGCGGTAGTCGAGGGACTCCATCCAGTAGTTGTTGATCTGCAGGTTCCAGAAGTCGCAATCCGGCACCTGGTCGACTTCGATCAGCAGCGCCTCGTCATCCGCCAGCGACCAGTAGCCGTGGTAGTAGAAGATGTTCGGGTCGCCGCCCACCGACTGGCACAGGGCCTGGTCCGCCGGTGGCAGCTGGTTGGTATGGGCCTGGTAGCCCTGGGCCCAGTTGGCGAACAGCCGCGCGGTGTTCTCGACGAAGCTGGCGACCCGTCCCAGGCTCTGCTGCAGACGTTCCGCGCTCAGCGGTTCGGGCTTCTGCTGGCTGTCCAGACGCTCGATGCGCAGCTGCGCCGGCTGTTCGCTGGCGCGGTCGAGGAAGGTCTGGCGAACGATCAGCGCGTTGCTTTCGGGCTCCAGACGCAGCCAGTTGCCGGTGTCCACGCGGTCCTGGCTGAGGATGATTTCGAAGCTGCCATCAGCGTCGAGCTGCAGTTGGCTGGCGTCGATGAAACCAGTCTGGATCATCTTGCCGTCGCTTTCGTAACCGCCCTTCTGGGTGCCGAAACTGAGGTAGGACACGCTCCCCCGGCGACCACTGACGCGGTACTGGTTCGCGCCGTTGAGGCGGGCATACTGGTAAAGGTTGTCCGGGTTGTCGGCGCCGATCTTTGCGGTCTCGTGGGACGGCGAGAAGAAGCCGGGGAAGTCCGGATCGGCGAATTCCAGGTGCATTTCCAGGGCGATGCGCAGCAGGCGGGTCAGGTAGCGGAAGCCCTCGGCGCGGGTCTGCGCATCGCTGGGTGCCTCGCTTCGCAGGATCTGCTCACCGCTCCGTTTGAGCTGGTCGCAGAAATCGCTCCAGACCTGCCCGGTCAGCACCTGCTGTTCGATTCCATCTGTGGCCATTTCGGTCTCCTCTGGTCCGGCGGAACACCCGCCACTGCGGAAACCTTAGGGAGATGGGCGGGAGGGATTCTTCGTCTGGGCGGACTAAATCACCGGCTGGCTCGCTGCTGGATGTAACTCCGTAGGATGGGTGGAGCGGAGCGATACCCATCAGCGCGGTCGATGGGTATCGCAAGCTCCACCCATCCTACGATCTGGATGTAGGAGCGAGCTTGCTCGCGAAGGGGGCGCATCATTCGCCAGCAAGCTGGCTCCTACAGCGAGGCAATGAGCGGGAACCTAGTCCACCCGGACGAGGAACTGGCGACAACGGGCGCGGAGCATCGGCCGGATCGGCGTCGCGCGGTGCGGTGCCTGAATCCCGAGGAATCCCAGATGGCTGAAGAAAAGAACCTGGTGCGGTCGCTGACCGTGGACATCGCTGCCCCCGCCGAGCTGGTCTGGTCGGTCCTGGCGGACCTTGTGCGCTACCCCGAATGGAACCCCTTCACCGTGAAGGTGGAGTCCAGCCTGCGCCTCGGCGAGCCGGTGAACCTGTACCTGCCCAATCCCGCCAGCCCTGGCGAGCTGCTGCATGTGGTCGAGCAACTGGCCAGCTTCGAGCCACCGCGCCTGCTGGCCTGGGAGATGCACGCCAGCGCGAGCAACCCCGACGCCGCGCGCCGTGAGCAGCTGATCGAAGCCACCGGGCCGAAGAGTTGCCGCTACCACACCACCGACCTGTTCCTCGGTGACACCGCCGACCAGGTGATGGAACTGCATGGCCCCTGGGTCAAGCAGGGCTTCGATGCGGTGGCCCTGGCGGTCAAGGCACGCGCCGAAACGCTGTTCGCCGAGAGCCGCTGAAACTTCGTCTGCTCGGACGAAGAACCCCCGACGACGCTTTCCCTACCGTGGAAAAAAGCCGGCCCGCAGCACGTGGAGCCGGCCCCCACCCAAGGAGGCAAGCGATGCTGACTCACCTGCAACGCCTGGAAGCCGAAAGCGTCCAGATCATCCGCGAAGTGGTCGCCGAGTGTGAAAACCCGGTGATGCTCTACTCCATCGGCAAGGACAGTGCGGTCATGCTGCACCTGGCGATGAAGGCCTTCGCGCCGGGCAAACCGCCCTTTCCCCTGCTGCACGTGGACACCACCTGGAAGTTCCGCGAAATGATCGCCTTCCGCGACCAGACCGCCGAGCGCCTGGGCCTGGAACTGCTGGTGCACATCAACCCGGAAGGCCAGGAACGCGGGATCAACCCCTTCACCCACGGCTCGGCGCTGCACACCGATATCTGGAAGACCCAGGGACTGAAGCAGGCCCTGGACCTGTACGGCTTCGACGCGGCCTTCGGCGGTGCCCGGCGCGACGAGGAAAAATCCCGGGCCAAGGAGCGTGTGTTCTCGATCCGTTCCGAACAGCACCGCTGGGACCCCAAGCAGCAGCGCCCCGAACTCTGGCGCCTGTACAACACCCGCAAGCGCAAGGGCGAAAGCCTGCGGGTGTTCCCGCTCTCCAACTGGACCGAGCTGGATATCTGGCAATACATCTACCTCGAAGGCATTCCCATCGTGCCGCTCTACTTCGCCCAGGAGCGCCCGGTGGTGCGCCGCGACGGCACGCTGATCATGGTCGATGACGAGCGCATGCCGCTGCTCCCCGGCGAATCCCCCGAGCTGCGCAAGGTGCGCTTCCGCACCCTTGGCTGCTACCCCCTGACCGGCGCCATCGACAGCGACGCCGACAACCTGCCGGCGATCATCCAGGAAATGCTGGTGAGCCGTACCTCCGAGCGCCAGGGTCGGCTGATCGACAGCGACTCGGCCGGTTCCATGGAGAAGAAGAAACAAGAGGGCTACTTCTGATGAACGCCAAGATCGAACTTGACCAGTACCTTGAGCAGCAACAACAGAAGGACCTGCTGCGCTTCATCACCTGCGGCAGCGTCGACGACGGCAAGAGCACCCTGATCGGGCGCCTGCTGTACGAAACCAAGGTGCTCTTCGAAGACCAGCTCGGCCAGTTGGAGGCGGACTCGAAAAAGCTCGGCACCCAGGGCGGCGAACTGGATTTCGCCCTGCTGGTGGATGGCCTGGCCGCCGAGCGCGAGCAAGGCATCACCATCGACGTCGCCTACCGTTTCTTCGCCACCGACAAGCGCAAGTTCATCGTCGCCGACACCCCCGGCCACGAGCAGTACACCCGCAACATGGTCACCGGCGCCTCCACGGCCGACCTCGCGGTGATCCTGATCGACGCCCGCCAGGGCCTGCTGCCGCAGACCCGCAGGCATAGCTACCTGGTGTCGCTGCTGGGCATCCGCCAGGTGCTGGTGGCGGTGAACAAGATGGACCTGATGGATTACTCGGAGGAGGTCTTCAACCGCATCGAGGCCGACTACCGCGCCTTCGCCGCACAACTCGGCCTGACCGATATCCAGTGCATCCCGATGTCGGCACTCAAGGGTGACAACTTGCTGGAAGGCAGCGCCAATATGCCCTGGTACCAGGGCCTGAGCCTGCTCCAGCACCTGGAGAACGCGCCCCTGGAAGCGGCCCGTGCCGGCGCCGCTTTCCGCCTTCCGGTGCAATGGGTGAACCGCCCGAACCTGGATTTCCGTGGTTTCGCCGGCAACGTCGCGGCGGGGACCATCCGCGTCGGCGAACGCATTCGCGTGCTGCCCTCGGGTCAGCAGAGCCGCGTTGCCGGCATCCTCGGCATGGCCGGCGCACAGGAAGAAGCCATCAGCGGCCAGGCCGTGACCCTGACCCTGGAAGACGAGATCGACATCAGCCGCGGCGACCTGATCGTCCGGGCCGACGCGCCGCCCGCCGTGGCCGACCAGTTCGAAGCCACCCTGGTGTGGATGGGCGAGGAACCCATGCTGCCCGGCCGCCCCTACCTGATGAAAATCGGCTGCCGCACCCTCGGCATGAGCTGCGCCACCTTGAAGCACAAGGTCAACGTCAACAGCCTGGAGCAGCTCGCGGCGAAAACCCTGGAGCTCAACGAGATCGGCGTGTGCAACCTGAGCCTGGACCAGGCGATCGCCTTCGATCCCTATGGGGAAAACCGCGATACCGGCGGCTTCATCATCATCGACCGGCTGAGCAACCAGACCGTCGGCGCCGGCATGCTGCACTTCGCCCTGCGTCGCGCGCAGAACGTGCACTGGCAAGCCATCGATGTGAACGGCGCGGCCCGTGCCACGCTGAAGGGCCAGACGCCGCGCATCCTCTGGTTCACGGGTCTTTCCGGGGCAGGCAAATCCACCGTCGCCAACCTGGTGGAGCGCAAGCTGCATGCCCTGGGCCGGCACACCTACCTGCTGGACGGCGACAATGTGCGCCACGGCCTCAACCGCGACCTGGGCTTCAGCGAAGCCGACCGCGTGGAGAACATCCGCCGGGTGGCCGAAGTGGCGCGGCTGATGCTGGACGCGGGGCTGATTACCCTGGTGTCGTTCATCTCCCCCTTCCGCGCCGAACGCGAACTGGCACGCAGCCTCGCGGGCGACGGCGCTTTCCTGGAAATCTTCATCGACGCATCCCTGGAGCTGGCCGAGAGCCGCGACCCCAAAGGCCTCTACCAGAAAGCCCGGCGAGGTGAACTGAAGAACTTCACCGGCATCGATTCGCCCTACGAGCCGCCGCTGGCACCGGACCTGCGCATCGACACGGCGAGTGAATCAGCGGAAGCAGCGGCCGAGCGCATCGTTGAGCACCTGTTGGCGCTCTGAGCCCGCACGCTCAATGGGCCTTGGCCTGTAGGAGCGAGCTTGCTCGCGAATGTCCCTCGCTCGGAAGTTCGCGAGCAGAGCTCGCTCCTACATTTCCCGGCCAAGCAAATCGATCCCCTACCGCCACTAGGCCGAACGGACGATTTATCCACAGCGCGCGCCGCCAATACTCAGCCGATCCAGCCCGACAACCACAACAAGCGAGGCGAGGATGGACGACCTTCGACATGCCCATGAACTGGCGGGAATCAGTGCCGCCGAACTCAGCGAACTGCTGGCACTGAACTACCGCGGACCGCAGGAACCCACGCCCTGGGCCAGCCTGCTGGAAGCGTTGCGCCTACGCTTCGACGCCAGCTACCTGACCCTGGTGCTGCGCAATCCCGCCCACGAGCGGCCGGGGCTGATCGTCAACGCCTCGATTCATGGCCCGCACCTGCCCGGCGAGCCCTCCTACAGCGAGCATTACTACGCCATCTGCCCCTTTCTCGACTGGCCGGCTGAGCAAGTGGTCACCGCCGACCAGATACTGGGGACCGGACACTGGCTGGCCCACGACTTCTACCAGAGCTACCTGCGCCCGCTCGACCTGCGCTACGTGCTGGTGGCCAACATGCAGACGGCGGCCGGCATGCACTGCGCCCTGTTCGCTTGCCGGGGGCATTCAGGACGGGATTTCGACGCCGCGGAAACGGCCCTGGTGCGCCTGTTGCTGCCGCACCTGCAACAAGCCGTGGACCTGCACTCGACGGTGGACCAGCTGGACTCCGAACGCCGCCTCTACGCCGTGACCATCGACCGGCTATTGGTGGGCACCGCCATCCTCGACCAGACCGGCAAGGTGATGAACAGCAACCAGGCCGCCCAGCGCCTGTTCGCCGCGCGGGATGGCCTCGAATGCCACCAGGACAAGCTGCGGGCCTTCGCCGGCCAGGACAACCGCAACCTGCAGCGCAACATCCAGACCATGCTTCAGCACCACCAGCACGGCCGGGACGACTGCATCGAAGTCTTGACCCTGACGCGCCCCACCGGGGAGGTGCCGCTCAACCTGCTGCTGCGCCCCATCGCCCTGAACTACGAGGGCCAGGGCAACGCCCGCCGGCCGGCGGTGGCCGTGTTCATCCGCGATCCGGGCGATTCGCCGCAAGCCTCGCGGTGCCTGCTGCGCAGCCTGTTCCAGCTGACCCGCACGGAAACCGAGGTGGCGATGCTGATGATGGATGGCCTGACCCTGGACGAAAGCGCCGAACGCCTCGGCGTATCCCGCAACACCGTGCGCGCCCACCTGCGTGGCGTGTTCGCCAAGACCGGCGCCACGCGCCAGGCGCAATTGGTGAAGACCCTGCTGAACAGCGTGGCTTCGTTGGCTTGAGGAGGGTGCACAACTCGCCCCCGTTGCACGTTTCCGTGTAGGAGCGAGCTTGCTCGCGAAAGACCGCGCTCGGACGCTTCGCGAGCAAGCTCGCTCCTACAGGTTGGCCATTCTTCGCAACGCGTCCTTGGTCACCTTGCCCGCCGCATTCAGCGGCATGGCGTCCACCACCTGGGCGCGGCGCGGGACCTTGTAGTTGGCCATCTGCTCGCGGCACCAGCCGAGGAACTCGCCGGTATCCAATTGCTGGCCGGACGCGGGCAGGAGGAAGGCCATGGCCACTTCTCCCAGGCGCTCGTCCGGAATGCCGATCACCGCCGCCTGGGCCACGCCCGGATAGCGCAGGATCACCTGTTCGATCTCCGCCGGGTACACGTTGAAGCCGCCGGTGATGAACATGTCCTTGATGCGGTCGGTGATGCGCAGGTAGCCATCCTCGTCCAGCACGCCGATGTCACCGGTGTGCAACCAGCCTTCGGCATCGATAGCTTCGGCCGTGGCTTCGGGGTTGTTGAAGTAACCCTGCATCAGGTTGTACCCACGCACCAGCAATTCGCCCGGTTCGCCCGGCGGTACCGGGTTGCCACTGGCATCGACGCAGCGCACTTCTACATCGGGGAAGGCGCGGCCCGAGGTGGTCGCCACCCGCTCGGCGGAATCCCCCGGCCGGCAGATGGTGACGAAGCCGCAGGCCTCGGTCAGGCCGTAGGCGGTGACGATGGTTTCGAAGCCGAGTTCGCTACGCATGCGCCGCACCATTTCCACCGGCACAGACGCCGCGCCGGTCACCGCCACCCGCAGGCTGGACAGATCGAAGCGCTCGCGCTCGGGGAAGGCCAGGATCGACTGGTACAGGGTCGGCGGCCCGGGGAGCACGTTCACCCGCTCGCGGGCAACGCGTTCGAGCATCACCGGCACATCGAACACTTGCTGCGGCAGGATGCAGCAACCGCGCATCAGCGCCGCCAGCCAGCCGGCCTTGTAGCCGAAGCTGTGGAAGAACGGGTTCACGATCAGGTAGCGATCGCCATGGCGCAGGCCGACCATGGCGCTCCAGTCGCGGACGATGCGCAGGTTCTGGCCGTGGGCGGTCATCACGCCCTTGGGCTTGCCGGTGGTGCCAGAGGTGAACAGCAGGTCCGACAGGCTGTGCTGATCCACCTGACTCTCGCGCACCACCAGCTCCGCCGGGGACACCTCGTCCGCCAGCGCCATGAAATCGTCCCAGCCCAGGCAGCCCGGTGCCGCGCCGCGCAAGCAGATGCGCGTACGCAGATCCGGCAGCGCTTCGCCGGCCAGCAGCGACGGGTAGTCGGTGCCAAGGAATTCGCCGATCACGAACAGCAGGCTGGCGCCGCTCTCGCGCAGGATGAAGCCCGCCTCGCTGCCTTTCATCCGCGTGTTCAGCGGCACCAGCACCGCGCCGACGCTCTGCAGCGCGATGGCGGCGACTATCCACTCGTGGACGTTCGGCGCCCAGATCGCCACCCGCTCGCCG
The DNA here is from genome assembly GCF_013393345.1 of Pseudomonas taiwanensis. GTDB lineage: Bacteria > Pseudomonadota > Gammaproteobacteria > Pseudomonadales > Pseudomonadaceae > Metapseudomonas > Metapseudomonas resinovorans_C. The sequence continues at coordinate 28,512 of NZ_QJRF01000061.1, forward strand.
GCCTGAATGTCCAGCGCCAGCAGAGCGCGGGCGGCCTGGCGCCGCAACTGGTCGAGCCGGTGGTAGCTGATGCGGACGCTGTCGTCCTCGATGGCCATGGATTCGCCGTAGCGGGTCGCGGTGGCGGCCAGCAGCTGAGGAATGGTCAGGACGCTTTCCAGGTCGGTCATGGGCTTTTCTCGGGGCGCGACGGGGCAGCGGCCGGGTAAACCCGGCCGTGGCATGGATGGGAAATCAGGCTTGCGGCGGTGCGAAACGGCGGCCGGCGGAGAAGCCGCCATCCACCGCGATCATCTGGCCGCTGACGAAGGAGGCGTCGTCAGAGGCGAGGAACAGCGCCACGCTGGCCACCTCTTCCGGCTGCCCGGCACGGCAGAGCATGTGCTGGGAGGCGAAGTAGGCGTGGAATTCCTTCTGCTCCTTGACCATCTGGGTCATGGGCGTGTCGATCAGGCCCGGGCAGAGGCCGTTGACGCGGATATTGGCGTAGCCGTAGTCGATGGCCATGGAGCGGGTCAGCTGGGTGATGCCGCCCTTGGCGGTGTTGTAGGCGGCGTTGCCGTCGCAACCCTGCAGACCGAAGATCGAACCGAAGTTGATGATCGAGCCGCTGCGCTGGGCGACCATCTGCGGCAGTGCGTAGCGGCTGGTGAGCATGGAGCCGGTCAGGTGGATATCCAGGACCCTGCGCCATTCCTCGGTGCTGGTCTCGGTGATGCTGCCACGGCTGGCGATGCCGGCGGCGTTGACCAGTGCGTCGATGCGGCCGAAGCGTGCAACCACTTCTTCCATCACCGCCTGCACACGCGCTTCGTCGCGCACGTCCAGGGTCATGAACAGCGGCGCCGGCTGCAGCCCTTCCAGGCTGGCGACGACATCCGCGCGGGGTTCACCCACGTCCAGCCCAACCACCTGCGCGCCCTCGGCGACGAAACGGCGAACACAGGCCAGACCGATACCCGAAGCGGCACCGGTGATGACCGCAACCTTGTTGGACAGACGCGCCATGGCAAACCTCGATGTCTTGTTGTTGGAATGGGGCTTTCGGCGGAGTCTACCGCCGGAGTGGGCAGGAGTGATCGTCCGTTGAGACTACGCGGCGGAATGACCATCACACCGATCGCCCGGCCCCCACCGCAGGTTGTGGCTGAGCTACGCGAAGCCCAACAAATCCATGCCCCCAGTCGGGCTTCGCTGCGCTCTGCCCAACCTACACCTTCAAAATAAAAAACCCGGCCGAAGCCGGGTGTAAAGGCACTGACATACACGCTCAATACCACCCGTAAGGGCGGTAGCCCCCGGCTGTCACCCCGGAAACTTCAGTTTCAGCCGCGCGCTGCCGGGGCGGCCCTGGCATGCCAGGGTCCAGCCTTCGGCGAGTTCCGCGGGGCTGAGAATATCGTTGCGGGAGAGCACCACTTCGCCCTCCTCCACCTTGCACATGCAGGCGCCACAGAAGCCCTCTTCGCAGGAGTAAGGCGCGTCGAGGCCGGCATTGCGCATGCTCTGCAGCAGAGTCTCGCCCGACTGCACGGGCACTTCGCTGAGCTGGCCGTCGAGCTCCACCAGCAGTTGCTCCGCCTCAACGCCAGCGGCCGCCGGAACGGCCTCCTGGGCATCCGGATCGGGCGGCGAGACAAAGCGTTCCACATGGATGCGCTCACGCGCTTCCCCCAGCCCCAGCAGAGCTCCTTCCACGGTGTCCATGAAGGGACCGGGTCCGCAGATATAGAACTCCGCGCCGGCGTGGCCGCGCACCAGTTGGCGTACTTCGCCCTGGCTGAGGAATCCCTGCACCGAGTCCAGCACGTGGACCACTTCCAGTTGGTCCACATGGGCCTTGGCCAGTGCCTTCAGCTCATCGCGGAAGATCACCGAGGCTTCGTCGCGATTGGCGTACACAAGCTTGATCCGGCGGTCGGTGGTCTTCAGCGCCGATTTGAGGATGGAAAACACCGGGGTGATCCCCGAACCACCGCCGAACAACACCAGGTCATGCGAACCGGGACGCAGGTGGAAGTGCCCCGCGGGCGGCAGCACCTCCAGCAGGTCGCCAGGACGCACCTGGTCGTTGAACCAGTTGGACACCCGGCCGCCTTCCACCCGTTTGACGGTGACCTTCGGCAGGGTGTCGCAATCCGGCGAACTGGACATGGAATAGCAGCGTGTCAATCGCTTGCCATCGAGCACCACGCGAAAGCCCAGGTACTGCCCCGCCTTGTACTGGAAGCGCGCTTCCAGTTCGGCGGGAATCCGCAGCACCAGCGAACGGCTGTCGTGGGTCTCGCTGATCACCTCGGCCACTTCCAGCTGGAAGGCGCCGGACTGCTGCGGCTCGATCACAAGTGGCTGCACGCTACCCATCACAATCTCCGAATCAAAGCAGGCCGCTGACGGTCTGCGCGTTGTCGATGCGCATCTCGCTGCCGTTGATGAAGCGCGATTCATCGGAGGCGAGGAAGAGCACCAGGTTGGCGATGTCGCGCGGGGCGCACATGCGGTTCTTCGGGTTCTGGTCCAGCACTTCCTGGGGAATCGCCTGGCCACCGGTCAGGGCCTGGGTCATCGGGGTGTTGATGCCGTCCGGGTGCACGCTGTTGCAACGGATGCGGTAGCCCTGCTCCTTGCAGTGCAGCGCCACCGAGCGGGTCAGCGCGGCCACTGCGCCCTTGGAGGCGGAGTAGGCGCAGAAGGCCGGCATGCCGCCCAGGGCCGCCACCGAAGACATGTTGACGATGGAACCGCCGCCGCTGTCCTTCATCGCCGAAATGGCGTACTTGCAGCCGAGGAAGTAACCGTCGCTGTTGATGCGCTGGACCTTCTGCCACAGCTCCAGGCTGGTGTCCTCGATACTGGCCATGGCCAGGATGGCGGCGTTGTTCACCAGCACGTCGAGACGGCCGAATTTCTCCAGGGTGAGCTTGATGACGTTCTGCCAATCGGCCTCGCTGGCGATGTCCTGGCGAACGAAGATCGCATTGGCGCCGATCTCGGCAGCCACCTGGCGGCCGGCTTCTTCATTGAGGTCGGTGAGCACCACCTTCGCCCCTTCGCTGGCCAGCAGCAGCGCGTCTTCGCGCCCTACCCCGCTGGCGGCGCCAGTGACGATACAAACCTTGCCTTCGACTCGTTTCATTGTTGTTCTCCTTGGGAAGCCAGAGCGGCACGAACCAGGCCCGCCACATGGGCACCGACCCGACGTCCGGAATGGACGCAGTCGGCCAGGGACAGGCCGGACACATAGAAATTGGAGGCCACGCCCACCGCATTGCGGCCGGCGCTGAACAGGCCGGGGACGGGCTGGCCGTCTTCCCCCAGCACCTGGCCGCTGCGCTCGCACACGGTCAGGCCGCCGAGGGTGATCACCGGGCAGGGGAAGAGCTTGCTGTCGAACGATAGGTCCAGGGCGTACCAGGGGCCCTCGTCCAGGGGTGCGAGGAACGCTTTCGATTTGCCCAGTTCGTCGTCGCGGTCTCCCCGCGCTGCGGCGTTATAGGCGGCAACCGTGCGTTCGAGGTTCGCCTGCGGCAAACCGGTACGCTCCGCCAGTTCGGCAAGGCTGCGGCCACGGCGGGCGTTGAACAGCATGTTGAGCACGGCCGGCAGGCGCTGGAAGGACCAGACCTTGCCCGGTCCCACCTGGGCGAAGGCTTCCTTCATCAGCGCGCGATTGAGGATGAGGATGGCGCGGCCGCCCTGCTCTTCCACCATGGCGTGGCCGAGCTTGGCGCCGTAGACCTCTTCGTTGCAGTAGCGACGGCCTTCGGCGTTAACGATCAGGCCACGGGCCCAGGCCAGTGGCGGATTGATGAAGCGCCAGGCGCTCGCCCGCTCCATGCGTGCGGTGCGGCCGCCGGCACTCTGGCCGAGGCGGATGCCGCTGCCATCGCAACCACTGGTGCCCAGCGGCAAACCGTCGAGATAGCGCGGCGCATGCACGGTCAGCATGGCTCGGTTGAAAACGAATCCACCTGAGCTGAGCAGCACCCCGTGCATGGCGCGGATCAGCCGGCGTTGCCCGTGGGCCAGTTCCAGCGCACGCAGCTTGCGGCGCCAGCCATCGGCAAGGGCCGGAGCATAGGGGTGAATGGCGTCGGTCCAACGGCTCAGCCGCGCGTGGCGCTTCGCGGCACGGCTGCCGGCCGGCAGTTCCCAGGCTTCGACACCGAGCACGGTGCCGGCATTATCGAGCACCAGGCGCCGTACCTCGCACTGGCGACGCAGGCGCACGCCCTTGCGCAAGGCGGTGGCGGCCAAAGGACGGAACAAGGCGATCCCGGACATACCGGAACCCAGCGCGCGGTGGCCACGGGGGGCCGGGCGCGCCTGGGCGGCGTAGCTCGGTACCGCTTCGTTGCCCGAGTAGTAGAGGTAGTACTGGTCGCTGGGGTAGGAGGTCTTCAGCGGCGGCACGCTGCCCTGGAAGGCCGCGCCCTGCTGCTCCAGCCAGACCAGATTGGCGCGGCTGTCCTGACAGAAGCCACGCAGCGTCTCGGCGGAAACCGCCTCGTCCACTTCCTGGCGCAGGTAGTCGTACATGGCCTCGACTGAGTCTTCCACACCCGCGTCGGCCTGCTGCGACGTACCGCCGCCGGCGTAGACCACGCCGCCGCTGCGCGCCGTGGCACCGCCGCCCTGGAAGCGATCCAGGGCCAGTACCGAAACGCCCTGGCTTGCGGCCTCGATGGCAGCACACACACCGGCGCCACCGAAGCCGACCACCAGCAGGTCGGCGCTGTCGTCCCAGGCCACCTGCGCGGCATCACGTACGCGCAGCGGCGCTTCGGGGGTCTGCTCCATGGCCGTCATGGCACGCCCTCAGCTGGCAGCGGCCAGGGACGGCGCGGTCGTGGTGTACGCGCCGTTGAGGTAGACCAGCGGACTGATCTCGGCGCTGTTGTGGATCTCCACAATGCGCCCGATGAAGATGGTGTGGGTGCCGTAGCTGAACGTGCCGTCCTGCTGGCATAGGATGGCGGACTGGGCATCGCCCAGGTAGGGAATGCCGCCCTCGCTACTGCGCCAGTCGCCCTGCTGGAAGCGCGCTTCACCCTTCACCGGGCCACTGCACAGGTGGGAAAGCCCTTCCTGCTCCAACCCGAGGATGTTCACGCAGAAGTCCGCACCGGCATCCAGCACGGCATGCAGCGATGCGGTCTTGTTCACGCAGATGAGCAGCGACGGCGGCTCGGTGGAAAGCGAATCCACCGCAGTGGCGGACATGGCGAACCGCTCCTGGCCATTGCTGGTGGTGATGATGGTCACGGACTTGGCCAGACGACGCATCGCCTGGAGCATCTCGCCTTTCAGATCGGCCTGGCTCATCGCACTGCCCTCTTGTTGTTCTGGAGTGCTGCCGATTTTTCGCCAGGGCCGGGCGGGCAACATCGTCCGAGGGGACTAGTCAGAACGCCGGTACGTGGGGCTCTTTACCTGTGGGGGCGAATTCATTCGCCAAGGGCAGCGCAGCTGCCACCTGTTGGGCCGAAGGGCAGACCTTCGGCCTGCATAGCGAATGAATTCGCCCCCACAAAAGAGCTGATCCTGCCAGCCGACAAATCCGCGCTCGTGCATATGGTCCGTTTGAAGGATGCCGCCCCGCTTGCCCGTTGTTTGAATGCCCGGCGATAGGTGGAAAAGCCTTCAACAGGAGAACAACAACATGCTCGACCACGACCTGATCCGCCAACGCCTGAAACAACGTGCCAAAGAACTGGTGCCGGTGCTGCGCGAACGCGCGCCGCTGGCTGCAAAGAACGGCCAGTTGCCCGAGGAAACCATCCGCGATTTCCACGAAGCGGGCTTTTTCCGCATCCTCCAGCCTGCGCGCTGGGAAGGCTACGAACTGGAGCCGCGTGATTTCTTCGAAGTGCAGATGACCCTCGCCGAGGGCTGCATGTCGTCCGCCTGGGTGCTGGGCGTAGTGGCCATCCACAACTGGCAGCTGGCGCTGTTCGACGACCGCGCGGCGCAGGATGTCTGGGGCCAGGATTCGAGCGTGCTGATCTCCTCCTCCTACATGCCGGTGGGCAAGGTCACCCGCGTCGACGGCGGCTTCCGCCTCAGCGGCCGCTGGGGCTTCTCCTCGGGCAGCAAGCACTGCCAGTGGGCGTTCCTCGGCGCCATGGTGCCGCCGGCGAATGAAGGCGATGGCCCGGATTACCGCACCTTCCTGGTGCCACGCAGCGACTACAGCATCGTCGACAACTGGGACGTGATGGGCCTGGAAGCCACCGGCTCCCACGACGTGCTGGTGGAGGACGTGTTCGTGCCCGAGCACCGCACCCATCGCTCCATCGACGGCTTCCTGCAGAACAGCCCGGGCAATGCGGTGAACACGGCTCCGCTGTTCCGCCTGCCCTTCGGGCAGATCTTCGTGCGGGCGGTTTCCTCCTCCACCATCGGGGCATTGCAGGGCGCCATTGACCTGTTCGTCGAGGCCAACAAGAGCCGCGTCGGCGTGAACGATGGCCGCAAGATCATCCAGGACCCCGGCGCCCAGACCGCGCTGGCCAACGCCATGGTCACGGTGGATGAATGCCGCACGGTGTTGCTGCGTAACTTCGACCTGATGATGCAGCGCGCCAAGGCAGGCGAAGCGTTGACCATGGCCGAGCGGGTGAAGATGCGCTACGACTCCGCCATCGTCCCCGACAAGTGCGCCCAGGCGGTGGAAGCGCTGATGTACAACAGCGGCGCCTCCACCATTTTCCGCAAGCACGGCATCAACCGCGCCTTCCGCGATATCCACACCGGCCGCGCCCACGTGGCCAACTGCCCGGGCAAGTACGCCCTCAACCTGGGCGGCGTGGGGATGGGTCTGGACAGCACCGACTTCTTCCTCTGATCCCTTTGCGTAAGAGCCAGCTTCTGTAGGATGGGTGGGGCTTGCGATACCCATCAATCCGCGGTGATGGGTATCCGCCCCACCACATCCTACGGTCCTGAGATCGCGATTCGCGAGCAAGCTCGCTCCTACGTAGGAGCCAGCTTGCTGGCGAACCCGCCTCGCCACGACGCCCGCCCCGCGCGGGCGTCGTGCTGTGCGGGGCATCAAGATGACTAGTCCCTTTGGGGGATTCAGCGCCGTTTTCGATCCCACACCATGCGCTCAAGACCCGACTTCTCCGGGTTGACCGATCGAAGAACAAGAAGGGCCAAGCGCATGAAATTCTCCCTGATCTACGAGGCACAGACGATCGACTCCAGCCGCGAAGGCGACCGTCGCATTTTCGACGAAACCGTCGAGCAGGCCGTACTCGCCGACAAGCTCGGTTTCGACACTTTCTGGTGCGTGGAACACACCGCGCTGACCAACTACTCCCACATGTCGGCGCCGGAAACCATGCTGGCCTTCGTCGCCGGCAAGACCGAGCGCATCGGCATCGGTCACGGCGTGGTCTGCCTGCCACCGGCCATGAACCACCCGGTGAAGGTGGCCGAGCGCATCGCCACCCTCGACCTGCTGTCCAAGGGCCGCGTGCACTTCGGTGTGGGCAAGGGCGGCACCCAGCAGGAGGCCGGCACCTTCGGCTACGACCTGGCGACCCTGCAGCCGCAGATCGACGAAGCCATGTACCTGATCCCGAAAATGTTCGTGCAGGACGAGATCGAACATAACGGCGATTTCGTGAAGATTCCGAAACGCCCGATCCATCCCAAGCCCTACCAGGACCCGCACCCGCCGATGTACCTGGCCTGCACCAACACCGAATCGCTGAAGAACGCCGGCGGCCGTGGCATGGGCGCCCTGGTGCTGGGCTTCGGTGGCCCTGAGGAAATCGCCAAGAAAGTGGCCGTGTACCACGAGGCCTGGGACAACCGTGACGAGAAGAACCAGGTGGGCTTCCGCCCGAATCGTCATATCGCCGCGCTGTGCCCGGCCATCGTCTTGGAAGACAACGAGAAGGCTCGCCACATCGGTATCCGTGGCCAGCGCTACTTCATGGAATCCCTGGCGTATTGGTACGCCGGCGGCGAGCGCCCGGACCCGGAGAAGTGGAAGGACGACACCTTCGTCGACGGCAACGGCCAGGCGGTGATCAAGTCGCGCTTCGCTTCCGAGGAGGTCAAAGTGGACTTCTCCGACCCGACCATGGCGATGATGAACCCCAACCATGCCTACGGCACCGTGCAGGACTGCATCGGCTACGTGCAACGCCTGATCGACGCCGGCGCCGACGAAATCCTCTTCATCTGCCAGATGGGCACCGTGCCCCAGTGGGCGCAGCTCGAGACGCTGAAGAACATCGGCGAGCACGTGATTCCCTACTTCCGCAAACAGAAGGACTGACCTGAGCAGCGGAGTGAGGAATGAAAAACGGGCCTTCGGGCCCGTTTTCTTTTTGGATGGCAAGGTTGGAGCTCTTCTTGTGGGGGCGAATTCATTCGCTGCAGATCGAAGATCTGCCGTAGGTTGGTCCGAGGAACGAGGCCCAACATCGCGTTCTCGATTGTTGGGCTTCGCTTTGCTCAAGCGGAACGCCGCCCGCCACAACCTACACAAGCTCCAGCCCCTGCAAAACTCAACCGGATTTCTTCACAATCGCTTCGGCAATGCTCGCCGGTACCTCGGCGTAGCGGGCGAATTCCATGGAGAAGCTGGCGCGGCCCTGGGACATGGAACGCACGTCGGTGGCGTAGCCGAACATTTCACCCAGGGGTACTTCGGCGCGGATGATCTTGCCGGACACGCCATCGTCCATTCCATGGATCAGGCCACGGCGGCGGTTGAGGTCGCCCATGATGTCGCCCATGTAATCCTCAGGTGTCACCACTTCCAGCTTCATCACCGGCTCCAGCAGGACCGCGCCGCCCTTCTGCGAGAGCTGCTTGGTGGCCATGGAGGCGGCGATCTTGAACGCCATCTCGCTGGAGTCCACGTCGTGGTAGGAACCGTCGAACACGGCGGCTTTCAGGCCGATCAGCGGATAGCCGGCGAGCACGCCGTTCTTCATCTGTTCCTCAATGCCTTTCTGGATGGCCGGGACGAATTCGCGGGGCACGACGCCACCCACCACTTCGTTGATGAACACCAACCCCTCCTGCCCTTCGTCCGCCGGGGCAAAGCGAATCCAGCAGTGGCCGTACTGGCCGCGGCCACCGGACTGGCGAACGAACTTGCCTTCGATCTCGCAGGTCTTGCGGATCGTCTCGCGGTAGGCCACCTGGGGCTTGCCGGTATTGGCCTCGACATTGAACTCGCGCTTCATGCGGTCGACGATGATGTCCAGGTGCAATTCGCCCATGCCGGAGATGATGGTCTGTCCGGTTTCCTCGTCTGTCTTGACCCGGAATGACGGGTCTTCCTGGGCAAGCCTGCCAAGGGCGATGCCCATCTTTTCCTGGTCGGCCTTGGTCTTGGGTTCCACGGCGATGGAAATCACCGGCTCAGGGAAGTCCATGCGTTCCAGAATGATCGGTTTGTTCAGGTCGCAGAGGGTGTCGCCGGTGGTGACGTCCTTCATGCCGATCAGCGCAGCGATATCCCCAGCGCGCACTTCCTTGATCTCCGCGCGGTGGTTGGCGTGCATCTGCACCATGCGGCCGACGCGCTCCTTCTTGCCCTTCACCGAGTTGAGCACGGCATCCCCCGAGCTCAGCACGCCGGAATAGACGCGAACGAAGGTCAGGGTGCCGACGAAGGGATCGGTAGCAATCTTGAAGGCCAGGGACGAGAAGGGTTCGGTGTCGTCGGCGTGACGTTCGTCTTCCTTCTCCGGGTGGTCCGGATGGGTGCCGCGAATCGAGGGAATTTCAGTGGGCGCCGGCAGCAACTCGACCACGGCATCCAGCACCAGGGGCACACCCTTGTTCTTGAACGACGAGCCGCACACGGCCGGCACCACATCGCAGGACAGGGTGCGAATGCGCAGGCCGGTCTTGATTTCCTCCTCGGAGAGATTGCCGCCGTCGAGGTACTTGGTCATCAGCTCCTCATTGGCCTCGGCCGCAGCTTCCAGCATCACGTTGTGCCAGTGATCAGCCTCCTCCCGCAGTTCGGCGGGAATCTCCTCTTCGCGGAAGCTGGCGCCCTGGTCGGCGTCGTTCCAGTAGATGGCTTTCATGCGGATCAGATCGATCTGGCCGTTGAAGTTCTCTTCCTGGCCGATGGGCAACTGAATCGGCACCGGCGTGTGACCGAGGCGCTTCTTGATCTGCTCCACCACCCGCAGGAAGTCGGCGCCGGCGCGGTCCATCTTGTTCACGTAGGCAATGCGCGGCACGTGGTATTTGTCGGCCTGGCGCCAGACGGTCTCGGACTGCGGCTCCACGCCATCGGCGCCGCTGAACACCACCACCGCGCCATCCAGCACGCGCAGGGAGCGCTCCACCTCGATGGTGAAGTCGACGTGGCCGGGGGTGTCGATGATGTTGATGCGGAACTTGTCGAGCTGCTTGCGCGAACCGCTCCAGAACGCCGTGGTGGCCGCCGAGGTGATGGTGATGCCACGCTCCTGCTCCTGGACCATCCAGTCCATGGTCGCGGCGCCGTCATGCACCTCGCCCATCTTGTGGTTGACCCCGGTGTAGTAGAGAACCCGTTCGGTGGTGGTGGTCTTGCCGGCATCCACGTGGGCCACTATGCCGATGTTGCGGTAGTGGCTGATGGGGGTTGTACGGGCCATGGCGATCACCTCCGTGCGGGTTATGGGTTATGGCAGGGCCGCACGCACTCCGGCGGTGCCAACGGCACCGGGTTCGAGTACAAGGGTTGTGGGCGAATGGCCTGCTGCACGGGAATGGCAGTCCCCAAGGCCGCACGTCCCCTCCCCTAACGCTAGCACCGCCTCGACCACGCCACCGGCCACTCATCCGCTAGTCCGGGTGGACGATGCCGCGCCGCGCGCCAGGCCGCATGGTCTGGGCGCCTCCATAAAAACAAGGACCTTGCCGTGGAAAAAATCATCTACACCCTGTGGCGCGCCCCGCAGGACAGCGTCGAAAACTTCTCCCAGCAACTGCGCGGCGTGGTCGCCGAACAGCTGTTCACCCTTGGGGCGCGAGGCCTGCAGGTGAACCTGGCAGATGCCGATGTCGCCCCTGCCGCCGGGCTGCGCCAGGAAAACAACCGGCCGCTGCCGGACGCCACCCTGTCGCTCTGGGCCGACAGCGCCAACACCGACGTCCGCCGCCCCTTCGATGACGTCCTGAAGGCCGTATCCAGCCGGCTGGCGGCCTACCTGGTGAGCGAATCGGTGGTGATTCGCAATACCCGCTACCCCGCCCATCCCGGCCAGCGTACCCACGGTTTCTCGCAGATCGCCTTTCTCAGCTGCCCGCCGCGCCTGACGCGCGATGCCTGGCTAGATGTCTGGCGCAACCACCACACCCGCGTGGCCATCGACACCCAGGACAATTTCCTCTACGTGCAGAACCTGGTGGTGCGCGCCCTCACCCACGGCGCCGCGCCGGTGGACGCCATAGTCGAGGAAGCCTTCCCGCCAGCCGCCATGACCGATCCCATGGCGTTCTTCGATGCGGTGGGCGATGAAGCGAAATTCCAGAAGAACCTGACGGCGATGATGGACAGCTGCAATCGCTTCATCGACTTCGACAAGCTCGACGTGCTGCCCACCAGCCAGTACCTGCTCAAGGCAGCGGCCGCGCTTTGAGCCCAAGGGGAGCGGCCGCCGGTGCTGCTCCCCGTTCAAGGTCTGGACGCTTTACAGGCCGCCGAGCAGACGCCGGAACTCCTGCTCCGAATAACCTCGCAATGTCTGCGTCCTGACATTGCCCAACTGGCCCGTCTTGAGCAGCAAGGTGGTTGCCGCTTCCTCATCCCCCTCGACTATCAGCACCAGGTCGTAACTGCCTACCGTCCAGTAGACGGTCTTGACCGAAAGGCCAAGCTGCTCGGCCAACCCTTTGAAGGCGACGAAGCGATCCGGGGAATCCTTGACGCTGCGAATGCCCTGGTCGGTGAAGCTCGCCAGCGTGATGAACGTAGCCATGCGCGCGCTCCTGATTGGAGGGCGACGGTCGGGATTGCGGAAGTCACTGCACTGGAAGAAGGCCGCCACTCTTCCCGCCATGCATGCCCATCCGGCGCAACGCGCCACGGGCCCTGTCGACAGCGAGCTTCCGACGACCTCCACAAGGTAGGAATAGCACTCCCGGAACGGCGCGCATGACCACTGATCCACTGTCCGCCGGGCAGGCGCGGGAGGCCGACCTATACTTTCAGGCCCGGAAGGCTCGAGGGCCTGCCGCGATAGCCGCCAGGCACTGGCGGGCCTAAACAGCCAGACAAAGGAGGACGTACATGGCAATCCGCATTGGTGACGAAGCACCCGACTTCACCGTGGACAGCACCGAAGGCACCATCAATTTCCACCAGTGGATCGGTGACCAGTGGGCCATCCTGTTCTCCCACCCGAAGGACTTCACGCCGGTCTGCACCACCGAGCTGGGCTACATGGCCAAGCTCAAGCCCGAATTCGACAAGCGCAATACCAAGGTCATCGGCCTGTCCGTGGACCCGGTCAGCGATCACCGCAAGTGGGTCGGTGACATCGAGGAAACCCAGGGCCACGCGGTCAACTACCCGATGATCGGCGACGAGAACCTGGTGGTGGCCAAGCTCTACGACATGATCCACCCCAATGCCAGCGCCGGCCCCCGCACCGCAGTGGATAACGCCACGGTGCGTTCGGTGTTCCTCATCGGCCCGGACAAGAAGGTCAAGGCCATGCTGGTCTACCCCATGAGCGCCGGCCGCAACTTCGACGAAGTGCTACGCCTGCTGGATTCGCTGCAGCTCAACGCCAAGCACACGGTGGCGACGCCGGTGAACTGGCGCCCCGGTGAGGACGTGATCATCCCCACCTCGGTCTCCGACGAAGACGCGAAGAAGAAGTACCCGGACGGCTACAAGACCCTGAAGCCGTACCTGCGGGTCGTCGCCCAACCGAAATGACCGGTCGCGCGCCCTCCCACGGAGGGCGCGCCACGGGCTGCCATACTGTCCTGCATGGTCAGGGCAACGTTCCGATTCTACGAAGAGCTCAATGACTTCCTGCCCACCGAGCGGCGCCGGCAGGCCTTCACCTGTGCCTGCGCCCGGGCGGCCACGGTCAAGCACATGATCGAGGCACTGGGCGTGCCGCACACCGAAGTCGAACTGGTGCTGCTCAATGGCGAGTCGGTCGGTTTCGAGCGAGTGATACTCGATGGCGACCGGGTGGCGGTCTATCCCAAGTTCGAAACGCTGGACATCAGCCCCCTGCTCAAGGTCCGCGCACACCCGCTGCGGGTGCTGCGCTTCGTAGCCGACGCCCACCTGGGCGGCCTCGCCAGCCTGTTGCGCATGTGCGGTTTCGACACCCTCTACGACAACGGCTTCGAGGATGGGCAGATCGCCGAGATTTCCGCCCATGAAGGGCGCATCGTGCTCACCCGAGACCGCGAGCTGCTCAAGCGCCGCATCATCACCCACGGCTGCTACGTGCATGCGCTGAAACCCTCGCTGCAACTGCGCGAGCTGTTCGAACGGCTGGACCTGGCCCGCAGCGCCAATCCCTTCAGCCTCTGCCTGCACTGCAACCATCCGCTCCACGAGATCGCCCCGGAACTCGCCCGCCCCCGAGTCCCGCCCAAGGTCGGCGCTCTCTATTCGCGCTTCCTCAGCTGTGCGGCCTGCGACCGGCTGTATTGGGAAGGCTCCCATTGGCGCAGCATGTGCACCCTGCTCGCCCCCTTGTTGGCTGTGGATAAGTCCGGCGAAGACTGATCGGCGCATACCCACAAAAACGGTGGATGAAGCTGTGGATAAGCTGTCGGGAGATGGCCAGGCGCCAGGTCTGGCGGGGGGCTGCTTGGGTTGGGTCAATTTCTGAGCTATTACAAGCGGTTAGGACTGATGCCAACGATGGGTCCGCTTTTCCTGTGGGGGCGAATTTATTCGCGAAGGGGCACGAAGTGCCCCCTGTGGCCTTGCAGGGCAGACTTTCAGTCTGCTTAGCGAATGAATTCGCCCCCACAAGGTAAGTGCCTCGCCACCACTTTTCCCCTACAACGGCATCCGCGCCCGTCGCGACTGCTGCCCAACCGGCGTCGCCGCCGGCTGGCGGATCAGCGCCGCGCGCCATTCGTTGGCGGTGGCCGGATCGGCGTCCTGCAGCAGGTTCACCTTGCCCGCCACCAGCGTTGCCACCGGCACGCCATCGCGGAACAGCAGGCGATTGCCCGCCACCGCCGGCACCTTGGTGCCGTTGAGCAAGGTCCCCAGCAGGTTCAGTGGATCGCAGGCCGAGAGGCTGGTCAGTTGTCCAGCAAGCGGACGCTTGCGCACTTCGCGCAGCAGTCCCACGGCTTCCGGCAGGGCGAACTGTTCACCGGAGACGCCTGCCACGAAGCGTCCACCCCGAATCTCGCCGCGCGCTTCCAGTCGGTGATAGACCCGCAGCAGGTCGCGCCAGGGCGGCAGCCAGTTGGCTTCGCGCTCCAGCAGGCGCCAGCCCACCACGCCATAGCGGCGCAACAGGGTGCGGGCCACGTGTTCCAGGGCATCGGCCGGAACCTTGCCAGTGCCCTCTTCGGCCTTGCCGCGCAGCAGTGCCCAGCGCCCGGCGTCCTGCATGTTGGCCAGGGCCAGGCGCGCACGACGGTCGTGCCGGCTGCGTCGGGCCGCCGGCAGCAGCAGTGAGCGCAGGCCGGCGAAGCTGTCGGCATTGGCCAGGCCCAGGGCCACCAGTTCACCGAGGCAATCCTCCAGTTCACTGCGCAGCAGATGGGCCTCGTCCATCAATTCGTCGAAGAACAACGCGCCCTCGCCAGCCAGCACCTGGCGCACCCGCTCGGCACGCGGCGACGGCTCGGGCGTCGGCGCATCCCGCAGGCAGGCACGCCAGAGCCCAAGGTTCTTGCGCGGCAGCAAGAGGATGGGCGTACCGCGCACCGGCCCAGCGGCCTTGCCGCGTCCACCCAGGCGACACCAGACCACCCGGCCGGCTCGGCAGAGGTCGTCCAGCCAGTTGATGCCGTAATCGGCCACCCGGCTGGGAAGAATCTCGCTTTCCCAGGCAGCGGCAGCCGCCTCGAAACCTTCCAGTTGGCCCAGCACCATCGCCAGGGCTTCGGCGCCACGGACCTGGGTTGCCGGGGCGATGCGCTGCCAGTCGAACAGGAACCGCATGAAATCGGACCGTTCCACCGGCTCGATCTCGCGGCGCAGGCGCTTGACCGTGTAGCGATGGATGCGCGCCAGCAGATGGCGCTCGCACCATTCCTCTTCCACCGTGCCCGGCGTGAAACGACCGCGCAGCACCTGCCCTTCGCGCTCCAGGCTGGCCAGGGCAAAGCCGAGCGTCGCAGGAGACTGGCGCAGGTCGCTGGCCAGCCTCGCCAGGGACAGCGGACCGAAGCCGCTCATGCGAGCGCGCACGACCTCCACCAGCGCCGCCTCGGCTTCCCATGCAGAGGTGAATCCTTCCGGTGCGGCAATGGCCGGTTTGAGCACGGCATCGGGATAAATCGCGTGGAACTGCTCCAGACGCTCGGCCGCCACCCACATTGCCGGCTTGCCTTCCAGTTGCAGGCAACTCGCCCGACGGGCCTTTGCCAGCTGCACCAGCCAGCCGGCCCAGCCTTCATTGGCCTGCGCCTCTGCGTGGGTGATACAGGCCAGGGCGAGCAGCGCTTCGTGCATCTCGTCGGCATCTCGCACCTGCGGCCAGGCCTCTTCGGCCACCGCGGCGATGGCGTCCAGATCCAGCGCCCCCAGATCGTCGGCGGACTCCGGATCGCTCCAGCGGCGCTGCTGCACAGCCTGGGTACGTCGCTCTTCCAGCGGCGCGTCATCGAGGTAGGCATAGGGCCGCGCCCCGAGGATTTCTGCCGCCAGGGCGGATGGCGCCGGCAGGTCGCGGGCGACCAGTTGCACCTCGCCACGCTCCATGCGCCGCAGCAGGGCCAGCCAGCCCTCGGCATCCATGGCTTCGTGCAGGCAGTCATCGAGGGTCTGGGCCACCAGCGGGTGGTCGGGAATCTCGCGCTCGCCCACCAGGTTTTCCTGGCAGGCCGCCTGGTCGGGAAAGACGCTGGCCAGCAGGTCCTCGCTGCGCATGCGCTGGATCTGCGGCGCGACCTTGCGACCGCCGGAGTAGCGCGGCAGGGCCAGTGCCGCGGAGGCGTTCCAGCGCCAGCGCACGCCGAACAGCGGTGCATCGAGAATGGCCTGGATCAGGATGTGTTCGGCACTGTTGGAATGCAGATAGCGCCAGACGTCCTCCAGCGGGAAGCTGTGGCTGGTGGCGAGCGACAGGATCAGCGCATCTTCCGTCGCCGCCGCCTGCAATTCGAAGTTGAAACTGCGGCAGAAGCGCTTGCGCAACGCCAATCCCCAGGCCCGGTTGAGCCGGCTGCCAAAGGGGGAATGGATGATCAGCTGCATGCCGCCGGATTCGTCGAAGAAGCGTTCCATCACCAGCCGCTGGTGAGTCGGCAGCGCCCCCAACGCAGCCCGTGCCCGCGCCAGGTACTCGACAATCTGCCGCGCCGCCGCCTCGCTGAGGCCGACTTCTTCGCGCAATGCCTCGATCGCCCGCTCGATGTCTTCAGCGCGCTCGGACAACTCCCCTCTCCCTCTGGGAGAGGGGCCGGGGGTGAGGGTGGCATCGGCATGCTCGGACTCCGCCAGCCAACCTTCGACACTGGCCCGCAACCTCGCCACCCCCGCCGACAACTCATCCGTACGCCCCGGTGCCTCTCCCAGCCAGAACGGAATGCTCGGCGGCTGCCCCTGCGCGTCCTCCACCCGCACGCGGCCCGGCTCCACCCGGAGGATGCGATAGGACTGGTTGCCCAGCTGGAACACATCACCCGCCAGGCTCTCCACGGCGAAGTCCTCGTGCACGCTGCCCACCGGCATCCCCTGGGGCTCCAGCAACACCGCGTAATCGGCGGTTTCGGGAATGGCGCCGCCAGACGTGATGGCGGTCAGGCGCGCCGAACGACGGCCACGCAGACGGCGATTCACCGCATCGCGGTGCAGGTAGGCGCCGCGTACGCCCTGGCGGCCGTTGTAGCCCTCGGAGAGCATCCTCACCAGCGCGTCGAACTGCGCCCGGGCCAGGTCCGCAAAAGGCATGGCCCGGGTCATCAGCCGATACAGCTCGTCCTCGCCCCATTCCTGGCTGGCCACCTCGGCCACCATCTGCTGCGCTAGCACATCCAGCGGCGCCTGGGGAACCACCAGGGCATCCAGTTCGTCACGGCGCACACAATCCAGCAACGCCGCGCATTCGATCAGGTCGTCCCGCGATTGCGGGAACAGCCGCCCCTTGGGCGTGCCGCCGACGCTGTGGCCGGAACGGCCGACCCGCTGCAGGAAGGCGGCGATGCTGCGTGGCGAACCGAGTTGGCAGACCAACTCCACGTCGCCGATGTCGATGCCCAGTTCCAGCGAGGCGGTGGCTACCAGCACCTTGAGCTCGCCGCGCTTGAGCCGCTGCTCGGCGTCCAGGCGCAGGTCCCGCGCCAGGCTTCCATGGTGCGCGGCGACCGCGGCATTGCCGAGGCGCTCGGAGAGGTGGCGGGTGGCGCGCTCTGCCAGCCGGCGGGTGTTGACGAACACCAGGGTGGTGCGATGTTCGGCCACCAGCTCGGCCAGCCGGTCGTAGACCTTCTCCCAGGCGTCATTGCTCAGCACCGCTTCCAGCGGCACGGGAGGCACTTCGATGGCGAGGTCGCGCTCGCGGCTGTAGCCCACATCCACCAGGGTGCAGGCGTCACGCTCCTGGCCCATGAGAAAGGCCGCGACGCGCTCGATGGGTTTCTGCGTGGCCGACAGGCCGATGCGCTGCAAGCTGCGTCCGCACAACGATTCCAGGCGCTCGGCGCTGAGCATCAGGTGGCTGCCGCGCTTGCTGCCGGCGATGGCGTGGATTTCGTCGATGATCAGGCTGCGACACCCGGCCAGCATGGCGCGGCCGGACTCCGAACCGAGCAGGATGTAGAGCGATTCCGGCGTGGTGACCAGGATGTGCGGCGGGCGCTTGCGCATGGCGTCGCGCTCCGCCTGGGGCGTATCGCCGGTGCGCACGGCGGTGCGGATATCCACATCCGCCAGGCCCTGGCGCGCCAGCTCGACACGGATGCCGGCCAGCGGTTCTTCCAGGTTGATGCGGATGTCGTTGGACAACGCCTTCAACGGCGAGACGTAGACCACCGTGCAGCGATCCGCCAGACCGCCGTGCTCCAGCCCCTCGTGGACCAGTTCGTCGATGGCCGAGAGAAAGGCGGTGAGGGTCTTGCCCGACCCGGTGGGTGCAGCCACCAGCGTGCTCGCCCCAGCCCGGATGGCCGGCCAGGCGAGGGCCTGGGCTGGCGTCGGAGCGGGGAAGCTGGCGCGGAACCAGGCGGCGACGGCGGGGTGGAAATCCTCCAGCGCGGCCGGTGCTGATCGGCGAGTCGAAGTCATGGAACCCACTATGGTGGGCGCCCGGCAGCGACTCAAGGAGGCCGGACCGATGGTCGCCCCGCCACGGCGGCGGGTCGTTGCCCGCAGACGGCAAGCAGCTGCCGCCGGAGTGGCACGCCCGTCCTTCGAATCCCAGCAAACATGGGCCTTTCAGCCAACTGGCCCGAATAATGCTGAACAGGCGGTCAGATCGCGCAGAGGAACTGCCATGACCACCATTTCCAGCAATTCGGCTTTGGCCAACTACCTGGGGCTCGCCTCCAGGAGCAATGCCAGCAACACGGCCGGCACCGCTACCACCAGCACCAGCACCAGCACCAGCACTAGCGCCGGCAAGAGCGAAGACAAGTCGACCCCCACCCAAGACCCGGTCGGCGACCTGCGGCGCTATGCCAACGCCCTGATCGCCCAGAGCCGTGGCGGCCTGTTCCGCGCCATGAGCGGCGGCGGCAACGCCATCAGTGGCCCCCAGACCGGCAGTACCCGGCCGACGGAAACCACGCAGCCCGGCACCAACGCCGACAGAATCCAGCTTCCCGACGTGTCGGAACTGGACCGCGACGATGCGCTGAAGCTGAAGGACAAGGTGCAGAAGCTGATCGATGCCGGCTTCGACGAGAAGGACAGTGGCATCGGTTTCATCGGCTACGACGGCGACAAGCAGACCACGTCCCTGACCACTTACCGCGACTGGCTGCAGGCCAAGGGCGGGGTCAGCATCTACGTCTGAGACGCACGCCGCTTATCGGCTGCCCCCCCTCGGCCCGCAATGGACCATTGGCTGGCCACTAGACTGAAAGTGTCCTGCGATTGCGGGACACGGAAGGAGCCTCTCCAGCCATTACAACCCGGCTGCCGCGGCTCCTTCCATCGCCCCTACGGCTCCCGTCGCCGCTTTTCGCTGTCGCTCCGGCCAGATGGTTGCCCACTTGCCAGAGGAGGACAGGCGATGGACGAATCCAAACTCAACGACTTCATGGGCAAGCTGGTTACCGACATGGGTGGCGCAGCGATGCTCGCCAACATCATCCTCGGCGACGAACTCGGCCTCTATCGCGCCATGGCCGACAGCCAGCCGGTCACCCCGGAAGAACTAGCCACGCGGACCGGCTGCAACGCCCGTCTGCTGCGTGAATGGCTGAGCGCCCACGCCGCCTCCGGCTACATGGAGCACGACAGCGGGCGCTTCCGCCTTCCCGAGGAACAGGCCCTGGCCCTGGCAGTGGAAGACTCCCCGGTATACGTGGCGGGCGGTGCTTCCGTCATCGCCGCCCTCTTCCACGACAAGGACAAGGTGGTGAAAGCCATGCGCGGCGATGGCGGACTGGCCTGGGGCGATCACCATCCCTGCATGTTCAGCGGCACCGAGCGTTTCTTCCGGCCCGGCTACCGCGCGCACCTCGTGAACGAATGGCTGCCTGCGCTGGATGGCGTCGTCGACAAGCTCAAGGCCGGTGCCAAGGTGGCCGACGTCGGCTGTGGTCACGGTGCATCCACCGTGATCCTGGCACAGGCCTTCCCCGCCTCGCGCTTCATCGGCTTCGACTACCACGCCCCTTCCATCGAAACCGCGACCCAACGGGCCCGGGACGGGGGCGTGGCGGATCGGGCCACCTTCACCCAGGCCAGCGCCAAGGACTATCCGGGCGACGGCTTCGACCTGATCTGCTATTTCGACTGCCTGCACGACATGGGCGACCCGGTGGGTGCGGCCAAGCACGCCTGGCAGACGCTGAAACCCGGTGGCACCGTGCTGCTGGTCGAGCCCTACGCCAACGACCAGCTCGACGACAACGCCACCCCGGTGGGCCGCCTGTTCTACTCGGCCTCCACCTTCATCTGCACGCCCAACTCGCTGTCCCAGGAAGTGGGCCTCGGCCTTGGCGCCCAGGCCGGCGAGGCGCGCCTGCGCAAGGTGTTCGAAGAGGCCGGTTTCAGCCAGTTCCGTCGAGCCACGGAGACGCCCTTCAACCTCATCCTGGAAGCACGCAAGTGAACGGAACGGTGGACGGCGCCCCCGCCGTCCACCTCCCGGTGAACCGGAACATCTCCAAGAAAGTCCTTGTCAGACAGCCACTAATCTCGCTATTACGCTGAATCATGACTGCCGAATCCGTCCCGCAATAAATCCGTAACGTCGCAGTGCCCAGATAAGAAACACCGCCTCAACCTGCGCCAAGGATCATGGCGCCCAGCATTCCGCCGCGTCGGGTCGACCGGCCCTCCGGCATCGTTGCAAGGAAATTCCGAATGCCCAGAAGACAAGTCATCAATGCCCAGGTCAGCCCCAAGGGCGCCCTCGACACCCTCTCCCAGTTGGAAGTGCAGCAGCTCAGCGAAGCCGGTTCCGGCCGCATGTACCAGCTCTTCCGCCAATGCGCCCTGGCCATCCTCAATACCGGCGCCCACAGCGACAACGCCAAGACCATCCTCGACGCCTACAAGGACTTCGAAGTCCGCATCCACCAGCAGGACCGCGGCGTGCGCCTGGAGCTGATCAATGCCCCGGCTGACGCCTTCGTCGACGGCGAGATGATCACCAGCACCCGCGAGATGCTGTTCAGTGCCCTGCGCGACATCGTCCACACCGAGAACGAACTGAAGAGTCGCCGCTTCGACCTGGACAGTTCCGAAGGCATCACCGACTACGTGTTCCATCTGCTGCGCAATGCCCGCACCCTGCGCGCCGGCGTGGAGCCGAAGATCGTCGTGTGCTGGGGCGGCCACTCCATCAGCACCGAGGAATACAAGTACACCAAGAAGGTCGGCCACGAGCTGGGCCTGCGCCACCTGGACGTCTGCACCGGCTGCGGTCCGGGTGTGATGAAGGGCCCGATGAAGGGCGCCACCATCGGCCATGCCAAGCAGCGCACCCACGGAGGTCGCTACCTGGGCCTGACCGAGCCCGGCATCATCGCCGCCGAGGCGCCCAATCCCATCGTCAACGAACTGGTGATCCTGCCGGACATCGAGAAGCGCCTGGAAGCCTTCGTTCGCGTCGGTCACGGCATCATCATCTTCCCGGGCGGCGCCGGTACGGCCGAGGAATTCCTCTACCTGCTGGGCATCCTGATGCACCCGGACAACCAGGACCTGCCCTTCCCTCTCGTGCTCACCGGGCCGAAGAGCGCCGCCGCCTACCTGGAGCAATTGCACGCCTTCGTCGGCGCCACGCTGGGCGAAGCCGCGCAGAGCCGCTACAAGATCATCATCGACGACCCCTGTGCGGTCGCCATCGAGATGGCCCACGGCCTGAAGGCGGTCAAGCAGTTCCGCCGCGAGCGCAACGACGCCTTCCACTACAACTGGCTGTTGAAGATCGATGAACGCTTCCAGCACCCGTTCGAACCCACCCACGAGAACATGGCCAGCCTCGAACTGCGCCGCGACCTGCCGCCCCACGAGCTGGCCGCCAACCTGCGCCGGGCCTTCTCCGGCATCGTCGCCGGCAACGTGAAGGACAAGGGCATTCGCCTGATCGAGCAGTACGGTCCCTACGAAATCCACGGCGACCCCGCGGTGATGCAGCCATTGGACGACCTGCTCAACGCCTTCGTCCGCCAGCACCGCATGAAACTGCCGGGCGGCGCGGCCTATGTGCCCTGCTACCGGGTGGTGCAAAGCCGCGTGGCGGAGTTGGCGGGCTGAGGTTCAACCAATACTGTGGGAGCGAATTCATTCGCGATTGAAATCGCTCCCACAGGATCAACCCTGTAGGGTGGATGGCGCTTTTTTCATCCACCATCGGCGGCTATTCCGGGCCCCTACGACCGCCCCCTTCATTTGCCCCAGGACGTGACACGAGGCACCACGGTCGCGAGATATCCCGCTCGGGGCTAGGCTCTCCGGGACGCTCGACAGGGGGAAAAGCGCCATGCGATCCAGTCTCGCCACCGGTGTGACACGCCGGGAAATCTGGGCTTGGGCGATGTTCGACTTCGCCAATTCCGGCTACACCACGGTGGTCATCACCGCCGTTTTCAATGCCTACTTCGTCGCCGTCGTGGCCGAAGGCAAACCCTGGGGTACCCTGGCCTGGACCACTACGCTGGCCATTTCCTATGCCCTGGTCATCCTTACCGCGCCACTGATTGGCGCCTACGCCGACGCCACCGCACGCAAGAAACGCCTGCTGCTGTTCAGCACCCTCGGCTGCGTGATCTTCACTGCCGCACTGGCCTTGGCCGGACCGGGCGCCATGGCACTGGCGGTGCTCTTCGTGGTGCTGTCGAACTTCTGCTTCGGTACCGGGGAAAACCTGATCGCCGCCTTCCTCCCGGAGCTCGCCCGCGATGATGCGCTGGGCCGGGTTTCCGGCTGGGGCTGGGGACTGGGTTATATCGGCGGACTGGTCAGCCTGGGCGCCTGCCTCGGTTACGTCAGTTGGGCACAGGGGCAGGGCCAGACGGCGGCGCAGTTCGTGCCGGTGTGCGTGATCATCACCGCCCTGCTCTTCGCCCTCGCCAGCACGCCGACCTTCCTCTACCTGAAGGAACGCAGCCGACCGCAACCAAACTCGGAGGGCGGCGCATGGACACGCTTTGCCCGAACGATGCGCGAGGCCGGGCGCTACCGCGACCTGGTTCGGTTCCTGGCCTGCACAGTCTGCTACCAGGCGGGTATCGCTGCGGTGATCAGCCTGGCCGCCATCTACGCCAACCAGGTGATGGGGTTCACCACCCAGGACACCCTGCTGCTGATCTTCGTCGTCAACATCACCGCTTCGATCGGAGCCGTGCTGTTCGGCTGGCTGCAGGATCGCATCGGCCATCGCCCCACCCTGGCGCTGACCTTGCTGGGCTGGCTGGCCATGGTCGGCATGATCTGGCTGGCCAGCGGCCCGGCGCTGTTCTGGGCCGCCGCCAATATCGCCGGCCTGTGCATGGGGGCCAGCCAGTCGGCGGGGCGTGCCATCGTCGGCCTGCTCGCCCCGCCCACACGGCTGGCGGAGTTCTACGGGCTCTGGGGGCAGGCAGTGAAACTCTCCGCCATCCTCGGCCCGATGACCTACGGTTTGACCAGCTGGATTTCTGGCGGCGATCACCGCCTGGCCATGCTGATCACCGGCAGCTATTTCGTCGTCGGGCTGCTGCTTCTGGCCAGCGTGCGCCTGGAGCGCGGGCGACGCGCAGCGCTGGCCGGATGAGGCTTCACACGCCGAACCAATTCAGCGCAGCCGGGCTGGTGTTCAGGTAGAGGTGCTTGAACTCACTGAACTCCTCCAGCCCGGCCCGCGACAGCTCGCGACCGATCCCGCTGGACTTGTAGCCGCCCCAGGGTGCCTGGGGGAAGGCGGCGTTGTAGTCGTTGATCCACACCGTACCGGCCCGCAGCCGGCGAGCCACGCGATGGGCCTTGGCGAGATCGCGGGTCCAGACACCGGCGGCGAGGCCGAAGGGCGTGTCGTTGGCCAGTTGCAGTGCTTCGGCTTCGCCCTCGAAGCGCTCGACGGTGATCACCGGGCCGAAGATTTCTTCGCGAGCGATACGCATCTCCGCACGCACGTTGCCCAGTAACGTGGGCTCCAGCCAGAAGCCCCGCTCGAACCCCTCGCCCTGGGGAATCCGTCCACCGGCCAGCAGCTGGGCGCCTTCCTCCAGCGCACCATTCACCATGCGCAGAACTTGATCGCGCTGGCTGGCAGAGATCACCGGCCCCATCTGCGTGCCGTCAGCCAACCCGGCGCCCAGGCGAATGCGCCGCACCCGTTCGGCCAGCGCCTGGACGAAATCGTCATGGATGTCCGCTTCCACCAGCAGCCGCGAGCCCGCCGAGCAGACCTGGCCGGCATTGAAGTAAACGGCGTTGAGCGCCTGATCCAGCGCCACTTCGAAATCGGCATCGGCGAAGACGATGTTCGGGTTCTTGCCTCCCAGCTCCAGCGCCACCCGCTTGAAGTTGCCGCTGGCCGCGCGCATCACCTTGCCACCGGCCGTTGCGCCTCCCGTCAGGGACACCAGGTCGATATCCGGGCTGGCGGCCAGCCGCTCGCCAATCTCACCTGGGCCGGTGAGCAGGTTGAACACCCCTGCCGGCAAACCCACTTGCTCGATCAGCTCGCACAGGCGCAGGGCGGTCAGCGGCGTCAGGCTGCTGGGTTTGACCACCAATGTGTTGCCAGCGGCGAGTGCTGGGGCAACCTTCCAGGCCAATTGCAGCAACGGATAGTTCCAGGGCGCAATCAGAGCGCAGACGCCCACCGGCTCGCGCTGGTTGAGGCTGATGACATGGGCCGGCGCGTGAGTGTTGGCGGTCCCGCCCTCGGCTTCCAGTAAGGCGGCGTAGAAGCGGAAGGTCGCCACCACATTGGCCACGTCGCCCTGGCTCTCGCCGAGGGTCTTGCCGGCGTTGAGTGTTTCCAGCCGCGCCAGGTGTTCGCCATCGGCCTCAATGGCATCGGCGATGCGCCGCAGGATCGCGGCCCGCTCGCAGACACCCAGCCAGGGCCATTCACCCTGGTCGAAGGCGCGGCGCGCAGCTTCGATCGCCAGGTCGGCATCCGCCGCAGCGGCGACCGCCACCTGCGCCAGCACGTCCTCATTGGCCGGGTTGATCACCGGCCGCAACCGGGGTTCGACCGGGTCACGCCACTGGCCGTCGATGAAGAGTTGGTGGGTCGCCATGGGCATCTCCTGGGTTCGGATTGAAGGTGGCGTCACTGTCGGCCAGCCCACTGGCGTGCGGTTGATGAATTGCGGCGAATCGCTGGCGCATTGCGTCGGTTGAACGAACGCGCCAAGGAAGGTCGCTCCACATCAAGTCACCCGACTTCGGCTCCCTAGACTCGAAGCCAGAAACTCACCCCGCATGGAGTTCCCATGGACAAACTCGATCACTGGCAGGCGCGGGTCGACCTCGCCTGCGCCTTTCGCTGGGCCGCCCGCCTGGGGCTGCACGAGGCCATCGCCAATCACTTCAGCCTGGCGGTATCCGCCGATGGCCGGCAGTTCCTGATCAACCCCTACGGCAAGCACTTCTCGGAAATCCGTGCCAGCGACCTGATCCTGGTGGACGCCGACGACCCGAGCACCCTCGACCGCCCCGACGCCCCGGACATCACCGCCTGGGCCCTGCACGGCGCCCTGCACCGCAACCAGCCCCAGGCCCGCTGCGTGCTGCACACCCACTCGAAATACGCCACCGCCCTGGCCTGCCTGGCCGACTCGCGGCTGCCGCCCATCGAGCAGAACTGCATGCGCTTCTTCGAGCGGGTGGCGATAGACGAAGGTTTCGACGGCATGGGGCTGGGTGATGAAGCGGAACGGGTCAGCCGCCTGCTGGATGGCAAGCCGGTGCTGCTGATGGGCAACCACGGCGTGATGGTCGCCGCCACCAGCGTGGCCCAGGCCTTCGACGACCTCTACTACTTCGAACGCGCCTGCGAGACCTACATCACCGCACTGGCCACCGGCCGGCCGCTGCGCATCGCCAGCGACGAGGTGGCGCGCAAGACGGCGCGGCAATGGCTGGAGTATCCGGACTTCGCCGAGAAGCACTTTGCGGCGCTCAGGCGGATGCTCGATCGGGAAGAGGTGGAGTATCGGTTGTAGCCCAGCGGTCTTGCCGTAGGTTGTGGCTGAGCTCCGCGAAGCCCAACGGGGAATGTGCCCAGGATTGTTGGGCTTCGCTTCGCTCTGCCCAACCTACGGAAACATCGAGCAGGAAAATCGAGCTGGCCCACTCCATGCCCCTCACCCCAACCCTCTCCCTGAGGGAGAGGGGGCTGTCCGTGCGAACTTCCTCTCTGGCGTTTGTCCTGTAGGGGCGAATTCATTCGCCAAGCAGGCCGAAGGTCTGCCCTTGGGAGATTTGAGCCGGCCCACTCCCCTCACCCCAACCCCGCTCTGCGCCCCGGCCAGTTCGCTTCGCGCCCTGGCGCTCATCGGCACCGAAAGCAGTGCTTTCGAAAGCGTGCCTCTTCGCCCCAGAGGGAGAGGGAGCTGTCCGCGCTCGGATTGGAATCTCTGTGGGGGCGATTTCAATCGCTAAAGCGGATCGCAGATCCGCCCTTGCCTACGCCCCCTGCCTTGTCAGCGGCTGGCGCATCACCGGGGCGGTCCAGGTCTGGCTGCGGTCCTCGCTGGGCGGGCAGCCGAAGCGGGCGCGGTAGGCGCGGGAGAAGTGTTCCAGGGAACCGAAGCCGGAACTGGCGGCCACCTGGGCAACGCTGAGGTTGGTCTGTTGCAACAGGTTGTGGGCACGGGCCAGACGCAGGGCGATGTAGTACTTCAGCGGCGACAACCCGGTGTGCTGCTTGAACTGGCGCTCCAGTTGCCGGCGCGACAGGCCGACGCGGCTGGCAATGGCCTCGCAGTCCAGGGGCTCCTCCAGAGTCTGCTCCATCAAGCGCACAGCCCGACGCAGCTTGCCCTCATGAAGCGGCTCGCCCTTCTGGCCGTCGTCCAGCTGGCTCTCCGTCGGCGCACGCACCTGCCCCACCAGCAGGTGCATGCCGATTTCCCGGGCCAGGTCAGCGTCGATCCGGCTGCCCAGCCAGGTGAGCATCATGTCCAGGATGGCGGCCGCACCAGCGCAAGTCAGGCGCTGACGGTCGAGACAATAGAGCTGGGCGCGGGAGCGCACCTTGGGATAACTCTCCTGGAAACCCGGCAGGTTGTCCCAGTGCACCGCGGCGTCGTAGCCGTCCAGCACACCAGCCGCAGCCAGCAGTTCGGTGCCGGTTTCCACGCCCACCAGCACGGCGCCGAACAACGCCTGCTTGCGCAGCCAGCTCTTCAGCAGGTTGTTGCGGCAGTGCCGGTGCACATCGAAGCTGGCGATGACGAAGCAGAGGTCGAACTCCTGCTCCGGGCTGATGCCCGCCTCCACCTGGCTGGACAGGCCATTACTGGCCTGTACCGGCTGACCGTCCAGCGACAGCAGGGTCCACTGGAACAGCGGCTTCTGGCTCAGCCAGTTGGCGATGGCCAGCGGTTCGGCCACCGCCGCCAACCCCAGGCTGGGGAATGACGGCAACAGCAGCAGGCCGACGCGTAGCGTGCTGTCGCCGCCCAGCGGGCGTTCCCGGGAGTTCAGGCCTTCCACGTTCGGCACCTCTCGTCAGTGCTCTGGTTATCGTTGTTGTCCACGCCAGTCCGGATGGGTCCATACCGGGACCTGGGCCGCAGGCAGGGGTGACTGGCCCCGGATCATATCGCTGGCCTTCTCCGCGATCATCACGGTTGGCGCATTGGTGTTGCCACTGACGATGATCGGCATGATCGACGCATCCACCACCCGTAGGCCTTCCAGCCCGTGCACCCGCAGTTCGGGATCGACCACCGCTTCCGGGTCGCTGGCCGGCCCCATCTTGCAGGTGCCACTGGCGTGGTAGCCGGTTTCGGTCACACGCCGGGCCCAGGCGTCCAGGGCCTGGTCACTGAGATTATCC
This sequence comes from Pseudomonas taiwanensis, assembly GCF_013393345.1. Lineage (GTDB taxonomy): Bacteria > Pseudomonadota > Gammaproteobacteria > Pseudomonadales > Pseudomonadaceae > Metapseudomonas > Metapseudomonas resinovorans_C. The sequence goes on from NZ_QJRF01000061.1 coordinate 56,324, forward strand.
GGCCCGGGCACCAGCTCCTTGCCTTTCAGCCCGCGCATGGCCGGCTGCTCGATGATCTCCCGCACCAGTCGCGCACCAGCACGCATGTCGGCGCGGTCCTGCTCGGTCTTCAGGTAATTGAACTGGATGCGCGGCGACAAGCGTGGATCGGCGCCGCGCAGGGTGACGCTGCCGAGGCTGGTGGGGCGCATCAGGTCGATATGGATCTGGAAGGCGTGCGATGGCACGAGGTCAACGCTGCCCGGTTGCACTGCGAGCGGCATGAAGGTGAGTTGCAGGTCCGGGTGCTCGACGCCCGCTCGCGAACGGATGAAGGCCCCGGCCTCGAAATGGTTGCTCGCGGCCAGGCCGTCGTGGCTGACGAACCAGCGCGCGCCGATCCACCATTTGCCCGGCGCGCGGGTCCAGGGGTAGATGGACACCGGCTGCTTGCACAGGTACTGCACCACGGTATCGGGGTGATCGTTGAGGCGCCGGCCGACGCCAGGCAGGTCATGCACGACCGGCAAGCCATGAGCACGGATTTCCTCGGCTGGACCGACGCCCGACAGCAACAGCAATTGCGGCGAATTGATCGCCCCGGCGGCGAGGATCACCTCGCGGCGGGCGCGGGCCTGGTGCACCTCGCCGTTCTGCTCGTACTCGATACCGCAGGCGCGGCGCCCCTCGAAGAGAATGCGCAGGCTCAAAGCACCGGTGGCGACCGTGACATTGCCGCGTTGCAACGCCTCGGCCAGGTAGCCACGGGCGGTGCTCCAGCGCTTGCCCTTGCGGGTAGTTCGATCCACCGGGCCGAAGCCTTCCTGGCGGAAGCCGTTGAGGTCGCGACTCTCGCCATAGCCCGCTTCCACGCCGGCCTGGACGAAGGCGGAACACAGCGGCGTATCGATATTGCCCGCCGTCACGTGCAGGTGCCCGGCATCGCCGTGGTAGGCATCGGCGCCGTGCTCGTGATTCTCCGCGCGGATGAAATAGGGCAGCACTTCCTGGTAGCTCCAGCCGTGGCAGCCCTGCTCGGCCCAGCTGTCGTAATCGCGGGCATGGCCACGGATGTAGACCATGCCGTTGATGGACGAGGAGCCGCCCAGGGTACGCCCGCGCGGCGTGCCGATGCGGCGGTTGTCCAGCCAGGGCTCGGGCTCGGTGCTGTAGCTCCAGTTGTAGCGACTGCCGCCAACGACGATGCCCACGGCCGAAGGCATGTCGATGGTCCAGCTCTGGTCCAGCGGCCCGGCTTCCAGCACCAACACCTTCACGCCGGGCTCGGCGCCCAGGCGGTTAGCCAGCACGCAGCCGGCCGATCCGGCGCCGACAATCAGGTAATCGAACTCGGACATGGCACGTCCTCCGGAAGCGGGCTCAGGCCCGCTCCTCGCCATGGATGCCCTTGAACACCAGACGGTGGAAGTGATGCACCAGGTGCTCGCTCTCGTTGCTGCGCTGGGCGTCGATCATGTAGCGGCCCTGGTCGTAGCCGAGGGAATGCAGACCCTTCTGCACGGTGATGTTGAGTTCGATGTCTTCCGGCCCCAGCTCTTCGTTCATCCAGCGCATGCAGGCCTTGCTGACCTCCGCTGTCTCTTCGTTCGAGCTGTAGTAGCCGAAGCGCAGCAGGGAACGCTCGGCATCCAGCGGAATCATGATGAAGGTGCCGAGGAACTCGGAGAACGGGAAGGTGTAGAAGGTGTTGTTCGGCCACATGCCGATGTTGAAGAAGCACTCGTCCGGGTTCAGGTCTTCCCGCAACTTCACGCCGTAGGCTTCGCCGGCCTGGAGGTTGGCCGGGGCGATGTAGGTCCACCAGTTGTCGCGCTTGGTCAGGCGGTAGCCCTTGAAGTCGATCAGCTTGGCCAGGTCGATGTGGCAGGGGCCGGACAGCTTGAAGTGATAGCCCTCGATGGAGTTGTCCATGATCACCTTCCAGTTGGCCGGCACGATCACGTCCTGTTCCTCGATCAGGCGCATGCGTTCGAGGTTGGGGAACACCCGGTGCATCTCCTCGTCGGCGCCGGGGAACAGCTCGGCCAGGGACGGCGCATTGGGATCGAGGTTGAAGTAGATGAAGCCGCCCAGTTCCTCCACCCGCACCTGCGGGATGTTGAATTGCTGCAGCTCGAAGTCCTTCATGCGCTCGCAACGCGGCGCACTGCGCAGGCTGCCGTCCATCTCGTAGCACCAGGAGTGGTAGGCGCAGCGCACCACGCCGCCGGTGGTGCCGCGACGGCTTTCCAGCAGACGGTTGCCGCGGTGCTGGCAGACGTTGTGGAAGGCACGGATCTCGCCCTTCATGCTGCGCGCCACCACCACGCTCTGGTCGAACATATCCACAACCACGTACTGGCCCGGCTCGCGGAACTCGCTCTTGTGCCCGGCAACGTGCCAGGCGTGCATGAAGATGCGGTCGCGTTCGGCCTTGAACAGGCTCTCATCGAAGAAATAGCGCGACGGCAGGGTGAAGGCGGATTCGGGGTCCTGTTCGGCCCAGCCTTCGATGGAGGTTTGCAGTTTGATGGCTTCGACGGATTGCATGATCGGTACTCCTCCCAGGTGTTGTTCGTGCGGCTCGGCGGCCTGCTTTGGGAGCCAATCTAGGGGAGCGGAATTTGGCTGAATTGATGTCAAGCGACGAGTTGCCAGCGCAAAAGATCAACACCCTCCCCCGCCGTTCCTGGCTGCGGCAGAAGATGTCGTTTCCCATCAAGTGGCAGGTTCCACCCCTCCTATGCTCGGGCAGGCGAAGGGGCCTGAAGAGCCCCACAGCATCCCGCTGACTTCTGCCGTAGCCGCCCGATAGGAGCGTCAACCATGTCGAAGAAAGTCCTGTGCCTGCTCGCTGCATCCCTGCTCACCAGCCACTCGCTCACCGCCCTGGCGGCCGAACCCGCCAGCTGCAAGACCGTGCGCATGGCGGAGGTCGGCTGGGCCGATATCTCCGCCACCACGGGCCTGGCCAGCACCTTGCTCAAGGGGCTGGGCTACAAGCCGCAGACCCAGCTGGCTTCCATTCCCATGGCCTACATGGGCATGGAGAAGAACAACATCGATGTCTATCTGGGCGCCTGGATGCCTTCGATGGAAGTGATCGCCAAGCCCTTCCTGGAGAAAGGCAGCGTGGAGAAGGTGCGCACCAACCTGCTGGGCGCCAAGTACACGCTCGCGGTGCCGGAATACACCTTCGATGCCGGGCTGAAGGACTTCAAGGACATCGGCCGTTTCCGCCAGCAACTGGAGGGGCACATCTACGGCATCGAGCCCGGCAACGACGGCAACCTGCTGATCCAGGGGCTGATCGACAAGGGCCAGTTCGGTCTCAACGGCTTCAAGCTGGTGGAGTCCAGCGAGGCCGGCATGCTGGTCCAGGTGCGCCGCGCCGTACAGGCACAAAAGCCCGTGGTGTTCCTGGCCTGGGAACCGCACCCGATGAACACGAAATTCGCCATCCGCTACCTCAGCGGCGGCGACGCCAGCTTCGGCCCCAATTACGGCAGCGCGGTGGTGGATACCCACACCCGCAAGGGCTACAGCGCGGAGTGCGGCAATGTCGGCGCCCTGCTGAAGAACCTGGAGTTCAGCCTGGCCATGGAGAACCAGATCATGGGTGCCATCCTCGATGACAAGGAACAACCCGAGGCGGCGGCCAAGGCCTGGTTGAAGGCCAATCCGCAGGTGCTGGAACAGTGGCTGGCGGGGGTGACGACCTATGACGGGGCGGCGGCGCTGCCGGCGGTGAAAGGAAGTCTGGGCCTGTAGCCCGTAGGGTGCGCTGCGCGCACCGCATCGGCGTGCGCAGCGAATCAAAGGAACGGCGCCCGGCACATGTTGGGCTTCGCGTAGCTCAGCCACAACCTACAGGTTCGCCCCGTCTGTGCCCGCGCCGCCGTCTAGACTGCTTCCATTCCCACCGAAAGGAAGCGCCATGCCTGACGCCACGGAAGTCCTGCTCGATTTCGCCAGCGCCCTTGCCGTCGGCCTGTTGATAGGCGCAGAACGCGGCTGGCGCGAGCGCAACAAGGAAGCGCTGCGGCTGGTTGCCGGCATTCGCTCGTTCGGCCTCACCGGGCTGCTCGGCGGATTCGCCTCCTTCCTTGGCGAGCAGTTCGGCACGGCGGTGTGGGTGGCGATCTTCGCCTGCTTCGCCGTGCTGGTCATCGCCTCCTACTTTGGCGAGCTGGTGTATATCGGCGACCTCGGGCTCTCCACCGAATTGGCGTTGCTGATCACCTTCCTGCTCGGCAGCCTGGCGGTTGCCGGCCACCACGTGCTGTCCGGTGCTGGTGCCGTCGTGGTTGCGCTGCTGCTGAGTCTCAAGGACGCCCTGAACCACGCCCTGCAGCGGCTCAGCGAGGAGGAGCTGCTGGCCGCCCTCAAGCTGCTGTTCATCTCGGTGGTATTGCTGCCGATCCTGCCCAACAAGGGCTACGGCCCGTGGGAGGTGTTCAATCCCTATGCGACCTGGTGGATGGTGGTGCTGATCGCCGCGCTGGGCTTCGCCGCCTACTTCGCCATCCGATTGGTGGGCACCCAGCGCGGGTTGCTGCTGACCGCCTTGCTCGGCGGCACCGTGTCCTCCACCGCCATGACCATCACCCTGTCCCATCTGCAGGAACACCGTGCCCTGCGCCCGCTGCTGGCGGCGGGCCTTCTGGCCACCTCGGCGCTGATGTTTCCCCGCGTGCTGCTTGAGGTAGGGCTGGTGAACCCGGCCCTGCTGTCACGCCTGGCCTGGCCGCTGGGCATCGCGGCGCTGGTCTATGCAGCAGGGGCACTGTTTTTCTGGCGGGTCGCCGCCAACCGCGAATCGCCCAACGCCGAGCCGCCGCTGAAGAACCCCTTCGAGTTGGGCCCAGCCCTGCGCTTCGCTGCCCTGCTGGCGCTGATCCTGCTTCTGGTGGAGGCCGCCCGGCGTTACCTGGGGGACGTGGGCGTCTACCTGGTGTCGCTGCTCTCGGGCCTCACCGACGTGGACGCCATCACCCTGTCCCTGGCGCGGGGTGCGAACCGTGAACTGGGGGCGGAAGTGGCCGTACGTGGCATCTTCCTGGCGGTGCTGAGCAACAGCCTGGTCAAGGCGGGACTGATCGTGGTGATCGGCGGCAAAGGGCTGGCGCTGCGCACCTTCCCCTTCATCGCCGGCGGCCTGCTGGCCGGTACGGTGGCCTTGCTGATGGTCTAGGGATTCAGCGCTTGAGGAAGCCTTTCAACAGCTCGCCTACGCGCTCGCCCAGTTCCTGGTTGGCCGAGAGTTGCAGCCCTCGCGCCAGCTCGCTGTCCACCACCTGTTCCACCAGCGGACGCAGCGCCAGCAATTGGCGATTGAGTTCGTCCAGTTCGCTGACATGGGGCAGGCTGTTGGAGAGCAGCGGGTTGACCAGGTGCTCGACGATCATCCGCACGATGCCGGCGGACACCGGTTCCACCTGGCGGCGGATCGCGACGAACTGGGCCAGCAGCACGTCCAGCGGAATCCCGGAGCGGTAGAGCTGAACCCCGGCGCTGAACACACGCGGATTGAGCACCCGCAAGTGATCACCGGCGAACTCGATCAGGCCCAGTTCGCGGGCGCGGTCCATGTTGTCGTCGGTGAGGTCGGCGCCGAACAGCGCCTGCACTTCGTCGAAGCCCAGCCGCGTGGGCTCCACCAGGTTCCAGGCGCCGACGATGGCCTGCTCCAACCCCAGTACGTGAGCCAGGTCCTGGCCCCGCTCCCAGGCGTCCAGTAGCTCGCGAATACTGGCGATGCTGTAGCCGCGCTCCAGCAACTGGCCGATCAGCCGCAACCGCGCGAGGTGCTCGCCGTTGTAGATGCCCACCCGCCCGCGACGCTCCGGCGGCGGCAGCAGGCCGCGATCCTGGTAGGCGCGCAGGTTGCGTACCGTGGTGCCGGCCTCAAGGGCCAGTTCGTCCACCGTGTATTCGACGTCCGGCGCTGCCGGGGCCTCGGCGGCCTGGTTGAGGAGCTTGCTGAGAAAGGAGGGGACATTTTTCATGGGCCGGATCATATCGCCCCCCCTCTTCCCCCAACAACAGCGTCCGGAAGGGCCCAACCATTGGCTGGACTTGCCATGCCGAACTGCGCCGCATAGCGCCAGAACCCTCTCGAAACCGCTCTGATCCGGGCATTTCCAGCATCAGGTAACGCGGTAACAGCCCTGTCGATGACTGCGGCCAGTCTCTGGCCAGGGGCGGATTGCCTGTTCAAGAATGACCGTGACATCGAGTGATGTAACAGTCACGCCACGGAGATCCCCATGTCAGTCCTCATTGCCCAAGACCGCGCCGAGCCCTTCCAGCAGGTGCCCCGATGAACGCCCCATTGCTGGAACCCCAACGATTCGCCGTAAAGGGCGACGGCGTCGAACTGGCCGCCTACCGCTGGGGCAATGCCAGCGGCCCGACCCTGCTGCTGGTGCATGGCTACCCGGACAATCACGCCGTCTGGCTGCCGCTGATCCGCGAGTTGGCGGTGGATCACCAGATCATCGCCTATGACGTGCGCGGCGCAGGTGCCTCGGACATCCCGAGCAAGACCCGCGACTATCGACTGGCCAGGCTGGCCAATGACCTGGAAGCCGTAGTCAGGGTCGCCAGCCCGGATCGCCCGGTGCATCTGGTGGCCCATGACTGGGGCTCGATCCAGTCATGGGAAGCGGTGACCGAACCGCGCATCCAGCCGCTGCTGGCTTCCTACACGACGATCTCCGGCCCTTGCCTCGACCATGTGGGCCACTGGATGCGTGCACGCTTGAAAGAGCGGCGCGCGAGTGCGCTCGGCCGGGTGATCGGGCAACTGGTGAGCTCCTGGTACATCGGATTCTTCCATACACCGCTGGTGCCGGAACTGCTCTGGCGCTCCGGCCTCGCCCGCGCCTGGCCGACGCTGCTGCAGCGGCTGGAAGGGGTGCGCGAATCGCGCCCCAATCCGACCCAGGCGTCCGATGGACAGCATGGGGTCAAGCTCTACCGCGCCAACTTCATCACCAGCCTGTTCCGTCCGCGCCTGCGTCGCACCGATGTGCCGGTGCAACTGATCGTGCCCACCCGGGACCGTTTCGTGCGCCCGCAGCTCTTCCAGGACCTGCAGCATTGGGCGCCCCGGCTGTGGCGCCGCGAAGTGGCCGCCGGGCACTGGCAACTGATGGCCGACCCCACTCGCCTGGCGGGTTGGCTCCGTGAATTCGTCAGCCACCTGGAAAGTGGAGACACCAGCCGCGTCGTGCAGCTGGGCCTGCCCGCTTGAGGAGCCGTCCGTGAACCCACCGCATCATCGCCTCGAACAGCGCAAGGTGCGCTTCGATTTCGCCGACACGCCGCTGCACTGGGTGCCGGGGGAGCCGGAGGCCTCGCACATCATGAACACCCTGCACCTGATCCTTCCGGCGGGGGAGTTCTGGTTCTGCCGGGTCTACAACAAGGCCCTGCCGCTGATTACCGATGAGCGGCTACGCGAGGACGTGCGCGGCTTCGTGCGCCAGGAAGCGCAACACGCCCGCGCCCACGACAGTGCGCTGGCACCCTATCTGGAACGCCACGGAATCGATCCAACACCCTTCACCCGAGGCATCTACTGGCTGTTCGAGAAGGTGCTGTGCGATTACCCCCTGGGCGAAAGCACCCTCACCCGCTGGCTGCAACCCTGGTGGCTGCGCCAACGGGTCGGGCTGATCGCTGCGGTGGAGCATTTCACCTGTGTTCTGGGCAACTGGATCATCACCACCCGCAGTCTGGACGCTGCCGACCCGGTGATGCTCGACCTGTTGCGCTGGCACGGCGCCGAGGAAGTGGAGCACCGCTGCGTGGCCCACGACCTGCACGTGCACCTCACGGGCAGCCTGCTGATGCGCTGGTTCTACATGCTGGTGGCCAGTGGTGCGCTGATCTTCCTGTTCAGCCGCTCCATGCGCACGCTGATGCGCCAGGACCCGGCCACCCGCAATCACCGGGGTTTTCTGCGTCTCTGGCATGCCCTGGGCAAGCGCGACATGCTGCCGCCGATGGGCAGCATCGGCGTGGCGGTACTGCGCTACTTCCGGCCGGACTTCCACCCTCGCACCGAAGGGGACCTGCAGGTGGCGCTGGATTACCTGGCCAGTTCGCCGGCGGCGCGAAGGGCGGCGGAGGCGAGTTGAAGCTGGTGGGATGAAATTATGCGCGATGGGGAGGAAGGTGTGGCCGAGAAGTCCGTCGCCCTCACCCCTACCCCCCGCTCTGCGCCCCGGCCTGATCGCTTCGCGCTCAGTCGTTCATCGGCACCGGAAGCGGTGCTTCCGAAAGCGTGCCTCTTCACCCCAAAGGGCGAGGGGTGACTCGCGCCGGCCGCTCCGTGCCATCCGGCAGACACCTTTCCTGTGGGAGCGAATTCATTCGCGAATCGTAGGTTGTGGCTGAGCTACGCGAAGCCCAACAATCGGGCCCCGTGAGGGCTCACCCCTCGAACTGCTCATCCAGTAACGGCAAACCCGCCGCTCTTTCCAGCAGATCATTGGGAATGCTCTTGCTGGCACGGGCGCCGAGCAGCTTGAGGTTTTCCACACGGCTGATCAGGTTGCCGCGGCCATCCACCAGCTTGTTGCGGGCATTGGCGTAAGCCTTGTCGAGCTGTTGCAGGCGGCTGCCCATTTCGTCCAGGTCCTGGACGAAGGCGACGAACTTGTCATACAGCGCCCCGGCGCGTTCGGCGATTTCGCGGGCGTTCTGGCTTTGCCGTTCCTGGCGCCACAGGCTGTCGATCACGCGCAGGGTGGCCAACAGAGTGGTCGGGCTGACGATGACGATGTGCTGCTCGAAGGCTTCCTGGAACAGGCCCGGATCCGCCTGCAAGGCGGCGGCGAAAGCCGCTTCGATGGGCACGAACAGCAGCACGAAGTCGAGGCTGTGCAGGCCCTCCAGGCGCTGGTAATCCTTCACCGACAAACCTTTCAGATGACTGCGCAAGGACAGCACGTGCTGCTTCAGCGCCAGGCTGCGGGTCGCTTCGTCTTCGGCGGCGATCAAGGTCTGGTAGGCCGTCAGGCTGACCTTCGCGTCCACGACGACCTGCTTGTCCCCCGGCAGCTGTATCAGCACGTCGGGCTGGAAGCGTTCGCCCTCGGCGCTCTTCAGGCTGACCTGGGTCTGGTACTCGCGGCCCTTCTCCAGGCCGGCGTGTTCCAGCACCCGTTCCAGCACCAGCTCGCCCCAGTTGCCCTGGGTCTTCTGGCCCTTCAGAGCGCGGGTGAGGTTCGTGGCTTCATCGCCCAGGCGCTGGTTGAGCTGTTGCAGGCGCTCCAGTTCCTTGCCAAGGGAGAATCGCTCGCGGGCCTCCTGTTGATAGCTTTCTTCCACCCGCTTCTCGAAGGCCTGGATGCGCTCCTTGAGTGGATCGAGCAACTGGCCGAGACGCTGCTGGCTGGTTTCGGCGAAACGCTGTTCGCGTTCGTCGAAGATCTTCCCGGCCAGTTCCGCGAATTGTGCGCGCAGGTCGTCGCGGGCCGCCTGCAAGTCGCCAAGGCGCTGCTCATGGGCTTCGCGCTGCTCGCGCAGTTCGGCCTCCAGGCCAGCGCGGTCGGCATCCAGGCGGCGCAGTTCGGCATCCTTGCGCTCACGTTCCTGGTTCCAGGCCAGCAAGGCTTCCCGGGCGCTCTGGCGCTCGACCCCGAGCAGCTCGGCCTCGCGGCGCAGGGCCGCCAGTTCGGCCTGCTGGGCGGCATTCAAGTGGTTGAGCTCGCGGTTTTCGTCGCGACTGTCATCCAGTTGCACCGCGAGGCCATCCTGGGCCAGTTGGGCATTGGCCAGGCGCTCTTCAAGCAGCGTCTGTTCGGTTTGCAGGGCAGTGAGCTTGCGTTGCTGCTGCCAGGCCAGGCCCAGCAGGGGCACGGCGGCCGCCAACAGGCCGATCAACAGGTTGGGGTCTAGGGGCATGAGCGGCTCCGCGCTGGAATGCCGGGAGTATACCCAGCGGCGCGGGGCGCGATCAGGGCAGTGCGATCAGGGTTAAAGCGAGAGGCTGCCGAGCAGGCGTTTGGCTTCGTGGGAACCCTGGGCGGCGGCCTGCTCAAGCCAGTGGCGGGCCTGTTCCGGCTCGTTGATGCGCGGCTGGCTGCACAGGCGGCCGAGTTCGAGTTGCGCGCGGCGGTCGCCGGCGCGGGCGGCCTGGCGCAGCAGGTCCAGGCCGATGCGGCGGTCACGCTGGTTGCCGCAATCGCGGCAGAGCATCTGTCCCAGGCGGCTCTGAGCCGCGACCACGCCTTCTCGCGCCGGCTGCTTGAGCAGGTTGCCGGCGATGCGTTTCACGCTGGGCGCCTGGCCCAGGCGTGGGCTGTCCAGCAACCAGAGGGCGACCCGGGTCGGCAGGGTTTGCTGGTTGGAAACGGTTTGGGCGGGGACGCGATACTTCATGAAACGGGGCAGGGTGGCCGGAAAGGCGCGCAACTCTACTCCTTTTTTTTGGCAGGTAAAGTCTTGCAATTGCCGGAGGTCGCGTTCTAGAGCAACTGCTCGGGACAATCCACAGAACCTGTGGATAACTCTGTGAAGAAGATGCTCGAAACGTCACCAAGTGCTCATGGATCGTGGGCTCCGTTCAAACTGATGGTTTTTTCACCAATTATAAAATTCCTTATTTTTCATGTAGTTACGAATAGATCACTGAGAATCAAGCGCTTACGGAGCTTTTCGAGGGCGTTTTGCGAGGCTGCTTCCCGACTGTGCACAACTTCAACCTGTCAATACCTGGCTTGCCCCGTTGCGGGGCATTTCCCTCTGAAAAGCGCCTGGAGCCGGTGTTGCACGGGCGTTCCAGGCAGCGACGAATGGCACGAAAAAGGGTCTGTGGGGACCTTTCCAAAGCTGGTACGGACGTACTTCTGCGCCAACTCTGTGCACAAGTTCGTGCCTGACTTGTACGGACCCTTTCCCGCAGCCCCATGAAGGCTCTTAGAATGCTCAGCCTCTCCTTCGAACGCGCCTGCCCATGGACAAGATCCGCATTCACCGCCTGATCCTCGACAAGCTCGCCGTCGACCTGCAACTGCTGCAACGCGCGGCGCAGGCCGCCTACGAGGCGGCGACCCACGAGGAAAACATCGCCGAGAACAAGTACGACACCCTCGGCCTCGAGGCTTCCTACCTGGCCACCGGGCAGGCGCGCCGTGCCGCCGAGATCAAACAGGCGCTGAGCCTGTTCGAGAACCTCAGCCTGCGCCCGTTCGACCCGGCGCGCGGTATCCAGCTCAGTGCCCTCGTGCTGCTGGCGGCGGAGGACGGTAGCGAACAACGGCTGTTCCTCGGCCCCGAGGCGGCGGGCCTGAAGGTGGTGGACGCGGGCGAGGAAATCACCGTGATCAGCCCCCGCTCTCCGCTGGGCCAGGCCTTGCTGGGCAAGGTCGAAGGCGCCGAAGTGACCCTGACCATCGGCAATAGCCAGCAGACCTTCGAGGTGCTGGAGGTACACTGATTCCTGCCGCCCCACGCTTCGGAGGCTCCATGGCTCGCCCACGTCGCATCCTGCGCATCAGTTTCAATCCGCTGGTCCTGACCCTCAGCGTCGCCCTCGGCGTATGGCTCGGTTTCATCGCTATCGGCCTGACCACCTACCTGGGTTACCAGCTCTACATGGCCGATAACGAGGCCCCGGCAGCCCAGGTGTTCACGCCGCCGCCCGCCCCGCCGCAACCTGCCCCCGAACCTGCGCCAGTGCCGCAAGGCTCGGGTGAAGAGCGCCTGCAGAAGTACGAGGAGAACTACAACGCCACCCAGCGCGCGGACAACGAGCGCCTGGAACGGCTGGAGGAGCAACGTCGGCTGAACGACGCCAAGTGCCAGTTCTGGACCGAGCAGTACCGCAATGCACCGACTGCCAAGGCCAAGCGCAACATGGACCAGGAGTGCGGGTAGGCGTCTCGTCCGGTTCCTGGGTTCAAGCCGACCAAAGGCAGCCTGGTTCAAGCGGCCGTCACATTGGCCCGGCTAGACTCAGGGCGTGCGCTCTCCACTTTGGCGCCAGAGGCGGTTTGCAATGGGTCCCGAAATCTTCATAGCCCTGATGATCATGGGTTGGCTGCTGGCAGCGGTCGCGCTGCTGTGGGCCATGCTCAGAATCTCCCACCATCACCACCACCATCACATCCGGCCTTCGCCGCCCCACTCCACCCGCTCGTTCCGACGGCATAAGGCGAAACACACGCCGGTTACTCCGCACTGAACTTCTCGCAACGCCAAGGGGGCGCAACGCGCCCTTGGCGAATGAATTCGCCCCTACAAAATCCGCCAATGTGCCGGCATTTTTGGCGAACTGCGCGTTTGTAGGATGGGTGGAGCTTGCGATACCCATCGCCCTTGCCCTGTGGGAGCGATTTCAATCGCGAATGAATTCGCCCCCACAAAAGAATGGCCTGCAGAACACCCCTATAGAAAAGCGGCGACCTCGATGGTCAGCTCAAAGGCAAATCGCTCCCACAGAAATTTCTGGAATACGGCAGCGATCTGCATCGATCTAGTGAAAATCCCGACTCCTGATATCGAGACCGCTGAGCAAGGGGGTCAGGTCGCTCAGGCGACGGGCGATGAGGTGGCGAACGCCGTCCACCGATTCCAGCCGGCCCTCCACCTGCAGGAGTTGCGAGCTCAGCAGCACCCGGCGCTGGCGCTCGGCGAGGTCGTGCCAGACCACCACATTGACCATGCCGAACTCGTCTTCCAGGGTCACGAAGATCACCCCGCTGGCCGTCTGCGGGCGCTGGCGTCCGACTGCCAGGCCGGCAACGCGGGCGTTCCGTCCATGCTCCAGCGCCAGGATTTCCCGCGAGCTGCGGCAACGTCGTTTGCGCAGTTCGCTCCGTAGCAGGGCCATGGGGTGCGGTCCGAGGGTGGTGCCCAGCGTGGCGTAGTCGGTCAGCATGTCTTCACCGACGCTGGGCAGCGGCAAGGGCACCTGGGTTTCCTCCTGCTCCGGCAGATCGGCGAAGAGCGGCGCCTGCACCTCCACCCCGGCTACCGCCCAGCGCGCCCGATGGCGGTGTCCGGCCAGGCCGCGCAGGGCGCCGGAATCGGCCAGCAGTTCGCGGGCGCGGGCATCCAGACGGGCACGCTGGATAAGGTCGCCCACGCTGCTGAACGCCCTCGCCTGCCGCACCTCTTCGATACGCCGCGCATCGTCTTCACGAAAACCACGCACCATCCGCAGGCCGAGGCGAATGGCCAGTTCGCTCCCCTCCCCCGTGGGCTCCAGGGAACAATCCCAATCGGAATGCCGCACATCCACCGGGCGCACTTCGAGGCCATGGCGGCGGGCGTCCTGCAGCACCTGGTCCGGGCTGTAGAAACCCATGGGCCAGCTGTTGATCAGGGCACAGGCATAGGCGGCCGGCTCATGGCATTTCAACCAGCAACTGGCATAGGTGAGCAGCGCGAAGCTGGCGGCATGGGACTCGGGGAAGCCATAACTGCCGAAGCCCTTGATCTGCTCGAAGATCTGATCGATGAACGCCTGTTCATAGCCCTTGGCGCGCATCCGCGAGGTCAGCCGTTCGCGATGGTGTTCCAGGCCGCCGTGGCGCTTCCAGGCCGCCATGTTGCGGCGCAGTTCGTCGGCCTCGCCGGGGCTGTAGTCGGCGGCGACCATGGCCAGTTGCATCACCTGCTCCTGGAACAGCGGCACGCCCAGGGTTCGCTTGAAAACGGGGATGAGCTCGTCCTTGGGATAGGTCACCTCTTCCTCGCCCTTCCGCCTGCGCAGGTAGGGATGGACCATGTTGCCCTGGATGGGTCCCGGCCGGACGATGGCGACCTGGATCACCAGGTCATAGAAGGTCCTGGGTTTCAGGCGCGGCAGCATGGACATCTGTGCCCGCGACTCGATCTGGAATACACCGATGGTGTCGGCGCGGCCGATCATCTCGTAGGTGGCCGGGTCTTCCTTGGGCAAGGTGGCCAGGGTCCAGCGGGTGCCGCGGTAGTGCTCGATCAGGCCGAAGCAGCGGCGCAGGGCACTGAGCATGCCGAGGGCCAGCACATCCACCTTGAGCAGGCCCACCAGGTCGAGGTCGTCCTTGTCCCACTGAATGACGGTGCGCTCGGCCATGGTGGCGTTCTCCACGGGCACCAGGCTGGCCAGCGGTGCTTCGGAAATCACGAAGCCGCCGGGGTGCTGCGACAAGTGACGGGGAAAGCCGATCAGTTCGTTGGTCAGCGCCACCACGCGGCGCAGCACCGGGCTCTCCGGATCGAAGCCAACCTCACGCAGGCGCTCCGCCGACGGGGGCTTGTCGCTCCAGCCGCCACAACAGTCGGCGAGTGCGTTGACCTGGTCCGGCGGCAGGCCGAGGGCCTTGGCCACATCACGCACGGCACCCGCACCGTGGTAGGTGTTGACCACGGCGGTGAGCGCCGCCCTGCCCCGGCCATAGCGGTTGAACAGGTACTGGATGACCTCTTCGCGGCGCTCGTGCTCGAAGTCGACGTCGATATCCGGCGGCTCGTTGCGCTCCCGTGACATAAAGCGCTCGAACAGGAGTTCGGTGAAGACGCAGGGGTCCAGTTCGGTTATCCCCAGGGCGAAGCACACCACCGAGTTGGCCGCCGAACCCCGCCCCTGGCAAAGGATGTGCCGGCTGCGGGCGAACTCGACGATGTCGTACACCGTGAGGAAGTAGCTCTCGTAACCCAGCTCGGCGATCAGCGAGAGTTCCTTCTCCACCAGCGCTCGCGCCTTCTGCGGGACCCCGTCCGGCCAGCGCCTGAGCATGCCCTTCTCTGTTTCTGCGCGCAGCCAACTGCCTGGGCTGTGGCCTTCCGGCACTAGCTCGCGGGGGTACTGGTAATCCAGCTGCCCGAGGTTGAAAACGCAGCGACGGGCGATGCGTATCGACTCGGCCAGCAGTTGGGCCGGGTAGAGGCCGGCCAACACGTCGCGAGGGCGCAGGTGCCGCTCGCCATTGGGGAACAACCGGTACCCGGCCTCCGCCACTGTGCAGTGGTGGCGCACGGCGGTCATGCAATCCTGCAGGGCGCGGCGGCCACGGGCATGCATGTGCACATCGCCCGTCGCCACGGGCGGAATACCGATACGCTCGGCCAGGGCCAGCAGGTTCGTCAGGCGGCTGGCGTCGTCCGCGCCCTGGTGCAGCTCCACCGCCAGCCACAGACGGTGGGGGAAGCACTGGTGCAACCAGAGGCCATCGCGATCGTCGTTTTCCCGTTCGGGTATCCAGAGGGCCAGCAGACCGTCCATGGGTTCGGCCAGGTCATCCCGCAGCAGGCGGTACTCCCCCTTCTTCGCCCGCCGCCGGGCCTGGGTGATGAGACGGCAAAGACGCTGGTAGCCGGCCAGGTTCTCCACCAGCAGTACCAGCCTGGGGCCGCCGTCGACGTGCATTTCGCTGCCGATCACCAGGGGCACTTCGGTTTCCTTCGAGGCTTGCCAGGCCCGGACGATGCCGGCCAGGGTGCATTCGTCGGTGATCGCCAATGCCTCGTAGCCATGCTTCCTGGCGCGCTGGAACAGCTCACTGGCGCTGGAGGCCCCGCGCTGGAAGCTGAAGTTGGACAGGCAATGCAGCTCGGCGTAGGCGCTCATGCGAACCAGCCCTGCAACGACAGCGGCCCCTCCCCGTTCACCCTACGGAAGGCCCAGCCACGCTGGCCATTGCGGGTTTCCACCAGGTAGTAGTCGCGGCGCACATCGCCACCATCCCACCAGCCGGATTCGATCCGCTCGGGGCCGGCGAGAATGCGCACGGACGACTCCCGCAGGACCACGGGTTCGCGCAGCAGCCAGCCGGGACGGGGCGGACCGGGCGGGAACGGTGCCGACGGCGCTTCGGCATCCAGTTGCCAGGCGCATTCGGGGCGGTGATCGGCACGGGCCGCCAGGCTATGCACCGCATCGTCCCCGAGACGTGCCCGCAGGCGTTCACGCAGTTGTTCCCAGGGCAAGGATTGCTGCGGGCGCTCGTCGAACAGCTCACGCCGTTCCGGCACGAAGGCCGGCAAGTCCCGCGCCTGCAGGCGGAAGGCACGCACCGGGGCCGGCACCTGCAACTGCTCCAGGCGTCCACGCGCCAGTTCGAAGAGCATGGCCGCCTCACGCTCGGCACTGAGCAGCCCCACCGGTACCAGGGTATCGGCGAGATCACGGTGCTCCAGGGAGAGCGTGAAACGCTGCACACCGCTGTCACGCCCGGCGAGGAAGGCGGCCAGGTCAGCGGTGAGGCGGCGCAGGGGGAAGAGCAGCGCCTGATGGGACTCCACTTCGAAGTTCAGCTCGATGCGCAGGTCGAACACATCCGGCGGCCGGTAATACTCCAGCGCCAGCGGAAGCTCGCCGAGCAGGGTGTCGAGGTGCTGCAACACCTCTCCCGGGAAGCGACGGGCCACCGTATCCCGTGGCAGCGCCAGCACCTGTTCCAGGTTGCGCAGCCCCATACGGGAAAAGGCGGTGGCGGTCTCCCGCGCCAGCCCGGCGCGATCCACCGGCATGCGCCCAAGCGCCTCGCGTAGATCATCCTGACTCGTCACCGCCAGGCCATCGTAGGCATTGGCAAGCATCCGCGCCGCCGCCGGATTGGGCGCAGCGACGATGCGATGGCGAAAACCAAGCGCCGTCAGCTCCCGTCGGAGCCGTACCTCGAAGCGTGGCCAGGGACCGAACAGGGCGAAGCTGGATTCCACCTCCAGCAGTAGGCAGCGCGGGTAGCGCAGGCTGACCTGGGAACTGAAACGATAGGCCCAGGCGGCGAGCAACTGTTGCCAGCGCTCGACCTCTGCCGGGTCGTACTCGACCAGGGCGAAATCGCGGGTCAGGGCATGGGCGGCGGTGAGTGACTGGCCAGGGCGCAAACCCAGTGCCCGGGCCTTGGGATTGAGGGCGCGCAGCACGCGACGCTGCGGGGTGCCGGTCACCAGCGCCAGGGGTGCTTCGGGGTCGGGGTGGCCGCGCAGTACGCCATCCAGCGCCAACTGCGGCAGCAATATGCAAGCCCAGCGCATACGTCATCGGGCCAGGGCGATGGGGGCCGCGGGTGGCAGGCCGCCCCGACACTTGAGCACCCGCAATTGCGCCGGCCACCCATCGACGGCGATGCGCACGGCCGCCGGCGACGGGTTCAGGGCGGCCTCCAGAGGGCGATAGGCGAAGGCCAGTGTCTGCCCGGTTTCCGCGGCCACCTGCAAGCGACGCAGGGCGCGATCGTCAACCTGCTGTGGCCAGCAGAGCACCGCGCCGCAGCTGCCGGAACGCAGGCATTGCTCCGCTGCCCAGAGGGCATCGCGACCGCTCGCCTCTACCAGCGCCAGCCAGCGCAGGTCCACGCCAGCCGCCTGCCAGGCCTGTGGATAAGGGATATGCGGGGGCGCCACCAGCACCACGCGCTCAGCACTGGCGGTCAGCCGCGCCAAGGTGGGCCAGAGCAGGCGCAGTTCACCCAGGCCCGTGGCTGGGGTGAGGATTTCGCTGAGTGCGGCTGCGGGCCAGCCACCGCCGGGCAAGACCCGATCCAGGGCGGCCAGGCCAGTGGGTTGCTCGCTGCTGGACGGCAATGCGCCGGGCTGGCCTTTCCAGACCCGCCGCTCATTGAGCAGGGTATCGAGGGCAATGACAGCGCCCATCAGTCCCGCTCACTGCCAGAAGAGAAAAACGGCAGCCCCGGGGCGGGGCTGCCGAAAGGGCCAGGAACAATCATCAAGGCCATTGGGGGAAATCCTACGAATACTGTATTTATATACAGTAAATCGCAGAGATTTCCCACGGTCAATTCAGATAAGACAGAAGGCCTGCGAAAGCACGAATGCCCCGCAGGCCAGACGCCTCTCCGTCATTTCACGTAGTGATTACCCCAGCGCTCGGCCTGGCGCACCGACTGCTGACGCAGGGTGGTTGCGCCCTTCGCCTGCTCGGCGGCCGCGGCGATCTCGTCATCGATGATCTTCGTCGACAGCGACAGCCAGCTGGTGGCGAACGCCATGGCATCGCCGTTGATCTCCAGGGCGTTCAGGTCGATGTTGGCGGTGGTGTCGCAGCCCTGGTGGTAGCACGGGTCGAAGGGTTGGCCGGCAGCGCCGCCATACCTTTGTGCCTGCTCCTCGCTCTTGATGTCTTCGGCGCCCGTGAACAGGCCACCGAAGGGAATGCCCACCTCGAAGAACTGCGCATAGTCGGAGCGGAAGTCGATCTGGGTACCTTCGAACGGCTCGCTGCGAAGCGTGAAGTAGGCTTCGAACAGGCGCTCGATGGCAGCCGAACCGGCCGGACCCTGCAGGCCGAAGGAAGAGCCGTCGCCGTCATAGATGAAGTTGCCGAAGTTCGGTGAACCGATCATGTCGAAGTTCAGGTACGCCTTGATCTTCTTCCGTTCCTCATCGCTCAGGCTGTTGACGTAGAACGTCGAGCCGACCAGCCCCGACTCCTCGGCACCCCACCAAGCGAAGCGCACCTTGTTCTGCGGGTGCGCCTTGCGCAGGAGTACGGCCATTTCCAGCAAGGCCGCGCTGCCCGAGCCGTTGTCGTTGATGCCGGGCCCTTCGAATACCGAGTCCAGGTGAGCGCCGGCCATCACCACGTTCTTCGGATCGCCACGCCGGGTTTCGGCCACCAGGTTGAAGGTCTGCGTCTTCTCGCGAATCACATCCGCCACCATGCGCAACTGCAGACCAAGGGTCTGGGACCAGGCCACGCCGTTGTCATAGGTGGCGAACAGCACCGGAATGCCACCCTCGTAGGTGTCGCCCAGGGTGACGTTCTCCAGGCCCTTGCGGTCCTCGGTGTTGCCCTGGTTGAAGATGATCACGCCCGCTGCACCCGCGGCAGCGGCGTTCTCCGCCTTCACCTCGAAGTTGCAGCTGCCACGCTGGACCAGGGCGATGGCGCCACTGGGGAAGCCGGCGAAATCTTCCACCTCGCAACCGCTGGTGGAGGTGTTGCCGGCCCCGAGGGACAGGTCCACCGCCACGACCTGGGCGCTGACGTCACCGGGGTCCGTCTGCGACAGGTAGTTGAAGTCCTCCTCCCAGACGTATTCCGCCGGCTGCGGCGTCAATGCCTGCAGGGTGCCCGGCCCCTTGGGAAAGTAGGCGGTGAAGGGGAACGGCTGTACCCGCACCTGGTAGCCGGCGCGCTCCAGAGTCTGCTTCACGTAGTCGATTGAGGCCTGGTAGCCCGGCAGGCCGGCGGCGCGATTGCCATCGTTGAGCGTGGCGATGTCCTGCAACTCCTGCAGGCGGTGCATCACATTGCCCGCCTCCAGGCAACGCGGCAGGCCCAGGGGCGTGCCGACCAGCAACGGCGATTTGCAAATGGCGGGGTTGGGTTTACCGGGACTCCAGAACTCGCCAAAGGCATCGCCATCAGGCGCCGGCGCAGCAAGGGTGGAGGTGGAAGCAGCAAGAACGAGGGAACCAACAACACGTCTGACGTTGTACTTGTGGGTCATGACTTCAATCCTTGTGAAGTGGTTGTAGGTGGCCTGCCATGGCGTTGCGCCACTGTCCTGTACGGCTTCCTCTGGGGCAGACCTAGGAGAACAGACTGGTGCAAGGTCATTCGGTTCTTACTGTTTCGTGCCGAAAACGTGCACTTTGTCGCCTTTTTAACGAAAGATCGCCGGAGATAGGCCATCACTTAGCCACTAGATCGCCATCCACCTCACATCACCGACCCCATAGAGAGCTCCGCACAACCTCTATGCTGTAACCAGTTCGAGCACAGGACCCCGCCATGTGTGGACGCTATGTCAGCCCTTCCGAGCGCGCCATCGAAGACTATTGGCACATCGGCGCCCGGGACTCGGGGCGCTGGATCCAGAGCTTCAACGTGGCCCCTACCACCCGCGTGCCGGTACTGCGGCTCGACAGACAGGGCGAACTGGAGCTGATAGATGCCCGTTGGGGGTTGATCCCGTCCTGGTGGAAAGAGGAAAAGCCACCACTTCATGCCTTCTTCGCCCGCAGTGAAGAAGCCGCCGGCAAGCCACTGTGGCGCCAGGCCCTGCGCAGCCAGCGCTGCCTGATGCCCGCCCAGGGCTGGTATGAATGGAACCCGCAAGAGCAGGTACGCAATGCGAGCGGTCGCCTGGTCCATCAGCCCTACTACCTCTACAGCCCGAATGACCCGGTGCTGGCGATCGCCGCCATCTGGGCCTCGTGGAGGGGGCCGGATGGTCAGGAAGTCACCTCCTGCGCCCTCCTCACCCGAGACGCCGCGCCCTCCATCAGCGCCATCCACCACCGCATGCCCGTGATACTCCCCCCGGAAGAATTCAGGTCGTGGCTCGCGCCCGGCACAGCGGAAGATCAGGTGCAGCACGCCATCGGCCAGGCGCGGGGAGACTTCACCGGCCACGCGGTTTCCACACGCGTGAACAGTGCCCAGAACGATGATGAGGGATTGATCGAGGCGATTACCGAGCCGGAGTCCTGAGGGGGAGTTACTCGCCGACCACCAGTCGCAATCGCGCGGGCTCAGCTGTTCGGCTGTCGATGTACGAATAGAGCGTCGCGTATGCGCTGATCGCAATACGCTCGCTCAGGATGAGCCGCTTGAACTCCACCATCTGGTCATCCGACCAAGGCACTGCGGCTTCTTCCAGGAAGGCCACCATGGCGATGTGCGCGGCAGATACGTTGAGCGAGAGCTGACGCAGCTCCGCCCAGTAAACCGGTTCGATCACGAATCGCTCCTGGTGCATCACATAACCAGATGCACTTGATTAGCAATAGCGCAGCTGGTACGGATGCGCCAGAAAGCCGGCGAAATTCTGACGGAGCGTCACCTCCCTCGAAATCACACGCTTTCCCTCCGTCGCCCAAGGAAAAACGGGAATACACTTATCCGGGACAGGCAGTGGCCACCTGGGCGAAGGATGCCCTCTCCTGTCGTGGCCTCCGCTCCAGGCGCCCTGCCTCAACGGCCAGCCAGCTGCGTGCCGACTGGCCAATTGCACCAGTCTGGAGCAACAGCCATGAACCACACATCCCCTGGTTTCTGTTCAGCATCCATCCGTAGCGGCAGCATCCTGATACTTTCCACCCTGCTGATTGCAACAGGCTGTAGCACTCACAACCCCGACATCAGATCCAGCCGAGACGGAACCTCTGGCGTCACCAGCAAGGCGAGTCCCGACTACCTGAACTGTGTGAAAGGCGAAATCCGAACGGACGCCCAGACCTTCACCTCGGAAGAAAACGGCAAGACGCTGCTGTTCGTCGGCAACACCGACCCCGCCAAAGCCTCCGGCCTGGTCGAACTCTCCAGTGGCCAGGGCCAGAACCAGTACTCCGTCTTCCAGCGCAATGCCTGGCAGGATAAAGGCCGGCTGATCAACGCCGCGCGCATGTGCTCCAGTGCGTGAAGGTGTTTCTTCAAGCGCTAAAGCAGAAACCCCGCAGGCCAGAGGTCTGCGGGGTTTTCATTTCTGGGGCTACAACTGCCAGAGCGGGTCGTTCGCCATCAATGCCGCCGCCCAGTCGGCGAATGCCCGCACCCGGGCCGACAGATGCCGTGAGTAGGGATACACGAGACTGATCGGCATGCTGCCCAGCGCCCAGCCAGGCAGCACCTCGACCAACCTTCCTGCCTGAAGGTGCGCACTGGCTTCCGCAAGCGGCACTGAAACGATGCCAAGCCCTGCCAATCCCGCCGTCCGGTACGCACCGCCATGGTTGAAACGCATCGCCGGCAACTGGTCGATCGTGAAGCTTTCGTCGCCCCGCCGGAGGACAGGGGTCATTTGCTTGCCCGAGCCAGGGAAGGTGAAACCGAGATACCGGTGCTGCAGCAAATCGACCGGGTCGAGTATCGGCGCCGAGTCGCTCAGGTAATCCGGTGACGCACAAAGGCAGAACCGCATCTGCCCGACGGGGCGGCACACCAGCCCCTGATCGGTGACCGGCCCGCCCCGGAACGCGCAGTCGATGCCTTCCTGCACGAGGTCGATCACGCGCTCGCTGCAACCGATGTCCAGCTGGATCTGTGGATGCAGCGTGGCGAAGTCCGGCAACGACGGGATGATTAGAGACGTACCGACCGGGGAGGGCATCTCCACCCTCACCCTCCCCCGCGCCACG
Organism: Pseudomonas taiwanensis; assembly: GCF_013393345.1. Taxonomy (GTDB): domain Bacteria; phylum Pseudomonadota; class Gammaproteobacteria; order Pseudomonadales; family Pseudomonadaceae; genus Metapseudomonas; species Metapseudomonas resinovorans_C. The sequence goes on from NZ_QJRF01000061.1 coordinate 78,356, forward strand.
CTTCGGCTTTGCGCGACCGAGGCTTCCAGTTCGTCGAGGTCATCCAGAACCGCACGCGCGCGCTCATAGTAGGCAGCGCCATCGGTGGTCGGCGCCACCCTTCTGGTGGTCCTGTGCAGGAGCTTCACGCCCAGAAGCGATTCGAGCCCCTGGATCTGCCCGGAAATCGTCGTCTTCGCCACGCTCAGCGACTCCGCTGCACCCGTGAAGCTTCCCACTTCGACGATGCGGCAGAACGCGCGCATCGCCTCCAATCGATCAAACGCCATGATTGTCTGACTTTCCGCACAATGAAAACGATCTGACCCAGTTTATCCAGACCATAGCCCCCAATAAAGTCACTCCAACACCGAAGTCCTTCGGTCACCTGGAGAATGAAAATGAGCTCGAAACGCCTCAACTATTACCAAGCCGCTCCTCAAGCCATGAAAGCCATGATGGGTCTGGAGAAAGCCGCTTCCGAATCCATCCTCCCGCGTTCCCTGCGCGAGCTGGTGCGTATCCGGGCCTCGCAGATCAATGGCTGCGCCTACTGCGTCGACATGCACACCACTGACGCAAGCAAGGAGGGAGAAACCCTTCGACGCCTGATGGCAGTGAGTACCTGGAAGGAAACGCCGTTCTTCGACGAACGCGAGCGTGCCGCCCTGCAGTGGACCGAGACACTGACCCTGGTTGCAACCGCCCATGCGCCGGATGAGATCTACGAAGCAGTGGCCGCCGTGTTCAGTGACCAGGAGTTGGCGGAACTGACTTTCGTCATCGCAGCAATCAATGCGTGGAACCGTTTTGGTGTGGGTTTCGCCATGCAGCCGGAGTAAGCAGTCAAGGCAAGCAGAAAAGAAAAAGCCCCGCAGGCTTTCGACTGCGGGGCTTTCTGGACATGGCGGGAGAATAGCAATCGAAACCAGAGCTTCGATACCCGGCTGGAGCGCCCTGTTAGATGCCAGAATAGAAACCATAGCTTCGTTTCACACAAAAAAGCAGTGCTATCCCTTAAAACTGAAACCATAGTTTCGATTCAGCTTGACCACGCCTTGCTACCTCCTACAATCGAAACCATAGCTTCGAAACGGACATCCCAAATGGATCAGCACTCGCACGTCCCCGTTCGCACACCGGAAGATCTTGGAAAGGTCGTTCGCGAGGTACGGAAAACGCAGCACATTCGCCAGGAGGACATGGCAATGCTGATTGGCAAAAGCCACGTGCATCTGCGCGATATCGAAAAGGGCAAGCCAACAGTCTCCCTGGGGAGCGTTCTGCAACTGCTCGATGAGTTGGGTATCAGGGTCTATCTGGACGTGCCGAAGCCATGAGGCAGTTGGAAGTCACCCTAAACAATGAGCATATCGGCAGCCTGATCGACCAGAACGGTGTATGGGCGCTCGCGTATTCATCTGACTGGCTGAATAACCCCCGATCATTCGACCTCTCACCCACCCTTCCCCGCTCTGCAGGCCGGGTCGTGGATAGCTCTACGGATCGCCCTGTTCAGTGGTTCTTCGACAACCTGCTACCAGAAGAGCAGGCCCGCCAGTTGCTGGCCAGCGACGCGAGAATCGAGTTTGCAGATGCCTTCGGACTCCTGGGCTACTACGGTGCTGAATCGGCGGGAGCCATCACGCTTCTGCCAGGATTTGAACCAATAGCCGATGGCGGGCTCCAGCCGCTCCCTGACGACGTGCTCAGCCAGCGAATCAGAAACCTCCCCCGGGTATCGCTGACCACCGGAGCACCCAAGCGAATGTCGCTGGCAGGCGCCCAACACAAGTTGCCTGTCGTGGTCCTGGACGGCGTGCTGTACGAGCCAATCGGCAGCCGGCCATCAACTCACATCCTCAAGCCAAACCATCCGGAAACAGACCAGTACGACAACAGCGTGGCCAATGAATGGTTCGTTATGTCTGTCGCCCAAATGGCCAGGCTAAACACTGCCCCCGTTGCACTTCACCGCGTCCCGGAGCCGGTTTATCTGATTGAGCGTTTTGACAGGCAAGTAGTCGATGGCCAGCTGAAACGCTTGCATGTCCTGGACGGTTGCCAGTTGCTGGGACTGGATCGCCAGTTCAAATACCAACAGGCCTCGATGAAGACGCTTCGGCAAATCGTCAGCATCTGTCGCCGGAAAGCCGAGGCACGAATCCAGCTATTCAATTGGCTGGTTTTCAACATCCTGGTCGGCAACAACGACGCCCACCTGAAGAACCTCTCTTTTTACGTCACATCGGACGGCGTTGACCTTGCGCCCCACTACGACCTGCTCTGCACAGCGATATATACCGCCAGCAAGGAATCGCCCCCCTGGCTGGACGCTGAGCTGGTATGGAAGGTGGAAGGCATGCGAACACACACCGAAGTGACCAGGGAGCATGTGCTCTTCATGGGCAGCCACCTCGGACTACCGAATAAGATTGCCGCCAAGCTGATGGATGAGCTTGTGAAGGCAACCTTGGAGGCAGCCGATCATCTGCTGCAAAGCCTGCCAGAGCACTTCCTTGCCGGTGAGAGATACCTGCTGCGTCGAATTGTTCATGGCGTCATGCGAGACATGGCTGCAAAGCTGCGTACTCCCTGACTCACGGGGAACGCCAAGGCATGAAGACCAAGCCAGTTGTCCCCCGGGCTCTGGCCCACCTGAGTGAAGCAACTGAGCAAGCCGTACTGGGGTTTTCGACACTCTGGGGCAAGCCAAAAAGCAAAAACCCCTGAAACTCTAAGAATTTCAGGGGTTTAGGCTATTGAATATGGCGGGAAGATAGGGATTTGAACCCTAGGTGCCATTGCTGACACAACGGATTTCGAATCCGTCCCGTTCGGCCACTCCGGCATCTTCCCGAACGGCGCGCATGATACCAGTTCATCGCCCATTGGCGAAGCCCGTAGGGGAGATTTTTTCGCGTGGTTTCAGATGGTTGCGGTGCGAGAGAGATCGCTACGCGATTCTTGGCGAACGAATTCGCCCCTGCAGCGAGGGGCGAATTCCGGGAGGAGCGATCAGGAAGTCAGCTTGGTCAGGGCTTCGCGGTACTTGTCGGCGGTTTTCTGGGCGACGTCCGCGGGTACGGCCGGGGCCGGCGGTTCCTTGTTCCAGCCGGTGGATTCCAGCCAGTCGCGCACGAACTGTTTGTCAAAGCTCGGCGGGTTCTTGCCTTCGACGTAGCTTTCCACCGGCCAGAAACGGCTGGAGTCGGGGGTCAGCACTTCGTCCATCAGGGTCAGGGTGCCGTCTTCGTCGATGCCGAACTCGAACTTGGTGTCGGCAATGATGATGCCGCGGGTGGCGGCGTATTCGACGGCGGTGCTGTACAGGGCGATGGCGGTGTCACGGACCTTGGCGGCCAGTTCCTTGCCGATGATGGCTTCGCACTGTTCGAAGGAGATGTTCTCGTCGTGGTCGCCGACAGCGGCCTTGGTCGAGGGGGTGAAGATGGGTTGCGGTAGCTTGGAGGCTTCCTTCAGGCCGGCCGGCAGCTGGATGCCGCAAACGGTGCCGGTCTTCTGGTATTCCTTCCAGCCCGAGCCAACGATGTAGCCACGCACGATGGCTTCGACAGCGACGGGTTTGAGGCGCTTGGCGACTACAGCACGGCCTTCCACCAGGGGCAGTTCAGCGGCGGGAACGACATCTTCCACCTTGTCGCCGGTGAAGTGATTGGGGACGACGTCGGACAGCTTGTCGAACCAGAAGTTGGAGATGGCGGTCAGGATCTTGCCCTTCTCCGGAATCGGCTGGTCGAGGATCACGTCGAACGCGGAAAGGCGGTCAGTAGCGACCATCAGCATGCGCTTGTCGTCGATTTCGTAGAGGTCGCGAACCTTCCCCGAGTAGATCTTCTTCAGGCTGAGTGTGGTGGGTGTGCTCATGTCGTTTTCCGCCTTTATCAAACGAAACAGGCGAAACCCGGGGGTTTCGCCTTGTTGTTTCCACGATCCGCCGCTGGGCGGCGTACCTCTTGCTCTTAGCCGAGGTTTTCCTGGATCAGGGTCAGCACGCGGCGCGCCACATCGGCGGGGGCCACGGTGTTGATGTCCTTCTCCACGGTCACCTGAACGGTATCGCCAACGCGGGTCAGGCGGACCTGGTAGCGTTCGGCACGGGCTTCGATTTCTTCTGCGCTGGAGTCGCTGCCCCAGAGGCTGCTGAAGAAGCCGGGTTTCTCGTCTTTCTTCTCGGCGCCTTCGGCGAGGTTGATGTAGTACACACCCAGGCTGCGGTTGATGTCGTCGACGCGGACATCGCCGGTTTCCAGGGCGCGACCGACGCTGGACCAGGAACGGTCGAAGTCGGCGCCGAGGCTGAGCATGGGGTTGCCGTTACCGTCTTCGGAAAGGGTCACGCGGCTCGGCGCATCGAAGTCGCGGGCGGCGAGCAACGACACGGACCCGCCCTGCTCGGAGCTGCGGGCCATGCTGGCAAGCATTTCGTCCAGCAGAGCGGCTTCCAGGCTCGCGTTGTCGGAACGGCTCGGCCAGCCAGTATCGGCGGTGCTGCCAGCCGGACGGCTGACAGTGGTCACGAAGATTTCGCTGGTGTTGCGCTGCACGCCCGGCTCGATACGCACACGGGCGCGGACTTCGCTGTCCGGCTCGACGTCGCTCACGCGGCTACCCAGGCGACGGGCCAGGGAACCGGAAAGCTGGTCGAGACGCTGCCAGTCGGTGCTGAACTCGCCGGTCTGCGGACGCTCGTCGGCAATACGGAAACCGCCGTTCTCGAAGAACTGGCGGGCCACAGGCCAGACTTCAGCCGGAACACGCTGGGCAACCACCCAACGGGAATCGCCGCTCTTCTGCAGGCTGTAGTCGCTGACTTCACCCTTGCCCTGCAGGGCCTGCGGACGGGGTACTTCGTATTCACCTTCAGCGCGGGTGTCGGCAACGTTCATCGGTACCGGCAGCAGCGGGTCGAGCGGTTTGGCATCAACGTCCGGCGGAAGCTGCATGGGAGCCGTCTGGCGAGATTCCAGGTAATCGCTGCCGCGATCACGGAAATAGCCATCTTTGCCCCAGAGCCAGCCGCAACCGCTGGTGCTGGAAATGATCAGGGCGAGAGCGGAGAGTCCGGCCAGTCGCTTCATGCGGAATGTTTCCTTGGATTAGGCAAGTACGCCGGACTGGCGCATGGCTTGGCGCAGAGGCTCGTGGCAACGCGGGCTGAGCCAGGTCAACGGCAGGCGAATGCCGTCGGGCATCAGACCCATTTCGTGCAGGGCGAACTTCACCGGAATCGGGTTGGACTCGATGAACAGTGCCTTGTGCAGCGGCATCAGCTTGTCGTTGATGGCGCGAGCGACTTCGGCGTCGCCACGCATGGCGGCAGCGCAGAGGTCGGCCATGGCGCGCGGGGCAACGTTGGCGGTAACCGAGATATTGCCCTTGCCGCCCATCAGCATCAGTTCGACGGCAGTGGCGTCGTCACCGGAGTAGACGAGGAAATCCTTGCTGACGCGGTTCAGTACTTCCTGGCCTCGCTGCAGGTCGCCAGTGGCTTCCTTGATGCCGATGATGTTGCTGATCTTCGACAGGCGCTCGACAGTTTCCGGGAGCATGTCGCAGACGGTGCGGCCCGGTACGTTGTAGAGGATCTGCGGGATAGCGACGGCTTCAGCGATGTGGCGGAAGTGCTGGTACAGGCCTTCCTGGGTCGGCTTGTTGTAGTACGGGGTCACCAGCAGGCAGGCATCGGCGCCGACGTTCTTGGCGGCGGCGGTGAGTTCGACCGACTCACGGGTGGAGTTGCCACCGGTGCCGGCGATGACCGGGATGCGGCCATTGACCTGATCGACGACGCGGCGGATCACTTCGACGTGCTCATTGACGTCAAGCGTGGCGGACTCGCCCGTGGTGCCGACGGCGACTATGGCGTTGGTGCCCTCTTGAAGATGGAAGTCGACGAGTTTGGAGAGGCTGTCCCAGTCCAATTGACCCTGCGCATCCATGGGCGTAACCAGTGCCACCATACTGCCCGCAATCATGCAACCGCTCCTGCCGGAAAAAGAGAGCCGTAATGGTACTGTCGGCTCTGGCCTTGCACAAGGTGAACGCAAGCGCCGTCAGGCGGTTACGGCATTTCCCTCGGCGACGCTTTTCGCTAACCTTCCCCGTTTGAACAGTGTGGCTCCGGCCGCCCTCCCCTCGCTCTAGGAATGCTGCATGTCCACCACCCCGCCCCGCGAACAATTCCTTTTGATCAGTGCCCTCGGCCGCAACCCGATGGAGCTGACCAACGTGCTGTGCCGCGCCAGCCAGGAAAACCGTTGCGCAGTGGTCAGCAGCCGCTTGACCCGCCACGGCGAATTCAGCGCCCTGGTGCTGCAGGTTTCCGGCAGTTGGGACGGACTGGCACGCCTAGAAGCGGGTATGGCGGCACTGGCCAAGCGCCACGGCTTCACCGCCAACGTCACCCGCAGCAGCGCCATGGAAACACGCCCGCAGGCACTGCCCTACGTGGCCTATATCAGCGCCGCCTATCGCCCGGACATCCTCAACGAACTGTGCCAGTTCTTCATCGACCACCGCGTCGAGCTGGAGAACCTCACCTGCGACACCTATCAGGCGCCTCAGACCGGCGGCACCATGCTCAACGCCACGATCACCGTGACCCTGCCCGCCGGCACCCAGATCAGCTGGCTGCGTGACCAGTTCCTGGACTTTGCCGACGCCCTGAACCTCGACGCCCTGATCGAACCCTGGCGCCCGCAACACCCCTGAGGAGCAAGCAGACATGGCCGTTTCCCTGAATCAATCCATCACCGACTTCACCGCCCAGGCCACGAGTGGCCTGGAGGTCAGCCTGTCCGCGCTCAAGGGCAAGCAGGTAGTGCTTTATTTCTATCCCAAGGACAGCACCCCCGGCTGCACCACCGAAGGCCAGGGTTTTCGTGACCAGCATGCCGCCTTCCTGGCTGCGAACACCGCCATCTTCGGTGTCTCCCGCGACAGCATGAAGTCCCACGAGAACTTCAAGTGCAAACAGGAATTCCCCTTCGAGCTGATCTCCGACAAGGATGAATCGCTCTGCCAGCTCTTCGACGTGATCAAGCTGAAGAAGCTCTACGGCAAGGAATACATGGGCGTTGACCGCAGCACCTTCCTCATTGACAAGGACGGCGTCCTGCGTCAGGAGTGGCGCGGCGTAAAGGTACCCGGCCACGTCGACGCCGTGCTCGCCGCCGCCCAGGCATTGAACAAGGGCTGATCCCGCCCCAATGAAAAAGGCCGCAATCGCGGCCTTTTTTCATTTATCCGGTCAAGGAATGCGCTGTCCGGGCTAATCCTCACTGCACCACGGCATTTCCAGGGCCAGCCCGAGGCCAGGCATCCAGCACGGCCTTGAACAGGGTGGCCAGGGGAATGGCGAAGAACACTCCCCAGAAGCCCCAGAGCCCACCGAACAGGAGCACGGCGCAGATGATCGCCACCGGATGCAGGTTCACCGCTTCGGAGAACAGCAGTGGCACGAGGACGTTGCCGTCCAGGGTCTGGATTACGGTGTAGACCACCATCAGGTAGATGAACTGGTCGCTCCAGCCCCACTGGAACAGCGCGATCAAGGCGACAGGAACGGTCACCACCACGGCGCCGATGTAAGGCACGACCACCGAGAGCCCCACCAGCAGGGCCAGCAGCGCCGCGTAATTCAGGCCGAGCCAGACGAACGCTACGTAGGTCACCGCACCACAGATGACGATTTCGATCACCTTGCCGCGAATGTAGTTGGCGATCTGGATGTTCACTTCGTCCCAGACCTGTGTCATCAAGCCGCGCTCGCTGGGCAGGTAACCACTGATCCAGCGCCCGATCAGCACCCGATCCTTGAGGAAGAAGAACACCAGGATCGGCACCAGGACCAGGTAGATCATGATGTTGACCAGCAACGGCAGGCTGGACAGTGAGAACGTCAGCGCCCACTGGCCGAACTTGGCGACTTCGCTGCGGGTGACCTCGATGGCCTTGAGCACCTGCTCATCGGTCACCAGATGCGGATAGCGCTCGGGCAGGAGCAGCAGCAACGACTGCCATTCGCCCAGCATCCCGGGCAGTTCCTGGAACAGTTTGCTCAGCTGCTGCCAGAGCAACGGCACCAGGACACCGATAATCAGGGCCAGTGCACCAATGAACAGGGCGAAGACTATCCAGACCGCCAGGGACTGTGGCAGTCGCAGGCGCTCCAGCAGGTTGACCAGGCCCTGCATGAGAAAAGCCAGGACCATTCCCGCCAACACGGGCGCCAGCATGTTGCCGAGGGTAAGTACGACGGTGAAGCCGAGAACGAGGACCACGGCCAGCACAACGGCTTCTTCGTCAGAGAAGTAGCGCTGGACCCAGTCGCGAAGCACCTTGAGCATCAGAATTCCTTGAATGGCCCGCAACAGCGGGCCCGGGTCAGGCCTTGCGCAACCAGTAGCGGAAGACGCCGTCTTCGACCTCTTCGCGCAGCAACTGGTGCCCGGCCAACTGCGCGAAAGCACGGAAATCACGCTGGGACCCAGCGTCGGTAGCGATCACCTTGAGCACTGCGCCACTGTTCAGCCGATTGAGCTCGAGCTTGGCCTTGAGCAGGGGCAACGGGCAGTTCAGTCCGCTGGCATCCAGCTCGACGTCGAAATCGTCGGTTCGACTGGAGGTGTCAGTCATGGTGAGTCTCCGGGAAGGCGCCTGGCGGGTCGTTCGGGAAGGTCCCGGGGCGGAAATACTTGAGCGGGCGGTTAGGATACCGAAGGCAGAGCTTCGCTGGCCAGCCAGCAGCGCTGGAGGCTACAGTTAGGCCTTTGCCGCCAACGAGCCCAGTGCATGAATCTTCTGCGCCCCACTCTGCTGACGCTTGCCTGTTTTTTCGCTCCACCCCTGATCGCCGATGATCTGCCGTCGCTGGGGGATTCCAGCTCTTCCATCGTATCCCCGGAACAGGAACACCAACTTGGTCGCGCCTGGCTGAGCCTGCTGCGCGGCCAGGTGCCGCAACTCAATGACCCGCAACTGAAGGACTACGTGGAGTCCAGCGTCTATCGACTGGCCGAAACCAGCCAGCTGCAGGATCGCCGCCTGGAGTTCGTTCTGCTCAACAGCCCGCAATTGAACGCCTTCGCCGCTCCGGGCGGGATCATCGGCGTCAACGGCGGCCTCTTCATCTATGCACCTACCGAAGCCGAGTACGCCTCGGTGCTGGCCCACGAATTGGCGCACTTGTCGCAACGCCACTTCGCCCGTGGCGTAGAAGCCCAGCAGCGCATGCAGATTCCGGTGATGGCCGCGATGCTTGCAGGTATCGTCGCCGCTGCAGCCGGCGCCGGCGATGCCGGCATGGCGGCGATCATGGGTACCCAGGCCGCGGCTATCCAGGAACAGCGCCGCTTCTCCCGGCAGAACGAACAGGAGGCCGACCGCATCGGCCTGCTCAATCTGGAAAAGGCCGGCTACGACCCTCGCGCGATGCCGCGCATGTTCGAGCGCCTGATGCGCCAGTACCGCTATGACGCCAAGCCGCCGGAATTCCTCCTGACTCACCCGGTGACCGAAAACCGTATCGCCGATACCCGCAACCGCGCTGAACAGCTGCCGCCAGGTGGCGTTGAGAACAGCCTGCGCTATCAACTGATGCGCGCCCGCGTGCAGCTCATGTTCGAGGAGACCCCCGGTATCGCCGCCAAGCGCTTTCGCGCCCAGCTCGAGGAAGACCCGAAGCTGGACGCCGCCCGCTATGGTCTGGCGATCGCCCAGATCAAGGGCGGCCAACTCAACCAGGCGCGTGACAACCTGGCACCGCTCCTGGCCAAGGCGCCCAACGAGATCGTCTACAACCTGGCGCAGGTGGACCTCGACATCACCGCCAATCGCCTGCCCGATGCCCAGCAACGCGTTGACCGCCTGCTCGCCCAGTACCCCAACAACTACCCGCTGAAACAGATGCGCAGCGACCTGCTGATCAAGCAGAACAAGGCGAAGGACGCGGAGAAGGTACTCGACGGGCTGCTGAAGAGCCGACCGAACGATCCGGATGTGTGGTACCAGGTGGCGGAGGTACGCGGACTGGCTGGCAACACTATCGGCTTGCACCAGGCCCGTGCCGAGTACTTCGCTCTGGTGGGCGACTACGACCAGGCCATCGAGCAGTTGGACTTCGCCAAACGTCGTGCCGGCAGCAACTTCCCCCTCGCTGCGCGCATCGATGCCCGCCAGCAGGAAATGGCCGACCAGCAGAGGATGCTCAAACAGATGATGCGTTGATCGAGGCTGCTCCCTCGATTGGCCCAGACACAAAAAAGCCCGGACAAGTCCGGGCTTTTTCATGGGACGGAATCAGGCGTTACCGGCCTGCTTCATGCGTGCGGCCTGGGTGAAGTCCAGCATGCGCTTCAGCGGCTTGATCGCCTTCGGAATCAGCGCCGGATCGACGAAGATTTCGTTCGTGCCTTCGCGCAGGCACTGCAGGGTGCGTTCCAGGGTGTTCATGGCCATCCACGGGCAGTGGGCGCAACTGCGGCAGGCGGCACCATTGCCGGCGGTCGGGGCCTCGACGAACTGCTTGTCGGGGCACAGCTGCTGCATCTTGTAGAAGATGCCGCGATCAGTGGCAACGATGAACATCTTGTTCGGCAGCGTCTGCGCCGCCTTGATCAGTTGGCTGGTGGATCCGACCGCGTCGGCCAACTCGATCACAGCCTCAGGAGATTCCGGGTGCACCAGCACCGCCGCATCGGGGTACAGGGCCTTCATATCCTGCAGCTGCTTGGCCTTGAACTCTTCGTGGACGATGCAGGCACCGTCCCAGAGCAGCATGTCGGCCCCGGTTTCACGCTGGATATATCGGCCCAGGTGCTGGTCCGGCGCCCAGATGATCGTTTCGCCGTTGTCCATCAGGCTCTCGACGATTTCCAATGCGCAACTGGAGGTCACGACCCAGTCGGCACGGGCCTTCACGGCTGCGGAGGTGTTCGCATAGACAACCACGGTGCGCTCCGGATGCTGATCACAGAACGCCGAGAACTCATCGACGGGGCAACCCAGGTCCAGGGAGCAGGTCGCTTCCAGGGTTGGCATCAGAACGCGTTTTTCCGGGTTGAGGATCTTCGCGGTCTCGCCCATGAAGCGAACACCGGCAACGACCACGGTCTTTGCCGGGTGCTGGTTACCGAAGCGGGCCATTTCCAGGGAATCGGAGACGCAGCCACCGGTTTCCTCTGCCAGCGCCTGGATGACCGGGTCGCAGTAATAGTGCGCGACCAGAACCGCGTCACGGGCCTTCAGTTCAGCAGCGATAGCGGCACGGTAGTGCGCCTCCTCCTCGGCCGTCAGCGGTTTGGGCTGCTTGGCGGCAAGGTGGGCCTGGACCAGAAAGCGTTCGGAAAGCTGTGTCATGGGAGCGGGACCTGCGAGCGCGACGGCGCGAAGACGATTATACATCCGCCTCTGTAGCCAAGGGGCCACGTGGGGCGGCGGATGATAACGCAGATTTGGCGGCGCTGGGACAGGGCTGGCAAGCGCCATCCATCAGGTACGCCCGAGGCATTCCATGAGCGACTCGAAGCCCAGGAACGAAAAAGCCCGCCTTGAAAGGCGGGCTTTTGAAGTTGGTGGGTCGTGTAGGATTCGAACCTACGACCAATTGGTTAAAAGCCAACTGCTCTACCGACTGAGCTAACGACCCAACGCGAGGCGCATGATACTGATTTTATTCAGGAATTCAACACCCCTCGTAAAAAAAATTACTGATATCGGGTCGGATCCTTTACTCCGGCAGCAGTGAAGCCTGCCGCACGCAGCCGGCAGCTGTCGCACCTGCCGCAAGCGCGGCCGTCATCGTCAGCCTGATAGCAAGACACGGTAAGCCCATAGTCGACGCCATGACGCAGGCCTGCCTGGACGATCTCGGCCTTGCTCAGGTTCTGCAACGGCGCCTGGATACGGAAACCATCCCCTTCCACGCCCGCCTTGGTGGCCAGGTTGGCCATGCGCTGGAACGCCTCGACGAACTCGGGGCGGCAATCCGGGTAGCCGGAATAATCCACCGCGTTGACGCCGATGAAGATATCCCGCGCACCCAGCACCTCGGCCCAACCCAGGGCCAGGGACAGGAACACGGTGTTTCGCGCCGGTACATAGGTCACTGGAATGCCTTCGGTGGGGCTTTCAGGCACATCGATGGAGGTGTCGGTCAGGGCCGAGCCGCCAATGCCGTCCAGGTTGAGACCGATCACCTTGTGCTCCACCACACCCAGTTGGCGGGCTACACGCTCGGCGGCGTTCAGCTCGGCGCGATGCCGCTGGCCATAGTCGAAACTCATGGTGTAGCAGGCATAGCCTTCGGCGCGGGCCAGCGCGACTACGGTGGCCGAGTCCAGACCGCCGGACAGCAGGATGACCGCTTTCTTCTCGCTCATGGGATACCTCTCGAAATCGGCCTGCCCCGCGCGCAAGTCACGGGGAGGCATGGTGCGCAATCGAGCCGGATCAGTGACCCGGTTCGTCGTTCCAGAGAATTTTGTGCAACTGCAGTTGCAGGCGCACCGGCAGGTTGTCGGCGACGATCCAGTCCGCCAGGTCGCGCGCGCTGACCTCCTTGTAGCTAGGAGAGAACAGCACCTCGCCGGCCCGCTGCTCGAGGCGATACTCGATCAGCTTGGACACCGCCCAGTCATAGTCCTCGCGGGAGCAGATGACGAACTTCACCTGGTCATTGGCCGTGAGGTGGGCAATGTTCTCGTAGCGGTTCCGGCCGACTTCCGCCGAGCCAGGCGTCTTGAGGTCGACGACTTTGCTCACTCGCGGGTCCACAGCTGACACATCGAGCGCACCACTGGTCTCGATGGACACCTCGTAGCCGGCATCGCACAGGCGTTGCAGCAGCGGGATGCAGTTCGGCTGGGCCAGCGGCTCACCGCCGGTGACGCAGATATAGCGCGGCTTGTAGGCGGCGATGCGCTCGAGGATGGCCTCGAGCGTCATGAGCTCACCGCCACTGAAGGCATAGGCGGTGTCGCAGTACTGACAACGCAGGGGGCAGCCGGTCAGGCGCACGAAAACCGTCGGTAGGCCGGCGGTACGTGTTTCCCCCTGCAACGAGTAGAAAATCTCGGTAATTCGCAGGGTTTGATGCATATCAGCCACGGGCGTGACGGCGAAACAGGCCATCCGCCTCCGTTGCGGGAATGAAGGTTGGGGGCGGCGATTCTAACGAAAAAACCCGCGACTGGCGCGGGTTTTCGTGATTCGGAGGTCAGGCCTCAGGGCAGGCGCTGGAGATCGCGCTGGGCCAACTGGGCGGCCGAGCTGCCCGGGAATTGGCTGATGACTTGCTGGAGAATGCTCTTGGCCTTGTCGGTATTGCCAAGGCGCTGCTCGACATCCGCCAGCTTGTACATGGAATCCGGCACTTTCGGGTGCTGCGGATAGGCCTGGCCAACCCGGGCGAAAGCCTGGCTGGCGCCTTGCAGATCACCCTTCGCGAGGTTCACCTCGCCCAACCAGTACTGCGCATTGCCGGCGTACTGGCTGTTCGGGTACTTGCGCAGGAAAGCGGTGAAGGCCTGGCTGGCCTTGTCGAAATCCTTTGCCTTGATCAGGTCGAAGGCAGCGTCGTAGTAGAGCTTTTCCTTCGCGGGGTCGCCCGGCTCGCTGCTGGCAGCTGGTTGCTGTGCGGGAGCGGCGGGAGCACCGTTGGCAGCGGGGGCGCCAGCGGCAGGGGAATTCGGGGCTGCCGGTGCACCGGCTGCGGCGCCACCGGAAAGACGGCGATCCAGGTCCTGGTATCGCTCCAGGCTTTCCTGTTTCAGGCGCTGGATTTCGTACTGCTGCTCTTCAAGCATGCCACGCAGGCGAGCGATCTCTTCCTGCATCTGCTGCAACTGCATGAACAGCTCGCCCTGCGCGGAGACGGGAGCTGCGGGAGCTCCCGTTCCTGCGTAGGCGGCACCAGTCGTGCCGTAACCGGCCGGAGGGTAACTGCCGCCGTAACCGGCGTCGTTATCCACAACGGGAACCTCAGCCAGCGCCGCAAACGGCAGGCTGGAGAGGGCCAGGATGGTCAGAGCACGACTGGATTTGCGCATCGCGAATTACTTACGCAGTTCTACGCGACGGTTTTGCGCCCAGGACTGCTCGTCGTTGCCAGTGGCAACCGGACGCTCTTCGCCGTAGGAAACCAGCTCAGCCTGAGCCGGGGAAACGCCCTGCAGAACCAGGTAGCGCTGAACGGCCTTGGCACGACGCTCGCCCAGAGCCATGTTGTACTCGCGGGTACCGCGCTCGTCGGTGTGACCTTCCAGGACAACGCGGTTGCCGTTGGCTTTCAGGTCCTTGGCGTGTACATCCAGAGCGCGCATGGCTTCCGGCTTCAGGTCGGAGCTGTCGTACTCGAAGTAGAAGGTGGTGATAGCGCGCAGAGCGGCTTCTTCGCTCATGCTGCCGTCTACACCGCTGCCACCGGCGTTGTAGCCAGCGTTCGGGTCAACAGCGCCTTCACCGGTGCCTTCGCCGCCTTTGGACGAGCAACCAACAGCTACGGCCATGGCCAGAGCGAGAGCGGCAAACTTGCCGAATTTCAGCATTTCCATCATGTAACTCCTAATGAACCCCAGGTGTGTTTAGCAAAGGTATTTTTTTAAAGACCGCTTCAGTTCAGGTACGGCGACCAGGACGGTTCGCGAATGTCGCCCTGAACTGTGGGAATCGGGACTCGTACGCGCCCGTTTGTAGACACGAGCATCAGCACGCCGCCCCCCTGCTGGCGAGTTGCGTAGATTAGCATGGTGCCATTAGGCGCAACAGTGGGCGAGTCGTCCAGGGTGGTGCCGGAAAGGATGCGCGGAGCGCTGCCCGAGCGGGTCAGATCCTGCGCAGCCACCTTGAAGTTGGTGAAGCCATCCTGACGATGAATCATCACCAGCATCTTCTCGTCAGCCGAGAGTTTCGGGTTGGCGTTGTAGTTGCCCACGAAGGTCACGCGCTGCGGCTCGCCGCCGTTGATGTTGGCCTTGTAGATCTGCGGCTTGCCGGCGCGATCCGAGGTGAAATAGATGGTCTGGCCATCAGCGCCCCAGAACGGCTCGGTGTCGATGGCCATATTGTTGGTCACGCGACGAATCTGGCGGCTGCCCAGGTCCATCACGTAGATCTCCGGGTTGCCATCACGGGACAGCACGAATGCCAGGCGATTGCCTTCCGGCGACCAGGCCGGCGCACCGTTCAGGCCTTCGAAGTTGGTGATCTGTTCACGGCGGCCGGTATCGATGTGCTGGATGAAGATACGCGGACGGCGTTGCTCGAAGGACACGTAAGCGATACGGCGACCATCAGGTGCATAGCGCGGCGACAGGATGGGCTCGCGGGACTGCAGCAGGGTTACCGCACGCTGACCGTCGTAGTCGGAGCGCTGCAGGGTGTAGCGGGTGTTGTTCACCGAGAAACGTTCGGCGGTCACGTAGAGCATGCGGGTGGAGAACGCACCCTTGATGCCGGTGAGCTTCTCGAACGACTGGTCGGCGATGTAGTGCGCCATGTCGCGCAGCTGATCGGTCGAACCGCTGACATTGCCAGCCATGACCTGCTGTTCGGTGGTGACGTTGAACAGTGCGAACTGCACCTGCAGACGGCCACCGGACGGAACGACGCTGCCGACCAGCACGTACTGGGCGCCCAGGGCTTTCCAGTCGCGGAAGATCACTTCGCTGGCCTGGGTCGGCAGGCTGATCATGTTCTGGCGCGGGATCGGCTCGAAGTAGCCGGAGTTGCGCAAGTCATTGCCGACCACTTCGGAGATGTCGGTGGGCAGAACCGTGCCGCCCTGCCAGCCAAAGGGCACCACGGCGATCGGGGTCGCCCGGTCGGTACCGCTGGTGATGACCAGCGGGTCGGCGGCCTGGACGGAGCCGACCAGCATGGCCACTCCGAGCAGGACGATACGAATGAGGGTATTCACAGACCTAAATCCTCCGGTTTGAAGATGATGCGGCGCTGCCTGTACATCTGGTCAAAGGTAGCGCGATCCAGTTGTTGCATCTCTGGGATACGCCCCACGCTGCGCACGGCACTCACGGCCGAGCTGTCGAAGGGCGCATCACCGCTGGAGCGGGTGACACTGGCGTTGGTGATGGTGCCGTCCGGCAGCATCTCGATCATTACTTCTACGCTCATGCCGTTACGTGCCGATGGCGGGCGACGCCACTGCTCGCTGACCAGCTTGATGATCAGGTCGTCGAGACTGCCCGCAACCTGATCACCGACTTCATCAGCCAGGGCCTGCTGGTGGCCCACGTCCTCGGACAGGAGTTCGGCCAGGGCGGCGGCTTTCTTGTCCTCGGCGGCCTTGCGCTTGGCTTGCTCAGCCGCTTTCTTCTTCGCGGCATCGGCGGCAGCCTTTTTCTTGGCATCCTCGGCAGCTTTCTTCTTCGCAGCTTCAGCAGTCGCCTTCTTCTTCGCCTCTTCAGCGGCCTTTTTCTTGGCCTCCTCAGCGGCTTTCTTCTTCGTCTCTTCGGCCGCCTGCTTCTTGGCTTCCTCTTCGGCTTTCTTCTTGGCGAAATCAGCCTGTTTCTTCTCTTCGACCTTCTTCGCGTCTTCGGCTTTCTTGGCTTCGGCTGCCTGCTTGGCTTCCTCGGCCTTCTTCTCCGCCTGCTCGGCCTTTCGAGCTTCCTCGGCTTTCTTTTGTTCCGACGCCTTGGCCGCAGCCGCTACCTTCTGTTCCTCGGCCTTCTTCTGCTCCAACTGCTCGGTCTCATACTGAGGAGCAGTGGTCTGCTTCTTCTCGCCAGCGATTTTCTGGTTGGTCTGAGTAGTGGCCTGGCTCTGGGATTTGAGCTGGTACAGGGTGGCCTGCACGATCGGTCGGGACGGCGGCAGTTCCGGGGTGAAGGCGAAGCTGACGAACAACATGCCGAACATCAGGACGTGCAGAGACACAGCCCAGACGGTCGGCCAGAAGTAACTTTCCGAGGAGGAGCGTTCGCTCTGCTGTTGCATCAGGGCGCCTCGGTGATCAGCCCGACGTTGGCCACGCCGGCCTTCTGCAGGCCGCCCATCACCGCCATCACAGCGCCGTAGTCGACCGTTTTGTCACCACGGACGAAGACCTGGACCGTCTTACCCTGGCGGCTGTTCTCGGCCATGATGCCGGAGGCTGCCTGGACCAACGCGTCCAGGGAGACCGAGGTCTCGCTCTTGCGGGTCTGGTCGGTCTGTACTTCTTCGCCCATGTTCCAGTAGTAGGACTTGTCGGCCTTGATCGAGATGGTCAGGACGCGGGCATTGTTGTCCTGCGGCAGGGCCTCGCTGGAAACCTTCGGCAGGTCGACCTTGACGCCCTGGTTGAGCATGGGCGCGGTGACCATGAAGATCACCAGCAGCACGAGCATGACGTCGATGTAAGGCACGACGTTCATCTCGGCGACCGGTTTGCGTTTGTGGCGGATTCTGGCCATGGCTTGAAACCTTTCCTCTCAGGGTCCCGGCGACTTACTCGTCGCTGGTGTGCACTTTGCGGTGCAGGATGGCCTGGAACTCGTCGGCGAAGGTGTAGTAGCGACCGATCAGGGTCTCGCCACGAGCGGAGAAGCGGTTGTAGGCGATGACCGCCGGGATAGCGGCGAACAGGCCGATCGCGGTGGCGATCAGGGCCTCGGCGATGCCGGGCGCCACGGTTGCCAGGGTCGCCTGCTGCACCTGGGCCAGGCCGCGGAACGAGTTCATGATGCCCCACACGGTACCGAACAGGCCGATATACGGACTGGTGGAACCCACGGTGGCGAGGAACGGCAGGCTCTGCTCGAGCTTCTCTTCCTCACGGGAAATGGCGACGCGCATGGCGCGGGCCACACCTTCCATCACGGCATCCGGGTCCACACCGGCTTGCTGGCGCAGACGGGAGAATTCCTTGAAGCCGGCGCGGAAGATCTGCTCGACGCCGCAGTCCGGGTCCGGGTTGCTGCCGGCCTGGCGGTACAGCTTGGACAGGTCGATACCGGACCAGAAACGCTCTTCGAAGGTTTCCAGCGACTTCTTGGCGGCGCGCAGCATGTTGCTGCGCTGGAAAATCATGATCCAGGAGGTGACCGATGCGGCCACCAGGATCAGCATGACCAGCTGCACCACGATACTGGCGTTGCTGATCAGGCTCCACATGGAGGTATGGTCGACGACGTTGGCTTCCACGCTTAATCTCCTGCTGGGAATAGACCCGGGTCGGCGGCGAAGGCTTCACGCAGCGCTTCGGGGATCGCCCGGGGTTTCAAACTGTCGGCACGTACACAGGCAATCAGGAACTGCCCTTCGCATAGCAATGCGTTATCGGTGGCTCGCCTGACCTGTTGACGAAAACGCAGGCTGGCACGGTTCAACTCCATGACCTCGGCACTGACGTCCAGTACGTCGTCCAGCTTCGCAGGCGCTACATAGCGCGCTTCGGCCGAATGAACGACGAACAGCAGGTTCTCCCCGGCCAGCTCGGACTGGGCAAAGCCCAGACTGCGCAGGCGCTCGGTTCGAGCCCGCTCCATGAACTTGAGGTAATTGACGTAGTAGACGATGCCGCCGGCATCGGTGTCTTCGTAATACACACGACAACGATGCTGAAACGGCTGGGCCCCATTTTGCGCGCGCATACTCTAGTGCTTACTCCTAAGGTTGCCAATCCGGCCAGGCAACTGTTTTTTCATGGCTACCCTTTGCCGAGCGCTTCGACCACAAAAGCGCCTATTCGTCACCCGAGCCGAAAAGATCGGCGGTCGGATTGTCCGCCATGCGCTTGGGCAGGTTCAGGCCGAAGTGTAAGTAGGCGTGACGGGTCACCACCCTCCCCCTCGGCGTACGCATGATGTAGCCCTGCTGGATCAGGTAGGGCTCGAGAACGTCCTCGATCGTATGGCGTTCTTCGCTGATGGCTGCCGCCAGGTTGTCGATCCCGACCGGTCCGCCATCGAATTTGTCGATCATGGTCAGCAGTAGACGCCGGTCCTGGTGGTCGAAGCCACGCTCGTCGACGTCCAGCAGGTTCAGCGCCTTGTCGGCGATGACGCGGGTGATCTCGCCCTGACCACGCACTTCAGCGAAATCACGCACCCGGCGCAGCAATCGGTTGGCGATACGCGGCGTGCCGCGGGCACGACGGGCGATTTCGAAGGCGCCCTCCGGCTCGATATGCAGGCCGAGGATGCCGGCGGAACGAGCAACGATGGTGGCCAGGTCCTGTGTGTTGTAGAACTCCAGTCGCTGGACGATACCGAAGCGGTCACGCAGCGGGTTGGTCAGCATGCCGGCACGGGTGGTGGCACCCACCAGGGTGAAGGGCGGCAGGTCCAGCTTGATCGAACGGGCCGCCGGGCCTTCACCGATCATGATGTCGAGCTGGAAGTCCTCCATCGCCGGGTAGAGCACCTCTTCGACGATGGGCGACAGGCGATGGATCTCATCGACGAAAAGCACATCACCGGCTTCCAGGTTTGTCAGCAGCGCCGCGAGATCGCCGGGCCGCTCCAGTACCGGGCCGGAGGTGCTCTTGATAGCCACGCCCATCTCGCTGGCGATGATGTTCGCCAGCGTCGTCTTGCCCAATCCAGGCGGGCCGAAGATCAGGGTATGGTCGAGGGCCTCGCTCCGCCCCTTCGCAGCCTGGATGAAGAGCTCCATCTGCTCACGCACGACCGGCTGGCCGATGTAGTCGGCAAGCTTCAGCGGGCGAATTGCACGATCCAGCTGCTCGTCGCGATCGCGGCTGCTGGCGGTGATGAGGCGGTCGGCTTCGATCATTCGGACTTACACCATTCCTTTCAGGGCGCGGCGGATCATTTCTTCGCTGGACAGTCCTTCTTCCTTGATTGCGGATACCGCTCGACTGGCCTCTTGAGGCTTGAATCCCAGGGCGATAAGCGCAGCGAGCGCATCATTCTCCGCGCTGGAGACTGCCACGCCAACCCGGGGTTCGACCACCAGGGTGGCGATGGCCGGCATGCTTTCCCAAGCCTTGAAGCGGTCCTTGAGTTCCACCAGCAGGCGCTCGGCGGTTTTCTTGCCCACGCCAGGAATCTTCACCAGCGTGGAGGTGTCCTGGGCCTGTACACAGCGCACCAGTTCATCCACCTCCAGGCCGGACATCAGCGCCAAGGCCAGCTTCGGGCCGACGCCGTTCAGGCGGATCAGCTCCCGGAACAGCTCGCGCTCACGCTTCTCGAAGAAGCCATAGAGCAGATGAGCATCCTCGCGTACCACCAGGTGGGTGTGCAGGGTCACCGGCTCACCCACCGAAGGCAGGCGATAGAGGGTGGTCATTGGGACTTCCAGCTCGTAACCCACGCCGTTGACGTCGAGGATCAGATGCGGCGGTTGTTTCTCCGCCAGGTTGCCGCGCAAGCGTCCAATCACGAATTGCGTCCTTTGAATTGATTACAGACGAAGACGACCGCCCCGCCGTTTGGCGGTAGCCAGGCCGTGGGGAATCAGGCTTTGTCGGTGGTGTGCATGGCACAGGGCGATGGCCAGGGCATCGGATGCGTCGATCTGCGGCTTCTGCACCAGCTTGAGCAGATGCATGACCATCATCTGCACCTGCTGCTTGTCGGCGCCGCCGGTTCCGGCGATAGCCTGCTTGACCTGGCTGGCGGTGTACTCGGCGATTTCCAGTCCAGCCTCGGCAGCCGCGACTATGGCCGCACCACGAGCCTGGCCGAGTTTGAGCGCGGAATCGGCGTTACGCGCCATGAATACCTGCTCGATGCCCATGGTCACCGGCTCGTAGGAGCGGATGACCTCGCTCACACCGCGAAAGACGATCTGCAGGCGCTCGTGCAACACGCCCGCGCCGGTTCGGATGCAGCCCGAGGCGACGTATTCGCAGCCGCGCCCGGTATCGCGAACCACACCGTAGCCGGTGATACGCGAACCGGGGTCGATACCAAGAATCAGGGTCATGCCGCCGCAAGCTCCACGGAGCCGACCCAAGGCCGGCACACTGTCTATTTATCCAGCCGCGAGTATACGGAGTGACCCGCCAACAAAAAAGCCGGAAGCGCGCGGGGCGACTTCCGGCTTCCAGATCACGCCAGCACTCAGCCGAGCTGCTCCATGATCTCGTCAGGAATCTCAGCGTTGTGGTAGACATTCTGGACGTCGTCCAGGTCTTCCAGCATGTCGATCAACTTCAAGACCTTCTGCGCGGTCTCCAGGTCGGAGATGGGCGCAGCGATCGACGGGATCATCGCCACTTCCGCCTCGTCACCCTTGAAGCCGGCGGCGGTCAGCGCTTCGTTCACCGAAAGGAAGTCGGCGAAGGTGGTGTAGACCTCGACGGAGCCGTCTTCTTCAGCCACGACGTCATCGGCGCCTGCTTCCAGGGCCGCTTCCATCAGGGCTTCTTCGTTCACGCCGGGCGCGAAGCTGATCTGACCCTTGCGGTCGAACATGTAGGCGACCGAACCGTCGGTGCCCAGGTTGCCGCCGCACTTGCTGAAGGCATGACGCACCTCAGCCGCGGTGCGGTTGCGGTTGTCGGTCATGGCTTCGATGATGATGGCCACGCCACTCGGCGCATAACCTTCGTAGCTGAGCTCGACCATGTTGTCGGCTTCGTTCGAGCCGGCGCCGCGCGCAATCGCACGATCGATGGTGTCGCGGGTCATGTTCGCGGTCAGCGCTTTATCCACAGCCAGACGCAGACGCGGGTTGTCCGCCGGGTTGCCGCCACCATGCTTGGCGGCGACGGTCAGCTCACGAATGAGCTTGGTGAAAATCTTGCCGCGCTTGGCGTCCTGACGTTCTTTGCGGTGCTTGATGTTGGCCCATTTGGAATGACCAGCCATAACTCACTCCGTACTTTCTGAACGGACGGCGCCGTCTGGCGCCGCCTCGGGTTGGTTCTGATTACTCGGCCTTGGCCTGCTCGCGCAGACGGATGTTCAGCTCGCGCAGGGCTTTGGCATCCACGGTGCCCGGCGCCTGGGTCATGACGTCGCCGGCGCTCTGGGTTTTCGGGAAGGCGATCACTTCGCGGATCGACGCTGCACCGGTCATCAGCATTACCAGACGGTCCAGGCCGAAGGCCAGGCCACCGTGCGGCGGTGCACCGTACTTGAGGGCGTCGAGGAGGAAGCCGAACTTCTCTTCCTGCTCCGCATCGTCGATGCCGAGCACGCGGAACACCGCCTGCTGCATGGACTTGTCGTGGATACGAATGGAACCGCCGCCCAGCTCGGTGCCGTTCAGCACCATGTCATAGGCGCGGGACAGCGCGTCGGCCGGATTGGCCTCCAGCTCCGCCGGGCTGCACTTGGGCGAGGTGAACGGGTGGTGCAGCGAAGTCAGGCTGCCGTCGTCGTTCTCTTCGAACATCGGGAAGTCCACGACCCACATCGGCGCCCACTCCTTGGTGAGCAGCTTGAGATCGTGGCCAACCTTGATACGCAGGGCGCCCAGCGCGTCGCAGACGATCTTGGCCTTGTCGGCGCCGAAGAACACGATGTCGCCATCAACCGCGCCGACGCGGTCGAGGATCACGTTGAGGTTCTCTTCGGGGATGAACTTGACGATGGGCGACTGCAGGCCCTCGACGCCCTTGGCGCGCTCGTTGACCTTGATGTAGGCCAGGCCCTTGGCACCGTAGATACCGACGAACTTGGTGTAGTCGTCGATCTGGCTGCGCGGCATGGAAGCGGCGCCCGGCACGCGCAGGGCGGCGACGCGGCCTTTCGGATCGTTGGCCGGGCCAGAGAAGACCTTGAACTCCACGCCTTTCAGCTGGTCGGCAACGTCAACCAGTTCCAGCGGGATACGCAGGTCGGGCTTGTCGGAGCCGTAACGGCGCATGGCTTCTTCGAACGGCATATGCGGGAACTCGTCGAACTCGACATCCAGCACTTCCTTGAACAGCTGGCGCACCATTTTCTCGGTAATACCGATGATGTCGCTCTCGTCCAGGAAGCTGGTTTCGATGTCGATCTGGGTGAATTCCGGCTGGCGGTCGGCACGCAGGTCCTCGTCGCGGAAGCACTTGGCGATCTGGTAGTAGCGGTCGAAGCCGGCCACCATCAGCAGTTGCTTGAACAGCTGCGGCGACTGCGGCAGGGCGAAGAAGTGCCCCGGGTAGGTGCGGCTCGGCACCAGGTAGTCGCGGGCGCCTTCCGGAGTCGGGCGACCCAGGATCGGGGTTTCCACGTCGAGGAAGCCGTTCTCGTCCAGGTAGCGACGGATGCTGCTGGTGATGCGCGCACGCAGCTTCAGCTTGGCGGCCATTTCCGGACGACGCAGGTCGATGAAGCGATAGCGCAGGCGGGTTTCTTCGCCCACGTCGGAGTATTCGTCCAGCGGGAACGGCGGGGTCTCGGCCTGGTTCAGCACTTCCAGCTCGTAGCCCAGCACCTCGATGGCGCCCGACGCCATGTTGGCGTTACGCGCGCCTTCCGGGCGCAGGCGGACCTTGCCGGTGATCTTGACCACGAACTCGCTGCGGACTCGGTCGGCACGGGCGAAGGTTTCTTCGCGATCCGGGTCGAATACCACCTGGGCCAGGCCTTCGCGGTCACGGATATCGAGGAAAATGACCCCGCCGTGGTCGCGGCGGCGGTGTACCCAACCGCAGAGGGTGATTTCCTGGCCGTCCAGGCTCTCGTTCAGTTGGCCGCAATAGTGGCTGCGCATCATGGTCGTGTTTCGCTTCTCTTGAGTCGTGAATTCGTCCGTCCGCCAAAGGGCGTCGGAGCATCCGGCGGAGGTGCAACCCCCTGCCGGACAGGCCGGGGTTCGCGGCAAAGAGCGGGATTATATAGCGTAAATTGCTACCGCGCAGCCGCCCTCCCCGCCACCCCGCGAGCCCTGATCGGGAGCGGGCTCCCTTGCTGGGCCACCGGGCAGTGTCTAAGCTCGCCAGCACTCGCCCGACGGACGGACGCGAAGCACACAAGGAAGGAGTGGAAATGCAGTCGCTTGCTGGAAAAGTTGCAGTCATCACAGGCGCGGGCTCCGGCATCGGCCGCGCGCTGGCCAGCGAGCTTGCCGCACAGGGTTGCCACCTTGCCCTTGCCGATGTCGATGCCGATGGCCTGGAGGCCACTGCCTCGACCTTGCGTCGCGACGGCCTTCGGCTCTCAACCCATAGCCTGGATGTCTCCGACCGGGAAGCCGTGCATGCCTTCGCCGATAACGTCCTGACCCAACACGGTCAGGCGCACCTGGTGATCAACAATGCCGGCGTCGCCGTTTCGCAAACCATCGCGGAACTTCGCTACGACGACTTCGAATGGCTGATGGGCATCAACTTCTGGGGCGTCGTCCACGGCACCAAGGCGTTTCTTCCCCATCTGCTGGCCCGGGGCGAGGGCCACATCGTCAATGTGTCGAGCATCTTCGGCATCGTCAGCATGCCCACCCAGGGCGCCTACAACGCGAGCAAATTCGCCGTGAGAGGCTTTACCGAAGCACTGCGCCAGGAGCTTTGCGGCACCGCCATCAAGGTGAGCTGCGTGCATCCCGGCGGTATTCGCACGAACATCGCCCGCTCGGCGCGCTTCTACCAGGGCATCGACGGTAAGACAGACGCCTCCAAGGCAGCAGCCCGCTTCGACAAGCTGGCACGCACCTCGGCGGAACAGGCCGCACAACAGATCATCAAGGCCATACGAACCGGTCAGCCACGTATCCTGATCGGCGCCGACGCTCGCCTGCTCGACCATATCCAGCGCCTCATGCCCGCCAGCTACCCCCGCCTGCTGGCCAAGCTATTGAAGAAGGCGTGAACCCTGCGCAGACCAATGACTTCTAAGCATGGCTTTCATTGATAGAAGACAAGACTGTCCCATGACCACCCCGTGCTAGGCTTTGCCGACCACGTGCCCGGTCCGGGCCGCAAGCTACCGAGAGGAGAACTGGTATGGAAATCAACATCGGAATCGCCGAACAGGATCGCGCAGCCATCGCCGAGGGTCTGTCCCGTCTGCTCGCCGACACCTACACCCTCTATCTCAAGACCCACAACTTCCACTGGAACGTGACAGGGCCGATGTTCAACACCCTGCACCTCATGTTCGAAGGCCAGTACAACGAGCTGGCACTGGCTGTGGACGCCGTCGCCGAACGAATTCGCGCCCTGGGCTTCCCGGCCCCCGGCACCTACGCAGCCTACGCACGACTCTCCTCCATCAAGGAAGAGGAAGGCGTGCCGTCTGCCGAGGACATGATCAAGCAGCTCGTGCAAGGCCAGGAAGCGGTGGTACGCACCGCCCGCGGCATCTTCCCGCTGCTGGACAAGGTCAGCGACGAGCCGACCGCCGACCTGTTGACGCAGCGCATGCAAGTTCACGAAAAGACTGCGTGGATGCTCCGCAGCCTGCTCGCCGCCTGACTTCCAGGCAAATCAAAAAGGCCCGGGAAACCGGGCCTTTCGCTATGCGCGAAAGCCCGCCTGCTCTATGCTCTGGCAATTCGACATCTCCCCACAGTGAAGTGCATGAGCCAGCCTCCGAAATCGCCGTCGCTGCTTGAGCTTTTCCCCGAAGAAACCCGTGAGGCGGCTGACCTGCTGAAGCAGGCGGTACCGCATATGGTGCGCCATGCGATTCCGCCGAATCCGATGCACTACGCGCTCTGGTACACCTACAGCCAGGGTGTGCAGCCGGACCTCAATCGCCGCCTGGACAAGATCACCAAGGATTTCGACGTCTTCCCGCCGGAATCGGCCCTCAAGCTGTTTCGCGAATACATCATTCGTGGCGAACTCGAAGAAGCCCGGCAGGGACAGCAACAGGTCATCGACCTGGTCGACGATATCGAGGGCGATGTCAGTCGCAGTGTCAGTGGCAGTCACGCTTACCAGAACAGCCTGACAGCAGGCCTGGCTGCATTGCATGAACCCATAATCGATGACCTGCCCAGCGTCCTGAACCATCTTCAGGAAAGCACCCAGTTGATGCAGGAACAGCAGGAACAGTTCCTCTATCGCCTGCAAGCCGCCCAGGCGGAAATCCAGCAACTGCGCAATCAACTGGAACGCGCCCAACTGGCCGCCACCCTGGATGGCCTGACCCAGGTATTCAATCGCCAGGCGTTCACCCGCCTGCTGGAGCAGTCACTGAAAAGTGACCAGGAAGGCCTGGCGCTGGTCATGCTGGATATCGACCACTTCAAGCAGTTCAACGACCAGTTCGGTCACCCGCTGGGAGATCGTGTGCTCCAGCATGTGGGCCAATTGCTTCGGGAACTATTGCCGCCGCGCGCCATGGCGGGCCGTTACGGCGGCGAAGAGTTCTGCGTCGTACTGCGCGACTGCCAGGGACTGGATGCTGCGCGCACCTTCGCAGAACAGTTGCGCAGCAAGATGCAGGCGCTGCGCGTGAAAGTCCGCCGCACGGACCAGGTACTCGACACCATTACCGCCAGCTTCGGCCTGGCCCTGGCGGAACCGGGCGATACCCTGGAGAGTCTCATCACCCGAGCTGACGACGCCCTCTACCAGGCCAAACGCAATGGCCGCAATCAAGTGCATCCGCCAGCGTCTGAAGCAGCGCTAACCGCTTGATTTGAGTAGCCCTCTCCTTTGCTGTTAAATACAGCCGGTGCCGCGCGTCGATCCAGAGACCTGCGGCATAGGCCGATGCCCATGCCTTTTTCATCCCGCATGGCCCGGCTCTTCCGTTAGAGATTCCGTTTCCAAGGTGAATCCATTGAACATCCTGAAAATCGTCCATCTGTTGACGGGCGCTGCCGCTTTGCTGCTGTCCTTCATTCCCAGTCTGCGCACCGAAGCCCTGCCCTACCTGCAACAACCCGATGCCCTCTACCTGGCCTTCTGCGGACTGCTCAACCTTCTGCTGGCTCCTGTGGTTCCGGCCTGGGCAAAAGGCCTGCACAACCAACTGCAAAGCCTGGTTTCCGCCCTTCTGGTATTGGCGGTCGTCCTGCAAACCCTGATTCTTCTGGCGCCCCTCCCGGTAATCGGCGAGCAACCCGCAATTCTCATCAGCCTCCTGGCCGTGATCGTCGCCGTTGCACTGCACCTTTGCATCAACCTGCGCAAGGTCACCCAGGCACCCCTACTGCCCCAGGACATGTCCAATCGTGAAACCGGAACCGTGAAGTGGTTCAACACCTCCAAGGGCTTCGGTTTCATCTCCCGGGATTCCGGCGATGACATCTTCGTCCACTTCCGCGCCATTCGCGGTGAAGGCCACCGTGTCTTGATCGAGGGCCAACGCGTTGAGTTCTCGGTCATCCAGCGGGACAAGGGCTTGCAAGCCGAAGACGTGATTGCCGCGCTTCCCAGCAGGCGCTGAAGCAGAAATGAAAAGCCCGCCAATTGGCGGGCTTTTCATTGGCTGATCAGTAATGCGGCGGCGGCGCCTCATCTTCATCTGGGCCGTACTGGCTGAGCAGCTCTTCCTGGCGCTTGGCCAATGCCGCTACCTGTAGTTGCAAGCGATCCACCAGTCGCCGCTGCTCAACCAGAACATCGTTCAGCGTCTGGATGGTGTCATCCTGGAAAGCGAGTCGGCTCTCCAGGTCAGCGATACGCATTTCAAGCGTCATGACTCACTCCCCCACGAACTGGAAATCATCCGCCAGCACCAAACGAAGCTTGGCGCGAATGGCCGCTACCTGCTCGGGCGAGTAGGCCACGGCCGGTTGACGCCCCCAGACTGGCGCAGGCCAGGCAGCATCCTCACGACGACGCACGATCACATGCATGTGCAACTGGCTGACCACATTGCCCAGGGTCGCCACATTCATCTTGTCAGCGCCGAAGGTGTCCTTGAGGGTTTCCGCCAGGAAGGTGGTTTCCTGCCACAGCTGCCGTTGCTCGTCGACACCGAGCTGGAACAGCTCGCTGACTTCTTCTTGTCGCGGCACGAGGATGAACCAGGGGTACTGTGCATCGTTCATCAACAGCAGCCGGCACAGGGGAAAATCACCGATGGGCAGGGTGTCCTGCTGAAGTCTTGGGTCCAGGGCGAACATACTGGCCTCTCCTGTTCGACTGTAGGAAGTTCGAGATTAACACCGCGCCCCGGTCAGCGACCGCAACGAGGCCGCGCAGCATAGCCAAGGCTCACGCCGAGCGGAACTCACCCCTACCCTCCTGCCTATATAAAGGAAGGGAAGTCACCACACGCACCATAAGTGTTCACAACCAGCATTGCGTTACTTCTCGCCACACCCCGGTTACGCCCAACCACTGAAGACAAGGGGGACGCACTCGTCATCCCACCGCACAACTGCCTGTCAAGAGCCACCCAGCATGCAGAGTGCCTCATTTAAGGGCACTTTCTTTTGGTAGCGATCACACAAGGATCAGGGGTTGGAGCAGCTGGAACGAGCGCACCAGCAGGGCGAGTGGTTTTTTCTCTCCACCACTCACGTTTTGTGCACGTTTGTTGCTTGGCAGGTGCCAGGTCACACGCGAAGCCGGGAATTACGCCAATGGACGCCCGCTCGCAAAGTGCCCCGGATACATAGGGGATGAAGGGATGCAAGACTGAACCTATAGATATGCGACACAGGTCTTTTCGATTTGCGACAGCACTGTGAAGAAATCGTAAGGACCCGGTTTCAACTATCGCCAATATTGTCGCCGTGCTATAAGTTAGCGCCGACACAAAAAGAAAGAACCGCCTTCAATCAATAAAGAAAGCGGCGAGAATCTTCAAAACCAAAGGAGCAATCACAATGCAAGTGATGAAGTGGAGCGCACTGGCTCTGGCCGTGACCGCCGGTAGCATGCAGTTGGCTTTTGCCAGCGCCCAGGAAGAGTCCAAGGGCTTCGTAGAAGACAGCAACCTGACTCTTCTGAACAAGAACTTCTTCTTCTACCGCGACTTCCGTAACAACCCCAACACCAGCCAGAACTACCGTAAAGAATGGGCCCATGGCATCAGCGCCATGTACGAGTCCGGCTTCACTCAAGGTACCGTTGGCTTCGGTGTTGACGCCCACGGCATGCTGGGTCTGAAACTCGACAGCGGCAACGGCACCAATGGCACCGGCCTGCTGCCGACTGGCTCCGACGGCCGTTCCCAGGATGACTACTCCTACGCTGGTGGCTCCGTTAAAGCCCAGATCTCCAACACCCAGCTGAAGTACGGCAACCTGTTCCCGACCGCTCCGGTATTCGCCACCGGTACCGCTCGCCTGTTCCCGGGCTCCGCTGAAGGCTTCCAGCTGACCAGCAGCGAACTGGAAGGCCTGAACATCGACGCCGGCCACTTCACCTCCATTCGCGACGGTAGCGCCTCCACCAACCGTCACGGTGAAATCACCACCACCTACACCGGTCTGGCCAGCAACAGCGCCGACTACGTAGGCGGCTCCTACTCCTTCTCCGACAACGTCAGCGCCAGCCTGTACGGTGCCGAGCTGGAAGACATCTGGCGCCAGTACTACGGCAACCTGAACTGGAACATTCCGTTCACTGATACTCAGGCCCTGAACCTGGACTTCAACGTCTACCGCACCACCGACAAGGGCGACGCCATCGCTGGCGACCTGGACACCACCGCCTGGTCCGCCGCTGCCGCCTACTCCCTGGGCGCCCACAAGTTCACCCTGGCCTACCAGAAAGTGAACGGCGATGAGCCCTTCGACTACATCTCGATGGACGGCCAGAACTCCGGCGACTCCATCTTCCTGGCCAACTCGGTTCAGTACTCCGACTTCAACGGCCCGAACGAGAAGTCCATCCAGGTTCGCTACGACCTGAACATGGCTGAATTCGGCATCCCCGGCCTGAGCTTCATGGCTCGCTACATCACCGGTGAAGACGTTGACGGCACCAAGGCCGACCCGAATGGCGCCTTCGCTGGTGCAATCGGCGAAGACGGCAAGGAATGGGAACGCGACATCGAAGCGAAGTACGTTGTTCAGGAAGGCGCTGCCAAAGACCTGTCCATCCGCATCCGTCACGCCAGCTGGCGTGCCAACAGCGACATGGCCTTCTTCGGCTCCGCTGGCGGTACCGCGAACGACGAAATCCGCGTAATCACCGAGTACCCGCTGGATATCCTGTAATATCCTCTGCGTACACGTAAGTGATAAAAGAAACCCGGCCTAGGCCGGGTTTCTTTTTGGGTGGAGGAACTTGACTCCGGAGTTGATCAAATCGCCACCAAGCGACTGCTCAAACTTTAATCAAGTAGTGGCAGGGCATAAGTACCTGTCACGTGCGCGACAAGATCATCTTCCGCGCCCAATGAATAAAGTGACACTTCACACACCGCTTGACGTCGACCAAGTTTAAGTATCCGCGCCTCGGCAAATAGATCCACCGGCTTGGGCCTGGACAGGAAGTTGATGTTCAAGTTGGACGTCACCGCCATTTCAACTTTCCCCAGCCTGCCCAGTACTACTGCATACATGGCGGCATCAGCCAGCGCCATGATGGTGGGACCGGACAATGTTCCACCCGGACGCACCAATCTGGACTGGAACGGTACCCTGGCCAACGCTCCCTGATCGTCCATCCGCTCGATTCGCAGATCGATCTCGTCCGCCATGGGCACTCCATTGCGTATCAGCGCCTGGACCTCTGTCGCTGTCAGACTCACTACGTCGCCCTCCTCGCTCAACCGGACCGCAATCCTGTACGCCACTTGATCAGCGCCGTACAATGCCGAGCCATTCAAATCCATCGCAACCGACAAAACGGCCAAACATGCGTACCAGTCAGTACCTGCTGTCTACCCTCAAGGAAACCCCCGCCGATGCCGTGGTGATCAGCCATCAGCTGCTGCTCCGCGCCGGCATGATCCGCAAGCTTGCCTCCGGCCTCTACACCTGGCTGCCAATGGGCCTGCGAGTACTGCGCAAGGTCGAGACGGTGGTCCGCGAAGAGATGAACGCCGCTGGTGCGCTGGAAGTATTGATGCCCGCCGTCCAGCCTGCCGAGCTGTGGCAGGAGTCCGGCCGCTGGCAGCAGTACGGCCCGGAACTGCTGCGCCTGAAGGACCGCCATGAGCGCGACTTCTGCGTCGGTCCGACCCACGAAGAGGTCATCACCGACATGGCGCGCAACGAGCTGAACAGCTACAAGCAGCTGCCGCTCAACTTCTACCAGATCCAGACCAAGTTCCGTGACGAGATCCGTCCGCGCTTCGGCCTGATGCGCGGCCGCGAGTTCATCATGAAGGACGCCTACTCCTTCCACATGAACCAGGAGTCGCTGCAAGAAACCTACGACCGCATGCACCAGGCGTACTGCAACGTGTTCAGCCGCCTGGGCCTGGACTTCCGCCCCGTACTGGCAGACACGGGCTCCATCGGCGGCACCGGCTCCCATGAATTCCATGTGCTGGCCGAATCCGGTGAAGACGACATTGCCTTCAGCGACAGCTCCGATTACGCAGCCAACGTCGAGAAGGCCGAAGCCCTGCCGCGCGAGACCGAACGTCACGCCCCGCGCCAGGAAATGAAGCTGGTCGACACCCCGAATACCAAGACCATCGCCGACCTTGTGGAAAACTTCGACCTGCCGATCGAGAAGACCATCAAGACCCTGGTCGTCCACGGTGCCGAAGAAGGCAAACTGGTCGCCCTGATCGTTCGCGGCGACCACGAGCTGAACGAAATCAAGGCAGCTAACCTGGCACAGGTCGCCAGTCCGCTGGTGTTCGCCAGCGAAGCCGAACTGCGCCAGGCCATCGGTGCCGGCGCCGGCTCGCTTGGCCCGCTGAACCTGCCGCTGCCTTGCGTGATCGACCGCTCCGTTGCCCTGATGAGCGACTTCGCCATCGGCGCCAACATCGACGACAAGCACTACTTCGGTGTGAACTGGGAGCGCGACCTGCCGCTGCCGGAAGTCGCTGACCTGCGCAACGTACTTGTCGGCGACCCGAGCCCGGACGGCAAGGGCACGCTGGTGATCAAGCGCGGCATCGAAGTCGGCCACATCTTCCAGCTGGGCACCAAGTACAGCGAAGCCATGAAGCTGAACGTGCTGAGCGAACAAGGCAAACCGGTGACCCTGATCATGGGCTGCTACGGCATCGGCGTATCCCGCGTGGTGGCTGCCGCCATCGAGCAGAATTACGACGAGCGCGGCATTCTCTGGCCGGAAGCCCTGGCACCGTTCCAGGTCGCCCTGGTGCCGCTCAAGTACGAGACCCCGGCCGTCAAGGAAGCCACTGACAAGCTCTACGCCGAACTGCGCGCAGCGGGCGTCGACGTACTGCTGGATGACCGTGACAAGAAGACCAGCCCCGGCGTCAAATTCGCCGACATGGAGCTGATCGGCATTCCGCACCGCATCGTCGTGAGCGAACGTGGCCTGACCGAAGGCAGCCTGGAATACAAGAACCGCCGTGAAACCGACAACCAGAACGTGCCGGTCTCCGAAGTTCTGTCCTTCATTACCGCCCGCGTGAATCGCTGATCCAAGATATGTCCAAGCGTAGTTCCCATTACCTCGTCGGCGCCGCCCTGTGCGGCGCCCTCTTCGTCAGCGGCTGTGCCAATCACTTGCCACAGCGCAGCGAGCACGAGGAGCGCGTCGAGCGCAAACTGCTCAACCACAGCCTGCAGATCGATGTCGGTGATCCACAGGTACTGGAACTACCGCAGCGACGCATCCGCATCAACGAGCAGAAGACCTTCGAAGTCACCGAATTCGAAGTCAGCCGTCACTACGACCGTTACACGCCCTATCAACCCTGGCGGGAACTCTACGAAGTCCCGCTGGGTGCGGTGGCCGTGGTCGCAGGCGTCGGCGCGAACGTGGTGAACGTGGTGCTGCTCGGCAGCCTGCCGGACACCGCCACCAAGGACTGGATCAGCTACGGCTTCGCCGGCCTCAACCCCGCGATGAACGTCGAGTCCAATGGTCGCTCCGAGCAGAATCTGGCCAGCATCGACGAGAAGCAGCTGGACAAGCGCATGGAGTATTCGAGCCTGCCCTGGGCCGAGCGCCCGGTGCTGGTCAAACTGGGCAACCACACCCATGAGCTGGCAACCGACCGCAACGGCATCCTGCGCCTGAATCTGCTGGATGGGCCTTTCGCCGACCAGGACGTAAGCCGCATCGGCAAACTCCAACTGAGCGTCGAAGACCCCCTGGACAACGCCCGTGCCGATGCCACCCTGGGCATCAGCCATACCCTGCGCGGCAAGCTGGTAGAAGCCCATGCACTGATCTTCGAGGACCTCGAAGACGACGAAGTCCCGCAGTGGGTCCACCGGGTCAAGCGCCTGTCGGAACTGGGCATGGAAGAAGAAGCGAGCGAACTGGAGCAGAGCCTGATCGAGCTGACCCGCAACGATCCGGAGCTGCAGCAGGAATTTCTCCACTCGCTGATGAAAGATGCCGGTCGACTGGCTGCCGATCCCGGCGATTCGGACTGATTACCCCAGGGAGCGAGCCTGGCTCGCTCCCGCATTGCGGCGTCAGCGCCGCACGATGAAGCCGGTGATGCCCTGCACGGGTTGCTCCTGAAGCTCGACGCCGGTCACCTTCGCATCGGCAGGCCCCTGTTCCAGCCAGGCCGCCATCGAGCGAACGGCCTCCTCCTCCCCCTCAAGCAGCACTTCGACCCGGCCATCCGCCACGTTGCGCACCCAGCCGTCCAGCTCCAGCTGGTCTGCCTGTTGCTGGGTCGACTGGCGGTAATAAACACCCTGCACCTTGCCGCTTACGTAGCCGTGTAAACAGATTCGCGCCATTGCCCTAGCCCCCCTTGCGCAGTTCGTCCAGACGCTCGGTCAGGCCTGCAGCGCTCTGCTCACCCAGCAGCCGCTCCCGCATCTTGCCCTGAGCGTCGATGATGTAAGTGACAGGCAATGCTTCACTGCGCGGCAGGTCGTAGCGCTTCGAAGGATCTTCCGCCAGCACGGTGAACTGGATGCCCATCTTCTTCGCGGCATCGCCGAGTTCGTCGCCCTGAAGCCCGTCGAAATTGACTCCCAGCACTTTCACGCCCTTGTCCCGCTGCTGTTCAGCGAAGGCGTTCAGCTCGGGGATTTCCGTGCGGCACGGCGCGCACCATTCCGCCCAGTAGTTGATGACCAGCCACTGGCCTTCGAGGCGCTCAACCGCTACCTTCTGTCCATGCTGATCGACACCGACGTCGTCCGAGCAGCCGGCCAGGAACAGGCCGGCGCCCATCATTGCGAATACCCCTATGACAGCCTGGAGTCGCGATCCCATGCATTCGGTCCTCGTTTACGCGGGGTTGATATGACGCTGGATGCCCTGCGCTTGGAAGTGCCGGACATCCTGGAGGAAAACAGCACTCCACTGGCAAGTGTCCCGACGCTTCTCGCAGAAGCGCGCCAACTCCCTCAGGATAGTGCCCTGCAGCAGGTCCTGGGGCATTTGTTCAGGCTCAACCGCAGCGCACTGACCTTACTCGAAAGGCAACGCGTGCTGCAAAGCTTCAGCGAGGAGTTTCGCCACTACGCCCAGGCCTACCACGACCGAACTGTGCCCCCCACGCTATTCGTCAAGCTATGCGACGAACTGGCCTGCGGCTTCAAGCGCCTGCTGCTGCAGATCCTCCAGGGTCACCAGCCATCGCGCCCGCATCTGGCCTGGTGCCTGTACATGGCCGAGCATTTCCTCGCCCAGACCCAACTGCGTCACTACCAGCTCTACCAGGAGCCCAACCCGCGACTGTGGCGCGACAGTCACCTGCTCTACTGGATAGGAGAGCACCAGGGCTGCCTGGACGAACCGGTTGCAGCCGCATTCCGCCCCACGCCTGCCAACACCTTGCGCGGGCTCTACCAGCAGATGCTGCTGCTGGCACTGAGCAACCCCTTCCATCTGAGCGAAGGCGAATGTCCCTTGCTCTTCGGTGCCCTGGCGCCCCTCGCCGGCCTGGGGCGACTGTTGCCCTGGGATGAAGAGGACGACAGCGGCAGCCCCGCCGTGGACCTGACCGAATCCCAACCCTGCCTGCCGTTGGACCAGCGCCCGGATGGCGCCAACAGTTATCTGCGCCGCTTCGAGCTGGGCGCCCTGCTGATCGCCGTGCATGAGCCCGCGCCCCTGCGCAGCGAAATCGAACGCCAGCTCCTGGAACGGGTTCGCCAGCACTGGCTGGGACGCCAGCAGCGCCGACATCCGCGTACCGAACAATCGGGAAGCTGCCAACTGATCGTGGGCCTGGCCGCTATCCATGCCGATCTGCTGGCACAACATCCCGGCCGCTGCGATGCACAGCTGCTGGACGCCAGTCCTGGCGGCGCCCGCCTGCTCTGTCACGGCGACCTGGGCAGCCAATTGCCGGTGGGGCAACTCGTCCTGGTGCAAAACCAGAGCACGCCGGTTCTCGGATTGGTGCGCTGGCGCTATCAGAACGGCGAAGGCCTGCACCTCGGCCTGCGTTACCTCAAAGGCTTGCCACGCCCGGTCTGGCTTCGCCGCGCACCCAGCGCCCAGACCCATCCCGGCGTCCTGCAGAGCACGCCTGAGCCCGGCAATGGCTGGCACCACGGCCTGTGGCTGCCCAGCAAGCAGTTCGTCGAAGGGGAAAATCTCTGGCTGCAACTGGCCAGCGTGAACAACCAGGCCATCGTCCCGCTGCCGGAGCCCAACCTCGTCTCGTCGATGGTGGCGCGCTATCCCCTGCAACTTGCCTGAGTGATCAAACTGCGAGACGGGTCACGCCCAGCGGGGGCCAGGGCGCACAGTTCGCAAGGGAATGGCTGCTTATAATCCTGCCCTATCGGTACGGACGTACCTTTCCAGCCTGGATGCCCCATGCCACAGCAAGACAGCCTGATCGGCCCTGTCCCTGCCCGCGTCATCGAAGTCGCCCGCTCCACCGTCACACCGTTCGAAGGCAGGGTGGCGGAGTTCAACGTGGCGGCCTGGTTGCACCTGCCCGGGATGACCGATCTGCCCGTCTCGCTGCTGGTGAACTACATGGATGGCGAACAACGCCGCGAGGTCGCCGTGGATCACGGCCGGCTGAATGCCAAGGGCAAGATCCTGCTGGCCGGCATCGCCCGGATGCCTTTCAAACAGAGAATCGAGCAGATGCAGGTTCGCCTGCGCTCCGCGGTGCCGATCAAGGGATTGCTGGTGGAAGAGCTCTTCGTTCAGGCCGTGGAATTGGCCGAACCGGCCAAGAGCCAAGTTCGCGCCTGACCCGCAACTCAGCCGGGTAACGCCCGGTTGTTCTCCTGGAGCGGCTGCTCCGCACTTTCCCAATCCTCCTGCACGACTACGGGTGCCAGCGATTCCGGCCAGTGACGGAATTTCAATCCGGTCACCCGATTGAGTCCTTCCAGCGCCCGTTGCGGTGCGCGCTCGTGCAGGTGGACCAGTTTGTCGTTCTTGCTACCCATCGCTCTCATCCCCTGGCCATCGGCTGATGGCCTCTTCCCTGTCAGTGCCATAAGCATGCCAATCGCACGAGCCCGCATTCGCACGGGCCGCTGTTGCGTCCAGCAGGCGTTCCCTTGCATGTGACTGACAAATTTCGTCAGTCGTTCCCCGGCTTGAGCCACTGCGCCAGGCTGCCGCCAAACAAGGCCTGCTGCTCTTCCTGAAGCAGCTCGAGGGCCTTGCGCAACGGCGGATACCATTCCTCGTCCAGGTGCGCGGGCAACTGGGCCAGCCGTGGAAGCGGCCAGGGCATATGAACGAGTAACTGATAGAAACTGTAGCCGCCCAGATCACGGCAAAGCACCCAGGTTCCTCCGCTGGCGCGACAGACCAGATGCTGGCTTTCCAACAGTTCCAGCATCTCCAGCCATTCGTCTTCCGGCAGATGCCAACCGGCCCGCTGCACGTCGAGATGCCGCACCGGCATGCCACGCATCTGTCGGTCATGGAACACCCGCAGGATGCCCAGCAGCACCAGCAGGCGCGGCAATGCACGGCGTCGCCAGTGCCAGGGTGTCGAAAGGTTGCACACCAGCTCGGCGCCAAACAGCACGATCACCCAGGACAGATAGATCCACAGCAGGAACAACGGCACCGTGGCGAAAGCGCCATAAATCAACTGGTATCCGGGGAAGAAGCTGACATAGAGACCGAACAGCGCCTTGGCAGCCTCGAACAGCAATGCAGTGAAAACACCGCCCGCCAGCGCATGGCGTACGGGCACGCGGGCGTTGGGCACTGCAGCGTAGATCAGCGTGAAAGCGGCGATGCTGGAGAGCAGCGGCATGAAGCCCAGCAGCGTCTTGGCGCCGATCAGTGCATCCGGACCGGAGATCAGCGACAACGATGTGATGTAGGTGCTGACGGCGAAGCCCGCCCCTAGCAGCAACGGGCCGAGGCTGAGAATCGCCCAATAGAGCAGGAAGCTCGATACGCCGCGCCGTGGCTGACGCACGCGCCAGATGGTGTTGAAGGCTTTCTCGATGGTTACCAGCATCATGAACGCCGTAACCACCAGCAGGCCCACCCCGACCCATGTCAGGTGTCGGGCCTGCACCGTGAAGCCACGCAGGTATTCCTGCAGGGTTTCGCCGGTGGACGGAACGAAATTGCGGAAAATGAAGCTCTGGATCTGCTCGCCCGTCCCCTCGAAGGCCGGGATGGCCGAGAGCATGGTGAAGGTCACCGTCATCATCGGCACTACAGCGAACAGGCTGGTGTAGGTAAGGGCCGCAGCGCTGTTGGTGCCATGATCGGCAATGAACCTCTGCAGCAGGAAGCGCCAGAATTCGACGACGTCGGTAAGGCGTTGGCGCATTCCATCTCCTTGATTCAGATCGATTCGGCCAGGCTCAGCAGACCGCAAGCGCAGCGCACGGTTCAGACCGGCACCACGACGCGGTTAGAATAGCCGCCTCGACCAAGCCCATGCGACCCCCGACATGACCGAATTGACCCTTTACCACAACCCGCGCTGCTCCAAATCCCGCGGTGCCCTGGAGCTCCTGGAAGCCCGTGGCCTCGCGCCCAACATCGTGCGCTACCTGGACACCCCGCCCAGCGCCGCCGAACTGCGCGACCTGCTGGCCAAGCTGGGGCTCTCCGCCCGCCAGCTGCTGCGCACCGGCGAGGACGAGTACAAGGCCCTCGGTCTGGACGATGCCAGCCTCTCCGAAGAGCAACTGATCGCCGCCATGACCACTCATCCCAAGCTGATCGAGCGCCCCATCCTGATCGCTGGCGACAAGGCCGTGGTCGGCCGTCCGCCGGAGAAGGTCCTGGAGATCCTTCCTTGAGCGCGCCCTACATCCTGGTCCTGTACTACAGCCGACACGGTGCCACCGCCGAAATGGCCAGGCAGATCGCCCGTGGCGTCGAACTGACCGGCCTGGAGGCGCGGATTCGCACCGTGCCGGCAGTGTCCACCGAGTGCGAAGCGGTGGCCCCCGACATTCCCGCCGACGGCGCCCTCTACGCCACCCTGGACGACTTGCGCCATTGCGACGGCCTGGTCCTGGGCAGCCCCACCCGCTTCGGCAACATGGCGGCCCCGCTCAAATACTTCCTTGATGGCACCAGCAGCCTGTGGCTCACCGGCGAACTGGTTGGCAAGCCGGCGGCGGTGTTCACCTCGACCGCCAGCCTGCACGGCGGCCAGGAAACCACGCTGCTGTCCATGCTGCTGCCGCTGATGCACCACGGCATGCTGGTCACTGGTCTGCCCTACAGCGAACCGGCGCTGCTGGAAACCCGTGGCGGTGGCACCCCCTACGGCGCCAGTCACCATGCTGGCGCCGATGGCAAGCGCCCGCTGGACGAGCACGAAATCGCCCTCTGCCGCGCCCTGGGCCAACGCCTGGCGCAGACCGCCCAACGCCTGGAGACTCCGCGTGGCTAAGAAACCCAAGACACTGCCGGAACTGGCGTGGCTGACCCCGCGCATGAACGCCAGCCGCGCTGTCAGCCTGGCGAGCTTCATTGCCTTGGCCGTGCTGCTGGCGGTCAACACCCTGTTCTTCGCCGACCTGCACGGCGCCAGGACCTGGGTGGTCCTGGCCATCCTGCTGGTTCCGCTGGCGCTGCTAGCCCCCGGCATGATCCTCGGCAACGCTCGCGCCCATGCCTGGGCGTGCTTCGTGGTGAACCTCTATTTCATCCAGGGCGTACTCGCGGCCATTGACCCGGCGCGCAGCCTCTTCGGCTGGCTGGAAGCCGGTCTCAGCCTGCTGCTGTTCTGCGCCGCCCTGCTCTATACCCGCTGGCGCTTCCAGTACAACCGCAAGCTGGCTGGGGAGTGATTCCCGCACGAAAATGAAAAAGCCCGGATTCAGATCCGGGCTTTTTATTTGGGTGCATCTGGAAGCGCTGGCTACCAGCCGAAGATTTCCTTGAGGAAGGGAATGGTCAGTTTGCGCTGAGCCTGGAGCGAAGCCTGATCGAGGATATCCAGCAGGTCGAACAGCAGGTTCATGCTGCGCGGGCCGCGCGTCAGGATGAACCGCCCAACTTCGTCGGTCAGGTGCAGGCCACGGCGCGAAGCCCGCAACTGCAGCGCGCGCAGCTTGTCCTCGTCGGACAGCGCGTGCAGCTGGAACACCAGCGCCAGGGTCAGACGCGACTTCAGGTCAGGCAGCTTGATCCCCAGTTCGCGAGGCGACTTGCTCGCAGAAAGCAGCAGCTTGCGACCGGCATCGCGCAGGCGGTTGAACAGGTGGAACAGACCCTCTTCCCACTCCGGCCGTCCGGCCAGGGCATGCAGGTCGTCCAGACAGACCAGCTCACACTGCTCCAGGTTGTCGAAGACTTCCGGTCCGTAATGCACCAGTTCGTCCATGGGCAGGTAGATCGCCTGTTCGTCGTGCTGCTCGAAGCGCAGGCAGGCGGCCTGCAGCAAGTGGCTGCGCCCGGCACCTTCGCCCCCCCATAGATAGATCAGGCTTTCGGTCCAGCCGGCATCGGGCTCGCACAGGCGCTCGACATAGCCGAGTGCCGCAGCATTGGCGCCGGGATAGAAGTTGGCGAAGGTGGCGTCGTCACGCAGACGCACACTCAGGGGAAGCTGGATCGGTGTCATGCCGTACTGGAAGGGTCGTCTGGACCGCTACTCGACTGTCCGTAAAGGTCGGAAAGTTTATAGAAATCATGCGCATGGCGCAGCAAAACCATGATGATCGCTGCAACCGGCAGGGCCAGGAGCACGCCGGTGAAGCCAAACAGCTGGCCTCCGGCAAGTATCGCAAAGATAACCGCCACCGGGTGAAGGCCGATGCGATCGCCCACCAGCAGTGGCGTCAGCAGCATTCCTTCAAGCAATTGTCCCACGGTGAACACAGTTACGACGCCGAGCAGCGGATAGAGTTCGAAACCGCCGAACTGGAACAGCGCGGCGATCACCGCAGCGCCGAAGCCAACCACGAACCCCATGTAGGGCACGATGCTGGCCAGGCCCGCCAGCAAACCGATCAGCAATCCCAGATCCAGGCCAACCAGCATCAGGCCGGCCGCATAAATGATGCCCAGCGCGAGCATCACCAGCAATTGGCCGCGCAGGAAGGCTCCGAGCACTTCGTGGCATTCACCCACGAGTCCGACCACGAAAGACTCACGGTTGCGCGGCAGCAAGACACGCAGCTTGGCCACCATGAGGTCCCAGTCGCGCAGTAGATAGAAGCCCACCACGGGGATCAGCAGCAGGTTGCCGAACCACGCGAGCACGGCCAGCCCAGAGGCGGTGACGCTGGCCAGCAGGGTGCCGGCGAAATCCGTGGTCTGGCCGAGGTGGCCGCTGATCACCGCCTTGAACCTGTCGAAACGCCAGAACTCCCCGGGCAGGCCGAGCTTGACCTGAACCCAGGGCAGCGCCGTCTGCTGCAACCAGTCGATCATCTGTGGCGCCACCTCGTAGAGGCGGAAAAGCTGGCGGCCGAGCATAGGCAATATGACCAGCAGCGATGCCAGCAGGACCAACCCGAACAGGCCGAACACCAGCACGACGCCCCAGGTACGCGAAAGGCCCAGGCGCTCCTGGCGGTCCACCAGCGGGTCCCCCAGATAAGCCAGGAGCATGCCGATCAGGAACGGCGAGAGAACAGGGTGCAGCTGATACAGCAGCCACCCCAGAAGCAGAAAGCCACCCAGCCATAGCCAGCGGCGCGAATCAGTCATGTCAGGCCCTCGTCCTTGCGTAGCGATATTTCCGTCCCCAATCCCA
The DNA here is from genome assembly GCF_013393345.1 of Pseudomonas taiwanensis. Taxonomy (GTDB): domain Bacteria; phylum Pseudomonadota; class Gammaproteobacteria; order Pseudomonadales; family Pseudomonadaceae; genus Metapseudomonas; species Metapseudomonas resinovorans_C. The sequence goes on from NZ_QJRF01000061.1 coordinate 119,350, forward strand.
GATGTACTGGGCCCCGCTGCATAGCGTCACCAGCATGACCAGCCAGCTCAAGGGCCAGCGCAGTGGGGCCAACGCCGGAACCAGGCTGAGTTCCAGCAACAGGCACAGCACCAGCAGCATCTGCAGCAATGTGCTCAGCTTGCCCAGCCGGCTTGGCGAGAATTCGGCAGGCCCCGCCAGCACCCGGAACAGTCCAGCACCGAGCAGGATCAGCAGGTCTCGCAGGAACACCACCAGCGTCAGCCACAACGGCAGTACCTGGGTCATGGTCAGGCAGATGAAGCTGGTCACCAGCAGCAGCTTGTCGGCCACGGGGTCGAACAGCGAGCCGAAGCGACTGGTCCAGCCGTAACGTCGGGCGAGGAAACCATCGAGGCCATCGGAACAACCCGCCACGGCGAACAACACCAACGCCTGCACATGCCGGTCGGACAGCAGAAGCCCGGCAATGGGAAGAACCAGTGCCAGGCGCAGCAGAGTCAACAGGTTGGGCAACTGGTGCATGGCATCCCCGTCACGGGTAGGCCAGAAGTTTACGCCCGCTACCAGTGGAAGCGCAGCAGGTTGTTGCGCGGTATCACCTGGGGTGCCGGCGCGGCCTGCGGATCAGCGGAAGGGGCCGGTGCGGCCGGTGCTTCGGCCGCCGACTCCTGCAGGCCGGCCAGGGACAGCTGGGCGCGGAGTTGTTCAGGACTGGCGTTGACCCGGTACTCCAGGCGGTCGCCATCCACCTTCAGCAGGCGCGCGCCAAACGGTTCCAGCAAACGAGACAGCTCGGCATAACGGGCCAGATTCGCGCCCTGCACTTCCAGTTCCAGGTTCTGCCCGGCGCCGGGAGCCACCACGAAGCGCGGCGCCAGACGCTGGCTCACCGCGGACATCACGGCATCGGCCAGCGCGGCACTGTCGGCAGCTTCGGCGGTGCCCTGTTCGCGGCTGTCACCCAGCCACAGGCGCCACTGGGCCTGCCATTTGCCATCGGCCTCGCTGGCATCCACCGCCAGCAGGGCATCCGCGCCATAGCGCTCGGACGCCTGGGTCAGTGCGCCGGGCTTGGCGGAAGTCAGTTGTTCGGGGGTCGCCAGCAGCTGCTCGTCGAGATCGGCAATCGGCAGGCGCAGCGGCAAACCGCGGTTCTGAGCGGCCTGACGCAGCGGGGTCGCGGCGTCCTGGCCGTCGCCCACCAGGTTATTGCTGCCTTCACCGGAACGATTCAACCACCAGGCCAGGATGGCCGGACGATTGGCACTCCACAGCGGGATACCGGCCTGGCGCAGGGTCCGTTCGGTCGTGACCGGATCGAAGTCGACCACCAGAGTCTGCCCTTCATAGCCGTATTGGCTGATGAGCTGCTGCGGGTCCTTGCGCACGGCCTCCAGCGCGGGGCTCTGGGCGGCCTTGGGATCGCCTGACAAGCGCACTACCAGGGTTTCCAGGGCGCGAACGAGGGCCTGGGTACGCTCCTCCGGCTGCTGTGATGCGACGGGCTCGCGAACCTGGTAGAGGTTCTCGGCCGTTTCGGCGTGGGCGGGCAAGCCCAGCAGCGTGAGGCAAAGCAGGACAGCGGAAGCGATCAGGCGCATGGGGAACTCTCTGTAGGCGAACAGATGCAGCATAGGCCGCAATCGAAGGGCTATACCTTAATCAGCCACTTCCTCCACGGCAACGCAGGCGTTTTCACACTGTTTTATCCCCGGGGCCGACCGCTGCCGATGGCCGCTACCGGGCAAGCCTGATAAAATCGCGCGCCTTCGCAAACCGGCAGCCAGACTTGCCGGTCGATCCTCGAATTTCCCCCTATAGGCCTGGATTTATGAGCAAGCAACCCTCCCTGAGCTACAAGGACGCCGGTGTAGACATCGACGCTGGTGAAGCCCTGGTCGAACGCATCAAAGGCGTGGCCAAGCGCACCGCGCGCCCGGAAGTGATGGGCGGCCTGGGTGGCTTCGGCGCCCTCTGCGAAATCCCGGCAGGCTACAAGCAGCCGGTCCTGGTGTCCGGCACCGACGGCGTCGGCACCAAGCTGCGCCTGGCGTTGAATCTGAACAAGCACGACAGCATCGGCCAGGACCTCGTGGCCATGTGCGTGAACGACCTCGTGGTCTGCGGCGCCGAGCCGCTGTTCTTCCTCGACTACTACGCCACCGGCAAGCTCAATGTTGACGTGGCCGCTACCGTGGTCACCGGCATCGGCGCCGGCTGCGAACTGGCCGGCTGCTCCCTGGTGGGCGGCGAAACTGCCGAAATGCCCGGCATGTACGAAGGCGAAGACTACGACCTGGCCGGTTTCTGTGTCGGCGTGGTAGAAAAAGCCGAGATCATCGACGGCTCCAAGGTCCGCACCGGCGACACCCTGATCGCCCTGCCCTCCTCCGGCCCGCACTCCAACGGCTACTCGCTGATCCGCAAGATCATCGAAGTCAGCGGCGTCGATATCGAGCAGGTCCAGCTCGACGGCAAGCCCCTGGCCGACCTGCTGATGGCCCCGACCCGCATCTACGTCAAGCCGCTGCTGCAGCTGATCAAGGAAACCGGCGCGGTAAAAGCCATGGCCCACATCACCGGTGGCGGCCTGCTGGACAACATTCCGCGCGTCCTGCCGGACAACGCCCAGGCCGTGATCGACGTGGCCAGCTGGCAGCGTCCGGTGGTATTCGACTGGCTGCAGGAACAAGGCAACGTCGACGAGACCGAAATGCACCGCGTGCTGAACTGCGGCGTGGGCATGGTCATCTGCGTTGCGCCGGAGCAGGCCGACGCCGCGCTCAAGGTCCTGCGTGCCGCTGGCGAACAGCCTTGGGTCATCGGTGAAATCGCTGCGGCCGCCGAAGGTGCCGAACGCGTCGTACTGAACAATCTGAAGAGCCACTGATGGTTGCACGCTGTGATGTGGTGGTGCTGATCTCCGGTTCCGGCAGCAACCTGCAGGCGCTGATCGACAGCATCACCGGCGACGACCATCCGGCACGCATCCGCGCGGTGATCTCCAACCGCGCCGATGCCTTCGGCCTGGAGCGGGCGAAGAAGGCCGGCATCGACACCGGGGTACTCGACCACAAGGCCTACGCCGACCGCGAAGCCTTCGATGCCGCCCTGATCGAAGCCATCGACGCCTACGCACCGCAACTGGTGGTGCTGGCGGGTTTCATGCGGATTCTCACGCCCGGTTTCGTGCGTCACTACCACGGACGCCTGCTGAACATTCATCCCTCGCTGTTGCCCAAGTACAAGGGATTGCACACCCACCAGCGCGCGCTGGAAGCCGGCGACTCCGAGCATGGCTGCAGCGTGCACTTCGTCACCGAAGAACTTGATGGTGGCCCTCTGGTAGTGCAGGCCCTGATCCCGGTAGAGTCGGACGACACGCCGGATAGCCTGGCCCAGCGGGTTCATGTACAGGAACACCGCATTTATCCGCTGGCCATGCGCTGGTTTGCCGAAGGCACACTGCGCCTGGGCCAGAACGGCGCCGAAATGGATGGAAAAGCGTTGCCTCCCTCGGGGCAACAATTGCGTAACTAGGAGATTCGCCAATGCGTCGTGCCTTGCTGTTGCTCCTCGCCCTCGTGACCCTGCCCAGCGTGGCGGCCGAGCTGAAACCCTTCGAGGCCAGCTACACCGCCGACTGGAAACAGCTGCCCGTCAGCGGTACTGCCGGTCGCAGCCTCAAACAGCTCGACAACGGCCGCTGGGAGCTGGACTTCGAAGCTTCCATGCTGGTCGCCAGCCTCAGCGAAGTGAGCACCTTCCGCCTCGAAAACAATGCCTTCCTGCCCCTGACCTACCGCTTCAGCCGCAGTGGTCTGGGCAAGAGCAAGCAGGTGGAGTTCGATTTCGACTGGGCCCAGAAGCAGATCATCGGCACCGACCGCGGCAATCAGGTGCGCCTGCCCCTGAACCGTGGCTTGCAGGACAAATCCACCTACCAGCTGGTGCTCCAACATGACGTCGCCGACGGCAAGAAGAGCATGAGCTACCAGGTGATCGACGGTGACGAGATCGAAACCTACGACTTCCGCGTACTGGGCGAAGAGCGTGTACCCACCAAGGCCGGCCTCGTGGAGGCGATCAAGGTCGAGCGTGTGCGTGACCCCACCCAGAGCAGCCGCAAGACCGTGCTCTGGTTCGCCAAGGACTGGGATTACCTGCTGGTCCGCCTGCATCAGGTGGAGAAGGACGGCAAGGAATACCAGATCATGCTCAAGGAGGGCACGGTGAACGGCAAGGCGGTAAAAGGCCTGCAGGAGTAACACCCTCCCTCACGAAGAACCGGGCCAAGCGCCCGGTTTTTTGTGCCCGCAGGAACCCGCCGAACCTTGGTCAGGCCCTCGATGGGCGAAACAGGCCGATACTGGAAGGAAAGCCATGGCACACGCACAGTGCCTATGCTGTTCATCCGACATGCCGCAGAGGAAACTGCCATGAACGAGGAATACTTGCCGCTTTCCTGCGACCTCTACGACTACATCGAGATCGCCTGCCTGCATCGCTACCAGTTGCACATCGAGCTGGCCGGCGGCGCGCGCCTGGACGCCCGCGCCATGACCACCCTGACGACCCCGGACAAGGAGGAGTTCCTCATCGTGCAGAACGAAGGGGGTCAGGAGCGCCTGCGGCTGGACCAGATCACGGCGATAACGCCGCTAACGGAGGGGGCGAGTTTCGGGCGGGTGTTATTGGGGAACCAGATTTGTTGAAGCGCGGCGCCAGCGCGATAGGGTAGACGCTCCGGCATCAGGACGTGGTTCTCCTCGTTCAAATGAAAAACCGGGCACAAGGCCCGGTTTCTTCACATCACCACATCAGGTCGTCCGGCACCTTGTAGGCCGCGTACGGATCATCGGCATCCGGCTCTTCGGTCTGGGTGTTGAGTAGCACCACCCGACGCGGGTCACGCTCCTGGATGCGCAGGGCGGCATCGCGGGGAATGATCTCGTAGCCGCCGCCATGGCGGACGACCGCTAGCGAGCCGCGGCTCAGCTTGTCACGCAGCATGGCGTTGACGGCGATGCGCTTGACCTTCTTCTCGTCGACGAAGTTGTAGTAGTCGTCTGTGGTCAGCTTCGGCAGGCGGGAGCTTTCGATCAGTTGCTTGATCTGCGCTGCCTTGGCCTTCTGGTCGGCCTTTTCCTGCTGCTGGCGATTCAGCTCCTGATCGCGGGCGGCCTTCTCGGCCTGGGCCTGCAAGGTGGCCTGGCGCAGGCTGTCGTCCTTCTCGACCTGGTTCTTCTTCTCCAGGCGCTGTTGTTTCTGTTGCTGCTTGCCGGCCTGTTTGACCTGCTTTTCGTTCACCAGCCCGGCTTTCAGCAGCTGGTCGCGGAGGGAAAGGCTCATAAAGGAATTCGGTCTCTCGAGTTATCAGCTAGCAGCCAAGGCTGAGTTTTTCCTGCTTCTTGGCTTCGCCCCAGAGGGCATCCAGTTCTTCCAGGGTGCAATCTTCGATGGGACGACCCGCCTCGCGCAATGCCTGTTCGATAAAACGGAAGCGACGGTCGAATTTTGCATTGGCGCCACGCAGGGCGGTTTCAGGATCGACCTTCAGGTGTCGGGCCAGATTGACCACCACGAACAACAGGTCACCCACCTCATCCGCGATGGCCTGCGGGTCGTTCTCGCTCATGGCCTCCAGCACCTCGTCCAGCTCTTCGCGGAGCTTGTCGACTACCGGCAGCGCCTCGGGCCAGTCGAAGCCCACCTGGGCCGCGCGCTTCTGCAGCTTGGCGGCGCGGCTCAGGGCCGGCAATGCCGTCGGTACGTCGTCCAGCAGTGAAAGCTGTTCGGGCGCGGCCGCCTTCTCCGCGCGCTCCTCGGCCTTGATCTCTTCCCAGCGCTGCTTGATCGCCGCCTCTTCCAGCCGGGCCATGTCCGGCGCGCCGTAAAGGTCGCCGTCGGGGAAGACGTGAGGATGACGACGGACCAGTTTGCGGGTGATGGCATCCACCACACCGGCGAATTCGAAGCGCCCCTCCTCCTTCGCCAGTTGGCTGTAATAGACCACCTGGAACAGCAGGTCACCGAGCTCGCCCGGCAGATGATCGAAGTCGCCGCGCTCGATGGCGTCCGCCACCTCGTAGGCTTCTTCGATTGTGTGCGGGACGATGCTGGCGTAGTCCTGCTTGAGGTCCCAGGGACAGCCGTATTGCGGGTCGCGCAGCCGGGCCATGAGGTGCAGCAGGTCGTTGAGTTGGTACATGAAGGAATCCTGTGGGGATCTTCCGTAGGTTGGTGCAGAGCGGAGCGAAGCCCAACATGGGCGTTGGGCCTCGCCAGCTCGGACCATCCTACGTCAGGCGGCCCGGTTACGGCGTGCTTCGATAATGTTGGGCAGTTGGGAAATCCGCGCCAACAGGCGACCCAGCGCATCCAGACCAGGAATCTCGATGGTCAGCATCATGGCGGCGGTGTTGTCTTCCTTGTTCGAGCGGGTATTCACCGCCAGCACGTTGATGCGCTCGTTGAGCAGCACCTGGGAGACGTCACGCAGCAGGCCGGAACGGTCGTAGGCGCGAATGATGATGTCCACCGGATAGGTCTGTACCGGCACCGGGCCCCAGCTCACCTGGATCATCCGCTCGGGCTCGCGGCCGGCCAATTGCAGCGCCGACGGACAGTCCTGACGGTGAATGCTGACACCACGGCCGAGGGTGATGTAGCCCACGATGGGATCGCCCGGCAGCGGCTGGCAGCAGCCGGCCATCTGCGTGAGCAGGTTGCCCACGCCCTGGATCTGCACGTCGCCGCGCTTGCCCGGCTTGTACTGGGAAGGCCGGCGCGGAATCAGCTCCAGCTGCTCGCTGTGTCCACGCTCCGGCTCCACCAGCGCCTGGGCGCAGTTGACCACATGGGCCAGGCGCAGGTCGCCCGCACCCAGCGCCGCGTGCATGTCTTCGGCGGTGCGCAGGTTGCACTTCTCGGCGAGTTTCTCGAAGTCCACCGGCGGCAATGCCAGGCGCGACAGTTCGCGCTCGAGCATCGCCTTGCCCGCTGCGACGTTCTGATCGCGGGCCTGCAGCTTGAACCAGTGGACGATCTTCGCCCGGGCACGGGAGGTGGTGATGTAGCCGAGGTTCGGGTTCAGCCAATCGCGGCTAGGCGCACCGTGCTTGCCGGTGATGATCTCCACCTGCTCGCCGGTCTGCAGTCCGTAGTTCAGCGGCACGATACGACCGTTGACCTTGGCCCCGCGGCAGTTGTGGCCGATCTCGGTGTGCACGCGGTAGGCGAAGTCCAGCGGCGTGGCGCCCTTGGGCAGGTCGATGGCGTGGCCATCCGGGGTGAAGACATAGACCCGGTCAGGCTCGATATCCACCCGCAACTGCTCGGCCAGGCCGCCGATGTCGCCCAGTTCCTCGTGCCATTCGAGCACCTGGCGCAGCCAGGCGATCTTTTCTTCGTAGTGGTCCGAACTCGATTTGACGTCCGTGCCCTTGTAGCGCCAGTGGGCGCAGACCCCGAGCTCGGCTTCCTCGTGCATGGCGTGGGTGCGGATCTGCACTTCCAGTACCTTGCCGTCCGGGCCGATCACTGCGGTGTGCAGGGAGCGGTAGCCGTTCTCCTTGGGGTTGGCGATGTAGTCGTCGAATTCCTTGGGAATGTGCCGCCAGAGGGTGTGCACGATACCGAGCGCGGTGTAGCAATCACGCACCTCGGGCACCAGCACGCGCACGGCGCGCACGTCGTAGATCTGGCTGAACTGCAGGCCCTTGCGCTGCATCTTCCGCCAGATGGAATAGATGTGCTTGGCACGACCGCTGATGTCGGCCTTGATGCCGGTGGCAGCCAGCTCTTCGCGAAGCTGCTTCATCACATCGGCGATGTACTGCTCGCGGTCGAGGCGGCGCTCATGGAGCAGCTTGGCGATCTGCTTGTACTGCTCCGGCTCCAGGTAGCGGAAGGACAGGTCCTCCAGCTCCCATTTGATGTGACCGATGCCAAGGCGGTGGGCGAGCGGCGCGTAGATATCGAACACCTCGCGGGCGACGCGATGCCGCTTTTCCTCGTCGGTGTTCTTCACTTCACGAATGGCACAGGTACGCTCGGCCAGCTTGATCAGCGCGACACGTACGTCATCGACCATGGCCACCAGCATCTTGCGCAGGTTCTCCACCTGCGCCTGGGTGCCGAGGACCATGGATTGCCGGGGATTGAGGCTGGCGCTGATGGCGGCCATGCGCAGCACGCCTTCGATCAGCTTGGCGACCACCGGACCGAAGCGTTGTTGCACGGCCTGCAGCTGGACCTTGCCTTCACGCACGCCACGGTAGATCACCGCGGCCACCAGCGACTCCTGGTCCAGCTTCAGGTCAGCGAGGATCTCGGCGATCTCCAGACCCGTCTGGAAACTCGAGTTGCCCTCCGCCCAGCTGTTCTGCGCGGCGATGGCCTGTTGTTCGGCGTCGCGGGCGAACTCGCACGCCTCCTTGAGGACCGCGCGGTCGAGCACCGGATCGAGGCTGATGACATGGTCCAGCCATGCCTCGAGGTTGATGCTGCCGTCCGTATTGACCGGCTGTTGCGCTCTCACCTGTACCATCTTGCCTACCTTCCCTACGACGTGAACCCCTCACGTCGAATTGTCGCCAGCCTCTGTCGTGCTGGTCGGATTACGCGGGCTTCCTAGCCCACCTCGAATAACGCCATGGCCTCGACATGGGCCGTTTGAGGAAACATGTCGAGAATCCCGGCCTTCTTCAGCTGGTATCCCTGCTTGACCAGTTCGGCACTGTCACGCGCCAGGGTCGACGGGTTGCAGGATACATAGACCACTCGTTGTGCGCCGGTTGCAGCGATCTGCCGAACGGCTTCGTAAGCGCCGTCCCGTGGCGGATCGAGCAACACGGCATCAAATCCCTGTCGGGCCCAGGACGCATCGGCCAGGGGGTTCGACAGGTCGGCCTGGAAGAAGTGCACATTCTCCAGGCCATTGGCAGCGGCATTGCCGCGCGCCCGTTGCACCATGGTCTCCACGCCTTCCACCGCCACCACCTCGCGCACCTGGCGCGCCAGCGGCAGGGCGAAGTTGCCGAGCCCACAGAACAGATCCAGCACCCGGTCGCCCGGCTGCGGCTTCATCCAGTCTAGCGCCTGCGCCACCATTGCCTCGTTGACCGCTTCATTCACCTGGACGAAATCGCCGGGGCGATATTCAAGCTCCAGGTTCCAGCGATCCAGGCGATAGCCCAGATGCACATCGGGCTGATCCGGCTGAGGTTCACCCTCGCCGTGCAGCCAGAGCTGCGCCTGGTACGTCGCGCAAAACTCACGCAGTCGCTGCAGGTCGGCCTCACCCAGCGGCTGGGTATGACGCAGCAGCAACGCCGATGCGGTGCCGTGGAACAGCTCCACATGCCCGAGCGCCTGGGGTTTCTCCAGGCGCCGGAGCAGCTCGGGCAATGCCCGCATCAACGGTTGCAAGGGCTGTACCAGCACCTGGCAATCCTTGATCCCGACTATCGCCTGGCTGGAAGCCGCGCGGAATCCGACTTCCAGCTGACGCGCCTTGGCATCCCAGCGCACCGCGATGCGAGCGCGGCGCCGATAACCGAATTCGGTCCCCACAAGTGGGGCCACCCATTCCTGGGGCTGAAGGTCGGCGAAACGCTCCAGCTGTTCAGCCAGCGTGCGCTGTTTCAGGGCGAGCTGTTCGGCATGGGGCAAGTGTTGCAGCGTGCAACCGCCGCACTGGCCGGCATGGGCACAAGGCGGCACCAGACGCATCGCGTTGGCCCTGAATACGCGTTCAGCACGAGCCTCCACGACCTGGCTCCGAGCAGCGAGCACACGGGCTTCCACCTCTTCCTCGGGCAGCGCACCGGATACGAACCAGGTGCGTCCTTCGACGAAAGCAATGCCGCGTCCGTCGTTGGCCAGGCGCTCGATGACCAAGCGCTGCTTCTTGCCAACCGGAACTTGCTGGCTCCGCGCTCCGCCGCTGGGCTGGAAGCGCAGGCCGGTGTTACGCCGGGACATTGGGGTCTTCGTAAATGCCAGTAGAGAGATAACGATCTCCGCGGTCGCAGATGATCGCCACCATCACGGCGTTCTCGACTTCGCGGGACAGGCGCAACATCGCGGCCACCGCACCGCCGGAGGAGACGCCGCAGAAGATGCCTTCTTCGCGGGCCAGGCGGCGCATGGTTTCTTCGGCTTCGATCTGGGCCATGTCGACCACGCGATCGACCCGGTCGGCCTGGTAGATCTTCGGCAGGTATTCCTGCGGCCAGCGGCGGATGCCGGGGATGGCCGAACCTTCCTGCGGCTGCAGGCCGACGATCTGGATATTCGGGTTCTGCTCCTTGAGGTAACGCGACACGCCCATGATGGTGCCGGTGGTGCCCATGGAGCTGACGAAATGGGTGATGGTGCCCTGGGTTTGCTGCCAGATTTCCGGACCGGTGCCGACGTAGTGGGCTTCCGGGTTGTCGCCATTGGCGAACTGGTCCAGCACCTTGCCACGGCCACCGCGCTGCAGGCTTTCGGCGAGATCGCGAGCACCTTCCATGCCCTCTTCGCGGCTTACCAGGATCAGCTCGGCGCCGTAGGCGGTCATGGCGGCCTTGCGTTCGGCGCTCATGTTGTCCGGCATGATCAGCATCATCTTGTAGCCCTTGATGGCCGCAGCCATGGCGAGGGCGATACCGGTGTTGCCGGAGGTGGCCTCGATCAGGGTATCGCCGGGCTGGATGTCACCGCGCAGTTCCGCGCGAGTGATCATCGACAGCGCCGGACGGTCCTTGACGGAACCGGCGGGGTTGTTGCCTTCGAGCTTGACCAGGAGGGTATTGCTGGTTTCGCCAGCCAGGCGCTGCAAACGCACCAGCGGGGTGTGGCCGATGCAATCGGCGATTGTGGGGTACTGCAGGGTCATGGCGGGTTTCGCAATCCAGACGCAGGGGGTGCATATGATAGCGGCAAACCGTGCAACTCCATATCGCGCGTGCGTTTCGGCTTATGGCGTGCAGCTATATATATGTAGCGGAAAGGCATTTCCCATTCCCCGGAAAGCGAAAGCCCCGGCGGGTTTCCCGGCCGGGGCTTCTGCTTGCTTCTGTCAGAAGTGCATGCTGGTGGTGAGCAGCGCGGTACGGCCAGCCGCCTGGTTGGCGAAGTGGGCCGAATAGGCCTTGTCGTAGTAGACCTCGTCGGTGAGGTTCTGCACGTTCAGTTGCAGGTCAACGTTCTTCGTCAGCTTGTAGCTGGCCATGGCGTCGTAGCGCCAGTAGGACGGTACGTACAGCGTGTTGTTGGTATCGCCGAAGACGTCGTCCACATAGAAGGCACCGCCCCCGATGGTCAGGTCCGGCAGCACTTCATAGGTGGTCCACAGGCTGAAGCTGTTCTTTGGCGTGTTGGGCAGTTCGTTGCCCTTGGCCGGGTTGATGCTGCTGGTCACGACGCCGCTGCGGTTGCCCACCGCGCCCGGATCGACCACTTCGCTGTCGAGGTAGCTGTAACCGGCGAAGACCTGCCACTTGTCGGTGAGGTTGCCGCTGGCGGTCAGCTCGATACCGTCGACGCGGGTCTTGCCGGCGTTCTCATAGGTGTAGTTGCTGACCAGGACGCGGGTGTTGTCCTTCTCGGTGCGGAAGATCGCCGCGGTCAGCGACAGGCGCTGGTCCAGCAGGTCCCACTTGGTGCCCAACTCGTAGTTGGTGGTCTCTTCCGGCTCCAGGTCGCTGACGATGCTGGTCGGTGTGCCGACGGAAGTGTCCAGCGGGTTACCTTCCTGACCCTCGCCAAGCATGGTGCCAGGCGGTGTGGCGGAGGTGGCGTACGACGCGTAGACGCTGCCGTTTTCGGTGGGTTTCCAGACCAGGCCGATCTGTCCGTTGACGAACTCGCTGGTATCCGAGGTCTTGAAGGTGGTGGCGCCCTCGGCGGACTTGGTCTTGGAGTCGGTCTGGAAGTTGTCGTAGCGCAGGCCCAGGTTCAGCAGCCATTGCGGGTCCAGCTCGATGGTGTCGAAGGCGTAGAGGGCGCGGGTATCGCCGGTGGACTCGGTGCTGGCGTAGTTGCGCGCGATGCTGCCGGACCAGGGATCGTTCGGGCTCGGGTTGGCCAACGAGGTGCAGTTGTAGCCGCTGGGCGCGCCGATGGTTGCCGGGGAGCAGTTGGTGGTGGCGGCTGTGGTTGCCGGCGTGGTGTCGGTGTTCACCGTGTAAGAAGAACGATCGCCTTCTTCGCGAGTGAACTCGATGCCGGTGGAGAAGCTGTGCTTGAGACCGGACAGCTGGAACTCACCGAACAGATCGGTCTGGTTGGTGGTGGTGGTCGTGTTGCTCACACGGGTGTTGACGCGACGCCAGACGGTGCCATTGCGCACGTTGCCCTGACTGTCGTCCGGCTGGGTCAGGATGTAGTCCTGCATGCTGCTGCCGTGACGCAGGGTGTTCTTGATGGTCAGCGCGTCGTTGAAATCATGCTCGAAGCTGATGGTGGAGATGTCCGCGCGGGTCTTGCGGAAGTCGCGGTTGGTCAGGCCGTAGAAGTTGCTGCTGTCGCCGCCATCGACCGGCTTGTCCGGGTTGGCGGCAGTGTGAGTGGTGCCCACCGAGTAGCCATAGGGAAGACCTGCGTCCGGCAGGTCGTTGCTTTCCATATGGTAGAAATCGAGGTTCAGGCGGGTGTCGGTGCCCAGGCCGAATGCCAGGGACGGCGCCACGCCCCAACGGTCGTAGTTCACTTCGTCGCGACCCGCGACATTGCTCTCGTGGCTCATCAGGTTGAGGCGGAATGCGGCGCTGTCGAGGAACTGGCGGTTGATGTCGGCGGTGTATCGCTGGGTCTGGTCGGAACCCCAGGTGAAGCCACCGTTGGTGAAGTCGCCGAGACGCGCTTTCTTGGTCACCAGGTTGATGCTGCCGCCGGCCGAACCACGGCCGCCGAAGGAGGAGTTCGGGCCCTTGCTGACTTCGATGGACTCGATGTCGAAGATCTCGCGAGTCTGGGAGCCGGTGTCACGCACGCCGTCGAGGTAAGTGTCGCTCTGGGCGTCGAAACCACGAATGAACGGACGGTCGCCCTGGGGGTTGCCACCCTCGCCCGCGCCCATGGTGATGCCCGGCACGGTGCGCAGGGCATCCTGCAGGGAAACGGCGGCGGTGTCCTTGATGACTTGCTGCGGTACCACGGTCACCGAACGCGGCGTGTTCACCAGCGGCGCGGTGTACTTCTGGGAAGAGGCCCGCTCGACCTGATAGCGGGTGTCCGCGGACTTCTCACCCACCACCGAGGTGGCATCCAGGGAGACGACGCCGTCGCTCTCCTTCTTCGTCTCGGCCGCTTGCAATACGGGCGCGGCGGACATGGCGCCGATGGCTACGCCAATGGCGGACGCCAGCAGGCGTTGAGTCGAGATGGTGGGTTCCACAGCATGACGCGACATCGTTTTCCCTCCCCAGGGATTTCAGAGGCCGCGGAATTTATTTCAAATAATTAACAGCAACAATTGGTATGAATTCTCATTCGCGTCTTTTTTACAACATTTACAAAGTCACCGCCGAACGCGAAATCGCCCCCCAGCGCCTCGGTTTTACAGGCTGAATGAAAATAAATACTATTCGCCTCCCACTCAGATCACCCGGTATCCGCCATGCTCCTGCACATTCCCGGCATCTTCACGACAGAAGAGGCAACGCGCATCCGCGAGGCCCTGGAGCAGGCAGACTGGGCAGACGGCAAGGCCACAGCGGGGTACCAGTCAGCCAAGGCCAAGCAGAATGAGCAGCTGGCCGAAGGCGATCCGCTGGCGCGCGAAATCAGCAGCGCCATGCTGCAACGTCTGTGGAACCACCCCTTGTTCGTATCGGCGGTCCTGCCGAACAAGGTCTATCCGCCACTGTTCAATCGCTACCGGGGCGGCGGCACTTTCGGCTACCACATCGACAACGCCGTGCGACCGATCAAGGGCAGCCCCGAGCAAGTGCGCACCGATGTCTCCGCCACGCTGTTCTTCAGCGAGCCGGACACTTACGACGGCGGTGACCTGGTGATCCAGGACACCTACGGCGCGCACCGCGTGAAACTGGCCGCCGGCGACCTGGTGATCTACCCCGCCAACAGCCTGCACCAGGTGGAGCCTGTCACCCGTGGGGAGCGCATCGCCTCGTTCTTCTGGATTCAGAGCATGGTCCGCGAGGACAGCCAGCGGACCCTGCTGTTCGAGATGGACCAGGCCATCCAGAGCCTCGCTCGCGACGTGCCGGACCACCCCGCGCTGGTCCAGCTCACCGGCAACTACCACAACCTCCTGCGCCGCTGGGTCGAGGTCTAGGCATGAGCTTCACCCTGACCCGCACCGAAACCCTCAGCAGTGAAGAGCTTCGTGAACGGCTGGCCAGCGACCCGCGCCAGGCCGCCCGCACCATCCTGGGCGCCGCGCGGGATGGCATGACCGAAGCACAAACGCTGCTCGGCCAGATTCTCCTGGACGGCCAGGGCATCGAGCAGGACGCCGCGCTGGCGCGCACCTGGTTCCAGATCGCCGCCGAGCGCGGCGACGCCATGGCACGGAACATGCTCGGCCGCTGCCTGGAACAGGGCTGGGGTGGCTCGATCGACCTGCCGGGTGCCGTCACCCAATTCCGCACGGCTGCCGCAGCAGGACTCGACTGGGGGATGTACAACTACGCAGGTCTGCTGGCCACCGGACGTGGTGTCCAGCGCGACCAGCGCCAGGCACTGGCGCTCTACCTACGCGCGGCGCAACTGGGGCATGCCAAATCGATGAACCTGGTGGGGCGCTACTACGAGGAGGGCATCACCGTAGAGGCAGATCCCGAGGTCGCCTTCACCTGGTATCGCCGCTCCGCCGAGGCGGGCGACTTCCGTGGCCAATTCAGCCTCGCCGCGGTGTTGGCTGCGCAGGGCGAGGTGGATGAAGCCCTCCTCTGGCTGGGGCGCGCATTGGCAGGAGGCAATCTCAACTTCCTGCGTGCCAGTCGCGCCAGCCTGACGAAAGCGCCAGAACCCCGCATCCAGGCGCTGGCCCTGTCCTATTACCAGCGCGCTGCCGAACTGGGCGACGACAGCGACGGCGAGGCGCTACAGAACTATCTATCACAGGCCGATGGGGCGCCGAACGGAATGGCTTAGCCCTGCCAGGCCGGCAGACGAAGGTACATGCCCAGGCCGGGATCGAGGTTGCGCGCCCAAACCGCCCCACCCTGCAGGACGATCGCGCTGCGGGCGATGCTCAGGCCCAGGCCGAAACCGCCGTCTCCCGGACGCGCCTGGTTGAGCCGGGCGAAGGGTTCGAACATCAGTTCCAGCTGTTCTTCGGGTACACCAGGGCCTTCGTCGCGCAGGTTCAGGCACCAGAAATCGCCTTCGCGCTGGCCGGACAAGGTGATTCGGCCCATTTCCGGCGAATGGCGGATGGCATTGCGCAGCATGTTCTCCAGCGCCTTTGCCAGGTCATTGAGGTTGGCCCTGACGGTGCAATCCTCGTCCAGTTCGAAATGCAGGCGCTCCTTCGGCCAGCCCGTCTCGAAACTGGCATCTTCGGACAATACGTCCCATAGCGGACGCAGGTGCACCGCCTCTTGGGCGAATCGCGGTCGTTCCGAATCCAGCCAGGCCAGCTCCAGTGTGTTCTCCACCAGTTGCTGCATCACACCGACTTCCCGCTCCAGCCGCTGCCTAAGGCTGTCCAGGCTCTCCTCCCGCTCGCTGGCCGCTCGCAGCCGACTCAGTGGTGTACGCAACTCGTGGGACAAGTCGCTGAGCAGGCGCCGCTGATACGCCACCGTGCCTTGCAGACGTCCGGCCATGTGGTCGAATGCGCGCGCCAGCTCGCCCAACTCGTCGCGACGGTTGGCCAGCGGGGCCCCGAGGCGGGCGCTGAGGTCATCGGCACTGAGCGCGTTGGCCTGCTCGCGCAAGCGCGCCAACGGTGCGATCAGCAGACGGAAGAGAAAGACGCAGAGCGCCAGCGCGAGAATGACCGGCGCCACTCGGTAGGCGAGGAAATACAGCAGCGGCCGCGGTCCCCAGGGACTGAAACGTTGCGGCAATTGCATCACCAGTTGGCCGCCCCCGCCCTTGAAGGGAATGCTGAGGATTCGCGGCTGCGGCGTTTGCCGGCCCATGCCCCAGTGCAGCTGGCGCATGAAGCTCAGGTGCTCGCGCTGGTCAGCGGTCATCACACGGGTACCCAGGGGGAACAGGTGCGGGTCCAGCACCAGCACCCAGCCGCCCTCGGCAGCCTCCAGTTCGGCCTGCACGGCATCGACCGCGCTCGCTCCGCCCTGGCGCCAAGCCGACTCGGCACGATCCGCGTAACCGCTCAGGACGGTCTTCGCCTCATCCGAGAGATAGGAAGTCTGCTCGCCGATGTGCTGCCCCCAGGAAAGGGTCAGGGCGATCATCGCCAGGCAGAAGCCGGCCAGCAGGATCGCCAGCTTCCAGAACAGCGAGTTGCGCCCCGGCATCATTTTTCCCTGCTGGTCATCACGTAGCCCTTGCCCCAGATGGTTTCGAGGCGACTACCGGTGTAGCTCAGACGCTGCAGCTTGCGGCGAATGTGGCTGACGTGCATGTCCAGGCTGCGGTCATGCTGCGAGTAGGCCCGGTGCAGCACGTGCTGATAAAGGAAGGCCTTGCTCAGTGCCTCCTCCCTATGCCGCGAGAACGTCACCAGCAGGCGGTACTCGGTCGGTGTGAGTTCGGCCCATTGCCCCGCACAGGAAACATCCGCGCGGCCTTCGTCGAAATTCAGCTCCAGGCCCTCGCCCGGGGTCTCCGGTTCACCGCGTTCATAGGCCACCCGCCGCAGAACGGCCTCGATGCGCACTTCCATCTCCCCCATGCTGAACGGCTTGGGCAAGTAGTCGTCCGCGCCCTGGCTGAATCCGGCGATGCGGTCCTGCTCGGCGCCGAGGGCGGACATCAGGATCACCGGCACCTTGCGTTCTCGGCGCAGGTTGGCCAGCACCTCCAGGCCATTGCGGCCGGGCAGCAGGATGTCCATGAGGATCAGGTCGAAGTCTTCATTGCGCGCAAGTCCCAGGCCCTCCTCGCCATCCTGGCGGAGAGTGACGTCGAAGCCGCGGTCCTGCAGATGGTCGTGCAGATGGGCCGCCAGCAGCGGATCGTCCTCGATGGCAAGGATGCGAGCGGGGGTGCGAGGAGTGGCCAACATGGAATCACCTGCAAATGCTAACTATTGCCGAATGCGAATTCTGACAAAACTGCCGCAAGATTCCCATGCAATTGGTCGCTACACTGCGCGGAAAGCGCATGGGGAGAGGATGGGCGTGTACAAGGATCTGGGTATCAAGGGCCGCGTGCTCATGCTGACGCTGCTGCCCACCAGCCTGCTGGCACTGGTACTGGGCGGCTATTTCACCTGGGTGCAGCAGGCCGACATGCAGGCCCAGCTGCTGCAACGCGGTCAGATGATCGCCGAACACCTGGCGCCCCTCGCCGCTCCCGCCCTGATTCGCGGAGACGCCGTGCTGCTCGAGCGCATCGCCGACCACGCGCTGGACCAGGCCGACGTGCGCGCAGTGAGCTTCATCGGAGCCAACCACAAGCGCCTCGCCCATGCCGGACCGCGCATGCTCAACGAGAGCCCGGACGGCGAAGGCAACAACCTTTCTCTGACGAGCAACACCGAGGCCACGCGCTTCCTGCAACCGGTGTTCGAACGCCATCGGGTGCTTTCCGGCGACAAGACGCCACTGCCCAATGACAACCTGCTGGGTTGGGTCGAACTGGAAATGTCCCACCAGGGCACCTTGCTGCGCGGCTATCGCAGCCTGCTGGCCAGCCTGCTGCTGATCACCACGGGCCTCGGCGTCACCGCCCTGCTGGCCCTGCGCATGAGCCGAGCGATCAACGACCCCCTGAGGCGCATCAAGCAAGGGGTGGCGCTGCTCAAGGAGGGTCGCCTGGAAACCCGCCTGCCCCCGCTGGGCAGCCATGAACTGGACGAACTGGCCTCGGGCATCAACCGCATGGCCGAGGCCCTGCAGACCGCCCAGGAAGAACTGCAGCACAACATCGACCAGGCCACCGAGGACGTCCGCCAGAACCTCGAGACAATCGAAATCCAGAACATCGAGCTGGACCTGGCGCGCAAGGAAGCCCTGGAGGCCAGCCGCATCAAGTCCGAGTTCCTCGCCAACATGAGCCACGAGATCCGTACCCCGCTCAATGGCATCCTCGGCTTCACCAACCTGCTGAAGAAAAGCGACCTCACCTCGCGCCAGCAGGACTACCTGGCCACCATCGAGAAATCCGCCGACAGCCTGCTGGGCATCATCAACGAGGTACTCGACTTCTCGAAGATCGAGGCCGGCAAGCTGGTCCTCGAAAACATCCCCTTCAACCTGCGCGACCTGATCCAGGACACGCTCACCATCCTCGCCCCGGCCGCCCACGAGAAGCACCTGGAACTGGTCAGCCTGGTCTACCGCGATACCCCGCTGCAGCTGATGGGCGATCCGATGCGCCTCAAGCAGGTGCTGACCAACCTGGTGAGCAATGCCATCAAGTTCACCCGCGAAGGCAGCATTGCCGTGCGCGCCATGCTCGAAGACGACAGCGACGACGAACTGGCGCAATTGCGCATCAGCGTGCAGGACACGGGTATCGGCCTCACCGACGCCGACTTGCGCGCCCTCTTCCAGGCCTTCACCCAGGCTGACAACTCCCTCTCGCGCCAGGCAGGCGGCACTGGCCTCGGTCTGGTCATCTCCAAGCGTCTGATCGAGCAGATGGGCGGCGAAATCGGCGTCAGCAGTACGCCGGGGGTCGGTTCGGAGTTCTGGATCACCCTCAGCCTGCCCAAGTCGCTGGACGAGATGGACAGCGGCGTACAAGCCCATCTGGAAGGGCGTCGCGTGGCCGTCCTGGAACCGCAGGAACTGACGCGCCAGTCGCTGCATCACCAACTGGAAGATTGCGGCCTGGAAGTGCTGGACTATCCGAGCATCGGCACTCTGGTGGACGACGTCGCCGCGCGCCGCCTGAGCAAGCGGCCGATCGGCCTCGCCGTGATCGGCGCCGATGTGCAGGCGCTTTCGCCGGAGCAACTCAGCCAGCGGGTGTGGGACCTCGAGCAACTCGGCTGCAAGAGCCTGGTGCTCTGCCCCACCACCGAACAGGCGCTCTACCACCGCGCCCTGCCCGAAGCCCATAGCCAGTTGCAGGCCAAGCCCACCTGCACACTCAAGCTGCAACAGGCCCTGAGCGGCCTGGTCATCCCCCGCCAAACGCGCGTCGAGCCACCGCAACCGAACAACAGCCGTGCGCCGCGCCTGCTCTGCGTCGACGACAATCCCGCCAACCTGCTGCTGGTGCAGACCCTGCTGACGGACATGGGCGCCGAGGTGCGCGCGGTCGACAGCGGTTTCGACGCCATCGAAGCCGTGCAACGTGAGCGCTTCGACCTGATCCTCATGGATGTACAGATGCCCGGCATGGACGGCACCCAGGCCACCGAAGCGATCCGCCGCTGGGAAAGCGACCAGCGCATCGACCCGGTGCCCATCGTCGCCCTCACTGCCCATGCCCTGGCCAACGAAAAGCGCGCGCTGCTCCAGGGCGGCATGGACGACTACCTGACCAAGCCCATTGGCGAACGCCAACTCGCCCAGGTCGTGCTCAAGTGGACCGGTCTCAGCCTCGGTAGCCAGCCCGTCCAGCGCCCAGGTCGCGAAGGGCGGGTCCATGATGGCCTGGACGTGCTGGACCCGGAGGAAGGACTGCGCCTGGCCGCCGGCAAGGCGGACCTGGCCGCGGACATGCTGTCCATGTTGCTGGCCTCACTCGACGCCGACCGCGAAGCCATCCAGCTTGCCGCTCGCAGCGGCGACCGCACCACTTTGCTGGAACGCGTCCACCGTCTGCACGGCGCCACCCGCTACTGTGGCGTGCCGCAACTGCGCGCCGCCTGCCAGCGCAGCGAAACCCTGCTCAAACAGAACGATCCCAGCGCCCCGCAAGCGCTGGAGGAACTGGACGCAGCCATCACGCGCCTGGCCGAGGTGGCGCGAATGGAGGCCTGACCCACAGCAACGTGCAGTGGCCAGACGCCAGCTATGCTGCTGGGCAACCAAGGAGATCCCATGCGCACCATTCTGTTCAGCAGCCAGGCCTATGACCGTGAGAGTTTTCTCGGCGCCAGTCCCAACTTCGAGCTGCACTTCCAGCAGACGCGGCTGACCCTCGACACCACGGCGCTGGCCTATGGCTTCGACGTGGTCTGCGCCTTCATCAACGACGACTTGTCCGCCCCCGTGCTGGAGCGCCTGGCCAGCGGCGGCACGCGGCTGATCGCCCTGCGCTCGGCCGGCTACAACCATGTGGACCTGGCCGCCGCCAAGCGCCTTGGCCTGACCGTAGTGCGAGTGCCGGCCTACTCACCGCACGCGGTGGCCGAGCACGCCGTTGCGCTGATCCTCGCGCTCAATCGCCGCCTGCACCGTGCCTACAACCGCACCCGAGAAGGCGACTTCACCCTCCACGGCCTGACCGGTTTCGACCTGGTCGGCAAGACCGTCGGCGTGGTCGGCACCGGCCAGATCGGCGTCACTTTCGCGCGCATCATGGCCGGCTTCGGCTGCGGCCTGCTGGCCTTCGATCCGCAACGCAATCCCAGTGTCGAAGCGATGGGGGCGGTCTATGTCGAACTGCCGGAATTGCTGGCCGAGAGCGACATCATCAGCCTGCATTGCCCGCTCAACGACGCTACCCGGCATCTGGTCAACGCCCACAGTCTGGAGCAGATGAAACCCGGCGCCATGCTGATCAATACCGGACGCGGCGCCCTGGTGGATACGCCGGCACTGATCGACGCGCTGAAATCCGGCCAGCTCGGCTACCTGGGTCTGGATGTCTATGAAGAAGAAGCCAACCTGTTCTTCGAGGACCGTTCCGACCTGCCCTTGCAGGACGACGTGCTGGCGCGGCTGCTCACCTTCCCCAACGTGATCATCACCGCCCACCAGGCCTTCCTTACCCGCGAAGCCCTGTCCGCCATCGCCCGCACCACCCTGGACAACATCCTCGCCTGGGCCGCCGGACGACCGTGCAATCAGGTGGACGCCTAGGCCGTGTTAGCATGCGCGGCGCTTCCGGAGGACCTATGGCCGAACACGATTTCCGTTACAACCTGCTCAACCCCGCCCACACCCTGAACGAATGCCGCGCCCTCTCCCCGGGCCTCTACCAGGTCACGGGTACCGGCGGCTCGATCAAGAGCGGCGACACCCTGCTGGTGACCCTCAAGGGCAGCCGCGACCTCAGCATGCGCCTGACCGTGGACAAGGTCCGCCATCTGATCAACCCGCCCGGCCAATGGCTGGCGGTGGCCAAGGGCCCGGTCTTCAAGGAACTCTCGATCCACAATTGGCAAGTGGACTGCGACGCCTGCGGCGCGCACCTGGACTTCGAGTTCGCCGTCGACGGCGGCCTCGGCAAGCAGGCCCAGGCGCCCGCGGCCGAAGCACGTATCGCGGAGCTGGGCTGGCGTGGCCAGGCTGGCAAGCATTACTGCCCGAACTGCCGTCAGGAGGACACTCAATGACCCGAAAGGCCCTGCTGCTGACTGCGGTGGCCGTAGCCCTCACCGGTTGCGCCACCGACCGTCCGCAACTGGAAACCGGCACGACCTATCAGGTGGAGTGGATCGGCGAACGCCCGCTGATCGACCGCAGCCACCTGACCATCACGCTGGGCGACGACAACCGCGCCTACGGCAACGCCGGCTGCAACCACTGGTTCGCGTCCTACACCCTGGAAGGCGACAAACTCACCTTCGGCACCCCCGGCAGTACCCGCAAGATGTGCGCCCCGGCGCTGATGGAGCAGGAACAGCGCTTCCTCGACTCCCTGGGCAAGGTGCAACGCTGGGACATCTCCCCCATCGACCAACTGCGCCTATGGCCCGCCGAGGGCAAGCCGATCCGGCTTTGGCCGGTGGAAGGCTGAGCTTCGCCGCGTCGATCCCTCTCTTGTAGGGGCGAATTCATTCGCCAAGGGCAGCAACGCTGCCCCTCTCGGCGTCGAAGGGCAGACCTTCGGCCTGCTTGGCGAATGAATTCGCCCCCACAGGTAAAAGCAGGTCGTGCCTTAAAAGAGATTCAGCTGCTCGACCGCGCCACGCAGATCCTGCAGCCTCACCCCCACCCCGATCAGGCGCACCGGCTTGTCGCCACGGGCAAATGCCGTGCTGAGCAGTTGCCGATAGCTGTCCAGGTCTCGACGGGCGCCCGACTGTTCCAGGGTGGTCTGGGTGAAATCGTGGAATTTCAGCTTCACGAAGGGCTTATCCGGCTTGTAGCTGGCATCCAGCCGCGCCATGCGCCCCCGCAGTTCGTCCAGCAGGGCGGGTAGCTGTTCCAGGCAGGCGTCCAGATTCGGCAGGTCCTGGTCGTAGGTGTTTTCCACGCTGATGGACTGTCGGCGGCTGTCCACTTGTACGATGCGCTCGTCCTGCCCACGAGCCAGGTTGTAGAGGCGCTCGCCGAAGCTGCCGAATTCCCGCGCCAGCGCCAGCTTGTTCCAGTCGCGCAGGTCCGCGCAGGTACGAATACCCAGGCGCGCGAGCTTCTCCGCCGTCACCTTGCCCACCCCATGCAGCTTGCTCACCGGCAGCGCAGCGACGAACTCGTCCACCTGGTCCGGCGTGACCACGAACAGGCCATCCGGCTTGCGCCAGTCACTGGCGATCTTGGCGATGAACTTGTTGGGGGCGACACCGGCGGACACCGTGATATGCAGTTCCGCCGCCACTCGCCGGCGAATTTCCTGGGCGATGCGCGTGGCGCTGCCATTGAAATGCAGGCTGTCGGAGACATCCAGGTAAGCCTCGTCCAGGGACAGCGGCTCGATGATCTCCGTGTAGTCGCGGAAAATCTGGTGGATCTGCCGCGACACTGATTTATAGACATCCATGCGTGGCCTGACGATGTTCAGGTCCGGGCACAGCTTGACCGCCGTGCGCATCGGCATGGCCGAGCGTATCCCGTAGGCTCGGGCGTCGTAATTGCAGGTGGCCACGACCCCGCGCTTGTCCGGAGAGCCGCCCACGGCCAGTGGTCGACCCGCCAGTGCAGGGTCATCGCGCATTTCGATCGCGGCATAAAAGCAGTCGCAGTCGATGTGGATGATCTTTCGTTGCGGCATGGCGGGTTGGTGACGCGCAGAGGGTTCAGGTAACCGGCGATGATACAGCAGCCGGCACTCCCTCCGGCCGCTCTAGCGCAGTAGTGAGCCAGCCTTCTTGATCACCACGATTTGCTAAATATTTGAGGGAAAAAGAATTTTTCTGAGAAATCGTTTGACAGCCATCCGCAGAACTGTAGAATTGCCGCCGCGGGATGGAGCAGTCTGGTAGCTCGTCGGGCTCATAACCCGAAGGTCGTTGGTTCAAATCCAGCTCCCGCAACCAACATTAGAAAAAGGCCACTCTTCGGAGTGGCCTTTTTCGTTTGGGTTCGAATTAAGTATTTGATTTAAAAAGCAGAAATCGTTTGACAGCCCCCCGCCAATCTGTAGAATTGCCGGCGCGGGATGGAGCAGTCTGGTAGCTCGTCGGGCTCATAACCCGAAGGTCGTTGGTTCAAATCCAGCTCCCGCAACCAACATTAGAAAAAGGCCACTCTTCGGAGTGGCCTTTTTCGTTTCCGCCTCCCCTTCCGTCCGTCCAGGCTGTTCGTCAGCCGCCCGACCGGACAAGACCCGACCTCTATACTTCAAGCGCACCCATCCACCAGATGGAGGTTGGCCATGGCCGACTACTGCGCCTCCAGCGAGGAAGTCGAATACCTCAACCGCGCCCTGCGCACGCTGAGCGGCTGCAATCGCGCCCTGTTGCGTGCCGAGGACCCGTGCTTCCTGTTCAAGGAAATCTGCCGGGTGGTCGTGGAGGAAGGTGGCTACCGCATGGCCTGGGTCGGCCGCGCCGAACATGATGAAGCGCAAACGGTAACGCCCCTGGCCCATGTCGGACTCGACCGCGCCTATATCGATTCGCTGAACATCACCTGGTCCGACAGCGAACGCGGACACGGCACCACCGGCACCGCCATTCGCACCGGCAAACCGAACATCACACGCGATATCCTCACCGACCCCAGGCTCAGCCCATGGCGGGAAAGCGCGGTCACCCACGGCATCGCCTCGATCCTCTCCCTGCCCCTGCGGGTGGACGGCCAGATCTTCGGCGCCCTGGCCATCTGCGCCAAGGAGCCCGACGCCTTTGGCGAACGCGAACTGGAACTGCTCAGCGAAGCCGCCGATGACATGGCTTTCGGCCTTCAGGCCCTACGTAGCAAGGCCCGCCGCCGTCAGGCCGAACTCCAGGTGGAATCCCTCAATCGTGCCCTGGCCACTCGCGTAGCGGTCAACCATGCGGTGATCCACGCCACCAGCGAAATCCCGCTGCTGGCAGACATATGCCGGGTCCTGGTGGACGAATGCGGCTACTGCCAGGCCTGGGTCGATTACCGCCAGGACGATACGGCGCATCCTTATAAGGTGATGGCCTGCCACGCGGCCAATGGCATCTGCCAGGGCTGGGGCGCCGGCAGTCATGACCGGAACTTCCACGGCGAACTGGAGCAGGCGCTGCTCGCCGGTAACCCGCTGGTGATGCGCGACCTGCTCGGCGATTCCGCCGCCGCCCTACATGAAGAAGCCGTCGAACTGGGGTTCTCTGGTGCCCTGGCACTTCCCCTGCAAGTTGAAGGAAACCTCATCGGCATGCTGGTGATCATGGCCACCAGTGCCGACGCCTTCGATGAAAAGGAAGTGGAATTGCTGCTGGCCATGGCCAACGACCTGGGTTTCGGCATCGCCACGTTGCGCACCCGGTCTCGCGCCCTGGAAGCCGAAGCGACCATTCGCAGGATGGCCTATGAAGATGCGTTGACCGGCCTGCCCAACCGGGTACGCCTGCACGAGCTACTGGACAACGCCATCGCCACCGCCCGCCAGGAACGTCGCCCATTCGGCCTGCTGCATCTGGAAATCGCCCGCAACCAGGAGATCAATGAAACCCTCGGCTACCGCGAAGGAGACCGCCTTCAGATCGAAATCGCCTCCCGCCTGAAGCAGGTGGTGGGGGCGGAACGTACCGTAGCCAGGATGGGAGAGTGCGAATTCGCCGTGCTCATGCCCAACAGCGGCGCCGAGCACGCCTCGCAACTGGCCAAGCAGATTCTCACCGCGCTGTACGACCCGGTGGAGCTTTCCGGGCTCTATCTGGAAGCCCGCGCCAGCATCGGCATTGCGCTCTATCCCGGCCACGGCACGGCACCGGAAGCGTTGATCCGCCGCTCCGGCAGCGCCATGGAACAGGCCAAGCGCTCCAATGCGGGTTTCGCGGTGTTCCAGGGTGGACTCGACCAGGAATGCGCCCAGCACCTGACCCTGATGGGTGACCTGCGCCGCGCCATCGACCGCAACGAACTGCTGCTCTACTACCAACCCAAAGTGGATATCGCCAGCAACCGTGTTTGCGGCACCGAGGCCCTGGTGCGCTGGCGCCATCCGCAGCATGGCATGTTGCCCCCGGACGAGTTCGTCCGCCTGGCGGAGAACACCGGGCTGATCACCCCGCTGACCCTCTGGGTGCTGGATACCGCTCTGGGCCAGCGTTACGCCTGGCATGAGGAGGGTGACGAACGCCCCATCTCGGTCAATCTCTCCGCCCACGACCTGCGCGACCCGCGCCTGCTGGAGCGTATCCAGGGCTCTTTCGCCACTTGGGGCGCCAAACCCCATTGGATCGAGTTCGAGCTGACCGAAAGCGCACTGATGGAAGACCCGGTTGCCTCGATGCAAACCCTCAGCGCGCTCAAGGAACTGGACGCCCACCTGACCATCGACGATTTCGGCACCGGCTACTCATCCCTGGCCTATCTACAACGTCTGCCGGTGGATTCGCTGAAAATCGACCAGTCCTTCGTGAGCGCCATGACCAGCAACGACGGCTCGGCGAAGATCGTTCGCTCGATCATCGAACTGGCCCATAACCTGGACCTGACGGTGGTCGCCGAAGGGGTCGAAGACCAGTTGACCCTCACTCAGCTCGGCCAATACGGCTGCGATATCGCCCAGGGCTACAAGATCAGCCAGCCGATCCCCGCCGACCAGTTCCGCGATTGGGAGACCCGCTCGGTCTGGCATTGACCGGCGGGCCCGGCCGCGACAAATTGCCGCTCGCCTCCTGCTGCCCCCGACTCCCTGCGACAGCCGCTCCCCTGCACTCGCCTAGACTTGGCGCTAACCCGGCCGTTCCCCGTGCTTCCGCATGGCCGTGCCGGCGAAGAAAAAAGTTCTGCCCGGCACTTGGAACTTGCCGTCGTCGCCCACACACAGTGGCGCACATTGCCTAGAGGTGCTTGATGCGCGCCAACACTCCGCCAGCGGAAAACCCGGTCAACGGCCAACTCAACGAAGAACCCGCCCCGCTACGCTGGCTGGACGGCCTCACGGCTTATCGGCAGTGGATCGTCGTTGCATTCACCTTGCTGGTCTTCGTCCTCGGCCTGCTGGCCTGCTGGCACCTGCTGCGAGAACTCGACCCCAATGCATTGCGCGCCGCCATCCATGACGTCCCCGGCAGCAGCCTGCTCCTGGCCCTGGGCGCCACAGCGGTCAGCTTCATCGCCTACGTTGGCTACGAGTGGTCCGGCTGCCGGTTCGCCGGTGTGCACCTGCCCTTGTCGCGCATGGCCCTTGGGAGTTTCTGCGCGTCGGGAGTCGGCAATGCCGTCGGCCTGTCCATGCTCACCGGCGGTTCGGTGCGCTTCCGCCTCTACGGACGCAATGAACTGGGCGCCGGTGACATCGCCCGCATCACGCTGTTCGCCAGCCTGGCCCTGGGTTCGGCGCTGCCGCCGCTGGCCGCCCTGGCTGCACTGAGCGCCCCGGCAGCCGCCTCCATTGCCCTGGGCCTACCGGAAAGTCTGGTGATCATCCTTGCACTGGGCGTATTGCTGGCCGGTGGTGGGCTCGTCTTCTGGATTTCGCGTCAGCGTGCAGCCGAGCCGCCAGTGCCCGGCTGCATCGATCTGCCCCTGGGCAACCGCAGTGTGCGACTGCCGGGCCTGCGCCTGTCGGCACTGCAACTGCTGATCACCGTGGTGGACGTCTGCGCCGCGGCCTGCGTGCTCTATGTCCTGCTGCCGGAAGCACCGCCCCTCGGCGCCTTCCTGCTGGTCTACATGCTGGCCCTGGCCGCCGGCGTGCTCAGCCATGTACCCGGCGGCGTCGGCGTATTCGAGGCCGTATTGCTGGCGGCCTTCGCCGGCCAGTTGGGGGCCGCGCCACTGGCGGCCGCACTGCTCCTCTACCGCCTGATCTACGTCGGCCTGCCACTGGTGCTGGCCTGCCTGTTGCTGCTCGCCAACGAAGCCCAGCGCCTGTTCCCCGCCGGCCGCCAGGCCCTGCGTGCCGCCTCCGGCCTTGCTGCACCGGTGCTGTCGCTGCTGGTGTTCCTCAGCGGCGTCGTACTCCTGTTCTCCGGCGTCACTCCGGCTGCGGATGTCCGCCTGGAGCACCTGAGCTTTCTCATTCCCCATCGTCTGATCGATGCCTCGCACCTGGTCGCCAGCCTGGTCGGCGTGCTCTGCCTGTTGCTGGCCCACGGCCTGCGTCATCGCCTGTCGGCGGCCTGGGCGCTGACCGTGGTGCTGCTGCTCACGGGTGCCGGAATGTCCTTGCTCAAGGGCTTCGACTGGGAAGAGGCGAGCCTGCTGACCATGACGGCCGTGCTGCTGGCCATCTTCCGTGCTGCCTTCTACCGCCCCAGCCGCCTGTTGGAGATGCCCTTCTCGCCGCTCAACCTGGCGGCCAGTGCCTGCGTCCTGCTGGCGGCGATCTGGGTGATGTTCTTCGCCTTCCAGGACGTGCCCTACAGCCATGAGCTCTGGTGGCAGTTCGAGGTGGACGGCGATGCGCCCCGCGCACTGCGCGCCTCCCTGGCCAGCGGCGTCCTGCTCGCCGGTATCGCGTTGGCCTGGCTGCTACGTCCGGTGCCGCCGACCATCCACGAGCCGACTGACGACGAACTTCAGCGCGCCTCCGCGGTAATCCGCGCCTCCGATCAGCCCGATGGCGGCCTGGTGCTGACCGGCGACAAGGCATTGCTGTTCCATGCGCAGGGCGACGCGTTCCTCATGTATGCCCGGCGTGGCCGCAGCCTGGTCGCCCTGTTCGACCCCATTGGCCCGGCCTATCGACGCGCCGAACTGATCTGGCAGTTCCGCGATCTATGCGACCACCACCATGCGCGACCGGTGTTCTACCAGGTCCGTGCGGAAAACCTGCCCTATTACATGGACATTGGCCTGTCGGCGCTGAAGCTGGGCGAGGAAGCCCGCGTCGACCTGACCCGCTTCGATCTGGATGCCAAAAACAAGGCAATGAAGGATTTGCGCTATACCCTGAGCCGTGGCCAGCGCGACGGTCTAAGCCTGCAGATCTACGAAGCCGGCACTGCGCCGCTGGAGCAACTGCAGGCCATTTCCGAAGCCTGGATGCAGGGCAAGCAGGCACGGGAGAAAGGCTTCTCCCTCGGCCGCTTCGACCCGGACTACCTGAGCCACTTCCGCATTGCCACCATCCAGTTCGAGGGCAAGCCGGTGGCCTTCGCGAACCTCCTGGAAACCGAAGGCAACGTCCTTTCCAGCATCGACCTGATGCGCGTCCATCCCCACGCGCCAAAGCTGACCATGGAGTTCCTCATGCTCAGCCTGCTGCTGCACTACAAGGAGCGCGGCCATGCCCGCTTCAGCCTGGGCATGGTGCCGCTGGCCGGCCTTCAGCCGCGTCGGGGCGCGCCCCTGACCCAGCGCCTCGGTGCGCTGATTTTCCGCCGTGGCGAGCAGTTCTACAACTTCCAGGGTCTGCGCCGCTTCAAGGAAAAGTTCCAGCCCGACTGGGAGCCGCGCTACATGGCCGTGCCCGCCGGCCTCGACCCGCTGGTGGCGCTGGCCGATACCGCAGCCCTGATCGCGGGCGGCTTCACCGGACTGGTAAAACGCTGAGGTGCTCATGCTCAAACGCAACTGGCGTCGCCTGCTGCTGATCCTGGCCCTCACCCTGGTCGGCGCAGCCCTGCTGATCTGGAGCCGCCCGGCGCCCCAGGCCCGGCTGGATCACCCGAAATCGCCGGATGGCAGCGCCATGACCCTGGCGAGTCCGGCTGGCGCCGTGCAGCACCGCGTGCTGTTGCTGGCCAGCGGCGACCAACGCCTGGCAGACGCCGACCTGCTGGCGCTGGCCCGCAGCGGCAATGCACGCCTGCTGCAGCTGGACCTGCCGGAAAAGGACTGCGCGGCACAGCAGCAACGCCTGCAGTTGGCCCGTGACACCCTCGGCGGCGAGCCTGGACTGGTAGCCGGCATCGGCCCGGGCGCGTCCTTTGCGTGGCGCTGGCTGGCCAGCCAGGGCGACGACAACGCCCGGGCCCTGTCCATCGACTTCAGCTTGAACACCCCGGACTGCCCCGCTGCCCTGCCGCAACGGGCTCCCCACGGCCACTGGATAGCGGCGTGGAACGACAACCCGGACGACCCCAGCGCCGCATTCACGCGCAACCAGGCCAACGCCGAAACCCTGATCAGCGACTACGACACCAGCATCGTGCAACTGCTCCAGCAACGCCTCGCCAGCCTGCTGCAGGGCCAGGGCGAGCCTCTGCCGGTGGTGGAAGTGCCGGCGGCCAAACCTGGCGAAACCGTCACCCTGTTTTATTCCGGTGACGGCGGCTGGCGTGACCTGGACCGCGCCGTGGCGGACGAGATGGCCAAGCGTGAGCATTCAGTGGTCGGCATCGACGCGCTGCGCTACTTCTGGCAGCACAAGAGTCCGGAACAGGGTGCTGCCGATCTCAGTCGGCTAATGAAGCAGTACCGTGAAAAGTGGGGCGCCAAGCGCTTCGTGCTGGCCGGCTACTCCTTTGGTGCCGATGTGCTGCCCGCGTTCTACAACCGACTGCCCAAGGCCGACCAGGACCAGGTGGACGCGATCCTGCTGCTGGCCCTCGCGCGTAGCGGCAGCTTCGAGATCGAAGTGCAGGGCTGGCTTGGCAAGGCCGGCGAGGAAGCCGCCACTGGCCCTGAACTGGCCAGACTGCCGTCCACCAAGGTGCTGTGCGTGTTCGGCAAGGAAGAAGCCAACGAAAGCGGCTGCACCCAACCGGGGGCCGTCGGGGAAAACCTGGAGCTGCCGGGGGGCCACCATTACGACGAGAACTACCCGGCATTGGCAGAGAAACTGCTGGCAGCAGTGGAGAAACGGCAGGGATCGCTGGCAAGGGATTGATCCAAGTTCAGATTCGCTTAAGACAAAGCGGCTATCCTCTCCGGCCGTTTCGCAAAACGAGAAAGAGGAACCGTGATGAGTCTCAAGAACGCACCTGCCCGCTACGGGAGTCTGTCCATCGCCCTGCACTGGCTCATGCTGGTCCTGATTGCCGCCGTGTATGCCTGCATCGAGCTGAAGGGCAACTTCCCCAAAGGCAGCGAAACCCGCGAACTGCTCAAGCACTGGCATTTCATGCTCGGCCTGGCCGTGTTCTTCCTGGTTGGGCTGCGCCTGATCGGGCGGATGATCTCGCCAACCCCGGCCATCCAACCCGCGCCGGCAAGCTGGCAGAACGCCCTTGCCAAACTCATGCACCTGGCGCTCTACGCCCTAATGATCGGCGCGCCCCTGGCCGGCTGGCTGATCCTCAGCGCCGCCGGCAAGCCCATCCCCTTCTTCGGCATGGAACTGCCCGCGCTGATCGGCCCGAACAAGGAACTGGCCGGCCAGATCAAGGAACTCCACGAGCTGGCCGGCACTGCGGGTTACTGGCTCATTGGCCTGCATGCGGTGGCCGCGCTGTTCCACCACTACGTGAGCCGGGACAACACCCTGGTGCGGATGCTGCCAGGACGCAACTGACCCCTCGTGACATCGGACGCGTTGGGCTTCGCTCTTGTAGGTTGGGCTGAGCGAAGCGAAGCCCAACGTAGAGTGCCGACATATGCCTCGTGGGGCGTTGCAGACCTGTAGCGCCCCCTCAAATCTCCACCTGCGTTCCCAGCTCGATCACCCGGTTCAGCGGCAGGTTGAAGTACTTCAGGTTGCTGTTGGCGTTCTTCAGCAGGAAGGCGAACAAGGCCTCCCGCCAACGCGCCATGCCGATGCGTTTGGTGGGAATCACCGTCTCGCGGCTGAGGAAGTAAGTGGTGCTCATCGGGCTGAAATCCAGTTCATTGAGGTGGCAGAGCTTGAGCGCCGCCGGGACGTCCGGCTCCTCGATGAAACCGAAGTGCAGGATCACCCGGAAGAAGCCATCGCCGTAGGCATCCACTTCGAAACGCCGATCCGGTGCCACCCGTGGCGTGTCCTCGCTGATGACCGTCAGCAACACCACCTGCTCATGCAGTACCTGGTTATGCAGCAGGTTGTGCAACAGCGCGTGGGGCACGGCGTCCGTCCGCGCGGTAAGGAACACAGCAGTGCCCTGCACCCGATGCGGCGGCTGCGAACGGATGCTGGCGATGAACAGCGGCAATGGCAGCGCGGATTCGTCCAGGCGCTCGACCACGATCTGCTTGCCACGCTTCCAGGTGGTCATCAGGACGAACAGCGCGGTACCGGCGATAACCGGGAATGCGCCACCCTGGACGATCTTTGGCACGTTGGCGGCGAAGAACAGGCTGTCGACGAAGAGAAAGCCCAGCAGCACCGGAACCGCCAGCCACCAGGGCGTTTTCCACAGCAGCAGCATTACGACCGACACCAGCAACGTCGTGATAAACATGGTGCCCGTCACCGCCACGCCGTAGGCCGAGGCCAGCGCCCCGGACGATTCGAAGCCCAGCACCAGCAACACCACGCCTACCATCAACGACCAATTCACCGCGCCGATGTAGATCTGCCCCTGCTCCTGTTGCGATGTGTGCTGCACGAACATGCGTGGGATGTAGCCCAGTTGCATGGCCTGGTGAGTCAGGGAGAAAGCGCCGGAAATCACCGCCTGGGACGCGATCACGGTCGCCAGGGTGGACAGCAGGACCATGGGCAGCAGCGTCCAGCCCGGCGCCAGCAGATAGAAGGGGTTACGCGCAGCAGACGCATCGCCCAAGATCGCCGCGCCCTGACCGAAGTAGTTCAGCACCAGCCCCGGCAGCACCAGGAAGAACCAGGCTCGGGCGATGGGCTTGCGGCCGAAATGTCCCATGTCGGCGTACAGGGCCTCGGCACCAGTCAGCGCCAGCACCACCGCCCCGAGGATGGCCACGCCTACGTGCGGGTGAGTCATGAAGAAGTGCACGCACCAGTAAGGGTTGAGCGCCTTCAATACCTCCGGCTGCTGAACGATGCCGTAGATCCCCAATGCGCCAAGCACGCTGAACCAGAGCACCATGATCGGCCCGAAGAAAATCCCGATTCGCGCTGTGCCGTGTTTCTGGATCAGGAACAGCCCCACCAGCACGATCAACGACAGTGGCACCACCCAGTGGCTGATGCCGTCGAATGCCAGATCGAGACCTTCGATAGCCGAAAGCACCGAGATTGCCGGGGTGATCATGCTGTCACCGTAGAACAGCGCCGTGCCGAACAGGCCGAGCAGCACCACCGTCAGCTTCAGCCTGGGGTAGGACTTGACGGCGCGCTGGGCCAGTGCGGTCAACGCCATGGCGCCGCCTTCCCCATCGTTATCGGCGCGCAATACGAACAGCATGTACTTGATCGAGACCACCCAGATCAGCGACCAGAAGATCAGCGAAAGAACCCCCAGGACCCCGTCATGGTTGACCTGGACCCCGTACTGTTCGGAAAACACTTCCTTGAGGGTGTACAGCGGGCTGGTGCCGATATCGCCGTAGACCACTCCGGCTGCGGCAACCAGCATGCCGAGGCCAGAAGCCGTATGTCCGGCATGCTGCTCGGCAGGTTGCGTGATGCTTTCGCTCATCTAAACCTTCCTGTTGATGACTATTGCCGCGCATCATTTGAGAAGCCTTCCCGGCAATGAGAAGCATCCCACTCATCCCTCACCCGCTTCCTACAGGCTAGCCGTGAAATGACAACAGATGAGGGTGGAAATGGCTGACGCCTGCCGCTAGAATTGCGCACTTTTTGATCAGAGGCGCCCTACCGAGCGCCCATCGAGGTTAGCCGCAATGTCCACCGCTACTCCCAAAGTCGGATTCGTCAGCCTGGGTTGCCCGAAGGCCACTGTCGACTCCGAACGCATCCTCACCCAGCTGCGCATGGAAGGTTACGAGATCGTGCCGACCTACCAGGATGCCGACGTAGTCGTGGTCAACACCTGCGGTTTTATCGACAGCGCCAAGGCTGAATCCCTGGACGCCATCGGCGAGGCCATCGCCGAGAACGGCAAGGTGATCGTCACCGGTTGCATGGGCGTGTCCGAAGACTCCATTCGTGACGTGCACCCCAGCGTCCTGGCCGTGACCGGTCCGCAGCAGTACGAGCAAGTGGTCAGTGCCGTGCACGAAGTGGTCCCGCCGAAGGCTGACCACGACCCC
Organism: Pseudomonas taiwanensis; assembly: GCF_013393345.1. Taxonomy (GTDB): domain Bacteria; phylum Pseudomonadota; class Gammaproteobacteria; order Pseudomonadales; family Pseudomonadaceae; genus Metapseudomonas; species Metapseudomonas resinovorans_C. The sequence continues at coordinate 152,856 of NZ_QJRF01000061.1, forward strand.
TTCGTCGACCTGGTACCGCCGCAGGGCATCAAGCTGACCCCGCGCCACTACGCCTACCTGAAGATTTCCGAAGGCTGCAACCACAGCTGCAGCTTCTGCATCATCCCCTCCATGCGCGGCAAGCTGGTCAGCCGCCCGGTAGGCGATGTGCTGTCCGAGGCCGAGCGCCTGGTCAAGGCTGGCGTAAAGGAACTGCTGGTGATCTCCCAGGACACCAGCGCCTACGGCGTCGACCTCAAGTACAAACTGGACTTTTGGAACGGTCAGCCGGTGAAAACCCGCATGCTGGAGCTCTGCGAAGCCCTGTCCGCCATGGGCGTGTGGGTCCGCCTGCACTACGTCTATCCGTACCCCAACGTGGATGACGTGATCCCGCTGATGGCCGAGGGCAAGCTGCTGCCGTATCTGGACATCCCCTTCCAGCACGCCAGTCCGAAAGTGCTCAAGTCCATGAAGCGTCCTGCCTTCGAGGACAAGACCCTGGCGCGCATCAAGAAATGGCGCGAGATCTGCCCGGACCTGACCATCCGTTCCACCTTCATCGTCGGCTTCCCCGGCGAGACCGAAGAAGACTTCCAGTACCTGCTGGACTGGCTGACCGAAGCCCAGCTCGACCGCGTCGGCTGCTTCCAGTACTCGCCGGTAGAGGGTGCCCCGGCGAACGACCTGGGCCTGGAGCTCGTGCCGGACGATGTGAAACAGGACCGCTGGGAGCGTTTCATGGCGCACCAGCAGGCCATCTCCACCGCTCGCCTGCAGCTGAAGATCGGCCGCGAAATGGACGTGCTGATCGATGAAGTCGACGACGAAGGCGCCGTGGCCCGTTCCTGGGCGGACGCGCCGGAGATCGATGGTAGCGTGTTCATCGAGTCCACCAGCGTGAAGCCGGGCGACAAGGTGCGCGTGCGCATCGTCGACGCCGACGAGTACGACATGTGGGCCGAGCTGGTCTGATGTGATCCCATATGAAAGAGCCCCGCTTATGCGGGGCTTTTTCTTTTGGGCAAACTCATGCGCCCGCTAAGTCGTAGGATGTGGTGGAGCGCAGCGATACCCATCACAACAGAGCCCCACCATGCTCAAGGTCTTCTACGACGGCGCCTGCCCGCGCTGTATTGCCGACCGTCGCTGGTACGAATCCCTCCCCCGCGCCGCCGCGAACGTGGAATGGATCGACATCACCGGCCGCGACGGAGAACTGCGCGCCCTCGGCATCGATCCGTACCGCGCCCTCACCGAACTCCATGTTCAGGATGAAACCGGCCGTATTCACCGCGAGCTGGATGCCTACATTCTTCTGCTCGCCCGTGTTCCGAGGCTGGCGCCGCTGGCCTGGCTGATCGGCCTGCCACTCATCAAACCGCTCCTGTCACTGGCCTACCGCCGCTGGGTACTGCGCCGCCTGCGCCGGGACGGCAGGCTCTAGGGGCAAGGTCTAGACTCGCTTCATCCATGGACCACGCGGAACCAGAACAATGACTACCGAGAACCGCCAGGTAACCCTCTATCACTGCCCCTATACCCGATCCACAGGGGCGTTGACCCTGCTGGAAGAACTGGGCGTGGAGTACAACCTCCACGTGATGAACATGAAGCTCGGCGAGCAGCGCAAGCCCGAGTTCCTCGCCATCAACCCCATGGGCAAAGTGCCTACCCTTACCCACGGCGATGCGGTGGTCACCGAGCAGGTGTCGGTCTACCTCTACCTTGCCGATCTCTACCCCGAAGCCAAACTGGCACCGCCGCTGGGCGATCCCCTGCGCGGACCTTACCTGCGCTGGATGGTGTTCTACGGGTCCTGTTTCGAACCGGCCGTGGTGGATCGCGTGCAGAAGCGCGAGCCGATTCCGGAATCGCGTTCGCCCTATGGCGATTTCGACAGTGTCATGAAGACCTTGCTCGGCCAGTTCAAGGAAGGTCCCTGGCTGCTTGGCGAACGGTTCACTGCCGCTGACGTGCTCTGGGGCAGCGCGCTGAACTGGACGACCCAGTTCGGACTGATTCCGGAAGTCCCGGCGATCAAGGACTACATCGCGCGCTTCATCGAACGCCCGGCCTACAAGCGCGCCCTGGCCAAGGATGCCGAGCTGGCGGCTTCCCAGGCGGCTCCGGCGTGACAATGCCGCTGCATTCCGCACCTCGATAATGCCCCCGCCCCGGCTATGCCGGGGCTAGGGTATGGGCCTTTCCCGGCTTACTCGCGAGGTTCGCAATGCACGCTTATTTCAGTCTTCAGGGCCGCACAGCCCTGGTCACCGGTGGTACCCGTGGCATCGGTCGAATGATCGCCCAGGGCTTTCTCGAAGCCGGGGCCCGCGTATTCATTTGCGCCCGCGACGCAGAAGCCTGTCGTGAAACTGCCGCCGAACTCTCCGTCTTCGGCCAATGCGAAGGCCTGGCTGCGGACCTATCCAGTGAAGACGGCGCCAGGAACCTGGCCGAAGCGCTGGCGCAACGGACGGAACAACTGGACATCCTGGTGAACAACGCCGGTACCACCTGGGGCGCGCCCCTGGAAAGTTATCCGGCGAAAGGCTGGGAGAAGGTCATGCAGCTCAACGTCACCTCGGTATTCAGCTGCATCCAGCAGTTGCTGCCGTTGCTGCGCAAGGCCGGCAGTGAGGCGAGCCCGGCACGGGTGATCAATATCGGGTCGGTGGCGGGCATTACTTCCCATGGCGAGGACGCCTACGCCTACGGCCCGAGCAAGGCCGCGCTGCATCAGCTGTCGCGGATGCTGGCCCGGGAACTGGTGGCCGAACACATCAACGTCAACGTGATTGCCCCCGGCCGTTTCCCCAGCAAGATGACCCGCTTCATCGCCAACGACCCGGAAGCCATGGCACGCGATACCGCGCTGATCCCGATGAAGCGCTGGGGACGGGGTGAAGAGATGGCCGCACTGGCCATCAGCCTGGCCAGCACTGCAGGGGCCTACATGACCGGCGCCATCATTCCCATCGACGGTGGTTTCCACCTGTAGCCGGTCTATTGCGCGGCGCCCGGCGCGGCGCTAGGGTAGCCGCGCACTTCACCGGAATGACCCCATGCGCCTCACCCTCCTCTCCCTGCTGCTGACCCTGGCCATCCCGAGCTTCGCCGCGCCGGTCCCGTTCTTCATCTGGCAAAGCAAGCTGGACGGCGCGCTGACGTGCGCCCAGACCAGCCCGGGCGAGGGTTGGCTGCGCCTGGGTGGCGCATTCCGCGATGCCGGCTGCCGCGTTCCCTATTGATATGCAGCACGTCATCTCGCCGGTCGGCTACGTCCGCTCCTGCTTCAAGGAGAAATTCGCCATCCCGCGCCAGCCGCATCTGGCTCCAGCCGCCCGCGGCGTACTGGAACTGGTGCCGCCCTTCGACACAGGCGAGGCCGTGGCCGGCCTGGAGCAGGTCAGCCATGTCTGGCTGCTGTTTCTCTTCCACCAGGCGCTGGAGGACAAACCGCGCCTGAAGGTGCGTCCGCCACGCCTGGGCGGCAACCAGTCCATCGGCGTGTTCGCCAGCCGCTCCACTCACCGTCCCAACGGTATCGGTCAGTCGGTGGTAAAGCTGGAAAAGGTGGAGGCCGGCCGACTCTGGCTATCCGGCATCGACCTGCTGGACGGCACACCGGTGATCGACATCAAACCCTATGTGCCCTACGCCGATCGCCAGGATGAGGCGCTGAATGCCATTGCCGATGCTGCGCCAGATCTGATTCCCGTGGACTGGGAACCAAGTGCCCTGCTCCAGGCCCATGAGCATGGCCAGCGCTTGGGCGAGCCCCTGGCCGAACTGGTCGAACAGTGCCTCGCGCAAGACCCGCGCCCGGCCTATCAGAAGCCCGAGCCCGAGCGCCGCTATGGTGCGCGGTTGTGGGACGTGGATGTGCGCTGGCACTACCCCGAACCGGGGCGGATTCGGGTGCTGGAGATTGCACGGGGCTGAGTTTTCCGGGGCAGCACCAACCGTCGCAGCTGTCGCATCGCCGAACGTGTAGGAGCGAGCTTGCTCGCGAACAGCCCGGGCGGGATCTTTTCGCGAGCAAGCTCGCTCCTACAGAAAAGAGCCGACGAATCATGCCCCACACAGCCGCCTTTCAACGGGCCGGATTGAGCGCCAGCGAATCCGCTTCGATACAGTCCTGCTCGAGTATCAGCGGCTCCACCAACGGCCGGCTGGCGAGGAAGTGCGGGGTCAGCATATGTGCCTCGAACGCGGCTTCGCCGGTATAAACCTCGTAGAGCCATACCAGGTCGGGATCGCTTCGATCCTGCAGCACATCGAACACCAGGCAACCAGGCTCGTCGCGCACTGAGGCGGCAGCGTTGATACGCATGGCATCCATGAATGCATCCAGGCTACCGGGGCGCAGGCGGGTCTTGAGGAGAAGGCAGTACACGTTGAACTCCGTTTTGTCTTATATTTCATAAAAATTGTATACAAAAACGGAGTCAAAGAAATGCCCAGCCGTCCAAGCCGTCTCAATGGCCTGCGCCATATCGCCATCGTCGTGTCCAACCTGGAGGAATGCGAGCGCTTCTACGTGGATGTGCTGGGCATGGAAGTCCTCAACCGCGCCAACGAGGACCTGGTCTATCTCACCTGCGGTAACGACAATCTCTCCCTCGGTCGCGCCTTCGTCCCCAGCAGCGGCGCGCAGGCAGTGGATCACTACGGCTTCGTGGTAGACAGCCTTGACGAGCTGGAGGCCTGGTACCACTACCTCAAGGCCCAGGGCGTGACCATGCTCGACCGTCCCTTCGCCCATGGCGACGGCGCCCACAGCTTCCACGTGCTGGACCCGGCCGGGAACAAGATCCAGCCGATCTACCACCCGGCGATCTCCGGGCAACGCTTCAGCTCTCCGGTCTGACGCCCTGGAAACGACAAAGCCCGCCAATTGGCGGGCTTTGCGTTGGAGCTTTCGAGGCTTACTTCTCTACGAAGGCACGCTCGATCAGGTAATCACCCGGCTCACGCATACGCGCGGAGATCTTCAGGCCGAAGCTGTCGAGCACTTCGCTGGTCTCGTCGAGCATGCTCGGGCTGCCGCAGATCATCGCACGGTCATCCTGAGGATTGATCGGCGGCAGGCCGATGTCCTCGAACAGCTTGCCGCTGCGCATCAGGTCGGTCAGGCGACCCTGGTTCTCGAACGGTTCGCGGGTCACGGTGGGATAGTAGATCAGCTTGTCTTTCACGGCCTCACCGAAGAATTCGTTCTTCGGCAGGTGGTCGGTGATGAACTCGCGGTAGGCGACTTCGTTCACGTAGCGTACGCCGTGGACCAGGATGACCTTCTCGAAACGCTCGTAGGTTTCCGGGTCCTGGATCACGCTCATGAAGGGCGCGAGGCCGGTGCCAGTGCTCAGCAGGTACAGGTGCTTGCCGGGATTCAGGTCATCGAGGACCAGGGTGCCGGTGGGCTTCTTGCTGATGATGATCTCGTCGCCTTCCTTGAGGTGCTGCAACTGGGAGGTCAACGGACCGTCCGGCACCTTGATGCTGAAGAACTCGAGGTGCTCTTCCCAGTTCGGGCTGGCGATGGAGTAGGCGCGCATCAGCGGACGGCCGCTGGGCTGTTGCAGGCCGATCATGACGAACTGGCCATTCTCGAAGCGCAGGCCCGGATCGCGGGTGCACTTGAAGCTGAACAGCGTGTCGTTCCAGTGATGAACGCTGAGGATGCGCTCGGAGTTCATGTTGCTCATTTACGGGGCTCCGAAAGTTTGGAAATTCGCCAGCGCCGCACAGGTCAGGGGGCGCAATTGCGCGACATTGTAATGACCGCCACAATATCTGTTAACTGAATTATCAAGATATAGGTTATCGGTTATATAGATATGCGATTTACTCTCAGACAAATGCAGGTTTATGTCGCAGTCGCACAACAGGAAAGCGTTTCCCGTGCTGCGGAGCAGTTGTCGCTGTCGCAATCGGCGACCAGTACTTCACTGACCGAACTGGAGCGCCAATCCGGCTGCCAGCTGTTCGACCGCGCGGGCAAGCGCCTCAGTCTCAGCGCCCTCGGTCGCCAGTTGTTGCCCCAGGCCGTGGCTCTGCTGGACCAGGCGCGCGAGATTGAGGATCTGCTCAATGGCAAGACGGGCTTCGGCTCCCTTGATGTCGGCGCCACACTCACTGTGGGCAACTATCTGGCGACCCTCTTGATCGGCGCCTTCATGCAACGCCACCCGGAATGCCAAGTAAGCCTGCATGTGCAGAACACGGCGAATATCGTCCAGCAGATCGCGCTGTACGAACTTGATCTGGGTCTAATCGAAGGCGACTGCCAGCACCCGGATATCGAAGTCGTGCCCTGGGTGGAAGATGAACTGGTGGTGTTCTGTGCACCCCGGCACCCGCTGGCGGCCAAGGGCCAGGCGAGCATGGAGGAGCTGAGCCGCGAGGCCTGGATCCTTCGCGAGCGGGGTTCCGGCACGCGGCTGACGTTCGACCAGGCCATGCGTCATCACCCTACTCCGCTGAACATCCGGCTGGAGCTCGAACACACCGAGGCAATCAAGCGTGCGGTGGAGTCGGGCCTGGGCATCAGTTGCATCTCGCGCCTGGCCCTGCGCGATGCCTTCCGCCGCGGCAGCCTGGTGCCGCTGGAAACCCCGGACATCGATTTGCGTCGGCAGTTCTACTTCATCTGGCACCGGCAGAAATTCCAGACGGCCGCCATGCGCGAGTTTCTCGAACAGTGCCGGGAGCTGACCGCAGGCGTTAACCGCAGCGACGAGATCGTGCTACCGCCGATCGCCTGAGGATCAGCCGAGGAGAATGGTGGCCCAGACCGCCGTGATCAGGGTCAGTGCGGTGAACTGCGCCGCGCTGCCCATGTCCTTGGCATTCTTCGACAGTGGATGGCGTTCGAGGGAAATGCGGTCGATGGCCGCCTCTACGGCCGAGTTCAGCAGTTCTACGATCAACGCCAGCAGGCAGGCGCCGATCATCAGCGCGCGTTCGCCACGACTGACATCAAGGAAGAACGACAGCGGAATCAGCACCACATTGAGCAGCACGAGTTGGCGGAAGGCGGCTTCGCCGGTGAAGGCGGCACGCAGGCCGTCGAACGAATAGCCTGCGGCATTGAAGATGCGTTTGAGGCCGGTCTGGCCTTTGAATGGCGACATAGAAGAAGGGGCTTTTGAAAGGAGCGCGCAGCCTAACGCAACGCGCTTCAAATTTGCGTGAAATGCCGGGCTCAGGCCGACGGAATCGATTCCATCTGTTGCAGCAGCAGTGCGGCCTGGGTGCGGGTACGAACGTTGAGCTTGCGGAAGATGGCAGTTACGTGAGCCTTCACGGTGGCTTCGGAGACATGCAGCTCGAAGGCGATCTGCTTGTTCAGCAGCCCTTCGCAGACCATGGTCAGTACACGGAACTGCTGGGGCGTCAGGCTGGCGAGCCCTTCGCTGGCGGCTTTTGCTTCGTCCGATAGGACCTGGGCTTCCTGCAGCTGCGGCGGCCACCAGGTGTCGCCATCGAGTACCGCACGCACCGCGCTCTGGATCACTTCCAGCGGGCTGGATTTGGGAATGAAGCCACTTGCGCCGAACTCGCGGGAGCGTGCGACGACCGCCGCTTCTTCCTGGGCGGAGATCATCACGACGGGAATCTGCGGGTACTGGCCACGCAGCAGCACCAGTCCCGAGAAGCCATAGGCGCCAGGCATGTTCAGGTCGAGCAGGACCAGATCCCAGTCGGCACGCTCAGCCAGCCGGCTCTCGAGTTCGGCAATGCTCGCCGCTTCCACCAGTCGCACATCAGGCCCGAGGCCCAGGGTCAGGGCTTGCTGCAGGGCGCTGCGGAACAGCGGGTGGTCATCGGCGATGAGAATTTCGTATGAGGCCATGGGCATGTCCTTTTTGTAATGGGCCCAGACACGCCTCTCTGGGGTGTGGAGAGGCATTTCGGCACAACGGGATACGCTGACCAGGACCCGAAGCTTGATACGGGCAGGCCGTAAAGCGGCGCCCAGAATGCCGAGCCGGGACGGGGTGGTCAAGTCGAACGCTTTGCGGCAAAGTTCCCGGCTTTCCCGTCGAGAAACACCATGCGAAGCCAAGCATTGCGCGCCGATATCCTGATGCTGATCACTGCCGCCATCTGGGGCGCAGCTTTCGTCGCCCAGCGCCTGGGCATGGATGCGATCGGCCCCTTCCTCTATACCGGCCTGCGTTTCGCCCTTGGCGCACTGATTCTCCTGCCCTTGCTGCTGATACTGCCCAAGCCAGCGGTCAAGCAACCGCTCAATCGCGGCATGCTTCTCGGCGGCCTGCTGATGGGTCTGGCGCTGTCGCTGGGAATCAACCTGCAGCAGGTGGGCCTGCTCTTCACCAGCGTCACCAACTCCGGATTCATCACCGGCCTCTACGTCATCATCGTGCCGCTGCTGGGACTCTTCCTCGGCCATCGGACCGGCATGGGAACCTGGCTAGGGGCCAGCCTGGCGGTCATCGGCATGTTCCTGCTCAGTGTCGGTGAAGGGTTCCACGTGGCATCCGGTGACTGGCTGCAACTGGCGGGGGCCTGCGTCTGGGGTGTGCATGTGCTGCTGGTGGGCTTCTTCGCCAGCCGCTACGACCCGATTCGCCTTTCCATCCTGCAGTTCGCCGTGTGCGCGGTGGTCAGCCTGGTGCTGGCGGTCGTGTTCGAGGAGATCCGATTCGACGCCATCCTCCAGGCCGGACCGGCCATTCTCTATGGCGGCGTGATCGCCGTCGCCATCGGCTACACCCTGCAGGTGGTTGCGCAGCGCCATGCCATCGCTTCCCACGCCGCTATCATCCTGTCCCTGGAAGCGGTGTTCGCCGCCATCGCAGGTGCCCTGTTGCTGGATGAGTCCCTGCACGCACGCGGCTACTTCGGCTGTGCCCTGATGTTCGCCGGCATGCTGGTGGCCCAGCTCTGGCCACAGAAACGCGAAGCCGAAGCGACCCCGGTCAAGGCCGAAGCCTGATCAGAGGAAGGTGCTGAGCGCCAGGTGCGCTGGGCTTGCCTCATCCAGGGGCAGCCTATGCTTGGCGCCCAGATAGCGTTCGGTGAACACATCCAGGTAGGCGTTCAGCGCGCCGCCGGCCTGCTCATCACCCGCCAGCTCCAGGCAGAGTGCGCCGACTTCGGCGGTGCACAGGTGCTCATCGCGCGTGGAGCGGCGCAAGCGATAGCGGGAAATCTGCTCCGGGGTAAGACTGAGCACCGGGAAGCGATCCAGGTACGGGCTCTTGCGGAACATCTTGCGCGCCTCGGTCCAGGTGGCATCCAGCAGGATGAACAGAGGCCGCTTGCCCGACCCCGTGTCGACCTGATCCACCACACGCTCCGGCTCCACGTACTCGCCCGGAAACACCAGATAAGGCTGCCACTGCGGATCGTCCAGCAGCGCCAGCAGTGCTTCATCCACCTCGGTGCGCGACCAGCCAAAGGCCCAGGTATCGGGCACCAGATCCGCAATCAGCCAGCCGGTGTTGCTCGGCTTCATCGGCTCGGAGTGATACATCATCAAACACACGCCGGAACGCACCGGGACCTTGGGACGCCATGCGCAGAAGCAATATTCGAAGGCAACCCTGCATCCAGGGCAGCGCGGCGAACGCGAACCACGGGCCACGAAGGGACGGGTGCTGCGCGCAAGGCAATCGGCGCGCAGGCGGAAAACGGCGTGACTCATCGAAGCAGATTCCAGTACAGCAGCTGATCGACCCGCATACCGGAAGGCGGCCTGCGCGTCAGAATGGTCGGAAAGGATCGAACGATTCTACCAGAGGCGCCGTGGCTCGACTGTCTGCGGCAGATTTTCCACGCGACAAGCCCTGCCTGCGAACGCACAATTGCCGCGCTGGTCAAACAGCTACTTTTCGTTAGGAGATTTCCATGCTGCGCCTCACCGCCCTCGCCCTCTGCGCGACCCTGCCCTTGTTCGCCCAGGCCGCCTCCCTGAAGGACTTCGAGCTCAGCAAGATGCTCGAGCAAGTGGCCAAGGAGAGCAGCGCCGGTACGCCCCGCGCAATCAACGAGGACATTCTCGACCAGGGCTACACGGTGGATGGCAACGAACTGGTGAACCACCTCAGCGTACGCGAGGGCCATGCCGCCCAGATGCGCGCAAACCCTGATGCTGTACGCGCGCAACTGGGCGCCAGCGTTTGCCGCAATACCGGTTACCGTCAATTGCTGGCACGCGGCGCTGGCCTGCGTTACGAGTTCAGTGAGTACAAGACCAATCGCCCGGTTACTTCCGAGCGTTTCACCGCCAAGGACTGCGGTCTCAAGGCCAAGACCAACTGATCGCTTGCGCGGCGCTCCCAGCTTCGGGAGCGCCTCCTCCTTCCTCTTCCCTGACGCGCTACGCAATGCTCCGGACTTTTTGCCGCTGTACATTCAGGCGGCGGTTGGCTGGAAAAGATCCGCTCCCTGCCGCAAGCTGTAGTTGAGCGGCTCGCCTGGGTCGCCCGGATTCCGGACATAGCCAGCGGAGCTGCTCAGAGATGTTGATGAGCAAGGAGAATGCTATGCCCTATGATCCGGACGATTATCTCTCCCGGCACTTCCAGACCAGCGGAATCGATCTGACCCAGAAGGTCGATGAGCTGATCAACCTTACCGTTCCCAGCGGCAGTCCCAACCTCGCGCTCTACCGCGAAATGCTGATTACCGTCGTGCGCATGGCACAGGCTGACCGTAACCGTTGGGACGCCAAGATCATGCTGCAGACCCTGCGCGAGATGGAGCACGCTTTCAGCGTACTGGAGCAGTTCAAACGGCGTCGTAAAGTCACCGTGTTCGGTTCCGCGCGGACCCCTGAGGGTCATCCTGTCTACAACCTCGCCCGCCAGTTGGGTGCTGAACTGGCCAAGCGCGACCTGATGGTCATCACCGGCGCCGGCGGCGGAATCATGGCCGCAGCCCATGAAGGTGCGGGACTGGAAAACAGTCTCGGACTGAATATCACCCTCCCCTTCGAACAGCACGCCAACACAACGGTCGACGGCACCGAGCATTTGCTGTCGTTCCACTTCTTCTTCGTACGCAAGCTGTTCTTCGTCAAGGAAGCCGATGCGCTGGTGCTGTGCCCGGGTGGCTTCGGCACGCTGGATGAAGCACTGGAAGTGCTGACCCTGATCCAGACCGGCAAGAGCCCGGTCGTCCCGGTGGTGTTGCTGGACGAACCGGATGGCAGCTATTGGGAGGACGCCATCGGATTCCTCCACGAGCAACTGGAACGCAACCGCTACATCCTGCCCAGCGACATGAACCTGATGCGTCTGGTGCGCAATGCGGACGAAGCCGCAGCCGAAATCGCACAGTTCTACCGCAACTACCATTCCAGTCGCTGGCTGAAGAACAGCTTTGTGATCCGCATGAATCATCCGCTCAGCGGAAGGGCCCTCGACCAGATCCAGGAGCAGTTCGCAGACCTGTGTCTGGAAGGCGATTTCAGTCAGCAGGCCTATCTGGAGTCGGAGAAGGATGAGCCGGAGTTCAGTGAGCTCATTCGCCTGGCATTTCGTTTCAATGGCCGTGACCATGGCCGCCTGCGCGAGCTGATCGACTTCATCAACCTGCCGCAACACTGGGCCAGCAACGTCTGATCCACCGAGCGTAATCAATTCCGTCCAGCAACCAGCCATGCGCAGTCGCGCATGGCTCAAGGCTGCGTTCAGGAAAATCAGTCGTCGGAACCACCACGCAGGAGACGGCTGATCATCTCCATGGAATAGCCACGGTAGGCGAGAAAACGGCCTTGCTGGGCACGCTCACGAGCGTCCTGCGGCTGCCGGTTGAACTTGCGGCGCCACACTTCTCGCAGCTGCTCGCTCCAGTCGACATCGGCCTCGCGCAAGGCCTGGTCGATATCGCCACGCGGCAATCCACGCTGGGCCAATTCTTCACGGATGCGTTGCGGTCCATAACCACCGCGGGCGCGGCTGGCGATGAAACTTTCGAGATAGCGGGATTCGGAGAGCAGGCCCTCTTCCGTCAAACGGTCGAGGGCGCTGTCGATCAACTCGGGAGGGGCGCCGCGTTGACGCAATTTACGCGTCAGCTCGACTCGCCCGTGTTCGCGCTGCGCCAGCAGATCCATGGCGGCCCGCCGCACTGCGGCGGGGCTGTCGAGCACAACGGGCATGGGAGGATCAGAGGTCTACGTCGGCCAGGTCGTCAGCAGTAGCTGCCGACTTGTTGTTGGCAGTGGAGTCGACCAGCAGCCGCTCGCGGATGATCTTCTCGATGGCGCTGCCAACTTCCGGGTTGTCTTCCAGGTACTTGGCGGCGTTCGCCTTGCCCTGGCCGATCTTGTTGCCCTGGTAGCTGTACCAGGCGCCGGATTTCTCCACCAGGCCTTGCTGCACACCCAGGTCGATGATCTCGCCAGTACGGTAGATACCCTTGCCGTACATGATCTGGAATTCGGCCTGGCGGAAGGGCGGGGCCACCTTGTTCTTCACTACCTTCACGCGGGTTTCGCTACCCACGACTTCCTCGCCCTCTTTCACCGCGCCGGTACGGCGGATGTCGAGACGCACGGAAGCGTAGAACTTCAGAGCGTTACCACCGGTGGTGGTTTCCGGGTTGCCGAACATCACACCGATCTTCATACGGATCTGGTTGATGAAGATGACCAGGCAGTTGGCGTTCTTGATGTTGCCGGTGATCTTGCGCAGGGCCTGGGACATCAGACGTGCTTGCAGGCCGACGTGGGAATCACCCATCTCGCCTTCGATTTCGGCCTTGGGTACCAGGGCGGCCACGGAGTCGACGATGATCACGTCAACGGCATTGGAGCGCACCAGCATGTCGGTGATTTCCAGGGCCTGTTCACCGGTATCCGGCTGGGAAACCAGCAGGTCGTCGACATTCACACCAAGCTTGCCGGCGTAGTCCGGATCCAGGGCATGTTCGGCGTCGACGAAGGCGCAGGTAGCGCCCATTTTCTGGGCTTCAGCGATGACGGAGAGGGTCAGGGTGGTTTTACCGGAGGATTCCGGACCGTAGATTTCTACGATACGGCCCTTCGGCAGACCGCCAATACCAAGCGCGATGTCCAGGCCGAGGGAACCGGTGGAAATAGCCGGAATGGCCTGGCGGTCATGGTCGCCCATGCGCATGACCGCCCCCTTGCCGAACTGTTTCTCGATCTGGCCCAGGGCAGCAGCCAAGGCGCGCTTCTTGTTCTCGTCCATTGAAGTCCTCACTAAAATCAAGAGGGCCTGGCGGCCACCAACAACTGTATAAGTAGACAGTATTATTCCATAGGGCAAGTCGCTCGCCTACCCCTGAACGGCTTTTTCTCCTGCAGCTAGTCGGATCAGCCCCCTGAGCGCTTCCGCAACGGTTTGTCGGCGTACGGCCAGGCGATCACCCGGAAAATGGCGGCGTACAGCCTCCACGTCATTTCCATCGCCCCACGCCAGCCACACCGTACCGACCGGTTTCTCCGGTGAGCCCCCATCCGGCCCGGCCACGCCGCTGACCGCCACGGCAAAGCGTGCGCCGCTGCGCTTCTGGGCACCATGCACCATGGCCTCGACCACCTCCTGGCTCACAGCGCCCACCTGCGGGAACAACGCCGCCGACACTGCCAATTGCTCGGTCTTCTGCGCATTCGAGTAAGTGACATAGCCCGCCTCGAACCAGGCCGAGCTACCGGGAATACGAGTAATGGCCTCGGCGATACCACCGCCGGTGCAGGATTCCGCGGTGCTTACCGATTCGCCACGCGCCTTCAGTTCCTCACCCAGCCTGGCGGCCAGGGAAGTCAGCTCTTCATCGGTAACAGACATGTGCACTCCGGGGTTAAAGCGGGCCAACGGGATACCGTACACTAGCGCCTTTTGCACGCAAGGCCAGCCAATGAGTCAGAGCGATCTCAGCGAACACACACCCATGATGCAGCAGTACTGGAGGCTGAAGAATCAGCACCCGGACCAGCTGATGTTCTATCGCATGGGCGACTTCTACGAGATCTTCTATGAGGACGCCAAGAAAGCCGCCAAGCTCCTCGACATCACTCTGACCGCGCGCGGCCAATCGGCAGGCAAGTCGATTCCCATGGCCGGTATCCCTTTCCATTCGGTGGAAGGTTACCTGGCCAAGCTGGTGAAGCTGGGCGAGTCCGTGGTCATTTGCGAGCAGATTGGCGATCCCGCCACCAGCAAAGGGCCGGTGGAACGCCAGGTGGTTCGCATCATCACCCCCGGTACCATCAGCGACGAAGCACTGCTCGATGAACGCCGCGACAACCTGCTCGCTGCCGTGTTGGGCGATGAGCGCCTGTTCGGCCTGGCCGTGCTGGACATCACCAGCGGCCGTTTCACCGTGCAGGAAATCAAGGGCTGGGAAAACCTGCTGGCCGAACTGGAGCGCCTGAACCCTGCCGAATTGTTGATACCGGATGATTGGCCTCAGGGCCTGCCAGCCGAGAAGCGCCGCGGTGTCCGCCGTCGTGCGCCTTGGGATTTCGATCGCGACTCGGCCAAGAAAAGCCTCTGCCAGCAGTTCGGCGTACAGGACCTCAAGGGGTTCGGCTGCGAAAACCTGACCCTCGCCATAGGCTCCGCCGGGTGCCTTCTGGGCTACGCCAAGGAGACCCAGCGTACTGCCCTGCCCCATCTGCGCAGTCTGCGCCACGAGCGTATCGATGACACGGTCATCCTCGATGCCGCCAGCCGCCGCAATCTGGAACTGGACGTCAACCTCTCCGGCGGTCGCGACAACACGCTGCAATCGGTGATTGACCGTTGCCAGACCGCCATGGGCAGCCGGCTCCTGAGCCGCTGGCTGAACCGCCCATTGCGCGACCGTGCCGTGTTGGTGGCCCGTCAGGACTCCATCGACTGCCTGCTGGACCGTTACCGTTTCGAAGGCCTGCAACCGCAGCTGAAAGAGATCGGCGACGTCGAACGCATCCTCGCCCGTATCGGCCTGCGCAATGCGCGGCCCCGTGACCTGGCCCGCCTGCGTGACGCTCTCGCGGCCCTGCCGCAACTGCAAGGCGCCATGACCGAACTGGAAGCGCCGCACCTGCAGGACCTGGCCGGTAGCATCCGTACCTATCCGGAACTGGCCGACCTGCTGGCTCGCGCCATTATCGAAACCCCGCCGGCGGTGATCCGTGACGGCGGTGTGATCAAGACCGGCTACGACGCCGAACTGGATGAGCTCCAGGCGCTGAGCGAGAACGCCGGCCAGTACCTGATGGATCTGGAAACACGGGAAAAAGCCCGTACCGGCCTGCCCAACCTCAAGGTCGGCTACAACCGCATCCACGGCTATTACATCGAACTGCCGCGCGTGCAGGCCGAGCAGGCACCCGCGGACTACATCCGTCGCCAGACGCTGAAAGGCGCCGAGCGTTTCATCACGCCAGAGCTGAAAGCCTTCGAAGACAAGGCGCTGTCGGCCAAGAGCCGCGCCCTTGCGCGCGAAAAGATGCTCTATGACGAACTGCTGGAACTGCTGATCGAGCAATTGGCCCCGCTGCAGGACACCGCCGCCGCCCTGGCTGAACTGGACGTGCTGAGCAACTTCTCCGAGCGGGCGCTGAACCTCGACCTGAACCGACCACGCTTCGTCGACGAACCCTGCATGCGCATCAACCAGGGCCGTCACCCGGTAGTGGAGCAGGTACTGGACACGCCCTTCGTGGCCAACGACCTGGCCCTGGACGACGCCACCCGCATGTTGATCATCACCGGCCCGAACATGGGCGGTAAGTCAACCTACATGCGCCAGACCGCGTTGATCGTCCTGCTCGCCCACATTGGCTGCTTCGTGCCTGCGGCCAGCTGCGAGTTGTCACTGGTGGACCGCATCTTCACCCGCATCGGTTCCAGCGACGACCTGGCCGGCGGCCGTTCCACCTTCATGGTGGAGATGAGCGAAACCGCCAACATCCTGCACAACGCCAGTGCCAGCAGCCTGGTGCTGATGGACGAGGTGGGCCGCGGTACGAGCACCTTCGACGGCCTCTCGCTGGCCTGGGCGGCAGCCGAGCACCTGGCTCGATTGCGCGCCTTCACCCTGTTCGCTACCCATTACTTCGAGCTGACCGTTCTGCCGGAAGCTGAGCCGGTGGTAGCGAACGTCCACCTGAATGCCACCGAACACAAAGAGCGCATCGTGTTCCTGCACCATGTACTGCCGGGGCCCGCGAGCCAGAGCTATGGCCTGGCAGTAGCGCAACTGGCGGGTGTTCCAGGCGGCGTCATCCAGCGCGCCCGCGAGCACCTGGCGCGGCTGGAAACCACCAGCCTGCCCCATGACGCCCCGCGACAGGACCCCGGCCAGCCGAGCGCTCCCATGCAGAGCGACCTGTTCGCCAGCCTGCCCCACCCTGTGCTGGACGAATTGGCGAAGATCAAGCCGGATGATCTGACGCCCCGGCAAGCGCTTGAGCTGTTATATACACTGAAGTCACGCCTCTAACCCCTTAACCGCACAAGCTGCTAGAATCCCGCGCGCTCTGGAGTGCACCCGGGATTCAGCCTACCCGGTACCGTGAGTTCCCGAGCCGAGAAGCCAGATATAGAAGGCTTCCGAGCCGCCGCTTGAGGAGAAGAATAGAAATGACCTTCGTCGTCACCGACAACTGCATCAAATGCAAATACACCGACTGTGTGGAAGTCTGTCCGGTGGACTGCTTCTACGAAGGCCCGAACTTCCTGGTCATTCACCCGGACGAGTGCATCGACTGTGCACTGTGCGAGCCTGAATGCCCGGCGCAAGCCATCTTCTCCGAGGATGAAGTGCCTGAGGATATGCAGGAGTTCATCGAGCTGAACCGTGATCTGGCCGAAGTGTGGCCGAACATCACCGAGAAGAAAGACGCCCTGGCCGATGCCGAAGAGTGGGATGGCGTCAAAGGCAAGCTGGAGCAGCTGGAGCGCTGATTCGTCTACGCATCCAAACGCAAAAAGGCCCGCATCTGCGGGCCTTTTGCTTTCCTGCGGGCGAAAAAAAGGGGCGGGGGATACCCGCCCACTCTTTTGTCCCTATTCCCTGTAGTCCTTGCTCATCATCCTGATGAATCGCATCCCGCGATGTCCTGGTCGAAGTCCTTATCAACCCGCGTACATCCTGTACGCAAGGGAGATATTAGCGATCCAGACGCCCCCAGCAAGTTGGCAGTTTGCCGCACCGGTGGGTAAAAGAATCCCAGAAATAAAAATAAAATCATTATAAATCAATACGTTAAAAAATATCTTTCGCTGATTTCCACCAATTACGACCAGCAAGTTCCTCTGATAACGTACATAGCCTGTAAGCAATGACTTACACAGCGATGCACAAAAGTGGACGTCGCAGGGCGTTACTCAATGGAAGACACCAAGATCACAGTTGCTGCCTCCCCCGGCCCACGCTTTTCATCGGTCATAAAAAAGCCCGGCCTATGCCGGGCTCTTTCATTCTGTTCCAGCTTTACTGGAACAGGGCATCGCTGGACAAGCCATTCTTCTCCAGGATTTCCCGAAGCCGTTTCAGCGCTTCGACCTGGATCTGCCGCACCCGCTCGCGGGTCAGGCCGATCTCCTGGCCCACTTCCTCAAGCGTGCAGCTTTCATGGCCACGCAATCCGAAGCGGCGAACAACCACTTCTCGTTGCTTGTCGGTCAGTTCGGACAGCCACTGGTCGATGCTCTGCGAGAGATCATCGTCCTGCAGCAACTCGCAAGGGTCAGTGGGACGGTCGTCGGTCAGGGTGTCCAACAGGGTCTTGTCGGAATCCGGGCCAAGCGAAACATCCACCGAAGTCACCCGCTCGTTGAGACCGAGCATGCGCTTGACCTCGTCGACCGGCTTTTCCAGCAGATTGGCGATTTCTTCAGGCGAAGGCTCGTGATCCAGCTTGTGGGTCAACTCACGAGCAGCTCGCAGATAGACATTGAGCTCCTTCACCACATGGATCGGCAGGCGGATGGTCCGCGTCTGGTTCATGATGGCCCGTTCAATGGTCTGACGGATCCACCAGGTCGCATAGGTAGAGAAGCGGAAGCCCCGCTCCGGATCGAACTTCTCCACCGCCCGGATCAAGCCGAGGTTGCCCTCTTCGATCAGGTCGAGCAGCGACAAACCGCGGTTGACGTAACGTCGCGCGATCTTCACCACAAGGCGGAGGTTGCTTTCGATCATGCGCTTACGCCCGGCCGGATCACCACGCTGCGCGAGGCGCGCGAAGTGCACTTCTTCTTCCGGGGTTAGCAGGGGGGAAAAGCCGATTTCGTTGAGGTACAGCTGAGTCGCGTCGAGCGCGCGGGTGTAATCGATGTACTTGTGTTGCTTTGGCGAGCTTGAATGCCGGGATTTCGCGGTAGGCAGAGGCGCGTCGTTCTCCTCGCTCAACGCATCGTCCAATATGACGCCCGGCTCCAGGAGGAGCAGTTCGTCATCGACGTCAAACTCCGGCGCTTCTTTATTGAGTGCCATTGTTGTTGTCCCTTGCTGAGTTCGACAACAAGCCCTGGCGATGCCTTATATCCCTGGCGCCGCCCGAGCCCGTCCTTACCACGTAGGTGGAACGGGCCGATAGCGAGTCAACGACGTGGCAGGTATTGCAGCGGATCTACGGGTTTACCCTGACGGCGAATTTCAAAATGAAGCTTCACCCGGTCAGTTCCCGTTGAGCCCATCTCGGCAATTGTCTGCCCGACCTTGACCTGCTGTCCCTCCCGTACCAGTAGCCTGCGGTTATGACCGTAGGCGCTTACGTAGGTATCGCTGTGTTTGATGATGACCAATTCGCCGTAGCCCCGTAGTCCACTTCCGGCATAAACAACTGATCCATCTGACGCAGCCAAGACAGGCTGGCCTAATTCCCCAGCGATATCAATCCCTTTATTCAAACTTCCGTTTGACGAAAAACGGCCGATCAGCGGGCCGCTCGCAGGCCATACCCAACCGGCTGCAGAGCGCGTAGTAGAGGCGTTTGGCGTAGATACAGGCGCAGTCGCGACGGGTTGCGGCGTTTGCGGTTGAGGGCGGACAGCCGGTTGTTGGGATTGCACCGGCGGGCGCGTTGGAACGGTGCTGCTACCCGTCCTTGGATGGGTCACCGCGGGCGCCGTTGCGACTGCTGCCGGTCGCGCCTGACCCGCCTTGCCGTCGAAACGAATGATCTGTCCGGGACGAATCACGTAAGGCGCAGGAATGCTGTTACGCGCAGCCAGGGCTTTCCAGTCCCAGCCAAAGCGGAAGGCAATCGAATAGAGGGTATCGCCGCGTTGGACGCGGTACTGGCCGCTGGTGACGGGTTGCCGCTGAGACGCGCCAGTCGCCCCCGAATGATTGCGGTCGACGACGCTGACACCATCTTTCTGGGTACTCGAGCAGCCGGCAAGCAGGATACCGACGGCCATTGCGGGCAACCATGCGAGCCCATTCCCCATGCGAATCCACTGCCGAATGGCCATCAGGCTCACTCTTGTCCCCTTTTCCCAACATTCGAAGGTCTTGATTATTGTGCCGGAAATATCCGAACGAGCCAGTCGCCTGCCGCACAAAGTGCCGCAGGAAGACCGCTTGGCGGTGCATCAGAAAGTTGCCCTCGACGCAGGTTCCCTGATAACGCGCTCAGGCGAGCGGTCCACTGAGTAGCGGCACGAAGCGTACGGCGTCGAGCACGTGACGCGTGAAACCCTGCTCTTCGCGAATGATCAGCATCAGTTGCTGGACGTCGCCCGCGCCGACCGGAATCACCAGACGCCCGCCCGGAGCCAGCTGATCCAGCAGCGCCTGGGGAACATCTGCCGCCGCCGCCGTCACGATGATGCCGTTGTAGGGCGCCAGCGCAGGCCAGCCTTCCCAGCCATCGCCCCAGCGGAACACCACATTGCGCAGGTTGAGCACTGCCAGGCGTTCCTTGGCCTTTTCCTGCAGGACCTGAATACGTTCGACAGAAAACACTCGCTCCACCAGCTGCGCGAGGATCGCCGTCTGATACCCCGAACCGGTGCCGATCTCCAGCACCTTGTCCAACGGCCCCGCAGCCAGCAGAAGCTCGGTCATCCGAGCAACCATGTAAGGCTGCGAGATGGTCTGGTTGTGGCCGATCGGCAGTGCGGTGTCCTCGTAGGCACGATGGGACAAGGCCTCGTCGACGAAGAGGTGACGCGGTGTCCGGCGAATGGTCTCGAGCACGCGGGCATTGGACAGCCCTTCCTCGTACAGGCGCTGGATAAGGCGCTCGCGAGTGCGCTGGGAAGTCATGCCGATCCCGCGGCGCATCAGGTCATCCTGTTCCCGAGACATCAGAGCAGGCCCTCCAACCAGCTATCGAGACCTTCGAAGGCCTCGTTGAAAGTCCGATCGAGCTGCAGGGGTGTGATGGACACGTAGCCCTGCATCACCGCATGGAAATCCGTACCGGGCCCGCCGTCTTCAGCGTCGCCCGCGGCCGATATCCAATATCCCTCCTTTCCCCTGGGGTTGACTACCTTCACCGGCGCACCAGCCCGCGCACGATGGCCCAGGCGGGTCAGCTGGATACCCTTGATGTGCTCGAGGGGCAGGTTGGGAATGTTCACGTTGAGTACGGTGCGCGGCGGCAGGTCGAGCTGATCATGCGCAGCCACCAACCGGCGCGCGATATGCGCAGCGGCAGGCAGGTTGTCGACCTGGCGCGACACCAGTGAGAAGGCGAAGGCCGGCAAGGCGAGGAAGCGCCCCTCCAGAGCCGCGGCCACGGTCCCGGAATAGAGCACGTCATCACCCAGGTTGGCGCCGAGGTTGATCCCCGAAACCACCATGTCCGGCAATTGCTCCAGCATGCCGTTGAGTCCGAGGTGGACGCAGTCGGTCGGCGTGCCGTTGAGGCAAATGAAACCGTTATCCAGCGTACTGGGATGAAGCGGGCGATCCAGTGTCAGGGAACTGCTGGCGCCGCTCCTGTCCTGGTCCGGTGCGATGACCACGCAATCGGCGTAATCCTTGAGCGCACCATGCAAAGCGGCCAGACCGGGTGCGTTCACCCCGTCGTCGTTGGAAATCAGAATGCGCATGGGTTTTCCGTCTGCCCTGCCGGCAGCAGATCGACGAGCTCACGCACCACTGCGGTGGCGAAGCATCCAGCCGGCAGGACGAATTCCAGTTGCAGAACGTCAGGCTCGGGATAATGCCACGTCAGACCGCCGATGGGGAGGCGCAGGATGCGCCGTTCGTGCGCCATTCCCGCTTCGGCCAACCAGTGGCAAAGTGCCGGCTCCGCCGCGGCAACCGCCGCCTCCAGCTTTTGCGGCTGTCCTTGGGCAGGTGATGCGCCCTCCCCCCACAACGGCCCGGTCGGATGCAAATCCAGCTCGGCAAGACGGGGGTCGCTACAGTCGGACTCGCCTGCCGGGAAGAAGCTGCGGCTGGTAGTGAAAGCCAGCAGATCGCCGACCTGGGCCTGGTTCCAGGTACCGTCAGCGATGCGCTCGGCCAGCACCCGGTTGAAGAGGAAGCTGCGGCCCGCCGAAAGCAAACGCGAACGGAGATTGCGCTGCACCGGCAGTTCCTTGCGCTCGGCGAAGGCGCGGGCGTCCACCACGTTGCCACCGCCGTGACCGAAGCGCTGCAGGCCAAAATAATTGGGCACACCGGCCTCGGCCAGTTGCTTGAGCCTCGCGTCCAGTGCCTCTCGGTCAGCAGCCAGGCGGGTCAGGCGAAGGGTGAAGCCGTTGGCCGAATGGGCGCCGCGTTGCAGCTTGCGCTTGTGACGGACGCTCTTGAGTATCCGCAGGTTGGCATTCTCGGCCGCAGTCAGATCCGGATCAGTCTTGCCCGGCAAGTGCAGGCTGAACCACTGGCGAGTCAACGCCTGGCGGTCCTTCAGCCCGGCATAGCTGACCACCTTCAAGGGCACGCCGGCGGCACGGGCGATACGCCGCGCGGCTTCCTCGGTGTTCAACTCGCGCTTCTCCACCCAGAGCCACAGGTGCTCGCCCTCGCCCTCCAGTGGAATGTCCAGCACTTCATCAACCTGGAAATCCTCGGCCACAGCTTTCAGTTGAGCCTGCCCGAGGGATTCGCCATGGGCTCGCGGGCCCAGCAGTTCGAGTTCGTTCATACCGGCAGCAACAGGGCTACCGCGTGTACGGCGATGCCCTCCTCGCGCCCCGTGAAGCCGAGCTTCTCGGTGGTGGTGGCCTTGACGTTGACCTGGTCCAGGTCGACTTCCAGATCAGCCGCGATGTTGGCGCGCATGGCCTCGATATGCGGAGCCATCTTCGGTGCCTGGGCCACTATGGTTCCGTCGACATTGCCGACCTTCCAGCCCTTGGCTTTCACCAGGGACACCACATGGCGCAGCAGCGCACGGCTGTCGGCCCCCTTGAAGCGTGGATCGGTGTCGGGGAAATGCTTGCCGATGTCGCCCAGCGCGGCTGCGCCAAGCAGGGCATCGGACAACGCATGCAGCAGAACGTCACCGTCGGAATGGGCGATCAGCCCGAACTTGTGGGAAATGCGCACGCCGCCAAGGGTGATGAAGTCGCCTTCACCAAAGCGGTGTACGTCGTAGCCGTGGCCAATTCGCATAGAGAAGAACGCCCTGAAAAGTCAGGGCGTGATTCTACCTATTTTGCCGACGCTTAGCCCTTGAGGGCCGCGGCGTGATGCTTCAGGTGGTCGCCAATGAAACTGGCGATGAAGTAGTAGCTGTGGTCGTACCCCGGCTGCAACCGAAGGGTCAACGGATGCCCGGCCGCGTTGGCAGCCGCCTGCAGGGCCTCGGGCTTGAGCTGGTTGGCGAGGAAGTCATCGCGGTCGCCCTGATCCACCAGGATCGGCAAGCGCTCGGTCGCCTCAGCCAGCAACACGCTCGCGTCCCATTCCCGCCAGCGGGCGCGGTCGTCACCCAGATAGCGGCTGAACGCCTTTTCGCCCCAAGGGCACGCCATGGGATTGCTGATGGGGGCGAACGCCGACAGCGACTGATAACGCCCCGGATTGCGCAGCGCGCAAACCAAGGCACCGTGCCCCCCCATTGAGTGGCCACTGATCCCGCGTTTCCCGGACACCGGGAAGTTGGCCTCGATCAGCGCGGGCAACTCGTGCACCACGTAGTCATGCATGCGGTAGTGGCGTGCATAGGGCTCCTGGCTGGCATTCAGGTAGAAGCCGGCGCCTAGCCCGAAGTCCCAGGCATTGTCAGGGTCACCGGGCACATCCGCGCCGCGCGGGCTGGTGTCCGGCGCGACGATGATCAGCCCCAGCTCCGAGGCCAGGCGTTGCGCGCCAGCCTTCTGCATGAAGTTCTCATCGGTGCAGGTCAGTCCCGAGAGCCAATAGAGCACTGGCAACTTTCCACCCTGCTCCGCCTGGGGCGGCAGGTAGACCGCGAACACCATCTCGCAGTTGAGGCTGGTGGAGCGATGACGGTAGCGCTTGTGCCATCCGCCAAAGCTCTTGTTGCTGGAAACGATCTCAAGCGTCATGGAGCGATCTCCGTGGAAGCCGGACGCCCGAAGCGAATACCTTGCCGCCTCGGGCTGTCTGCCGGATTAGTAGTGGACGACCGAACGGATGCTCTTGCCTTCGTGCATCAGGTCGAAGGCCTTGTTGATGTCGTCCAGCCCCATGGTGTGGGTGATGAAGGTATCCAGCGGGATTTCACCCTTCTGCGCCTTGTCCACATAGCTTGGCAGCTCGGTGCGACCCTTCACGCCGCCGAAAGCCGAACCGCGCCAGACGCGGCCGGTCACCAGCTGGAACGGACGGGTCTTGATCTCGGTGCCAGCCGGCGCCACACCAATGATCACGGACTCGCCCCACCCCTTGTGGCAGCACTCGAGCGCGGCGCGCATCAGGTCAACGTTGCCGACGCATTCGAAGCTGTAGTCGACGCCGCCATCAGTCAGCTCGACGATGACATCCTGGATCGGCTTGGCATGGTCCTTCGGATTGACGAAGTCGGTGGCACCCAGCTCACGGGCCACGTCGAACTTCTCCGGATTAATGTCGATGGCGATGATGCGCGACGCCTTGGCCATCTTCGCACCGATGATTGCGGCGAGACCGATACCACCCAGGCCGAAGATCGCCACGGTAGCGCCCTCTTCCACCTTGGCGGTGTTGAGCACGGCACCGATGCCGGTGGTCACGCCGCAACCCAGCAGGCAGACCTTCTCCAGCGGCGCTTCCTGGGGAATCTTCGCCAGGGAAATTTCCGGCAGGACGGTGTACTCGGAGAACGTCGAGCAACCCATGTAGTGGTAGATCGGCTGGCCGTTGTAGCTGAAGCGGGACGTGCCGTCCGGCATCAGGCCCTTGCCCTGGGTGGCGCGCACTTTCTGGCAGAGGTTGGTCTTGCCGGATTTGCAGAACTTGCACTCGCGGCATTCGGCTGTGTAGAGCGGGATGACGTGATCGCCCACCGCCAACGAGGTAACGCCTTCGCCCACCGCTTCGACGATGCCGCCACCTTCATGGCCAAGGATGCAGGGGAACACGCCTTCGGAGTCGGCGCCGGACAGGGTGTAGGCATCGGTGTGGCAGACGCCGGTGGCCACGATCCGCACCAGGACTTCGCCGGCCTTGGGCGGCGCCACGTCGACTTCGACGATCTGCAGCGGCTGGTTGGGCGCAAAGGCCACAGCGGCACGGGACTTGATCATGGTCATTCTCCAGCTGATTGAAATGGCCAAGGAGTGTAGTTGAGGCGCCAATGGTAAATAATCCACCATAAAGCAAAACATTATTGCTGCGGAGGGATAATCAATGAGTCGCTGGGAAGGCCTCGACGAATTTGTCGCGGTTGCCGAGACAGGCCAGTTCACGGCTGCGGCGGAACGCCTGGGTATCTCTTCATCCCATGTCAGCAGACAGATCGCCCGGCTCGAAGAACGCCTGCAGACGCGACTGTTCTATCGAAGCACCCGCAAGGTGGCCCTGACCGAGGCCGGGCAGACCTTCCTGCAGCACTGCCAACGCCTCATGGATGCTCGAGAAGAAGCCCTTCGAGCGGTGAGCGACCTCACCAGCGAACCCAAGGGACTGCTGCGCATGACTTGTGCGGTGGCCTACGGCGAGCGCTTCATCGTGCCCTTGGTGAACGAGTTCATGGCGCGCCATCCACAGTTGCGCGTGGACATCGAGCTGAGCAACCGCACCCTGGACCTGGTGCACGAAGGCCTCGACCTGGCCATACGCCTGGGCCGCCTGCAGGATTCACGACTGGTGGCGACACGCCTGGCACCACGGGTCATGTACCTCTGCGCGGCGCCGTCCTATCTGGAGCGTTACGGTCGCCCGCATAGCCTTTCAGAGCTGGCGCGGCACAACTGCCTGATCGGCAGCGCGGATCATTGGGATTTCCTCCAGCAGGGGCGCGAGCATGCGGTGCGGGTCCAGGGCAACTGGCGCTGCAACAGCGGCCAGGCAGTACTGGATGCCGCCCTGCGGGGTTTCGGGCTATGCCAGTTGCCCGACTACTATGTGCTGGAGCATCTGCGCAGCGGGGCGCTGGTGTCGCTGCTGGAACAGCACCGCCCGCCGAACACGGCGGTCTGGGCACTTTATCCACAGCAGCGGCACCTATCGCCGAAGGTGCGGCAATTGGTGGACCTATTGAAGACCGGGCTGGCCGAACGGCCGGAATATGCGCTGGATCAGACGCGCGTCGACCAGCGCTGACGCAGCCAGTCGAGATCCTCGGGGCGGGTGATCTTGAGATTGTCGGCGCGACCTTCCACCAGCTTGGGTGCATTGCCGGCCCACTCCATGGCAGAAGCTTCATCGGTGATGGCGACGCCTGCTACCAGCGCGTCGGCGAGCGCACGATGCAACGCTCCGAAGCGGAACATCTGCGGCGTGTAGGCCTGCCAGATCAGGCTACGGTCGACAGTCTCCGCTACTCGGCCATCAGCACTGGCGCGCTTCAGGGTGTCGCGGGCTGGCACGGCAAGCAGGCCCCCCACCGCGTCGTCAGCCAACTCGGCCAGCAGCAGGTCGAGGTCGTAGCGCGACAGGTTCGGCCGTGCCGCATCATGCACCAGCACCCAGTCGTGGGCTCGGGCGCCGTGCTCGGCCAGTCGCAACAGGGCACTGAGCACCGAGTCCGAACGCTCCTTGCCGCCGTCGGCACGGATGATGCGCTCATCCGTGGCGCAGGAAAGCGCCGGCCAATACGGGTCATCGACTGACAGGCTGACTACCAGCCCTTTGAGCTGCGGATGATCGAGGAAGCAATCGAGGCTGTGCTCGAGGATGGTTCGCCCGGCGAGTTCGAGGTACTGCTTGGGACGGTCGGCCCGCATACGGGCACCAACACCGGCGGCAGGAATCACCGCCCAGAAGAAGGGAATGTCGGCCTGGTTCATTCGGAAATCTGGTAGAGGGTTTCGCCTTCCTTGACCATGCCCAGTTCGTGACGGGCACGCTCTTCGACGGTCTCCATACCCTTTTTCAGCTCCATCACTTCCGCTTCGAGGATGCGGTTGCGCTCCAGCAGGCGCTCGTTCTCGCCTTTCTGCTCGGCAATCTGGTGCTGGAGATCCTGGACCTGAGCCAGGCTCCCGTCGCCCACCCAGAGGCGATACTGCAGGCCAGCCAGCATCAGGATCAGGACAACGAACAACCAGTAAGTGTTAGGGCGAGTCATTTTGCCAGGGAGTATCCATGCGAAAAGGGCAGCTTGCGCTGCCCTTTTACCATTCCTGAACGGATTACGTCGCTGCCGTGCGGCGGGAGACGACCGGCCAGGAGAAATCAGGTGAGGCTGCGAAGTTTACATGAAGTAAAGATGCATTCAGCGCCTGATTTCAACATGGCACCGCTGAGACTTGCTCACGATCGAGCGAGCTAGAGAAGAACAAGGCGAGAATGGCTGAGGACGCGGAGTTTACGAGCTGTAAATGAGCAGTCCGAAGCCATTCTCAACGCAGTTATTCCGACGCGCAGCCGATCGTAGCCGGTCTCTTAGCCACGGAATTCCGCACGGCCACGGTAGGGAGCCTTCTCACCCAGTTGCTCTTCGATACGCAGCAGCTGGTTGTACTTGGACACGCGGTCGGAACGGCACAGGGAGCCAGTCTTGATCTGACCGGCGGCGGTGCCTACGGCCAGGTCGGCGATGGTGCTGTCTTCGGTCTCGCCCGAACGGTGGGAGATCACCGCGGTGTAACCGGCAGCCTTGGCCATCTGGATGGCTTCCAGGGTTTCGGTCAGGGAGCCGATCTGGTTGAACTTGATCAGGATCGAGTTACCGATGCTCTTCTCGATGCCTTCCTTGAGGATCTTGGTGTTGGTCACGAACAGGTCGTCACCAACCAGTTGAACCTTGGCACCGATCTTGTCAGTCAGACCTTTCCAGCCGGCCCAGTCGGACTCGTCCATGCCGTCTTCGATGGAGATGATCGGGTAACGCTGGGTCAGGCCGGCCAGGTAGTCAGCGAAACCGGCAGCGTCGAACACCTTGCCTTCACCGGCCAGGTCGTACTTGCCGTCCTTGAAGAATTCGCTGGAAGCGCAGTCCAGGGCCAGGGTCACGTCGGTGCCCAGCTTGTAGCCGGCGTTGGCAACGGCTTCGGCGATGGCGGCCAGGGCGTCTTCGTTGGAGGCCAGGTTCGGGGCGAAACCACCCTCGTCGCCTACGGCGGTGTTCAGGCCACGGGCCTTCAGCACGGCTTTCAGGTGGTGGAAGATCTCGGCGCCCATACGCAGGGCGTCGGCGAAGTTCTTGGCGCCAACCGGCTGAACCATGAACTCCTGGATGTCGACGTTGTTATCGGCATGCTCGCCACCGTTGATGATGTTCATCATCGGTACCGGCATGGAGTACTGGCCGGGGGTGCCGTTCAGGTCGGCGATGTGGGCATAGAGCGGTACGCCCTTGGCCTGGGCAGCGGCCTTGGCGGCAGCCAGGGACACGGCGAGGATGGCGTTGGCGCCCAGCTTGCCCTTGTTCTCGGTACCGTCCAGTTCGATCATGGCGTGGTCGAGGGCTTTCTGGTCAGCAGCGTCCTTGCCCAGGAGCAGGTCGCGGATCGGGCCGTTGATGTTGCCCACAGCCTTCAGTACGCCCTTGCCCAGGTAACGGCTCTTGTCGCCATCACGCAGTTCCAGTGCCTCGCGGGAACCGGTGGAAGCACCGGACGGCGCGCAAGCGCTGCCGATGATGCCGTTCTCGAGGATCACATCGGCTTCCACAGTGGGGTTGCCACGGGAGTCCAGAACCTCGCGGCCCTTGATGTCGACGATCTTTGCCATTGTTGTTAGCACTCCAAAAGTTGACGAAAACGCTCAGCAGAAAGTGAGGCGATTCGCCGGGGCTCGGGGTCGGCTGACCCGGCGAATGTCCTGACCGATCGGTCAGTTTGTGCCCACGCGGCACTTTACCGGAGATCGGCCGGTTCAGGCAGTCTCGATCGGCGGAAAACTCTTGACCAGGTCGTCCAGCTGCTTGAGCTGGGACAGGAAGGGTTCGAGTTTGTTCAGGCGCAAGGCGCAGGGGCCATCGCACTTGGCGTTGTCCGGGTCCGGATGCGCCTCGAGGAAAAGACCCGCCAGGCCCTGGCTCATGCCGGCCTTGGCCAGGTCGGTGACCTGGGCACGACGGCCGCCAGCGGAGTCGGCACGGCCGCCCGGCATTTGCAGGGCGTGGGTGACGTCGAAGAAAACCGGGTACTCGAACTGCTTCATGATGCCGAAGCCGAGCATGTCCACGACCAGGTTGTTGTAACCGAAGGACGAACCGCGCTCGCAGAGGATCAGGCGATCGTTACCGGCTTCCTCACACTTGGTGAGGATGTGCTTCATCTCCTGAGGCGCGAGGAACTGGGCCTTCTTGATGTTGATCACCGCACCGGTCTTCGCCATGGCGACCACGAGGTCGGTCTGGCGCGACAGGAAGGCCGGCAACTGGATGATGTCGCAGACCTCGGCCACCGGAGCCGCCTGGTAGGGCTCATGGACGTCGGTGATCACCGGTACACCGAAGGTCTTCTTCACTTCCTCGAAGATCTTCATGCCCTCTTCCAGGCCCGGGCCACGGAAGGAGTTGATCGAGGAGCGGTTGGCCTTGTCGAAGCTGGCCTTGAACACGTAGGGGATACCGAGCTTCTCGGTCACCTTGACGTATTCCTCGCAGACCTTCAGGGCAAGGTCGCGGGACTCCAGCACGTTCATGCCGCCGAACAGCACGAAGGGCTTGTCGTTGGCGATCTCGATATTGCCGACGCGGACGATCTTCTGCGCCATGGGTCAGGCCTTCTTCGCTTTCTGCGCCAGAGCGGCGTTGACGAAGCCGCTGAACAGCGGGTGACCATAACGCGGCGTGGAGGTGAATTCCGGGTGGAACTGGCAAGCCACGAACCACGGGTGATCCGGAGCCTCGACCACTTCGACCAGCGCGCCGTCGCCGGAACGGCCGGTGACTTTCAGGCCAGCTTCCTGCAGCTGCGGCAGCAGGTTGTTGTTCACTTCGTAGCGGTGGCGATGGCGTTCGACGATCTCGTCCTTGCCATAGCAACCGTGTACCAGGGAGCCGTTTTCCAGCTGGCAAGCCTGGGCGCCGAGGCGCATGGTGCCGCCGAGGTCAGAGGCTTCGGTACGGATTTCGGTGGCGCCGGTGGCGTCTTCCCACTCGGTGATCAGGCCCACGACCGGGTGGCCGCTGGACTTGTCGAATTCGGTGGAGTTGGCGTCGGTCCAGCCGAGCACGTTACGGGCGTACTCGATGACCGCAACCTGCATGCCGAGGCAGATGCCCAGGTAGGGAATCTTGTTCTCGCGGGCAAAGCGCACGGTGGAGATCTTGCCTTCCACGCCGCGCAGGCCGAATCCGCCCGGAACCAGGATGGCGTCGACGCCTTCGAGCAGAGCGGTGCCCTGGGTCTCGATGTCTTCGGAATCGATGTAGCGCAGGTTCACCTTGGTGCGGCTCTGGATGCCAGCGTGGCTCATCGCTTCGATCAGCGACTTGTACGCGTCCAGCAGTTCCATGTACTTGCCGACCATGGCGATGGTGACTTCTTTCTCGGGGTTCAGCTTGGCATCCACCACGCGGTCCCACTCGGAGAGGTCGGCACTGCCGCATTGCAGGCCGAAGCGCTCGACGACGAAGTCGTCCAGGCCCTGGGCGTGCAGCACGGACGGGATCTTGTAGATGGTGTCGACGTCCTGCAGGGAGATCACCGCGCGTTCTTCCACGTTGGTGAACAGGGCGATCTTGCGACGGGAGGACAGGTCGACGTCATGGTCGGAACGACAGACCAGTACATCAGGCTGCAGGCCGATGGAGCGCAGCTCCTTCACGGAGTGCTGGGTCGGCTTGGTCTTGGTCTCGCCAGCAGTGGCGATGTAGGGGACCAGGGTCAGGTGCATCAGCATGGCGCGCTTGGCGCCCACTTCCACACGCAGCTGGCGGATGGCTTCGAGGAACGGCTGGGACTCGATGTCACCCACGGTGCCGCCGATTTCAACCAGGGCCACGTCAGCGCCCGCAGCACCCTTGATGATGCGGTGCTTGATCTCGTCGGTGATGTGCGGGATCACCTGGATGGTGGCACCCAGGTAGTCACCACGGCGCTCCTTGCGCAGCACATCGGCGTAAACGCGGCCGGTGGTGAAGTTGTTGTTCTGGGTCATCGTGGTGCTCACGAAGCGCTCGTAGTGACCCAGATCGAGATCGGTCTCGGCGCCGTCCTCGGTCACGAAGACTTCACCGTGCTGGAAGGGGCTCATGGTACCCGGGTCCACGTTGATGTACGGGTCGAGCTTGAGCATGGTGACCTTCAGTCCCCGCGCTTCCAGAATGGCGGCCAAGGATGCCGAGGCGATGCCTTTCCCCAAAGAAGAAACAACACCACCCGTGACGAAGATGTAGCGCGTCATGAAAAACCCTAGAAGTCTGCGTTTAGGCGGAATGCCGCCGGGGAAAGCGATGAAGGGCTATGGCCTTCAACCATGGAGCGCAACTGGGCGCTGCTTCAAAAGCAACTACCGCCGATTCCGAAGGAATCAGCGAAAGCTATGTAAGACGGGAGCGTAGTCTACCGGAAAGACCCTACCAGCTCAAACCTTGGTCACTCGTCGGTGGCGACCAGCGCAGCTGCCCACTACCCGCCCCCCGACTGTCCAGCTCCGGAAGGTTGGCGGCGGCCACCAGCTCACCATCGACGAACAGCAGCGGCAATCGGCCGCGGACAAAAGCAGGCAGGCGAGATTCGTTGAGCAACCGCTTGAGATCGCGACGCCCTCGCCCCGCCAGTTCCAGTACCTCACCTCCCCGCCGATAGCGGACTTCGAGCCTGCCGGTCGGCGGCGCCCCCAACAGACTCAGCCCGCCGTTGCCCGGCAGTTCGAGCGGCCGAGCAGGATCAGGCCAGGGCAGGTCGCGCTCTGGCACCGCGAGCCATTCGCCGGACAGCCACCACAACCGTCCGTCGGCACGGTGCAGCTCACCCCGGGCAAGACGCCAGATCGGCGTCGTATCGGCGGCCGCATCGCGCAGGTCTTCCCACCCCGCCCAATGGCTGCTGTCCGGTAGCGGCGTGAACCTTGCCAGCCAGTGACGCAGGGCGTTGCGCTGCCGGGGCGGCGACAACGACGCCAGCACATTCAGATCGAGGGACGGCAGCGGTAGCCAGGGGAAATTGCTGCCAGCCTGGGCGCGTTGCAGATCGCTCTGGGCCAGTTCGCCCAGCAGCCCCTCCGCCTCAGCCATGTGCTCCGCGCTGCGGGCCAGGCTTTCCGTCGCCTTCGGCCAACGAGACAGCAACACAGGAAACACATCGTGGCGGAGAAAATTGCGCGCAAGCGACGTATCCGAATTACTCGGGTCTTCCACCCAGTCGATCCCTTCGGCGCGGGCATAGGCTTCCAGTTCGGCGCGGGACGCCTGCAGCAGCGGCCTGACCAGGCTGCCCAAGCCGAGGGGCCGGACTTGCGGCATACCCGACAGCCCCCGCACACCGGCACCTCGCAATTGTCGGAAAAGCAGCGTTTCCGCCTGGTCATCCCGATGTTGGGCACTGAGGAGCACCTCCCCCGCTCGCAGTTCGCCCACGAATGCGGCATAGCGCGCATCCCGCGCCGCACGCTCCAGGCTTGGCCCGGTATCGACAGTCACGCGCAGCACCTTGAGCGGCACGCCCAATGCAGTGCAGACGCGTTGGCAATGTTCTGGCCAGGCATCGGCTGCGGCCTGCAGGCCGTGATGTACATGAATGGCAGATAGCGGCGGCAGGGCTTCGCGAAGGGCGAGACGCGCCAACACATGCAGCAGGACGGTGGAATCGAGCCCGCCAGAGAAGGCGACGTGCCAGGCCGGCGCATGGCGCCAGGGGGCCAGGGCGGTCAGGAGGCGGGACTCAAGGGACATGGGCTGCTCGAAACGAAATCGGGCCCCAAGCTTAAAGCCGGGGCCCGATCTTTGCAGCCTGAAGCGGGATCAGGCTACGCCGTAGCTCATCAGGCGATCGTAACGACGCGCCAGAAGATCCTCGTTGTTGAGCTTCTGCAGGGTCTTCAGTTGCTCGGAGAGCTCCTTGCGGATCGACTCGGCAGCGGTCGCCGGGTCACGGTGAGCGCCGCCCAGAGGCTCGGCAATCACCTTGTCCACAATGCCCAGGCCTTTCAGGCGCTCAGCGGTGATGCCCATGGCCTCGGCCGCATCCGGAGCTTTCTCGGCCGTTTTCCACAGGATGGATGCACAGCCTTCGGGCGAAATCACCGAGTAGGTGGAGTACTGCAGCATGTTCAGGCGGTCGCAGACACCAATGGCCAGCGCGCCACCGGAACCACCCTCACCAATCACAGTAGCGATGATCGGGGTCTTCAGGCGGGCCATGACACGCAGGTTCCAGGCGATGGCTTCGCTCTGGCCGCGCTCCTCGGCATCGATACCCGGGTAGGCGCCGGGGGTGTCGATGAAGGTCAGGATCGGCATCTTGAAACGCTCGGCCATTTCCATCAGGCGGCAGGCCTTGCGGTAACCCTCGGGGCGCGGCATGCCGAAGTTGCGGCGTACCTTCTCGCGCACCTCACGGCCCTTCTGGTGGCCGATGATCATGACCGGCTCGTCGTTCAGACGGGCAACCCCGCCAACGATAGCGGCGTCGTCGGAGAAATGACGATCGCCGTGCAGTTCGTCGAACTCGGTGAAGATGTGCTCGATGTAATCGAGGGTGTAAGGCCGACGCGGATGGCGCGCCAGTTGCGCGATCTGCCAGCTGGTGAGATTGCCGAAGATGCTTTCGGTGAGCGCGCTGCTCTTCTCCTGCAGACGGGAAATCTCGTCGGTGATGTTCAGCGCGTTGTCGTTACCGACCAGACGCAGCTCCTCGATCTTGGCTTGCAGATCGGCGATGGGCTGTTCGAAATCCAGAAAGTTCGGGTTCATAGGCTTCCGTCGTGCGCTTGGGGCCAGGCGGCTGGTTCCATTTGGCGCCCTACCTTAAGGGATCGGGCGCGTTCGGGTCGAGATCAAATCGAAATCGGGCCGCTACGAGCGTGCAATCACGTTCGCATCAGCGGTAGTGCAGGAAGACGTTGTCGCGCCCGAACTGGTCACGCAATGCCTGAATCAAAGCGTCAGCCGGTGCGATTCGCCAGTTGTCGCCGAACTGCAGCACGGCCTTCGCGTCATTGCCGCTGTAGTCCAGGGTCAGCGGGCAGGAGCCGCGATGGCGACCGCAAAGCTCGGCCAGCCAGCGCAAACGATCACCTTGCAGGGCGCTGAAATCCACTTTCATGCGCAGGCTCTCAGCCAAGCCGGTACGCGCCTCTTCCAGGCTCAGCACACGCTTGGCCCGCAAGCGCAAACCGCCGGAGAAGTCGTCATGACTGACCTCCCCTTCCACCACCACCAGGGCGTCGGTCTGCAGGAGGCCCTGGGCAACGTTGAAGGCATCGGCGAAGAGCGAGGCTTCGATGCGACCGGAACGATCGTCGAGGGTGATGAACCCCATCTTGTCGCCCTTCTTGTTCTTCATCACCCGCAGGTTGACGATCAGGCCAGCGATGATCTGGGTGTCACGCGCAGGCTTGAGTTCGACGATGCGCTGGCGGGCGAAGCGGCGGATCTCACCTTCGTACTCGTCGATCGGGTGGCCGGTGAGGTACAGCCCCAGGGTTTCCTTCTCGCCCTTCAGGCGCTCCTTGAGGGACAGCTCCTTGGCATTGCGGTGGTTGGCGTACATATCGGCCTCAGGCTCGGCGAACAGGCCGCCGAAGAGGTCCATATGGCCACTGTCATGGCTACGCGCGGTCTGCTCCGCCGCCTGGATGGCTTCCTCCATGGCTGTCAGCAGCACCGCGCGGTTGCGGTCGATGCCCGCCTGATAGGCCTTGGGTTCGTTGCTGAAGAACGGACCGAGACGATCGAGGGCACCGCCGCGAATCAGGGCTTCAAGGGTGCGCTTGTTGATGCGTTTTAGGTCGACGCGGTTGCAGAAGTCGAACAGGTCCTTGAACGGACCGCCTTCGGCGCGGCATTCCGTAATCGCCTCCACCGGGCCCTCGCCCACGCCCTTGATGGCGCCCAGGCCGTAGACGATCTGGCCGTCATTGTCGACGGCGAAGCGATACTCGGAGTTGTTCACGTCGGGGGCGACGATGCGCAGCTTCATGTGCCGGCACTCTTCGATCAGCGTCACCACCTTGTCAGTGTTGTGCATATCCGCAGTGAGTACCGCGGCCATGAAGGGTGCCGGGAAATGCGCCTTGAGCCACGCGGTCTGGTAGGAAACCCAGCCGTAGGCGGCCGAGTGGGATTTGTTGAAGCCGTAGCCGGCGAACTTTTCCACCAGGTCGAAAATGTTGCCCGAGAGGGTGGGGTCGATGCCGTTGCTGGAGCAACCTTCGATGAAGCCCCCACGCTGCTTGGCCATTTCCTCGGGCTTCTTCTTGCCCATGGCACGGCGCAGCATGTCTGCACCGCCGAGGGTGTACCCCGCCATCACCTGGGCGATCTGCATCACCTGCTCCTGATACAGGATGATGCCGTAGGTGGGCTTGAGGACCGGCTCGAGGCCCGCGTACTGGTAGTCGGGGTGCGGGTAGGAAAGCTCGGCACGGCCGTGCTTGCGGTTGATGAAGTCATCCACCATGCCGGACTGCAGCGGGCCCGGGCGGAACAGCGCCACCAGGGCGATCATGTCTTCCAGGCAGTCGGGCTTGAGCTTCTTGATAAGCTCCTTCATGCCGCGCGATTCGAGCTGGAAGACCGCGGTGGTCTCCGCCTTCTGCAGCATGTCGTAGGTTTTCTTGTCGTCCAGCGGGATACGGTCGATATCGACCAGGGGCTTGCCCAGCTTCTCCTGCTCCCGGTTGATCATCTCCATGGCCCACTTGATGATCGTCAGGGTACGCAGGCCGAGGAAGTCGAACTTCACCAGGCCAGCGGCTTCCACGTCGTCCTTGTCGAACTGGGTCACCAGGCCGGCGCCCTCTTCATCACAGGCGATCGGGGAGAAGTCGGTAAGCTTGGTCGGCGCGATAACCACACCGCCGGCATGCTTGCCGGTACCCCGGGTGATGCCTTCCAGCTTGAGGGCCATGTCCCAGATTTCCTGGGCTTCCTCGTCAACCTTGAGGAAGTCCCGCAGCACCTCTTCCTGGTTGAAGGCTGCCTCCAGGGTCATGCCGACTTCGAAGGGGATCATCTTCGACAGGCGATCAGCCAAGCCGTAGGACTTGCCCTGCACCCGCGCCACGTCGCGCACCACGGCCTTGGCCGCCATGGAGCCGAAGGTGATGATCTGGCTGACCGCGTTGCGTCCGTACTTGTCGGCCACGTAGTCGATCACCCGGTCGCGGCCGTCCATGCAGAAGTCGACGTCGAAGTCGGGCATGGATACCCGCTCGGGGTTGAGGAAGCGCTCGAACAGCAGGTCGTAGGCCAATGGGTCGAGGTCGGTGATCTTCAGCACATAGGCAACCAGGCTGCCCGCACCCGAGCCCCGGCCCGGTCCTACCGGCACACCGTTGTTCTTGGCCCACTGGATGAAGTCCGCAACGATCAGGAAGTAGCCGGGGAAGCCCATCTGGATGATGGTGCCCAGTTCGAACTCCAGGCGATCGATGTAGAGCTGGCGTTTCTCCTCGTAATCCGGCGTGGTGTCCTTCGGCCAGAGCACCAGCAGGCGTTCTTCCAGCCCTTCATAGGAGGCATGGCGCAGGTAGTCGCCGATGCTCATGCCGTTGGGCGTGGGGAAGTCCGGCAGGAAGTGCTTGCCCAGCTGCACTTCGATGTTGCAGCGCTTGGCGATCTCGACGGTGTTTTCCAGCGCTTCGGGAATGTCGGCGAACAGCTCGGCCATTTCCTCGGGCGACTTGAGGTATTGCTGGTCGGAGTAATTGCGCGGACGGCGCGCGTCATCGAGAACGCGGCCTTCGCCGATGCAAACGCGGGTCTCGTGGGCCTCGAAATCGCCGGCCTTGATGAAGCGCACGTCGTTGGTGGCCACTAGCGGCGCACCGCAGCGGGCGGCCAGGGCAACGGCGGCATGTACGTGCTCCTCGTCGTTGACGCGGGAAGTACGCTGCAGCTCCAGGTAGAAGCGGTCGGGGAAAACGCCTTGCCACTCGGCCAACATGGCCTCGGCGCTCGCCGGGTCATTGTTGAGGAGGGCCATGCCGATCTCGCCCTCTTTGGCACCAGACAGGGCGATCAGGCCTTCAGCAGCCTCTTTCACCCAGTCGCGCTGGATGATCACGAGGCCATTGCTCTGGCCGTCGGACCAGCCGCGGGAAATCAGTTCAGTGAGGTTGCGGTACCCCTTGGCGTTCATCGCCAGCAGGGTCATGCGGCTCAGGGGACCATCCTCGAAGGGACTCGCCAGCCAGATGTCCGCGCCGCAGATGGGCTTGATCCCGCCGCCCATGGCGGTCTTGTAGAACTTCACCAGCGAGCACATGTTGCTCTGATCGGTGATCGCCACCGCCGGCATACCTGCTCCCGCCACTGCCTTTACCAGCGGTTTGACCCGTACCAGGCCGTCTACCAGGGAGTATTCGGAATGCAGACGCAGATGGACGAAGGAAGCGGTCATGGAAGTCCTATGCAAAACGCGAAAACGACAAGGCCCGGATTGTACCGGGCCCTCGGACAAAGCTACAGGCTTGGGGCGAGGTCGCGGATAGGCGCGACGGAGGGCGTCAGAAGACGCCTTCGATGAGCGCCCGAACCGGGCCAAAAGAGCGACGGTGGATCAATGTCGGCCCCAGTCGACGCAAGGCTTCCAGGTGAACAGCGGTCGGATAGCCCTTGTGCCCGGCGATGCCATAGCCCGGGTAGATTGCGTCCAGTTCGGCCATTTCACGGTCGCGGCTGACCTTCGCCAGAATGGAGGCGGCGGCGATGGCCGGAACCTGGCTATCGCCCTTGACTACCGGAGCGCTGGGCACCTTGAGCTTGGGACAACGGTTGCCGTCGATCAGGGCCAGCTTCGGCGTCACGCTGAGCCCCTCAACGGCGCGCTGCATGGCCAGCATGGTGGCGTGAAGGATATTCAGCTGATCGATCTCCTCCACCTCCGCACGCGCGATGCACCAGGCCAGGGCCTTTTCGCGTATCTCGTCGAAAAGGGCGTCGCGACGGGCTTCGGAGAGCTTCTTCGAATCGTTCAGACCGAGGATCGGCCGTGCCGGGTCGAGGATCACGGCGGCGGTCACCACCGGACCACAGAGCGGGCCACGGCCGACTTCGTCGACACCGGCCACCAACTCTTCCACCAGGCTGAAATCCAGGCCGAGTTGCATCAAGACACTCCAATCAATTGCAGGATAGCGTCGGCCGCCTCACGCGAGGCGTCCTGGCGCAGGGCGCGATGAATGACATCGAAGCCATGGGTCTGTATCTCGCCGTCGTCGAGCAGCGGCGAAATGGCCTGGGCCAGCGCCTCAGGCGTGGCGGCGTCCTGCAGCAGTTCAGGCACCAGCAGGCGCTGGGCCAGCAGGTTGGGCAGGGACACGTAGGGACTTTTCACCAGGCGCTTGAGAATCCGATAGGTCAGCGGCGCCACCTTGTAGGCCACGACCATCGGACGCTTGTACAGCAGCGCTTCCAGAGTCGCTGTGCCGGATGCGATCAATACTGCATCGCAAGCGGCGAGCGCCTCATGGGAACGGCCGTCGAGCAACTTCAAGGGCAGGTCGCGACCCGCCAGCATCGCCTCGATCTGAACCCGCCGCTCGGGGCTGGCACAAGGCAGGACGAAGCGGATACCGGGACGAAGCGACCGCAGACGCTCGGCGGCATCGAGGAACAACGCCCCCAGCTTGCCGACTTCCCCGCCGCGACTACCGGGCAGCAGCGCTACCACAGGTGCGTCCTCAGGCAAGTCCAGCGCCACGCGCGCAGCGGCGCGGTCGGCCTCCAGCGGGATGGCATCGGCCAGCGGATGGCCCACGAATCGAACCGGGACACCTTTCTCTTCATAGAAACGCGCTTCGAAGGGGAAGAGCGTGAGCATGAGATCGCAGCCTTCGCGGATCTTCAGTACGCGCTTCTGCCGCCATGCCCAGACCGAAGGGCTGACGTAATGCACGGTCTTGATACCGGCACGACGAAGCTTGAGTTCGACGCCAAGGGTGAAATCAGGCGCATCGATGCCAATGAAAACATCGGGACGCTCGTCGATCAGGGTCTGGATGAGCCGACGGCGACGCGCCAGCAATTCCGGTAGGCGCCCGAGCACTTCCACCAGGCCCATGACCGCCAGGCGTTCCATTGGGAAATAGGATTCCAGCCCCTCTGCCTGCATGCGCGGGCCACCAACGCCAATGAACTGGGCATCAGGGTGGCGCGCCTTGAGCGCGTGCATCAGGGTGGAGCCGAGGATATCGCCGGACGCCTCGCCGGCAACCAGCGCGATGCGCAATGGACGATTCATGTGGTCAGCGAGTAATGCCGCGGGTCGAGGACTGGATGGAATCGCGGAAAACAGCCACTTCCGGGAATTGTGCGGAGGACTCGGCCAGCTCGGCCAACGCCTGCTCCACGGTCAAACCCTGGCGATAAACCACCTTGTAGGCACGGCGCAGGGCGGCGATGGCTTCAGCGCTGAAGCCACGACGGCGCATGCCTTCGAAGTTCATGCTGCGGGCCTCGGCCGGGTTGCCGAAGACCGTGACGTATGCCGGAACGTCCTTGCCGATGGCCGTGCCCATGCCGGAAAAACTGTGGGCGCCGATACGGCAGAACTGGTGAACCAGGGTGTAGCCGGAGAGGATCGCCCAATCGTCCACGTGCACGTGGCCGGCCAGCGCCGTGTTGTTCACCAGGATGCAATGATTGGCGATCACGCTGTCGTGACCGATATGCACATAGGCCATCAGCAGGTTGTGGTCGCCGATGGTGGTCTCGGAGCGGTCCTGCACGGTGCCACGATGGATGGTCACGCCTTCGCGGATCACATTGTGGTCACCGATCACCAGACGGGTGGGTTCACCCTTGTACTTCAGGTCCGGCGTATCTTCACCCACCGAAGAGAACTGGTAGATGCGATTGTGCTTGCCAATACGGGTCGGTCCCTTGATGACCACATGCGGTCCGACCACGGTCCCCTCGCCGATTTCCACATCGGGTCCAATGATCGACCAGGGGCCGACCTGAACTCCATCCGCCAGCTTGGCTGCCGGATCGATAATGGCGCGAGGGTCAATCAAACTCATAGTTTGCGTTCCGCACAGATGATCTCGGCCGAGCATACTTCCTTGCCATCGACGCTGGCATGGCAGTCGAACTTCCAGATGCCGCGTTTGACGCTGAGGAACTGCGCGCTGAGGATCAGTTGATCACCCGGCAGCACCGGCTGGCGGAAGCGCAGCTTGTCAGAACCCACGAAATAGTAGAGCGTGCCGTCCGCAGGTTTGACATCGAGCATCTTGAAACCAAGGATGCCGGCCGCCTGGGCCATGGCCTCGATGATCAGCACACCCGGCATGATGGGATGCTGCGGGAAGTGGCCGTTGAAGAAGGGCTCGTTGATGCTGACATTCTTGTAGGCGCGAATGCGCTTGCCTTCAACATCCAGCTCCACCACCCGATCTACCAGGAGGAAAGGGTAGCGGTGCGGCAGATATTCGCGAATCTCGTTGATGTCCATCATGTTCCTGGAGCCTTTTCAGAGGATTGGGGATGCACGGCGCTGCGTGAATCACGCTTCTGATGAAGCATCCCCGCCCGGGGTCACTGCCGCCAGGCGTTTTTCCAGTTGCTGCAGACGACGCGCCATGTCGTCCAACTGGCGGATCCGGGCAGCGCTCTTCTTCCAATCCGCGGCAGTCTGCATCGCGGTACCGGAAGAATAGGCACCCGGCTCGGTGATATTGCGAGTCACCATGGTCATGCCGGTGACGAACACGTTGTCGCAGACCTCGATGTGGCCAACCATGCCCACACCGCCGGCGATCATGCAGTTGCGGCCAATCTTGGTGCTGCCGGAAATGCCCACGCAGCCGGCCATGGCGGTGTTGTCACCCACCTGCACGTTGTGCGCGATCATGATCTGGTTATCCAGCTTCACCCCGTTACCAATGAGGGTATCGGAGAGGGCACCACGGTCGATGGTGGTGTTGGCCCCCACTTCCACGTCGTCGCCCAGGGTGACGCCGCCGATCTGCGCGATCTTCTGCCAGACGCCCTTTTCATTGGCGAAGCCGAAGCCCTCGCCGCCGATCACGGCACCGGACTGGATCACCACACGCTTGCCGATCTTGACGTCGTGATAGAGGGTAACGCGGGGCGCCAGCCAACCACCTTCACCGATCACGGTACGGGCACCTACTACGCAGTGGGCACCGAGGGTCACACCAGCGCCGATCTGCGCGCCGGACTCAACCACTGCATAAGCACCGATGCTGGCGCTCGGATCCACCTTGGCATCGGCCGCGACCACTGCGGTCGGATGGACGCCTGGCTGGGCCTTGGGCTTCGGATCGAACAGGTGGGAAAGCTCGGCGTAGGCCAGGTAGGGGTTTGGCACCACCAGCGCGTCGCCGGCAAAACCCTCGGCGTCAGCCGGGGTCAGCAATACCGCTCCGGCCTTACTGTCAGCGAGGAACTTGCGGTACTGCGGATTGGCCAGGAAGCTGAGGTCGCCGGGACCGGCCTCATGCAAGGTAGCCAGGCCGGTAATTGCCTTTTCCTCGGAACCACGCACGGTGGCTCCGAGACGCGCTGCCAGTTGGCCGAGGGTGAAGACCGGAGTCGTCATCATCAACGCTGCTGGTTCATGCGCTCGATGACTTGGCGGGTGATGTCGTACTGAGGCTTGACGTCAACCACAGCACCACGCTCCAGCACCAGGTCAAAGCTGCCTTGCTTCAGGACTTCTTCAACAGCCTTGTCCAGCTTCGGTTTGAGCTGCTTGAGCATGTCGCGATCAGCAACAGCCTTGGCTTCGTTCAGCTCCTTGGACTGGAACTGGAAGTCACGGGCTTTTTGCTTGAACTCAAGCTCCAGGCGTTCGCGCTCGGCTTGTTGCATCTTCTCGCCGTCTTTCACCAGACGGTCCTGGATACGCTTGGCGTCGCTCTCCAGGGTTTTCAGCTTGTTCAACTGCGGACCGAACTTCTTCTCGGCGTCGACCGCGTACTTCTTGGCGGCGTCGGATTCGAGCAGGGCCATTTGATAGTTCAGTACCGCGATCTTCATTTCCGCGAAGGCCGGAGTCGCCAGCATGGCAGCGGCAACCAGAACGAATTGAGTCAACTTACGCACGATGCAACTCCTGCAACACATACTGTTGTCTTGAAATAATACTTAGAAGGTCTGGCCCAGGGAGAACTGGAATACCTGGGTATCGGCATTGTCCGGCTTCTTGACGGGCATGCCCAGACTGAAGCTCAACGGCCCCAGCGCTGTGATCCACGTCAGGCCCACACCCACGGAGCTGGCCAGGTCACCGGCGTTGATGCTGCTGCAGTTGGTCGCGGTGGACGAGCAACTGGTATCGAACACGTTACCCACATCCCAGAACAGCACAGTACGCAACTGGCGCTGGTCCTTGACGAACGGCAGCGGGAACAGCAGCTCGACACCGCCCTGGATCAGCACGTTACCACCGAAGGGCAGCGGATCCTGGTCCGGGTCGAACGCGGTGCCCGGCTTGGTGCCCTGGCTCGGCGTACTGCGCGGGCCCAGGCTGCTGTCTTCGAAGCCGCGTACGGAGTTGAAGCCGCCCGCGAAGTAATGCTCGTAGAACGGCAGTTCGGACGTGGAGCCGTAGCTGTCGCCGTAGCCCAGTTCGGTGTGCCAGCGCAGCGCGGTGCTCTGGCTCAGCGGAGTGAACAGCTGGCCGCGGTAATCGAGTTTGTAGAACGACAGGTCGCTACCCGGAATGGTGCTTTCCAGCACCAGGCTCTGGGAATGGCCGCGAGTGGCCAGCACGCCTTTGTTCAGGGTCGATTCGGACCAGCCGATGGAGCCCTTGAAGTTCAGGTAGCTGTCGCCTTCCTGTTCGATGAAGTCGAAGATCTCGTCGACGGTGTAGATACCGGTGTTGATCTTGTCCTGCTGCACGGTCAGGCCGTAGGTCAGTCGACCGATTTCGCTGATCGGGTAGCCGATGCTGATGCCCGCACCATAGCTGTCCACCGCATAGCTGGACACGTCCACGTCGAGGTCGTCGTAGTCGGTGCTGCGGTAGAAGGCGTTGTAGCCCAGGCTCACGCCGTCCGGCGTCCAGTAGGGGTCAACGAAGCCGAAGTTGTAGCGGGTCTGATACTCGGAACGCGTCAGGCCAATGCTGACCTTGTTACCGGTACCCAGGAAGTTGTTCTGGCTGATGGAGCCGCCGAGGATCAGGCCGGCGCTCTGGGCAAAGCCCACGCTGGCAGTGATGGAGCCGGACGGTTGTTCTTCCACGGTGTAGTTCACGTCGACCTGGTCGTCGGTGCCGGGCACCTGCGGGGTCTCGACGTTGACTTCCTTGAAGAAGCCAAGGCGCTCCAGGCGGGTCTTGGACTGGTCGATGAGGTAGGTCGAAGCCCAGCCACCTTCCATCTGGCGCATTTCGCGACGCAGTACTTCGTCTTCGGTCTTGGTGTTGCCGCGGAAGTTGATGCGGTTGACGTAGGCACGCTTGCCCGGATCCACCACGAAGGTGATGGAAACGGTGTTGTCTTCGTCATGGGGTTCCGGCACGCCGTTGACGTTGGCGAAGGTATAGCCTTCGTTACCCAGGCGGCGGGTGATCAGTTCGGACGTGGTGGTCATCACCTTGCGCGAGAAGACCTGCCCCTTCTGTACGAGCAGCAGCTTCTTCACTTCGTCTTCGGGAACCTTCAGGTCACCGGAGAGCTTGACGTCGCGAACGGTGTACTTCTCGCCCTCGTCCACGTTGACGGTGACGTAGACGTGTTTCTTGTCCGGGGTGATGGATACCTGGGTGGAGGAGATATCCATGTTGATGTAGCCGCGGTCCAGGTAATAGGAACGCAGACGCTCCAGGTCACCGGAGAGCTTTTCGCGGGCGTACTTGTCGTCGTTCTTGAAGAAGGACAGCCAGTTCGTGGTCTTCAGCTCGAACAGGTCGATCAGGTCTTCATCGGGGAAGACGGTATTGCCGACGATGTTGATGTGCTGGATGGCGGCAACGGAGCCTTCGTTGATCTTGATCTTCAGCGCTACGCGGTTGCGCGGCTGCGGGTTCACGTCTGCCTCGATCTCGGCGGAGTAACGGCCCTGGGCCACATACTGGCGCTGCAGTTCGTTACGTACGCCTTCGAGGGTCGCACGCTGGAAGATTTCACCCTCGGCAAGGCCGGACTGCTTCAGGCCCTTGAGGAGGTCTTCGGTGCTGATGGCCTTGTTGCCCTCGATCTCGATGCTGGAAATCGACGGGCGCTCGACTACGGTAATGACCAGGACGTCGCCATCGCGACCCAGTTGAATGTCCTGGAAGAAACCGGTCTTGAACAGTGCGCGGGTGGCTTCGACCAGACGGCGGTCATCCGCGGTGTCGCCGACGTTGAGCGGTAGTGCGCCGAATACGCTGCCAGCCGAAACCCGTTGCAGGCCGTTGACGCGAATGTCGGAGATGTTGAAGGACTCGGCGTGAACCTCGGCGATCATGAGTGCGGCAAGCACCGCAGGTAGCAGCAGGCGTTTCATGAAGTCCTTTTTTATTCCAACCGGTAATAAAGAATCTGCCGCACAAGGCGGCAGACTCGAAATTCAGTGACTCGTTTACAGACGGCTCAGATCGTTTACCAGGGCGAGCAACATCACCCCCACGACCAGACTGATACCGATCTGCACCCCCCAAGCCTGCACCCGCTCCGATACTGGGCGACGTCGCACCAGTTCGATCAGGTAGAACAGCAGGTGCCCCCCGTCCAGGACAGGAATTGGCAACAGATTGAGAACCCCCAGGCTTATGCTCAGATAGGCGAGGAAGTTCAGGAAATCCCCCACCCCGGACTGGGCCGAAGCGCCCGCCACTTTAGCAATGGTTATCGGCCCGCTCAAGTTTTTTACCGAGAGCTCGCCAAGCAACATTTTCTTTAGGGAATCCAGAGTTAGCAGGCTCATGGACCAGGTTCTGGCCATCGCTTCGGTAACGGCATCGAGCGGTCCGAA
Source organism: Pseudomonas taiwanensis (assembly GCF_013393345.1). Classification (GTDB taxonomy): domain Bacteria; phylum Pseudomonadota; class Gammaproteobacteria; order Pseudomonadales; family Pseudomonadaceae; genus Metapseudomonas; species Metapseudomonas resinovorans_C. The sequence goes on from NZ_QJRF01000061.1 coordinate 197,350, forward strand.
ACTGACTTCGCGAAGCATTTCCGCCGGCCATTCGACACCTTTCACCCCAGCACCCAGGTAACCGCTGCGGGCTTCGCCTTCGCCACGAGCAGCCAGAGTCAGCTGGACATCGCGCACCTGGCCTTCGCTTTCGACGCGCAGGGTGATGCGTTCGGCAGGACGCTTGCGCACCCGCTCCACCAGTTGCTGCCAGTCGTCCAGCGCCTGGCCATCCAGAGCCAGCAGGCGATCACCGACCTTGAGGCCGGCGGCCTGCGCCGGGCCTTTGGGGTCGAGCTCAGCAAGAATCGGCGGAATCGCCGGACGCCAGGGCGTGATGCCCAAGGCGCCAATCGGATCGGGTTCGTCGACGCCCTTGAGCCAGTCATTCAGCTGCAGCACATGGCTTTGCTCGGTCGAAGCACCGGATTCGCGCACACTCACCTGCAGCGTGCCGCTTTCACCCAGACGGCGCACCAGTTGCAGATTGACCTGTGACCAGCCGGTGACAGCCTCGCCATCGACAGAAACGATTTCTTCGCCCGCTTCCAGGCCAGCACGTGCGGCAATGCTGTCCGGTGCGACGTTGCCGATCACCGGCTTCACCTGCTGGCTGCCCAGCATGGCCAGCACCCAGAAAAACAGCAGCGCAAGGAGGAAGTTGGCAATCGGGCCCGCAGCCACGATAGCGATGCGTTGCCCAACGGGCTTGCGATTGAAGGATTGGCCGAGCAGCGCTTCGGGCACTTCTGCCTCGCGCTCGTCCAGCATCTTCACGTAACCACCCAGGGGAATGGCGGCGACGACGAATTCGGTGCCGTGGCGATCATGCCAACGGAACAGGGCCTTGCCGAATCCCACGGAGAAGCGCAGGACCTTGACCCCGCACCGCCGTGCCACCCAGAAGTGACCGAACTCGTGGAAGGTCACCAGCACCCCAAGCGCGATCAGGGTGCCAACAATCATGTATAGAGCGCTCATCGGTTTCCTCCGGAGCAGGCGGGCCGTCTAGGGCCACCCGTTACCGCCCTTGACGGACCAACCACTGCTGCGCCGCCGCCCGGGCACGGGCATCCGCCAACAGTACGGAATCCAGCGTTTCGACTGCGTTCGCCGCTTCGCGGTTCAGCACTTCATCGATGATACTCGCGATCTCGGTGAAGCGGATGCGCCTATCCAGGAACGCCGCCACAGCCACCTCGTTGGCGGCATTGAGCATTGCCGGGGCACTCCCCCCCTCCTCCGCCGCCTGTCGTGCGAGCCGCAGGCACGGAAAGCGCTCTTCGTCCGGCGCCTGGAAATCCAGACGAGCCACGGCGAACAAGTCCAGTGGCGAGACACCGGAATCGATGCGCTCCGGCCAGGCCATTGCATGGGCGATGGGAGTGCGCATGTCCGGATTGCCGAGCTGGGCGAGTACCGAGCCATCCACGTAGTCCACCAGGGAGTGGATAACGCTCTGCGGATGTATCACCACCTCGACCTGGGCCGGCCGCGCATCGAAGAGCCAGCAGGCTTCGATCAGCTCGAGCCCCTTGTTCATCATGCTGGCGGAGTCGACGGATATCTTGCGCCCCATGGACCAGTTGGGGTGAGCGCAGGCTTGCTCAGGCGATACATCCGACAGTTGCGCAAGCGGCATCTCACGGAACGGACCGCCCGAAGCCGTCAGCAGAATACGGCGGACACCCACAGGCGCCAGGCCCTGGGCGTAGTCCCGGGGCAGACACTGGAAGATCGCGTTGTGCTCGCTATCGATCGGCAGCAACACGGACCCGCTCTTGCGTACGGCCTGCATGAACAGGGCGCCGGACATCACCAGCGCCTCTTTGTTGGCCAGCAGCACACGTTTGCCAGCCTCTACGGCTGCCAGGGTGGGCTTGAGGCCCGCAGCGCCCACGATAGCGGCCATCACGGCATCCACCTGCGGATGCGCGGCGACTTCACAAAGCCCTTGCTCGCCCACCAGGACGCGCGTCTGCAATCCGGCAGCCAGCAGACCGCCCTGCAAATGGCGGGCGGATTCGCTATCCGGGACTACGGCAAACTCGGGACGATGGCGTAGACACAGGGCCTCCAGCTCGCTCAGACGGCTGAAGCCACTGAGTGCGAAGGCCTGGTAGCGATCAGGATGACGCCCTATGACGTCGAGGGTGCTGAGACCGATCGAACCGGTGGCCCCCAGAACGGTAATGCGCTGCGGCTGACTCACAGGGTTCCCCAGCCAGCGGCCCAGAGCAGCACCGCGAACAGCGGGATGGCCGCAGTCAGGCTATCGATACGGTCCAACACACCACCATGGCCCGGCAGCAGGTTGCTGCTGTCCTTGATGCCGGATTGGCGCTTGAACATGCTTTCGGTCAGGTCGCCCACCACTGAGATCATCACCACCAGGGCGGCACCGGCCAGGGCCAGCAGCAACTCGGAGCCGACCCATCCACGGTAGAAACCGACACCCGCCGTGATCAAAAGGCTGGCGATCAGACCGCCGATCAGGCCCTCCCAGCTCTTGCCGGGGCTCACCTGCGGCGCCAGTTTGCGCTTGCCGAACGCCTTGCCGGAGAAATAGGCGCCGATATCGGCTGCCCAGACCAGCACCATCACAGCCAGGATCAGCCAGTTGGCCAGCGGCCATTGCTTGAACAGGACCAGCCCCTGCCACGCGGGCAGCAGGATCAACAGGCCTATGAGCAATTTGCCGGACGTACCACCCCAGTAGCGGCTGGTTTCGGGGTAACCCAGTACGAAAACCGTCGCAGCGCCCCACCAGAGCACGCCGAGGATCAGGACGAGGGGTGCCAGGGCCGGCACTAGATAGAGCCCGTAGAGCAGTGCCGCCACGAGAAGGCCGTAGGCGACACGCAGCGGCTGGGAAGCGAATCCCGCCAGGCGCGCCCACTCCCAGGCACCAAGACTTACAACGGCGCCGATGAACAGGGCGAAGGCGCCACCGTCCAGCAAGAAGAAACCCGCGAGGGCAATGGGCAGCAACACCAGGGCGGTGATGACGCGTTGTTTCAGCATTTGGCTCGGGCCTCGGCTTCTAGCTGTTCGCTCGTCTTGCCGAAGCGACGCTGGCGCTTTGCGTAGTCGGTCAGCGCCTTACGCATGGCTTCGTGCTTGAAGTCGGGCCAGAAGAGATCGGAGAAATACAGCTCTGCATAAGCGAGCTGCCAAAGCAGGAAGTTGCTGATGCGGTGCTCACCACCGGTGCGGATGCACAGGTCGGGCAGCGGTAGATCGGCGGTGACCAGGCAGCCTTGCAGCAACTGCGGGGATATGTCGTCCACCTGCAGGTGCCCAGCCTGGACCTCACGCGCCAGGCGCTGTGCGGCCTGAGTGATGTCCCACTGACCGCCATAGTTGGCGGCGACCTGGAGGGTGAACTTCTTATGACCAGCGGTCAGTTGTTCAACTTCGCGCATGGCGGCTTGCAATTCTGGATGGAAGCGCGAGCGATCGCCAATGATGCGCAGACGGATGTCGTTCTGATCCAGGCGACGGGCCTCACGGCGCAGCGCCGCCAGGAAGAGCTCCATCAGAGCGCCGACCTCGTCGGCCGGGCGCTGCCAGTTCTCACTGGAGAAGGCGAACAGGGTGAGCACCTCGACGCCAGCCTCGGCGCACACCTCGATCACCGCGCGGACCGCGTCAACACCGGCCTTGTGGCCGGCGACGCCAGGCAGCAGACGCTTCTTCGCCCAACGGTTATTACCGTCCATGATAATCGCCACATGCCGTGGCACCGCGGGATTCGCGTCTTGCTGCTTCTTGTCCATGGCGATTCAGACAGCCATCAGGTCTTTTTCTTTGTTTTCCAGAGCCTTGTCAGCCTCGCCGACGAACTTGTCGGTCAGCTTCTGGACCTCATCGGCGGCACGACGCTCGTCGTCTTCGCTGATTTCCTTTTCCTTGACCAGGTCCTTCAGCTGAGCCAGGGCATCGCGGCGAATGTTGCGCACGGCAACACGGGCGTTCTCGGCTTCAGCGCGCGCCTGCTTGGTGTAACCCTTGCGGGTTTCCTCGGTCAGGGCAGGCATCGGCACGCGAATGGTGGTGCCAGCAGTGGCCGGGTTCAGGCCCAGGTCGGAGGTCATGATGGCCTTTTCCACAGCCTGGATCATGCTCTTGTCGAACACGGTCAGGGCCAGGGTCCGGGAGTCCTCGGCAATCACGTTGGCGACCTGGCGCAGCGGAGTATCGGTGCCGTAGTAGGACACCATCACGCTGTCCAGGATGCTCGGATGGGCGCGCCCGGTGCGGATCTTGGCGAAAGCATGATCCAGCGATTCCAGGGTTTTCTTCATGCGCTCCTGCGCTTCTTGCTTGATCTCGTTGATCACTGTTCGCCCTCCTCGATCAGGGTTCCTTCGGCGCCGCCGACCACGATGTTCAGCAAGGCACCCGGTTTATTCATATTGAAGACCCGCAGCGGCATCTTCTGGTCACGGCACAGACAGATGGCCGTGAGATCCATGACGCCCAGTTTGCGATCCAGCACCTCGTCGTAGGTCAGGCGCTCGAACTTCTCGGCATTGGGGTCCTTGAACGGGTCGGCAGTGTACACGCCATCGACCTTGGTGGCTTTGAGTACCACGTCCGCATCCACTTCGATGGCGCGCAGGCAAGCCGCCGAATCCGTGGTGAAGAACGGGTTGCCGGTGCCGGCAGAGAAGATCACCACTTCGCCAGAAGCCAGGTGGCGCATGGCTTTGCGACGATCGTAGTGATCGGTCACGCCGACCATGGAGATCGCCGACATCACGATGGCGGGGATATTGGAACGTTCCAGCGCATCACGCATGGCCAGGGCGTTCATCACAGTAGCCAGCATGCCCATGTGGTCACCGGTTACCCGGTCCATACCGGCAGCGCTGAGGGCTGCACCGCGGAACAGGTTGCCGCCACCGATTACCAGGCCGACCTGTACGCCGATACCGACCAGCTGGCCGATTTCCAGCGCCATGCGATCGAGGACCTTCGGATCGATACCGAACTCCTCGGAGCCCATCAGGGCCTCACCGCTGAGTTTGAGCAGAATGCGTTTGTAGCGAGGTTGGCGACCACTCACCTGCTGAGCCATTGCGTATCTCTCCTGCGGCGCTATTGAATTCCTGGGCCCAGAGGCCCGATGTACTGGCGAGTCCTGAGACTGCGCAAACGGCAGTTGGTGCCCGGCAACCGGGCCCGCCGCGGAAGCCGCCCCAAAATGGCTCCCCAGTTTGACGAAGAGGCCGCGCGCGTGAGCGGGCAGCCTCTTGGGGCGACAGCCGGAGCTGTCTTATTGCTTGGTAGCGGCGACTTGAGCAGCTACTTCGGCAGCGAAGTCGACTTCGACTTTCTCGATGCCTTCGCCTACTTCGTAACGAACGAAGGAAACGATTTCAGCGCCAGCTTTCTTGGCCAGGTCACCGACCTTGATTTCCGGATCCTTGACGAAAGGCTGCTCGACCAGGCTGGCTTCGGCCAGGAACTTGGCGATACGGCCCTTGACCATGTTCTCGACGATGTTTTCCGGCTTGCCGGCGATCTTGTCGGCGTTCAGGGCCAGGAAGATTTCCTTTTCCTTGGCGACGGCTTCTTCGGAAACTTCGGCCGAGCTCAGGAACTGCGGGTTGCTGGCAGCCACGTGCATGGCGATGTCCTTGGCCAGTTCCGGGGTGCCGCCTTTCAGGTTCACGACTACGCCGATGCGGTGGCCGTGCAGGTAGGCGCCAACCACGTCACCTTCAACGCGGCTCAGACGACGGATGTTGACGTTCTCACCGGTCTTGGAAACCAGGGCCAGACGAGCTTCTTCGCGGGATTCAACCAGCGGAGCAGCGTCGGTCAGCTTCTCGTTGAAAGCCTGATCCAGGGAAGCGGCAACGAAGGACTTGAAGTCGTCCTGCAGGGCCAGGAAGTCGGTCTGGGAGTTGACTTCGATGATGACAGCAACCTTGTTGTCGTCAGCAACTTTGACAGCGATGGCACCTTCGGCGGCGATGTTGCCAGCCTTCTTGGCAGCCTTGATGGCGCCGGCGGCACGCATGTCGTCGATGGCCTTCTCGATGTCGCCATCAGCGGCGGTCAGGGCCTTCTTGCAATCCATCATGCCCAGGCCGGTACGCTCGCGCAGTTCTTTAACCAGGGCTGCAGTAATCTCTGCCATGTCGCAATCCTCTTGAATAGGTTTTCAACCATTCAGCCCGGAATCCGGGCATTCACAATTCGGAGGTGGCAAAAAGGGGGCCTAGCCCCCTTCTTGCGCACCGGGTAACGCTAGAGGGCTGTCAAATCAGCCTTCTGCGGCCTCGGAAGCAGCTTCTTCGACGAACTCGTCAGCGCCACCAGCAGCATTCTGACGGCCGCGGATTACAGCATCAGCAACGCTGGCCAGGTACAGCTGAACGGCGCGGATGGCGTCGTCGTTACCCGGAATGACGTAATCAACGCCTTCGGGGCTGCTGTTGGTATCGACTACGCCGATAACCGGGATGCCCAGCTTGTTGGCTTCGCTGATGGCGATGCGCTCGTGGTCAACGTCGATCACGAACAGAGCGTCCGGCAGGCCGCCCATGTCCTTGATACCACCCAGGCTGCGCTCGAGCTTCTCGAGGTCGCGGCTGCGCATCAGGGCTTCTTTCTTGGTCAGCTTGGCGAAGGTGCCGTCCTCGGCCTGGGTTTCCAGGTCGCGCAGGCGCTTGATGGACTGACGGATGGTCTTGTAGTTGGTCAGCATGCCGCCCAGCCAGCGGTGATCGACGTACGGGGAACCGCAACGAGCAGCTTCTTCGCGAACGATCTTGCCAGCGGAACGCTTGGTGCCGACGAACAGAACCTTGTTCTTGCCTGCAGCCAGCTTCTCAACGAAGGACAGAGCTTCGTTGAACATCGGCAGGGTTTTTTCAAGGTTGATGATGTGGATCTTGTTGCGCGCGCCGAAAATGTACTTGCCCATTTTCGGGTTCCAGTAACGGGTCTGGTGGCCGAAGTGCACACCGGCCTTCAGCATATCGCGCATATTGACTTGGGACATTTCTATTCCTCGATAGTCGGGTTAGGCCTCCACGCATCCCAATTTCCAACCCTTGCGGGCACCCAGGAAATCGTGTCGATACGTGTGTGGGTTAATGCCTTGCGAACAGGTCGTCCGTAAAGCGGCGCGTTTTATAGCACAAAAAGCAGACCCAAGCTACTGGAACAATGCTCCGCAAAACAGGCTGCTTGCTGCCAGCCGCTTATGGCTTGCGGCTTGAAGCTGTTAATATCAAGCCTTTTCCGTTTGCGCCCGAGAGCCAATATGACCGTCACCATCAAGACGCCCGCAGAAATCGAGAAAATGCGCGTTGCCGGCCGCCTGGCCGCCGAAGTGCTGGAGATGATCGGCGAGCATGTCAAACCCGGCGTGACCACCGACGAACTGGACCGCATCTGCCACGACTACATCGTCAATGTGCAGCAGGCCATCCCCGCCCCGCTCAACTATAAAGGCTTCCCCAAGTCGATCTGCACTTCGATCAACCATGTCGTGTGCCACGGCATTCCCAACGAAAAGCCGCTGAAGGATGGCGACATCCTCAATATCGACGTCACCGTCATCAAGGACGGCTACCACGGCGACACCAGCAAGATGTTCATGGTGGGCAAGGCGCCGGAATGGGCGGAGAAGCTCAGCCGCGTGACCCAGGAATGCATGTACAAGGGCATCGAGCTGGTCAAGCCGGGCGCACGACTGGGCGACATCGGCGAGGTGATCCAGAAGCACGCCGAGAAGCTGGGCTACTCGGTGGTTCGTGAATACTGTGGCCACGGCATCGGCGCCGTGTTCCACGAAGAACCGCAGGTCCTGCACTACGGCCGCGCCGGTACTGGCATGGAGCTCAAGGAAGGCATGACCTTCACCATCGAGCCGATGATCAACCAGGGCCGTCCGGAAACCCGCCTGCTGGGCGACGGCTGGACCGCCATCACCAAGGACCGCAAGCTCTCCGCCCAGTGGGAGCACACCGTACTGGTGACCGCCGACGGCTACGAGATCCTCACCCTGCGCAGCGACGATACGCTGCCGCGCACCTCGTCCTGATCAACGACTTATATAAGGAAAGCCGCCCCATGCCGCAGGTGGATCCCGAGTTGTTCGACCGCGGGCAGTTCCAGGCGGAACTGGCCTTGAAGTCCAGCCCCATCGCTGCCTTCAAGAAAGCCATTCGCCGGGCCCGCGACGTGCTCGACAACCGTTTCACCCACGGTCGCGACATCCGTCGCCTGGTGGAGGACCGCGCCTGGTTCGTCGACCAGATCCTGCGGGCGGCGTGGGAGCGCTTCGACTGGAGCGAAGACGCCGACATCGCCCTGCTGGCGGTGGGCGGTTACGGGCGCGGCGAGCTGCACCCCTTCTCCGATATCGACCTGCTGATCCTGCTGGACAGCGCCGACCACGAAGTCTTCCGCGAGCCCATCGAAGGCTTCCTCACCCTGCTCTGGGACATCGGCCTGGAAGTCGGCCAGAGCGTACGCTCCGTGGCCGAATGCGCAGAAGAGGCACAGGCCGACCTGACGGTGGTCACCAACCTGATGGAAAGCCGGACCATCGCCGGCCCCGAGCACCTGCGTCAGCGCATGCTGGAGGTCACCAGCCCTGAGCAGATGTGGCCGAGCAAGCACTTCTTCCTCGCCAAGCGCACCGAGCAGAAGGCACGCCACGCCAAGTACAACGACACCGAATACAACCTGGAGCCCAATGTGAAGGGCTCCCCGGGTGGCCTGCGCGACATCCAGACCATTCTCTGGGTTGCCCGCCGCCAGTTCGGCAGCCTCAACCTGCATGGCCTGGTGCAGCAAGGCTTCCTGGTTGAAAGCGAGTGCAGCATGCTGGCCTCCAGCCAGGAGTTCCTCTGGAAGGTCCGCTACGCCCTGCACATGCTGGCCGGCCGCGCCGAAGACCGCCTGCTGTTCGACCACCAGCGCAAGATCGCCGCCCTCCTTGGCTTCGGGGACGGAGACGGCAAGCTCAGCATCGAGCGCTTCATGCAGAAGTATTACCGGGTGGTGATGGGCGTTTCCGAACTCAGCGACCTGATCAACCAGCACTTCGAGGAAGTCATCCTGCGCGCCGGGGAAACCGGCCAGGCACAGCCGCTCAACAGCCGCTTCCAGCTGCGCGACGGCTACATCGAGGTGACCCACCCGAACGTCTTCAAGCGCACGCCCTTCGCCATGCTGGAAATCTTCGTGCTGATGGCCCAGCACCCCGAGATCAAAGGCGTTCGTGCCGACACCATCCGCCTGTTGCGCGAAAGCCGTCATCTGATCGATGACGAGTTCCGCAAGGACATCCGCAATACCAGCCTGTTCATCGAGCTGTTCAAGTCCTCCCAGGGCATCCACCGCAACCTGCGGCGGATGAATCGCTACGGCATCCTGGGCCTGTATCTGCCGGAGTTCGGCCAGATCATCGGGCAGATGCAGCACGACCTGTTCCACATCTATACGGTGGACGCCCACACCCTCAACCTGATCAAGCACCTGCGCAAACTGAAGTGGCCGGAGCTGGCGGAGAAGTTTCCCCTGGCCAGCAAGCTGATGGACAAGCTGCCCAAGCCGGAGCTGATCTACCTCGCCGGGCTCTATCACGACATCGGCAAGGGCCGTGGTGGCGACCACTCCGAGCTGGGCGCCGTAGACGCGGAAATCTTCTGCGCTCGCCACCAATTGCCAGTGTGGGATTCCCGCCTGGTGGCCTGGCTGGTGCAGCATCACCTGGTGATGTCCACCACAGCCCAACGCAAGGACCTGTCCGATCCGCAGGTGATCTACGACTTTGCGCGGCTGGTAGGCGACCAGACCCGGCTGGACTACCTCTATGTGCTCACCGTGGCCGATATCAACGCCACCAACCCGAGCCTGTGGAACTCCTGGCGCGCCAGCCTGCTGCGCCAGCTCTACACCGAGACCAAGCGCGCGTTGCGCCGTGGCCTGGAAAACCCGCTGGACCGCGAAGAGCAGATTCGCCAGACCCAATCCGCCGCCATCGACACCCTGGTGCGCAATGGCATCGACCAGGACGAAGCCGAGCAGCTCTGGAGCCAGCTGGGTGACGACTATTTCCTGCGCCATACCGCCAACGACGTGGTCTGGCACACCGAGGCGATACTCCAGCATCCGGCCGGGAACGATCCGCTGGTCCTGATCAAGGAAACCGCCCAGCGCGAGTTCGAAGGCGCCACGCAGATATTCATCTATGCGCCGGACCAGCACGACTTCTTCGCCGTGACCGTGGCCGCCATGTCACAGCTGAACCTGAACATTCATGACGCGCGGATCATCACGTCCACCAGCCAGTTCACCCTCGACACCTACATCGTGCTCGATGCGGATGGCGGGCGGATCGGTGACAACCCGGCGCGTATCCGCGAAATCCGTGAAGGCCTGATCGACGCCCTGAAGAACCCGGACGAATACCCGGCCATCATCCAGCGCCGCGTACCGCGCCAGCTCAAGCACTTCGCCTTCCCGCCGCAAGTGACCATCTCCAACGACGCCCAGCGACCGGTGACCATCCTCGAACTGATCGCCCCCGACCGTCCAGGCCTGCTGGCACGCATCGGCCGGATCTTCGTGGAGTTCGACCTGTCGCTGCAGAACGCCAAGATCGCCACGCTGGGCGAACGCGTGGAAGACGTATTCTTCGTCACCGACGCCGCCAACCAGCCGCTCTCCGATCCCGAGTTCTGCCTGCGGCTGCAGGAAGCGATTGTCTCCCAGCTGTCCGAAGCCAACGGACAAAGCGTGGACCCGACGCGATTGAGTATCTGAACCCGTAGGGTGCAATAAGGCCGCAGGCCGGATTGCACCGTTTTACCCACGACCTCCCTGTTGACGCCCTACAACCATGAACGACGCCCTGAATCACCTACAGCCCTACCCCTTCGAGAAACTCCGTGCCCTGCTGGCCGGCGCCCAGCCACCGGCGGAGAAGAAGGCCATCGCCCTGTCCATCGGCGAACCCAAGCACCGCTCCCCGGCCTTCGTCGCCGAAGCCCTGTCGGCCAATCTCGATCAGATGGCGGTCTACCCCACCACCCTGGGGATTCCGGCGCTGCGCGAAGCCATCGCGCAATGGTGCGAGCGTCGCTTCAAGGTCCCCGAGGGCTGGCTCGACGCCGCCCGTCACGTGCTGCCAGTTAATGGCACCCGCGAGGCGCTGTTCGCCTTTACCCAGGCGGTGGTCAACCGTGCCGACAACGGCCTGGTGGTCAGCCCGAACCCCTTCTATCAAATCTACGAAGGCGCGGCCTTGCTGGCCGGTGCCGAGCCCCACTATCTGCCGTGCCTGGCGGAGAACGGCTTCAACCCGGACTTCGACGCCGTTCCGGCGGATGTCTGGCAGCGCTGCCAGATCCTCTTCCTCTGCTCCCCGGGCAACCCCACCGGCGCGCTGATTCCGGTAGACACCCTGAAGAAGCTCATCGCCCTGGCCGACGAGCATGACTTTGTGATCGCCGCCGACGAGTGCTACAGCGAGCTCTACTTCGACGAGCAGAACCCGCCAGCCGGCCTGCTCACCGCCTGCGCCGAACTCGGCCGCTCGGACTTCAAGCGCTGCGTCGTGTTCCACAGCCTGTCCAAGCGTTCCAACCTGCCCGGCCTGCGTTCCGGCTTCGTCGCCGGCGACGCCGACATCCTCAAGTCCTTCCTGCTGTACCGCACCTACCACGGCTGCGCCATGCCGGTGCAGACCCAGCTGGCCAGCGTCGCTGCCTGGAACGACGAAGTCCACGTGCGCGCCAACCGCGCCCTGTACCGCGAGAAATTCGACGCCATGCTGGATATCCTTGGTCCGGTGCTGGACGTGCAGCGTCCCGACGGCGGCTTCTACCTCTGGGCGAAGACCCCGTTGGACGACGAAACCTTCACCCGCGAACTCTTCGCCCGCGAGCACGTTACCGTGGTTCCAGGCTCCTACCTGTCGCGCGCCGTGAATGGCTTCAATCCCGGTGCCGGTCGCGTCCGCATGGCCCTGGTGGCCCCGCTGGCCGAGTGCGTCGAAGCCGGCGAGCGAATCCGCCACTTCATCAAAGGCCTGTGAGATTCAAGGGAAAGACACCATGAGCATCACCCTCTACGGCATCAAGGCCTGCGACACCATGAAGAAGGCCCGCACCTGGCTCGAAGAGCAAGGCGTGGCCTACAGCTTCCATGACTACAAGGCCTCGGCCATCGACCGCGCCAACCTCGAGAAGTGGTGCGCCGAGCATGGCTGGGAAACCGTCCTGAACCGCGCAGGGACCACCTTCCGCAAGCTGGACGATGCCCAGAAATCCGATCTGGACCAGGACAAGGCGATCGCCCTGATGCTGGCCCAGCCGTCGATGATCAAGCGTCCGGTACTGGACCTGGGTGATCGCACCCTGGTCGGCTTCAAGCCGGACCTTTACGCCACCGCATTCAAGTGACTTGCCAGGGCGCGGTGCCGGGACCGCTTCCCAGTATCCGCCCCATCTGATCAACCCCATTCAGCAAGAGGAATCCCCATGTCCAACGCACTCTTCAGCATCGCCTTCGGCGTCGGTACCCAGAATCGCCAGGGCAACTGGCTGGAAGTCTTCTACGCCCTGCCGCTGCTCAAGCCGTCCGAGCAACTGGTGGCTGCCGTTGCCCCGGTACTCGGTTACAGCGCCGGCAACCAGGCCATCACCATCAGCAATGCCCAGGCCGCCCAGCTGGCTACCGCGCTGAAGGACATCGATGCCGCCCAGGCCGCCCTGCTGACCCGCCTGGCCGAAAGCCACAAGCCGCTGGTCGCGACCCTGCTGGCCGAAGACGCAGCCCTGACCTCCACCCCGGAGGCCTACCTCAAGCTGCACCTGCTGTCCCATCGCCTGGCCAAGCCCCACGGCCTGAACCTGACCGGCATCTTCCCGCTGCTGCCGAACGTGGCCTGGACCAGCCAAGGCGCGGTCGACCTGGCCGAACTGGCCGAGCGCCAGCTGGAAGCCCGCCTGAAGGGCGAACTGCTGGAAGTCTTCTCCGTGGACAAGTTCCCGAAAATGACCGACTACGTGGTCCCGGCCGGCGTGCGCATCGCCGACACCGCCCGCGTTCGCCTGGGCGCCTATGTGGGTGAAGGCACCACCGTGATGCACGAAGGCTTCATCAACTTCAACGGCGGCACCGAAGGCCCGGGCATGATCGAAGGCCGCGTTTCCGCGGGCGTCTTCGTCGGCAAGGGCTCTGACCTCGGCGGCGGCTGCTCCACCATGGGTACCCTGTCCGGTGGCGGCAACATCGTCATCTCCGTGGGCGAAGGCTGCCTGATCGGCGCCAACGCCGGCATCGGCATCCCGCTGGGTGACCGCAACATCGTCGAAGCCGGCCTGTACATCACCGCTGGTACCAAGGTGGCCCTGCTGGACGACCAGAACCAACTGGTGAAAGTGGTCAAGGCCCGCGACCTGGCTGGCCAGGCCGACCTGCTGTTCCGTCGCAATTCGCAGAACGGCGCCGTCGAGTGCAAGACCAACAAGACTGCCATCGAGCTGAACGAAGCCCTGCACGCTCATAACTGAGCCAGGGTCCCGAAGCCTCGGCTTCGGGACAGCTTCCGACCAGGCCCGGATGCTCGTTTACACTCAGTAGACCGTGCATCCGGGCCTGTTCGCGTTCGAACCGGCCTTAACTCGCAACGCTTCCATTTCCGTGTGCCGCAGCAATGTCCCTGAACTCCCCCTGGCGCTCCGACTTCCCCGCCCTTTCGGCACTCGATTCCGAGGGGCAGACCTATCTGGACAGCGCCGCCACGTCGCAGAAGCCCCAGGCGGTGCTCGACGCCCTGCTCGGCTACTACGCCAGCGGCGCGGCCAATGTGCATCGCGCCCAGCACCTGCCCGGCGAGCGCGCCACCCGCGCCTTCGAAGGGACACGGACACTCGCGGCACAGTGGTTGAATGCCGCCAATCCGGCGGAAATCCTCTTCACCCGCGGCGTCACCGAGGCGATCAACCTGCTGGCCTATGGCCTGGAGCACCTGTTCCAACCAGGCGATGAGATCGTCATCAGCGCCCTGGAACACCACGCCAACCTGCTGCCCTGGCAGCAACTCGCCCTGCGCAGGCAGCTCAAGCTGGTGGTGCTGCCGCTGGATGATCGCGGCCTGATCGATCTGGAGCAGGCAAGGCGGTTGATTGGCCCACGCACCCGCGTGCTGGCGGTGAGTCAGTTGTCCAACGTCCTCGGTCGCTGGCAGCCGCTGACCGACCTGCTTCCCCTGGCCCGGGCCCAGGGGGCGCTGACCGTCGTCGACGGCGCCCAAGGCGCGGTTCACGGACGCCATGACGTCCGGGCCCTGGGATGCGACTTCTACGCGTTCTCCAGCCACAAACTCTATGGCCCCGATGGCGTCGGCGTGCTCTACGGTCGTGGCGACTCGCTGGCACGTCTGAAGCATTGGCAGTTCGGCGGCGAAATGGTTCACACCGCCGGCTACCAGACGGCCGACTTCCATGGCGCGCCCCTGGGCTTCGAAGCCGGTACCCCGGCCATCGCCTCGGTCGTCGGCCTGGGCGCAGCGCTGGATTATCTGGGCAACCTGGACGCTGCCACCATCGCCGGCCATGAAGCAGCCCTGCACGCCAAGCTGCTGGCCGGCCTTGCCGCGCGAGACGGCGTGCGCCTCCTGGGTGCCCCCGAACTGGCCCTCGCCAGCTTCACCATCGACGGCGTGCATAACGCCGATCTGGCCCATCTGCTCATCGACCAGGGCATTGCCGTGCGCGTCGGCCACCACTGCGCCATGCCACTCATGCAGACCCTTGGCGTGCAAGGCGCTATTCGCGTGTCCCTCGGCCTGTACAACGATGGCGACGATCTGGAGCGCTTCTTCGGCGCATTGGACAAGGCCCTGGAGCTGCTGCGATGAACCTGCCGGCCAAAGCCCAGGAAGCCCTGGACACCTTCACCACAGCCGGCAGCTGGGAACAGCGCGCGCGCCTGCTGATGCAGTGGGGCGAACGGTTGCACCCCCTGACGGACACCGAGCGCAGCGACGCCAACCGCGTGCATGGCTGTGAAAGCCAGGTGTGGCTGGTGGGCGAACGTGCGAATGGTGACTGGCGCTTCCGCGCCGCCAGCGATGCCCGGCTGATTCGTGGGTTACTGGCGGTGCTGCTGGTGAGAGTCAACGGCCTGCGAGGCGATGAACTGGCTACCGTCGACCTGGCGGACTGGTTCAATCAGCTGGGATTGGGCCGGCAACTGTCGCCATCACGCAGCAATGGACTGAATGCCGTCCTCAAGAAAATGCGCGAGATGGCCCAGTAGGGGCGAACTCATTGGCTGTGTCTGCATTACGTGTTGCAAGTAGCTGCATTGCCCGTAGGAGCTGACTTGCCAGCGAATGGCCCCGTTTCGCTAGCAAGCTAGCTCCTACAAGGCTCAGGACGCAGTCCTGCCGTAGGTTGGTGCGGGCCACGCTGGTCTGAGCTTGCGAAGCCCAACAAAGCGGGCAATGAACACCCAACAAACCCCGTCAGCCCTCACCCCAACCCCGCCCTGCGCCCCGGCCTGATCGCTTCGCGCTCCGGCGTTCATCGGCAACGGAAGCGGTGCTTCCGAAAGCATGCCTCTTCACCCCAGAGGGAGAGGGAGCTATCCCAACCAGGACTCCACCTCGTGGGAGCGAATTCATTCGCGAAAGGACGGCGCAGCCGTCCCTAGCCCGCCTGGCGCTCCGACGGCCTGCGCGCCCCGGCCACCAACTTATCCACAATCCGCGCCGCCGCCACCATGCCGAAGGTGGCGGTGACCATCATCACCGCGCCAAAGCCGCCGGCGCAGTCCAGCTTCACGCCTTCGCCAACGAAGCTTTTCTGCTGGCACACCGAGCCATCCGGTTTCGGATAGCGCAGCTGTTCGGTGGAGAACACGCAAGGCACGCTGTAAGTGCGTCCCGGCGTCCGCGAGAAGTTGTAGTCGCGCCGCAGCGTGGAGCGCACCTTGGCCGCCAGCGGATCATTGAAGGTCTTGTTCAGGTCGGCGACCTGGATCTGCGCCGGGTCCACCTGGCCGCCGGCGCCGCCGGTGGTGACGATCTGGATCTTGCGTCGCTTGCACCAGGCGATCAGCGCGGCCTTGGCCGCGACGCTGTCGATGCAGTCAATGACCGCATCCAACTCGGGCGTAACGTACTCGGTCATGGTCTCGCGGGTAACGAAGTCGGCCACGGCATGGACCACGCAGGCCGGGTTGATGGCACGAATGCGCTCGGCCATCACATCCACCTTGGCCTTGCCCACCGCGCCCTCGATGGCGTGCACCTGGCGGTTGGTGTTGGTGATGCAGACGTCATCGAGATCGAACAGGGAGATTTCCCCCACCCCTGAACGCGCCAGGGCCTCGGCTGCCCAGGAACCCACGCCGCCAATGCCGACCACCGCCACATGGGCGACCTGCAACCGGGCAAGTCCTTCCAGGCCATATAGCCGGGCAATGCCGCCGAAACGCTCGTCTGTACTCATCCCAATCACTCCCATCGCCAACCTTCGGGCGGGCGCGCATTATAGGAAGCGCTATCCCTCGGCCCAAGTCCATTGCCGCTGAATGGCGACCTATAGATTTGCGCGCGGTCCGTCAGGGCTATAGTCGACCGATAACGACAAGGGAGCCGGTCATGCGCAATTTCACCTTCTACAACCCCACCCGCATCCACTTCGGCGAAGGCCAGATCACCAAGCTGGCGCGCGACGTGCCGGCTGGTAGCAGGGTGTTGGTGACCCATGGCGGCGGCAGCATCTTTCAGAACGGTGTCTGGCAGCAGGTCGAGGAAGCGTTGGTGGACCACAAGGTCGTCCGTTTCGGCGGCATCGAGGCTAATCCTCAGTTCGATACCCTGGTCAAGGCAGCCGAGCAGGCCAAGCTCGAACAGTGCGACTTCATCGTCGCCGTGGGCGGGGGCTCGGTCATCGATGGCAGCAAGTTCATCGCCGCGGCGGCTTGCTACGACGGCGATCCGCTGGACCTGCTCAGTGGTAAGCGCATTACCGCCGCCCTGCCCATGGGCTGCGTGCTGACCCTGGCCGCGACCGGCTCCGAGAGCAATCCCCACGGCGTGGTGACCCATGTCGCCCGCCAGGAAAAGCTGCCGTTTTCCAGCGCCCTGCTATACCCGCGATTCGCCATTCTCGATCCACGAACCACCTTCAGCCTGCCACCCCGGCAAATCGGCAATGGCGTGGTGGATGCCTTCGTCCACACCATCGAGCAATACCTCACCTATCCTTCCGACGCGCCTCTGCAGGACCGCTACGCCGAAGGGCTGCTGCTGACCCTGATAGAGGAAGGCCCCAAGGCCCTGGCCAACCCGGACGACTACGCCGTGCGCGCCAACCTGATGTGGTGCGCCACCCAGGCCCTGAACGGCCTCCTCGGCTGCGGCGTGCCCCAGGACTGGTCGACTCACATGATCGGTCACGAGCTGACCGCGCTGTACCACATCGATCACGCGCAGACCCTGGCGGTGGTGCTGCCGGCCCTGCTGGCGGAGCGACGCCAGGTCAAGCGCGAGAAGCTGCTGCAATACGGCGCTCGCGTCTGGGGCTTGAAGGAAGGCGACGAAGAACAGCGTATCGACGCGGCCATCAAGGCTACCCGCGACTTCTTCAAGCGCATGGGCGTGCCTACCCGTTTGTCCGAACACGGGCTGGACGCCGATGTGATCCCCCAAGTTCTGGCGCAACTGGAGCGGCATGGGATGACGGCGCTGAGCGAACGCCGCGACCTCGACCTGGAAGCCAGCGAACGCATTCTGCTGCGCGCGCTCTGAGCCTGACCGAGGTCGACCGTCGGTCCAGACGCCCTGTAGGAGCTAGCTTGCTAGCGAAATGGGACCCTTCGCTGGCAAGCCAGCTCCTACGGGCAATGCAGCTACCTGCAACACTCAGCTTTCGTTCACCGGTCGAACTTCTCGCGCTGCAAGCAAACAAACCCTCTGGCGGGGATGGCTATCCGGCTTCCCCGGCTGGTCGCAATCTATACAGCTGTTGGGCGCCGGGGTAGGATTCGCGCCGACCAGCATATCGCTGGCCCTACCCCAGGCTTCGTACGAAATTTGATCAAATGGCGATCATTCTCGTATGGAGCCCAGTTCCTCGATTCGGAACCCTTGACCTCTATGCCATCGCGTAAATTTGGACTCAACCTGGTGGTCTTCGTGGCAGTCGCCGCGTTGTTCACCGGTATCTGGGCGCTCTACAACCGCCCGGTCACCGCGCCGGACTGGCCGGAACAGATATCCGGCTACTCCTTCTCGCCGTTCCGCGCGGACCAGAACCCGCAAACCAACCGCTACCCCAACGACGAGCAGATCCGCCAGGACCTCGAGCTGGTGAGCAAGCAGACCGACAGCATCCGTACCTACTCGGTGGATGGCACCCTGGCCGATATCCCGCGCCTGGCAGAGGAATTCGGCCTGCGGGTGACCCTCGGTGTCTGGATCAGCCCGGACGAGGAACGCAACGAGCGCGAGATCGCCAAGGCCATTGAAATCGCCAACGCGTCCCGCAGCGTGGTTCGCGTGGTGGTAGGTAACGAGGCCCTCTTCCGTCGCGAGATCAGCCGCAAGGACCTGATGGTCTACCTGGACCGTGTGCGCGCCGCCGTGAAGGTGCCGGTGACCACGTCCGAGCAATGGCACATCTGGCTGAAGTACCCGGAACTGGCCAAGCACGTCGACCTGGTGGCCGCCCACGTCCTGCCGTATTGGGAATTCGTGCCGATGGAGGACTCCACCGAGTTCGTCCTGGAGCGCGCCAAGGACCTGAAGAAGGCCTTCCCGAAGAAGCCCCTGCTGCTCTCCGAAGTGGGCTGGCCGAGCAACGGCCGCATGCGCGGCGGTGCTGACGCTTCCCAGGCTGACCAGGCCATCTACCTGCGCACCCTGGTCAACGCCCTTAACGCCAAGGGCTACAACTACTTCGTGATCGAGGCCTTCGACCAGCCGTGGAAGGCCAGCGACGAAGGTTCGGTGGGTGCCTACTGGGGCGTCTACAACCTCGACCGCCAGCCGAAGTTCGCCTTTGAAGGCCCGGTGATCGCCATCCCGCAATGGCGCATGCTCGCAGTCGCATCCGTGGTCATGGCGCTGCTGGCCCTGGCCCTGATGCTGATCGACGGCAGCGCACTGCGCCAGCGCGGTCGCACCTTCCTGACCTTCGTCGCCTTCGCCGGCGGCTCGGTTCTGGTCTGGATCGCCTACGACTACAGCCAGCAGTACAGCACCTGGTTCAGCCTGACCGTCGGTCTGCTGCTCGGCGTCGGTGCTTTGGGCGTGTTCATCGTGCTCCTCACCGAAGCCCATGAACTGGCCGAGGCGGTCTGGGTGCGCAAGCGCCGCCGTCCGTTCCTCCCGGTACTGGCCGACAGCGCGTACCGTCCGAAAGTGTCGGTGCACGTGCCCTGCTACAACGAGCCGCCGGAGATGGTCAAACAGACCCTCGACGCCCTGGCCAACCTCGACTATCCGGACTACGAAGTCCTGATCATCGACAACAACACCAAGGACCCGGCGGTCTGGGAACCGGTGCGCGACTACTGCGAACAGCTTGGCCCGCGCTTCAAGTTCTTCCACGTTGCCCCGCTGGAAGGCTTCAAGGGCGGCGCGCTGAACTACATCCTGCCGTACACCGCACCAGATGCCGAGGTCGTGGCCGTAATCGACTCCGACTACTGCGTCGACCGCAACTGGCTGAAGCACATGGTTCCGCACTTTGCCGACCCGGAAATCGCTGTGGTGCAGTCGCCGCAGGATTATCGTGACGGCAACGAGAACACCTTCAAGCGCCTCTGCTACGCGGAGTACAAGGGCTTCTTCCACATCGGCATGGTCACCCGCAACGACCGTAACGCCATCATCCAGCACGGCACCATGACCATGATCCGTCGCAGCGTGATGGACGAGCTGAAGTGGGCCGACTGGACCATCTGCGAAGACGCCGAACTGGGCCTGCGCGTGTTCAAGAGCGGCTATGCCGCGGCTTACGCACACGAGAGCTTTGGCCGTGGCCTGATGCCTGACACCTTCATCGACTACAAGAAGCAGCGCTTCCGCTGGGCCTACGGCGCCATCCAGATCATGAAGGGGCACGCCCGCAGCCTGTTCCTCGGCAAGGACTCCAAGCTCAAGCAAGGCCAGCGCTACCACTTCATCGCTGGCTGGCTGCCCTGGGTTGCCGATGGCCTGAACATCTTCTTCACCGCCGGCGCCCTGCTGTGGTCGGCAGCGATGATCATCGTTCCGCAACGGGTCGACCCGCCGCTGCTGATCTTCGCGATCCCGCCGCTGGCACTGTTCTTCTTCAAGGTCGGCAAGATCGTGTTCCTCTACCAACGCGCGGTGGGGGTGAACCTGAAGGATGCCTTCTGCGCCGCGGTAGCGGGCCTCGCCCTCTCGCACACCATCGCCAAGGCCGTGCTCTATGGCTTCTTCACCAAGAGTATTCCGTTCTTCCGTACGCCGAAGATGCGCAGCAACCACGGCCTGCTGATGGCCCTGGCCGAAGCCCGCGAAGAAGTCTTCGTGATGCTCCTGCTCTGGGGCGCGGCAATCGGCATCGCCATCGTCCAGGGCATGCCGAGTCCGGACGTGAAGTTCTGGGTGGCCATGCTGCTGGTGCAGTCGCTGCCCTACCTGGCGGCGCTGATCATGGCGCTGCTCTCCTCCCTGCCGAAGGCTCAGGAAGAGGAGCAAGAGGAGGTCGCCACCGCCTGACGGAAGCATCTCGAGACTGTTTGAGAACGTCACGAGCGAAGGTCAGGCAAGGCGAAAACAGCCGAAGAAGCGCAGTTTACGTGTTGTAAATGAGCATTCTGTGGCTGTTTTCAACGCAGCATCACCTAGCGCAGTAGTTTTCAAACAGTCTTAAACGGCGGCCTATGGCCGCCGTTCTTGTTTTAAGATATCGGCCTTTTCATCCCTTGCGTTGCCGCGCTGCCCTCCGGAGCCCTTCATGTCGTCCCTGTCCCCCACCCTCGAACTCGCCTGCGACCTCATTCGTCGTCCCTCGGTCACCCCGATCGACGAAGGCTGCCAGGACCTGATGATGCGCCGGCTGGAAGCCGCGGGCTTCCGCATCGAGCGCATGCGTATCGAGGATGTGGAGAACTTCTGGGCCATCCGTGGCGGCGAGGGTCCGGTGCTCTGCTTCGCCGGCCATACCGACGTGGTGCCTACCGGCCCCGTGCAGGCCTGGCAGCACGAGCCGTTCGATGCCCTGATCGACGCGCAAGGGATGCTCTGCGGCCGCGGCGCGGCGGACATGAAAGGTAGCCTTGCGGCGATGGTGGTCGCGGTCGAGCGCTTCGTCGCCGAACATCCTCAACACAAAGGCACCATCGCCTTCCTCATCACCAGCGACGAAGAAGGGCCGGCCCATCACGGCACCAAGGCCGTGGTCGAGCGCCTGGCGGCCCGTGGCGAGCGCCTGGACTGGTGCATCGTCGGCGAACCGTCGAGCACCTCGCTGGTGGGTGATGTGGTGAAGAACGGCCGTCGCGGCTCCCTTGGCTGCACCCTGACTGTTCGCGGCGTGCAGGGTCACGTCGCTTACCCCCACCTGGCGAAGAACCCCATCCACCTGGCTGCACCGGCCCTTGCCGAACTAGCCGCCGAGCACTGGGACGACGGCAACGCTTTCTTCCCGCCCACCAGCTTCCAGGTCTCCAACCTCAACTCCGGCACCGGCGCCACTAACGTCATCCCGGGCGAGCTGAAGGCCATCTTCAACTTCCGTTTCTCCACCGAATCCACGGTGGATGGCCTGCAGCGCCGGGTCGAGGCCATCCTCGACAAACACGGCCTGGACTACCACCTGGAGTGGGCGCTGTCCGGCCTGCCCTTCTTGACCCAGCCGGGCGAACTGCTGGATGCGGTTTCCGCGAGCATCAAGGCCATCACCGGCCGCGACACCACCCCTTCCACCAGTGGCGGCACCTCCGATGGACGCTTCATCGCCACCATGGGCACGCAGGTGGTCGAGCTCGGTCCGGTGAACGCCACCATCCACCAGGTGAACGAGCGGGTACTGGCCAGCGATCTCGATCTGCTGACCGACATCTACCAGCAGACCCTGGTCCGACTGCTCGCACAATGACGCTCATCTGCCCCCTCTGCCAGGGCGCGCTGAGCGCCCGCGACCAGGGCCTGGCGTGCCCGGCGAACCATAGCTTCGACCGCGCACGCCAGGGCTACTACAACCTGCTGCCGGTGCAGCACAAGAACAGCCGCGACCCGGGCGACAACGCCACCATGGTCGAGGCGCGTCGGCGCTTCCTCGACGGCGGCCACTATGCGCCGCTCGCCAATCGCCTGGCAGCGCTCGCTGCCGAACGTGATCCGGAGCGCTGGCTGGATATCGGCTGTGGCGAGGGCTATTACACGGGCCAACTGGCCATGGCCCTTCCCGCGACCGACGGCTATGCCCTGGACATCTCCCGCGAAGCAGTCAAACGCGCCTGCCGTCGCGCGCCGCAACTGCACTGGCTGGTGGCGAGCATGGCACGCGTGCCCCTGGCCGATGCCAGTTGCCAGCTACTCGCCAGCGTGTTCAGCCCACTGGACTGGCAGGAAGCATTGCGCCTGCTTTCTCCCGGAGGCGGACTGCTGCGAATGGGGCCAACCCGTGAGCACCTGCTGGAGCTGCGCCAGAAGCTCTACGACGAAGTTCGCGACTACGACGACCAGAAGCACCTGACACTGATCCCCGACGGCATGCGCCTGGCCCACAGCGAAACGCTGAGCTACCGCCTGCGACTGGACGACGCGCAAGCCCGTGCCGATCTGCTGGCGATGACGCCTCACGGCTGGCGTGCCAGCGCCGAGCGCCGCGCGGCAGTGGTGGCAGCACCATTCGAGGTCACGGTTTCCATCCGCTACGATTGGATCGAACGAATCTAGGGAGTCCCCATGCGCCAACCCGATATCGAGATCTACCTCAAGGACGCCGACCAGGAGGCCGTCACCGCCTGGCTCAACGAGGCGCTGGGCACTTGCACGCCATGGCAGCAAAAAGGACAGACCTTCAAATGCCTGGCAGGGAGCATTCCCGTGACCTGGCTGCCAAAAGCCGTGGGCAAATGGAACAGCGTCTATCTGGAGAGCGATAGGACGCCCTGGGAGGACGATCTGAGCTGTGCCCGCGCGGCCTTCACGGCGCTCGGCGTGGAAATCCGCTGCGCGCCTGGCGGCTGGCAGGAAGTACAAGGCGAGGAAGATGCCGACCGCTGGATCAAGGTGAATGCGGAAGGTGAGCAGGAGATCATCTGGCGCACCGATTGAACGATCGGCTGCCCGATGCAGGAATCGCAGAAAGCAAAAGGCCCGTCACTGACGGGCCTTTTGTTTTTGAGTCTCAGACCTTGGCGACGTCTTCCGCCTGCAGGCCTTTCTGACCCTGGATCACGGAAAACTCTACCTTCTGGCCTTCCAGCAGAGAGCGATGGCCCTCGCCGCGGATAGCGCGGTAGTGAACGAATACATCAGGACCGCTTTCGCGCTGAATGAAACCATAGCCCTTGGCGTCATTGAACCACTTGACGGTTCCGACCTCACGATCAGCCATTACTGCTCTCTCCAACTCACAATTTTGTTGTTTACCCCCTTTAGTAGGGGTTTCGACGGTGCAGTAAGGACGTTCTTCTTGTTATTCCAACCCAGGCCGAATCAGGCTTGGAGCCGGCATTTCGAATGGCGTTCTTTTTCTGACCGCGACCGGAGTATACGACAAGAGTTCGTACTGAAAAGCACTTTTTTATGACAGTTCGGAATGGCCGCGCCATGCGGGCTGGACGCCCTTTTTTGGCTCTTTGGAAGTACAAAATGGGGCATAAGGGTAGGCGGAAATGAACTATCCATTGTCCGATTTACCGCCCTCCCAATAACTTCAACTATTTGGCGGCAAGTACGTCTTCGAGCTTCTTGGCCAACGCCTGATATTGGAATGGCTCCAACCTATAGGCCCAATCCAGTTTGCCCGGCACCTGCTCATCAGCAAGCTTCTGCTTGTCCTTGATGACCATCCAGGCTTGCTCGCCCTGGCTGAAAATCTCGCCGCGCAGCTCACCACCGTCGAAGGTGGAAAGGCTGAACTGAAGCATCGGCTTGCCCTTGAACTGCACTTGCGCCAGCGGGGCGTTGTCGGCGAATTCCAGACCCGCGAACAGCGTCGCCATACCGTTCGCCGCAGCCTCGTGCGCCAGCCGGCGCCCCTTGGGCAGCTGCTTGACTTTGAGGTTGGGCTCTTCGGCCGAATCGCGATAGACGGTCAAACGCTTGCCATCCGGATAGGTGACGTCCACCTGCCGCACGCTGGCGAAGGGAATGCCCGCGATTCGCCGATCCAGCCAGCCGAGTTCGTTCGCCGGCAAGGCAATGGTCTGGTCGATCAACCAGACCTGATTGTCACCGTAGAGACGCACCAGATGACCGCTACCCTGTTGCGCCGGCTTGCCCACGACAAGCTCCAGCGGTGGCTCGCCACCACGCTCCAGCTTGATCCGCGTGCCCTGCTCGTCGGGCGTGCCCTTGTCCGCCAGGCCGACTCGGCCATGCAGTTGCGGATTGGCTGTCTTGGCTTCCACCTTGCGCGCATCGGCCAGCGCGCGCAGCAGGGTCACCACGGGCAGCCCGGCGGCCGGGTAGTCCGCCTTGACCGGCAGCACCCAGAGGCCATCCTTGCGCGCGAGTTGCAGATCCGGCTGCCCAGGTATTTGCACGTCCAGTGCAGTCACGCCCGCCAGGTTGCCTTGCAAGGCAGGCAACAGCAGTTCGCGAGTGGCGCTGGCCGGCTGCGGTTGGGGCCGTGAGCTGTCGTGCTGGATGAAGTAGGCTGCGCCGAGGCCAGCGGCCAGCAGCGCAAGAACGATCAGACCTTTGCGTCCCATAGCGACTCCCTCAGGCCTTGCGCTGGCGGCGCCAGAACCACAGCACCAGCACACCCAGTGTCAGCACCAGCGGCACCAGGGCGATGTTGATGAATTTCAGGGTGCGACCCAGGTCTTCGATGTTGGCATTGAGTTGGAAGCGCACGTCGCGCAGTTCCTTGCGGATACGCAGTTTTTCCTGGACGAACTGCTGCAGGGTCGCCTGCTGCTCCGGGGTCAGTTCCAGGGCCTTGGTGGGGTCCTGGTTCTGCTGCAGGGAGGCCAGCTTCTGCTCGGTATCCGCCAGGCGCTGCTGGAGTACCTGCTCCTGCTCGCGGAACTTGACCTCGGCATCGCGCTGAAGCTTCTCCACCACGTCGAACGGGCGGCTGTAGCGGCCGCGCGAGCGTACGCTGATCAGCGCATCGGAGCCGGCAAGGTTGTCCAGGGCGTTGATCGCGAAGCCCGAGTTGTCGGCCCAGGGCTGCGGTACACGCTGGCCGAAGAAGTCCTGTACCTGGACCCACATGCGGTCGCTGAGGATGTCGGTGTCGGCGACGGCGATCACGTTGATGTTCTCGGCAGACTTCAGACCGTCCTTGCGACCCTCGATCCCCTCGGGAAACGCCGATTGCGCCGGCCCGCTGATACGCGCAGCCAGGGTGTAACGCTCGCCAGTGGGCTTGAGCTCGCGAATCAACTCCTCGGGGTCCGAGAGCATCCCGAAGCGCTGCACGTCGAACGGCATGGAGTATTCGGAACTCTGGATCAGCGGCACGAAATGGGTCTTGGCACCCTCCAGCGGCTTGAGAATGCCGGCGGTAGCCACGGTGATGTTTTCCAGGCCCGCAGTGCTGACATCGTTCTGGTCCAGGCTGTGCCTCGGCAGATTGAGCCAGCCGGCATGGCGCGCCGGCGGCTTGTCCGCCCCCACGCTGACCGACATCGCGTTGGCACCGTCACCCAACACCTTGCCCGGCACCATTTGCAGGCCCCAGGCCTTGAACAGGGTATCCAGGTCAGACGATTTGTCCCCGCCCGGCTCACCCGGCATTTCCATACCGCTGTCCGCTTCGCTCCAGGGGTCGACGAAGGCCAGCAGCTTGCCCCCGCGCAGAACGAACTGGTCGATGGCGTACTGGGTCTGCTGCGGCAGGTTCTTCGGATGCACCAGCAGGAGTACCGACACCGTCTCGGGAATCTGGTCGATATCGCTCTTCAGGCTCTCGATCTGGAACAGCTGGCGGACTTCTTCCATCACCATCCAGGGCTGGGTCGGCTGGCGGGTCATCATGTCGAAGCCGCCATTGAGCTTCAGCCCGGAGAGAATCCCCACCACCGGGCGCTCCGGCTTGGCCAGGCTCTGCACCAGGCGGCTGACCTCGTACTCGAGGAACTCCTCCTGGTCTAGCGGGAAGAACGGAATGATCTGGGTGTCATCCACGCCATTGGTACCGGCCAGGCCGAAATAGATCTGGTCGCCACCCTGCTGCAGCGGCACCGCCTGCAAGCCGAATTCGGCAGCCTTGTCCTCGTCCTCGGAGAAAGGCTCGGGGTCGATGACGTGCAACTTGATCTTGCCACCGGCGGCACGTTCGTACGCCTTGAGCATCTCCTCCACGCGGCGGGCATAGTTGCGCAGCACGACCAGGTCCTTGGCGGACTTGTCGGAGTAGAAGAAGTACAGGTTGATGGGCTCGTCGATCTCGCCAAGGATCTGCTTGGTCCCGTCGGAGATGGTGTAGAGCTTCTGCTCGGTGAGGTCGACCCGCGCGTTGGTCAGGGTCAGCCCGGCGAGCATGTTGAAGGCCAGGAACGCCACGGCGATGAGCAGCAGCCCGGCACCGGAATACATCAGTCTTTTCATGTTCAGTCGGCCTTCTTCAGATCGACCACCACAGCGGTGGCGGCCAGCCAGGCGGCGATCA
Source organism: Pseudomonas taiwanensis (assembly GCF_013393345.1). Classification (GTDB taxonomy): domain Bacteria; phylum Pseudomonadota; class Gammaproteobacteria; order Pseudomonadales; family Pseudomonadaceae; genus Metapseudomonas; species Metapseudomonas resinovorans_C. Next base: position 224,148 of record NZ_QJRF01000061.1, read on the forward strand.
GGGTGACGAAGTAGAGCAGGTCACGCAGATCGATCACGCCCTTGCTGATGGCATCGAAACGGGTCAGGAAACTCAGCGAAGCCACGGCATCCAGCAGCCACTGCGGCGCCCAGCTGCTGAAAGCGTCCAGCACCAGTGGGAAGCCGCTGACGATGAACAGGAAGCAGACGCTGACGGCGAGGATGAAGGCGATCACCTGGTTCTTCGCCAGTGCCGACATGCAGGAGCCAATGGCCAGGAAGGCCCCGGCCAGCAGCCAGCTGCCAATATAGCCGGTGACGATGGCGCCATTGTCCGGCTCACCCAGGTAGTTGACCGTGATCACCATCGGGAAGGTCAGCAGCAGTGCCAGCCCGGCGAAGGCCCAGGCGGCGAGAAACTTGCCCGTGACCGCCTCGAAGCGGGTGATCGGCAGGGTCATCAGCAACTCGATGGAGCCGGACTTGCGCTCCTCTGCCCAGAGTCGCATGGCGATGGCCGGCACGAGGAACAGGTAAAGCCACGGATGGAAGTTGAAGAACGGCGCGAGGCTCGCCTGACCACTCTCGTAGAAACCGCCCAGGTAGAAGGTGAAGACCCCGGACAGCACCAGGAAGATCACGATGAACACATAGGCCAGCGGCGTGGCGAAATAGCTCGCCAGCTCGCGTTTGAAAATCACCGGCAACTGCCTCATGCCGCTTCTCCCCGGGTCAGTCGGCGGAATACTTCGTCGAGACGACCGCGCTCCACGTCCAGCTCCTTCACTTTCCAGCCCCGCTGGTGAATCAGTTGGTTCACCTGCGGGAAGATCACTTCGCCCGGCTTGGCCAGGATGGTCAGGCCGCCCGGGATAGCGTTCTCCTCGATGCCAGCCACGCCCGGAAGCACCGCCAGCGCCAGCATGTCCAGGGGTTCCTCGGCCACCAGGGTGACGGCCTGGTGATAACGCGAGCGGCTTTCCAGTTCGAACGGGGTGCCGTCCGCCACCACCTTGCCAGAGGCGATAACCAGCGCGCGGGTGCAGACCGCCGTGACCTCTTCGAGGATGTGGGTCGAGATGATCACGATCTTGTCGTGGGCCAGGCTCTTGATCAGTTGGCGCACCTGGTGCTTCTGGTTCGGGTCGAGGCCGTCGGTCGGCTCATCGAGAATCAGCACGCTGGGGTCATGGAGGATCGCCTGGGCCAGGCCGACACGGCGCTTGTAGCCCTTGGAGAGGGTTTCGATGGATTGGCCGAGGACGTTGTCCAGCTCCACCTGCCCCACCGCACGGGCCACGCGGGCCTTCTTCTCGGCTCCGCGGAAACCGCGGACTTCAGCGATGAACTCGAGAAAGCCGCGCACCGTCATGTCGCCATAGCAGGGCGCACCTTCCGGCAGGTAGCCGACTTCCCGCTGGGCTTTCAGAGTCTGGGTCTGAATGTCGAAGCCGAAGATGCTGGCACTGCCGGAGGTCGGGGCGAGGAAGCCGGTGAGCATCTTCATGGTGGTGGACTTGCCCGCGCCGTTGGGGCCAAGGAACCCCAGCACCTCCCCCGGTGCGACGCTGAAGGACAGGTTATCCACGGCGGTATGCTGCGCGAAGCGCTTAGTCAGATTTGTTATTTCGATCATGGCCTTTAGTCCCAAAGGGAGCAGCCCCTGGCCATGCTGGCCACCGGGGCCTTGCAAAACGCCGGCGGACTATAAGGAGTGATCCGCCGCCATTGCAAGACGGGCATTTGTGCCAATAGTTGCAGGAATCTTCGGGCTAAAACGACGGCCCGCGCCTTTTTGCGACCCGACGGGGAATACGGCAAACTAGCCGCCCCGAGCAATTGCTCGTTTCACAGCATTACCCCGCCATGACCCGCTCCCCCTTCCGCCGCCTTGCCTTTGGTGCCCTGCGCCGCCTGCTTTATCTGTGGGTACGTTCGGAAACCATCAACCAGTCGGCGTTCACCCTGAAGCTCGACCGCAGCAAGCCGGTGTTCTACGTCCTGCAACAACCGTCGGCCAGCGATCTGGCAGTGGTGGATCGGGAGTGCACCAAGGCCGGCCTGCCGCGCCCGGTACTGCCCGTGGCGGTGGGCGACCTGATGGAGCAGGCGGCCTTTTTCTATCTGCAACCCGAACCGGGCTGGCTCGGCGGCCAGGACAAGCGCGCGGCCTCCCCGACCCTGGTGCGGGTGCTGGGCGCCATCGAGCGGCAGGCTGTGGAAGACGCGCAGATCATCCCCGTGACGGTGTTCTGGGGTCAGTCGCCCGACCGCGAGACCAGCCCCTGGAAGCTGCTCTTCGCCGATAGCTGGGCGGTGACCGGCCGCCTGCGCAAGCTGGTCAGCATCCTCATTCTCGGACGCAAGACCCGCGTGCAGTTCTCCGCGCCCATCCACCTGCGTGAACTGGTGGAGCAGGACAAGGGGCCGGAGCGCACCCTGCGCATGGTCAACCGCATCCTCCGCGTGCACTTCCGCAACCAGAAGACTGCGGTGATCGGCCCCGACCTTTCCCACCGCCGCAACCTGGTCAAGGGTCTGGTGCGCGGTCCACTGGTTCGCCAGGCCATCGCCGACGAAGCCGAGCGCGAGAAGATCAGCCTCGCCACCGCCGAAGCGCAGGCGCTGAAGTACGGCAACGAGATCGCCTCCGACTTCGCCTACACCGCCATCCGTTTCCTCGAAGTCGTGCTGTCCTGGTTCTGGAACAAGCTCTACGAGGGCATCAAGGTCAACCATATCGAGCAGGTGCAGGAGATCGTGCATGGCCACGAGGTCATCTACGTACCCTGCCACCGCAGCCATATCGACTACCTGCTGCTGTCCTACCTGCTGTTCCGCAATGGCCTGACACCGCCGCACATCGCCGCCGGCATCAACCTAAACATGCCGGTGATCGGCGGCCTGCTGCGCCGTGGCGGTGCCTTCTTCATGCGCCGCACCTTCAAGGGCAATCCCCTGTACACGGCGGTATTCAATGAATACCTGCACACCCTCTTCAGCCGCGGCTTCCCGGTGGAGTACTTCGTCGAGGGCGGGCGCTCGCGCACCGGGCGCATGCTGCATCCGAAAACCGGCATGCTCGCCATCACCCTGCGCAGCTTCCTGCGCTCCTCACGCCTGCCCATCGTCTTCGTGCCCGTGTACATCGGCTATGAGCGCGTGCTGGAAGGCCGCACCTACCTGGGTGAATTGCGCGGCGCGAGCAAGAAGAAGGAATCCATCTTCGACATCTTCAAGGTCATCGGCGCCCTCAAGCTGCGGTTCGGCTCGGTGGCGGTGAACTTTGGCGAGCCGATCAAGCTGGCCGAATTCCTCGACCAGCAGCAGCCGGACTGGCGCACCCAGGAGTTGGGCCCGCAGTTCCGCCCGGCCTGGCTCAACGACACCACCAACCAGCTCGCCGTACGCATCGCCCGCCACCTCAACGACGCGGCAGCGATCAATCCGGTCAACCTGGTGGCCCTGGCGCTGCTTTCCACCAGCCGCCTGGCCCTGGATGAACGCGCCCTGACCCGAGTGCTCGACCTCTACCTGGCACTGATTCGCGCCGTGCCTTACTCGCCCCACGCCACCCTGCCGGAAGGCGACGGTCAGGCGCTGATCCAGTACGTGCAGAGCATGAACCTGCTGGCCGAACAGAAAGACGCGCTGGGCAAGATCCTCTACCTGGACGAGCAGAACGCCGTCCTCATGACCTACTACCGCAACAACGTCCTCCACGTCTTCGCCCTGCCCGCACTGCTCGCGTGCTTCTTCCAGAGCAGCGCGCGGATGAGCCGCGAGCAGATCCTGCGCTACACCCGCGCCCTGTATCCCTACCTGCAGGCCGAGCTGTTCATCCGCTGGGACGCCAGCGAACTGGAAGGCGTGGTGGACCAGTGGCTGGCGGCCTTCGTCGAGCAGGGTTTGCTCAAGGTGGAGGGTGACGTCTACGTGCGTCCGGCCCCGAGCTCGCGGCAGTTCGTCCTGCTGACCCTGCTGGCCCGAGCCATCGTCCAGACGCTGCAGCGTTTCTACATGGCCATCGCCCTGCTGCTGAACGCCGGACAGAACCAGCTGAGCGCCGAGGAACTGGAAGACCTCTGCACCGTCATGGCCCAGCGCCTGTCGATCCTCCACGGCCTTAACGCCCCGGAGTTCTTCGACAAGAGCCTGTTCCGCCACTTCATCCAGACCCTGCTGGACCAGCGCGTGCTGCGCCGGGACGACGCCGGCAAGCTGGGTTATCACGAACTGCTCGGCGAACTGGCCGAGGGCGCCGCCAAGCGCGTGCTCCCCGCAGAGATTCGCCTGTCCATCCGCCAAGTGGCATTCGATCGCCAGGCCGAAGCGGAACCGGAAGCCGTGGTAGAAGCTGGCTGACCCGCATCCCCGCCAGGCCTTCGGGCCTGGCGCTTTCCTGTACCGCCCGCTTTAGACCGTTCCTACAGGACATCCGGACCGCTTCCGGCAGGCGTGGCCGGGACCACTTCGTACCATTCGGCGCTGCATCGCCTCGGTCCATCGAGCACATCACCAGCCCTGAACACGGAAGGCCCCGTCCCATGCTCCTGAGAACCATCACTGTCGAGAACGGCACTGGAGAGGTGGTCAACGCTGCCGTCCTGTGCAGCTTCGCCATTCCCCAGATCGATAGAAACATCCTCGTCTACACCCTCAACGAAGAAGACCGCCACGGCACCGCGAAGGTGTACGTGACCAGCGCCGTTCCCCAGGAGAACGGCTATCGCCTGGCCAATCTGGAATCGGAGCAGGAATGGCAGTGCGCCCTGGCGGTGCTCAAGCAGATCACCAAGGGGGAGCAATCGTGAACACGAACGAAAAAACGCAGTTCCACTTCGTCCGGCTCGATGGCGAAATCACCGGCGCAGACGAGAGTCCTCCAAAGGCCCGGGAACACCGCAGCCTCGCCATCAACCGTTCCTCGGTGAACAAGCTGATCGCCACACGGCAGAGTGCCAACACCGGTGATCCGCTGCCCTCTTCCCGCCCACCGCTGGCGGATCCAGACGCCAGGGAAGCCGCACCGTCCGTCCCGTTCCACAGCCACTCCCTGAGCGTGGATTTCAGCCTGCCGCCACCGACCACTGAAACCGCGATCGCAACAGAGCCCATGCCCAAAGCGGAGGAAGTGCGCGAAGAGGCACCAGGCGTGCAAGGTGTCGACGAGGAAGCCCGCCAGGAAGAGACAGCGCTGCCCATCGCTTCCGAGCAGGAGCCGGTATCCGGGGACACCCCGGCACCCGAACCCGAACTGAGCATAGAAGCCGCCGACCTGCGGAGTTTCAGCGTCGAACTCGCAACGCAAGTCCACGCCGAGCCATCCGATGCGACAGCACTTATGACGGAGCAACCCGAGGAGGCGCCGGAGCTCGAATCCACCGTTCCACCTTCCCTTGGCGGCGATGCGGACAATCTCCTGTACGACGTGCAGAACACCCTCGATTCGCTCGCGGACATGGCCAAGGGGCTCACCCAGCAGAAACTGGACGCGCTGAAAAATCAGGAGGGTCTGGAGCAACGCAAGTTGCAACTGCAGGAGAAGGAGCGCCTCCTCGCCGACAAGGAGGAGCAATTGCGATTGCTGGAAGCGCGCCTGACGCGCGAAGTCGGCAATCTGGAGCGTAGCGCCGAAGACAACGCCCGAGCCCTGGCCGAGCGCAGTGCCGCGCTCAAATCCCTGGCCGAGAACGTGGAAGCGCGGGACCGCAGCACTGCCCGGCTCGCCGACACCCTGCGCCACGAAAAGCAGCGCAATGACGAGTTGACCGAAGCCCTGCAGCGTCGCGGCGATACCCTGGACGAACGCGAAGCTGCGCTCGCCCGAAAGCAGGACGAACTGGCCGAGAAGCTCAAGCAATTGATCGCCGCCAAGGACCGCTTCCGCGCGCTGGTCAAGGCGTTCAACGAAACGGTGCAGTTCAACGACACTCTCAACGCCATCTCCAGCACCGCACTGGACGACAACCCGCACTGACCCTCAATCGCCCCCACTCGGGGGCGATATCCTTTGGGGAGGCTCGAAGTCCTGGCCCAACGCACTTCGCCTTCTATAGTGGGTCCTATCAATCCCACATGACCCCCGAGGCCTCCATGAGAACACTGCCCCTGATCCTCGCCGGCAGCCTGCTCGCCGCCTGTGCCGGCCAGCCCACCGAGCAGACGAGCCACCTGGAAGGTGAAGTCTTCTACCTGCAACGCATCGCGCTGCCGCCCACCGCTACCCTCAGCGTCAGTCTGCAGGACGTTTCCCTCGCCGATGCGCCGGCGGTGGAACTGGCTCGCCAACAGGGGCCGATCCAGGGCCAGGTACCCCTCGCCTTTCGCCTCGACTACGACCCCGCCAAGGTCCAGCCCAACCACCGCTACGCCGTGAGCGCACGAATCGAACTGGACGGCAGGTTGATGTTCATCAGCACCGAGCAGCACTCGGTTAAACTCGACGGCTCCGACCCGCAGCCACTGCGCATCAAGGTCGACCCGGTCCGCTGACCCTCGAGGCGAACCGCCCCCAAATAGCCACAAGGATGCAGCCATGATCCGCTTCGCCACCCTCTGCGCCGGCCTCGCCCTTTCCGCCAGTGCCTTTGCCCTGTCCATTGCCGATCTCAGCCAGTCGGATGCCAGCGGCGGCCTGAAGGATGCCTTGACCCAGGGTGCCAAGGTCGCCGTCCAGCAACTGGGCAAGCCGGGCGGTTTCGCCGACAACCCGGACGTCCGCATCGAGTTGCCGGGCAACCTCGGCAAGGCTGCCAAGACCATGAAGATGATGGGCATGGGCGCCCAGGTGGAACAGCTCGAAGACACGATGAACAAGGCCGCCGAGGCTGCGGTACCACAGGCCCAGGCGTTGCTGGTGGACGCCGTGAAGAAGATGACCGTGCAGGACGCCAAGGGCATCCTCAGCGGCCCGGACGATGCCGCTACCCAGTACCTGAACAAATCCAGCCGCGAGCAGCTGCGCGCCAAGTTCCTGCCCATCGTCAAGCAGGCCACCGACAAGGTTGGGCTGGCCCAGCAATACAACAGCTTCGCCGGCCAGGCCGCGAGCTTCGGCGTGGTGAATGCCAAGAGCGCCAATATCGAGAGCTACGTGACCGAGGAAGCCCTGGACGGCCTGTTCAAGATGATCGCGGAGCAGGAAGCCAGCATCCGCCAGAACCCGGCGGGTGCCGCCACTAGCCTGGCGAAGAAGGTGTTCGGGGCGCTTTGAGCGTCACAACGCTGTGAAGGAGCCCGGTTTTATTCCGGGCTTTTTTGTGGGGTCGGTTAGCAAGTTTTATCTTGGGCAGTTCAGTTCATTGCCGAGCGGGTTGCGGATTTCTGTTTCGCCTTCCCAGGCGAGTTTGGGCTTCAGGATTCCCTGGAATCGCCGGCGCGAGTCACCCCTCTCCTCTTCAGGGAGGGGGGCCGGGGGTGAGGGCGGTATCCACAGGCCTGGGCCCCGCAATGAGACCCGATGCCCCTCACCTCCCCACAACCTCCACCCGCTCCTCCCCCAACGCCTCATCCAGCCCCTGATGAAACCACCTCAGCGCCTGCTCGAAGCGCCCGTGCCAAAGCCGGTCACTGGCGCCGGCCTGGATTCCCGCCTGCACCCGCGCGGCCATGGCGAAGTCTTCCTCCAGCGCCGAATAGAGAATGGCGTTGTTCTTCTCGAAGTAGCGTTGCGCCTTCTCCGTTGCAGGTGCCTCCGGCAGCAAGGTATGCCCCAGTACACGGGTCGCCAACGGGCCATCGGGGAAGACGGTGGAAAAGTCGATGTGGTCAGGCTCCACCAACACCAGCGTATTGGGCCAGAGGAAATACAGCAGGTTGCCGTGCTGTCGCAGGTTCCAGTCCTGCTCGGGCTGGTCGAGGATCTCCCGCAGGTTGCGCTTCACGTAGTAGTTGCGGATATGCCGGCCGAAACGCTCGAACAACCCCAGGTTCGGCCAGAACAGATGGTCGATGGTGGCCTGGTGTGCCTTGGTGACGTGGTAGTTCTCCAGGAAGGTGTCGATGGTCAGTTTCCAGTTCACCGGCCGGCGGATGTCCTGAGGATCGAAGAGCACATGATCGTCCAGGGCGAAGCTGTCGAAATCAGCCAGGATCTGCTCGCCGAAGAACGAGTCCATGTCCAGTGCCGGCCCCGGTGAATGCCGAGCCCAGACAGCGCCAAAACGCTCGGCCACCGGCACTTCGGTGAGATTCAGGCAGGCACGGTCGATTCCCTCGAAGCCGTAGCCGTGGGGAATGCCGCGCAACTGGCCGTCGGGGTTGTAGGACCAGGCGTGGTAGGGGCAGACGAAGACCCGGTTGCGCCCGCACGCGTCGCCCACCAGTTGGGTCCCCCGGTGCTTGCAGACGTTGAGGAATGCGCGCAGCCGTCCCTGCTCGTCGCGGGTCAGCAGGAGCGGCGCCAGCAGATCACGGGTGATGAAGTGGCCGGCGGGAATTTCGCCGGAGCGGGCCACCAGCAGGGGCTCGCGACGCAGGACCTCGTCACGTTCGCGGCGGTAGCGGCGCTCGTCCAGGTACAGGTCCACGGGAAGCGATGATGGCGTCTCGACGCATTCGGACACGCCCTGTTCCACCAGGGCCAAGGTCCGTTTGAGCAAGTCCACCTGGGTCGCGTGCTGCATGGGCACCTCGTCTTGTTGTCGGGGGCAGAGACAAGCCCGGCCAGTCTCTGCCCCCCGGCGATCGACGCCAAGAGCCTGGGAAGAAGTGGCCTGATGATTGGCAGGATCGCCGGGGGAGGCCCATGAAAAAGGCCCCCGAAGGGGCCTTTGTCGTCAGAGGCTGGGCTGCGTACCTGGCACGGGTACCGTCCGGGTCTGCTCTGCCTCGGCCGGCTTGACGCGGAACCAGGCCGCATAGAGCGCGGGCAGGAACAGCAGGGTCAGGGCCGTGGCGACGATCAGTCCGCCCATGATGGCGACGGCCATCGGACCGAAGAACACGCTGCGCGACAGCGGGATCATCGCCAGCACCGCAGCCAGGGCGGTGAGCACAATGGGACGGAAGCGCCGCACCGTGGCTTCGATGATGGCGTGCCAGCGATCCAGACCCTGGGCGATGTCCTGCTCGATCTGGTCCACGAGGATCACCGAGTTGCGCATGATCATCCCCGCCAGGGCGATGGTTCCGAGCATGGCGACGAAGCCGAAGGGCTGGCGGAACACCAGCAGGAAGAGGGTCACGCCGATCAACCCCAGGGGCGCGGTGAGGAACACCATCGCCGAGCGCGAGAAACTCTTCAGTTGCAGCATCAGCAGGGTCAGCACGACCACGATGAACAGCGGCATGCCGGCGTTCACTGACTTCTGCCCGCGCGCGGAGTCTTCCACCGTCCCGCCCACTTCCAGCAGGTAGCCGTCCGGCAACTCGGCGCGGATCGGGTCCAGCGTCGGCGAGATGTCCTTGACCAGGCCAGCCGGCAGCGACTTGTCATAGATATCGGCACGCACGGTGACAGTCGGCAGGCGATTGCGGTGCCAGATGATGCCTTCCTCGAAGCCGTATTCCAGGGTGGCGATCTGCGACAGCGGCACGCTACGGCCGTTGTCGGTGGGTATCGCCAGGCTCGGCAGCAAGGCCAATTCCTGACGCTCGCGCACCGTGCCACGCAGGAGGATCTCGATCAGCTCGTTGTCCTCGCGGTACTGGCTCACCGGCGCGCCGGTCAGCGAGCTCTGCAGGAAGCGCGAGAGATCGGCGGTACTCACACCCATGGCACGCGCGCGGTCCTGGTCGATATTCAGGCGCACCACCTTGCTTGGCTCTTCCCAGTCCAGGTGCACATTCACCACATGCGGGTTCTCGCGCACTTTGTCGGCCACCTTGCGGGCCAGGGCGCGGACTTCATCGATGTGCTCGCCAGATACGCGGAACTGCACCGGGTAACCCACTGGTGGACCGTTTTCCAGGCGCGAGATACGGCTGCGCAGCGTGGGGAATTCGTCGTTCAGCACCTGGATCAGCCAGCTGCGGATTTCTTCGCGCGACTCGATGGATTTGGCCAGCACCACGAACTGGGCGAAGCTCGCCGCCGGCAGTTGCTGGTCCAGCGGCAGATAGAACCGCGGCGAACCGGTGCCGACATAAGCCACGTAGTTATCCACACCCGGATGCTCACGCAGGAGCTGCTCCAGGCGCTTCACCTCGACCTCGGTATTAGCCAGGGACGAACCCTCGCCCAGCTTGAGGTCGACCATCAGCTCCAGGCGTCCGGAAGACGGGAAGAACTGTTGGGGCACGAAACGGAACAGGGCGATGGAGGCAACGAAAGCCGCCAGGGTCAGCAGGATCACTGTCTTGCGCCGCCGCACGCACCACTCCACCACGCGACGGACGCGCTGGTAGAAGGGCGTGCTGTACGGATCGTGGCCCTTGTCGCTGCCGCCATGTTTCTTCGCGTGCAGCTTGGCAAGGTCAGGCAGCAGGCGGTCGCCCAGGTAGGGCACGAACATCACCGCGGCGATCCAGGACACCACGAGGGCGATGGTCACCACCTGGAAGATCGAGCGGGTGTATTCGCCGGTGCCGGATTGCGCCGTGGCGATGGGGAGGAAGCCGGCGGCGGTGATCAGCGTGCCGGTGAGCATGGGGAACGCGGTACTGCTCCAGGCATAGCTCGCCGCCTTCAGGCGGTCGTAGCCCTGTTCCATCTTGATGGCCATCATCTCCACCGCGATGATTGCGTCGTCCACCAACAAGCCAAGCGCGAGCACCAGGGCGCCAAGGGAAATCTTGTGCAGGCCGATGCCGAGGTAATACATGGTGGCGAAGGTCATCGCCAGCACCAGCGGAATGGACAGCGCCACCACCAGGCCGGTACGCAGGCCCAGGGAGAAGAAGCTCACCAGCAAGACGATGATCAGCGCCTCGGTGAGCACGCGAACGAACTCGCCCACCCCGGTCTTCACCGCTGCCGGCTGGTCCGACACCTTGCGCAGCTGCATACCGGCCGGCAAGTCCTGTTGCAGGCGGGCAAACTCGCTTTCCAGCGCCTCGCCGAGCACCAGGATGTCGCCGCCGCCCTTCATGGACACCGCGAGACCGATGGCGTCCTCGCCCATGAAGCGCATGCGCGGCGCGGGCGGGTCATTGAAGCCACGGCGGACGTCGGCGACATCGCCGATACGGAAAGTGCGGTCACCCACGCGGATGGGGAAGTCGCGGATTTCCTTCACGGAATCGAAACGGCCGGAAACCCTCAGTTGCACACGGTCGCTGGGGGTTTCGAAGAAGCCAGCGGCGGCCACCGCGTTCTGATCTTCCAGGGCTTGCTGGACGGCGGCGAGCGGCAACCCCAGGGTCGCCAGCTTGACGTTGGACAGTTCGATCCAGATCTTCTCGTCCTGCAGGCCGAGCAGCTCCACCTTGCCCACGTCCTTGACCCGCTGCAGTTGCAGCTGGATGCGGTCGGCATAGTCCTTGAGCACGGCGTAGTCGAAACCTTCACCGGTCAGCGCATAGATATTGCCGAAGGTGGTACCGAATTCGTCGTTGAAGAACGGCCCCTGGATGCCCGGCGGCAAGGTGTGGCGGATGTCGCTGATCTTCTTGCGGACCTGGTACCAGAGCTCGGGAATCTCGTTGGAGTGCATGGAGTCCCGCGCGATGAAGGTCACCTGCGACTCGCCGGGCCGGGAGAAGGAGATGATCTTGTCGTACTCGCCGGTCTCCATCAGCTTCTTCTCGATGCGTTCGGTGACCTGACGGGACACTTCCTCGGCGCTGGCGCCCGGCCAGTTGGTGCGGACCACCATGGCCTTGAAGGTGAAGGGCGGGTCTTCGCTCTGCCCCAGCTTGGTGTAGGAAATGGCCCCGACGATGCCCAGCAGCAGCATGATGTAGAGGACGATCTGGCGGTTCTGCAGCGCCCAGGCGGATAGGTTGAAGTTCACGGCGCCTTACTCCTTGGCCAGCATCTTCACCGAACGATTGGCGCGGTCCACCGGCCGCACCTGCTGGCCTTCGCGCAGAACCTGCACGCCGGCGGCCACCACCCAGTCATCGGGCTGGAGGCCTTCAAGCACCGGCACGCGGTCCTCGCCGTAAGGGCCAACGCGCACCAGGCGGCGCTTCAGCGTGGAGTCCTTCGGATCGACTATCCAGACGTAAGGCTGGCCGGCCTCGGCGGTGAGCGCCGAAAGCGGTACGGAAAGCGGCACGGAGCCATTGCTGCGAATGAACACACGGGCGCTCTGGCCCAGCTCCGCCGGCGCCTTGCCATCGATGAAGGCGACCCGCGCAGCGAACGTGCGCGACTGCGAATCGGCGGCCGGAGCGAGCTCACGGATTCGTGCCGGGAATCGTTGGCCAGGCAGCGACCAGAGCTCCACAGCAACGTCCTGCCCCACCTTGAAGCGATCGATGGCGTGCTCCGGCAGGCTGATCAGCACTTCGCGCTCACCGTCGACAGCGAGGGTGAAGACCGTCTGTCCGGCGGCCACAACCTGCCCGACTTCGGCCCGGCGGGTGGCGATGACGCCGTCCTGGGACGCACGCAGCACGGTGTAGGCAGCCTGGTTGCTGGCGACGTTGTGTTCGGCCTTGATCTGCTTCACCCGCGCTTCGCCCGCGCGGTACTGGTTCTCGACGTTGTCGTACTGGGAGCGACTGATCATCTGACGGTCCAGCAGGGTGCGGTAGCGATCACGCTCGGCCCGCACCAGCTTGAGGTTCGCGTCGGCCGCAGCCACCTGGGCGCGGCTGGCCTCCAGTTGCAGGCGCACGTCCTCCGGGTCGAGCTCGGCCAGGGCCTGATCCTTCTTCACCCGCTGCCCCACTTCCACCAGGCGCTTGGCGATCTTGCCGCCGATGCGGAAAGCCAGGTCCGGTTCGTAGCGCGAACGCACCTCGCCCGGGAAGGTATCCACCGCATCCGCAGCGGGCTCGGGCTGCACCACCATGGCCGGACGCACCACCTGTTGCACAGGCTCCCCATTACCGCAGGCCGTGATCAGAAGGGAGAGGGAAAGGGGCAAAGCGATGGGCAAGGCATGGCGAAACATGATGAATGACCTTTCGCGAAGAGCAGCTGGAATATTTATACTGCTGGGTATAGTAAAAATAGCAAACTCACCAGTCCAGTATTTAGAAAGAAATGTCAGACAATTCATTTCCGACCAGCGGCCCAGGCCGCCCGAAAGATCCAGCGAAGAGAAAGGCCATTCTCGAAGCTGCGAAGAATCTTTTCCTACAAAAGGGCTACGACGGCAGCAGCATGGACGCCATCGCCGCCGAGGCCGGCGTGTCCAAGCTGACGGTCTACAGCCACTTCACCGACAAGGAGACGCTGTTCTCTGCCGCGGTGAAGGCCAAGTGCGAGGAGCAGCTACCAGAGCTGCTGTTCGAACTGCCGGCGGACGCCAGCATCCAGCACGTGCTGCTGAACATCGGCCGCAGCTTCCATCGGCTAATCAACAGCCGGGAATCCCTGGAGCTGCACCGGGTGATGGTGGCCATGGCCAACCAGGATCAGAAGCTGTCTCGAATGTTCTACGAGGCGGGGCCGCTGCAGATCCTGCAGGAAATGACCGGCCTGCTGGACCACGCCAACCAGGCGGGCAAGCTACGCATCGACCACCCACAGAACGCGGCCGAGCATTTCTTCTGCCTGATCAAGGGCGGGCACAACTTCCGCATGCTGATCGGCTGCGCCGCAGCGCTGGAGGGGGACGAAGCCGAAGAGCACGTCCAGGAAGTGGTGGAGCTGTTCATCAGGGCCTATGCACCCTGAGCGATTGGCTGATGGGGTTCCGCAGGCCGGGCTGAGGTAAGCGGCCCGGCCAACTGGCTGTCAGCTACCCAGCTTCTTCTTCGGGTAGATGTCGTAGCGGCTGGACTTGCCTTCCAGCGCATAGCCCGGCTTGGCGCCATCGATGATTGGCGCCTTGCGTGGCCGCTTCACCACCACCCGGTGGCTGGCCAGGGCCAGGGCAGCCTCCAGCAGGGCCGGCGCATCCTGGTCATCCCCGACCAGCGGGCGGAACAGGCGCATTTCCTTCTTCACCAGGGCGCTCTTGTCGCGGTGCGGGAACATCGGGTCGAGGTAGATCACCTGGGGCGCTTCGCCTTGCCAGTTGCGCATCAGTTCGATGGCATTGCCATGCAGCAAGCGCATGCGCGCGGCAATTGCCGCCGTTTCCAGGTCCTTTCCCGCGCGGACTAGGCCATCTTCCAGCAGGGCGGCGATCAGCGGCTGGCGCTCGATCAGCGTCATGTCGCAACCCAGCGTCGCCAGGACGAAAGCATCACGACCGAGCCCCGCCGTGGCATCCAGTACCGTTGGGCGCACGCCCGGCTGCACGCCGACGGCCTTGGCAATCATCTGCCCACTGCCGCCCCCGAACTTGCGCCGGTGGGCGGAAGCGCCCTCGACGAAATCCACCCGCACCGGCCCGGGCGAGTCCGGCCCCAGTTGCAGCAGTTGCAGGCCCTCACCGCCCAGTTGCAGGGCGAAATCCGCCTCGCCATCGCGCGACAGGCCCAGGCGCGCCGCCCAGGCATCCAGCGCTTCGGCAAAAGCCGGCTCCAGGGCCTCAGCCCTCACCCTGACAGAATCTTCACTCATGGACGCCATCGCCTGACCGGTAAAAACCCGCGCATTCTGCCAGACCAGGGACGGAGATTCGCGCCCGTCTCAGCGGCACATGTGGAATCGCCCCATATCCAGGTGGAAGTGGTCGTGATGGGCGGCGTTGTAGTCCGGGCCGAGGGTCACACTGAAATGTTCACAGGCCGCTTTCCGCACCTCGCGCAGGAACCGGGCATTGTCGCCCTCCCCGGCCCAATCCCTGGCCACCGAAATACGACGACCGTCGGCCAGCCGGAATCCGGCAATATCCAGCGCATTGGCCGATGCATGCTGACTGCGGCGCTGGCTGCCGCCGATATTGCGACAGGCGAAGCTGCCGAGGTGATCGATACGCACCACGCGCTGGCGAAACACTTCCTGCGCGGCGGGTTGCAGGCCGTGGCGCTCGAACAGGGCGACGGCCACGGCAAGCTCGCAGGTGGCGATGAAGCTGCTGTTGAAGGCGAGCTCGGATGCACTGATGCGCACGCTGTTGGAAAGGGGGCAGCCGGCCACCGGGGCGCTATCGGGCACTACCGAATAGCGCAGCGGAGAACTGGCGAGTGCTTGTCGGCAAAGTTGGGGGTCGCCCTGCAGCCGCGCGAGCTTGAAACGGGTCACCAGGCCTGGCGCATCCCGTACATCCAGCGGCGCCCAGGGATTCCAGCGTGGCGGCAGTTCCAGGCGCCACCCCCGTTCCAACGTCGGCGCCAGCAGGAGGGCTAGCGCCGCGAGACCGGTCAGGATTCGACGCAAGACAGGCTCATGGCCTGAACAGATCGTTCAGGCGATCGAAGGGCATCGCCCGGGACATCGGTTCGAAATCACCCCGACGCAATGCCTCGGCTGACTGGAAGAACGCACCCAGCGCGACGCGCGCCAGAGTCGAACCGACGCTGACGCGCCGGACCCCAAGCTCGGCCAGCTCATCCAGGCCCAGCTTCAGACTGGCCGACCCCACCAGCACGTTCACCGGACGCGGCGCCACGGCGTGCACGACCTCATGGATTTGTTCACGCGTGGTCAGGCCGGGCGCATAGAGCACATCGGCGCCAGCTTCCGCATAGGCGACCAGCCGGCGCAGGGTGTCGTCCAGGTCGGGGCGACCATGAAGGTAATTCTCCGCCCGCGCAGCCAGGGTGAACGGAAAGCCGAGACCGCGCGCCGCCGCCACAGCGGCGCGAACGCGTTCGACAGCGAGCTCCAGGGGGTAGATGGGCTCGTCGGGACGTCCACTGGCGTCCTCGATGGAGCCGCCTACCAGGCCGACAGCCGCGGCAGCACGAATGGTCGCCGCGCAATCCTCGGGCTGATCGCCGTAACCGTTCTCCAGGTCCGCCGCCACCGGCAACGGCGTGGCGTCCACGATCTCGCGGGCATTGGCCAGGGCCTCGTCGCGACTGACATTGCCTTCGGCATCCCGTCGTCCCAAGGCGAACGCCAGACCGGCACTGGTGGTTGCCAGGGCATGGAAACCGAGATGGGCAAGCATCTTCGCCGAACCGGCGTCCCAGGGGTTGGGCAGGACGAGGACTCCGGGGCCGCGATGCAGGCTGGCGAAGGCTTCACCGCGTTGTGCTTGGGTGGTCATGGCAGGCTCCGCATTCCAGGGGAAGAGTTCAGCCTAGCCCAAGGTGGTGCGAGACAGTTCGTGCTGCGGCGAACTGTCGATGCGGATTGCCACGCCGCTATGGCACCTCGGTCAGCGGTCAGAGCAGGCCAAGTTGTTGCGCTGGCGGCTCTGGAAGCACCAGCTCCGGCAGCCCTGGCAGGCGCTCGCGGAGACAGGCATGGAAGCGCAGGGCCTGGGCAGCTGCCAAATGGTTGTCCGGGGTATGCAGGAAGATGTTCGGCGTGAGGCCCTGCTCGATCCAGCCAGCAATCTTCTCCAGCCAGGGCGCGAGGAATGGTTGGTTGGCATCCAGGTCCGGCCCGCCGATGAAGCGCACCTGCGGACTGCCGCTGAACGCCGTGGGGCGCACTGGCACGCGGGGTTTCTTCGATTGGGCATGGAGTACGGCCGGGTCCTGGGAGCGAACGCTGAACAAGGCCCGCGAATCCAGGCAGATTCGCTCGACGCCGCGCTCATGCAACAGACGGTTGAGCAGTCTCTCGTCGTCGCTCTTGTCGAAGAAGGCGGGGCTGCGCACTTCCACGGCGATAGGCTGATGCTGGAACTCGTCCAACCAACAGGCCAGCTCGCCCAGCCGGTTCGGGCCGAAGGCAGCCGGCAATTGCAGCCAGAGCGGCGCGAGGCGCTGGCCAAGGGGCGCAAGGAGCCTGAGGAAGTCGGATGTGGCGGCGAACTGGTCGCGGAGATCGCCTTCGTGGCTGATGTCGCGGGGCACCTTTGCACAGAAGCGGAATTGTTCCGGCATCGTGTTCGCCCAACGCTGCAGGGTGTCGGCGGAGGGACGGGCGTAGAAGGTGGTGTTGCCTTCCACCGCGTTGAACACCTGGACGTAATGGCCAAGGGTATCGGCGGGTCGCAGGTCAGCAGGGTAGAAGCTGCCACGCCAGGCCGGCTCGTTCCAGGACGGGCAGCCCAGATGGTAGGGCAGCATCAGGCGTAGAGATCGAGCCCGAGAACTTCGGGAGCGTCGTATTCGGCGGTCATGCTGGCGGTGCTGCTGTAGCTGGCGATGGCCTGGGCGGCACGGTTGCTGATGCTGCGCTGCTGCTGGATCAGGTCCTGCGGGCGCACCGGCAAGCTGTCTGTGGAGCCATTGCTGGCCTGTACACGACGGAGTTGCGGAGCCTGTTCGTAACCCTGGGTCGAAGACGGGGTACCCGGCTGCTCACGACGAGCTTCTTCTTCACGCTGGACCTCGCGGTAAGGCGTAACCGCGCTGCCCTGACGGGGGCTGCGTTCCAGTGGGAAGGAGGAGGTAAAGCCGTCGATGCGCATCGATTACTGCTCGGCAGTGCTGGCGTTTCGAAATTATAGCCGGTGGACTCTAGCCGTCCGGCCACGGCTTGGCAATCCGCGGCACGGGGCTCAATGGCGCAATTCTACTGCGGCGCCTTGGGCGTGGCGACGTTGTCGCGCAGGTAGACCGGTTGCGCCTGGTCGGCGGGCAGGCCCTCACCTCGCGCCCAGGCGAAACGGGCCAGGGCCAGCAGGTCTTCTGCATGGGGTAGCAGGTTTGGTGACTGGCCGCTGATCGCAACCGGAATCCGTGCGGCGAAGGTGCCCCAACCGGTGCCGGCCCCGTACCAGTCACCGCTCGCATCGCGCGGTAGCAGTGCCTGCTCGGGCGGCAATACCGCTTCCCCACCGGCCAGGCGCATTTCGCCTGCGTCCAGGCGGTAGCAGCCCCAATAGACCTCATCCATGCGCGCATCGATGGCGGCAGCCACCTGGTCGACACCCTGCTCGCGGTGGGCGCGCTGGGCCAGAACGGCCAGATCGGACACCGGCAGCACCGGACGATCCAGGGCGAAGGCCAGCCCCTGCACAACGCCAATGGCGATACGCACGCCGGTGAAAGCCCCGGGACCACGACCGAACGCGATGGCATCCAGCGCCGACAGCGGTACACCGGCCTCGCCCAGCAGGGTCTGGATCATCGGTAGCAGACGCTGGGCGTGCAGACGCGGGATCACCTCGTAGTGGCTGAGCACCTTGCCGTCGTGCAGCAGGGCGACGGAGCAGGCTTCGGTGGCGGTATCCAGGGCCAGCAGAGTGGTCATCGATCAGTCCAGACGCAGAAAAAGGCGCGCATTATAAACGCCAACGGCCCGCAAGCGGGCCGTTGGTCAGATACGGGCTGCGTCTCAGCTGAGAGCGGCCAGCACCTTGGAGGTGATCTCGTCCACCGAACCCACGCCGGCAATGGCGCTGTACTTCGGGGTGCCTTCAGCGGCGGAGAGCTTCTGGTAGAAATCCACCAGCGGTTTGGTCTGCGAGTGGTACACGGCGAGACGCTTGCGCACGGTCTCTTCCTTGTCGTCTTCGCGCTGGATCAGGTCTTCGCCGGTTTCGTCATCCTTGCCGGCAACCTTCGGAGGGTTGTGCTCGGTGTGGTAGACGCGGCCGGAGGCCAGGTGCACACGGCGGCCCGCGATACGACCGACGATTTCTTCGTCGTCCACGGCGATCTCGACCACGTGGTCGATGCTCACACCGGCTTCCTTCATGGCTTCAGCCTGAGGGATGGTGCGCGGGAAACCATCGAAGAGGAAGCCGTTGGCGCAGTCGGGCTGGGCGATGCGTTCCTTGACCAGGTTGATGATCAGGTCGTCGGAAACCAGGCCACCAGCATCCATGACGCTCTTGGCCTGCAGGCCGAGCTCGGTACCGGCCTTGACGGCTGCGCGCAGCATGTCGCCGGTGGAAATTTGCGGAATGCCGAACTTCTTGGTGATGAAACCGGCTTGAGTACCTTTGCCGGCACCAGGGGCCCCCAGCAGAATCACGCGCATCGATGTGCTCCTCAAAGATTTTATTTTCAGATCGGTCGGATTTGCCTCATGGGGCCAATCTCAGAATAGGTTTTCGGCGTCGCTGTCGGGCCAAAAGGACGTTCAAGATACACAGCGCCCCTATAGCGCACAAGACGCCGGAAGGAGGGGCGAAAACGGCCTCAACCGGTGTTGCGGAGCCCCGCTGCGATGCCCGCAACGCTCACCAGAAGGGCCTGTTCCAACGGCCCTTCGACGTGCTCTTCGCAGCGTCTGGAACGGGCCAGGAGCTCCGTCTGAAGCAGGTGCAGGGGGTCCAGGTAGGTGTTGCGCACACTGATGGCTTCGCGGGTCTCCGGGTTATGCGCCAGAAGCTCGGACTGACCGGTCAGAGCCAGTACCGAAGTACGCGCCTGCGACAATAGGTCGCGCAACTGCGCACCCAGGGATTTCAGCTCTTCCGGCACCAGCCGCTCGTCGTAGAGCGCGGCGATATTGGCATCGGCCTTGGCCAGGACCATCTCCAGCATGTCGATGCGCGTGGCGAAGAACGGCCAGCGCTCGCGCATCCGCTCCAGCAGTTGGGTTTCACCACGTTGCTGGGCATTGGCCAGGGCCGCTTCCCAGCCCAGCCAGGCCGGCAGCATCAGGCGTGTCTGGGTCCAGGCGAAGATCCAGGGGATCGCCCGCAGGCTTTCCACCCCGCCGGCGCGGCGCTTGGCCGGTCGGCTGCCCAGCGGCAGACGGCCCAGCTCCTGCTCGGGCGTCGACTGGCGGAAATACTCGACGAACTGCGGATGCTCACGCACCACCGCGCGGTAGGCGGCCACACCGTCCGTCGCGAGGCGGTCCATGGCGGCGCGCCAGGCCGGTTCCGGCTCCGGTGGAGGCAGCAGGGTCGCCTCCAGGACAGCAGCCAGGTAAGTGTTGAGGTTCTGTTCGGCGATACCCGGCAAACCGAACTTGAAGCGGATCATCTCGCCCTGTTCCGTGGTGCGGAAACGCCCTGCCACAGATCCCGGCGGTTGCGACAGGATCGCCGCGTGGGCCGGACCGCCGCCGCGCCCCACGGTGCCACCGCGGCCGTGGAACAACAGCAACTCCACCTGATGCTCTCGGCACACTTCCACCAGGCGCTCCTGAGCACGGTACTGCGCCCAGGCGGCAGCGACGGTGCCGGCATCCTTGGCCGAGTCGGAGTAGCCGATCATCACTTCCTGCGGGCCGTGCAGCCGGGCGCGATAGCCGGGCAGGCCCAGCAGGCGGTCGATAGCGGGCCCCGCGTTGTCCAGATCGGCCAGGGTTTCGAAAAGTGGCACCACGCGGATAGGCCGTTGCAACCCGGCTTCCTTGAGCAGCAATTGCACCGCCAGCACATCGGATGGAGCTCCGGCCATGGAGATGACATAAGAGCCAAGGGAAGCAGCCGGCGCATGGGCCACCACGCGGCAGGTGGCGAGTACTTCGGCGGTGTCGGCGGAGGGTCGGTAGTTCGCAGGCAGCAGCGGGCGGCGGTTGTCCAGTTCCCGCTGGAGGAAGGTCAGGCGGGTCTCTTCATCCCATTCGGCATAGTTGCCGAGGCCCAGGTAATCGGTGATCTCATCGAGCGCAGCGGCGTGGCGGCCGGCGTCCTGACGGACATCCAGGCGTACCAGGAACAGGCCGAAGGTGGCCGCACGGCGCAGGCAGTCGAGCAGCGCGCCGTCGGCGATCACGCCCATGCCGCACGCATGTAGCGAGTGATAGCAGAGTTCCAGGGGGTCCAGCAGCTGGGCGTTCTCGCTCAGCACCTCGGTACCCGGCGCGACGTCGCCATCCAGTGCAGCTTCCGCCCAGGCACGGGTGGCGCGCAGGCGGTCACGCAGTTGCTTGAGTACCGCACGATAGGGTTCGGGATGGACACCCACCCGCACCCGCAACTCATCGCTCGCCTGCTGCATGGACAGCTCGGAGGCCAGGTGGTCGATGTCACGCAGATAAAGGTCGGCCGCCATCCAGCGCGCCAACAGCAGCACCTGGCGGCTGATGGCGGCGGTGACATTGGGATTGCCGTCGCGGTCGCCCCCCATCCATGACGCGAAACGCACCGGCGCGGCGGTCAATGGCAGGCGCAGGCCGGTAGCGGCGTGCAGGGTCCGGTCGACATGGCGGAGAACATTGGGCAGGGCGTGCCAGAGGGAATGTTCGATCACCGCGAAGCCCCATTTCGCCTCATCCACCGGGCTTGGCCGGCTGCGGCGGATTTCCTCGGTGTGCCAGGCCTCGGCGATCAGGCGCAGCAGGCGCAGGCGCGTCTGTTCGCGCTCGGCATCGCTGAGATCTGCATGGTCCAGGGCCGCCAGTTGCGCGGCCATGGCGTCGTATTTCTGGATCAGCGTGCGGCGTGCGACTTCGGTGGGGTGAGCGGTCAATACCAGTTCGATGTCCAGCCGTCCGAGCTGCCGGGCCAGTTGCTCCGGGCCGTGCCCGGCGTGGAGCAGGCGCTGCAACAGGTCGCCGAGCACTGAATCTTCGAAGGGTTGCGGTTCGGACGTGCCGCGCCGGCGGATACGGTGGTACTGCTCGGCGATGTTCGCCAGGTTGAGGAACTGGTTGAAGGCGCGAGCCACCGGCAGCAGCTCGTCGTCGCGGAGGCCGTCGAGGGTCTCGATGAGCTGGCGCTCGCCCTGGGCCGAGCCTTTGCGCGCGGCCTTGGCGCCCTTGCGAATACGCTCGATCTTGTCGAGAAAGGCATCCCCCAGTTGGGCGCGAATGGTGTCGCCGAGCAACTCGCCGAGCAGGTGGACATCTTCACGCAGGCGCACGTCTATTTCGGCCATTGCCTTCCCCTCCTTAGCTGGATTCGACCTCCAGATTGCCGATAGCGCCATGCAGATACAAGGGTGCGACGAACGGTGTATCCCCATGCGCCTGCGAGCTAGTCTGAACAGTAGCCGCCATCACGAATGACGACTCCCGGGTGGCAGAGACCGCCCGGAGTTCAAAGCCACCCACAACCACGTGGGAAGAGGATGAGGTGTCTATGAAGATCCGAGAACTGGTCCGCCATTGGGAGCAGAACGCCAAGGGTCGCCTGACCCGCAGCGAGTACAGCATTCATCTGGACCTGGAGTCCGCAGCGCGACTGGCCGCCCTGGCCGAGATGTACCCCAAGCGCAGCGTCGAGGAATTGATCGGGGAGCTGGTCGGCTCCGCCCTTGAGGAGCTGGAAGCCAGCTTCCCCTACGTCAAGGGCAGCCAGGTGGTCGCCACCGACGAGCAGGGCGACCCGCTCTATGAAGACATCGGGCCGACGCCCCGTTTCCTGGCCCTTTCACGCCGCTACCTGCGGCAGTTGAGCGACCCGCGCGACAACACGAACCACTAGACCGCCGCTGTCCGTTTCAGCCCCGTCGATGCACGCCCGGCACGTGCAGGTGGCCTGCGTGCGCGCATTCCTCGCTGGTCACTGGCGGTGGTCCGGGCTGTTCCAGTTCGCGGAGGATGCCGCAGGCTTCGCTGGCGCCGACGCCGCTGCAGCGCGCGCGCAGCTCCCTGAGCTGGTCGCGCAGGGAATGCAGTTCGGCGATCCGCACCTCCACATGGTGCAGGTGCTCCTCGATCAGTCGATTGGCGGTACCGCAATCGGCCTCAGGGCGATCGCGCAGGGCCAGCAGCGCGCGGATTTCTTCCTGGGTCATGTCCAGCGAACGGCAGTGACGAATGAAGGACAGCCGCTCCACATGGAGCGTGTCGTACTGCCGGTAGTTGCCCGCACTGCGCGAAGGCTCGGGCAACAGGCCTTCACGCTCGTAGTAGCGGATGGTTTCCACGGGGCAACCGGTGAGGGTCGCCAGTTCGCCGATCTTCATGCTCGACCTCCGCTTGACTCTGTAGTTGCTACAGGGTGTGCAATGCCACTCGAAGCGTCAAACAGGAATTGACCCATGAGCCACCATTGCTGCCACGACCATGACCACGCGCCCCGTTCCGCCACGCCGGAAATAGCCGCCGTCGCCGCTACCGCCGAAGCGCGCTGGAGCAGCCTGCGCATCGACGCCATGGACTGTCCCACCGAGGAGCGCCTGATCCGCGACGCCCTGGGCAAGGTCCCGGCCGTCGAGGCGCTGGAATTCAACCTGATGCAGCGCCTGCTGCGCGTGCGGCACCGTTTCGACAACGTCGAGCCCTTGCAGCGCCTGATCGAAAGTCTCGGCATGCAAGCGGTGCCACTGGCCGAGGGCGCTGCCGCCACGGCGCCGGCCCAGGCGAAAAAGCCCTGGTGGCCCCTGGCGCTGGCGGGGCTCGCAGCACTGGCCGCGGAAGCCTGTGAATGGTTTGGCCTGGCGCCCGAGTGGGTGATCGCCGGGCTGGCGATACTCGCCATCCTCGGTGCCGGCCTGCCCACCTACAAGAAGGGCTGGATCGCCCTGAAGAACCGCAACCTGAACATCAATGCCCTGATGAGCATCGCGGTCACCGGCGCCTTGCTGATCGGCCAGTGGCCGGAAGCGGCGATGGTCAGTGTGCTGTTCGCCATTGCCGAACTGATCGAAGCACGCTCGCTGGAACGCGCGCGGGACGCCATTCGCGGCCTGCTGCAACTGGCCCCCGAGCAGGCGACCGTGTTCGAAGACGGTCAGTGGCGCGAGCGTGCGGCACGCGACGTACTGCCCGGCGACCGCCTGCGAGTGCGTCCCGGCGAGCGCATCGCCCTCGACGGGGAAGTGCTGAGCGGGCGCTCCAGCGTCAACCAGGCCCCCATCACCGGCGAAAGCCTGCCGGTGGAGAAGGACCTGGGCGACCCGCTGTTCGCCGGCACCATCAATGGCGAAGGTGAAATGGAGTACCGCGCCACCCGCGTCGCCGACGACAGCACCCTGGCGCGCATCATCCACGCGGTGGAAGCGGCGCAGGGGGCGCGCGCGCCGACCCAGCGCTTCGTCGACCGCTTCTCGAGCATTTACACGCCAGTGGTGATCGCCATCGCCGTACTCACCGCCCTGCTTCCCCCGCTGCTGTTCGACGGCGCCTGGCTCGACTGGCTCTACCGTGCGCTGGTGCTACTGGTCATCGCCTGCCCCTGCGCACTGGTGATCTCCACACCGGTGACCATCGTCAGCGGCCTCGCCGCAGCGGCGCGGGGCGGCATCCTGATCAAAGGCGGGGTATTCCTCGAACTCGGCCGCAAGCTTGCGTGGGTGGCCCTGGACAAGACCGGCACCCTGACCGAGGGGCGCCCTCGGCAGACCGATTTCGAACTGCTGCAGGCGGGCGAGCGCGATGCCCGAGTCCTGGCGGCCAGCCTCGCCGCCCGCTCTGACCATCCCGTGTCCCAGGCCGTGGCACGCGCCGCCGAGGTCGACGGTATCGCCCTCTACGCTGTGGATAACCTGGCCGCCCTGCCCGGCCGCGGCGTCAGTGGC
The DNA here is from genome assembly GCF_013393345.1 of Pseudomonas taiwanensis. Lineage (GTDB taxonomy): Bacteria > Pseudomonadota > Gammaproteobacteria > Pseudomonadales > Pseudomonadaceae > Metapseudomonas > Metapseudomonas resinovorans_C. The sequence goes on from NZ_QJRF01000061.1 coordinate 248,489, forward strand.
CAGATCGCAGGCCATAGCTATCACCTGGGCAATCACCGTCTGGTGGAAGAGCTCGGTCTCTGCGGGCCAGAGCTCGAAGCGCGCCTGGACGTCCTGGAAACACAGGGCAAAACAGTGGTGGCGCTGTGTGGTGAAAACGCCGTGCTCGCGCTGTTCGCGGTGGCGGATACGGTGCGTGACAGCAGCCGCGAAGCCATCGGCCAGCTGCATGAACTGGGGGTGAAAACCCTGATGCTCTCCGGCGACAACCCGCACACGGTGCAAACCATCGCCGACCAGGTGGGCATGGATGACGCCCGCGGCAACCTGCTGCCTGAAGACAAATTGGCCGAGATCGGCAAGCGCCAGTCGGGCGGTGTGCCCGTGGGCATGGTCGGCGACGGCATCAATGACGCTCCCGCCCTGGCCCGCGCCGACATCGGTTTCGCCATGGGCGCGGCCGGCACCGATACCGCCATCGAAACCGCCGGCGTGGCGCTGATGGACGACGACCTGCGCAAGCTGCCGCAATTCATCCGCCTGTCCCGCCGTACCCACAGCGTGCTGATGCAGAACATCAGCCTGGCGTTGGGTATCAAGGCGGTGTTCCTGGCGTTGACCCTGATGGGCGAAGGCACGCTGTGGATGGCGGTGTTTGCCGATATGGGTGCCAGCTTGCTGGTGGTGTTCAACGGGTTGCGGTTGTTGTCGCCGAATTCATTGCGCTAACAGAACGTAGGTTGGTCTGAGCGCAGCGAAGCCCAACGTTGCCCGGTTCGGCCCCGCCGTTGGGCTTCGCGTAGCTCAGCCGCAACCTACGCCAGCGCGCCCTGGTAAATCTTCACCTGATCTGCACCAAACGCCACGTAGGTTGGCCTGAGCGCAGCGACGCCCAACGTTATCCGGTTCGGCTCCGCCGTTGGGCTTCGCGTAGCTCAGCCACAACCTACGCCAGCGCGTCCTGGTAAATCTTCACCTGATCCGCACCAAACGCCACCAACAGAACGTAGGTTGGTCTGAGCGCAGCGAAGCCCAACGTTGCCCGGTTCAGCTCCGCCGTTGGGCTTCGCATAGCTCAGCCACAACCTACGCCAGCGTGTCCTGGTAAAACTTCACCTGATCTGCACCAAACGCCACGTAGGTTGGTCTGAGCGCAGCGAAGCCCAACGTTGCCCGGTTCGGCGCCGCCGTTGGGCTTCGCGTAGCTCAGCCACAACCTACGCCAGCGCGTTCTGGTAAATCTTCACCTGATCCGCACCAAACGCCACCAACAGCGCCTCACGCAGGCTGCTGCCCGCTGGGCGGGGCCGTCGCAACTCGGCTACTGCGATTCGCGCTGCTTCCTGCAACGGATAGCCATACACCCCGCAACTGATCGCCGGAAAGGCGATGCTCGCCAGCCCTTCGGCTTCGGCCAGGGCGAGGCTGTTGCGGTAGCAGTTGGCAAGCAGTTCGGGTTCGCGGTGTGTGCCGCCGTGCCAGACCGGCCCGACGGTGTGGATCACGAACCGCGCCGGCAGGCGGAAGCCGGGCGTGATGCGCGCCTCGCCCGTGGGGCAACCGCCAAGCGTGCGGCAATGGGCGAGGAGTTCAGGGCCGGCGGCACGGTGAATGGCGCCATCAACACCCCCGCCGCCGAGCAGCGAGGAGTTGGCGGCATTGACGATGGCGTCCACCTCCAGGGTGGTGATGTCGCCCTGCCAGATACGAATGTCCATAGGCTCACCTCCTTGTGGAGGCTAGCCCTTATTTGACCTCCTGCGGGGTCTCCTGACCTACGCAGCGCACCGCTTTCTTCTTGTTATCCACAAGCACGCCGGTCAGCCCCTTCTGCGTGGTATCGAACATCACCAGCACGCCGTCGATGCACTGTGCCACCTGTGCGGAGGGCTCCAGGGAGACCTTGTAGTCTTCGCCAGGGACGGTCTTGAGCATGGTGAAGTCGGACAGCAGCAGCGCATCTTCGGGTTTGGCGAAGTGCAGGTAGCCGTAGTACCAGAGCACCATCACGGTGCCGACAATGCTGCCGATGCCGGTGAGGATCAGCGGGATGGGATTGCGTTCGCTCATTGGGGACTCTCTGTATTCGGGACTTCAGCCAGCCGGCGCAGTCCGACGAAGCCCTTGGGGTCTTCGAGGTAAAGCACCATGACCTTGCGCCAGGTGGGGTCGGCGAAGGTCTGCACATGGCCGCCGCGGACCGGCTGGAATACCCGCGGCGGGGGCGCAGCTTGATACAAGCGCACGCCGTTGGAAAGGGGCACCACCGGATCGTCGATGCTGTGGTAGATCAGCATCGGCAAGCCTTTCAGCTCGCCAATGGCGCGTATGGCGCTGTCTCCGTCGGGCACCAGCCAGGACAGGGGGACCTGCAATGGCCAGAGCGGCCAGGCATTGGACAGGCTGAAGCGGGCCACCTCGCGGTAGCTGGCAGGTACGCCGTCCAGTACCAGGGCCTTGAGCCGACCGCGGCGCTCCGGGCGCTCGGAGAGGTAGTGCACCGCCAGGGCGCCTCCGATGCTCTGGCCGAGCAGCACGACCGGTTTGCCCTGGACCTCCGGCGCCTGGTCGAGCCAGGCGAAGGCGGCATCGATGTCCTCATAGAGTGCCGGCAGGCTGGGCGAACCCTCGGAGCGGCCGTAGCCGCGATAGTCCAGCAACAGCACCTGGTAGCCCTGCTCCGGCAACCACCAGCTGCCGCCCAGGTGGGTGGCGACATTGCCGCCGTTGCCGTGCAGGTGGAGCACCGTTCCCTTCACCTCCACGCCGGGCTTGGCCGGAAGCCACCAGGCATGCAGGCGCGTGCCATCGGCGGTGGTCAGGCTGATATCGCGATACGCCAACTTGGCCTTTTCCGGCGTGAAGGGCAGGTACTGGTCGGGGTAGAACAGCAGTGAGCTGCAGCCTTGCAGGAACAGGGTGAAAACAATCAGCAGGAGGCGAGAAGCGGGCATGTGCATTTCCTTCCTGAAACATCACAGGCCAGCCCTGCGGGCTGGTTGGCGAATGAATTGGCTGTGTCTGCATCAAGTGTTGCAAGTAGCGGCCTTGCCCCTAGGAGCTGGCTTGCCAGCGAATGGCTTCTTTTCGCTAGCAAGCTAGCTCCTACAAGGTTGCTTCTGGCAGCAGGCATAGCCAACGAATTCGCCCCGCCAGAGAGGTCAGAGGATGTTGGCGTAATCCGCCTCGATGCGGTCCAGGCTCAGGTGGTTGAGGAAGTTGGAGAAGCACATCCAGGCCGACAGCGCGTTGAGGTCGCGGAACTGCGGCGGCAGGTACTTCGGCGGCACCACCAGGCCCTCGTCCACCAACTGGCGCAGCGTGCGGGTGTCCTCCAGGGTGGTCTTGCCGCAGAACAGCAGTGGGATCTGCTCCAGCTTGCCTTTGCGCACCGCGAGCTGGATGTAGTTGTAGATCAGGATGAAACCCTTCAGGTACGACAGGTCCTTGGTGAAGGGCAGTCCACCCGGCACCGACCCACGGAAGGCGCGGCTGGCGCTGCCATAGCTCTCCTCCATGGCGTAACCCTGCTCACGGTAGAAGTGGTAGACGTCGAGGAAGTCGGCGCCCTCCTCCGCCATGTGGATGGCACGGGTCCGGTTGGTCAGGCGGCGCAGTCGGCTCGGGTAGGAGGCGAAGGCGATCACTTCCATCAGGATCGCCAGGCCTTCCTGGGTCACGGTGGAGGACGGCGGGCCCTTGGAGAGGAAGGTGCAGATCGGTTGGTTCTGGCCGTTCAGGGTGGTGCCGACGTGCACCAGCCCCTCGTGGACTTCCAGGGCGCGCACGTCGCGTTCGTTGAACAGGGCGTCGGCGCGAATCTTGATGTAATCGGCGCCGGCGGCCGCGTCGGCGACGATGCCGTCGGACTCGAACACCCGGATGGTGTCATCGCCGAACACCTCTCCCAGCCGGCTCTGCAGCAGGTTGACGGCGTCCTTCGCGCTCAGGGTCTTGGGATCGTCCTTGAGGTCGCCACGGTCGGCAATGTTGTTCAGGTAGTCCGAGAGCATCAGGCCGAGGTCGGCCAAGGTCGGGTCACCGGCATGGAAGGCATCGGACGCCGCGCCGTAAAGCTCCTGGGAAATCAGGCCGAAATCCGCGGTGCCGCGCGCTTCCAGCATGCGGATCACCATGCGGTATTCCTTGCACATGCGCCGCATGATCTGGCCCACCGGGTTGAACTGGCCCAGGTGACGAGTGATGTCGCGCTCGATGTTCTGGAATTCCAGCTTCTTCTCTACCGAGTCGAAGGCCAGCGGGCGGCTCTCGTAGTAAGCACGGTCCACAGCGGGCATGGACTTGCCCTTGTGCTTGAGGAAGTCCTGGCGGACGCTGTCGTCCCATTTCACGGCGTCCAGCACGCGGATCGGGGTCTGTGCCTGGACGATGCGATCGGACAGCGCGCGGATGGTCTTCTGGTAATCGTCAGGGAGCTTGCGACGGGTCATCGTTGGCTCACTCCTCGGCCGAGCGCTGGTAACGCGCCACTTCAACGAAGACATCCGAGTTGGCCGGGTCATCCAGCCAGCCGAAGACCACATCCAGCGGAGTGGTGATGAGCACGCCGTCGCCGTCCGGCATTTCGACGGGCTGGCCCTGGAACTTGCCTTCCTGCATTTCCTGTTCGATGCGCTCGATATCCAGGTTGTAGACCACGAGTTCGTTATCCGTGGTCAGTTCGAAACCGGCGATGGCGAAGTTCGCGCCGAGTTTCTTCGGCAACCCGGCCGAGAGGTACCAGCGGCGGCCGTGGTGGGCGACGGTGAAGCCGAACTCCTCCATGCCCTCCAGGTTGTCCTTGCTGCCCTCGAAGCTGCGTGCCTTGTACACGTTGGAGCCGGAGCGGCTGATCTCCAGATACTCGCGTTCGCCCCATTCGTCCTTGCGGGTCCAGTCCCCGAGCAGTGGGATGGGGGCCGGCTCATTGGCCGGAATCGGATCCTTGAAGGTGACCAGGCAGCCGCCCAACAGCAGGAAGGACAGGGCAACCACGGCACGCCAGACTTTCATCTCGCTCTCCTTGTGATAACGAAAAACCCCGCCTCGCCGGCCAAGTGAACACGTCGCGAGCGTTGGCCAGGCTAGGCGAAACAGGCGAAGAAGCGCAGTTTACACGCAGTAAATGAGCATTCTGAGCCTGCTTTCAACGACGCATGGCCGAGTGCAGCAGTGTTCACGCAGCCGCCGGCACGGCGGGGTTTGATCTATGCGCCTACAGTCCCATCACCAGGTAAAGGTAGCGTTTAAGGACCGCTCGCATCTCGTCGATGTCGAGGTTTTCCACGCCGTCGAGGAGGCCCTGATATTCCATCCGCAGAATGACGGCCGTCAACACCTTGGCGTCTTCGGTGGGTTCGGCCGAGCCCAGTACCTGGAAGAAATGCTCCGCGCCCTGCGAGAGTATCCTGCGATGTGCGTCAGCAAGATTACGGAGACCGGCATTCAGTAGCGCTTCCTGGCGGAAGGCATGCTCGGCCAGCAACTGGTCGCGGTTCTCTTCGAGCTGGCTGCGCACGTACTGGATGGCCAGTTCGACGATCTGGTCGGTCATTTCCCGGCGCGAATCGCCGTCGCGGCTGAGCACACCGGCCATGGCCTGCAGGTCATCCTCCACGCTGGCCCAGAAGGCCGCCATCACCGCCGAACTGCGCTCCACGAACTGCGCAAAGGTATCGGTGATGAGGTCGTTGATGTCCTTGAAGTAATAGGTAGTGGCCGACAGCGGCACCTGGGCCTCCGCGGCGACGGCGCGATGGCGCACGGCCCGTACACCGTCGCGGACGATGATACGCATGGCGGCATCGAGGATCGCCTGGCGGCGTTGCTCGCTGCCCTGGCGGCTGGCCTTGCGGCCCTGGTATTTCACGCTTTCGGCGACCGCGCTGGCTACGCGGGCGGCGCTGTCACTGCGGGACGACTGGCTCAAGACAGGAAACCCTCCGAACTCACTCAAGGTGAAAGTGTTGACCATTTATCCCGCTTATCAATGCAGGAACTGGCGAGATTTAGGCTCTGTCTCCCTGACTAGCGCCTTGTAGGAGCGGCGCCGGGGCAAAAGGTTCGCATGCCGGACGGCGGCCAAGAAAAAACCGCCCGAAGGCGGTTTCTTTCTTACTCCTGCATCAAGCCTGGGGCCGCATGTGCGGGAACAGGATGACGTCACGAATAGACGGCGAATTGGTGAGCAACATCACAAGTCGGTCGATACCGATGCCTTCGCCGGCGGTGGGCGGCATGCCGTATTCCAGCGCATTGACGAAGTCGGCGTCGTAATGCATCGCCTCGTCGTCACCGGCATCCTTCTCCTTGACCTGCAGCATGAAGCGCTCGGCCTGGTCCTCGGCATCGTTCAGCTCGGAGTAGGCGTTGGCAATCTCGCGGCCACCGATGAACAGCTCGAAGCGGTCGGTGACGCTCGGGTCCTGGTCGTTGCGGCGCGCCAGCGGCGACACTTCGAACGGGTACTGGGTGATGAAGTGCGGCTGCTCCAGCTTGTGCTCCACCAGCTCCTCGAAAATCATCACCTGCAGCTTGCCCAGGCCTTCGTGGCCAAGGACCTTGGCACCGGCCTTCTTGGCGATCGCACGGGCGGTCTCGACATCCTTGAGGTCAGCGGCGCTGATTTCCGGGTTGTATTTGAGGATCGCGTCGAACACGGACAGGCGGGCAAACGGCTCGCCGAAGTGGAAGACCTTGTCGCCGTAGGGCACGTCGGTGCTGCCGAGCACGGCCTGGGCCAGCTCGCGGAACAGTTCCTCGGTCAGGTCCATGTTGTCTTCGTAGTCTGCGTAGGCCTGGTAGAACTCGAGCATGGTGAACTCGGGGTTGTGCCGGGTCGAGACGCCTTCGTTACGGAAGTTGCGGTTGATCTCGAAGACCTTCTCGAAGCCGCCGACCACCAGGCGCTTGAGGTACAGCTCCGGCGCTATACGCAGGAACATGGCCATGTCCAGCGCATTGTGGTGGGTCGCGAACGGCTTGGCCGCGGCGCCGCCGGGGATGGTCTGCAGCATCGGGGTTTCCACTTCGAGGAAACCGCGGTCGGACAGGAAGCGGCGGATGTGGGCGATCACCTGGGAACGTACGCGGAAGGTGTTGCGGGTTTCCTCGTTGACGATCAGGTCGACGTAGCGCTGGCGATAGCGCTGCTCGGTGTCGGTCAGGCCGTGGTGTTTGTCCGGCAGCGGGCGCAGGGACTTGGTCAGCAGGCGCACGCTGGTCATCTCGACGTACAGGTCGCCCTTGCCGGAACGGGCCAGGGTGCCTTCGGCGCCGATGATGTCGCCCAGGTCCCAGGTCTTGATCTCGGCCAGGGTTTCTTCCGGCAGGGTCTTGCGGTTGACGTAGACCTGCAGGCGGCCGCTGCTGTCCTGAAGGACGATGAAGGAGCCGCGGTTGAGCATGATGCGACCAGCGACCTTGACCGGGATGGCGGCTGCTTCCAGCTCTTCCTTGGTCTTGTCGGCGTACTGCTTCTGCAGGTCCGCGAAGTAGTTCTCGCGGCGGAAGTCATTGGGGAAGGCAATGGCCTTGGCTTCACGCACGGCGGCAAGTTTTTCCTTGCGCTGGGCGATCAGCTTGTTTTCTTCCTGTTGCAGTTCGTGCTGGTCGAGTTGTTGGTCGCTCATGGTCGTCTATCTGCCTGGCGTCAATTTCAAAAGAAGGTAACTGTAGGAGCGAGCCTGCTCGCGACGCTTTTCGACGCGAGCAAGAACTGGGTGTCCCCCTCGCTCCTACAAAAGCGGCTCCGCGTCAGAGCCCTTGTTTGAGGCTGGCCTCAAGGTATTCGTCCAGATCGCCGTCCAGCACCTTGTCGCAGTCGCTGCGCTCGACACCGGTGCGCAGGTCCTTGATCCGCGACTGGTCGAGTACGTAGGAGCGAATCTGGTGCCCCCAGCCGATGTCGGACTTGGTGTCTTCCAGCGCCTGGGACGCGGCGGTGCGTTTCTGCATCTCCTGCTCGTACAACCTGGCCCGCAGCATTTTCATGGCGGTGTCCTTGTTGGCGTGCTGGGAGCGTTCGTTCTGGCACGCCACCACGGTGTTCGTGGGCACGTGAGTGATACGCACCGCGGAGTCGGTGGTGTTCACGTGCTGACCGCCCGCGCCGGAGGAGCGGTAGGTGTCGATGCGCAGGTCCGCCGGGTTGATCTCGATCTCGATGTTGTCATCGATCTCGGGCGATACGAACACCGCGGTGAACGAGGTGTGGCGACGGTTGCCGGAGTCGAACGGGCTCTTGCGCACCAGACGGTGCACGCCGATCTCGGTGCGCAGCCAGCCAAAGGCGTACTCGCCCTTCACATGCACGGTGGCGCCCTTGATGCCGGCGACTTCGCCTGCGGACAGTTCGATGATGGTGGCGTCGAAGCCGCGCTTGTCGGCCCAGCGCAGGTACATGCGCAGCAGCATGTTGGCCCAGTCCTGGGCTTCGGTGCCGCCGGAGCCGGCCTGGATGTCCAGGTAGGCGTTGTTCATGTCCATCTCGCCGCTGAACATGCGGCGGAACTCGAGCTTCTCGAGGATCTCGCGCAGGCGCTCGACTTCGGTGGAGACGTCGTTGACCGCGCCTTCGTCGTTCTCCTCGACCGCCATGTCCAGCAGGTCGCGGGAGTCGCCGAGGCCGCTGGTGAGGTCGTCCAGGGTTTCGACGATCTGCGCCAGCTGGGCACGTTCACGGCCGAGATTCTGGGCGTATTCGGGGTTGTTCCAGACGGCGGGGTCTTCGAGTTCGCGGTTTACTTCGACGAGACGATCATGCTTCTGATCGTAGTCAAAGATACCCCCGAATAGACAGGGTGCGATCGGAGAGGTCCTTGATGCTGTTCAGGATCGGGTTGATTTCCATGACGGGAAGCTCTCGCTGGCAAAACTTTCGGAAAAGCCGGCGAGTATACCCGAGTCACCGGATGCCGGCAGCATGCCAGCCGCGAAATGCGCCCCGCTGGCGACGCACGGGCGCCATGGCGCCCCGTCCCGATCAGGGCGCGGGGCTGGCTGCCACCATGGCCACCCGGTTACGGCCGTTGTTCTTGGCCTGATAGAGGCCCTGGTCAGCCATGTCCACCAGCACCAGGGAAACCTGGCCCAACTTCGGCGTGAGCGTGGCGACGCCGATGCTGACGCTCAGCACCGAGCCCGCCACCGGCAGATCGTGGTGAATGCCCAGCGCCTCCACCGAGCGTCGTACCTTTTCCGCCAGCAGGCGTGCGCCGCCAGCGGCAGTGCCCGGCAGGATCATCGCGAACTCTTCGCCGCCGTAGCGCGCGGCCAGGTCGGTGGCTCGGCTGCAGCAAGCACGGATGGACTCCGCCACCCGGCGCAGCGCCTCGTCACCCGCCACATGGCCGAAGTTGTCGTTGAAACCTTTGAAGTGGTCGACGTCGATCATCAGCATCGACAGCTCGCTTTGCTCGCGGAGCGCGCGTCGCCACTCCATGTCCAGGTACTCGTCGAAGTGACGCCGGTTGGACAGCCCGGTCAGGCCGTCGGAGTTCATCAGCCGCTGCAGCACCAGGTTGGCTTCCAACAGCTGCTGCTGGCTCTCGCGCAGGGCGCGGTAGGCCTCGTCGCGCTGCTGCAGCGCGGTGAAGGAGCGCGAGTGGTAGCGGATGCGCGCGACCAGCTCGATGGTATCGGGCAGCTTGACCAGGTAATCGTTGGCGCCGGCGGCGAAGGCGGCGCTCTTTACCGTGGGTTCTTCCTTGGTGGACAGGACGATGATCGGCACATCGCGCAGCGCCGGCACCGCGCGGTACTCGGCGAGCAGGCTGAGGCCGTCGACCCCGGGCATCACAAGGTCCTGAAGGATGACCGTGGGTTTGATCTGCAAGGCCACGGCGACCGCCTGCAGCGGGTCGGCGCAGAAATGGAAATCGATGCCCGGTTCGGCCATCAGTGCCCGACGCACCGTTTCACCGACCATGGCCTGGTCATCGACCAGCAGCACCATTGCCGAAGGCTCGACCGGCGTCATGTCCATGGGGTTGCGATAGGGGTATTGCATCACGCTCTCCGGGCCCGCAGGCCTCAGGTAGAAATTATCCGAATACCTCGGCCAACCGGGGCGCGATGCGCTCCAGGGCGAGGATTTCCACCGCAGCGCCAATGGCGGCGGCGGCCTTGGGCATGCCATAGACCGCGCAGCTGGCCTGGTCCTGGGCAATGGTCAGGAAGCCGCGGCCGCGCATGCGCTTCAAGCCCTCGGCGCCGTCCCGGCCCATGCCGGTCAGCAGCACGCCAACGGCTTCGCCCTTCCAGTGCTCCACCAGGCTGTCGAAGAAGACATCGATGGAAGGACGATATACGAAGCTGGTGGGCTCGGCGGTATAGGCCAACGTGCCATTTTTCAGCAATCGCAGGTGGTTGTTGGTGCCGGCCAGAAGGATGGTCCCCGGCTGTGGCGGCTCGCCTTCCCGTGCCAGTCGAACCGGCAAGCGGGATTCGCTGGCCAGCCAGTCGGCCATGCCCGCGGCGAAGACTTCGTCCACGTGCTGGACCAGCACCACGGCCGCCGAAAAGTTCGCCGGCAACTGCCTGAGCAGTTGCGCTAGGGACGCCGGACCACCCGCCGACGCGCCGATGGCGACCAGGCGCTGGCCGCCGCTGCGCCGGGCGCTCGGTTCGGCTGCGCCGCGGGCGCGATTGTCGCGCTGGCCCACGAGCCAGCCGATGTTCTGGATCTTGCGCAACAGCAGCGCGGCCTCCTGGGCCTGACCGCTACCGAGCGCGGGGGTATTCACCGCATCCAGGGCGCCATGGCCCATCGCCTCGAACACCCGGTGCACGTTCTGTTCGATATCCACGGTCACGATGAGGATGGCGCAGGGGCTGCGCGCCATGATCTGGCGGGTCGCCTCGACCCCGTCCATCACCGGCATCAGCAGGTCCATCAGCACCACATCCGGCACATCCCGACCGCAGCACTCCACCGCTTCCGCGCCATTGCCGGCGATCCAGGCGATCTGGTGCGCCGGCTCCAGGGCAAGGGCCCGACGCAGCGCTTCAACCGCCAGGGGCATATCGTTGACTATCCCTATCCTCACCCTTGGGCCTCCCCGATCAGCATGACCACGGCATCCAGCAACGCTTCGTCGTGGAAACTGGCCTTCGCCAGATAATAGTCGGCCCCAGCATCCAGGCCGCGTCGACGATCCTCTTCACGATCCTTGTAGGAAACCACCATCACCGGCAACGACTGCAGACGGCTGTCACGACGCACCAGGGTGACCAGTTCGATGCCGTCCATGCGCGGCATGTCGATATCGGTGATGAGCAGGTCGAAGTGCTCCGAACGCAGCGCGTTCCAGCCGTCCATGCCATCCACCGCCACCGCCACCTCGTAACCGCGACCGGCCAGCAGCTTGCGCTCCAGCTCGCGCACCGTCAGCGAGTCGTCCACCACCAGGACGCGCTTGCGCTGGGCACCGGCGCCCTGGCGGCCACCGCGATCGACCTTTTCCAGGCGACCGCTGCCGAGCAACTTGCCGACGGATTTCAGCAGATCTTCGACATCGAGGATCAGCACGGGCCGGCCATCATCCAGCAACGCCCCGGCGGACAGGTCCTGGACCTTGCCCAGGCGCGGGTCCAGCGGCATCACCACCAGGGTGCGCTCGCCGATGAACCGCTCCACGGCAACGCCGTAGCAGGTGTCGCGCTCATTGATCAGCACCACCGGGATGCCGGCCTCGTCGCGCTTGCCCTCTGCGCACTGAAGGATCTGGCTGGCCGAAACCAGCCCCACGTGCCGGCCTTCGTACCAGAAGTGTTGACGCCCTTCGAGCTGGACGATGTCCTCGTGCTGCAATCGGGTCATGCGTTCGATATGGGCCAGGGGGAAGGCGTAGGCCTCGCCGCCCACCTCCACCACCAGGCTGCGCACCACCGACAGGGTCAGGGGGACTTCGATATGGAAGGTCGCGCCTTGTCCGCTGCGCTGCTCCATGCGCACGCCGCCACGCAGTTGGCGCACCATGTGCTGCACCGCGTCCAGGCCAACACCGCGTCCGGACACCTCGGTGACCTGCTCGCGCATGCTGAAGCCAGGCAGGAAGAGGAAGGCCAGGAGCTCGTCCTCGGTCATCCTCGTGGCGGTTTCGAGATTGGCGAACCCACGCGCAACCACGGCGTCGCGCAGGCGCTCCAGATCCACCCCAGCACCATCGTCGGCCAGCTCCAGCAGGAGCATCCCGGCGTGATGGCGGGCATGCAGGCGGATCACGCCCTCCCCCGGCTTGCCCAGCCGCAGGCGCACCGCGGGGCTCTCGATACCGTGGTCGACGGCATTGCGCAGCAGGTGCGTGAGCGGTGCCTCCAGTCGCTCCAGCACATCGCGGTCGACCTGGGTGGTCTCGCCGCTTACTTCCAGCCGCACCGGTTTGCCCAGCGAGCGGCCGAGGTCGCGGACCATGCGCGCCTGGCCAGCCAACACGTCGGCGAACGGACGCATGCGCGACGCCAGGGCGGCGTCATAGAGCAACTGGGCACGCTGGCCGCCCTGCCAACCGAATTCATCGAAATCGGCCATGTAGCCGGACAGCATCTGCTGGCACTCGCCGAGCAGTTGCCGGGCCTCGCCAAGCATCGCCTGGGCTTGCGGGTCCAGGGTGCCGTCCAGCACCGATTCGCGCGCCACGTCGAGGGCGCGACTGGCGCTGGCCTGAAGGCGTTTGAGACGGTGCAAGGCATCGTTCAGGGGCTTTATGCGCTGGAATTCCACCAGCGACTTGCTGGAGATATCCAGCAGGTGATCTAGACGTTCGGCACTGACGCGCAGCACCCGGTCACGGGCCTCGGCACCGCTATCCGCAGGGACCTGCACTTCCACTTCACGGGCAGGTTCCGGTGTCGGCAATGGCGACGTCGCGGCGGGAATGACAGGTGCAGAAATGACCGGCGCGGGGATGACCGGCTCGATAAGCCCTCCCGTCGCTGGCGCAGGCTCGGCGACCCGCCCCTGAAGACGGGCGATCAGCGCAGCGATCACATCGCGCCCCTCGTTCTCCGCCCAGTCGGCATCACTGCCAATGCGCACCAGCAGATCGGACCCTTGCAGCAACGCATCGATATTGTCCGGCTGCAGGCGCACGTGCCCCTGGCGCGCAGCCTCCAGCAGGTCTTCCATCACATGGGCGACCCGCACCCCGGCATCCAGCCCGACGATACGCGCCGCCCCTTTCAGCGAGTGGGCAGCACGCATGCAGGCTTCCAGCTGGTCGGCCTGGTTCGGATTGCGTTCCAGCACCAGCAAGCCGGCGTTGAGCACCTGGGTCTGGGCATCCGCTTCCAGGCGGAACAGCTCCAGCAGGGATGCGTCGCGCATCTGATCCGGGGTCATGCCAGGCTCCTTGCCATGGCCTGCAACAGCAGGCTTTCGTCCAGCAGCGTGATGCTGCGACCACGCCACTGCACCACCCCCGAAGCGAACTGGCGGGCCGCCAGGTCCGGGGTACGGCCCGGGTCGATCACCGAATCCACGGGAATGCCATGGATGCCGTCCACTTCGTCCACCGGCGCCACCAGCGGTCCACCCTGGCTGGCGAGAATCAGCATGCGCGGCACGACACGCCGCTCACCGTTCACTTGCCCGCCTTTTTCCAGCCCCAGCAATTCGCTCAACGACAGGCAGGCCACCAGTGCTCCACGCACGTTGGTCACTCCCAGCAGGGCCAGGGAACGCTGGTGCGGCAGGGAATGGATGGGGTTGATCGAAGCCACCTCCACCAGGCTGCGTGTCGCCAGGCCGAGCCACTGCTCGCCCAGGCGGAATACCAGGGTTGAACGACGCTCGCGACCATCTTCCTCCTCTTCCAACGGCGCGGCGGCGATGTCCTCGCGAACCAGCGCGTAGCGGTCGAGCAACAGGGTGGCGGCGGCCGCATGCACCTCGCAGTTGCGGCAGTGCACATGGGCTTCCAGGCGTTCGCAGGACTTGTCGCCATGCACGCCAATGCGATTCCAGCAGTCGTCCACGGCGGGCAACTGGTCGCTGGCGATCAAGGGCAGATGGTTATCGGCCATGGCTGTTCACTCCACGACTGGCGCGCTGCAGCAGGCGTTCTGCGCCGGCGCGGTCGCCCCGGGCGGCGAGCAACGCTGCGAGATGCGCCAATGCCTCGGCATGCTGGGGTTCCAGGTAGAGCGCCTTGCGGTAATGGTCCTGGGCTTCATCGGCCTTGCCTGCCACATCGCTGAGCAGGCCAAGCCAGTAGAAGGCGTCCGCCGACGGGCCGTGGGCGGACAGGAATGCTTCGCAAGCGGCGCGGGCTTCTCCGGTTCGGCCGCTGTTGGCGAGGCTGGCGATAGTCGCCAGGGCAGCTTCAGGTCCCGCGCCATCGGCCTTGGCTTTGGCCTTGGGCACCTCGGCCTTTGGCAGCGGCGCGCGCGGCCTGGCCGGCGCTCGGCTGGGCAATGGCGCGGCGGCGACGGGAGCGGGTGCCGGGATGCGTACCTTGGCCGGTTTGGTGGCGATCTGCGGTGGCGCATTACGGAACACGAAGGCCTGTGGATAACCCAGCGGCTGCATGCCCTGCTGACTGAGCAGACTGGCTTCGGCCGGGCCAATGAACATGGCGCCATCCTTCTGCATGTGGCGCTTGAGCACCTCCAGCACGGCGGTCTGGGTGGTTCGGTCGAAATAGATCAGCAGATTGCGGCAGAAGACGAAGTCGTAGGGCGGCTCACCGGCGAGCAGGCCGGGGTCCAGCAGGTTGCCACGCAGGAAGCGCACCTTGGATGCCACCTGCTGGGCCAGGGCATGGCTTTCGCCGGAAGGAATGAAGTAACGGTCGCGAAAGCCCAGGTCATCGCCGCGGAACGAGTTGCGCCCGTAAAGTCCCTGACGCGCCCGTTCCAGTACCCGTTCGCTGATATCCACTGCATCCACCTGGAACAGCCCCGGCGCCAGGCCGGCATCCAGCAGTGCCATGACGATGGAGAACGGCTCTTCCCCGGTGGAACAGGGCAGGCTGAGGATACGCAAGGGCCGCCCACCCACCAGGTTTGGCAGGCGTTCGAAGGCTAGGCGGCCAAGAGCAGCAAAGGATTCGGGATAACGGAAGAACCAGGTTTCGGGCACCACCACCGCTTCCACCAGCGCCTGCTGTTCAGCCGGCGAAGCGTTGAGGGTGGCCCAATAGGCTTCTTCATCGTGGCTGCCGCAGGCGTTCATGCGCTGGCGCAGGGCACGCTCGATCACCACCCGGCCGACGGACTCCGCCTCCAAGCCGATGCGGCTCTTCAACAGGGCCTCGAAGCGCTCGATCATGCCGCGCCCTCCGTGGCCGGGAACAGCAACGCGCGCACCTCATCCGGCAGCAGGTCGGCAACGCGGATGCGCTGCACCAGGCCATCGGCGCCTTGGTAGACGGGCCCGAGGTAACGCGCCCCACCCTGCTCCAGGCCGTAGTCGCGGAACTCGTCCGGACTGCAGCGCAGGGTGTCGGTAGCCTGTTCGAGGATCAGCCCGAGCCAGCGTGTCCGCCCTTGCAGAGGATAATTCACCAGCACCAGCCGGGTACTGGTGCGCACCTGCGCGGGTTGGCCGAAGGCGAGCACGCCCAGGTCCAGCACCGGCACCAGCACGCCGCGATGGGAGAACACTCCGGCCACCCAGCCCGGCGTCTCAGGCACCTGCTTCAGTTGGCGCAGGGGCAGGACTTCCACCACTTCATGGACATCCAGCGCATAGCGGTCGCCGCCCATGCGGAATTGCAGGTAGAGCCGGCCCCTGACGGTGCGGGCCGGCGCGCGGGTACGACTCGGGCACATGGCGCCGACTCAGACCTTGAAGCGGCTGACGCCGGTTCGCAGGCCGTTGGCCACCAGGTTCAGTTCGTCGATGGCGGAGCTGGCCTGGCGCAGGGATTCCACCGTCTGCCCGGTGGCCTCGCCCAGTTGCACCAGGGCCTGGTTGATCTGCTCGGCGCCAGTGGCCTGGGCCTGCATGCCCTCGTTGACCATCTGCACGCGCGGCGCCAGCGCCTGCACCTGCTGGATGATCTGCGACAACTGCTCGCCCACCTGCCCCACTTCGGCGATGCCGCGACGGACTTCCTCGGAGAACTTGTCCATGCCCATGACCCCGGCGGAGACCGCCGACTGGATCTCGCGCACCATCTGCTCGATGTCGTAGGTGGCCACAGCGGTCTGGTCGGCCAGGCGGCGCACCTCGGTGGCGACCACGGCGAAACCGCGGCCGTACTCGCCCGCTTTTTCCGCCTCGATGGCAGCGTTCAGGGACAGCAGGTTGGTCTGGTCGGCCACCTTGACGATGGTGGTGACCACCTGGTTGATGTTGCCGGCCTTCTCGTTGAGGATCGCCAGCTTGGCACTCACCAGCTCGGCGGCGCCCATCACCTGGTGCATGGTGTCTTCCATGCGCGCCAGGCCAAGCTGGCCGGAGCCCGCGAGGATGGAGGTCTGCTCGGCCGTGCCGGACACCTCGTTCATGGTCCGCACCAGGTCGCGGGAGGTCGCGGCGATTTCCCGCGAGGTGGCGCCGATCTCGGTGGTGGTGGCAGCGGTCTCGGTGGCGGTGGCCTGTTGCTGCTTGGATGTGGCGGCGATCTCGGTGACCGAGGTAGTCACCTGGACTGCAGAGCGCTGGGCCTGGGACACCAGGGTCTTGAGCTCTTCGGCCATGCTGTTGAAGCCGGTCTCGATGGCGTTGAACTCGTCCTGGCGCTTGAGGTCCAGGCGCGTGGACAGGTCGCCGCCACCCATGACCCGCAAGGTATCGACGATGCCGCCCACCGGACGGGTGATCGCACGCATCAGCAACAGGCCGCAAACGGCCGCGGCGGCTACCGCCAGCACCATGGCGAGGAGCATGCTGCGCTCGGCGTTGCGCACCGAGTTGACGATCTCTCCGACGGAGCTCTCGGCAGTCCCCTTGTTGAAATCGATCATCTCGTTGAGCAGCTGGCGTCCGCCGTTCCACTGCACGACCAGTCCCTCGCGGAAGGTCCGGCGAGCCTGTTCCAGGCTGCCGGCGTGCACCAGCTCCAGTATTTGCGCCTGGTGCTCGCGATAGGTCTTGTGGATGCCGAGGAATTGCCGATAGCTGTCCAGGTCATCGGTCTTGGAGATGGTCTCTTCGTACGACTTGAGGAAGGCATCGAGCTGGTCGGTGCTGTCTTTCAGCGCCTTCTCATCGCCGGGATAGACCTGTATGTCACTATCGTCTGTGCCACCCAGCAACGCCTGGGTGCGCAGCATGTTGTCAGTCCAGCTGCTGCGCAGCTTGCTGATCACGAACATGCCCGGCACGGAATCGGCCAGCACGCGGTCACCTTCGTGCTCGATGTTCCTCAACTGCAGGTAGGACATGGTGGCCATCAACAGCATGATGGCGATGATCACCGCGAAACTTGCCTGGATACGCAAGCGAACAGTCCAGTTCTTCACATTCTTCCCCGTTACCAATGCCCGGATTCTTGCTGGCCTGCGGCCAATGGCGGCGACTCTAGTGGCAAGGCCACCCGCTAGCAAGCGCAAGGAATGGGCGCAATTACGTCGCCAGAAAGCTGCCGGTTCGCGGCATCTGGGGAGTTTGGCAGAAAGTTGCCGATTTGCAGGAGGGGTGTACGCGTGGGGAACTCAGAAAAGTAGGAGCGAGCTTGCTCGCGAACAGCCCAGAGCACGATCTTTCGCGAGCAAGCTCGCTCCTACAGAGGAACGTATTGGCGGCCGGTCAGGCCAGCTCCTGCCGCACCTGGCGTTCCAGTTCGACCTTGAGCCCCGGATCGAGGCGCAGCTGGCGTGCCAGCTCTTCCAGGTAGGCACGTTCCATGAAGTGCTCTTCGTCCACCATCAGCACGCTGGCGAGGTACATCTCGGCGGCCATTTCCGGGGTCGAGGCAGCACGGGCAACGTCTGCCGGGTCGAGCGGTTTGTTCAGTTCGGCGTCCAGCCAGCGGCGCAGGTCGGCATCCTGGGTGAGCTTGGCCAGCTCTTCCTCTATCAACTGGCGCTCGCGGGCATCCACATGGCCATCGGCCTTGGCCGCCGCCACCAGCGCCTTGAGGATGGCCTGGCTGTGCAGTTCGGCCTGGGGCGCGGGCAGGCGATCGAGGGTCTGGGGTTCGCCTTGCGGCGCGCCGGCCTGTTGCGCCTGCCAATTGCCGTAGGCCTTGTAGGCCAGCACGCCGAGCGCGGCCAGGCCGCCATAGGTCAGCGCCTTGCCGCCCAGCTTGCGGGCGCTCTTGTTGCCGAGCAGAAGGCCCAGGGCGCCTGCCGCAAGCGCACCTCCACCCGCGCCTTTGAGCAGGCTGCCGAGATCGCCGGAGCTGGACTTCCCACCGGAGAAACCGCCGGATTTGCCGTTGGCTTTCTGCTGCAGGAGGTCCTGGCCGGATTTGAGCAGTTGGTCGAGCAGTCCGCGGGTAATCATGGAAAACCTCCGAGTCATTCCGAGTTCACAGATCGACCGACTCTAGCCGGAGGGATTCCGCACGGCAGTTCACAGAGTGCTTCGAGATATTGCTGCGGGCCCGCAGGGTGGCGGAAATCGACGTAACCATCTAAAAAAGCGAATCGCTCGTTCAGATTTCGATAAACCTATTCTTCGGCCGCCATCCAGACGCGAACCACGCCCATGATGACCCTCCGCCAGATCCGCCATTTCATCGCCGTCGCCGAGACCGGCTCCATCTCCGCTGCCGCCCAGGCGGTGTTCATCTCCCAATCCACCCTGACCCTGGCCATTCAGCAGTTGGAGGAGGAAATCGGCGTCAACCTGTTCAACCGTCACGCCAAGGGCATGTCGCTGACCCACCAGGGCCACCAGTTCCTGCGCCAGGCGCACCTGATCCTGGCGACGGTGGAGAACGCCAAGCGCAGCCTGCAGCAGAGTACCGACCAGGTCGCCGGCAGCCTCACCATCGGCGTGACCAGCCTGGTGGCCGGCTACTACCTGGCCGACCTGATCACCCGCTTCCAACGCGCTTACCCCAACGTGAAGACCCGCGTGGTGGAGGACGAGCGCCCGTACATCGAGCACCTTCTGGTCAGCGGCGAGATCGATGTGGGCGTGCTGATCCTCTCCAACCTGGAAGACCGCCACGCCCTGCAGACCGAAGTACTGACCCACTCGCCGCACCGCCTCTGGCTCCCAGCCCAGCACCCACTGCTGGAACGCGACAGCATCGCCCTGGCGGATGTGGCCGGTGAGCCGCTGATCCAGCTCAACGCGGACGAGATGGGCCTGCACACCCAGCGCATCTGGTCCCGCGCCGGGCTGACGCCCCAGGTCACCCTGCGCACCGCCTCGGTGGAAGCGGTGCGAAGCCTGGTGGCGGCGGGCCTCGGCCTGTCGATCCAGCCGGACATGACGTACCGCCCCTGGTCACTGGAAGGCGACATCATCGAGGCCCGCCCCTTGGTGGACCTGGGCGCGCCGCTGGATGTGGGTCTCGCCTGGCGACGGGGCACCGCACGCCCCGCCCTGGTGGACCCGTTCATCACCGTGGCGCGGGAACAGCCGAATAACCGCAGGCTTTCGATTTAATCGAACGCTGCTTTCAATATTTAGAATTTGTCGACCTCCAGCCCGGCCTCTAGTCTCTCCTCCCCATAAGCAGAGGCATGCCGGGCTCCCCAAGGAGCACGGGATGACCACAGAACAACAGTCCGAGAAGAAAAGAGCCAGCAAGATGACCGGCGCCGCCAGCACCCCGACCCTGCACACCGAACTGCTGATCGACGGCCAGCTCGTCATCGGCGAAGGGTTGGCCGAGCCGATCATCAACCCCGCCAGCGGCGAAACCCTGGTGACCATCGCCGAAGCCTCCATCGAGCAGGTGGAAACCGCCGTCGCCGCCGCCCATCGCGCTTTCACCAGCTGGTCGCGTACCACGCCTGCGCAACGCGCCACCGCCCTGCTGGCCATTGCCGACGCCATCGAGAAACGCGCCGATCAGCTTTCCCGCCTGGAGGCCCTGAACTGCGGCAAGCCGCTGCACTTGGCGCGCCAGGACGACATCCCCGCCACCGCCGACGTATTCCGTTTCTTCGCCGGCGCCGTGCGCTGCCAGCAGGGCCAGCTCGCCGGTGAGTACGTTCCTGGCCACACCAGCCTGGTGCGCCGCGACCCGGTGGGCGTTGTGGCGTCCATCGCCCCCTGGAACTACCCGCTGATGATGGCGGCCTGGAAGATCGCCCCGGCGCTGGCTGCCGGCAATACCCTGATCTTCAAGCCGTCCGAACACACACCGTTGTCCATCCTGGCCCTCGTGCCGGCGCTGGCGGAAATCCTCCCACCGGGGGTGATCAACGTTATCTGCGGCGGCGGTGACAGCGTCGGCAGCCAACTGGTGGGCCACCCACGCGTGCGCATGGTGTCGCTGACTGGCGACATCGTCACCGGCCAGAAGATTCTCCAGAGCGCCGCGCGCACCTTGAAACGCACCCACCTCGAACTGGGTGGCAAGGCGCCAGTGATCGTTTGCAACGACGCCGATATCGAAGCCGTGGTCCAGGGCGTGCGCACCCACGGCTACTACAACGCCGGTCAGGACTGCACCGCCGCCTGCCGCATCTACGCCCAGGCCGGTATTCACGATCGCCTGGTGAGCGAATTGGGCGAGGCCGTGGCCAGCCTGCGCTTCGCCCGCAAGCGCGACCAGGACAACGAAATCGGCCCGCTGATCAGCTCCCGCCAACGCGACCGCGTGGCCAGCTTCGTCGAGCGCGCCCTCGGTCAGCCCCACATCGAGCGCGTCACTGGCGCCGCCGTGCATTCCGGTGCGGGCTTCTACTACCAGCCCACCCTGCTGGCCGGCTGCAAGCAGCAGGACGAGATCGTCCAGCGCGAAGTCTTCGGCCCGGTGGTCACCGTCACCCGCTTCGACGACCTGGCCCAGGCCGTGGATTGGGCCAACGACTCCGAATACGGCCTGGCGTCCTCCGTCTGGACCCAGAACCTGGACAAGGCCATGCAGGTGGCGGCGCGGCTGCAATACGGCTGCACCTGGATCAACACCCATTTCATGCTGGCCAGCGAAATGCCCCATGGCGGGCTCAAGCGCTCCGGCTATGGCAAGGACCTGTCCAGCGATTCGCTGCAGGACTACAGCGTGGTGCGCCACATAATGGCCCGCCACGGCACTGACTTTTAAGAGAACAAGAACGCACCAACCCGCTTCATCTGCCCCGACCAATAACGAAAAAGAGGGAACAACATGTCCGTGCGCAAAACCGCCCTGCTCAGCGCAGTGGCTACCGCCATCCTCGCCAGCGGCAGCCTGCAGGCCGCCGAAGCCCTGAAACAAGTCGGCGCCGGTGAAGGCCAGCTCGACATCATCGCCTGGCCCGGCTACATCGAGCGCGGCGAGTCGGACAAGAACTATGACTGGGTCACCCAGTTCGAGAAAGACAGCGGTTGCAAGGTCAACGTGAAGACCGCCGCCACCTCCGACGAAATGGTCAGCCTGATGGCCAAGGGCGGCTATGACCTGGTCACCGCTTCCGGCGACGCCTCCCTGCGTCTGATCTACGGCAAGCGCGTACAGCCGATCAACCCGGACCTGATCCCCAACCTGAAGAACCTCGATCCACGCCTGAAGGACGCTCCCTGGTTCACCGTCGACGGCAAGTCCTACGGCACCCCCTACCAGTGGGGCCCGAATCTGCTGATGTACAACACCAAGGCCTTCGCCAAGGCACCGGACAGCTGGAGCGCGGTGTTCGAGCCGCAGCAACTGGCCGACGGCAAGGCCAACAAGGGTCGCGTACAAGCCTATGACGGCCCGATCTACATCGCCGACGCCGCCCTCTACCTGAAGTCCGCCAAGCCGGAACTGGGCATCCAGGACCCGTACCAACTGACCGAAGAGCAGTACACCGCCGCGCTCGACCTGCTGCGCAAGCAACATGGTCTGGTGCACCGTTACTGGCACGACGCGACCGTGCAGATGAGCGACTTCAAGAACGAAGGCGTGGCCGCCTCCAGCACCTGGGGCTACATGGCCAACACCCTGAAAGCCGAAGGTCAGCCGGTTGCTACCGTGTTCCCGAAAGAAGGGGTCACCGGCTGGGCCGACACCACCATGCTGCACGTGGAAGCCAAGCACCCGAGCTGCGCCTACAAGTGGATGAACTGGTCGCTGGAACCCAAGGTCCAGGGCGACGTCGCTGCCTGGTTCGGTTCCCTGCCCGCCGCCCCGGAAGGCTGCAAGGCCAGCGCCCTGCTCGGCGCCGAAGGCTGCACCACCAACGGTTTCGATCAGTTCGACAAGATCGCCTTCTGGAAAACCCCGCAGGCCGAGGGCGGCAAGTTCGTCCCCTATAGCCGCTGGACCCAGGACTACATCGCGATCATGGGCGGAAGGTAATTCGCACCGATCTCCCAGCAGAAGTCACCCCTCTCCCTCTGGGGGGGGGCCGGGGGTGAGGGCGGCCTGGGTCACCTCGGTATTTCCCTCACCTCTTGTGAACCAATTATCTGAAACACCGAGCGGCTGACGCTCCCCTCACCCCAGCCCTCTCCCAGAGGGAGAGGGAGCTACTCCGAGCCACCTGAAATTCCCGCAGGGTCTCCACCGCGAGGCCCCGCCCAAGTCATGTCTTTTTTCGCGTCACCGGAGCACCACACCATGACACTTGCTGTCCAGTTCACCCAGGTTTCCCGCCAGTTCGGCGAGGTCAAGGCCGTCGACCGGGTATCCATCGATATCAAGGACGGCGAGTTCTTCTCCATGCTCGGCCCATCCGGCTCGGGCAAGACCACCTGCCTGCGCCTGATCGCCGGCTTCGAGCAGCCCACCTCGGGTTCTATCCGCATCCACGGTGAAGAAGCCGCCGGCCTGCCCCCCTACGAGCGCGACGTGAACACCGTGTTCCAGGACTACGCCCTGTTCCCCCACATGAACGTGCGCGAGAACGTCGCCTACGGCCTCAAGGTGAAGGGTGTGGCGAAGGCCGAGCGCCTGGCCCGCGCCGAGGAAGCTCTCGGTATGGTTGCCCTGGCCGGCTACGGCGACCGCAAGCCGGCGCAGCTTTCCGGCGGCCAGCGCCAGCGCGTGGCCCTGGCCCGCGCCCTGGTCAACCGCCCGCGTGTGCTGCTGCTGGACGAACCCCTCGGCGCGCTGGACCTCAAGCTGCGCGAGCAAATGCAGAGCGAGCTGAAGAAGCTGCAGCGCCAGCTCGGCATCACTTTCATCTTCGTCACCCACGACCAGGGTGAGGCGCTGTCCATGTCCGACCGCGTGGCCGTATTCAACAAGGGCCGCATCGAGCAGGTGGACACCCCGCGCAACCTCTACATGAAACCGGCCACGCCCTTCGTCGCCGAGTTCGTCGGTACCTCCAACGTGCTGCGCGGCGACGTCGCGCGTCAGCTCACTGGTGTCGAGCAGCCGTTCTCCATTCGCCCCGAGCACATCCGCTTCGCCCATGGCGAGCGCAACGGCAGCGATGTGGAAATCAGCGGCCTGCTTCACGACATCCAGTACCAGGGCGCCGCCACCCGCTACGAAATCCGCCTGGATAACGGCCAGAACCTCTGCATCAGCCTGCCCAACAGCCAGTGGCAGGACGCCGCGCCGCTGCACCAGCAGGGCCAGGTGGTCACCGCCCGCTGGGCGCGCGATGCCATGGTCCAGCTGACCGAGGGCGCGTGACATGGAACTGACCCTCAACGCCGAGCGGCCACGCGCCGCCAATGGCCTGATGCGCAGGTTCTCGGGCCTGCTCTATCGCCGGCCGACCCTGTACCTCTCGCTGCTGCTGGTGCCGCCGCTGCTGTGGTTCGGCGCCATCTACCTGGGCTCGCTGCTGACGCTGCTCTGGCAGGGTTTCTACACCTTTGACGACTTCACCATGTCGGTGTCGACGGACCTGACCCTGGTGAACTTCGGCGCGCTGTTCCAGGCCGCCAACTTCGACATCATCGTGCGCACGCTGAGCATGGCCGTCGCCGTGTCCATTGCCAGCGCCGCCCTGGCCTTCCCCATCGCCTACTACATGGCGCGCTACACCACGGGCAAGACCAAGGCGTTCTTCTACATCGCGGTGATGATGCCCATGTGGGCCAGCTACATCGTCAAGGCCTACGCCTGGACCCTGCTGCTGGCCAAGGGCGGCGTGGTGATGTGGTTCGTCCAGGCACTGCACCTGCAGCCCGTGCTGGAGCTGCTGCTGGGCGTACCCGGCGTCGGCGGCAGCACCCTGTCAACTTCGCACCTCGGGCGTTTCCTGGTGTTCGTGTACATCTGGCTGCCGTTCATGATCCTGCCGATCCAGGCGTCCCTGGAGCGCCTGCCGCCGTCGCTGCTGCAAGCCTCGGCCGACCTCGGTGCACACCCGCGCCAGACCTTCATGCAGGTGATCCTGCCGCTGTCCATCCCAGGTATCGCCGCCGGCTCGATCTTCACCTTCAGCCTGACCCTGGGCGACTTCATCGTGCCGCAACTGGTAGGCCCGCCCGGCTACTTCATCGGCAGCATGGTCTACGCCCAGCAGGGCGCCATCGGCAACATGCCCATGGCCGCTGCCTTCACCCTGGTGCCGATCGTGCTGATCGCCGTTTACCTGTCCATCGTCAAACGTCTGGGGGCCTTCGATGCACTCTGAAAAAGCGTCCTGGGGTCTGAAAGCGGCCGCCTGGGGCGGGCTGGCATTCCTGCACATCCCGATCCTGATCATCTTCATGTACGCCTTCAACACGGAAGACGCCGCCTTCAGCTTCCCGCCGCAGGGCTTCACCCTGCACTGGTTCAGCGTCGCCTTCGGCCGCGCCGACGTGGTGGAAGCGATCAAGCTGTCGCTGCAGGTCGCGGTCGTCGCCACGCTGATCGCCATGGTGCTCGGCACCCTGGCTGCGGCCGCGCTCTACCGCCGCAGCTTCTTCGGCAAGGAAGGCATCTCGCTGATGCTGATCCTGCCGATCGCCCTGCCCGGCATCATCACCGGCATCGCCCTGCTCTCGGCGTTCAAGGAATTGGGCATCGAGCCCGGCCTGCTGACCATCGTCATCGGCCACGCCACCTTCTGCGTGGTGATCGTCCACAACAACGTGATCGCGCGCTTCCGCCGCACCTCCCACAGCCTCATCGAAGCCTCGATGGACCTGGGCGCCGACGGCTGGCAGACCTTCCGCCACATCATCCTGCCGAACCTGGGCTCGGCCCTGCTGGCAGGCGGCATGCTGGCCTTCGCGCTGTCGTTCGACGAGATCATCGTCACCACCTTCACCGCTGGCCACGAACGCACCCTGCCAATCTGGCTGCTCAACCAGCTCAGCCGCCCGCGCGACGTCCCTGTGACCAACGTGGTCGCCATGCTGGTGATGCTGGTGACCATGCTGCCCATCCTCGCCGCCTACTACCTGACCAAGGGTGGCGAGAGCGTGGCGGGTAGCGGGAAGTAAGAGTTCCAGGCCTGCATCCTCTCCCTCGCTTTGCTCCCCTCTCCCTCTGGGAGAGGGGCCGGGGGTGAGGGCAACAAAATTCAGTCCAAGCACCGTCGTGTACCCGAACCCAGTAACCCTCTCCCTAGCCCTCTCCCTGAAGGGAGAGGGAACAAACGCGAGGAAGACCCCATGCAAACCAAACTCCTGATCAACGGCCAGCTCATCGCCGGTGAAGGTCCCAGCCTCGCCGTGCTCAACCCGTCCCTCGGTACCGCCCTGGTGGAAATCGCCGAGGCCAGCCCGGCCCAGGTCGACGCCGCCGTGCGGGCCGCCGATGCCGCCTTCCCGGCCTGGTCGCAGACTTCACCGAAGGACCGCTCCACCCTGTTGCTCAAGCTCGCCGACACCATCGACGCCCACGCCGAGGAACTCGCCCGCCTGGAGTCGCAGAACTGCGGCAAGCCCTTCTCCGCCGCACTGAATGACGAACTGCCGGCCATTGCCGACGTGTTCCGCTTCTTCGCTGGCGCCAGTCGCTGCATGAGCGGTTCCGCCGCCGGCGAGTACCTGCCCGGCCACACCTCGATGATCCGCCGCGACCCGGTCGGCGTGGTCGCCTCCATCGCACCGTGGAACTACCCGCTGATGATGGCTGCCTGGAAACTCGGCCCGGCGCTGGCCGCTGGCAACACCGTGGTGCTGAAGCCCTCCGAGCAGACTCCGCTGACCGCCCTCAAGCTCGCCGAATTCATCGCCGAGATCTTCCCCGCTGGCGTGGTGAATCTGGTCTTCGGCCGTGGCCCGAGCGTCGGCGAACCGCTGACCACCCACCCGAAAGTGCGCATGGTTTCCCTCACCGGCTCAGTCGCCACCGGCAGCCGGATCATCGCCGGCACCGCCGACAGCGTGAAACGCATGCACATGGAACTGGGCGGCAAGGCCCCGGTGATCATCTTCGACGACGCCGACATCGACGCCGCCGTCGAAGGCATCCGCACCTTCGGCTTCTACAACGCCGGCCAGGACTGCACCGCCGCCTGCCGCATCTATGCGCAGAAAGGCATCTACGAGAAGTTCGTGGCCAAGCTCGGCGAGGCCGTCGGCAGCATCAAGACCGGCCTGCAGGACGACCCGGACACCGAACTCGGCCCGCTGATCACCGAGCAGCACCTCGAGCGCGTCGAAGGTTTCGTCCAGCGCGCCGCCACCGTGCCGCACATCCAGGTGGTCACCGGCGGCAAGCGCGTCGACGGCCCGGGCTTCTTCTTCCAGCCCACCGTGCTCGCCGGCGCCCGCCAGGACGACGAGATCGTCCGCCGCGAAGTGTTCGGCCCCGTGGTGTCGGTCACCGCGTTCGACGACGAGGAACAGGTGCTGGCGTGGGCCAACGATTCCGACTACGGCCTGGCCTCCTCCCTCTGGACCGCCGACGTCGGCCGCGCCCACCGCCTGTCTGCACGCCTGCAGTACGGCTGCACCTGGGTCAACACTCATTTCATGCTGGTCAGCGAAATGCCCCACGGCGGCGTCAAGCACTCCGGCTACGGCAAGGACATGTCCATGTACGGGCTGGAGGACTACACCACCATTCGCCATGTGATGTTCAAGCACTAACCAGCTGTTCGCTCCTCCTGTGGGGGCGACTTCAGTCGCTATGCAGGTCGCAGGCCTGCCCTTCGAATTTCCAGGGGGCGGCTACGCCGCCCTTAGCGATTGAAATCGCCCCCACAGAAAAGCCAAGCAAAAATGCTCCACAGGCAGTACCCGCGAAAACCACCAGGAGAACGAGCAATGCGTAATACCTTGCGTAATTTCAGCTTCATCCTGTTTTGCGCCATGGCCGGGATGGCCCAGGCGGCTGACGATGCCAAGGCCATAGTCGATGGCTACATGGCCGCCTGGAACGCCCACGACGTCGACAAGGCCGCCAGCTTCCTGGCCGAAGACGCGGTGTACTTCGACGCCACGGTCGGCACGCCTCAGGAAGGTCGTGCAGCAGCCCGCGACAATGTCATCAAGGTGTTCGTCGGTGCGGTGCCCAACCTCACTTGGAAGATGACCAGCGAGCCCATCATCAGTGCCGATGGCATCGCCTTCCAGTGGGAATTCGCCGGTACCAACAGCGGCGCCTGGAGCGCCGAAACCCCGGCCACCAACAAGCCGCTGAAGTTCGAAGGCGTGAGCTTCATCCGCGTCAAGAACGGCAAGATCACCTACCAGGGCGACTACTACGACGCCCTCGGTTTCAACAAGCAACTCGGCTGGTAAGCCTTTCGCCGGCGCCCGCCATGGGCGCCGGCCCTCCCCTGCTCGTCCCCGCTCCTCGATCGATAACAACTGCCTTGCAAGGATTCGCCATGACCGTCACCCGCCGTGATTTCCTCAACGGTGTCGCCCTCACTATTGCCGCCGGGCTGACGCCCATGCAGCTGCTGCGTGCCGCCCCGTCCGGCCGCTACTACCCACCGGCCCTCACTGGCCTGCGCGGCAGCCACCCCGGCGCCTTCGAGGTGGCGCACCAGATGGGCTGGGAGAAGAAGAAGTTCGACACCGACGGCCTGCCGGTGGCCGAGGAGTACGACCTGGTGGTGGTCGGAGGCGGCATCAGCGGCCTGGCCGCAGCCTGGTTCTATCGCGAGAAGCAACCGAACGCACGCATCCTCATCATCGAGAACCACGACGATTTCGGCGGCCACGCCAAGCGCAACGAGTTCGAGGCCGGTGGCCGCATGATCCTCGGTTATGGCGGCAGCGAATCCTTCCAGTCGCCCAGCCACCTCTTTAGCGACACAGTGAACGGCCTGCTGAAGAAGCTCGGCGTCGACATCAAACGCTTCGAGACGGCCTTCGACCGCGACTTCTACCCCAACCTCGGCCTGTCCCGCGGGGTGTTCTTCGACAAGGAGAACTTCGGCGTGGACAAGCTGGTGAGCGGCGACCCATCGCCAGTGGTAGCTGACGACATCGCCCCGGAAAAACGCAATGCCCGCTCCTGGCGCACCTTCATCAGTGATTTCCCGCTACCCGAAGCTGACCGCCAGGCACTGATCGACCTCCACGAAGCACCCCGCGACTACCTCGCCGGAAAAACCAGCGACGAGAAGGAAGCCCACCTGGCCAAGACCAGCTACCGCGATTTCCTGCTCAAGGACGTGGGCCTGTCCGAGACCGCGGTGAAGTACTTCCAGAGCCGCACCAACGACTTCTCCGCCCTCAGCATCGACGCCGTGGCGGCCTACGACGCCTACTACGTCGGCTTCCCCGGCTTCGCGGCGATGCAACTGCCGCCCATTGGCGAAGAAGCCAAGGCGGAAATGGAAGAGCCGTACATCTACCACTTCCCCGACGGCAACGCCTCGGTAGCCCGCCTGCTGGTGCGTGACCTGATCCCGGCCGTGGCGCCCGGCAAGGGCATGGAAGACATCGTCCTGGCGCAGTTCGACTACAGCCAGCTGGACATCGCCGGCAGCCCGGTGCGCCTGCGCCTGAACAGCACGGCGGTGAGCGTGAAGAACCGCGAGGGCGGCGTCGACGTCGGCTACAGCCGTGGCGGCCAACTGGCGAAAGTGCGCAGCAAGCACTGCGTACTGGCCTGCTACAACATGATGATTCCGTACCTGCTGCGCGACCTCTCGCCCGAACAGGCCAATGCCCTCGCCCAGAACGTGAAGTTCCCGCTGGTGTACACCAAGGTGGTGATCCGCAACTGGGAGAGCTTCCAGAAGCTCGGCGTACACGAGATCTACGCCACAACCCAGCCCTACAGTCGGATCAAGCTGGACTACCCGGTGGACCTCGGCGGCTACCAGCACCCGCGCGATCCGAAACAGCCCATCGGCCTGCACATGGTCTACGTACCCACCTCGCCGAACGCCGGCATGGATGCCCGCACCCAGGCCCGCACCGGTCGCGCCAAACTCTACGCGACGACCTTCGAGCAGCTTGAAGCGCAACTGCGCGACCAACTCCAGCGCATGCTCGGTCCAGGCGGTTTCGATCACCAGAAGGACATCCTCGCCATCACCGTCAACCGTTGGTCCCACGGCTACGCCTACTTCGCCAACTCGCTGTTCGACGACGAGGAGGCGAGCGAAAAGACCATGCTCCTGGCGCGCAAACCGGTGGGCAACGTGACCATCGCCAACTCCGACTCCGCCTGGAGCGCCTATGCCCACGCGGCCATAGACGAAGCCCACCGCGCGGTGGGCGAGCTCGCCTGACCGACATTCCGTGGCCCGGTCCGCCGGGCCACGGTTTCGCGCCGCCGCTTGCGGCGCCTTCCTGCCCCAACCCGTTTCGGTAACCCACCATGCAGAGCAGTCCCCGACAGACCCAGGCGCCCACGCCGGAAGACGGCGCCCAGGGCAACTCCACCCTCGACCAGGTCAAACTGCTGATCGACGGCCTGAACAACCGCTGGAACGAGATCAGCAAGGTTTCCGACGTGATCCGCCAGATCGCCAGGAACACCAACCTGGTAGCCCTCAACGCAGCCATCGAGGCCGCACGTGCCGGCGAGCTCGGACGCGGTTTCGCCGTGGTCGCGGACGAGGTGCGGCGCCTGGCCACCCAGTCGGCCAATGCCACCGCCGACATCGGCAGCGTGGTCGCCACCATCCGCCAGGAAAGTGAGAAGGCCCTGGAGCAGGTGCAGCGCGCGGAAAGTGCCTCCAGGGCAGAGACGGCCGAAGTCCTGCTGGCCCGCGAGGCGCAGCAGTTGCAGAGCCAGTTCGCGGTGATGGCGACGGCGCTCTATGGCCTCAAGCACTTCATCCTCGGCCTGCATGCCCAGGGCCTCGGCCCGCAGCGCGAACAGATCGATGCCGTGATGCAGCAATTCCTCCTGCAGAACCCCGGCCTGCTGGCCTTCGCCTGCGCCAGCGAACCCAACGCCCTGGATGGCCGCGACGCCGAATTCGCCAACCAACCAGGCTACGACCATACCGGCCGCATCATGGCCTACTGGAACCGGGGCGCCGGCGCCATCCAGCGCGAGTGCCTGGTGGGCTATGACGGCGACTGGTACGAACTGCCAAGGCGCAAGGGCCGCGACCTGTTCATGGAGCCCTACGATTACACGGTGGCCGGTAGCACGGTATTGATGACCTCCTTCATGACCCCGATGCTGGCCGGAGGTCGCTTCCTCGGCATCCTCGGCGCCGACTACAGCCTGCAGCAGCTTCAGGAGCGCCTGAGTCAGCTGAAGCCGTTTGGCAACGGCCACTACGCGCTGCTGTCCAACGCTGCCCACTACGTGACCCACCCGGACGGAAAACGACTGGGCACCCCGGCTAACGAACTGCCCGGTGATGCACGCAGCGCCATTCGTGAAGGCAAGTCGTTGCAATTCAAGGGCGCGGGCAACGCCATCTGCCTGCTGCATCCGATCTTCGTCGGCAACTGCAACGCGCCCTGGTCGCTGCTGCTGCAGTTCGATCCTCAGCAGGCTGGCTAATTCTTCTGTAGGTTCGAATTCATTCGCCAAGCAGAGCACCGCCCTGCCCTGTAGGAGCGAATTCATTCGCGAAATGGAATTGCATCGAGCCGACCTGACACAGCCCTCACCCCAACCCTCTCCCGGAGGGCGAGGGTTGGGGTGAGGGGGAAATGTTCCAGGCCTGCAAAGCGGCCTATATCCCCGCCACTCCCGCCAAGCTCTTTTCCGCCAGCCATGTCGGATTGAACAATCTTCCCGCATAGAGCCCACCGCGATCACAAAGCAACGTCACCACGCGATGCCCCGGCCCCAACTCGCGGGCCACCTGCACGGCGGCGGCGAGGTTGATGCCGGAAGAGCCGCCAACGAACAATCCTTCCTCCCGCAGCAAGTGATAGACCATCGCCACACAGGCCGGGTCGTCCACTTGCACTGCATCGTCTATGGGCGTGCCTTCAAGGTTGGCGGTGATGCGGGTGGTGCCGATGCCTTCGGTGATGGAGCTGCCCTCGGCCACCAGTTCGCCGTGCTTCACCCAGTTGTACAGCGCGCTGCCCATGGGATCGGCGAGGACGATGTGGATGTTCAGGTCTCGCGCCTTGAGGAATCGCGCCACGCCCGCCAGGGTGCCACCGGTGCCGGTGGCGCAGACGAAGGCATCCAGCCGGCCGTCGGTATCGGCCCAGATTTCCGGGCCGGTGGTTTCGAAGTGGGCCTGGCGATTGGCGGTGTTGTCGAACTGGTTGGCCCAGATGGCGCCCGGCAGTTCAGCCGCCAGGCGGCCCGCGATCTTCTGGTAGTTATCCGGGTCCTTGTAGGGCTTGGGCGGCACCGGGCGCACTTCGGCGCCGAGCGTACGCAGCAAGTCGAGTTTTTCCGGGGACTGGTTGTCGGGGATCACGATGATGCAGCGATAGCCCCGCGCCGCGCAGATATGCGCCAGGCCGATGCCGGTGTTACCGGCGGTGCCCTCCACCACCGTGCCGCCGGGGTACAGCAGGCCCTGGCACTCGGCATCTTCGATGATGAAGCGGGCGGCGCGGTCCTTTACCGACCCACCGGGGTTGAGGAATTCGGCCTTGGCGAGAATGTCGCAACCGGTCTCGTTGCTCAGGCTTTCGAGGCGCAGCAACGGCGTGTTGCCGACGCTGCCGATGAAACCTTCGCGGATTGCCATGCTGCACCTCCAGGCGAAGGCAGACGGACAGATACAGTCTAGTCCTCGGCGTGCTTCCGGACCCGTGCCATGTGGTGCTTGATGAGCTCCGAGACCGACGCCGTCATGACTGCGGTGGACACCCCGAACATGAGGATGCCGTTGGCGGCCTCCAGCGGCCCCAGCAGGCGCCAGGCCGGTGTCATGACCATATCGCCATAGCCGAGGGTCGCGAAGTTCACCCCCGAGTGGTAGAGCGCGGTGGCGAAGTCATCGAACTCGCCGAGTAGGTGGAACAGCGCTGCCCAGATGGCCATCTGGGCGAAGTTGCCCAGCAGCATCAAGAGCATCACCACGGCCAGAAAGGCCGCATTGCGCGCGGGCGAATCATTCCCCTGCCAACGCATCCTGTAGCGCACGAAATACCTCAGGCAGACCGCAACGAAGTACGCCTGCAGCGCGAGGCAGAGCATCATCACGGGAATTCCGACCAGCAGATTGAGCAACATGAAACGACCTCGTCAGGGCGTGGAGCGCCGTTGCCGGCGAAAACGGCGCCGGTCGATCAGGTAGACCGCAGCGCAGGCATACAGGGTGACGGCGATGAACAGCCCCATGCGTATGGCGAAGGCGGTGTAGACATCCTTGCCCGCTGCGCTGTCCTGCACCGACTGGCCCAGCAGGATGATCAGCGTGATCAGGGTGTTGACCCAGAAGCCCGGCGTCTGCGCCGTGGGGCTGAGGCGATAGAGCTTGCGGGCCAGCAACAGGCCGAACAGCAGCATCCAGAGGAAGAACATCCAGAGGTGCGGAAAGAGGCTCAGTGCGCTCCAGAACAGCATGGAGAGCACGCCGCCAAGCAGGGTCGAACCCAGCAGTTCACGACCGGCAGTGCGAGCACTGGTACCGCACACCTGCTGGCCGAGACTGACCGACTTCATGATCAGCGGCATGTAGCTGGCCGGGTCGATCAGCGCCAGGAGGAAGGCCGGCAGCACCACCAGCGCCGCACGCACCGCCACCCAGGCGGCCTCCGCCTCCTCCAGCAAGGGACGCGCGGGGGGCGCTGGCGGCGCAACGGGTTCGGGAAAAATCATGTGGCTGAACGAAACCACCAGCACAGCGAGCAGCACGCCCTTGCCCAACGCCTGGATCACCGTCAGGGCCAACGCGAATTCGGCCGTTCCGGCGGCGCTGATCATGGTCAGGCCGATCACCAGGAATTGCGCCACCAGCGGGTTTCCACCGCGCAATCCGTAGCGAAAGCACAGGTACAGGCAGAGCGCGACCAGCAACACCCCGCTCGCCGGCGCATGGCGCAACAGCGGGATCAGCAGCAGGCCCGTGGCGGTGCTGAGCATGATCACCAGCGCCAGTCCCGGTCCGGCCTTCAGCGGCAAGGGACGATTGCCGGCGGTCAAAAGGACCATGACGAAGATGGGCGTCAGGAACGGTATCGGCAGGGCCAGGCCGAAGCTGATCGCCAGGCCCAGCGCCGTCCCACTGGCCAGGCGCAGGGCGCGCTGGCTGCGGGGGTCGTGCTCAGTAGGCATAGGACAGCCAGCTCATCATGCGAATGAACAGCCGACCCAGTGGATTGAGGAGGTTGCCCTCGCGGGGAAAGGCCATCACCTCGGCCTGGCCGCCGACCCGCAGGCCGCGCAGTTCGTCGAGTTCGCCCGGCAGGAGTTCGACGATGACCGGGAAGCGCTGGGCAGGCCGCAGCCAGTCGCGGCTGTTCTCCACCGACGGCAAGCTGCCGGGGGCCGGCGCCTGACCGACGCTGACGCCATAGCCGACGCTGCGCACCCGTCCCTCGAAGACCCGCCCCGGCAGGGCATCCAACACGATCGCCACCGGTGCGCCGGGCTGGACGTGGCCCAGGTTGTTTTCAGTGAAGTCAGCGCTTATCCACAGGTCGTGGATGGCGATCAGGGTCATCACCGGGCTACCCGCCCCCACGTACTGCCCGACGTCGGTGCGCAAGTCGGTGATCAAACCGGCCGAGCGGGCTCTAACCTGGGTGTTGGCCAGGTCCAGTTCGGCTTTTTCCAGGGCGGTGGCGGCACTGCGCAACTGCGCATTCTCCTCTTCGCTGCCGCCCTGCTGCTCACGCGCACGCTGCACTTCGGCCTTCGCTGCCGCCACCTGGCTGATGGCCTGCTCGCGGGAGGCCCGCGCGCCTTCCAGGCGGCGCACGGAGAGGGTGCCCGGGTCCTGGCGGTAGAGGCGTTCAAGGCGTTCGCTGTCCTGCCGCGCCTTCAGTTCGTTGGCTTCGGCAGCCCGCTGGGATGCGAGGGCCGAGTCAATGGCGGCGGTACTCGCTCCCACCTGCCGGCGTACGGTTTCCAGATCAGCACGGGCGCGGTCGACGGCAATCCGGTAATTCGTCGGGTCCACCTCGAACAGCACTTCGCCCACCTGGACGTCTTTATTGTTGCGAACGTGCACCTTGGTGACCCGCCCCGCCACTTCAGCCGCCACCGGCACCACGAAAGCCTGCAACCGCGCCTGCTGGGTATAGGGCGTGAAGCGATCGGCCAGCAGGTACCAGACCAGCGTCAGGATGATCACCAGGGCGACCCAGCGGGTCCCCTTCGTCGCGCCGTCCGCCGCTTTTGCGGGAACGGGCTGGGCCGGTGGTTCCGGTTTGGCCTGGGGCGTGTCGGTCATGGTCGTTCACCTTGTTCGATTGGCAGCTGTGCGTCAGACGGTGCGTCAGGCTCGTCCAGCAGATCGCCCCAATCGGTACGTTGTTGCATCTGCTGACGCGTGCCGTCGTCAATCAACGGTCCCGAGCGCTGCCAGCCCCCGCCCAGGGCCTTGTACAGGCCGATCAGGTTGGCCACCGCATTACTGCGGCTGACCAGGTAGTTGTCCTGCTGCTGGAACAGCTCCCGCTGGGCATCCAGCACCCGCTGGAAATCCGCGAAGCCTTCGCGGTACTGCGCCAGTGCCAGGGTCAGCGAGCGCTCCGCCGACTCGGCAGCCTCGCGCCGGATGTGTTCGCTTTCGAGCGACTTGATCAAGCCGGTGGCGGCGTCGTCAGCCTCCCGCGCGGCCTGGCGCACGCCGTCACGGTAGGCCTCGATCAGCTGTTGCAGGCGCGCATCCTGGACGCGCACGTCGTTCTTGATCCGCCCATGGTCGAACACGTTCCACACCAGGCTCGGTCCTGCCACCAGGTCCAGGCTGTCGGATGCGCCGTCCAGGGTCGACGCGCTCCAGCCGATGCTCCCCAGCAGGGTGATGGAGGGATAGAGGTCCGCCTCGGCGACGCCGATGAGTGCCGACTGGGCGGCGACCGCGAGTTCCGCGGCACGCACATCCGGCCGACGCAACAGCAGGTTGGCGGGGACATCCTGCAGCACCGCGCGATCCAGCAATGGAATCAGGCCTTCACGCTCGCGCAGTTCCGGCAGGGGTCCCGGCGGCCGGCCCACCAGCACGGCCAGGGCGTTGCGCGTGCGCAGAACCTGGCTTTCCAGGTCCGGGATAGTGGCCAGGGTGCCGAGGTACTGGGTCTTGGCTTGCTGGAAGTCGAGTTCGTCGCTGTCGCCGCTGCGGAAGCGCCGCTCGGTGATCTCGAAGCTGCGCCGCTGGCGTTCGGCGTTGTCACGGGCGATGCGCAGGCGGGCCTCGAAAGTGCGCAGGGAGAAGTAGGTATCCGCCACCTGGGCGCGCAACAGCACCAGCACGTCTTCGTAGTTGGCATAGGCGGCGAAGTAGGCGGCGTCCGCGGACTCGATGGCGCGACTGAACCGTCCCCAGAAATCCAGCTCCCAGGCCGCGTCGAAGCCGGCGCCGTATTGCCAGGAATGGCTGTCCTGCGGATTTCGGCCACCCGATTGGTTGCGGTCCAGGTACAGGGCATCGGCGCTGACCTGCTGCACTTGCGGATACCGGCCGCTCAGGGCGATACCGAGCTGCGCGCGCGCCTCCATGACCCGCAGGCCGGCAATCTCCAGGCTTGGGTTGTAGGCGTCGGCTTCGGCGATCAGGGCATCGAGGGCCGGGTCGTCGAACACCTGCCACCATTGGCGCAAGTCTGGCTGCGGGCGATCGAGGCTCGCCTGCTCGATGGCCGGACTGTTCCATTGGTCGATCCAGGGTTCGCGTGGCGTCTGGAAATCCGGCCCCAGCCGCACGCACCCACTGAGGCCGAGGGCTCCGAAGAGGAACAACCAGGTGGTTCTGCCGGCCATGTGCATGGAACGGTCGGAGCGTCAGGTCGTCGTTTCTTCTTCTGCAGTGGTTGTCACCGCCGCGCTCTCCGGCTGGTCGTCGACCCAGTGCCAGAACAGCATGTAGCCAACGGCGAGCATGACGGGCCCGATGAACAGCCCGATGATGCCGCTGGTGACCATCCCGCCCAGCGCACCGATCAGCACCACCGGCATCGGCACATTGACGCCACGGCCCAGCAGCAGGGGTTTGAGGATGTTGTCAGACATGCCGGCAACGAAGATGTAGATGGAGAAGATGATGGTGCCGGCCGTCGCGCCCTCGGTGGCCAGGACGTATCCGATGACCGGAATCGTGATCAGCAACACGGGCAACTGCATGATGCCCAGCAACAGTACGAGGATGGCCAGCAAGCCCGCTCCGGGGATGCCCATCAACACGAAGCCGACGCCGACCAGTAGCATCTGGATGAAGGCGATGCCGACCACGCCCTGAGCAACCGCGCGGATGGTGGCGGTGCACAGGCTGGCGATCTGCGGGCCGCGGTCAGGGCCGGAAATGCGCGAGGCGATCTGCACGGCGCTGCGGGTGCCATTGGCGCCGTAGGCCATGAGGATGCCGCCGACGATCAGCGCGCCGATGAACAGCAGGAAGCCCGCCCCTACGCCGGCCAGCTTGCCCAGCAGGGTCATCCCCACGCCACGCAGGTGCGGCATGAGGTTCTTCAGCAAACTGGTCAGGTCGAGCGAGGCCTGCTGCCAGAAGTCGTACAGCGGCTGGCCGATCAGCGGCCAGCTGGCGACTGATTCGTTCGGCGCGGGGATATGCCAGTCGCCGCTTTTGATCAGCTCCAGCGCACCCTGCACGGATTCGGCTATCGACATGCCCAGGAGGTAGATCGGCACCATCAGCAAGCCCACCGATACGACTACGATCAGGGTCGCCGCGTGCCCGTCGCGCAGGCCCAGCTTCTCCTTGAGCATGCCGTGCAGGGGATAGAAGGTGACTGCCAGGATCAATGCCCAGAGCATCAGGTTGAGGAAGGGGCTGAAGATTTCGTAGCAGGCGATAGACAAGATGGCGATGAGCCCGGCGCGGATCAGGACATCCAGCAGTCCACGGGTTATCAGCCGTTCCGAAGTGGGAGTCGGTTGCATCGAATTCTCCTTTTGCCTAAGTGCAAAGCCAGTCCAAATGGGTAACCGACCTAACCACGCCCATGACGCTCTTGTTTGGCAGCGATTCGGTGGGCGCTAAAAGCGAAAATCTTTGAGCAACGACGCAACCTGATCCAAATCATTTATCGCTTTTGATCGTCATTTCCACCGCAACTCAGGCGTTCGGAACCCTATCGGGCGCCGTGCAGGCAGCGGCGTCGACCTCACACTATCGATGCTGTCGGTAACCAGCATAGTCGCTGAACGGCAGATGGACCGGCCCTCTTGGGAGCCGGTCCCGACGCGGGCGCATGGAGGGAAAAGCAGACTACCGGTGAGCCATTACTCACCGATATCTTCGCTCCACAGCTCCGGCCTTGCGGCGATGAAGTCCTCCATCAGCTTCACGCAC
The DNA here is from genome assembly GCF_013393345.1 of Pseudomonas taiwanensis. Lineage (GTDB taxonomy): Bacteria > Pseudomonadota > Gammaproteobacteria > Pseudomonadales > Pseudomonadaceae > Metapseudomonas > Metapseudomonas resinovorans_C. Next base: position 286,169 of record NZ_QJRF01000061.1, read on the forward strand.
TCGGCGTCCTGCAGTACTTCCAACTCCACGCCACGGGCGCGCAACAGCTCTTCCTCGCCGAGGAAAGTACGATTCTCGCCGATGATCACTTTCGGAATGCCGTAGAGCAGGATCGCGCCGCTGCACATCGAACAAGGCGACAGCGTGGTGTAGAGCACCGCTTCGCGATAGACGCTGGCGGGTTGGCGCCCGGCGTTCTCGAAGGCGTCCATCTCGCCGTGCTTAATGGCACTGCCTTCCTGGATGCGGCGATTGTGGCCCCGGCCGATGATGCGCCCCTTGTGGACGATCACCGAACCGATGGGGATTCCGCCCTCGGCCAATCCCTGGCGGGCTTCTTCGATGGCGGCTTGCATGAAGGGGTCCATGGTCGATCCTTGTTTTCCGTGGGTTGAATCGCCTGTTTACGTGAGCGGCTGCGGCGCCTGCAAGGGCTGCTTCGCCAGCCACACCTGATAGGCATTGATCCCGGCTCTGACCGAACTGAATACCAGCGGCGGCTTCAGCTCGCCCAGCTCGCCGGAGCGCTGCAGCAATTCATAGGTGGGGCCGAACAGGCGCGCGAAGCCGAAGTGGACACCCTGGGCTGCCAGCGTCTGCTGGACTTCCCGCAAGGTAGCGAGGCCCGTCAGATCGAGGTTGATCATGGTTTCGGCGTTGAGCAGTACCGCGCGCGGGTGGTCCGCCTGCTCCACCAGGCGCAACAGGCGCTGCTTGAAGTAGTCGGCATTGAAGAACAGCAGCGGCGCGTCGAAGCGGTAGATCAGCAGCCCCGGCAGGGTGGTCGCCTGTGGATAACGACTCATCTCCACCTGGCCGTCGACACCTTCCACCCAGCCGAGCAACGCATCGGTGGGACGGTAGGTGAAATACAGCAGGCGCAGCAGGGCCAGCGATATCGCGACCAGGATGCCAGGCAACACGCCCACGCCCAGCACACCCACGGTGGTCAGCAGGCAGAGCCCGCATTCGAAGCGACTGAGGCGCCAGAAGGCCCTGAGCGCGCGGAAGTCGATCAGTCCCCAGCCGGCGAGCATCAGTACGGCGCCCAGGGCGGCGATGGGAACCCAGGCCAGCGGGCCGTGGAGGAACACCAGTACCGCGACTATCACCAGCGCCACCACGACGCTGACCATCTGCGTCTTGCCGCCCACCAGGTCGTTCACCGCCGTGCGCGAATCCGCGCCGCTGATGACGAAGGACTGCGAGACCCCGGCGCCGATGTTGGCCAGGCCCAGGGCGATGAACTCATGGTTGGCGTCGATGGCGTAGCCGTGGCGGGCAGCGAAGCTGCGGGCGGTGAGCATGGCGCTGCAGAAACTGACAATGGTGATACCGGTGGCGTCCCGCAGCAGACCGAGCAGTTCCTGGTAGCTGGTGCGCGGCCAGCTCAGCTCGGGCAAGCCAGCCGGGACGGCGCCCAGCAGGGCCACACCATGCCGGTCGAGTCCCAGCAAGGCGGCCGCCAGTGAAGCCAGCACGAGAACGACCAGCGAGACCGGCAGCCGTGGCCAGCGCCGGGGCAGGACGATCATCAACGACAGCGCCACAGCACCCAGGGCCAGGGTCGGCAGGTGGGTGTTGGCGAGGTTGCGGATCATCGCCAACAGGCCGGCGATGAAGCCGCTGGTTTCGCTCTGGTAGCCCAGCAGCTTGCCGAGCTGGCCGGCCAGCAGGCTGAGACCGATGCCGTTGAGGTAACCCACCAGGATCGGCCGCGAGAGAAAGCTGGCGATGAATCCAGCGCGGATGAGACCGGCCAGGATCGACAACAGTCCGACCATCACCGCGACGATCATCGACAGATGCACCAGTCGCTGCGGGTCGCCCGCCGCCAAGGGGGTGATGGCGGCGGCCACCATGGCGGCAGTGGCCGCATCCGGCCCCACCATCAGTTGCCGGGAGCCGCCTACCAGGGCGTAGATCAGCATCGGCAGGATGCAGGCGTAGAGCCCGACCTGAGCGGGAAAACCGATGATCTGCGCGTAAGCGATGGCGGTAGGAATCTGTACCGCGGCCACTGACAGGCCCGCCATGAGGTCAGGGCGCAGCCATTCGCGGCGATAGTGGAAACGGCTGATACGATCACGCAGCCTGTGGATCAGGAACATTTAAGGCCGTCCGCTTGAGATAACTTCAGAAGCTTAGGCCCGCAACGCCGGGATGGCCCCGGCGTCGCATCACTTTTGAGAATTAATGATCTTTCTCACAGTTGATCATCCAGGGCACTCCGAAGCGGTCCACCAGCATGCCGAAGCGTGCGGCCCAGAAGGTCTGCGCCAGGGGCATCTGGATCTGGCCACCCTCGGCCAGGGCATTGAAGACCCGCTCAGCCTCCACAATCCGATCGACATTGATCGAAACGCTGATGCCGCTGATGCCCGTGAAAGGCGCCTGGGGCGGGCAATCCGAGCCCATGATCACCTGGTCACCCACCGCCAGGCGGGCATGCATGATCTTGTCGCGGAAGTTTTCCGGCACATCTTCGCTGGCAGGGCTTTCGGCGAAGCTCAGAAAGGCTTCCAGCGTGCCATTGAGCACCTTGGCGTAGAACTGGAAGGCTGGTCCGCACTGGCCATCGAACGTGAGGTAGGGATCGATTTTCATGAGAGTCTCCTGTCCGGTTTTTTCAGCCGTCACTGCTGTTTGGCTTTCTCGAAGACGCGTTGTTCCTGCTCGCGCAATTCGGGGGTGAACTCCGCGCCGAAGTCTTCGGCCTCGAACACCTGACGAATCTCGATTTCGGAGTCGGACAGCATCGGATTGGGGCAGCGTTTGACCCACTCGATGCACTCTTCCAGGGAATTGACCTTGAACAGCCAGAAGCCGGCAATCAGTTCCTTGGTTTCGGCGAAGGGACCATCGACGACGGAACGGTCCTTGCCCTTGAACTGCACGCGCGCCCCTCTGGAGCTGGGGTGCAACCCCTCGCCAGAGAGCAGGACGCCGGCGTTGACCAGCGCCTCGTTGTACTGGCCCATGGCCGTGAGCAGTTCCGTGCTGGGCATGATGCCCGCTTCCGATTCCTTGGTTGCTTTGACAATCACCATGAAGCGCATTGTTGTTCTCCTGTTGGGTGGCATGAACGCCAGCCTGCGAGCGTTGCCTGCTGAGTGTGCTTATTGGTCGATGGGGGCTCGACGAGATCGACAGCAGGCCGAAAAAAAACTTCGCGGGGACGCAGGACTGGATCAGCGTAGCCCTGGATGGAGAAGTTGCGCGGATGGGGTGACGGGTGAGCAAGTAGCTGCATTGCCCGTAGGAGCTGGCTTGCCAGCGAATGGCCCCTTTTCGCTAGCAAGCTAGCTCCTACGAGGCTCCTGGACACTAACGCAGGCGTAGCCATCTCAAGCGCCAAAGCCCCCGTAGGAGCGGGGCACGCTGCGCGCGCCTTGTTGGGCTTCGCTTCGCTCTGCGCCAACCTACGGGGATGTGCGTCCATCGCGGCTTCAATGTGGGGGCGATTTCAATCGCCAAGCAGGCCGAAGGTCTGCCCATAACGGTCCGCTACGGGAATCAGCGCGGTGCGATGTGGGCGACCATCAGTTGCACGCTTTCCTGGCCACGGTATTCGTTGACGTCCAGCTTGTAGGCCACCTCGGCCCAGCGGACGCTGGCGTTGGGCCATTGCTCGCGGTCGATGTTGAAGGCGATGCCGTCCAGTTGCACCGAGCCGCATTCACTCTTCAGCACCAGCTTCAGGTGGCGTTCGCCGACCAGGCGCTGCTGGACGATCTGGAATACGCCGTGGAACAGCGGTTCGGGGAAGTGCTGGCCCCAGGGGCCGGCCAGGCGCAGGGCACGGGCCAGCTCCAGGTGGAATTCCTCGATGCTCAGTTGGCCGTCGGAGAGCAGGCGGCCGGTGAGATCGTCTTCATCGAGCTGCCGGCGCGTCTCGGCGTCGAAGGCCGCGGCGAAGGCGCCGAAGTTTTCCACAGGCAGGGACAGGCCGGCCGCCATCGCGTGGCCGCCGAACTTGCTGATCAGGCCCGGATGACGGGCGGCGACGGCATCCAGCGCGTCGCGGATGTGGAAGCCGGGCACCGAGCGCGCCGAGCCCTTGAGCAGGCCGTCACCGGCATCGGCGAAGGCGATGGTCGGGCGGTGGTAGCGTTCTTTCAGACGCGAGGCGAGGATGCCGATCACGCCCTGGTGCCAGTCCGGCTCGAATACGCAGAGCCCGAACGGCATGTCTTCGATGGGCAGGTTCTTCAGCTGGGCCAGCGCCTCGCGTTGCATGCCCTGCTCGATGGCCTTGCGGTCCTGGTTGAGCTGATCCAGCTGCACGGCCATGTCGCGGGCCAGGGCTTCGTCTTCGCAAAGCAGGCATTCGATGCCGAGGCTCATGTCGTCCAGGCGGCCGGCAGCGTTGAGGCGCGGGCCGAGGATGAAGCCCAGGTCGGTGGAGGTGATGCGCCCTGCCGGGCGGCCGGCGACTTCGAGGATCGCCTTGAGACCGGCACGGGCGCGGCCGGCGCGGATACGCGCGAGGCCCTGGTGCACGAGGATGCGGTTGTTGGCGTCCAGGGGCACCACGTCGGCGACGCTGCCCAGGGCCACCAGGTCGAGCAGATCGCCCAGGTTGGGTTCCTTGAGGCCGGCACGAGCGAACCAGTCGACCTCACGCAGGCGCGCGCGCAGGGCCATCAGGACGTAGAAGATCACGCCAACGCCGGCCAGGGACTTGCTGGGGAAATCGCAGCCGGGCTGGTTGGGATTGACGATGGCGTCCGCCGCCGGCAATTCCGGCCCCGGCAGGTGGTGATCGGTGACCAGCACCTTGAGCCCGGCGGCCTTGGCAGCGGCCACGCCTTCGACGCTGGAGATACCGTTGTCCACCGTCACCAGCAGGTCGGGCTGGCGGGTCAGCGCGACGGCAACGATCTCCGGCGTCAGGCCATAGCCGTACTCGAAGCGATTAGGCACCAGGTAATCGACGTGGAAGGCGCCGAGCATGCGCAGGCCGAGTACGCCGACGCTGCTGGCAGTGGCGCCGTCGGCATCGAAGTCGCCGACGTAGAGAATGCGCTGGCGCTTCTCCAGCGCCTCCACCAGCAGCTCTACAGCGGCATCGATGCCCTTGAGCTGCTGGTAGGGGATCAACCGCGCCAGGCTCTTGTCCAGCTCCGCCACGGACTGAACGCCACGGGCGGCGTAGAGACGGGTCAGCAGCGGGGGTAGCTCGCCCAGGTCGGGCAGGACATCGGGCAGGACGCGGTGTTCGATACGCATGGAAGGTCCAATCTTTGAATCGACTTCCCCTCTCCCTCCCGGGAAAGGGCCTTGGGGCAAAGGCTTGGCGCCCTGCCCCGGAAATCCTCCGGACTTCCGATCAACGTTCCCCGGCGAGCCACTCCAGCGGGACTTCGTGCTGGCCGCGCTCATCGGTGATGAACAGCTCACCGTCGCTGATCATCACGCTCCAGCTGATTGAGCGCGGCAGGTCGCGGGCCAATTCTTCCAGGGCTTCCTGGCCGACGGCGACGACGTTGATGTTCTTCAGGCTGCGCACGCCATCCAGCACCTTGTTCTGCCAGACGCGCAGGTTGCCGTAGGCCACCAGGCTGAAACGCTCGGTACGGCGCGAGCACCAGGTGATGCGCTCGGCATCCGGCTGGCCCACTTCGATCCAGTGCAGGACGCGGTCATCCAGGCTCTTTTCCCACAGGGCCGGCTCGTCCACGTCCGACAGGCCACGGCCGAACGACAGCTGCTCGTGGTACCACAGCGCGTAGGCGATCAACCGCACAGCCAGGCGTTCCTCGGTTTCCGAGGGGTGCTTGGCAACGGTGAAACGCAGGTTCTCGTAGACGCTGCGGTCGAGGTCAGTGAGGTTGAGGTCGACTTTGTAGGGGGTCGCTTGGAGGGCCATGGCGGGCTTCTTGGTGATTCTCGGAGGGCGGCAAGTCTACCCTGATTCCTCCGCCTTGGCTGAGCCTTCCGGCTAATCGGCGGGATAGCGCTGAATGCGGTTGCGGCCCTTGTCCTTCGCGGCGTAGAGCGCGTCGTCGGCCAGCGAGAGCAGGCGGAACAGGTCGTAGCCGGCGTCCCTGGAGCTGACGATACCGATGCTGACGCTGAGCTCTCCCGGCTCCTGGAAGGGCACCTCGGCGAACTCGCGGCGAATACGCTCGGCCACCTGGGCGCCGGCTTCATCGTCGGCATCGGCCAGCAGGCAGGCGAATTCCTCGCCACCGATGCGACCGAACACGTCCTGCTTGCGCATGCTGCCGACGGCGATGCGGGTGAACGCCACCAGGGCCTCGTCGCCGGTGGCGTGGCCATAGCTGTCGTTCAGGCGCTTGAAGTGGTCGAGGTCGCAGAGCAGCAGGGCTACCGGCTCACGCCGGTGCTCGCAGCTCTCCAGGAGGTATTCGCCGGTGGTCATGAAGGCGCGCCGGTTGCCGACGCCGGTGAGCGGATCGCAATAGGCGGCGGCACGAAACTTCAGTTCGGCGCGTTCCTTGACCATGGACAGGGTGACGAAAGCGATACCGATGGCGTACAGCAGGGTCTCGAATACCAGCAGGGAAAAGAAGTTGGTGCCCTGGCCGCTACTGGCCAGGGCCGCATCGAAGGGCATGCCGCGATCGATCACGATGCGCACGCTGTAGAACACCATGTGGAAGACGGTCAGTACCAGGGCCGGCATGTAGGCCACTTCCAGCGACTGGCGACTGCGCCAGAGCTCGTGGGCGCTCAGCCCGCAATAACAGACTGTGATCAACGAGCTGACCGCGATGCGCACGGTCAGGGATTCGTAGAAGGCCGGGTTGAGACAGAGCAGCACCCATACCAACGCGCCGGCGCAGATTCCCGGCACGTGTGGTTGACGCCCGGCGAACACCCGCATGGCGGTCCAGTTCATGGCCGCGCAGAAGTGCAACACCACATTGCCCAGCACCAGGGGCACGAAGTCCATGCCGACGCCGCGCAAGCTGCCCAGCACGGTTCCCAGGGCTCCCAGCAACAGCATGGCCGCGAGATAACCGAGCGTCGGTTCGCGGCGGCCACGACGCCAGGCGTGCAGCATGAGCAGGCCCACCAGGGCGAGGACATAGATATCCACAAGCACCAGCGTGGGGACATTCAGTTGCATGCACCCTCCTCCCGGCACGTTCCGGGCGACAAGTGGCTGCGGCTGGCGAGGCGTTCTGGCATGGCGGTCAAGGCACGCGAATCAGGGTCCTGCCAAGAACTTTAAGTCGCCCCGCGAGGGTGCGCCAGCGGCAAACCAGGCTGTTCGCAACAACCCCCGAGGGAGTAGAGTCGCCGCCATTGCCTGGCCCATGGATATCCCGATGAACGCCCCTGCCAAACCCCTCGCCGGCCTCAAAGTTATCGAGCTCGGTACGCTGATCGCCGGCCCCTTCGCGTCGCGCCTGTGCGCGGAATTCGGCGCAGAAGTCATCAAGATCGAATCCCCAGACGGCGGCGACCCGCTGCGCAAGTGGCGCAAGCTGTACGAAGGCACGTCGCTCTGGTGGTTCGTGCAGGCACGCAACAAGAAGTCGCTGACGCTGAACCTGAAACACCCTGAAGGCCAGGAAATCCTCAAGAAGCTGCTGACTGAAGCGGACATCCTCATCGAGAACTTCCGCCCCGGCGTGCTGGAAAAGCTGGGGCTGGGCTGGGAGGTGATCCATGCGCTGAACCCGAAGCTGGTGATGGTGCGGCTATCCGGCTTCGGCCAGACGGGTCCCTACAAGGACCAGCCGGGCTTCGGCGCGGTGGGCGAATCCATGGGCGGTCTGCGTTACATCACCGGTTTCGAGGATCGTCCACCGGTGCGTACCGGCATCTCTATCGGCGACTCCATCGCCGCACTCTGGGGCGTGATCGGCGCACTCATGGCGCTGCGCCACCGCGAGGTGAACGGTGGCCAGGGCCAGGTGGTGGACGTGGCGCTCTACGAAGCGGTGTTCGCCATGATGGAAAGCATGGTGCCGGAGTTCGATGTGTTTGGTTTCATCCGTGAACGCACCGGCAACATCATGCCCGGCATCACCCCCTCCTCCATCCACACCGCCGCCGATGGCCGCCATGTGCAGATCGGCGCGAACGGCGATGCCATCTTCAAACGCTTCATGCTGGGCATCGGCCGTGAGGACCTGGCCAACGATCCGACCCTGGCCAGCAACGATGGCCGGGACGCCCGCCGCGATGAACTCTACGGGGTGATCGACCGCTGGGTGGGCTCGCTACCGCTGGACGAGGTGCTGGCCGTGCTGAATCGCGCCGAAGTGCCGGCCAGTCGCATCTTCTCCGCCGAGGACATGTTCGCCGACCCGCAATTCCTCGCCCGCGAGATGTTCCTCTCGGCGAAGCTGCCGGACGGCAAGCCGTTCAAGATGCCGGGGATTGTGCCCAAACTCTCCGATACACCCGGTTCGACCGAATGGATCGGCCCGGAACTGGGCGAGCACAACGGCGAAGTGCTGGCGGGGCTGGGGTACAGCGTCGAGCAGGTGGCGGCGTTGAAGGGGGATGGGGCGATCTGATCGCGGGGATGCTGCGCATCCCTTGGCGAATGAATTCGCCCCTGCAAAGTTTTCGCAGTCAATCACCCGCAATTTGTAGGGTGGAAGTCGCTTTTTAATTCCACCATTCGGAGCAGTGCCCACCTCCGGTGTTGGGCCGAGCGGACGCTGTGACTGTGGGGGCGAATTCATTCGCTGAGCAGGCCGATGGCCTGCCATTTGGATATTCAGGGGGCAGCTGCGCTGCTCTTAGCGAATGAATTCGCCCCCACAGATTTTCCCTCCCATTCCATGAGGCAATAAAAAAGGCCGGCCCCTTTCGGGAGCCGGCCTTTTCATTCTGGTGCCTGGCTTACAGCGGCTTGCCGCGGTTGCCATGCTGGCTGACGAAGGCCTGAATCTGCTTCAGGTCGTTCGGCAGCACGGTGCAACGCTCTTCACGCTGGAACAGGTCGGCGAGGTGTGGCGGCAGTGCCGGGGCCTGGCCGACGCCAGCCTTCTCCACCGCTTCCGGGAACTTGACCGGGTGGGCGGTGCCGAGGATTACCATCGGGGTGGCCAGGCTGCGACGGCATTCGCGGGCGGCGCGAACGCCGATGGCGGTATGCGGGTCCAGCAGCTCGCCGCACTCCTCGTACACCTCGGCGATGGTTTCGCAGGTGGCGGCGTCATCCACGGCCAGGGAGTCGAACAGCTTGCGTGCTTCGGTCCAGCGGTCTTCCTCGACGCTGAAACCGCCGCCCTGCTTGAAGGTGTCCATCAGGTTGGCGATGGCCGAACCGTTGCGACCGTGCAGGTCGAACAGCAGCCGCTCGAAGTTGGACGAAACCATGATGTCCATCGACGGCGACAGGGTCGGGTGCAGGGTGTCCTTGACGTACTGATTGCCGCTCATGAAGCGGTGCAGGATGTCGTTGCGGTTGGTGGCGACGATCAGCTGGCTGATCGGCAGGCCCATGTTGCGCGCCAGGTAGCCGGCGAAGATATCGCCGAAGTTGCCGGTGGGCACGGAGAAGGCCACGGAACGCGCCGGGCCGCCAAGCTGCAGGGCTGCGTGGAAGTAGTAGACGATCTGGGCCATGATCCGCGCCCAGTTGATCGAGTTGACCGCGACCAGACGGGTGCCCTTGAGGAAGCCCTGGTCGGCGAAGCTCGCCTTGACCATCTCCTGGCAGTCGTCGAAGTTGCCCTCGACCGCGATGTTGTGGATGTTCTCGCCGAGGATGGTGGTCATCTGGCGGCGCTGCACCTCGGACACACGATTGTGCGGGTGCATGATGAAGATGTCGACGTGCTCGCAGGCCTTGCAGCCTTCGATGGCGGCCGAGCCGGTGTCACCCGAGGTGGCGCCCATGATCACCACGCGCTCGCCGCGCTTGCTCAGCACGTGGTCGAGCAGACGGCCCAGCAGTTGCAGGGCGAAGTCCTTGAAGGCCAGGGTCGGGCCGTGGAACAGCTCCAGCACCCACTCGTTGCCGTTCAGCTGACGCAGCGGCGCCACGGCGTTGTGGGCGAAGGCGCCATAGGTTTCTTCGAGGATCTTCTTGAAATCGGCATCGGCAATGCTGCCGGTCACGAAGGGGCGCATCACACGGAAGGCCAGTTCGTGGTAGGGCAGGCCGGCCCAGGAGGCGATTTCTTCCTGGGTGAAGCGCGGCAGGTTTTCCGGGACGTAGAGGCCGCCGTCGCTGGCCAGGCCAGCCAGCAGCACGTCTTCGAAGTTCAGGGCCGGAGCCTGGCCGCGGGTACTGATATAGCGCATGTCTTAAAACCTTGGTTTCGAGCGGCCGGGGTTGGTGCGACGCTCCGGGGGATCGCCCCTCGCGGCAGCACCGGGGCCCGGCGGCTGCTTAGTTCAGTTGCTCGACGCGGATGCGCACTACGCTGCCTACCACGTCTTCCAGAGCTTCCAGCGCGGCGATGGCGTCGTTGACGCGCGCCTCGACGACCCGGTGGGTAACCAGGATCATCGGCACCAGGCCGTCCTGCTCTTCGACTTCTTTCTGCATGATGGATTCGATGTTGATGCCGCGTTCCGACAGGATGGTCGCGACCTGCGCCAGCACGCCCGGATGGTCCTTGGCCTGGATGCGCAGGTAGTAGGCGCTTTCGCAGGCTTCGATCGGCAGGATCGGGTGGTCGGACAGGGAGTCTGGCTGGAAGGCCAGGTGCGGCACATGGTTTTCCGGGTCGGTGGTCAGCGCACGGACCACGTCCACCACGTCGGCAACCACGGCAGAGGCGGTGGCCTCCATGCCGGCGCCAGCGCCGTAGTAGAGGGTGCTGCCGGCGGCATCGCCGTTGACCATGACGGCGTTCATCACGCCGTTGACGTTGGCGATCAGGCGGTCGGCCGGGATCAGGGTCGGATGCACGCGCAGCTCGAAACCGCTGTCTGTGCGACGCGCCACGCCCAGGTGCTTGATGCGGTAGCCCAGGGCCTCGGCGTAGTTGACGTCGGCGCTGGTCAGTTTCGAGATGCCTTCGGTGTAGGCCTTGTCGAACTGCAGCGGAATGCCGAAGGCGATGGACGCGAGGATGGTCAGCTTGTGGGCGGCGTCGATGCCTTCGACGTCGAAGGTCGGGTCGGCTTCGGCGTAGCCCAGGGCCTGGGCTTCTTTCAGCACGTCCTCGAAGGCGCGGCCTTTCTCACGCATTTCGGTGAGGATGAAGTTGCCGGTGCCGTTGATGATGCCGGCCAGCCAGTTGATGCGGTTGGCGGCGAGGCCTTCGCGGATCGCCTTGATCACTGGGATACCGCCGGCGACGGCCGCTTCGAAGGCGACCATGACGCCCTTCTCGCGGGCCTTGGCGAAGATTTCATTGCCATGCACGGCAATCAGCGCCTTGTTGGCGGTGACCACGTGCTTGCCGTTCTCGATGGCCTTCATGACCAGCTCACGGGCCAGGGTGTAGCCACCGATCAGTTCGATGACGATGTCGATTTCCGGGTTGTTGGCCACGTCGAAGATGTCGGCGGTGATGGGGGTAGCGCCGGTTTCACACTTCGGGTTGGGACGACGAGCGGCAATCTGGGCAACTTCGATTCCACGCCCGGCACGGCGGGCAATCTCCTCGGCGTTGCGTTTGAGTACGTTGAAGGTGCCGCCACCGACGGTCCCAAGGCCACAGATGCCTACTTTTACCGGCTTCACGCTGAACTCCCCATCATCACTGCGAAAACGGCCGGGTGTGTCCCGGCCGAGGAAAAGAGCCGCACTTTACGAAGCGGCTGTTTATTGGTCAATCAAGCTGGACGCCCGGATTACTTGGCTTCGAGGGCCAGTTTGGCCAGCTGCGGAGCCGGCTGGTAGCCCGGAATCATCTGGCCATTGCCCAGCACGATGGCCGGGGTGCCGTTGACGCCGATCATCTGGCCCAGTTCGAACTGCTTGGCCACCGGGTTATCGCATTTCGCAGCCGGCAGTTCTTCGCGGGATTTGGCCTTGTTCATGGCCTCCTGGCGATCCTTGCTGCACCAGACGCTGACCAGGCTGTTGTAGCCATGGCTGCCGATACCCTGGCGCGGGAAGGCGACGTAACGCACTTCGATACCGCGGCGATTCAGTTCCGGCACTTCGCTGTGCAGCTTCTGGCAGTAGCCGCAGTCGGTGTCGGTGAATACGGTGATATGCGCCTTGGCCGGCTCCTTGGGCGAGAACACCACCATCTCGCTGGCTGGGATGGCGTTGATTTCCTTGGCGATGGAGCGGCTCTCGGCCTGCTCGGTGAGGTTCACCGGCTTGCCGTTCTGCACGTGGTACAGGTAGCCCTGCATCAGGTACTGGCCGTCGGCGCTGGTGTAGAGCATGCGACCGCCCTTCAGTTGCACCTGGTAGATGCCGCTCATCGGGCTTTCACCGATGGACTCGATGGGCAGCCCGAGTTCCAGGGCATCGAGGGTCTTGCGGATGGCCTGGTCCGGGTCGTCGGCGAGGCTGATGGTGCTGGCGAGGCCAAGGGCCAGGCCGGCGATAAGACGGGTCACGCGCATGGGTACTCCTGTCGAGCGGCGGACGTACGGAAACGGCTCAAGCCTACCACAGAAGGCCGGGCCCGCAGACGCCTGATGCCCGGCGGATTGCGTAGGCGGCTGGCTGGTGCCGGCGATGCATGCGTCGCCTTTCCGGCTCACCCCCTCGGGTGGTGGCGCGCGTGAAGCTCCTGTAGTCGGGCGCGGGCGATATGGGTGTAGATCTGGGTGGTGGACAGGTCGCTGTGGCCGAGCAGCATCTGCACCACGCGCAGGTCGGCGCCATGGTTGAGCAAGTGGGTGGCAAAGGCATGGCGCAGGGTGTGCGGCGACAGCGACTTGCCGATGCTGGCCACCTGCGCATGGTGCTTGATGCGGTGCCAGAAGGTCTGGCGCGTCATCTGGTCGCCCCGCAGGCTGGGGAAAAGCACGTCGCTGGGCTTGCCGTCGAGGAGGAAGGGCCGCGCTTCTCGCTGGTAGCGCTCGATCCAGGCAATCGCTTCTTCGCCCAGGGGCACCAGGCGTTCCTTGCTGCCCTTGCCAAAGACCTTGAGAACGCCCTGGCGCAGGTTGACCTGCTCCAGGGTCAGGCTCACCAGCTCGGTGACGCGCAGGCCGCAGGCGTAGAGCACTTCGAGCATCGCGCGGTCGCGCATGCCGATCGGATCGTCCAGCTCCGGCGCTTCCAGCAGGGCCTCCACATCAGCCTCGGACAGCGACTTGGGCAGGGGCCGGCCCAGTTGCGGCAGGTCCACTTGCAAGGTCGGGTCTTCGAGGATCAGGTTCTCACGCAGGAGGAAGCGGTAAAAACCGCGCAGGCCGGAGAGGAAACGTGCAGTAGAGCGCGCCTTGTAGCCCTGTTCCAGGCGCCAGGCGAGGTGGTCGAGGATCAGGTCGCGACCCGCCTTGTCCAGCGCCAGGCCGCGCTCGTCGAGCCAGCCGTTGAAGTGTGCGAGGTCGCTGCGATAGGCCGAGCGGGTGTGTTCGGAAAGTCCCTTTTCCAGCCAGAGGGCATCGAGGAATCGGTCGATCAGGAGATGGTCTAGCGCGGGCATGAATGACGGCCTTGACTGTACGAGTCGCTAGTCTTTCATAGCGCTGTAGACGATTCATCCCCGACAAGGACTTCAAATGAGCGAACACCACATCCTGCTTGGCCTGGGCGGCATCGGCGCGGCGGCGCTGTTCTGCCAGTGGCTGGCCTGGCGCCTGCGCCTGCCGGCGATCCTCTTCCTGCTGGTGGCCGGCATCCTTGGCGGCCCGGTGACCGGCCTGCTGGACCCGGAAGCGCTGTTCGGCCCGCTGCTGTTCCCGCTGATTTCCCTGTCGGTGGCGCTGATCCTGTTCGAGGGCAGCCTGACCCTGCATTTCTCCGAATGGCGCGAGATCGGCAGTGTGGTGCAGCGCATGGTGACCGTCGGCGCGTTGCTGACATGGGCAGTGATCGCAATCACCACGCATTGGCTGCTGGATTTCTCCTGGGAACTGGCGCTGCTGTTCGGCACCCTGACCCTGGTCACCGGGCCCACGGTGATCGTGCCGATGTTGCGGGTCGTGCGCCCACGCTCGTCGATCGCCAACATCCTGCGCTGGGAAGGCATCGTCATCGACCCCATCGGCGCGCTGCTGGCCGTGGTTGTATTCAGCTTCATCGTCAGCCGCGAGGACGGTGGCTGGCTCGCCAGCCTTTCCACCTTCGCCAGCGTCATCGCCTGCGGTTGCCTGCTGGGCGCTGCGGGTGGATGGCTGTTCGGCGTGGCGATGCGCCGCCACTGGCTGCCGGAGTACCTGCAGAACCTTGCAGCCCTGGCGGCGGTGCTCGGCGTTTTCATCAGCGCCAACCTGCTGGTGCATGAATCGGGTCTGCTGGCGGTGACCGTGATGGGCATGGGACTGGCCAACATGCGTGGCGTGGATGTGCGGCAGATCCTGCACTTCAAGGAAAACCTCAGCGTGCTGCTGATTTCCGGGCTGTTCATCCTCCTGGCCGCACGCCTGGACTTTTCCGCCCTGATCGCCTTGGGACCGGCGACCCTGCTGTTGCTGGCAGTGATCCAGTTCATCGCGCGGCCACTCAATATTGCGGTCAGCACCTGGGGGTCGAGCCTCAACTGGCGGGAACGCGCGCTGTTGGCGTGGATCGCTCCGCGCGGGATAGTCGCGGCGGCGGTGTCGGCCATCTTCTCCCTGCGTCTGATCGAGGCCGGTCACGAGCAGGCGCTGCTGCTGGTTCCCCTGACCTTCATGGTGATCATCGGCACCGTCGTATTACAGAGCGCAACTGCGCGTCCGCTGGCTCGGCTGCTGAAAGTTGCCGAACCGGCCCCGTCGGGCTTCCTCATCATCGGCGCGAACCCTGTCGCCCGCGAGGTCGGCAAGGCGCTGCAGAATCTGGGCAGCCGCGTGCTGCTCACCGACTCCAGCTGGGAGAACATTCGCGCCGCACGCATGGACAACCTGCCCACCTACTTCGGCAATCCCACATCGCAACATGCCGAGGCGCACCTCGACCTGGTGGGCCTCGGTCACCTGCTGGCCCTGTCGCCGTCCAGTGAACTCAACGCCCTGGCTTGCATGCACTTCCGCCACGACTTCAATGCCCAGCGGCGCTTTACCCTGCCCAGCGGCCATGAAAGTCGTCGCAGTGAGAAGCACCGCGCCAGCGAAACCGTCCGCGGGCGCCCCCTGGGCAATCAGGCGCTGACCTTCCCGCAGTTCGCCAGCTACCTGGCCAAGGGCGCCGACGTTCGTACCACCACCCTGACTGCCGCTTTCGGCTGGGAGGAATACCAGGCACTGCACGGCAACCGTGCGACCTTGTTGTTGGCGCAAGACCCTCGCGGCTGGGTGCACCTGACCGGCAATCCGCCGGATTTCGTTCCCGAAAAGGACTGGACCCTCGTGTCCCTGATCGAAACTGAGGCGCAACCCGGTGTTACCGCTGATCGCACTCTGGTGCAAACACACTGACGGGCGGCGTGGCCAGCCTATCCTTAGTCTGGTGACAGGATCGGGCTGGCCGTGGATGATTTCATCTTGCTATCACCCACCGCTGGTACCGGAACATGGCCAACCAAATGAACTCCCGCCTGGGGCAGATCCTGATCAACAAGGGTCTGATCACCTCCCAGCAGCTGGATGCCGCGATCAAGATGCAACTCACCAGCAAGATGCGGCTGGGTGAAGTACTGATAGCGCAAGGCCTGCTAACCCAGAAGCAACTGACCAAGGCCCTCAAGAAACAGAGCAATCTGCGTCTGGCGGCCACCCTCGTGGCTGCATTGATGAGTCCCTTCCAGATGGCCAGCGCCGATATCCAGCGTCTGCAGCCGCCCGCCAGCATCAGCCGCCAGGAAACCCCGCGGGGCCTGCGCCCACTGACCGACCTGGAGATGAGCAAGGTCAGCGCCCAGGGTCTGGACGATGTGTTGCAGGGGCTGTTCCTGCAAGCCGAACAAGGCGACGGGCTGGGCGCGGTGAAGCAACTGGCGAAGCTGGTGATGCCGGTGCTGGACAGCCTGGATGCCGAAACCTCGATGAAGGACGTGGTCTACGACACCAGCAAGATGACCTCGGTGGTCAATTCGGACGGTTCGGTGAACCTGCGGTTGCCCAGTTCCATCGGCGAGCTGCGCTTCGAGAACATCCGCGTTGCCGGCGCACCGCAGAACCAGAGCTTCGGCAGTCTGACGCTGAACAATATCGACCTGTCCCAGGCGTCACTGAAGATCAGCATGCGCCACTGATCCTGACCGAAGACGAAAAAGGCACCCATCGGGTGCCTTTTTCACTCACGCAGCGTCGGCCGCCTGGGGAAACGCCGGAAGGATCTGCACCGGGCGCTTCTCGTCATCGATAGCGACAAAGCTGAAGACACCGGTAATGGCCTTCTCGCGGGTGGCGCTGTACATGTCCTCGACGAACACCTCGACCTCGACCTTGAGGCTGGTGTTGCCCACCTTCACCACGCGCCCAACCAATTCGACGATGGAGCCGGCCGGGATC
This sequence comes from Pseudomonas taiwanensis, assembly GCF_013393345.1. GTDB lineage: Bacteria > Pseudomonadota > Gammaproteobacteria > Pseudomonadales > Pseudomonadaceae > Metapseudomonas > Metapseudomonas resinovorans_C. Next base: position 302,627 of record NZ_QJRF01000061.1, read on the forward strand.
GGATGCTTGAAGTCGATCCGGTCGGTGGAAACGGTCACCAGTGGCAAGCGACAGAAGCGCGTGGCAGCGATGAAGGACACTTCGTCCATCCAGGCCAGGGCGGTGCCACCGAACAGGGTGTTGTGATGGTTGGTGCTGGGCGGGAACACCGCCTTGGTTACCCGGCTTTCGGACAGCTCGGTCCGGCGGGCGATTTCGTGCTCTCTCGGGGTCATGCCACTACTACCTGAATCAAACTTATGTGGCTGCCACTCGTGCTGCGACTCTTGTCGTTCTTCTGTGCGCTGCCGGATGGGCAGGAATACTCCCGTCCGGGCAGCCCGGCGGGGCGCGGATTATCCCCCGCGCGCAGGCAAGAAAAAACCCGCCGAGGCGAACCTGGGCGGGCTTTTTCGGGAAAGCTCGGCGATTAGGCCAGCTTTTCCTTGATACGAGCTGCCTTGCCGGACAGGTCGCGGAGGTAGTACAGCTTGGCTTTGCGCACGTCGCCGCGGCGCTTGACGCTCAGGCTGTCAACCAGCGGGGAGTAGGTCTGGAAAGTACGCTCAACGCCTACGCCGTTGGAGATCTTGCGGACGGTGAAAGCGCTGTTCAGGCCGCGGTTACGCTTGGCGATGACCACACCTTCGAAGGCCTGCAGACGGGAACGGTCGCCTTCCTTCACTTTCACTTGAACGATTACGGTGTCGCCCGGGGCGAAAGCCGGAATCTCTTTGTTCATTTGTTCAGCTTCGATCTGCTGAATGATTTTGTTGGTCATCGCTATGCTCCTAAGACAGGCCTTCTGGGCGTGCCATCGATACGTTAACTATCGTTCCGCTGGCGGATGTATTCCTCCAGCAGCTTTTTCTCTTCTCCAGAAAGCGAGCGGCAATCCAGAAGATCGACCCGACGTTCCCAGGTGCGCCCAAGCGCCTGCTGCAAACGCCATCGCCGGATGTGTTCGTGGTTGCCGCTGAGCAGCACCTCGGGAACACGTTTGCCTGCATACATCTCCGGTCGGGTGTAATGCGGGCAATCGAGCAGGCCGTCCGTAAAGGAGTCCTCCTCGGCGGAGTCCGCGTGGCCCAACGCACCGGGCAGCAACCGCGTCACCGCATCGATCAGCACCATGGCCGGCAGCTCACCGCCGGACAGGACGTAGTCGCCGATCGACCATTCCTCATCGACGTGCTCCTCAATGAAGCGTTCGTCGATGCCTTCGTAACGACCAGCGATGAGGATCAATGCTTCCTCGTTCGCCAGCTCGCGCACGGCCGCCTGCTCAAGCTTGCGCCCCTGCGGCGAGAGGTAGATCACCTTCGCCTTCTCCCCCGTCGCTGCCTTGGCTGCTGCCAGGGCCCGTTCCAGGGGCTGGATCTTCATCACCATGCCGGGGCCACCGCCGAAGGGCCGGTCATCCACCGTCTGGTGGCGGTCTTCGGTGAAGCTCCGCGGATTCCAGCAATTGAGCTTGAGCAGCCCTTGCTTCACCGCACGACTGGTGATGCCGTACTCGCTGATGGCAGCGAACATCTCGGGAAAGATGCTGATAACTTCGACCTGCATGCTTTTCATGTCAGGCCCTTAGAAATCAACGTCCCATTCCACCCGCATCTCGCCGGCGTCCAGATCAATCGACAACACGCACTGGTCCGTATAGGGCAGCAGGCGTTCACGATCATCAAGGCTGCCAGCGCAGGGCTTGACCACCATCACGTCGTTGGCACCGGTCTCCAGCAAATGATCGATTCGGCCGAGCAGCTGCTCGTCCTGATTGATCACGTTGAGACCTTCCAACTGGTGCCAGTAGAACTCGTCATCGTCGAGATCCGGCAGTTCGCTGACGGGCACGCAGATTTCGAAACCTGCGTAGGTCCGGGCAACCTCGCGGTCGTCCAACCCTTTCAGCCTTACTACCAGGACCTTGCCGTGCACACGTCCGCTGGCGACTTCGACCTGCTTTACCTCGTTGTCACGCTTGAGCGTCCAACGGCGGTAATCGAGCACGTTATCCAGCGGATCGGTGAAGGAGTAGACCTTCACCTCGCCACGTACGCCATGCACCGAGAAAATCTTGCCGAGAACGATCAGTTCATCGACGGGGGCCGGCGTCGTGCTCATAAAGATGCTTAGGCAGCAGCCTTGGCAGCTTCCTTCAGCAGCTGAGCAACGCGCTCAGACGGCTGGGCGCCCTGGCTCAGCCAGTAGCTGACGCGCTCCTGATTTACGGAGAGCTTGACTTCGGCACCCTGAGCAACCGGGTTGAAGAAGCCAACGCGCTCAACGAAGCGACCATCGCGCGCATTGCGGCTGTTGGTCACGGTCAGGTGGTAGAAGGGGCGCTTCTTGGAGCCGCCACGGGCAAGACGGATGGTTACCATTGAACTTCGTTCCTATAGTCGGTGCTTTTCAAGCTGTGCACACACATGGGCCATGGGCCCGAAAGGCCGCATATTCTAAGGATTATGCGGCCGATTGCAAATCTCTTTTTGGCGGCTACCGATCGGCGGCCTGGACTCACATCTTCGGCATGCCGCCGGGGAACATGCTGCCCATGCCGCGCATCATCTTGGCCATGCCACCTTTGGCGGTGACCTTCTTCATCATTTTCTGCATCTGCTTGTGCTGCTTGATGAGACGGCCGACGTCCTGCACCTGGGTACCAGAGCCCAGCGCGATGCGGCGCTTGCGCGAGCCGCTGATCACGTCGGGATCGCGACGCTCCGCAGGCGTCATGGAGTTGATGATCGCCTCCATCTGCTTGAACTGTTTTTCTGCGGCGTTCTGCGCGTTGCCCATCTGCGCCAGGTTGACCCCACCCAGCATGGGCAGCTTGTCCATCAGGCCGCCGAGGCCGCCCATGTTCTTCATCTGTTGCAGTTGGTCGCGGAAGTCTTCGAGGTCGAAGCCTTTGCCTTTCTTGATCTTCTTCGCGAGCTTCTCGGCCTTCTCGCGATCCATGTTCTGCTCGGCCTGCTCGATCAGGCTGAGTACGTCACCCATGCCGAGGATGCGCGAGGCGACACGATCCGGGTGGAAGGGGTCGAGAGCTTCGGTCTTCTCACCCATGCCGAGGAACTTGATCGGCTTGCCAGTGATGGCGCGTACCGAAAGCGCGGCACCGCCACGGGCGTCACCGTCGACCTTGGTCAGCACCACGCCGGTCAGCGGCAGGGCATCGTTGAATGCCTTGGCGGTATTGGCGGCGTCCTGGCCGGTCATGGCGTCGACCACGAACAGGGTTTCCACCGGCTTGATGGCGGCGTGAACCTGCTTGATCTCGTCCATCATCTCGGTGTCGACGTGCAGGCGACCCGCGGTGTCGACGATGACGACGTCAATGAACTTCAGCTTCGCTTCCTGGATCGCCGCCTGGGCAATCGCCACCGGCTTCTGGCTGGTGTCGGACGGGAAGAAGGTGACGTCGATGTCGTTGGCCAGGGTTTCCAGCTGCTTGATGGCCGCCGGGCGGTAAACGTCCGCGGAAACCACCAGCACGGATTTCTTCTTGCGCTCCTTGAGGAAGCGCGCCAGCTTGCCAACCGTGGTGGTCTTGCCCGCACCCTGCAGGCCAGCCATCAGGATCACCGCCGGCGGCGCCGAGTTCAGCGCCAGGTCCTCGTTGGCGGCGCCCATCAGCTCGACCAGTTCGGCCTGGACGATCTTCACGAAGGCCTGGCCCGGGGTCAGGCTCTTGGAAACCTCGGTACCGACCGCTCGATCCTTGATCTTGGCGACGAAGTCTTTCACCACCGGAAGGGCGACGTCGGCCTCGAGCAGGGCCATGCGCACCTCGCGCAGGGTGTCCTTGATGTTGTCCTCGGTCAGCTTGGCCTTGCCGGTGACATGGCGCAGCGTCTGTGAGAGGCGGTCGGTTAGGTTTTCAAACATGCGCGTTCCTTTCGGGCTCTCATGAGCCCCGGCTGAGCTTGCGGCAGGCGGCGGAGTATAACGAAGAGTCGGCGTTGCCGACACCGCCAGCGGTCTTTCACCGTCAAGCCTTGTATGCCACACTCACTGCCTTTCGGGCTTGCCTTACAAGGACTTATGCACCCTCTGCTGCCCAGCCTCCTGGCTGCATTCCTCTATATGGGCACCACTGGCTACCAGGGCTTTCGCCTCAGCCAGCGCACCACGCCGGACAAACGCCTGCTGATCCTCGGCAGCGGCCTGGCCCTGCTCGCCCATTGCGCCGCTCTCTTTTTCCAGCTGCTGACCCCTGCCGGGCTCTATCTGGACTTCTTCAATGCCGCCAGCCTGATCGCCGCCGCGGTGATCCTGCTGACCATAGTGGCGGTTGCACGGATTCCCATCGAGAACCTGCTGCTCCTGCTGTTACCGCTCGGCGCCCTGACGGTGCTTGCGGCGGCGCTGGTACCGGGCGGCACGTCCCAGGCCATCAATGAGCAACCAGGCATCCTCGCGCATATCCTGCTGTCGATCCTGGCCTATGGCCTGCTGACCATGGCGGTTTTCCAGGCCCTGCTGTTGCTGCTGCAGGACCATCAGCTCAAGCACAAGCACCCGTCCGGGCTGATCAAGAACTTCCCCGCCCTGCAAACCATGGAAAGCCTGCTGTTCGGTTTCCTGAGTGCTGGCTGGTGCCTGCTGTCGCTGTCGCTGATCTCCGGCTGGGTGTTCGTGGACAATCTGTTTGCCCAGCATCTTGCACACAAGACCATCCTTTCCTGCATCGCCTGGGTCGTATTCGGCGTGCTGCTGTGGGGCCGCCACCAGCTCGGCTGGCGCGGACACAAGGCCATCCGCTGGACCCTGGCAGGTTTCTGCCTGTTGATGCTGGCGTATTTCGGCAGCAAGCTGGTCCGCGAATTCATCCTCCACGTCTGACGATCCCATGCACGGACTGCTCGCCGGCCTCCTCCTTGGAATCACCCTCTCCCTGGTAGCCGGCGCGGTGGTCGCCTGGCTGGCCACACGCCGTCGCCATGGCGTGGAAATCCAGCCGCAGTCCCGTTTGCCGGTGGCCGTGACCGACGCACTGCAACGGGTCACCATCAGCTCCATCATGATTCCCCGCAGCGAAATCCAGGGGATCGACCTGGACGCTTCGCAGGAAGAACTCCTCGCCCAGCTGCAGAACGCCACCCACACGCGCCTGCCGCTGTACCGCGAAGACATCAACCAGATCGAAGGCATCCTCCACCTGCGCCAGCTGCCACGCCTGCTGACCGAAGGTCCGACCACCGCCGAGCAGCTGATGGCGGTGAGCCGCGAGACCTACTTCGTGCCGGAAAGCACGCCGCTGCTGACGCAACTGGTGAATTTCCAGAAGCAGAAGCGCCGCCTTGGCATCGTGGTCGACGAATACGGCGATGTGGTGGGCCTGGTCAGCCTGGAAGACATCTTCCAGGAACTGGTGGGTGAATTTGGCAGCCTGGAAGACTTCGCCCCCAACCCGGGCATCCAGTCCCGCGAAGACGGCCGCTATGAGCTGGACGGATCGCTGCACCTGCGCGAACTCAACCGGGTACTCGGCTGGCACCTGCCCTGCGACGGGCCGAAGACCCTCAACGGCCTGATCACCGAAGCCCTGGAACAGATTCCCGACTCCAGCGTGTGCCTGAAGGTCGGCCCTTATCGCCTGGAAATCCTCCAGTCCGGCGAAAACCGCGTGCAGCGCGTGCTCGCCTGGCGCGCCGGGCTTACGCCGAAGGCCTGATCGCCACCCTCCGCTGACCGTTCCAAGCCCGAAGAAAACCGCGATAGCCGCCCCGGCTTCATGCGCTCAGATCCAGCGCCAGATCTTCCGTCTCCCGGGTCGACTGAACCGATGCGATGAACCAGTCCGCCAGCGACTCGCCCCAGACGCGATAGCCGAGTGGAGACGGATGGTAGCCATCCAGCGCCAGGAACTCCGGGCGCATCTCCAGGCGTGTAGCACAGCAGGCAATACCCTCACGCTCCGCCAGCGCCCGTAGTTGGCTATCCAGCAAGCTGGCACGCCAGCCGAGCAACTGGCGCAACAGCCAGGGCAATGCAGTGAAATGCTGCAGCGGTGGCACGCCGGCCAGCGCGACTTGCGCACCACGCCCGACGAAATGCTGCGCCATTCCCTTCAGGGCCTCCTGCCAACGGCGACTGGAGCTGAAATGGGTGGTGTCGTTGACGCCGAAGACCAGCAGCACCAGGTCGACAGGTTCATCCGCCACCTGCGGCAGGAGCCGCTCCAGAGCCTCGCCCGCCGTGATGCCGTTCTCGCCGCAGGCACGCCAGGCCACGGGGCGCCGCAGGCGCATGGCCAGGGCCGAGGCCAACTGGCCGGCCAGGGCGAAGTCCAGGCAGGAAGCGCCGACTCCGGCAACGGTGGATTCACCAATCAATAGAAGTCGCAGGGGTTCGCCTTCCAGTTCGCTTCCTGCAAGCCCCCGCTCTGGCCCGGCGGCGGGCGACAGGCGCAGTGCGGTACGGCGGGTATGCATGGCCATGGGCAGTGCCAGGGGTAGCAGCGGCAGCGCGGCAACCCACCAGAACCACATGGCCAGGCGCATCACAGCTTGACGTCGACCGCCTGCGCGGAACGGGTCGCCTTGGCCCGCGCCAGATCGGTGGACTCGTCCCGCGCCAGGGCAACGCCCATGCGGCGCTGACCGTCCACTTCGGGTTTACCGAACAGACGCAGCGCGGTATCCGGCTCGCTGAGCGCCGCGCCCAGGTTGCCGAAGCTGACCTGGCCGGACGTGCCTTCCACCAGTATCACCGCCGAGGCGGACGGGCCTGTCTGGCGGATGGCCGGGATCGGCAGGCCGAGGATGGCTCGTGCGTGCAGGGCGAATTCGGAGAGGTCCTGGGAAATCAGCGTCACCAGGCCGGTGTCGTGGGGACGCGGCGAAACCTCGCTGAACCACACCTGGTCGCCCTTGATGAACAGCTCCACGCCGAACAGACCGCGGCCACCCAGGGCCTCGGTCACCGCCTGGGCAATGCGTTCCGACTCGGCCAGGGCCTTCGGACTCATCGCCTGGGGCTGCCAGGACTCGTGGTAGTCACCCTTCACCTGACGATGACCGATAGGCGCGCAGAAGCTGGTACCACCGATGTGACGCACGGTGAGCAGGGTGATTTCGTAATCGAAGTCGATGAAACCTTCGACGATGACCCGTCCCTTGCCGGCGCGACCGCCTTCCTGGGCGTAATCCCAGGCGGCCTTCAGGTCGGCGTCGGACTTGAGCACCGACTGGCCCTTGCCAGAGGAACTCATGATCGGCTTGACCACGCAGGGGTAGCCGACGCTGGCCACCGCCGCGCTGTAGTCCTCGAAGGTATCGGCGAAATGATAGGGCGAGGTGGGCACGCCCAGTTCCTCGGCGGCGAGGCGGCGGATGCCTTCCCGGTTCATCGTCAGCTGGGCTGCGCGGGCAGTGGGCACCACGGTAAAGCCTTCGGCTTCCAGCTCCACCAGGGTCGCGGTGGCGATCGCCTCGATCTCGGGCACGATGTAATGCGGCTTCTCCTGCTCGATCACGGCGCGCAGGGCCGCACCGTCCAGCATGCTGATCACGTGGCTGCGATGCGCCACCTGCATGGCCGGGGCATCGGCGTAGCGGTCGACGGCGATCACTTCACAGCCGAGGCGCTGCAGTTCGATCACCACCTCCTTGCCGAGCTCGCCGGAGCCGCACAGCAGTACACGGGTCGCGCTGGGCGACAAGGGGGTTCCAATACGGGGCATGTCGTTTCCTCGGGGAGTCAAGAAGCCTGGGACGGAGAGCTGATGAACAGGCCGCTGGCCTTGGCGCGCTCGAAACAGCGGGCCAGGACTTCGCGGCGTTCGGCGTTGTCCATGCGGCCCCAGCGGGTGATTTCGTCGGCGGTGCGCTGGCAACCACCGCAGATGTCATGGTCGTCCAGCACACAGACCTGCACGCAGGGGGAGCGGACGGGGCGTTCAGCGTCCATCAGTTGTCCTGTTCGGTCAGATCGCGGGCATAGCGCTGGGCATTGTGTACGTAGTGGGCGGCACTGGCTTCGAGCATCTTCTTCTGTTGCTCGGTCAGCTCACGCACCACCTTGCCGGGAGAGCCCATGACCAGCGAACCGTCCGGGATCTCCTTGCCTTCGGGAATCAGTGCGTTGGCGCCGATGATGCAGTACTTGCCGATCTTCGCGCCGTTGAGCACCACGGCATTGATGCCGATGAGACTGAAGTCGCCCACTGAGCAACCGTGCAGCATGGCGTTGTGGCCGATGGTGACGGAGCGGCCGATGTTCAGCGGATAGCCCATGTCGGTATGCATCACGGTGCCGTCCTGGACGTTGCTGTTCTCACCAATGTGGATCAGCTCGTTATCGCCGCGCAGTACGGCGCCGAACCAGACGCTGGCACCGGCATCCAGGCGCACCTTGCCCACCAGGGTGGCAGTCGGGGCGGTCCAGCTGTCGGGATGGGTTTCGACCTGGGCGGTTCCAAGGCGGTATTTCATCAGGCGCTCCTCGAACGGGGCTTATTTGAGTTTTATGAAGCTCGCGGGGGCGCGGGTCATATCGATGTCGGCGTCATAGACCAAGTTGACCAGCTCGATGACCATGATCGCCGTCAGGCCCCAGATCTTGTATTCGCCGTACTGATAGCTGGGGACGTACCAACTACGGCCGAGGTAATCGATGCGGTGGGTCACCTGCCGCGGATCGTCGCGGAAGAACGCCAGCGGCACGCTGAAGACCGAGTCGATCTCGCCGTCGTTGGCCTTGTACTGGACGAAGTCCGGGACCAGCCCGACATACGGGGTGACCTTGATGCCATGGCGGGAAACCAGCGGGCTCAACGGGCCGATCACTTCCACCAAGCCTGGCGGCAGGCCCACTTCTTCCTCCGCCTCGCGCAGTGCAGTCTGGATCAGGTCCGCATCCTCGGGGTCGCGACGACCGCCGGGAAAGGCCACCTCACCGCCATGGGTGGACAGGCCACTGGCGCGCAGGGTCAGGACAAGCTCGGGCTCGTCGCTGCGCGTGATGGGCACCAGCACCGCCGCTTCAGGGAAGTCGTGATCGGTTTCCAGGGTTCTCGGGGAGTAGCTCTGCACACGACGGAGCAGGTCATCCAGCATGGATTTTCTCGTTGTTCTCGACTGCCGGGCATCATGGCATGAACCTCCGGGCCGCCCAAGTCCCACGCCGACAGGTCGCACCATTCACCATCCTTGGTTTGCCCGGTACGCCGCTTGCCGTGCAACACCGTGCCGCGCCAAGATGAGCGCCTGCCCCCGAGGAACGACGATGAAATACTGCAGCCAGTGCGGCGCCCCGGTCGCCCAGCGCATTCCCGATGGCGATAACCGCCTGCGCTACGTGTGCGACAGCTGCCACACGGTCCACTACCAGAATCCACGCATTGTCGCCGGCTGCCTGCCGGTCTGGGGTGAGCAGGTGCTGCTCTGCCGCCGCGCCATCGATCCGCGCAAGGGCTACTGGACCCTGCCCGCCGGCTTCATGGAAAACGGCGAGACGATGGAACAGGCCGCCACCCGCGAAACGCTCGAAGAAGCCTGCGCGCGGGTACGCAATCTCAACCTCTATACGCTGTTCGACCTGCCGCACATCAGTCAGGTGTACACCTTCTTCCGCGCCGAGCTGGTGGACCTGGACTTCGCCGCCGGTGACGAAAGCCTGGAGGTGCGTCTCTTCCACGAAAGGGATATTCCCTGGTCGGAGCTGGCTTTTCCGACCGTGGGCCGTACCTTAGAATGCTACTTCGCCGACCGCGCCGGGCAGGTCTTCCCGGTGCGCAACGAGCCACTCGCTCCGTTGCTGGCCTACTACAAAAAAGCCTGACCACTAATCTGCTGACTTGAACACTGTGGGGTTGCTGTGCCGATGCGCTGGTTGCTAGTCGTACTTTCCATGAGCCTTGCCGCTCTCGCCCAGGCGAGCACCACGCCGACGATGGTTGATAAATCCATCGACAAGGTCCTGGTGGTGAAATCGGAGCGCAAACTATTGCTGATGAATCGCGGCGACATTCTCAAGTCCTACCGCATCTCGCTCGGCAAGCAACCACTTGGCCCGAAGCTGCGCGAAGGGGACCAGCGCACGCCCGAAGGCTTCTACTGGATCGACTGGCGCAAGACCAGCGACAAGTTCAACCTGTCCCTGCACATCTCCTACCCCAACGCCCGCGACGCAGCGAAGGCCAGGGACAAGGGCGTGACGCCGGGCGGCATGATCATGATTCACGGCACACCGCTGGATGAGGAATACCCTGAATGGTATTTCCACAGCCTGGACTGGACTGAAGGCTGCATCGCCATGAAGAACTCGGATATGCGCGAAATATGGAGTCTGGTAAGGGACGGGACGCTGATCGAAATCCGCCCCTGAACCGAACTTCTGCGAAAAAGGCGCCATCTGGCGCCTTTTTCTTTTTTCTCGCAGGAATCAGCCAAAGCTCGACGCAGGCTGGAAGCCTTTTTTCAGGCAGACTCAGGCCGAGGCGGCCAAAGGGCGAAAGCTGAAATAGAATCGCAGGGCGTCAATCAGGTCGGCGTATTCCGACGGCGGCGCCACCAGCGAGAAACCGGAATCGTAGTGGCCAGGCGTCACATCCTCGTGGCACCACTGGCAGGTGGCATAGAAATCGATGAAGTGCAGCTGCCCATCCTTGCCCGGAATCTTCAACTGCATATCGAAGCGCGCACCCACCAGCATGGGCAGCTGGCTGATCAGCATCAGGCCGTCCATGGAAACATTGCCCAGGTAACCCATGGGCTTGTCGGTGATTCGATTGAACACCTTCAGGTAATAAGGCAGCTGATGGCGTTCGATATGGCGCTTGGTAGGCATGATATCAAATCGCTATTGGTGGCACTTCAGTATGAACTCGTTGTAACCCCAGACCAACCTTCAATTGCAATCGCGGGAGATGCTCTCGCCAAGCTTGCGACGGTAGGTTTCGATCTGTTCATCAGTGTAGTACTGGCGTTCGCCACGCTCGTCGAGCCGGTAGAACGGTCCGCCGTGATTCAAATCGTCCTGCTGCGAACGCAACCGGCTGCACACCTTCTGTTGCCGCGCCCGCGCCTCCGTAGCCCGATCCGCCGCGGCAGCCTGTTCCTGGCGGCGCGCATCGAAGACCTTCTCAGTGCGCGCCTCACGCTCACGAGTCGCCTGATCGCGTTCGATTACCTGGGGCTTTACCGAGACCGGTTCGGCGCCCTCCCTGGGTGTCTCGCTGAAATGCACTTGTCCCTGGGCATCAGTCCAGCGATAGATCTCGGCACCGGCAATGGCCGGAACCAGCAACAGACAGCACAGCAGGTAGCGCATTCCAGCGTTCCTCGGATTGACGCTCAGCTTAGCCCCGGCCGGGCCCAGCTCAAGCTGGCAACGACCGACGGCCGGGTTACGGGTCAGAGCGGTGCGACGCTGGCCTTGGCAGAACTGCCGGTGAGGCGGCCGAGCTGCTGCAGGGTCTCCAGGCGCGCCTTGGCCCGGTAGGCGTACTCGCTGGCGGGATAGCGGGCAATGATGAACTGGTAGGTCTGCGCCGCATCGACGAACAGGCTCTGGCACTCCAGGCACTGGCCACGAAGCAAGGAGATTTCCGGTTGCAGGTACTGGCGGGAGCGGCTCTTGCGCTCGGCTTTGGACAGTTCGAGCATCACGTCCTCGCAATTCCCCCTCTCATAAGAGCGATAGGCGTTGTTCAGGTGATGATCGAGGGACCAGCGGGTGCAACCGCCCACGGCCGCCAGCAGGGTCAGAATGATCAGGGTTCGCATGGATAATTCCTCCGTCCCACGGGATATCGGCTGGGAGCGCCACTTCTTCAGGCCGCTGGGCGAACGAGAAGAGCGAAGCATAACCTCCGATTGGACCTGCTGGCGCGCCCCTCGAATGGCAAGCGGCCACTGCTAGACTGCGGACGTCGCCCAAGGACACGGTTCCGTCATGCACTCCACGCGCCCCGCCCTCCTCACCCTGTGCCTGCTGCTGGGCGCCTGTTCGCCCACCACCCCGCTGTTCATTGCCCAGGTCACCACCAATGAAGTAGTGGAGTACAAGACCATGAAGAGCAAGCGAATGGCCGCGGCGGTGGAAGAAGAAGGCGATCTGCTGACCTACAGCGCCATGGCCATTCGCGACGCGAAGAGCCCCGAGGCGGAGGAGCTGTATCTGGTCGGCTACCGCGACGACAAGTTCAGCGACGATGTTCGCGCCATCACCCTGTACCAGATCGGCCTCATCTACATGAGCCGCTACAACGAACAACGGGACGACACCAAAGCCCTGGGCTACCTGGAACGGGTCCTCGACGAATTTCCCAGCAGCCGCGCAGCCCAGCGCGCCGAAGCGCGCATCCTGGTCATCCGCCAACGCGCCGGGGAGCCGGTGCAGAAGAGTTCCCGCGAACTCCTCGCCACCTGGCAGCCGAGCAACAACCTGGACCTCTACAAGCCGGGGCTGGACCCGGACATGACCCTCCTCTCGCGTCGAGCCGTACTCAAGGACCGCGTGGCCGAAGCCGAAGAGCTCTACCTGCTGGCACTGTCCGATGCCCACGTACAGCCGGACATCAAGGAGAAGGCGCTCTATCAGCTGGGGCTGATGTACCTGGCGCCGGACAATCCCCACGCCAGTCGCGACAAGGCGATCGGCTATTTCCGTCGGCTGCTGGTGCAGTTCCCGAACAGCGATCTGGCCAGCAAGGCTTCACAACACCTCGATCAGGCCCTCAACCAGAGCCGCCCCTAGCGCCGGCCAGCGCTCCACCTGAAACAATTCAGCGGGTAGTGCACAGGAACAATGACTACAGTTTTCTCGCGTAGTAGCCTCGCGCTCTGCTTGAAAAATGGAGTCTTCGCATGCCTTTCCGCCGCACCAAAATCGTCGCCACCCTCGGCCCGGCCAGCAACTCCCCGGAGGTCCTGGAGCAACTGATCATCGCGGGCTTGAACGTCGCCCGCCTGAACTTCTCCCACGGCAGCCCCGAAGAACACAAGGCACGCGCCCGCCTGGTCCGCGAACTGGCCGCCAAGCACGGCCGCTTCGTCGCCCTGCTCGGCGACCTGCAAGGCCCGAAGATCCGCATCGCCAAGTTCGCCAACAAGCGCATCGAACTGAAGGAAGGCGACAGCTTCCGCTTCTCCGTCACCCATCCGCGTGACGCCGGCAGCCAGGAAGTGGTGGGCATCGACTACCCGGACCTGATCAAGGACTGCGGTGTCGGCGACGAGCTGTTGCTGGACGACGGCCGCGTGGTGATGCGCGTCGTCTCCACCACCGCTGACGAGCTGCACTGCACCGTGCTGATCGGCGGCCCGCTGTCCGACCACAAGGGCATCAACCGTCGCGGCGGCGGCCTGACCGCACCGGCGCTGACCGCCAAGGACAAGGCCGACATCAAACTGGCTGCGGAAATGGACCTGGACTACCTGGCCGTTTCCTTCCCCCGTGACGCCGCCGACATGGAGCTGGCTCGCCGCCTGCGCGACGAGGCCGGTGGCAAGGCCTGGCTGGTGGCCAAGATCGAACGCGCCGAAGCCGTGGCCGACGACGAAGCCCTCGACGGCCTGATCCGCGCCAGCGACGCCGTCATGGTGGCCCGTGGCGACCTGGGCGTGGAAATCGGTGACGCCGAACTGGTGGGTATCCAGAAGAAGATCATCCTGCACGCCCGCCGCTACAACAAAGCCGTGATCACCGCGACCCAGATGATGGAGTCGATGATCCACAGCCCGATGCCGACCCGCGCCGAGGTTTCGGACGTAGCCAACGCCGTGCTCGACTACACCGACGCCGTGATGCTGTCGGCCGAAAGCGCCGCCGGCGAATACCCGGTCGAGGCCGTACAGGCCATGGCGCGCATCTGCCAGGGCGCCGAGAAACACCCGGACACCCGCCGTTCCCACCACCGCGTCGGCCAGACCTTCGACCGTTGCGACGAAAGCATCGCCCTGGCGTCGATGTACACCGCCAACCATTTCCCGGGCATCAAGGCCATCATCTGCCTGACCGAAAGCGGCTACACCCCGCTGATCATGTCGCGCATCCGTTCCTCCGTGCCGATCTTCGCCTACTCCCCGCACCGCGAAACCCAGGCCCGCGTGGCGCTGTTCCGTGGCGTGGAGACCATCCCCTTCGACGCCGCCGCGCTGCCGCCGGAGAAGGTCAGCCAGATGGCCGTGGACGAACTGCTGCAACGCGGCGTGGTGACCAAGGGCGACTGGGTGATCCTGACCAAGGGTGACAGCTACACCACCCAGGGCGGTACCAACACCATGAAGATCCTCCACGTCGGCGACCTGCTGGTCTGACCTGCCTGGAATGAAAAAAGCCGCCCTTCGGGGCGGCTTTTTTGTTTGCGCAATTGGGGATCAGGAATCTTGTGGGGGCGAATTCATTCGCTCTGCAGGCCGCAGGCCTGCCCTCCAACGCTGGAGGGGGGCAGCAAGCTGCCCTTAGCGAATGAATTCGCCCCCACAGTCAAAGAGCTGGTGTCACACGAACTTCGAGAAATCCGGCTTGCGACGCTGGGTGAAGGCCGACAGCGCTTCGACCGCCTCAGGCGAACGCAGGCGCTGGCTGAACAGTTCGCCCTCCTCCGAGATCACCCGACGCAATTCCTCACGACCCGGTGCCTGCATCAGGCGCTTGCTCGCGATCAAGGCCGAAGGCGCCAGGTCGAGGAATCGCAGCGCGGCCTCGCGAGCGCGGGCCAGGGTCGCAGCACCATTCTCCAGGGCGGCGTTGGCGATACCCCAGTTGGCAGCCTGCTCACCAGTGAAACCTTCGCCCAACAGCAGCAGCTCAGCCGCTTTCGCGTGACCCAGCAGGCGCGGCAGGATCAGGCTGGAACCGAACTCGGGGCACAGGCCAAGGCTGACGAACGGCATCTTCAGCTTCGCATCGCAGCTCACATAGACCAGATCGCAGTGCAGCAACAGGGTAGTGCCGATACCTACTGCCGGACCACTTACCGCCGCCACCACCGGCTTGGGGAAGTCGAACAACGCGCGCATGAACTGGAACACCGGGCTGTCCATTCCGCTCGGCGGTTCCTGCAGAAAGTCCACGATGTCGTTGCCGCTGGTGAAGCACTCTTCGCTGCCGGTGATCAGCACCGCCCGTACGCCAGTGTCGTCCCGCGCGGCATCCAGTACTTCGGCCATGCCGCTGTACATGGCGCGGGTCAGGGCGTTCTTCTTGTCCGGGCGGTTCATGCGCAGCGTCAGCAAGCCCTGCTCGCGCTCGACCAGAATGTGCTCACTCATGGCAAATCCTCGATTGGTGTTGGCCCGCGGCTCAGGTTTCGCGGGTCAGGAAGGTATCGGCCAGCAGCTGGTTGCGGGGCAGGCCGGCCAGATAAAGCCGGCGCGCAAACTCCTCGACGCTGGCGGGGTGGCCGCAGAGTAAGGCGATGGTTTGCCGCGAAACAAGGCGGAATTGCGCCAAAACCTCTGGCAGCTCGGCCGGCGTGATCAGTTGGACGACAAGCCCGGAATGGGTTGCAGCCAGCTCGGCGAGGGATTTGGCCAGATAATGTCCGCCGGCGTCATGGGCCAGATGAATGATGCGGATGGGGCCCTGATGATGATTCCGCAGTGCTTCCCGCAGCAGCCCCCAGAGCGGCGCCAGTCCAGTGCCTGCGGCAAGGAACAACAGCGGCCGGGTGTCCCAGGCCGGTTCATAGTGCAGCGCGCCGCCATGCAGCTCGCCCAGGCGCAGCCTGTCGCCCGCAACCAGACGCCGGGCCCTGTCGCTGAACAGCCCAGGCTTGCGGCAATCCAGGTGGAATTCGAGGAAGTCATCGAAACCCGGCAGGCTGGCCAGGGAATAGGGCCGGGCGACGCCCTCGTCATTCCATAACAGGAGATGCTGGCCGGCGCTGTAACGCAGCGGCCGCGATGGCACGAGTCGCAGGCGCAGGACATCCGGGCCCGGCCAGTCGACGCCAACGACTTCGGCTTCCACGCCATCGCGCGCCGGGTCGAACACCTCCACCACCAGGTCCTGCACCACCAGGCACTGGCAGGACAGCCGCCACCCCTCGGCACGCTGGATACTGTCCAGCGCCTCGGGCCTGGCATCCGCCGGTTCACCGGACAGGCAGCGCACCAGGCAGGCGTGGCAACTGCCGGCTCGGCAACTGAAAGGCACGTTGCAGCCGCCCGCGTTCAGAGCGTCCAGCAGGTTGCTGGCGGGGGCTACGTTCCAACGTTTTCCGGCAACTTCGAGTTCAGGCACCCAGGCCCTCCCAGGCGGCATCGCAACGGTTACGTCCGCCGCGCTTCGCCCGATAGAGTGCCTGATCCGCACGCTGCAACGCATCATCCAGATCATCGCCGGCCGTCAGCAACGTCATGCCCGCCGACAGGCTCAACCGTTCCAGCTGCACGCCCACTGGCTCAGCCTGCTCGAAGGCCTGACGCAGGCGCTCGCAGCAGGCGGTCAGGCGGTCCGCATCGCAGTTGGGCAGCAGCAGGACGAACTCCTCGCCACCGTAGCGTGCCAACACGTCGCCGTCGCGCAGGCAGGCCCGCGCCACGGCCGCGAAGGTCTGCAACACCCGATCCCCGGCGGCGTGGCCGTGAACATCATTGATGCGTTTGAAATGGTCGAGGTCGATCAGGGCCAGTCCGTGCTGGCGGTTCGGCGTCAGACTGTCCAGTTCGCGGCTGGCCAGGCGCAGGAAATGACGGCGGTTGAACAGCCCGGTCAGTTCGTCGGTCGCGACCAGGTCTTCCAGCTGGCGCATCATTCCACGCAGTGTGTCCTGGTGCGCCTGCAGGGCGAAGCGGCGTTGACGCATGCGCTGGCGCAGCGCCTGGACATAACTGGCGAACAGGCTCAGCCAGACCATCAGTACGAACAGTACGCAAACCTGCAGCAACGCCAGGGCCGGGTCGGCCAATTGCATCAGGTAGGCCTCATACAGGTTGAGACCGGCGAACGCGAAGAAGCCGATTGCTGCGCAGCGGGCGAAGACCCTGGGCTTCAGCTGGAACACGCCGAACATCATGATCAGCACGTAGACGGTCAGCAAGGTGCCCCGCGCGTTGTCGACCATGGACATCAGCCAGGTGCTCCAGACCAGTGCGAGCAGCACCTGGGGTTCCGTCAGGCTGGGGTCGGAGAAACGCAGGTTGTGTCCGCTGAGGAACAGCCAGAACAGTGCGAGCTGGGACGCGGCAACAAGGCCGGAGCCGATCAGGGCGGTGCTCGGAGAAACCCGGAACAAGCCACCGATCATCGCGACCCAGCACAAGAGCAGGACCATCGAGTAGGTAGCCACCGCCATACCGAAGCGCTTCAGCAGCAGACTCTGCAAGGCTCTATGGCTGACCCGCTGGGTGGATGGGCTCATGGGGCTCCTTCCCGTAATGGCACCATGCCTTCAATGTACGCCTGTGATCACAAATTTCCTAGCCTGTAGGATGTGTCCGACAACCGACCAAGGTCGACTACCGGCGACTGTGCCCGACTAGCGCCACGCGCTATACTGCCGCGCCTTTTTTAGCCTCGCGCGCCGGGTCGTGGTCCGGCGCTTCCCTGATGTTCCCTCCAAGAGGAGCGCCCACATGACCGTGATCAAGCAAGATGATCTGATCCAGAGTGTCGCCGACGCCCTGCAGTTCATCTCCTACTACCATCCCGTGGATTTCATCCAGGCCATGCATGAGGCCTATCTGCGTGAAGAATCGCCTGCCGCGCGCGATTCCATGGCGCAGATCCTGATCAACTCGCGCATGTGCGCCACCGGCCACCGCCCGATCTGCCAGGACACCGGTATCGTCACCGTGTTCGTCCGCGTCGGCATGGACGTGCGCTGGGATGGCGCCACCATGAGCGTGGACGACATGATCAACGAGGGCGTGCGTCGCGCCTACAACCTGCCGGAGAACGTCCTGCGCGCCTCCATCCTGGCCGACCCAGCGGGCGCCCGTAAGAACACCAAGGACAACACCCCGGCGGTCATCCACTACTCCATCGTTCCCGGCAACACCGTGGAAGTGGACGTAGCGGCCAAGGGCGGCGGCTCCGAGAACAAGTCGAAGATGGCCATGCTCAACCCGTCCGACTCCATCGTCGACTGGGTACTGAAGACCGTCCCGACCATGGGTGCCGGCTGGTGCCCGCCGGGCATGCTCGGCATCGGCATCGGCGGTACCGCCGAGAAGGCCGCGGTGATGGCGAAGGAAGTCCTGATGGACGAAATCGACATCCACGAGCTGAAGGCCCGCGGTCCGCAGAACAAGATCGAGGAAATGCGCCTCGAGCTGTTCGAGAAGGTCAACCAGCTGGGCATCGGCGCCCAGGGCCTGGGCGGCCTGACCACCGTCCTCGACGTGAAGATCATGGACTACCCGACCCACGCTGCCTCGCTGCCGGTCTGCATGATCCCCAACTGCGCCGCTACCCGTCACGCCCACTTCGTGCTCGACGGCTCCGGCCCGGCTGAACTGGAAGCCCCGTCGCTGGACGCCTACCCGGAAATCGTCTGGGAAGCCGGCCCGTCCGCGCGCCGCGTCGACCTCGACACGATCACCCCGGAAGAAGTGCAGAGCTGGAAGCCGGGCGAGACCATCCTGCTCAACGGCAAGATGCTCACCGGCCGCGACGCTGCGCACAAGCGCATGGTCGACATGCTGAACAAGGGCGAAGAGCTGCCGGTGGACCTGAAAGGCCGCTTCATCTACTACGTCGGCCCGGTCGATCCGGTTGGCGACGAAGTGGTTGGCCCGGCTGGCCCCACCACCGCGACCCGCATGGACAAGTTCACTCGCCAGATTCTCGAGCAGACTGGCCTGCTGGGCATGATCGGCAAGTCCGAACGTGGTCCGATCGCTATCGACGCGATCAAGGACAACAAGGCCGTCTACCTGATGGCCGTCGGCGGCGCCGCCTACCTGGTTGCCCAGGCGATCAAGAAGTCCAAGGTCCTGGCCTTCGCCGAACTCGGTATGGAAGCCATCTACGAGTTCGACGTGAAGGACATGCCGGTCACCGTCGCCGTCGACACCAACGGCGAGTCGGTGCACATCACCGGCCCGGCGATCTGGCAACAGAAGATCGCCGAGAACCTGGCGGTGGAAGTGAAGTAAGCCTTCACCTTCGCTGAATGAAAAAGCCCGGCCATGCGCCGGGTTTTTTTTATGCTCCCGTAGGTTGTGGCAGAGCGGAGCGAAGCCCAACATCGCTGCGTTGGGCTTCGCAGGCTCAGCACCAACCTACAAAAGCGTTGTCTGGCCGAACTGCTCCGGCCAATCCCGCCGAGTGAACACCTGCCCTTCCGTACGTACCCGGCGCACTTCGTCCAAGTCGAGGTCGCAGATCAGCCACTGGCTGGTCGAAGGGCAGAGGTCGGGGCTTTCGGCGATCACGCCGTTGCTCGGCATGCCGTAGTCCGGCGGCACGTAGAGGCCAGCACGGCCGATGTTTTCATCCAGCGCTGGTGACCAGGGGGCGAGTCCAACGGTAGGCGACTGCAGGACGGCGATCTGATTCTCCAACGCGCGCGCCTGGGCACCGATGCGCACGCGGTTGTAGCCGGCTTCGGTGTCGGTGCAACTGGGGGCGAGGATCAGGTCGGCGCCGCCTTCGGCCAGGGTGCGCGCCAGCAGGGGGAACTCGTTGTCGTAGCAGATCAGGATGCCCAGTCGCCCCAGGGCCGTGTCGAACACCTTCAACCCCTCCCCCGCCGCGATGCCCCACTGCTCCCGCTCGAAGCGGGTCATGATCAGCTTGTCCTGATAGCCCAGTTCGCCGCCCGGTCCAAACAGCCAGGCGCGGTTGCGGAATCGCCCATCGGCATCACGCACCGGCAGGCTGCCGGGTTGCAGGTAGACACCGAGCTTCGCGGCGATGCCGGCGCACAGTGCCCGCCAGTCCTGCAGGAGGGGCTGGATGCCGACGATGGACGCCTGCAAGTCCCCTCGCTCGTCCGGCGCCAACTGACCGGCCAGCACCAGGCCGGCGTACTCGGGCAGCACCAGCAGCTTCGCGCCTGCCGCAGCCGCCTCGGCGCACAGGCCCTCCAGGTGAGTGGCGTAGGCCTCCCAGCTTTCATGCAACTCGATGGCGTACTGGCAGGCGGCGATCCTGATCATGGGGTGAGCTCCTTGAGCCAGAAGGACATGGGCTTGGCCGACTCCGCCGCTTCGTCCAGGTCACGCCAGTGGAATTCGGTGCGCAGCTCCGGGTAGTGGCGATAACCACGCCGCGCCCAGAATTCATTGAGTGGCTGGTAACCGGGTGGACGGCGGGGATGATCGGCTGATCGCTCCACCGCGCAGAAGGCGCAATGCGCGAAACGCCCAAGGCGCCGTGCATAAGCCTCGCGCTCGGCGAAAAATCGCACGCCCAACCCGGTGCCCCGGTACTCCGCCTGCAGCACGGACTCGCCGAAGTAGAAGATGCGCGCCGGGTCCCAACCCTGCTCTCGGAACGGCCGCTGGAATGCTTCGGTTTCATCCGCCATCGGCAGACCGGTGGAAGCCCCCACCACACGCTCGCCATCCAGCGCCAGGACGAACAGGCTTTCCGGCGATTCAGCGTAGGTGGCGAGGTAGCGCGCTTCATACGCCAGTGTGCCGTCGTAGAGGTACGGAAACTCGCGGAACACCGTCAGGCGAAGGCGTGCGAGGTCATCGATGTGAGGCGCGATGTCTGCGCCCTGGAGAAGTCGGATCTGCATCGGATCGGTCGTTCTGGGGAAGTGGATGACGCCCCTGGCTAAGTCGGGCTCCGGTCAGGAACCTATCATGCCGGACACGGACCGAATGACCCCATTGCGACAGGAACCCAACCATGACCGCTACCGAACTGGTGCAAGCCTATTACGCCGCCTTCAACGCCAGCGATATGCCAGCCTTCCTCGCCCTGCTCAGCGAGGATGTGGTGCACGACATCAACCAGGGCGAACGCCAGCAGGGCAAGGCGGCCTTCGCGGCGTTCATGGAGAAGATGAACCGCTGCTACAAGGAGCGGCTGTCGGACATCGTGGTCATGCAGAGCGCCGACGGCAGCCGCGCCGCCGCCGAGTTCGTGGTGCACGGCCAGTACCTGTCCAACGATGAGGGCCTGCCGCCAGCCAAGGGCCAGACCTACGTGCTGCCGGCCGGCGCCTTCTTCCATATCCACTGCGGCAAGATCGCTCGGGTGACGAACTACTACAACCTGAACGACTGGGTCGAACAGGTCTGCTGAGAACAGCCTGCTGCGCGTCGGCGATACGGCGTTATAAACAGCCTCGAAATGCTCATTTACAGTCGTAAACTCGCGTGCGAGCCCAGTCCGCTTTCTCAGCTGTTTATGCCTTGTCTCGCTCTAGCTCGCGAGGCTGTGGGCATAGCCGTTAAGTGTTCACCCGCGCTTTGGGCAGCTCGACCACAGTCGCGCGGCGCTGGGCCAGGTAGCGAGTGCAGCTCACGCGCAGGAAGGAGGCGAAATTGACCACCTCGCCGCGGTACTCCATCACCTCGTCGTAGAGCTTGGTGATGAGCTGGTTGGTGGTCATGCCGTCCACCTCGGCGATTTCCCGCAGGATGTCCCAGAACTGGTTCTCCAGGCGCAGCGTGGTGACCACGCCACGGATGCGCAGCGAGCGCGAACGGGACTCGTAGAGGATGGGATCGGCCTTGACGTACAGCTCGCACATGGTGCGCCTCCTGTTTTGGCGATGCGGAATCAATTGGGCCAGGTAGGTTGTGGCAGAGCGTAGCGAAGCCCAACGCACTCGATTGTTGGGCTTCGCACAACTTAGCCACAACCTACGATCACAGCTCGATCTTCGTCCCGAGCAGCTTGAGGAACGCCGCCAGCCACGCAGGATGCGCCGGCCAGGCCGGGGCGGTGACCAGGTTGCCCTGGGTGTGCGCGGCATCGACCGGGATATCCACATACTGGCCGCCCGCAAGCCTGACTTCCGGACCGCACGCCGGATAAGCACTGCACTCGCGCCCTTCCAGGACGCCGGCAGCCGCCAGCAACTGGGCACCGTGGCAAACCGCGGCAATGGGTTTGCCAGCCTTGTCGAAGGCCTTCACCAGCTCCAGCACGGTGGCGTTCAGGCGCAGGTACTCCGGCGCGCGGCCGCCCGGGATCAGCAGGGCGTCGTAGTCCTCTGCCTTGACCTTGGCGAAGTCGAAGTTGAGGGCGAAGTTGTGACCCGGTTTCTCGCTGTAGGTCTGGTCGCCTTCGAAATCATGAATGGCGGTACGCACGCTCTGGCCGGCTATCTTGTCCGGGCACACGGCGTGCACGGTGTGACCGACCATCAGCAGGGCCTGGAACGGCACCATGGTTTCGTAGTCTTCGGCGTAGTCGCCGACCAGCATCAGAATCTTCTTCGCGGCCATTTCGCATCCTCCTGGATTGGAAGCCCTGAGGCTTCAAAGGTAGCCAATTATCCGCGCCGTCCTTCGATCGCGGGTAATAGGCCCCTACTACAGGCGTGCCGAACGTCAGATGCCGATCTTGTCCAGCGCCTGGCCCACGCCCCGCCAGAACCCTTCCTGCGGACGTACCATCTCGCCGCTGGCGGCGATCCGCTCGCTCGGCTGCACCTGGCGCGTAGCGGTGATTTCCTGGCTGCCCAGGGATTCCTCCACCAGTTGCAGCGGCCCATTGCCCGCGCCGGGCTGGTCGCTGTTCTTCGGCGGCGGGTCCAGTTCGTCGTAACGCAGGTAGTACGTACGCCCGCCCGCCGCGTCCAGGACGAATGACGTGATGAGGGTGAAATCCAGTGGGCCGTCGGCGAACAGGGTCCAGTAGCTGCCGAACAGCGGACGGCGCATTTCCAGCTTGTAGCTGGCGGTATCGAACTCCAGCACCAGGTAACCGTTGCTCGGCAGGCTGCCGATCAGTTCGTTGTTGAGGAAGAGGCCCGGTGCTTCCAGTTCCTGGTCGGCCCATTGACTCTGCGGCCGGTACAGGTAGACCAGCGCGTGCTCCGCATCGCTCGGTGCGACGGCCTGGAATGCCGGCCCCTGGGTTGCACCGAAGAACGCACCGGGGGTGGAACAGCCGCCCAGCACGGCGCAAAGCAGCAGGATCGGCAGATATCGGCGGCCCATGCAGCCACTCCCTCTTGTTGTAGTGGAGCAAGCCTAGCCCGGCATCTATCCGCAGGCACCCGACGAAAGTGCGGCGCCCCGCTAACGGCGCCGGTCGAGCAGGTTCACCACCAGGCGGTCCAGCCAGCCCCAGAGTCGCTGGCGCAGGCGCTTGATCAGCGGCCGGGCATGCCAGTCGTCCATGGTGATTTCGCGGCTATCGGAGAAATCCTGGCGCATGCAGGCATCGACTGCCTGGGTGAAATTCAGGTCCAGCGCCTCGACGTTGGCCTCCAGGTTGAAGCGCAGGTTCCAGTGGTCGAAGTTGCAGGAACCGACGCTGACCCAGTCATCGGCCAGCGCCATTTTCAGGTGCAGGAAGCGCTTCTGGTACTCGAATATCCGCACCCCGGCACGCAGGAGGCGCGGGTAGTAACGCTGGCCGGCGAAGCGTATCGGCGGGTGGTCGGTGTGACGGCTGGTGAGCAGCAGGCGCACCTCGACACCCTGTCGTGCGGCCTTGATCAGGGCACGGCGAACCTTCCAGCTCGGCAGGAAGTAGGGCGTCGCCAGCCACACGCGATTGCGCGCAGTACGAATGCTGCGCACCAGTGACTGGACGATGTCGCGATGCTGACTGGCATCGGCGTAGGCCAGGCGCCCAAGCCCTTCGCCCATCGCCGGATAGGGCGGCAGGTGCTTCAGGCCCGGCGCCTCTCCCGATTTCCACGGGCGGCGGCCGAGATTGGCCAGCCACTGGTAGTCGAAGATCAGCTGCCAGTGCGCCACCAGCGGCCCTTCGATAGCCACCATCACCTCGTGCCAGCGGCTGATCTCCTGGGCCGGGTCCCAGAATTCGTCGGTTGCCCCGGTGCCGCCCACAAAGGCCAGGCGATCATCCACCACGAGGATCTTGCGATGGTCGCGATACAGGTTCCCGAAGCCGCTTCGCCAGCGCAGCGGGTTGTAGAACTGCAGCAGCACCCCGGCATCGTTGAGCCGATCACGAAGCGCGCGGCCGAGTTTCAGGCTGCCGAAATCATCGAACAGGCAACGCACGCGTACGCCGCGCACGGCGGCGACGCACAGGGCATCCACCAGCGCCTCGCTGCAGCGACCGTCTTCCACCAGGTACAACTCCAGCGCGACCTGGTACTCCGCCCGGGCAATGGCGGTGAGCATGGTCGGAAAGAATTGCGGGCCGTCGATCAGCAACTCGAGGCGGTTGCCGGACTTCCAGGGGAAGATCTGCCCCATCAGCGCTCCGTGAAGATCAGCACGGCACCTACCGGTACCGACAGGCTGATGCCCGGCAGGCCGGCGAGCTTGCGCAGCCCATCGAGTGCAGAGGTCAGGCCGAAGTCCTCCACCTGAAGCACCAGCGGCGCCAGGGTCACCACCTGGAAGCGATGGTCGTCCAGGCGGGTGGCCAGGAGTTCCGCGCGGTATTGCTGCTGCTTGTCGCGAATCTTCACGGTGAGCGGCAGGCCCAGCTCCAGTTGCGCACCGGGTGCCAGGTCGGTGATCGGACGCAGATCCAGCTGGGCGCTGACTTCGGCCTCGGGGTAGTTGGCGATGTCGAAGAACTGATCACGCAGGCGCTGATCGCGCAGCGGAACGCCGGTGCTGACCGACTCGAGCTCAATGCGCAGGTGAGCCTTGCCATCCTTGCCGATCTTGCCGTGCAGGGTGAGGAAGCGGTGTACCTCGGAGATGCTGCCGGCCTTGGTGGAGATGAAGGATATCCGCGACGACTCGTTGTCCAGGTACCAGCTTGCGTGGACCGGCAGCGCCAGCGCGGCGAGCAGGGCAATGAGTGGGCGTATCGATTTGTGCATGCGGGCTTCCTTTGGCATGTCGCTGACGGCCGGAAGACTTCGGCCGGACTCCATTGGTCACACGAATCGCCGCCGGGTTCCCCTTTGGGGCGGTCCCGACGGACGGACAATGGATGCAAAGCTACCAGAGGAAACGAACTTTGGGGCCTTGTAGGAGCTAGCTTGCTAGCGAAATGGGACTATTCGCTGGCAAGCCAGCTCCTACGGGCAATGCAGCTACTTGCAACACTTGCTGCAGACACAGCGAATGAATTCGCCCCTACAAGGCCCGTTGCGCGTTACAGGCGCGGGTAGTCGATGTAGCCCACCGGGCCCTTGGCGTAGAAGAGTTCCGGACGCGGTTCGTTCAGCGGTGCATCCAGGCGCAAGCGCTCGGGCAGGTCGGGGTTGGCGATGAAGGGGATGCCGAAGGCCACGGCATCGGCCTTGCCGCTTTCCAGCCAGGCAGCGGCGCTGTCCTTGGTGAAGCGTTCGTTGGCGATGAATACGCCGCCGAAATCTTCCTTCAGTTGCGGTGACAGGCTGTCCTCGCCTTCCTTCTCACGGGCGCAGATGAAGGCCACGCCACGCTTGCCCAGTTCACGGGCGACGTAACCGAAAGTCGCGGCGAGGTCGGAGTCACCCATATCGTGGGAGTCAGCGCGCGGTGCCAGGTGCACGCCGACGCGGCCGGCGCCCCACACCTTGATTGCGGCATCGGTGACTTCCAGCAGCAGGCGGGCGCGGTTTTCGATTGAGCCGCCGTACTGGTCGCTGCGTTTGTTGGTGCCGTCCTGGAGGAACTGATCCAGCAGGTAGCCGTTGGCAGCGTGGATTTCCACACCGTCGAAACCGGCGGCCTGGGCGTTCTCCGCGCCGACGCGGTAGGCGTCGACGATATCGGCGATCTCCTCGGTTTCCAAGGCGCGCGGCACTGGATAGCCACGCAGCGGACGCAGCAGGCTGACGTGGCCCTTGGCCGCGATGGCGCTGGGTGCCACCGGTGCTTCGCCGTCCAGGTAGCTCGGGTCGGAGATACGGCCAACGTGCCAGAGCTGCAGGACGATCTTGCCGCCGTTGCCGTGGACCGCCTTGGTGATGTTGCTCCAGCCCTTCACCTGCTCGTCGGACCAGATGCCGGGGGTATCCGGGTAACCGACGCCCAGGGGCGTGACAGAAGTGGCTTCGCTGATGATCAGCCCGGCGGACGCGCGCTGGGTGTAGTACTCGGCCATCAGGGCGTTGGGTACGCGGCCCTCGTCGGCGCGGCAGCGGGTCAGCGGCGCCATGATGATGCGGTTGGAAAGTTCCAGGTCGCCAATCTTGATCGGGTCGAAGAGCGTGGGCATGTCATTTACCTCGGGTCAGTCGAGAGCCGCTTGCAGCTCGGGAGTACGGTTGCTGAAGGTGAGCAGGGTCGCTATCAGGGCGAGGATCGCCAGCACGGCAGCGGCCAGGGGAACAGTGGTGAGGCCGTAGCCCTGGCTGATGACCAGGCCTCCGACCCAGGCGCCAAGGGCATTGCCCACGTTGAAGGCGCCGATATTCAGGGTGGAAACCAGGTTTGGCGCGGCGCTGCCGAAGTTCACCACGTTGACCTGCAGGGCCGGCACGGCGGCGAATGCGGCGGTGGCCCAGAGGAACAGGGTGATTTCCGTGGGGATCAGCGCGGCGCTGGTCCAGGTCAGGGCACTGGAGGCAACAGCCAGGGCAACGAACACGCCCATCAGGGTCTGTGCCAGCTTCCAGTCGGCCAGACGGCCACCGATCACGTTGCCCAGGGTCAGGCCAAGACCGATCAGCAACAGGGTCCAGGTCACGCCTCGGGGCGAAACGCCGGTCACCTCGCCGAGCAGCGGCGCAACGTAGGTGAAGATGCAGAACACGGCGGCGGAGAACAGCACGGTGGTGGACAGCGCCAACCACAGCCCGGCACCCCGCAGGGCAGCGAATTCAGCGCGGATGTCGGTGGCTTCTTCATCGTCCTGGCGCGGCAGTATCCGCCACAGGCCGATCAGCGCAGCGATGCCGATCAGGGTCACGGCCCAGAATGTCGAACGCCAGCCGGCGACCTGGCCCAGGGCGGTACCCAGGGGAACGCCCAACACGTTGGCCAGGGTCAGGCCGGTGAACATCAGGGCGACGGCGGAAGCCTTGCGGTTGGCCGGCACCAGGCTCGCAGCCACCACCGAACCGATACCGAAGAAGGCGCCATGGCAGAGCGCGGTGACGACACGCGCCAGCATCAGCAGGCCGTAGTTGGCGGCGATGGCGCAGAGCAGGTTGCCGATAATGAACACGCCCATCAGCACCAGCAGAGCGCGCTTACGTGGCAGCTTCGAGGTGAGCATCGCCATGAATGGCGCGCCGATGGCGACGCCCAGCGCATAGCCGGTGACCAGCCAGCCCGCACCGGGGATGGACACGCCGAGGTCGGCGGCCACCTCGGGCAGCAGGCCCATGATGACGAATTCGGTTGTGCCTATCGCAAAAGCGGACAAGGCGAGGACGAGAAGCGCAGTAGGCATTGGCCTGCTCCTGGGAAGATTTTCGAGTTGTGGCAGGTGCTGCAGTTACAGCTCGTCGCTCATCTGGCGAAGAAATTCAGCGATGACGGCTTCATTGCGTTTGAAGAAGTTCCATTGGCCCACCTTGCGGCTGGTCACCAGTCCGGCGCGCTGCAAGGTCGCCAGGTGCGTCGAGACGGTGGACTGGGACAGCCCGCAGCGTTGGTCGAACTTGCCGGCGCAGACGCCGATTTCGAATGGGTGGTCTTGCTCGACGAAGTACTTTTCCGGTTCCTTGAGCCACTGCAGCATCTCCCGTCGCACTGGATGGGCGAGTGCCTTGATGATTTCGTCGAGGTCGATGGGTGTGCTCATGGCGGTGGATTCGTATATCGAGATGGAACGAACTTTATATCGAGAAAGGTCGATATGGGATCGTTTGTGCCGATAGTCATCATCGACCGCCATGATAAAACCGTCTCTGAGTTAAGCTCGGCCAATGAACTACCTCGCTCACCTCCATCTCGGCGGCTCGCAGCCCGCGCAACTGCTCGGCAGCCTCTATGGCGACTTCGTCAAAGGGCCGCTTGCCGGGCGCTGGCCGGCGGATATCGAAGCCGGCATCCGCCTGCACCGGCGCATCGACGCCTTCACCGACAGCCATCCCCTCATCACCCAGGCCAAGCTGCGCTTTCCCAGCGAGCGGCGGCGCTTCGCCGGCATCCTGCTGGATGTCTTCTTCGACCATTGCCTGGCCCGCGACTGGCAGCTCTACGCCGCTGAACCGCTGGACGCCTTCACCCACCACGTCTACCAGGTCCTGGGCGACGAACCTGAACTGCCCGGCCGCCTGGCCCTCATCGCGCCCCGCATGGCCGCGCAGGATTGGCTGGGGAGCTACCGGGAGTTCGAGACGCTGGAACTGGTCATCAACGGTATTTCGCGACGCTTTTCCCGTCCCGAAAGACTGGCCGGCGCCATGACCGAGCTGGAAGCCCTGTACCTGCCCCTCAGCGATGACTTCCGGCAGTTTTATCCACAGCTCCAGCAATTCGCAGGAACCCAGCAAAGCCACGGTTGATCTGCATCAAGGGAAACTTCTTACATCTGCAGTGGAATGGGCCTACAGGAATCCGCTACTGGAGGTGCCAGATGAAAGCATTGATGCTCGCGACCGACCTTTCCAACCGTTCCGACCGCGCCCTGCGGCGGGCGGCGCGCCTGGCCCATCAGTTCAACTGCCCCTGGTTCATCCTGCACGTGGTCGACGAAGACCAGCCGCAATTGCGCATCGAGCTGGAAGTGGAACAGGTCCGCCGTTATCTGAACGAGCAGATGGACTTCTTCACCGAGCTGGCCGGCCGCGCGCCGGAAATCTGGGTGGAAGTGGGCGACCCGGCCAAGCACATCGCCGATTGCACCCGCTGGGCCGAAATCGATCTGCTGGTCGTCGGCAGCCACCGCAAGAGCCCACTGCGCGACATCTTCACGGGGACCACCCTGGAGCGCCTGTTGCGCACCAGCCATGTACCGATCCTGCTGGTGAACAAGGCGGCTGAAGACGACTACCTGATGCCCCTGCTGGCCCTGGACTGCTCCCCGGCTTCCGCCCAGGCGGTGCGTGCCGCCGACGCACTGGGTCTGTTGCCGAAGACCGGCGCCAAGGCGCTGCATGCCTTCGACCCGCTGGGCGGCGCCATGATGCTGGCGGCCTCTGCCGGCGTCGGGGCGATCCCCGGTGACTACGGCGCCGACGAACGCCGCCGTGCCACGGCTGCGCTGGATGAGTTCCTGCTCCGCGAAGAGCTGGGTGCCCTCATCGATCAGCGCCTGATCGAAGAAGGCCAGCCCATGACCGCTCTGCGGCGCGTGCTGGATCGCGACCCCGTCGACCTGCTGGTGATGGGCACGCGGGGATTGACCGGCATGAAGCGGATACTGATCGGCAGCGTCGCCGATGCCGCCATACGCGAGCTGGACTGCGACATCCTCGCGGTGCCGCCAATCCGCTGGCCGGACAAGGACAAGGCCTGACCCCCACTCAGGCGGCCAACGCCTCGTCTTCCTCCTCTCCGAAGAGCGCCAGTTGCACGGCGCCCTTCGCTTTCTGGCTGAGCACCGTGCGGGTCAGTCCCTGGCTCGACACGGGTTCGAGCAGCTGGATTTCCACCTCCGCCCGGTCACTGCGCAGCAGGCGGACCAGATGCGAAAGCAGGTCGTCCTCGCCTATGAAGGGCGCGACCTCATCACGCAGGCCATCGCGCAGGTAACGGATGGCCACCGGCTGCACCGGCACGCCAGTCTCCACGGCGCTGGTCAGGAGGCGACTGTGGAAGGCTTTCAGCAAGCTGCCGTCGGTGGTCGTGCCTTCCGGGAAGATCAGCAGGTTGCGGCCATCGCCCAGGTGACGGGCGAGTTGCTGCCCAACCAGTCCGCTATCCCCCGATCCGCGCCGGATGAACAGCGTGCCGGCCTTGTGCGCCAGCCAGCCGGCAACCGGCCAGGAGCGCACCTCGGCCTTGGACAGGAAGGACAACGGCGCCACGGCACCGAGCAGCGGGATATCGGTCCAGGACACGTGGTTGCTGACCCACAGCATCGGCTGATCCGGCACGCGGCCGCTGACGTGTACGCGAAACGGCAAGGCACCGCCCAGGCGCCTGAGGAACCAGCGGGTGAGGCGTTGCCGGGTGGCCATCAGCTCAGTGCGCCCCAGACGCTCCAGTAAGGTCACCCAGGCGGCCAGTGACAGGCCGAGGCCAATAACCGCCAGCAGCCGGATAACGCGAGCGTAGAAACGTACGGATTTCAGCATGCCCGGCCCTCAGACCGCCGCCTTGAAGTGGCGGGCATAACGCGGGCAGAGCTCATCGCGCTTGAGCAGGATGAACACGTCGGCCACCTGGAAATCCGGGTCCCAGCAGGGTTCGCCACAGACCTTCGCACCCAAGCGCATGTAGGCCTTCAGCAGCGGCGGCATCTCGGTGATCACGTTGCCCGGCAGCTCCAGCATGGGCAGCGGGTTCTTCGGCTCGGCGCGCAGGTGTTCGGTGCACAGGTAACGCTCGCGCAGGCGCTGCATGATGGCCTGGGCCTGGATACCGCCGTCCTGCATGGGAATGCTGGCGCAGCCCATCAGGTAGCGGTAGCCGCCCTGGTTCAGCACCTCGGCCAGTTCACCCCAGAGCACGGCGATGGTCGCGCCATTGCGGTAGGCCGGATCGACGCAGGTGCGGCCGATTTCCAGCACCGGGCCCTGCAATTCGCCGAGTCCGTGGAGGCTGAATTCCTCTTCACTGTAGAAGCGGCCCAGGTCGTGGGCGGCCTGGTGATCGAGCAGGCGGGTGGTGGCGACCAGCTCGCCGCTGTCCAGGTCGCGCACGCCGATGTGCTCGCAGTGCGGATCGTAGTCATCCATGTCGAGACCGAACTCGGCACCTTGCAGCTTGGCGTCGAACTCGGCGCTGAATACGCGGAAACGCAGGGCCTGCGCCTCACGCAGCGCAGCGATGCCTTCCAGGCGCTCGGCCTGCAGGCGGCGAGGGCTTTTCCCGTTGGGTGCGACACTGTCGCGGGTCATGGCGATCTGGGTCATGAATAAGCCTCCGTAGGCCGGCTCGATCCCGGTTGCAGCCGGACGATCTTGTTGTGCAAGCTCAGGCTAGGTAGACCCGGTGTCACACCCATGACGGTCTCATGATGCTTGCATGACAACCCCCTCGAGGAATCCCCAATGCCCTGGCAACGCCTGCTCGAAGCTTCCGCCCGCCTGCCGTCCGGCCAGCCCCTGGACGACTGGTACGGCGCTCTGCTGGACCGATTGGGCGAGGTCACGCCCTTCGAACTCGCCGTCCTCGGCGGCAAGCTGGCGCCTGCGCCCGGACTGGCCTTCCTCGCGGGTTACCAGGGCGCCCTGCGACTGCTCTGGCCATCAGCGCCGCTGAGCCTGGGCGCGCTGTGCGTCACCGAGAACCGCAGCGTGCGTCCGGCGGACATGCAGACGCGCCTGGCCAACCTCAGCCTCAGTGGTCGCAAGGATTTCGTCACGGCCGGAGAGGCCGCCGATTGGCTGCTGGTGGCGGCCCGCGAAGAGCGAGAGGGCGAATCTCCACGCCTGGCGCTGGTGGCGGTTCGCAATGGCGCTCCCGGTGTGCAGGTCGAGCAGCTCAAACCGTTACCGCTGATGCCCGACGTTCCCCACGCCCGCCTGCATCTTGAAGGCGCCCATTGCGAACGTCTGGCCGGCGATGGCTGGGATGCCTACGTGAAGCCCTTCCGCAGCATCGAAGACCTTCACGTCCTCGCCGCGATGGTGGCCTGGCTGTACGGCGTGGGCCGCGACAGTGCCTGGCCGCAAGCGTTGCAACTGCGCTTGCTGGGCCTGCTCAGCGGCGCCGCCGAAGTTTCCCGCCAATGCGCCACCACCCCGACGATGCACCTGCTGCTGGCCGCGCTCTTCGCCGAGTTCAAGGCGCTGAAGCCGGAACTGGATACCGCCTTCGCCAGCGGTCCGGCGGAGTGGGCCGACCTCTGGAAACGCGACCAGGGCGTGCTGGAAATCGCCAGCGGACCGAGGGCGAAACGCCTGGAGAAGGCGCTGGCAGCACTGGGTATGACCTAATCCCCGTAGGTTGCGGCAGAGCGCAGCGAAGCCCAACAAGTAACCGCGCGGACCTTTCGCGTTGGGCTTCGCATAGCTCAGACCAACCTACCGTTCGCCATGCGCTGCCCCCGTAGGTTGTGGCAGAGCGCAGCGAAGCCCAACAAGCAACCGCGCGGGCCTTTCGTGTTGGGCTTCGCGTAGCTCAGACCAACCTACCGTTTGCCATGCCCTGAACTCCCGTAGGTTGTGGCAGAGCGCAGCGAAGCCCAACAAGCATTCGTACGGACCTTTCGCGTTGGGCTTCGCATAGCTCAGCCCAACCTACCGTTTGCCATGCCCTGCGCCCGTAGGTTGTGGCAGAGCGCAGCGAAGCCCAACAAACAGCCGCGCGGACCTTTCATGTTGGGCTTCGCGTAGCTCAGACCAACCTACCGTTTGCCATGCCCTGCCCCCGTAGGTTGTGGCAGAGCGCAGCGAAGCCCAACGAGCTGCCGCGCGGACCTTTCGCGTTGGGCTTCGCGTAGCTCAGCCCAACCTACCGTTTGCCATGCCCTGCCCCCGTAGGTTGTGGCAGAGCGCAGCGAAGCCCAACAAGCTGCCGCGCGGACCTTTCGCGTTGGGCTTCGCGTAGCTCAGACCAACCTACCGTTTGGCATGGCCTGATTCCCGTAGTTTGCGGCAGAGCGCAGCGAAGCCCAACAAGCTGCCACGCGGACCTTTCGAGTTGGGCTTCGCACAGCTCAGACCAACCTACAAGAGCCAGCGGCGCATTCATTCGCGATTGAAATCGCCCCCACAAAAAGCACGGCCTGCCAGTCTGAATTGACTCAAGTCAGCACCCGTCCTTCAGAAATGCCTTACATCTGCGCGTCGCTTTTCCTATCGAGGTTTACATGCGTCGCGACCCCATCGTGCTGTTCGACAACGGCTCCCACCAATGCCTGATGTTCGACGACCTGGTCAGCGGCGACGGCGTGCAGTCCAACCAGTTCCTGATCACCGACCACGAGCAATACCTGCTGCTGGACCCGGGCGGCGACCTGACCTACACGCCGCTGTCACTGGAGCTGTCCAAGCACATGCCGGTGCAGGACCTGACCTACATCTTCGCTTCCCACCAGGACCCGGACATCATCGCGTCCCTCGACAAATGGCTGCTGCACACCCGCGCAAGGGTGATCTGCTCCAAGCTCTGGGCGCGTTTCCTGCCCCACCTGACGGCCAACTACCTGGCCATCAGCCACGGTATTTCCACCTACGACCGCATCATCGCCCTGCCCGACCGCGGCCAGTCCATCAACCTGGGCCGCTGCCAGCTCAAGGCCGTGCCGGCGCACTTCCTCCACTCGGTGGGCAACTTCCAGCTCTATGATCCGGTCAGCCGCATCCTCTTCTCCGGCGACATGGGGGCGTCGCTCGTGGACGACGCCACACCAGTACGCGATTTCGTCAACCACGTGCCGAACATGGAAGGCTTCCATCGCCGCTACATGGCCAGCAACAAGGTCTGCCGACTCTGGGTCGACATGGTGCGCGGCATGGACGTGGAGATGATCGTCCCGCAGCACGGTCGCCCCTTCATTGGCCAGGAAATGATCAGTGCCTTCCTCTACTGGATCGAGAACCTGGAATGCGGTCTCGACCTGCTCGGCCCGGACGACTACCGGTTGCCGCGCTGAACTGACTTATCGCGCCGAATAGCCACAGCAGCCGGCGCGTTCGGCGCTTTTTACCGTCACAAAGGCCGTGCTAGGTTCGCCCTTCGAAACCAGAAGAGGCCGAACAATGCCCATCCCCGTTCTACGACCGCTGGCCATGGCGCTCGGCTTGCTGGCCGGGCTGGCCCAGGCTGAAACCTGGCCCACCGCCGACTGGCAACAAGCCCCGGCGCCCAGCACCGCCGCCGTGCAAGCCCTTGAGTCCTATGCCTTCCCGCAGCGCGATGATGCCGGCCGCAAGGGCGTGCGCACCGATGCCGTGGTGGTGATCCGCGATGGCGAGCTCATCTACGAGCACTACGCCGGCCCCACCCGCGCAGACACCCCGCACCTCACCTGGTCGGTGAGCAAGAGCCTGCTGGCCTCCGTCCTCGGCGTCGCCTATGGCGAGGGCCGCTTCAAGCTGGACGAGCCGGTTTCGCGTTACTACCCGGCCTTCGCCGGCCACCCCAATGTCCATCTCGACCATCTGCTGCATTGGGCCTCCGGGCTCGCCTGGCAGGAGGACTACGAGTACGCCCCGCTGAAGTCCTCGGTGGTCGCCATGCTCTATACCCGTGGCCGTGGCGATATGGCTGCGTTCGCCGCTGCACACCCGCTGGATGCGGTGCCCGGCAAGCGCTTCCGTTACTCCAGCGGCGACACCAACGTACTGTCTGCCACGCTGCGCGGCATGGTCGGCGAGAAGGCCTACGCGGAGTACCCGTGGACGGCACTGTTCGAACCCCTGGGCATTCGCTCGGCCGTCTGGGAAACCGACGCGTCCGGAACCTACGTCGGTTCCTCCTACAGCTACCTGACGGCCCGCGACCTGGCACGTGTCGGCCTGCTGATGCAGCGCGGCGGCCGTTGGGGCGAGCGTCAGCTCCTGCCGGCG
Organism: Pseudomonas taiwanensis; assembly: GCF_013393345.1. Classification (GTDB taxonomy): domain Bacteria; phylum Pseudomonadota; class Gammaproteobacteria; order Pseudomonadales; family Pseudomonadaceae; genus Metapseudomonas; species Metapseudomonas resinovorans_C. Next base: position 337,140 of record NZ_QJRF01000061.1, read on the forward strand.
GACTGGGTCGCCTTCAACCGCAAGCCCTTCGCCGAGTATCGAGCCGACCCGGCCAAGCCTGGAGAGGCCGTCCCCGGTGGCCACTGGTGGCTCAACGCCCAAGTCGAAGGCAGCGCCAAACCCTGGCCGGATGCCCCGGAAGATGCCTTCGCCGCCCTCGGCCATTGGGGTCAGGCGCTGTACGTGCTGCCCAGCCAGAAACTGGTGATCGTGCGCTACGCCGATGATCGAGACGGCAGCTACCACCACAACGACTTCCTCAAGCTGGCCCTGGCCGCATTCGCCCCGGAGGTGCAGCCGTGATCGCCCGTCGCCCCGTTCTCAGCCTGCTGGTGCTCGCGCTCATCCTGCTGGCCGCCCTGGCCTGGCAGAATCGCCAGCACCTGGCGGCCTTCCCCGACATCATCAGCGCCTACACCGCCAAGGAGTACTGCTCCTGCCGCTATGTGATGGGTAACGACGCCGATTACTGCCAGGGCTATGTGAAGCAATACGTGCCCACCAGTGGTTTCCTCGACGACGCCGAGCACAAGCGCGTGACTGCCAGCGGCCTCGGACGCAGCAGCACCGCCGCGTGGGTCAGTCCGCACCAGGGTTGCCGGCTCATGCCCGAGGCAAACAGCACGCTCTGACGCGTTGGGTTTCGTGGACTCAGACCCACCTACGGAACGCCCCGACATCCCCGTAGGTTGCGGCTGAGCGGAGCGAAGCCCAAGGCTGCTCTCCCCCTGTTCCACCCTGTGGAACCACCTTCGATTGTTCTCCTTTCCTCCTCGCGGTTAGCTGAAGGCCAGCCGCGAAAGGCGGCTGCCGCCCCAACGAGGAGAACAACAACAATGACCCGTTACGCCCATATCCAGGCCTGGCTCGACGACATCGACGCCGACCTGAAGGCACTGCGCCAGGACATCCACGCCCACCCCGAACTCGGCTTCGAAGAGCAGCGCACCTCCGCCCTGGTCGCCCGCCTGCTGACGGAGTGGGGCTACGAGGTGCACAGCGGCATCGGCCGCACCGGCGTGGTCGGCGTGCTGCGCAATGGCGACTCTCGCCGCACCCTCGGCCTGCGCGCCGACATGGATGCCCTGCCCATCGTCGAGAACACTGGCCTGGCGTACAGCAGCTGCCACGCGGGGCGCATGCATGCCTGCGGCCACGACGGGCATACGGTCATGCTGCTGGGCGCTGCGCGCTACCTGGCCGCGACCCGCAACTTCCAGGGCACCCTCAACCTGATCTTCCAGCCTGCCGAGGAAGGCCAGGGTGGCGCCGAAGCCATGCTCGAAGACGGCCTGCTGGAACGCTTCCCCTGCGAAGCGCTGTTCGGCATGCACAATATGCCGGGCCTGGAAGCCGGCCACCTGTGCTTCCACGCAGGCCCGCTGATGGCCTCCCAGGACCTGCTGGAAGTGGTGATCGAAGGCGTCGGCGGGCACGGCTCCATGCCGCACCTCGCCGTCGACCCACTGGTAGCCGCTTCCAGCACCGTGATGGCGCTGCAGACCGTGGTCGGCCGCAATGTCGATCCGCAACAGGCGGCGGTGGTCACCGTCGGCGCCCTGCAGGCCGGCGAGGCGGCCAACGTGATTCCACAAAAAGCGCTGCTGCGTCTCAGCCTGCGTGCACTGGACGCCCAGGTCCGCGAACAGGTGCTCGAACGCGTGAAAGCGATCATCCACAGCCAGGCCGAAAGCCTCGGCTGCCGCGCCAGCATCGAACATCGTCCGGCCTACCCGGTGCTGATCAACAGCGCGGCGGAAACCGACTTCGCCCGGCGTATCGGTGTGGAGCTCGCCGGTGCCGACCAGGTACTGGAAGCCCCGACCGTGATGGGCAGCGAAGACTTCGCCTGGATGCTCCAACGCTGCCCCGGCAGCTACCTCTTCATCGGCAACGGCAGCGGTGCCGGGCGGCCGATGGTCCACAACCCCGGATACGACTTCAACGACGAAATCCTGGTGCGCGGCGCCGCGTACTGGGCCGCGCTGACGGAAACCTGGCTCCAGGACTCCGTCGCGCCTTCCCAGGCTTCTGCCACTGCCGCCTAGCCCAACCCGTTTCCGGAGATTTACCCATGCACGCTTCCCACAGCGGAACCTCACGCGCCCGCCAGGTGACCGCAGCCGTCATCGGCAACGCGCTCGAGTGGTACGACTTCATCGTCTACGGCTTCCTGTCCAGCATCATCGCCCGACTGTTCTTTCCCTCCGACAGCGAATACGCCTCGCTGCTGATGGCCCTGGCCACCTTCGGCGTGGGCTTCTTCATGCGTCCGGTGGGCGGCGTGCTGCTGGGCATGTATGCCGATCGCAAGGGCCGCAAGGCGGCCATGCAACTCATCATCCTGTTGATGACCCTGTCCATCGCCCTCATCGCCTTCGCCCCGGATTACGCCGCCATCGGCATCGGCGCACCGCTGCTGATCGTCATCGCGCGCATGCTGCAAGGCTTCGCCACCGGCGGCGAGTACGCCAGCGCCACGGCCTTCCTGGTGGAAAGCGCGCCCGCCAACCGCCGGGGTCTCTATGGCGCCTGGCAACTGTTCGGCCAGTGCCTGGCGGTGTTCGCCGGCGCGGGCATGGGCGCCGTGGTGACCCACAGCCTCTCCCCTGAAGCGCTGGACAGCTGGGGCTGGCGGGTTCCGTTCATCCTTGGCCTGCTGATCGGCCCAGTGGGGCTGTGGATGCGTCGCCACATGGAAGAAACCGAGGCCTTCATGGATGCCCAGGACGAGCACAAGGGCGAGTCCTTCAGCCTGTTGCGCGTGCTGCGTGAACATCGCCGCGCGGTGCTGGCGACCATGGGCGGCACCATCAGCGGCACCGTGGCGTTCTATGTGGTGCTGGTGAACATGCCGACCTTCGCCCACAAGCAGCTCGGCCTGCCGCTGGACCAGGTGTTCATGGTGCAGATGCTGGCCGTCGCGCTGATGACCGTGATCATCCCGCTGGCAGGTGCCCTCTCGGACCGCATCGGCCGTCGCCCGGTATTGTTCGGCGGCACCCTGGCCTTCTTCCTGCTGGTCTACCCGCTGTTCTCCTGGGTCGCCCAGGCCCCCAGCATCGAGCGCCTGCTGGTGATGCAACTGCTGCTCTGCTCAATGATCGGCGTCTCCTACGGCCCGGCGCCCACTGCGGTGGCCGAGCAGTTCCCCACCCGCGTGCGCTCCACCGGCCTGGCGTTCGCCTACAACGTCGCCGTCATGCTGTTCGGCGGCTTCGCCCCGTTCATCGTCACCTGGCTGACCCAGGTGGGCGGCACGCCGGTGGCCCCCGCCTACTACGTGCTCTTCGCCTCGTTTGTCGGCCTCGTTGCCACCTGTTACCTGCGCGAAGGCGCGCCCGCCGCCCTGGAACGCCGCCAACGCCGCGACCTGCTCGCCACTGCCCGGAGCCTGTGAATGACTCGTTTCGAAACCAACCTCCCCCACGCCACCCTGCAGCAGGAAATCGTCGCGCTGGACGCCCTGCCGCTGTCGGAGGCCATCCGCTCGCGCCAGGTGTCCTGCCGCGAGGTGATGCAGGCCTACCTGGACCAGATCGAGCGCTTCAATCCCAGGGTCAATGCGCTGGTTGCGCTGCGCCCTGCCAAGGAACTGCTGGCCGAGGCCGATGAGCGCGACCGCCAGTTGGCCCGGGGCCAATGGCTGGGCTGGATGCACGGCATGCCCCAGGCGGTGAAGGACCTGGCCGCCTGCGCCGGACTGCCGACCAGCATGGGCTCGCCACTGTTCGCAGGGCTTGTCGCCCAGCACGACGCCATCGCCGTTTCGCGGGTGCGCGCCGCCGGGGCGGTCTTCATCGGCAAGAGCAATGTCCCGGAGTTCGGCCTGGGTTCGCAGAGCTACAACAGCGTCTTCGGTACGACCGGCAATGCCTACGATCCGAGCCTTTGCGCCGGCGGCAGCAGCGGTGGCGCGGCGGCGGCCCTGGCGCTGCGCCTGCTGCCGGTGGCCGACGGCAGCGACATGATGGGTTCGCTGCGCAATCCGGCGGCCTTCAACAATGTCTACGGCCTGCGCCCGTCCCAGGGTCGCGTACCCTTCGGGCCCACGCCCGAGCTGTTCGTCCAGCAACTGGGAACGGAAGGCCCCATGGGCCGCAGCGTGGCCGATGTTGCAGCGCTGCTTCGCACCCAGGCCGGCCCTCACCGCGCGACGCCGCTGGCCCTTTCCAGCACGGCCGACCTGATCGGGCCGCTGCAGCGGGACGTTGCCGGCGCGCGCATTGGCTGGCTGGGCGATCTGAACGGTCGCCTGCCAATGGAACCCGGCCTGCTGGCCCTGTGTGAAGGCGCCCTGGCGGATTTCCGCGACCTCGGTTGCGTGGTCGAGGACTGCTTGCCGGCGTTCGACATGGACCGGCTCTGGCGCTGCTGGCTCGTGCACCGACAGTGGTTGGTGGGCGGCAGCCTCGGCGCCGCCTACGCCGATCCATCCCGGCGCGCACTGCTCAAGCCCGAGGCCGTGTGGGAAGTGGAAAGCGGCCTTGGCCTCAGCGCCGCGGACGTGTATCAGGCGTCGGTCGACCGCAGCGACTGGTACCGGGCCGTGGAAAAACTCTTCGAGCGTTACGACTTCCTGCTGCTCCCGAGTGCACAGGTGTTTCCTTTCGATGCAACGCTGCACTGGCCTAAGGCCATAGCGGGCCAGGAAATGGACACCTACCACCGCTGGATGGAAGTGGTGATCGGCGCCACCCTGGCGGGCATACCGGCGATGAGCGTGCCGATCGGTTTCAACCCCGCGGGCCTGCCCATGGGCTTGCAGATCATGGGCCCGGCGCAGGCAGACCTGGCGGTGCTGCAACTCGCCCACGCCCACGAGCAGCTCACCCAATGGGTGCGCAATTGCCCACCGTCCTTGCTCAAAGAGGCTGAATAAGCCAATGGACGGCATCTCCGGCGCCTTCGGGTCCCGATCTTGCAGCGTTTTCGGAACGCACATCCGGGAGGCGCGGCAGGTGGCGGACACGCAAGGTAAAGACGATGGCGGCACGGTGAGGTCGGTGGAGCGTGCGCTGGCGATCGTCGAGCTATTGGGCGAGCATCAGGAACTGGGGCTGGAAGAGCTGCATTACCTCACGGGACTACCCAAGGCGACTGTCTCGCGTCTGCTGCATACCCTGCAGGAGCAGGGCTGGCTCTATCGAGGCCTGTGCGACCGCCGCTATCGCCTGTGCTCCCGCCGCCTGTTCGGCAACCCCACCCAGCGCTTCAGCCGGCTCCTTGTCGAGCAGGCCGCACCGCTGCTGCTGGAGCTGAGCGAGAGCACCGGGCTGGTGGCCGACCTGTCGTACTTCGACGGCGACGAACTGCACGTGATGGAAAGCTCCATTCCGGAAGTGCTGCGCAAGCGATACCCGGGCAATCGCCTGGTGATCGGGTTGCGCGCCAGCCTGTTCCATTCGGCCATGGGCAAGGCATGCCTCGGCGAGCTGGACAGTGCCGAGGTCCAGCGCCTGGCGCACCACCACCGGATCAGCGGTGACGAGCTGTTGCGCGCCCACGAGCAGACCCACAACCGGGGCTTCGGCGAGCGCACCGAAGGCTCGTGGGAATACGCGATACGCCTGCCCTTCCTGATCCGCGCCGTGGCACTGCCGATACTCAGCCAGGGACGCCTGGTGGGCAGCATCGCCCTGCACTGGCCGCGCGATACCAATAGCGTCGAAAGCGTGCAGGAGCGCCATCTCGGAAAACTCGCCAATACCGTCAGCCAGTTGCAGCAAAATCTCGGCTGAGAGCGCACTTACCCCACTCGCTGAAAAGTATTCGCCGGCGACTCGGCGGACTCTTTTCATTCGCGTTTGGAACTGTGATTCCACAGCGCGGAACCCAATTGAATTGCCCTTTATTCGTGTGAATCGACAATAGACCACGACCCGAAAACCGGTCTTTTCGTCATAACACAAGAATAAAGGTGATGAGATGTGCAGAGTTCGCTGCGAGTATCTGGCAGGGATTGCCGGACTCTTACTGGCAGGAAGTGCAAGTGCCGACGGTTTTATCAACGACAGCATCACGACAGTTCGCTACAGCCAGTTCTACTGGAAAGAAAACAACGGCGACGGGGTCGGCCCCACCCGCGACGAATGGGTCCAGGGAACCCAGTTCAGTTTCAATTCCGGCTGGTACCGGGATGTGCTGGGCGTGGACTACAGCTACGGCCTGGCCGATGACCTGCGCATCGGCGACGAAGCCAACAGCATCAGCAACCTCGAACCCGACGATTCGGTGCAGTCGCCCCACGGCCTGGCCAAACCCCTGGAGGCCTACCTGCGCGGCCGCCTCCAGGGCGACGCGGGCGAGTTGGTGGTGGGCGGCGGCAAGAAGGTGCGCCGCTACGCCCAGTACTTCGACGACGCCACCCGCATCCTTCCCGCCGGCACCACAGGCCTGGATGCGGATTACCGCATTGGTGGCCTGAACCTGCGTTACAGCCGGGTGAACCAGTTCAGTCCGCGCAACGAGAATGGCTGGGGAGACGACCTGAGCAATTTCCGCGGCGAGCAGATCGACCATCTCCAATTATTCGCCCTTGCCTATCAAATGCCGTTCGGCAGCCGGCTGCTGGCCGAGTATTCCGAGTCCGAGCGCTATCTGCGCGCCGCCTCCGTCAAGCTGGAACATAGCTTCGACCTGGGTGCCGGCCGCTTCATCGACCTCTACGCCACCCACGGTATGCAGCAGGATGCCGGCGACCTGTTCGATTACCAGGGAGTACCCGGACTCTATGAAGCGGAAACCTCCCACGACGCGCGCTTTATCGATCTTTCCGCGAAATACCGTACGGCAAACTATTACGCCGGCATGACTTACAACAAAGTCCGAGGGGACGACTTCGATCGATTGTTCTTCAGCAAGGATCATGGCGCCTGGAACAGCAGTGCAAAGTTGTTCTATTTCTTCGGCGTGGAAGATGAAGAAATGTTCAAGCTGATGGGTGGAACGAACTTCTCGGCTATTGGTATTCCGCAACTAAGGCTGGATGTCCACTATGCATTCTCGGATCACGCGACCGGTTATGACGGATTCTCCCGGCGTGAATTCCAGAGTGTCCTTCAATACAACTTCGGGGGCCTGTTCAAGGGCCTGAGCCTGGCGTGGCTGCACAACGAATTCCACACCAAGGGCCAACCGGACGGCATCGAGCGCACCACTATCTCCCGTGGGCCGGCGGGCATCATTACCCACAATGCGGAGCGGTTTTACCTGAATTATGTCTTCAGGCTCTGAAGCGCACACCGGGGTAGGAGCCAGCTTGCTGGCGAATGGGCGCCCCGCTGGAACTGTTCGCGAGCAAGCTCGCTCCTACGCAAGCCAGAACGACAAAGCCCCCATGCCACAAGGCACGGGGGCTTTCGTCATAACAGCGAGAATCAGCGCGTATTGAGCTGCTGCTGCAGGTTCTGCACCTGGCTTTGCAGGGTGCTGATATTGCGCGTCATCTGCGCCCGGAAGGCGTCGAACTCGGCAGTGCTGGCGCCCTGGGACGGAGCCGGGCGGTTGTCCAGTTCACTGCGCAGCACCAGCAGGTCCTGCTCCAGGCCCTTGATCGCCTGGTTCGGGTTGCCCTGCTTCTTGAGCGCCTCGACATCACTGCCCAAGCCCTTCAGGCGGCTGTCGAACTGGGCCATGTCACCCTGAGCGGCCTTGAGCTTGCCCTGTTCGCTGACCAGGCCGTCGAGCTTGCTGGCCAGTTGGCTGCCCACCTGGGTCGCGGCGCCCTGGGCGGCCTTCACATCCGCCGCGAGCTGATCGACGCGCTTGCCCTGGCTGCCCAACTGGGCGCTGGCGGCCTGCTGTTGCTTGGCCAGTTCGACGACCTTGGCTTGCAACTGCTTGATCTGCAGCTTCGTGGACTCACTGCCGCTGGTCACGCTGGACTCGGTCGCCACCACCTTGCCGGAGATGTCCTGGATGCGGCCGGCCGCCTCTTCGCTGATCCGGGCGAAGCTTTCCTGGGTCGCCACCAACTGCTGCTCCATCAGGCTGATCTGCTGGAAGCTCCACCAGCCGAGGCCAGCGAGGGCGACGACCAGGGCGACCACCAGGGCCCAGAGCGGGCCGGTGCTGGCGCCCTTGGTCACGGGAGCGGCGGTTGAATAACCATTGTTGTGGCGATGTACGGGCTCGGCCACCGGGTGATGGCCGAACTCGTCGCGATCACGGGCATCGGTAGTCAGGCTGGGGACATCATCCACTTCGTCGAGAGCGTCGTTGCGCATTGGGGGACCTTTGGAGAGAAACGCAGAACCGCGAATGGCCGGGAGTATACCGGTTCCAACGGCGGTCTTCAGCGTCGCGCCACGGCGGTGCGGGGTGCACTGCACAGGGGCGGCGACAATCGATTGACCACGCCAGGGCCCAGCAGTTCCGGGCTTTCCAGCCTGGTACGGGGCTTGCTAGCCAGTAGCCAGCCCCGGCACGGGGCCATGCCAGGAAATCGCCATCCGGAGCCGACGGCTCCGCCAGGCTTCTGCGCTTCGCCATGAAGGGCAGAAGCACACTTCGACCATGGGGGAAGAAGGAGTGGAATTGACCAAGGCTGTGCTGGATTGCATGCAGACCCTGCGGCGCCAGCTTCGTGACGAACAGGCTGTGGATATCCGCCTCAGCCAGCCCGACGCCATCCTGTCCATGCTCAACGCCTGCGCCGAATCCCAGCGCGACGCCACCCGCGAGCTGGGCGAACACCTCAGCATCCTGACCGGCATTCGCCTCAAGCCGCCGGTACTCAGCGAGGAAGAACTGGTGCGCAAGTACACCCAGTACGCTGGCCCGCTGCGGGGTTAAGGCTGCTGGGCACCCCACCAGGCACAGAATTCATCGAGCGCGGTCCAGACGCTCACCCGCGGGTCGTAGTCCAGATTCTGCCGCGCGCGACTGATGTCCAGGGAGAAGTCCTTGGCCATCACCGCGACGGCGAGGCGATACAACGATGGCTCCGGCCGCCCCGGCAGAATCCGGCAGACCGACTCGTTCACGAGCGCGGCGCTGTAGGCCAGGCCATAGGGAACGTGCCGGGTCACCTGAGGAACGCCCAGCTTGCGCAGCACATAGTTGATGACGTCCCAGATCGGCACCGGCTGGCCATTGCTGATGTTGTAGACCTGCCCAAGCGCCGGGCCGGCGGCCAGAAGGCCGCTGAGCAGGGCGTCGTTGAGGTTCTGCACGCTAGTGAAGTCGACCTTGTTCAGGCCGTTGCCGATGATCTTCAGGCGGCCCTTGCGCTGCATGGCGATGAGTCGCGGAAAGATGCTGGTATCCCCGGCACCCGTAACGAAACGCGGGCGGAAGGCGATCACTTCGAGGCCGAACTCTTCGGCGGCGAATACCTTCTGCTCGGCCAGGTACTTGGTGGCGCCGTAATGATCGGAAAAGCGCTTGGGCACCTGTTCTTCTCGGATGCCGACATGGGAGCGGCCATCGAAGTAGACCGAGGGCGAGGACAGATGCACCAGGCGCTTCACCCGCTGCTTCAGGCAGGCTTCGACCACATTCTCGGTGACCTGGACGTTGGCCTGGTGGAAGTGCTCGTACTTGCCCCAGACGCCAACTGCGCCGGCGCAATGCACCACTGCATCGACGTCGTCGCACAGGCGCAGTGCCAGGTCGGTGTCCGACAGGTCGCCCTGGACGAATTCGGCGCCACGCTTGACCAGATGTTCCACGCCCTCCGGCCGGCGCCCGTTCACCCGCACATCAAGCCCCTGCTCAAGCGCGAAACGGGCGAAACGCCCACCGATGAAGCCACTCGCCCCCGTCACCAGAATCTTCATCTATGGTCCCCTGCCATGCCTCGTGATGCCCGCGACTCTAGCAGCCCTGGCGTCTGCCAGGTGTGGCGTCGCGAGCCAATAGAACGACTCTGAACGCTATCCCCGGCCATCGTTCCCGCCGGGACGTCAACGCGGCAAAGGCACCAGCCAGCGACTGGCAGCTGCGGCCAGGTGATCGGTGAGCAGGCCCAGCAGTTCACCGCCGTGGCGCCAGTGGTGCCAATAGAGCGGTACGTCGATGGGCTGGTCAGGAATCAGCTCCTGCAACTCGCCCCGCGCCAGTTGCGCCCCAACCTGCTGCTCCGGCACCAGCCCCCAGCCAAGGCCGCCTTCGGCGAGGCGCACGAAGCCTTCCGATGAGGGGCAGAGGTGATGGACGAAGCCGCCTTCGACCCCCAGCGCCGCCAGGTAACGGTGCTGCAGCAAATCATCCGGGCCGAACACGATGGCCGGCGAGCGGGCCAATGCCCAGGGCGTAACGCCCTCGGGAAAATGCCGCTCGATGAATGCCGGGCTGGCCAGGGCGCGGTAGCGCATGGCGCCGAGCGGCAGGCTGCGCGCGCCGGCCACCGGGCGTTCCGCGGCGCAGACACAGGCCGCCACCTCACCGGCACGCATGCGCTTGAGGCCGACTTCCTGGTCCTCCATAACCAACTCCATCAGCACCCGCTGCTCAGCGCAGAAATCCCCCACGGCGGCGGCCCACCAGGTCGCCAGGCTGTCGGCGTTGAGCGCAATGCGCAGGCGCTCCGGCATGTCGCCCTGCTCGAGCGCCGGCACCTGGCGCTGGAGATCTCGTTCCAGCAGACGCACCTGCTGCACATGGTTGAGCAGGCGCGTGCCCACCTCGGTCGGCGCTGGAGGCGTGGCGCGCACCAGCACCGGCTGGCCAACCCGCGCTTCCAGCAGCTTGATCCGCTGCGAAACGGCCGACTGCGACAGCCCCAGCAACTGGGCCGCGCGTTCGAAACCACCCTGCTCCACCACCGCCGCCAGGGCGGCCAGCAACTTGTAGTCGAACAAATCAGTTTTCCTAATGAGAGATCAGCAAGATTCGTTTTCCTTATACAGCCTCGCGCCGCAGACTCGCCACATCCCCAACGTCGTAGCGAAGGAAGCCCCCATGGCCGGCGAAACCGCACTCTCCACCCTGATCCGCAACATGTCGCCGCACCTCAATCCCGGCCAGTACGTGTTCTGCACCCTGGACGACGCCGCCCGCCTGCAAGGCAGCGTGCCGCTCGGCAGTTTCAGCGAGCGCGAAGGACTGACCGTGATCCTGGAACGCAGCGAAGCCGAGCGCCTGGGGCTGGCCTACGACTACAGCGCCGCCTGGATCACCCTCGAAGTGCATTCCTCCCTGAGCGCAGTGGGCCTGACCGCGTCCTTCGCCGGTGCCCTGGCGCAGGCCGGCATCAGCTGCAACGTGGTGGCGGGCTATTTCCACGATCACCTGTTCGTCGCCAGCGCCGATGCCGAACGCGCCGTTTCTACCCTGCGGGCCCTGGCGGCCAACGCCCAGGCGGAGTGAGCACCATGTGGCAGAGCTATCTGAACGGAATACTCGTGGCTGCGGGCCTGATCATCGCCATCGGCGCGCAGAACGCCTTCGTCCTCGCCCAGAGCCTGCGCCGCGAACACCATCTGCCCGTAGCCGCCCTCTGCGTGCTCTGCGATGCGTTGCTGGTCAGCGCCGGCGTCTTCGGCCTGGCCACCCTGCTGGCGCAGAACCCTGTGCTGCTGGCCGTCGCCCGCTGGGGTGGTGTGGCCTTCCTGCTCTGGTACGGCGTCCAGGCGCTGCGCCGCGCGGTGAAGCCCGGCATCCTCGACCAATCCGGCGAAACCGGGCCGCGCTCGCGCCGTGCGGTGTTGCTGGCGGCCCTGGCGGTCACCCTGCTCAACCCCCACGTCTACCTGGATACCGTCCTGCTGATCGGCTCCCTCGGCGCCCAGCAAACCGTCCCCGGCGCCTATGCCCTAGGCGCTGCCAGTGCCTCGCTGGTGTGGTTCTTCGCCCTCGCCCTGGGCGCTGCCTGGCTCGCCCCCTGGCTGGCGCGTCCGACCACCTGGCGCCTGCTCGACCTGACAGTGGCAGTGATGATGTTCGGCATGGCGGCACAATTGGTGAACGGAATCTGAGTGCGTCGGGTCCAGATGAGATAACCGCGCCAGAGCCCTGGCGGCAGGGCTTAAACCACACAGTTGCTGCGTGGTTAAGCCCCATGCCCGATGCTATGATCCGGACTTCGCGGCAAAAAAGAGTACGAACTCGCAGCCGCTGTTTCGGCCGACCGTGAACGGCCCCGCGCCTGGCGCAAAAATCCCGACCTGATGATGAAGGAGATAGACATGGCTTTCGAATTGCCGCCGCTGCCTTACGAAAAGAACGCCCTTGAGCCGCACCTGTCCGCCGAGACCCTGGAATTCCACCACGGCAAGCACCACAACGCCTACGTGGTAAACCTGAACAACCTGGTTCCGGGCACCGAGTTCGAAGGCAAGAGCCTGGAAGAGATCATCAAGACTTCTTCCGGCGGCATCTTCAACAACGCAGCCCAGATCTGGAACCACACCTTCTACTGGAACTGCCTGAGCCCGAACGGCGGTGGCCAACCCACCGGCGCCCTGGCTGACGCCATCAACGCCGCTTTCGGTTCCTTCGACAAGTTCAAGGAAGAGTTCTCCAAGACTTCCATCGGCACCTTCGGCTCCGGCTGGGGCTGGCTGGTGAAAAAGGCTGACGGTTCCCTGGCCCTGGCCAGCACCATCGGCGCCGGCTGCCCGCTGACCAGCGGCGACACCCCGCTGCTGACCTGCGACGTCTGGGAACACGCCTACTACATTGACTACCGCAACCTGCGTCCGAAATACGTAGAGGCCTTCTGGAACCTGGTCAACTGGGACTTCGTAGCCAAGAACTACGCTGCCTAAGACCCGCTCCAGCGGTAAGAGAAACCCGGCCATTCGCCGGGTTTCTTCATTTTTGCGCGTCATTCGTCGTCTTGTTGCGGTAAAAGGGAAAAATTGTCGGACACCCCCTCAAGGTCGGACCGGTTCGCACCGACATAAAGGAGAGGGGGAATCGAAAGCGGCGATCCCGGCAGTGGATCGATGCATTGAATAGTGGCATACACATACTGGCCCTTTGACGGCCAGGGCCTGTTTGCCAATACTCACACCCGTCTGACGCCTGGCGGCATCGAACAAGGAATTTCCATTTGAAGCTGGATCTCAAACACAGCTTGTCACTCAAGCTGCTGCGCGTGGTGCTGCTGTCCGCACTGGTAGTCGGTGTGGTGCTGAGCTGCGCGCAGATCGTGTTCGATGTCTACAAGACGCGGCAGGCGGTTTCCAATGACGCCAACCGGATCCTTGGCATGTTCCGCGATCCTTCGACCCAGGCGGTCTACAGCCTGGATCGCGAGATGGGCATGCAGGTGATCGAGGGCCTGTTCCAGCACGAATCGGTGCGCCACGCCTCCATTGGCCATCCCAACGAGCCGATGCTGGCGGAGAAGGACCGGCCGCTGATGGAGCTGTCGACCCGCTGGCTGACTGATCCCATCCTCGGCAAGGAACAGACCTTCACCACCCAACTGGTCGGCCGCAGCCCCTACAGCGAGTACTACGGCGACCTCAGCATTACCCTCGATACCGCCCCCTACGGCGAAGACTTCGTCACCAGCTCCGTCATCATCTTCATCTCCGGCGTGCTCCGCGCCCTGGCCATGGGCCTGGTGCTCTACCTCGTGTACCACTGGCTGCTGACCAAGCCGCTGTCGAAGATCATCGAGCACCTATCCAGCATCAATCCCGACCGTCCCAGCGAACACAAGCTGCCCATGCTCAAGGGCAACGAGAAGAACGAACTGGGCCTGTGGATAAACACCGCCAACGACCTGCTGGCCTCCATCGAACGCAACACCCACCTGCGCCGCGAAGCCGAGAACAGCCTGCTGCGCATGGCCCAGTACGACTTTCTCACCGGCCTGCCCAACCGCCAGCAACTGCAACAGCAACTGGACCAGATTCTCGAAGACGCCGGCCGCCTGCAGCGCCGCGTGGCCGTGCTCTGCGTCGGCCTGGACGACTTCAAGGGCGTCAACGAACAGTTCAGCTACCAGACCGGCGACCAGTTGCTGATCGCCCTGGCCGACCGCCTGCGCGGCCACAGCGGCCGTCTCGGCGCCCTGGCGCGCCTCGGGGGCGACCAGTTCGCCCTGGTGCAGGCCGACATCGAGCAACCCTACGAAGCCGCAGAACTGGCCCAGAGCGTACTGGACGATCTCGAAGTGGCCTTCTCCCTGGAGCAGCAGGAAGTTCGCCTGCGCGCCACCATCGGCATCACCCTCTTCCCAGAGGATGGCGACAGCACTGAGAAGCTGCTGCAGAAAGCCGAGCAGACCATGACCCTGGCCAAGAGCCGCTCGCGCAACCGCTACCAGTTCTACATCGCCAGCGTCGACAGCGAGATGCGCCGCCGCCGCGAACTCGAGAAGGATCTGCGCGAAGCCCTCAACCGTGGCGAGATGCACCTGGTCTACCAACCCCAGGTGGACTACCGCGACCATCGCGTCGTGGGCGTCGAAGCCCTGCTGCGCTGGCAGCATCCGCAGCACGGTTTCGTGCCGCCGGACCTGTTCATCCCGCTGGCCGAGCAGAACGGTTCGATCATTCCCATCGGCGAATGGGTGCTGGACCAGGCCTGCCGCCAGCTTCGCGAATGGCATGACCAGGGTTTCAGCGAACTGCGCATGGCCATCAACCTCTCCACCGTGCAGCTGCACCACGCCGAACTGCCGCGGGTGGTGAACAACCTGCTGCAGGTCTACCGCCTGCCGCAGCGCAGCCTGGAGATGGAAGTCACCGAAACCGGCCTGATGGAAGACATCTCCACCGCCGCCCAGCACCTGCTCAGCTTGCGCCGTTCCGGCGCGCTGATCGCGATCGACGACTTCGGGACCGGCTACTCCTCGCTGAGCTACCTGAAGAGCCTGCCGCTGGACAAGATCAAGATCGACAAGAGCTTCGTGCAGGACGTGCTGGAAGACGAGGACGACGCCACCATCGTCCGCGCCATCATCCAGCTGGCGCGTAACCTCGGCATGCAGGTAATCGCGGAAGGTGTGGAGACTGCCGAGCAGGAGGCCTACATCATCGCCCAGGGCTGCAACGAAGGTCAGGGCTACCTCTACAGCAAACCCCTGCCCGCCCGCGAACTCACCCTCTACCTCAAGCAGGCCCGGCGCCTGACCAACGCGGCGTCCAATCCGGCGACGCTCTGAGCGCCTTGCACCGGCTCAACCGGTGGGAGCGAATTCATTCGCGAAAGGGCTGCGAAGCAGCCCCGTAGGGTGGATGACGCTTTTCCCATCCACCGCTTCGCCACTCCGAACATCAACGGTGGATCGATGAAGCGTGATCCACCCTACAAGAGCCCCTGTAGGAGCGAATTCATTCGCGAATGGGCCGCTGCGAGGCCCTACAGGAGTCCGGTCACCCTCAGCAGGTACACGGTCGCCACCGCACCACCGATACAAAGCACCGCGCCGAACAGGGCCTGCCAACGGAACTGTCGGGCAAGCACATCCTCGCCGTGACTGGAGAGCAGGAAGGGTTGCGACTCCACTGGACGGCGCATCTGGTTCACGGCAGGCGCCGCGCTGGTGTGGCGATGGCGGTCTTCGGCTTCGAGCTTGGCAGCCAGGCGCACGCGCCCCCATTCCGCCTCGTCCAACTGGCCATCGCCGTTACTGTCGAAGCGTTGCAGCAGGCCGGCAAAATCGCCCTTCCACTCGCGGATCACGGTGCCCTGGGCCGTCGTCAGGTCGAGTCCTTGACGACCACCGCCACTGGTACGGAAATCGCCGATGGCATATAGCGGCTGGTCGGCATGCAGACGTTCCTCGGTGTAGCGGTACTCGCCGCCAGATAGCCAGCCACTCAAGCCGCCGGAAACCAGTGCGCCGCGAGGATGACGCTGATGGCCTTTCCAGACCTCACGGGTGGACGGGCGGACTTCAGCACCGCGAGGATCGATCAGGCATTCGCCCGTGGAGTCGGACAGGCGCAGCCAGGCATCGCTGACTCCACTGTCCACCACGCGCCAGCTCTTGCTCTTGCCGCTCTCGCTGTACTCCTCGATGCGGTAGCGCCACCAGAGGCAGGGCTTGCCCGTCAGCGGCGCCACCAATTGGCCGTCGCCGTTGGGATGAAGGACGCCGTAAAGCTCTACGTAGCCCTGGGCCGCGGAGCGGATCTTCGAGGTCGGGGTGTCCAGCAGCAACCGCGCCTGCGCCAGGCGGCGCAGGCACCACCAGCCGCCGCCGGCAAAGGCGCCCAGGCTGAATCCCAGACTGATCGCCAGCCCGGCTACGTCCACTGCCATATCAGCTGAACAGGCTCTTGAGGTCGACGTCGGCCTTCTCTGCCTCGCTGAACTCCAGCAGCTCGGCGGCCTTGAAACCGAACAGGCCGGCGATGATCACGTCCGGGAATTGCTCGATGCGTACGTTGTTCAGGTTCACCGCCTCGTTATACAGCTCGCGGCGATCGGCGATGCCGTTCTCCAGGCCGCTGATGCGCTGCTGGAGGAACTGGAAGCTCTCGTTGGCCTTGAGTTGCGGATAGTTCTCCGCCAGGGCGAAGAGCTGCCCGAGGCCGGCGCGCAGGCCGCTTTCGGCCTGGCCGAGGGCACCGATATCACCCTTCTCGCGGGCGCTGGCCACGGCGTTGCGCGCCGCGATCACGCGCTCCAGGGTGGTGCGCTCGTGCTGCATGTACTGCTTGCAGGTTTCCACCAGCTTGGGCAGTTCGTCATGCCGTTGCTTGAGGAGCACCTCGATGTTCGACCAGGCCTTGCCGACACCGTGCTTGAGCCGCACCAGCGCGTTGTAGAGGATCACCGCATAGGCGGCGACAAGTAGCAGAACCACGATCAGGGCGACGCTGGTCAGACTCATGCAGGCTTCTCCTTCAGGCTGCGGGTCAAGGGGGCTGCGGCGATTCTAATGGCGTTTGGCCAAGGATGCGGAGACCTCGTACTCAGCTGTTGCAAAACGCCCGAGAACAGCCTTTCCAAAAATGAAAATCTTTCGCATTATGTTGCGGTTTTCATTTGCGCAACTTCACATTGCCATCACCCAGAAGCAAAGGACCTCGCCCATGATTCGTAAGCCCCTGGCTGCCGCCAGCCTGCTCGCCGTCGCCATTGCCCTCGCCGGTTGCGGTGACGACAAGAAAGAAGCTGCAGCACCGCAAGCCACCGCACCGGCCACCACTGCCGCCGCCCCGGCTGCAACCGCCAAGGTCGACGAGGCCGAGGCCAAGAAAGTCGTTGCTCACTATGCCGACCTCGCCCTCGCCGTCTTCACCGACGCGCACGCCACTGGCGTGAACCTGCAGAAGGCCGTTGACGCCTTCCTCGCCAAGCCTGACGCCGACACCCTGAAGGCAGCCCGTGAAGCCTGGCTGGCCGCTCGCGTCCCGTACATGCAGACCGAAGTGTTCCGCTTCGGCAACCCGGTGGTCGACGACTGGGAAGGCCAGCTGAACGCCTGGCCGCTGGATGAAGGCCTGATCGACTACGTCGCTGGCGACTACCAGCACGCCCTGGGCAACCCCGGCGCCACCGCCAACATCATCGCCAACACCACCATCCAGGTCGGCGAAGAGAAGCTCGACGTCACCGAAATCACCGGTGAGAAGCTGGCCAGCCTGAACGAGCTGGGCGGTTCCGAAGCCAACGTCGCCACTGGCTACCACGCCATCGAGTTCCTCCTCTGGGGCCAGGACCTGAACGGCAGCGGCCCGGGTGCCGGCAACCGTCCCGCCACCGACTACGTGGTCGGCGAAGGCGCCACCGGCGGCCACAACGAGCGTCGCCGCCAGTACCTGAAGGCCGCGACCGACCTGCTGGTTTCCGACCTCGAGTTCATGGTTGGCCAGTGGAAGTCGGGCGTAGCCGACAACTACCGCGCCAAGCTGGAAGCCGAACCGGCCGAAGCCGGCCTGCGCAAGATGCTGTTCGGCATGGGCAGCCTGTCCCTCGGCGAACTGGCTGGCGAGCGCATGAAGGTCGCCCTGGAAGCCAACTCCACCGAAGACGAGCACGACTGCTTCAGCGACAACACCCACAACTCGCACTTCTACAACGGCAAGGGCATCCGCAACGTCTACCTGGGCGAGTACAAAAAGGTCGACGGCACCACCCTGACCGGTCCGAGCCTGTCCTCCCTGGTGGCCAAGGCTGACGCCCAGACCGACACCACCCTGAAGGCCGACCTGGAAGCCACCGAAGGCAAGCTGCAAGCCCTGGTGGACAGCGCCAACAAGGGCGTGCACTTCGACCAGCTGATCGCCGCCGACAACACCGCCGGCCAGCAACTGGTTCGTGACGCCATCGCCTCCCTGGTCAAGCAGACCGGTGCCATCGAGGATGCCGCTGGCAAACTCGGCATCACCGACCTGAAGCCGGACAACGCCGATCACCAGTTCTGATCGCAGCGGTAACCAGAAGCGGATGCGGCCCAGTGCCGCATCCGCTTTTTTGTTTCCGTCTGGTGGGCTGCTTTTCCTGTGGGGGCGAATTCATTCGCTATGCAGGCCGCAGGCCTGCCCTGACGTCGTCTTGGGGCCGCTCCGCGCCCCTTAGCGAATGAATTCGCCCCCACAATAACCTCCCATAGGCTTTGGCTTCAGAATGTAAGCCAAACGCAAATCCCTCTTATTCAGAGCCCCCAGTCCTGATAAGCTTGCCGGCCTGTTTATTGCCGACCGGACCCCGCCAATGCTCGCTCCACCGGCCTTTCGCCGCCTGTCGCCCCTGCTGCTGGCCCTTGGCCTCAGTGCTTGTGACGACGCGCCGAGGTTCACCCAGGCCGAGCCCGGCGAGCACCTGTCCGGCGGCGCAGCGACGGTCCGCCAGTTCGACCACAATGCCTTTTCCATGCCTTCGGCCAATCTGATGCCTTCGCGCAGGCTGGACTTCAGCGTAGGCAACAGCTTTTTCCGCAATCCCTGGGTGATCGCCCCCGCCACGACCACGGCGCGCGACGGCCTCGGCCCCCTGTTCAATACCAATGCCTGCCAGAACTGCCACGTGAAGGACGGCCGCGGCCACCCGCCAGCCACCGGCGCCAACAACGCCGTGTCAATGCTGGTACGCCTGTCGATTCCAGCTGACAAGTCGGCCGAACACGCACGGCAGCTCGAGCGCCTGGGCGTAGTGCCGGAACCGGTCTACGGTGGCCAGTTGCAGGACGTGTCGATTCCCGGTGTCGAGCCCGAGGGCAAGGTCCGCGTCAGCTACGATCCCCTGCCTGTGACCTTCGCCGACGGCACGACAGTGGAGTTGCGCAAGCCCCGCC
Source organism: Pseudomonas taiwanensis (assembly GCF_013393345.1). GTDB lineage: Bacteria > Pseudomonadota > Gammaproteobacteria > Pseudomonadales > Pseudomonadaceae > Metapseudomonas > Metapseudomonas resinovorans_C. The sequence continues at coordinate 356,290 of NZ_QJRF01000061.1, forward strand.
TGGAAATCTCCCAGCTCGGCTATGGCGCGATGCATCCCGACACGCTGTTCTCCGCGCGCATCGCCCCGCCCATGATCGGCCTGGGCCTGCTGGAGGCGATTCCGGAAGCGGCGATCCTCGCCCATGCGGACCCTGATGACGCCAACGGCGATGGCATCCGCGGCCGTGCCAACCAGGTTTGGGACGACGTCGCCGGCAAGACGGTGATCGGTCGCTTCGGCTGGAAGGCCGGGCAGCCGAACCTGAATCAACAGAATTTTCACGCCTTCTCGGGTGATATGGGCCTGACCACCACTTCGCTGCCGAAGGACGACTGCACGGCGACACAGACCGCCTGCAAGGCTGCAGTGAGTGGTGGCGAGCCGGAAGTCAGCGACAACATCCTGTCCCTCGTACTGTTCTACACCCGCAACCTGGCCGTACCGGCCCGCCGCGACGTGGACAGCGCGCAGGTGCTGGAAGGCAAGGGCCTGTTCCACCAGGCCGGTTGCCAGTCCTGTCATACCCCGAATTTCACCACTGCGGCCGATGCCGCCGAACCCGAGCTGGCCAACCAGGTGATCCGCCCTTACAGCGACCTGCTGCTCCACGACATGGGCGATGGCCTGGCCGACGGCCGCGCCGAGTTCCAGGCCACCGGCAGCGACTGGCGCACCCCGCCGCTCTGGGGCATCGGGCTGACCGAAACCGTGAGCGGCCATACCCAGTTCCTGCACGACGGCCGCGCACGCAACCTGCTGGAGGCCGTTCTCTGGCACGGCGGCGAAGCGGAAGCGGCGAAGCAGAAGGTCCTCAAATACGACGCCGAGCAGCGTGCCGCGCTGCTGGCCTTCCTGAATTCCCTATAAGGAGCCCTGCATGTTCCGTCCCAAACTGCTGTTCACCAGCCTCGCCGCCCTGGCCCTGGGTGCCTGCGCCCCGCAGGACCCGCAAGCGCAGACCGCCTCTGCCCTGGCCAAGGACGTGATCCTGCCGACCTACAGCCGTTGGGTCGAAGCGGACCGCCAGCTCGCTGTCAGCGCTCTGGCCTTCTGCTCCGGCAAGGAAGACCTGGCCAAGGCCCGCGCCGACTTCCTCGCAGCGCAGAAGGCCTGGGCCGAACTGCAGCCGCTGATGGTCGGCCCGCTGGCCGAAGGCAACCGCGCCTGGCAGGTGCAATTCTGGCCGGACAAGAAGAACCTGGTCGGTCGCCAGGTGGAGCAACTGGTCAAGGCCCAGCCCAATGTCGACGCCACCTCCCTGGCCAAGGCCAGCGTGGTCGTCCAGGGCCTGTCCGCCTACGAATACATCCTCTTCGACAGCAACCTGGACATGGCCGACAGCGCCCAGAAGGCACGCTACTGCCCGTTGCTGCAGGCCATCGGTGAGCGCCAGAAGTCCCTGGCCGAGGAAATCCTCACCCGCTGGAACAGCAAGGACGGCATGCTCGACCAACTGAGCAAGTTCCCCAACCAGCGCTACGCAGACTCCCACGAAGCCATCTCCGAGCTGCTGCGCGTCCAGGTCACCGCCCTGGATACCCTGAAGAAGAAACTCGGCACCCCCATGGGCCGCCAGACCAAGAGCCTCCCGCAGCCGATGCAGGCTGACGGCTGGCGCAGCGATTCTTCCCTGGAAAGCCTGAGCGCCAGCCTGTCCAGCGCCGAGGCCCTGTGGCTGGGCAAGGACAAGCACGGCATCCGCAGCCTGCTGGGCGATGACCAGAAAGCCCTGGCCGAGAAGATCGACGCCAGCTACAGCGAAGCTCGCGGCAAGCTGAGCGCCATCAAGCAGCCACTCAGCGAACTGCTGGCCAGCGAAGACGGTCTCAAGCAGCTCAATGACTTCTACGACAGCCTCGACCGCGTTCAGCGCCTGCACTCCGGCGAACTGGCCAAGGCCCTGAATGTGCAGCTCGGCTTCAACGCCAACGACGGTGACTGAGATGCTCCGGCGCCAGGTCCTCACCCTTGCCAGCCTGTTGCTCGGTGCCGTTGGCCTGGGCGGCTGGACCCTGAGCCGCAAGGGCGAATCGCCCCTGCTGCTCTCCGCCCGCGACGACGCCGACGGCCAGCATTACGCCGTGGGCTACCGCCTGGACGGCACTCAGGTTTTCGCCACCCGCGTCGGCCAGCGCTGCCACGACATCGTCGAGCATCCCAGCGAACCGGTGGCGCTTTTCGTAGCCCGTCGCCCTGGCACCGAAAGCTACCTGGTGGATCTGCGCGACGGCCGCCTGCTGCAGACGCTGACTTCGCAAAAGGACCGCCACTTCTACGGTCATGGCGTCTGGCATCGCGACGGCGAATGGCTCTACGCCACCGAAAACGACACCACCGATCCGGGCCGGGGCATGCTCGGCCGCTATCGCTATCAGTCCGGGCAATTGATCCACGAGGATGAGCTTTCCACCCACGGACTCGGCCCGCACCAAGTGTCCTGGATGCCTGATGGCGAAACCCTGGTTGTGGCCAATGGCGGTATCCGCACCGAGGCCGAAAGCCGCGTGGAGATGAACCTCGACGCCATGGAGCCAAGCCTGGTGCTGATGCGCCGCGACGGCAGCCTGCTGTCGAAGGAAACCCTACCGCAGCAGATGAACAGCGTCCGTCACCTGGCCATCGGCGCCGATGGCACCGTCGTCGCCGGCCAGCAGTACATGGGCGATGCCACCGATCGGGCCGACCTGGTCGCCATCAAGCGTCCCGGCCAACCGTTCCAGCCCTTCCCTCTGGAGGACGAACAGCGCCTGGCGATGGTCCAGTACACCGCCAGCGTCGCCATCCACGATGAGCTGCGCCTGGTCGCCCTCACTGCACCACGAGGCAACCGTTTCTTCATCTGGGACCTGGACAGCGGCGCCGTACGCCTCGACGCACCGCTGCCGGATTGCGCCGGCGTCGGCGCGGTGAAGGACGGCTTCGTCGTCACCTCCGGCCAGGGCCGCTGCCGCGTCTACGACTGCCGTAGCGAACAGATCATCGCCACGCCGCTGCAATTGCCGGCGAGTTTCTGGGATAACCACCTGCACCTGGCCTGATGCACTTGTAGGAGCGAGCTTGCTCGCGAACAGTCCGAGCACATTCTTCGCGAGCAAGCTCGCTCCTACAGAGTCCCCACTTCAAAGCCCCGCCGCTCCTGGCCTCCTGGCACTTTCGTACCCCACAAATTCCCTGCCCCTGCCCTTCAGCGGCACCTCGCCGTGCCGACTAAGTGAATGCCTGCCCGACACGCCCCAACACGCCTTTTCGGCGATCGCACAACTGCAACATTCGTCTGGTAGAGAGCCCACATCTCCTTTCCTTTTCCAAGAGGCGCAACACCATGTCTCTGCGACGCTCCCTGCGCGGCCAGATCCTCACCCTGCTCGGCGGCAGCCTGCTGCTGCTCCTGCTGATCGCCCTGGCCTGTTTCCACTTCCTCTCCGGCGGCATCCAGTCCTATCGCGGCCTGGTGGACGGCACGCTGGAAGCTTCAAGCCTGGTGGATGAGGCCAACCTCGAGTTCAAGGTGCAGGTCCAGGAATGGAAGAACGTACTCCTGCGCGGCAAGGACCCGGAGAACCTGAACAAATACTGGAGCCAGTTCGAAGGCCAGGAAGCCAAGGTCCAGGCGGTGCTCGGCAAGCTGCTGGACAAGACCCGCGACCTCGACGACGGTGCACTGCGGGCGAAGGTGGAGAGCCTGCGCAACGAGCACCGCAACCTCGGCATCGCCTACCGCAAAGGCCGTGACGCCTTCATCGCGGCGGGCGCTGACCCGGTAGCCGGCGACACTGCGGTCAAGGGCATCGACCGCGCAGCCAGCGAGCAGATGAGCGCCCTGGTGGCCGAGCTGCATGCCCGTGGCAGCCAGCAATCCGACGCCATCAGCGCCAGCGCCGACAGCACCGTGAGCATCGGCCTGGCGGTCATGCTGCTGTCGAGCATCGGTATCGGCCTGTTCAGCATCTGGCTGCTCAACCGCAACCTGATCGCCCCCATCAGCACGCTGATCGAACACATCGCCCAGCTCAGCCAGGGCAACTTCGGCCAACGCGTGGATGCCAGCCGCGAGGACGAACTGGGTCGCCTGGCCGTGGCCGCCAACACCCTGCGCGACTTCCTCGCCGATACCTTCAATCGCCTCAAGCAGAGCACCACCCAACTGGACAACGCCAGCGGCGAACTCAGCGCCATCGCCAGCCTGATGGCCGAAGGCACCCGTGAGCAGTTCTCCCGCACCGACCAGGTGGCCACGGCCATGCACGAGATGTCCGCCACGGCCCAGGAAGTCGCGCGCCATGCCGCCGAAGCCGCCGGTGCGGCCGACCAGGCCGACCACTCGGCACAGCAGGGCGGCGCGGTGATGCAGGCGACTATTCACAGCATCACCGGCATGCGCAGCGAAATCGCCAACACCGCCGACGTGATCCGTCGCCTGGAAAGCGACAGCGGCCGCATCGGCAAGGTGCTGGAAGTGATCCGCGGCATCGCCGAACAGACCAACCTGCTGGCCCTGAACGCCGCCATCGAAGCCGCCCGCGCGGGTGACCAGGGTCGTGGCTTCGCGGTGGTGGCGGATGAGGTACGCACCCTGGCGCAGCGAACTGCCGAGTCCACCGCCGAAATCCACCAGATCATCGACACGGTGCAGACTGGCGCCCTCAACGCGGTCCGCGCCATCGAGAACGGCCAGAACCGCAGCGAGGAGAGCGTCGCCCAGGTCACCGAGGCCGGCGCCATGCTGCAACGCATCACCGATGCGGTCGAAGCCATCCGCGACATGAACCGTCAGATCGCCACCGCGGCGGAAGAACAGACTTCGGTGGCCGAGGACATCTCGCGCAACCTCACCGAGATCACCGCCATCGCCACCACCAACGACGAGAACGTGCAACGCACCCAGGGCGCCAGCCAGCACCTACACGCTCTTTCCGGCGACCTCACCCAACTCACGGCGCGTCTCCACGCCTGACCTGACGGCAGGCACAGGGAAGTGCCGCCGCCTCTTGTCCCCTCGATCAGAAAGGTCGGATTCCTGCCCGAACAAATTCACCGATCTGACTCGATCTTCAGCGATCTCCGCAGCGCATAAACCGCAAAATACCGAAACGCAACGTTCTGCAATTTCTTGTCTTTGACTTGGTCTAACTCTGGTACTAAGGTGCTTCCCTCGCCTATTCCCAGGCCACTCTTCCCTGCCAAGGAACCGGAATATGTTGCTCCGCCGCATGCTCATCATGCTGGGCGTCGTTGCCCTCGTGGTGGTCGCCCTTGCTGCCTATAAAGGCTTCTCGATCTACCAGCAGATCCAGCAGTTTTCTGCGCCTCAGCCTCCCATCAGCGTCTCCGCCGAGAAGGCCGTCGAGCAGCCCTGGCAAAGCCGCCTGCCCGCCATCGGTTCGCTGAAAGCCTTCCAGGGCGTCGACCTCACCGTGGAAGCCAGCGGCACTGTCCAGGACGTGCTCTTCCTTTCCGGCGAGAAGATCAAGCTGGGCCAACCGCTGATTCAGATGGACAGCGACGTCGAACGCGCCAGCCTGGCCACCGCCGAAGCCGAACTGTCCCTGGCCCGCGTCGAGTTTGAGCGTGGCCGCAGCCTGGTCAGCCGGCAGAACATCTCCAAGAGCGAGTTCGACCGCCTGTCCTCGGAGCTCCAGGCCGCCACTGGCAAGGTTGCCCAGCTCAAGGCCCTGATGGACAAGAAACGCATCGTCGCGCCCTTCGCCGGCACCATCGGCATCCGCCAGGTGGACGTCGGTGATTTCCTCTCCTCGGGCACCATCATCGCCACCCTGCAGGACCTGAATACTTTGTTCGTCGACTTCTTCCTGCCAGAGCAATCCGCTCCGCTGCTGAAGGTTGGCCAGAAGGTGCGCATCAGCGTTGCCGCGTTCCCAGGCGAATCCTTCGACGGCGACATCGCCGCGCTCAACCCCAAGGTCGAAGAAGCCACCCGTAACCTGCAGGTCCGCGCCATGCTGCCGAACCCCGATGGCAAGCTGCTGCCGGGCATGTTCGCCAACCTCGAAGTGCTGCTGCCGGGCGACCAGGAGCGCGTGGTGGTTTCGGAAAGCGCCATCACCTACACCCTCTACGGCAACTCGGTGTATGTGATCGACGAGAAGAAGAACGCCGAAGGCCAGCCCGAGAAAGGCCCGGACGGTGAGACTCAGCTGGTGGTGGAACGCCGCTTCGTCGAAACCGGCGAGCGCCGCGATGGCAAGGTCGTAGTCCTCAAGGGCCTCCAGGCGGGCGAACAGGTGGTGACTTCCGGCCAGCTCAAGCTGGATAACGGCTCCCACGTCGCCATCGCGCCCGACCAGACCCTGTCCAGCAAACCGGACACTCAAGCCCGCGCCCAATAAGCGACACGCGCGCGAAGGAACGGAACATGGCTTTCACAGATCCTTTCATCCGTCGCCCGGTGCTGGCGACCGTCGTCAGCCTGCTGATCGTGCTCCTGGGTTTCCAGGCCTTCAGCAAACTGGTGATCCGCCAGTACCCGCAGATGGAAAACGCCCTGATCACGGTGACCACCGCCTACCCCGGCGCCAACGCCGAGACCATCCAGGGCTACATCACCCAGCCGTTGCAGCAGAGCCTGGCCAGCGCCGAGGGTATCGACTACATGACCTCGGCGAGCCAGCAGAACGCCTCGGTCATCCAGATCTACGCGCGCATCGGTGCCAACTCCGACCGGCTCTTCACCGAACTGCTGGCCAAGGCCAACGAGGTGAAGAACCAGCTGCCGCAGGACGCGGAAGACCCGGTGCTGTCCAAGGAAGCGGCCGACGCCTCGGCGCTGATGTACATCAGCTTCTACAGCGACGAGCTGTCCAATCCGCAAATCACCGACTACCTCTCGCGGGTGATCCAGCCCAAGCTGGCCACCCTGCCGGGCATGGCTGAAGCGGAAATCCTCGGCAACCAGGTCTTCGCCATGCGCCTGTGGCTGGACCCGGTGCGGATGGCGGCCTACGGCATCACCGCCAACGACATCAACGACGCGGTGCGCAAGTACAACTTCCTCTCCGCCGCCGGCGAGGTGAAGGGCCAGTACGTCGTCACCAGCATCAATGCCACCACCGACCTCAAGTCCCCCGATGCCTTCGGCGCCATCCCGGTGAAGACCGTGGGTGACAGCCGCGTGCTGGTGCGCGACGTGGCACGGGTGGAAATGGGCGCGGAAAACTACGACTCCATCAGCTCCTTCGACGGCATTCCCTCGGTCTACATCGGCATCAAGGGCACCCCCAGCGCCAACCCGCTGGACGTGATCAAGCACGTGCGCGCGATCATGCCGGAGCTGGAGTCCCAGCTGCCACCGAACCTCAAGGTGTCCATCGCCTACGACGCCACCCGATTCATCCAGGCCTCCATCGACGAAGTGGTGAAGACCCTCGGCGAAGCCGTGCTGATCGTGATCGTGGTCGTGTTCCTGTTCCTCGGCGCCTTCCGCTCGGTGCTGATCCCGGTGATCACCATCCCGCTGTCGATGATCGGCGTGCTCTTCTTCATGCAGTTGATGGGTTACTCCATCAACCTGCTGACGCTGCTGGCCATGGTGCTCGCCATCGGCCTGGTGGTGGACGACGCCATCGTGGTGGTGGAGAACATCCACCGGCATATCGAAGAAGGCAAGACGCCCTTCGATGCGGCCATCGAGGGCGCCCGCGAGATCGCCGTGCCGGTGATCTCCATGACCATCACCCTGGCCGCGGTCTACGCCCCCATCGGTTTCCTCGAAGGGCTGACCGGCGCGCTGTTCCGTGAATTCGCCCTGACCCTCGCGGGCGCGGTGATCATCTCCGGCATCGTCGCCCTGACCCTGTCGCCGATGATGTGCTCCAAGCTGCTGCGTCACGACGAGAACCCGTCGGGCCTGGCGCATAAGCTGGACATGATCTTCGACCGTCTCAAGCGGCGTTATCAGCAGGCCCTGCATGGCACCCTGAACACCCGCCCGGTAGTGGTGGTATTCGCGGTCATCGTGCTCTGCCTGATCCCGGTGCTGCTGAAGTTCACCAAGAGCGAACTGGCCCCGGACGAAGACCAGGGCATCGTCTTCATCATGGCCAAGGCGCCGCAACCGACCAACCTGGACTATCTGAACGCCTACACCGAGGCGTTCGTGAAAATCTTCAAGGAGTTCCCCGAGTACTACTCCTCGTTCCAGATCAACGGTTTCGACGGCGTGCAGTCCGGCATCGGCGGCTTCCTGCTCAAGCCCTGGGACGAGCGCGAACGCACCCAGATGGAATTGCTCCATGAGGTCCAGGGCAAGCTGAACCAGATCCCCGGCCTGCAGATCTTCGGCTTCAACCTGCCCTCGCTGCCGGGCACCGGCGAAGGCCTGCCGTTCCAGTTCGTGATCAACACCCCGAACGACTACGAGTCGCTGCTGCAAGTGACCGAGCGGATCAAGGCGCGCGCCATGGAGTCGGGCAAGTTCGCCTTCCTCAACGTCGACCTGGCGTTCGATAAGCCGGAAGTGGTGGTGGACATCGACCGGGCGAAGGCTGCGCAGATGGGCGTGTCCATGGAGGACCTGGGCTCGACCCTGGCGATCCTGCTGGGCGAGGGTGAGATCAACCGCTTCACCATCGACGGCCGCAGCTACAAGGTCATCGCCCAGGTCGAGCGCGCCTACCGCGACAATCCGGGCTGGCTGAGCAACTACTACGTGAAGAGCGATAGCGGCGCCATGGTGCCCCTGTCGACCCTGATCAGCGTGCATGACAGCGCCCGGCCGACGCGCCTGAAGCAGTTCCAGCAGCTCAACTCGGCCATCATCGAAGGCTTCCCGACGGTGAGCATGGGCGAAGCCATCGACACCGTCTCGCAGATCGCTCGCGAAGAAGCGCCGCGCGGCTATGGCTTCGACTATGCCGGCGCATCCCGCCAGTACGTGCAGGAAGGCAGTGCGCTCTACGTCACCTTCGCGCTGGCCCTGGCGATCATCTTCCTGGTGCTGGCTGCGCAGTTCGAGAGTTTCCGCGACCCGCTGGTGATGCTGGTCACGGTACCGCTGTCCATCTGCGGCGCGCTGATCCCGCTGTTCCTCGGCGTATCCAGCATGAACATCTACACCCAGGTGGGCCTGGTGACGCTGATCGGCCTGATCAGCAAGCACGGCATCCTGATCGTGGAGTTCGCCAACCAGTTGCGTCGTGAGAAGGGACTGTCTGCCCGCGAAGCGGTCGAAGAAGCCGCTGCCATTCGTCTGCGGCCGGTGCTGATGACCACCGCGGCAATGGTGTTCGGCATGGTGCCGCTGATCCTCGCCACGGGTGCGGGGGCGGTCAGCCGCTTCGACATTGGCCTGGTGATCGCCACCGGCATGTCCATCGGCACGCTGTTCACCCTCTTCGTCCTGCCTTGCGTCTATACGCTCCTGGCGAAGAAGGACCTGCAGCCCGAAGGCCAGCCGGCGACCAGCCACTGAGCCCAGCCGCGATAACGAAAAGCCCCGCAATTGCGGGGCTTTTCTTTGCCGGGCAGCTTCTCGTAGGTTGCGGCTGAGCTACGCGAAGTCCAACGAACAAAATCGATTCCGCTCACCCCAAAAAACAGAAAACCCCGCCTTGGCGGGGTTTCCCGTGGGTTCGGACCTCACTCCTGGGCGCGCAGCCCCTGGGACAGGCCGAACATGAACAGCAGCAGGTTCTGGTCCGGCTGCACTTGCGCCTTCAACCGCGCATTGGGCGGTAACGGGCAATAGCCGAGGCCGTTGACGCTGACCACGGAGGGCGAGGGTTCATGCCAGGCAGCCACCGCCAGGGAGGCTACTCCCAAAGCGCCGACGAGAAAAAAAGCTCGTGTGACTTCTAATTTCATGATCGCAACCCCTTGATAGCGCTGCCAAACGCTGCTTCATAACCGTAGATCAGCACTAACCAACCCGCCTCGCTCAGCGACGAGTGGCGCCTAAACTGCCACAACTCGCGCAGGGCTGCCCGCTTGCTCGACGGTCGGTCCCGGGCTTATTTGCGTCCGCAACGGCTACTTCGGGAAGGGTCAAAGGGTGAGAAAAGACTCAATTGGCGAGATCGGGCCGACCGCCGAGATTCACCTCGAAGCGGCAACCGGTGGGCTCAACGGCGCTCAGGCTGACGGTCCAGCCCTGGTTGTCACAGATCCGCTGAACAAGCGAAAGCCCCAACCCAAGACCATCGCCGCGCTTCGCCGGCCCTCGGACGAACGGCCGGAACATGGCTTCGCGCTCCGCTTCGGGGATGCCGACGCCGCTGTCCTCCACCACGAAGCCGCCGTCCTTCAGTACCAGTCGGATGCTGCCGGCGTCGGTGTAGTGCAGCGCGTTGCGGAGCAGGTTTCCGAGCACAGAGCGCAGGAAGGACGCATTGTAGGGGCGGTCCTGGGGTGTGCCGGGGTGGTACTCGAAGCACAGACCCTTCTGCTCGATGGCCTCGCGCCACTGGTTGGCAAGATCGCCGGCGACACTGGTCAGGCTCGCCTGTGGCGCCCCGCTGGTTTCGTCGCGCTGGGCACGTGCCAGCATCAGGAACGTCTGGACCAGGTCGCGCATTTCTTCGGTCGCACGGGCAATGCGCTGCACATGGGCACGACCACGCGCATCGAGGTGGGGATTCTCCGCCAGCAGCTCACAGGATGTAGCCAGTACCATCAACGGGGTGCGCAGTTCGTGGCTGACGTCGCTGGTGAACAGGCGTTCGCGATTGAGCACATCATGCAGCCGCCCAAGGGTATCGTCGAAGGCCTGGGCCAGTTGCCCCACCTCGTCGGCGGCGTAGTCCGGCGCCAAAGGAGGCGCCATGCCCAGTAACTGGTCGCGATGACGGACTTGCCCGGCCAGGCGCACCACCGGCTCGATGACCTTGCGCGCCAGCACCCAGCCCAGCAGCAGCGCCAGCAACACGCTGAGGCCGAAGCCCACCATCACCACCCGGTAAAGCACCTGCTCGCGGGCCTCGAATTCGCTCTGGTCCTGCAGCATCACATAGCGGCGGCCGTCGATCTCACGAACGAGCGCATGGTAGGAGCTGTCGCCCTCGAAGACCTCGTGAAATCCCGGAGACAGGTCGGTCATGTTCTCGGGAATCACATAGGGACTGGCGCTGTCGCTGCTGTAGAAGCGGGTATCGCTGTCCAGGGCCGGCGGCTTGCCCTGGAAGATGTTCTGGGTGAGGACGCGGCGGAGTTCGTTGTTCAGGTCGCGGGAAATCAATTGCTCTTCGATCAGGTGCACGACTTCGATGATGCCGACGGAGAAGGTGCCCCCCACCAGTGTCGTCATCAGCACGAAGGCGATGAGAATCCGTCGGGCGAGGCTCTGCTTAAACTCCATCAGCGGACTCCGCCAGGCGGTAGCCCAGACCATGCATGGTGTGCAGCAGCGGTTTGTCGAAGGGTTTGTCGATCACCTGGCGCAACTGGTGGATGTGGCTACGCAGGCTGTCGCTGTCAGGGCAGTCATCGCCCCACAGGGCCTCTTCCAGCGCCTCCCGGCGAACCAGGTGCGGGCTCTTCTGCATCAGCACCGCGAGCAGCTTGAGGCCGATGGGATTGAGCCGCAGGGTCTTGCCTGCGCGGCTGACCTCCAGCGTGTCCAGGTCATAGCTGAGATCGCCCACCTGCAGGCTGCGCTTGCCGCCGCCCTGGGAACGACGCAGCACGGCCTCGATGCGAGCGGCCAGCTCGGAAAGGGCGAAAGGCTTGAGCAGGTAGTCGTCGGCACCAGACTTGAAGCCTTGCAGGCGATCATCCAGCGCATCACGGGCGGTGAGCATGATGACCGGCGTATCGCGCCGGGCCTCTTCACGCAGGCGGCGGCAGAGGCTGTAGCCATCCAGCCCCGGCAACATCACGTCGAGCACGACCAGGTCATAGTGCTCGCTGCTGGCCAGGTGCAGTCCGGAGAGGCCATCCCGTGCACAGTCGACGGAGTAGCCCTTGAGTTCGAGGAAATCGACCATGTTGCCGAGAATGTCGTTGTTGTCTTCGACTAGCAGGATCCGCATGGTGCAACTCCATTCATCCACTGAGGGCCGCTTGCCGGCCCGAGCACGTTCGACCGGGAACCAGCCTGGAATTCCCGTCAGCGCGTAACCAGCGATCATACCCACGCGCGGCACTTGCGCCCATTTCCGCAGGCAAGAAAAAGCCCCGCACGAGGCGGGGCTTCTTCGAACCGGATGGCCGGGTGGCTTACATCATGCCGCCCATGCCGCCCATGCCGCCCATGTCAGGCATGGCCGGGCCGGCCTTGTCGTCAGCCACTTCGGCAACCATGGCCTCGGTGGTGATCATCAGGCCGCCGATGGAGGCAGCAGCTTGCAGAGCGGAACGGGTGACCTTGGCCGGGTCCAGGATGCCCATTTCGATCATGTCGCCGTACACGCCGGTAGCAGCGTTGAAGCCGTAGTTGCCGGAACCTTGCTTGACCTTGTCGACAACCACGCTCGGCTCGTCACCGGCGTTGGCCACGATCTGGCGCAGCGGAGCTTCTACAGCGCGACGCAGCAGGGCGATACCGACGTTCTGCTCTTCGTTGTCGCCTTTCAGGCCTTCGATGGCCTGCAGGGCGCGAACCAGGGCTACGCCACCGCCAGGAACCACGCCTTCTTCGACGGCAGCACGGGTAGCGTGCAGGGCGTCTTCAACGCGGGCTTTCTTCTCTTTCATCTCGACTTCGGTAGCCGCACCGACCTTGATCACGGCAACACCGCCGGCCAGCTTGGCCAGACGCTCTTGCAGCTTCTCTTTGTCGTAGTCGGAAGTGGTTTCTTCGACTTGCTTGCGGATCTGGGCAACGCGGGCTTCGATGTCAGCCTGGGCGCCAGCGCCGTCGATGATGGTGGTGTTTTCCTTGCTCAGGACAACGCGCTTGGCGTTACCCAGGTGCTCCAGGGAAGCGCTTTCCAGGGACAGGCCGACTTCTTCGGAAATCACGGTGCCGCCGGTCAGGATAGCGATGTCCTGCAGCATGGCCTTGCGACGGTCGCCGAAGCCCGGAGCCTTGACGGCTGCGACTTTGACGATGCCACGCATGTTGTTCACAACCAGGGTAGCCAGGGCTTCGCCTTCAACGTCTTCAGCGACGATCAGCAGCGGGCGGCCGGCTTTGGCGACTGCTTCCAGGACCGGCAGCATTTCGCGGATGTTGGAGATCTTCTTGTCCACCAGCAGGATCAGCGGGCCGTCGAGCTCGGCGACCATGGTGTCCGGCTTGTTGATGAAGTAGGGGGACAGGTAGCCGCGGTCGAACTGCATGCCTTCTACGACGGACAGTTCGTTTTCCAGGCCCGAGCCTTCTTCAACGGTGATCACGCCTTCCTTGCCTACTTTCTCCATGGCTTCGGCAATGATGTTGCCGATGGAGTCGTCGGAGTTGGCGGAGATGGTGCCTACCTGGGCGATGGCCTTGGTATCAGCGCAAGGCTTGGCCAGCTCTTTCAGCTGGGCAACGATGGCGATGGTGGCCTTGTCGATGCCGCGCTTCAGGTCCATCGGGTTCATGCCGGCGGCAACGGCCTTCAGGCCTTCGTTGACGATGGCTTGAGCCAGTACGGTAGCGGTGGTGGTGCCGTCACCGGCAGCGTCGTTGGCCTTGGAGGCAACGTCTTTTACCAGCTGGGCGCCCATGTTTTCGAACTTGTCTTTCAGCTCGATTTCCTTGGCAACGGAAACGCCATCCTTGGTGATGGTCGGAGCGCCGAAGGACTTGTCCAGAACCACGTTACGGCCTTTCGGGCCCAGGGTGGCTTTAACGGCGTCGGCCAGTACGTTCACGCCAACCAGCATTTTCTTGCGGGCGGAATCGCCGAATTTGACTTCTTTAGCAGCCATTTAATTGATCCTCAATTCTTTGGTGTGTAGGCGGAGATTCGCGAGACTTAGGCTTCGACGACGGCGAGGATTTCGCTCTCGCCCATCACCAGCAGTTCTTCGCCATCGACCTTGATGGTGTTGCTGCCGGAGTACGGGCCAAACACCACTTGATCACCGACCTTGACGGCCAGCGGACGCACTTCGCCGTTGTCCAGCAGGCGACCGGTGCCTACAGCGACGACTTCGCCACGGTTCGGCTTCTCGGCGGCCGAACCCGGCAGCACGATGCCGCCAGCGGTTTTGGTCTCTTCTTCGCTGCGACGGATGACGACGCGGTCATGCAGAGGACGAAGCTTCATTGTCGATCTCTCCCAATAGTGTTGTCTTTCGACCGGTGCGCGCACCGGTGGGTTGGTAATGTCCGGCGGGGCCGGTTGCAGCGCGACGGGCGCGCCGCTGGAATCTGACCTGCCAACAGGCAAGAACCTTGCGGTGACCGATACATAGGGGCGCCCGGAGGCATTTCAAGGGTCATCCGCAAAAAAAATTAGCGGTCGCGGCGCTCGTACTCGCCTTCGATCACGTTCGGGCGGGTCTGTCCGCTGCGGGCGGCGAGGTCGTCGGCGAAGGCGCGCTGGCGCATGGCCTGGGCCGCTGCGCGCTGGCGCAGATTGCGGATGAACAGGCGACGGGTGAAGGGGATCAGGCAGAACAGGCCGATGATGTCGCTGATGAAACCCGGGAGCAGCAGCAGGCCGCCACCGACAGCGATCAGCAGGCCTTCGAGTACTTCCTGCTCAGGCACCTCGCCACGGGCCAGGCGCTCACGGGCGCGCCAGGCAGTGGCGACACCGGCTACCCGCAGCAGCACGCTGCCGAGCACGGCGGTACCAATCACCAGCAGCAGAGTGGGCAGGACGCCGATCGCGCTGCCGACCTGGATCAGGACGGCCAGTTCGATCAGCGGAAAGAGCAGGAACAGAAAGAGAAAAGCGCGCATCTGGGGGTCCTTGGCGGAAGAACGGCTTCCGATAATCCGTTAGATGAAGTCGCCCTCCTCCCAATTCAAGCCACTGCCTCGCCACCGGTCGGCCAGGATTCAGCGCGAGCCAGCTGTACCAAGGCCTGACGGACTGCACCTGGGTTGTTACAGGATGTTGGGAAGGGCAACCAATGAAGCGTCTGACCGATGCGTAGGTGGAATCCTTCAGAGTCGATTCCGACCATCGCCGCCGTCGGTTCGGACGGCAAGCCGGCCAGTTCCACATAGTGGGCGATGGCATTGGCGTGATCGCTGTTCATGTGTTCCAGCATGCTGATCTCGGCTTCGCCAGCGAAGCCGTTGGCCAGAACGAGCTGGTCCACCCAATGGATGGCGCCGAAGCCGCCGATGAAGCGAGCGCGCACCGGCTCGAGGCGCCAGAAATCGAAGTCATGGGTGCGGTGGTAGTCCACGGCCTGCGGGAAGTAGCGGTAGTAGCGGGTCGCTGCGGCTTCCACCTCAGCTTCGTCGCTGATCTGCCGTGCTTCGGCCAGCAAGGTCAGGCGCCCGGCGGCCTGGACGTCGGCGGCGCCGCGTTCGCCCACCAGCAGCGAGCACTTGGCGTCTTTCTGCAGGTTATGGGTGTGCTGGGCGATGCGGCTGATGAGGATCAGCGGTCGGCCTTCGGCATCCAGGCAATAGGGCACCACTGATCCGAAAGGGAAGCCCGGCATGGTCTTGGAATGGGTGGACAGCACCCCCTGGTATTCCTTGAGCAGCATTTCTCGTGCATGCTTTGCGGCTTTCACGCTCACCTTATGACTCCTCGCAAAGAATCCGTCGAAAACGGACGAGCGCCCAGAATAGCGGTTTAACGGCGCAAGCGGGGGCAAAGCGACAGTTATTCGAGGGGATTCTCATGCAACTCAAAGACAAGGTCATCATCATTACCGGTGGTTGCCAGGGCCTCGGCCGCGCCATGGGTGAGTATCTGGCCGCCAAGGGCGCGAAGCTCGCCCTGGTGGACCTGAACCAGGAAAAACTGGATGAAGCGGTAGCCGCCTGCAAGGCTGCCGGTGGTGATGCCCGCGCCTACCTCTGCAACGTGGCCAACGAAGAGCAGGTGACCCACATGGTCGCCCAGGTGGCCGAAGACTTCGGCGCCATCAACGGCCTGGTGAACAACGCCGGCATCCTGCGCGACGGCCTGACCATCAAGGTCAAGGACGGCGAAATGACCAAGATGAGCCTGGCCCAGTGGCAGGCCGTGATCGACGTCAACCTGACCGGTGTCTTCCTCTGCACCCGCGAAGTCGCCGCCAAGATGATCGAACTGGAAAACCAGGGCGCGATCATCAATATCTCCTCCATCTCCCGCGCCGGCAACATGGGCCAGGCCAACTACTCCGCCGCCAAGGCCGGTGTAGCCGCTGACACCGTGGTCTGGGCGAAGGAACTGGCTCGCTACGGCATCCGTGTGGCCGGCGTCGCCCCGGGCTTCATCGAGACCGACATGGTCGCCAGCATGAAGCCGGAAGCCCTGGAAAAGATGACCTCGGGCATTCCCCTGCGCCGCCTCGGCAAACCGCTGGAAATCGCTCACTCGGTTGCCTACATCCTGGAGAACGACTACTACACCGGTCGTGTCCTGGAGCTGGACGGCGGCCTGCGCCTGTAAGGCCAAGCCCCAAGAAAAAGCCCCGCAAATGCGGGGCTTTTTTGCTTCTGTAGGGCGAATTCATTGGCTGTGTCTGCAAGCTGCATTGCCCGTAGGAGCTGGCTTGCCAGCGAATGGCTCCTTTTCGCTAGCAAGCTAGCTCCTACAAAGGCAACAGCTAACGCAGACATAGCCAATTCATTCGCCAAGGGCAACGCAGTTGCCCTGACGGACACAGCAGGGCAGACCTTCGGCCTGCTTGGCGATTGAAATCGCCCCTACAGGTTCTTCACTCACCGCACACGGGCAGCGCACCGCACTGCCTTTTGCCGCTTGGAGTCGTCCCTAACGGAGTAGTCAGGCGCGCGTCCCCCGGCGCCAACTGGCGAGCGCAGGCACGGGCCTGTTGGGCCTGGGTCGCACAGCCTTTCTCGTTGAGCACTTCGGACAGGTTGAACCAGCCCAGGGCGTAGTCGGGCTTGCGCTTCAGGCTCTCGCGCAGGGCCTTCTCGGCGCCATCTCGATCACCGTCGGCATAACGCGCATTGGCCAGGGCGAAGAGCGGCAACGGTTCCGTTGGCCAGTGCTCGGCGGCCGTGCGATAGGCACGCTCCGCCACCGGGCGCTGGGCGGTCTGCTCAAGGTCGTTGGCGGCCTTGATCCAGGGTTCCAGACGGACCTCGGCGGGCAGTTGGTCTGCCGGCACCGTCACCACGGCCCAGCGCTCGGCACGCTGCCAGGTACGGTCGAAGCTGCGCAGGTCGGTGACCCAGCGCTTCTCGGTGCCAGACCGCAGCACCAGCTCGTTCTTGCTGCGGTCGAACCCGACCACCACCGCGAAGTGCCAACGCGGCAGCCAGTCCAGACCGAGGTTCTGCATCACCAGCACCGGGTTACCGGCCGCCACCTGGGCCAGCAGTGCATCCAGGTTCGGTTCCAGCGGATAGACCAGCATTCCGTACTGGCGCGCGGCAGCCACGAGCTCCAGCTTCAGGCTGCCCTGCCGGGCCGGCAGGTAGACCTTCGGCGTCAGCTCCTCGGGTGAGGTCTTCACACCTCGCTGCACCAGCACCGTCGCCAGCGCGGCCGGGCCGCACTGGTAGATCTCCTGTGGATAGAACGGCGTCTGGGTCAGCTCCATGCGCTGTGGCAGGCGGTCGCTCTGGGGCGACAGCGCCGGTTGCTGCCCGGCGCAGCCCGCGAGGGCCAGCACCAGGACGGCGAGCCAGAGTCGCATCAGTTGATGCACTTGATGAAGCTGAAGATGTCAGTGGCGCAGAGCATGTCGGTGATGATGAAGATCACCAGGAACAGCACGATGATGCCCACCCAGCCGCCGGCGGGTTCCTGCTCCAGGCGCTGGTTGAATTGCTGCAGCTCGGCCGGGGTCAGGCTGGCAATACGTGCCTCCACCTGCTCGCGCGGCACACCGAGGGATTCGAGCTTCTGCTGTACCTGCTTGTCGTCAAGCATGGCGCGCAGTTGCGCCTGGTCGACCGGTTGATGCTGCTGCAGGGATTGCTCCTGCATGGCCTGCGGCGTGCCGATCATGGCGGCCTGGGCCAGCGGCATCTGGGCAAGGAAGACGAGCTGACCGGCGATCAGGACGGAAGCGAGACGACGGTTGCAGTGACGCGAAAGCATGGTGATTTCTCCAGATTTTGTTGCCAGTTGACCACGGAGCGTGTTGGGCGGTTCCAACCTTCCTACAGCAAGTTAAGAAGATTCTTCGATACCCTCTGATTATTGCTGAACTCCGGCCAGCAACTATAGAATGCGAAACATTCCCATTTGCTTCCGAGTCCAGTTCTTGAATCACGGTGCCGACGCCCTTCCGCCTCCGCCGGCCGAATCCCTGCAGAAACTCTACAGCGACCATCACGGTTGGCTGACGGGCTGGCTGCGCCGGCGCCTGGGCTGCCCGCAGAACGCCGCGGACCTCGCGCAGGACACCTTCCTGCGCGTCCTGTTGGCGCGGGAAAAACCAGTGATCCTCGAGCCCCGCGCCTTCCTCACCACGGTAGCCAAGCGCGTGCTGGCCAACCACTACCGGCGTCAGGACATCGAGCGTGCCTATCTCGAAGCTCTCGCCGCCCAGCCGGAAGCGCTCGCCCCAAGCGAAGAGGAACGCGCCATCATCCTGGAGACCCTGGTGGAACTGGACCGCTTGCTGGACGGCTTGCCGGCGGTGGCGAAGAAGGTCTTCCTGCTGGCCCAGGTGGACGGCATGACCTACGTGGAAATAGCTGCCCAACTGGACATCTCGCTCTCCACCGTCAAGCGCCACATGGTCAAGGCGGCGCAGCGCTGCTATTTCGCGGAGAGCGTGTGACATGAGCCTGCACAGCGTGGATCGCAGCCGCATTGCCCCGGCCGTAGCCGAACAGGCGGTCGAATGGCTGGTGGAACTGCAGTGTGGCGAGGTCAGCGAACAACGTCACCAGGCCTGGCGGGACTGGCGCAGCTCCGATGCGGAACATGAACGTGCCTGGCAACGCATCGAGGCGGTTAACCGCGGCCTGCGCGGACTGGAAACGCCAGTGGCGCTGGCGGCTCTGGGTGCGCCAGCGCAGCGTAATCGCCGCGAAGCCCTGAAGCTGCTGATGCTTTGCGCCCTGGTCGGAGGTGGCGCCATCAGCCTGCGCGACAGCGAATCCCTGCTGGCCCTGCGCAGCGACGCATCCACCGCTGTCGGCGAACGCCGCGCGCTGCACCTGGCCGACGGCTCTCGCCTGGAACTGAACACTGCAAGCGCGGTGGATATCCGCTTCGATGCGGGACAGCGGCTGATCGAGATGCGCCAGGGGGAAATCCTCCTCGATGGCGTCAGCGATCCACGTCCGCTGCGCATCCACACGCCCCAGGGCCTGATCGAGAGCCGTGGCGGCCGTCTGAACGTGCGCGTCCTTGAACGCACCAGCCGCGTCAGCCTGTTCGAAGGCAGCGCCGACCTGCTTGCCGATGGCCAGCGCCAGTCGCTGCTGCCCGGCCAACAGGCCAACCTCTCGCCCCCCCGCATCGACCCGCCCGCAAGCGCCAGCGAAGACAGCCTGGCCTGGACCCAGGGCATGCTGGTCGCGAGCCATATGCGCCTGGACGATTTCCTCGCGGAACTCGGCCGCTACCGCCGTGGCCACCTCAGCTGTGATCCACAGGTGGCCGGCCTGCTGATTTCCGGCAGCTACCCCCTGGACAACACCGAACGCATCCTCGCCATGCTGCCCAAGGCGCTGCCGGTGGAGGTGCACAGCCTGACGCGCTACTGGGTCAAGGTGCACCCACGCGCCACCGGTTGACGGGGCGTCCCGTAGGTTGGTCCGAGTACAGCGAGGCCCAACTTCCGGCACGCCTCCGCCGTTGGGCTTCATCGATGGACAATTTTTTTTGCGCAAGCTGAGCCTTTTTTCCGAACTCGCGTGACAAGGCAGGCAGAGACCTTCCCAATTCACGACGAGATCCCCCATGCAGTACCCGCCGCGTCTTCGCCAATTCGCCCGCAAACCACTGGTCCGCGCCATGCAGCCGCTGCTGCTGAGTCTCGGCCTGGCCGCTACCCTGCCCGCTCCCGTCATGGCGGCCGCCCTGGAAATTGGTGCCGAAAGCCAACGCCAGGCCTTCGACATTCCCGCCGGCCCGCTGGAAGCAGCGCTCAACCAGTTCGGCCGTGAAGCCGGCGTGCTGCTGTCCTTCAGCCCCGAGCTGACGGCCGGCCGCCAGACCCAGGGCCTGCACGGCCAATACGGCGTCGACGAGGGCCTGAACCAGTTGCTGGCCGGCAGTGGCCTGCACGCCGTGGCCCAGGACGGCGGCTACAGCCTGCAATCCTCCGGCGCCGCCATCGAAGTGGACCGCCAGGTGGTGGTCGGCTCCCGCGCGCCCACCAGCATCAGCGAGCTGCCGGGCACCGTGTGGATCATCGACGCGCCGCAGCTGCAGGAGCAGACGAAGGGCGGCGTGCCCTTCAAGGAAGCCCTCGGCCAGTTGATCCCCGGTCTCGACATCGGTCCCCAGGGTCGTACCAACTACGGCCAGAACATGCGCGGCCGTAGCGCCCTGGTGATGATCGACGGCGTATCCCTGAACAGCTCCCGTGGCATCAGCCGCCAGTTCGACTCCATCGACCCGTTCAACATCGAGCGCATCGAAGTGCTCTCCGGCGCCAGTGCGGTGTACGGCGGCGGCGCCACCGGCGGCATCATCAACATCGTCACCAAGAAGGGCGAGGCGGGACCTGCGCGCTTCAACAGCGAAGTGGGTCTGCGCAGCGGCTTCGAGACCAGCCAGGACCACGACTGGCGCGCAGCCCAGTCCGTCAGTGGCGGCAATGAGCAGATCAAGGGCCGCGCCTCGGTGGCCTACCAGAAGAACGGCGCCGCCTATGACGGCAGCGGCGACCAGGTGATGCTCGACATCACCCAGACCGACCTGCAGTACAACCAGTCGGTGGACGTGATGGGCAGCCTCGACCTCACCTTCGCCAATGGCCACAGCCTGAGCCTCGGCGCCCAGTGGTACGACTCCGGCTACGACGGCGACAAGGGCGTCGACCTCGGCCGCAACTTCGCCGGCCTGCGCGGCCTGGAGCCCTTCGAGATCGAAGGAGGCGCCAGCTTCGACCGCGAGCCGCGCACCGAGCGTACCCAGTTCAATGCCACCTACCACGCCCCCGAAGTGCTCGGCCACGACCTCTACCTGCAGGCCTACTACCGCAGCGAAGAGATGGCCTTCCAGCCTTACCCGAGCATCAGTTTCACCGGTACGGGCGCGATCAACCCGGCTCGTTCCTACTACTCCGCCTCGCAGCAGGACACCGACTACTACGGGCTGAAGGCCGTACTCGTGAAGGAGTGGGACCGCTTCACCCTGACCTACGGTGCCGACATCGAACGTGAAAGCTTCGATTCCGACCAGGCCCTGTTCGATCTCACCACCGCCGCCCAGACCGGCGGCCTGGTGGCTGACGAGTTCGCCAAGGTCGGCCGCTACCCCGGCATCGATACCGACAGCAACTCGCTGTTCGCCCAGGGCAGCTGGCGCGCCACCGACGACCTGACCCTATCCGGCGGCGTGCGTCGCCAGCGCACCAACAACGACGTCGGTGACTTCGTTGCGGCATCCCAGCAAATCCAGATCAGCAATGGCAACGGCACCAGCGCCGACGCCATTCCCGGCGGCGAGAAGGATTACCAGGTCGATCTCTACAACTTCGGTGCCGTCTATAAGCTGAACAAGGCCCAGCAGGTCTGGGCCAACTATTCCGAAGGTTTCGAGCTGCCGGACCCGGCCAAGTACTACGGCCAGGGCACCTACTCCGCTGCCCCGGTCAATGGCCGCTGGGTGCTGCAGAAGGGGGTGAACGTGAAGGACTCCGCCCTCGACGGCATCAAGACCAAGCAGGTGGAGCTTGGCTGGCGCCATTACGACGGCAGCCTGGATGCCCAGTTGGCCGCCTTCTACGCCTGGTCCGACAAGAGCATCACCTACAACCGCACCACCCTCCTGGTGGAGCAGCTGGACAACAAGAAGCGCAACTACGGCCTGGAAGGCCAGGCCAACTACTGGCTGAACGACAACTGGCAGGTGGGCACCAGCGCCCTGGCCATCCGTTCCCAGCAGAAGATCGACGACCGCTGGCAGAAACAGGACGTGACCGCCGCCAGTCCGTCCAAGCTGACCGCCTTCGTTGGCTGGCGCGACGACGACACCAGCCTGCGCCTGCAAGGCGTGCGCACCTTCAACCTGTCCGACGACGGCAACGTCCTCGCCAGCGGCCAGTTCGACGGCAACGACCACAAGATCGACGGCTACGCGACCTTCGACCTGCTGGGCAGCCAGGTCCTGCCGGTGGGTACCCTCAACTTCGGCATCCAGAACCTGCTGGACAAGGACTACACCACCGTCTGGGGCCAGCGCGCGCAAGTGTTCTACAGCGCCAACATCCCCGCCGACCTGTTCGACTACCACGGTCGTGGGCGCACCTACAGCCTGAGTTACAGCGTGGAGTTCTAAGGGCCCCTCTCCCCCGCCCCCTCTCCCGCAAGCGGGCGAGGGGTGACTCTCGGCTCACCTCTGTGGCGACGACTTTGTGGGGGCGATTTCAATCGCTATGCAGGACGCAGTCCTGCCGTGCTTTTGTAGGAGCGAGCTCTGCTCGCGAACCCTCGTAGCCGGAAGGGCGAGGGGTGACTCACGGCCCACCTTCGGCACAGTCCTGTAGGGGCGAATTCATTCACCAAGCGGGCCGCAGGTCCGCCCTACCCCGCCAATCAATACGAAACCGTCTTGTCCTTCGGCCCGATGTTCCAGCGGAACCAATCGTCCAGCATGGTCTTCTCGTAACGCAGGCGGTCGTTGCTGAAGTAGTAGTTGCCGTGCTGCAGGTAGGACTGGTCGATCACCGTGGCATCGCGACTCACCAGCGTCTTGCCGTCCTGCTCCAGGCTGTAGTGCAGTTTGATCCGCGGCCAGGTCACTTCACGCATGAAGCGCACGTCCTGGAAATTCACTCGCCAGGGTTCGAACTGTCCCGCGAGGTCGATATCGCGGATTTCCATCTTGAGGGTCTGCCCGGGCTGCAGGTAGCGCTTGCCAAGCTTCTCGATATGCGCCTTGAGGTCTTTCAGGACGAAGTCATCCGCGCCCCGGCCGTAGTCGCGGTTCAGGCGCGCATCACTGAATTTGTCTGGCTGGGTGAAGCTGACCTCGGTGGAGGATGCCAGCGCAGTCGGTGACAGGATCAGCAGGGCCAGCACGATGAGGGGCAACGCGGGTCGCATGGAACACCTCCTGGCGGTGATGCAGGGCACCGCCAGGACTAGTTTACGCTCGCCATTGCGAACGGCGAGCGGTGCCAGTCGGACGGTTCAGATCAGGCTCAGCAGGCCACCACCCAGTGGCAGCAGGGCTCCCAGAGGCAGCACCCAGCGGTTCTGCCAGGCCAGCAACGCAACCAACAGCAAGCCGGCCAGCATCAGTTGGCAGAGCCAGATCACGCCGCCGATTTCGCCACCCAGTTCGGCGATGGCCAGGACCAGGCCAGTCAACATGGCGAGCACTGCGCCGATGCGCAGCAGGCGTTTGCGGGATTCGCTCAGGGTGGCACTGAAGAGCAGTTTGTGCTGGCGCGACATGGCCAGGGCCAATCCGGTCATGGCCAGGTAGCAGAAGGCGAAACTCAGGAACAGCATCAGACACTCTCCTCCACCAGGCGACGACGGACACGCGGAGTTTTGACCGCCTGCGGTTGCGAACGGCGCCAGGCCAGGAAGCCGCAGAGAACGCCGGTCCCGAGCAGGACAACGTCAATGCCCGCCATATCCCAATCCCCCCGCGCCAGGGTCACCAGCAGGCTGCCCTGGGGCGTCATCAGCGCATTGAGCAGCGGCAAGCCGAGGGCCAGTACCGCCACGGCAACCAGTACATCACGGGCGACCTTGCCGCTGTTGCGGCGCAGCACGGCCCAGGCTGCCACCAGCAGCCAGACACCGACGAAGACCCAGGTTTCCGCGCTGGCGCGCTCGGCCATGCCGGCCGGCAGCAGGCGATTGCCGTAGAGCAGGCCCAGGCTGGCGATCGGCAGGCCGCCGACCACCGCGCCATTCAGCGCGCGCACCAGTCCGATGCCGTAGCCGCCACGCACCTCGCGCTTGCGTAGCCAGACCTGCAGGCCGGCCACCAGCATCGCGCAGCCCATCAGGCCGAGCAGCAGGTACAGGGCACGGACGATTTGCCCGCCGAACTGCGCCATGTGCAGGTTGGTCAGCCAGGCATAGCTCTGGTAACCGGGGCTGTAGGGTTTCTGTTCATGGAGCAGTTCGCCGCTGGCCGCGTCGTAGGACAGGGTCCACTGGAAGTCGACGATGCCCGAACGGTCGTAGCGGCGGATATCCACCACTGCGGCGGCGTCGGCCGGATGATGCACGCTGATCCAGCCGGTCTCGTTGCCGCCCCAGCGGCGGTGAGCGTCGGCCACCAGGCTGTCGAGGGACATCGGCGGCGGCGCCGGCTGCTTCACGTCTTCGCGCGAATAGGCGCCCATCACGTCGTGGAAGAACGCCTCGGCATTGCCGTCGTAGGCGCGCTGGATACCGGCGGGCATGTAGAACACCACGGAGATGGCCAGGCCCGTATAGGCGATGAGCAGGTGGAACGGCAACCCCAGCACGCCGAACAGGTTGTGCGCATCCAGCCAGGCGCGCTGGCCATTGGCGTCCGGGCGCAGGGTGAAGAAGTCCTTGAAGATGCGGCGGTGGATGATGATGCCGCTGATCAGCGCCACCAGCATGAACATGGCGGCGATGGCCACGATGTACATGCCGACCCTGCCGGCATTGAGGTCGTAGTGCAGGGTGAAGAAGAACAGCCCGCCGACGGTTTCCGGCATCGCCTCGCCGGTGGCGGGGTCAAGGGCGAAACGTACGAACTCGCTTTCATCGGCGGGCTCGTAGCCGGCCCAGTAGAAGGGCTCGCGCTCGCTCGGCGGGCGAATCCAGATGGCATGGGCATCCGGTGCCTTGGCGAGCATCGCGTCACGCACCTGGTCGACGGTCATGCTGTGGCTGGATGGCTCGTGCAGTGCCGGGCGCATCCAGCGCTCCAGTTCCTTGTCGAAGCAAGCGATGCTGCCGGCGAAGAAGATGACGAACAGCAGCCACGACGGCAACAGCCCGCCCCAGGTGTGCAATCCCGCCATGGATTGGCGCAGGCTCATGGACGTACTCCGAAGTCGCTGGGCAGGTAGGCGGCCAGCGCCATCAGGGCGGTCGCCCCGACCAGCACGAGCCAGGCGCGGACGGCCGAACGCGCTGCAAAGGCATAGATGATGGCGAGGGTGTAGACGGCGAAGCAGGACAGGCTGGCGAATACCACCCGGTCGCTGCGCACCAACGGCAGATAGACGGACAGGAACGCCGTGGCCGCATAGGCCGCCGCGTAGCCACCGAGAATCGCCGCCAGCACCCGCGCGGTCACATCCCAGCGCGAAGAGGTCTTGGCTTTGCTCACGTTTGATCCTTGGTCAAGGACGCTCCCGGCGGAAACGTTCCGACAGGGCAAGAGGAATTCTCAGAAATAAACTGAGAATTATTTACATGCGCCTCCGGATTGCAACAGAGAAATTCTATCGGCCCACACAGAACGATCCGGATCAGTCTATACGCGACAGCTGGTCGCTCCGTCGGTCATGGCGGTTCGAACTTTGCAGTTCTCCTGGCGTCCATCGACTCATGCTCCATCAACCAGGTGATAGGCCATGTACAACCCCTTCCAGATCCTCACCGACGAATTCCAGGCCGAATACCGCGTCAACCTCAGCCTCGTCAGCCCGGACGGCGCCATCATGCTGACCCTCACCAATGAGCGCGGCGTGGCAGCGCGGCGTCTGATCAGCGCAGCGCAACGCAACGATGCGGTACGCCTCAATCGCGTGATTGAAAGCATTCGCCTGGGGATCGCCATCGAGAGCGGCAACAAGGTGGGAGAACTGCTGACCAGCATGACCGGCGGCAGTGTCGCGCCGGTTCGCTCGGGACAGGTCAACGCCGCACAAATAGCGCGCATCTGATGCACGCTATTCGTGCACGCGGTCAGGCTTCCTCTTCTGCCTCGACCTGACGGCGCAGGTGCCGGCGGCGCGGAGGGGCGTCGGACTGTTCGGACGGGAAGCGCGACGAAGCGAAGCGCACCACCAGGATTGCCAGCGCCAGCAACAGAATCGCCCCGGAGACGAAAACCGCGCCCAGATCGGGCCGGTGATGATGCGAAACGTCGGAAATCAGCAGGCGCGTCAGGGCGGTGATCGCCACATAGATCAGGAAGCGCACCGGCATGTGATTGGTCTTGAAGTAGATGCCGACCATGGCGCCCAGCTCGAGGTAGATGAACAGCAGCAGGATGTCATCGACCGTGATGTGCCCCTTCTCCACCATCCCCAGGAACGCCACCACAGCGGCCCAGGCAGTGATACCGCCGATGGCGAACAGCGCCAGGTAATGGAAGCTCTCCACCAGGAGATTTCCCAGCGACTCGGCCAGGCCATGCACGTTTTCGCGCAGTTGTTCAGCCCAGTTGATTTTCACGATACAGCTCCTTGCGACAACGGCCCTGATGGTGCCGGGGAAAAGTGACAGTTGGGGTGATGCAGGATGGGGGCCGCCCTACCCTGCGCGCCACGAGGCAGGTTGTCGCAGCCCTGACCGTCGTTCCCGGCGACCACAGCCCTGTTCTTAGCGAAGGCGAAGGCAGGGGCTATGCTTGAGTTCCAGAGGAATTCGGGCCGATTCGCGGCGACCGTTGAGCGAGGCCGGCAGTTGGAAATTTCCTACGGGCTATTTCCATTTGCCATCATTCCGAATACTGTACGCACATCCAGTATTTTCCAACCGATGAAGGTGAGGGGTGATGAATGGCCGTCGAAGTGGTGTACCGCAGCAGTCGCGATCCGGAGCGCCTGTTCATGGATAAGGCCGAAGCCGACCGTTACGACAAGATGCTCGAACTGGCCGAATCCCTGGCCGAAGTCCTGCAGAAAGCGGTGCCGTCCCTGAGCGAGCAGCAGGTGGAAGACATCGGCATCTTCATGGCCAAGCATCGCGACACCTTCGCCCGAGCCTTCAAGAACCAGCCCGACGCGCTGGCCGAGCTGGAACTGGCCGGCGAGTAACTCGCCCCCGTTCCACCTTGCGCGGTTTCTTCAATCGGTGCGGAGCCTTGTCCCTCACGCTGGAGGTCCCTTTCAAGGAGACCTCCCATGCGCCCACTCTTCGCCTGGCTCTTCGCCCCGCTGTTCCTCTTCGGCTTCCTCGCCCTTGCACTGTGGACCACGGCCCAGCATCCGCCTTACTGGCTCGTGGCGTTGCTGGTATTGGCCATTGCCCTGAGTTTCCTCGCCGAAGTCTGGCTGCCCTATGAGCCACAGTGGAACCGGCCACGGGGCGACCGCTTGCGGGACGGCCTGCACGCGCTGTTCAACGAAACCCTCAACCTGGTCGGCATCGCGGCCATCCCATTGGCTGCCGCCTGGATACCGAACGCCGGAGTGTGGCCCCACCACTGGCCGCTGCCTTTGCAGTTGCTGCTGGCCATTCTGATCGCCGACTTCGGCGTCACCCTCATGCATTACCTCAGCCACAGGATCGAGCCACTCTGGCGCCTGCATGCCGTGCACCACAGCGTGCAGCGCATGTACGGTTTCAATGGCCTGATGAAGCACCCGCTGCACCAGACCGTCGAAGCCCTGGCCGGAACCGCGCCTCTGCTTCTGATGGGAATGCCGCTGCCGGTCGCGGCATTGCTCGCCTTCGCCATCGCCCTGCAACTTCTGCTGCAGCACAGCAACGTCGACATGCGCATGGGCCCGCTGCGCCACCTGTTCGCCTGGGCGCCGGTGCACCGCTTTCACCACATGAAGTACGGCCGCGCCGGAGATGTGAACTTCGCCCTGTTCTTCTGCTTCTGGGACCGCCTGCTGGGCACCGCCTTTCACAGCGATTACCGCATGGGCGCCGATGACCTGGGTATCGGAAGCCGCCCGAATTATCCCCGCGATTACCTGGCCCAGATAGTCGAGCCCTTCCGCCACCAGCCCCACGGAACCAGCCCGAAAGCACCCGCCGGATTGCGCCGTGCCTAGTCGATGAGTTGCAGCTTCAACCGTGCCAGATTGCGGTCAGCGCGGATGCCGAAGGTGGCGCGCATGGTGCGGGAAAAGTGTGCGGCATCGGCGAAACCGGCATCGTGAGCGGCCTGGGTCAGCGACAGGCCTTCGAGCGCCAGCCGCAGCGCCAGACGCAAACGGCGCCAGAGCACCAGGCGCCGTACGGAGAGCCCGACCTGGTCGCCGAACAACCGCTCCAGCTGGCTAAGGGACAGGCAAGCCCGTCGCGCCAGGGTCGTCGCGCTGACCTTGTCCGTCAGCAATCCATCGACCGCCGCGAGCGCCTCGGCAATGCGTGAATCCAGCCGTTGCCGCGGCGCCGCCAGCAGCAGGTCGGCCAAGCGCCCGAGGTCTGCCGGAGCCTCTTCGAGCACTTCACGCAAGGTCGCCGGGCTGAATGCCAAGGGTTCGGCAAAGACGGCGAGCAGGTTCTGGCTGGTGCTGTCGATGGCATGCGGATGCATCGACTCGACCAGCAGGAACCGACCGCGCTGAAGCTCACCATCGACCGTCAGGCGCAACGGCCCAGCCTTGGCCAGCAGCGCCTGATGAGCGTAGTGGGCGTGGGTACCCGCACTGCCACTGACCCCATCGAGCAGGCAGAAATCACGGGCCAGCCAGAGCGCGCCCTGCCAAGGGGATTCGGTCATCGGGGGCCTCCTGCCGGTTCCGGGGCAGACAGAAATAACGACCTTCTCCCGGCTCGGCAAGTGGGCGTGAAGGCGATGCGCAGGGGCGAGTTCGTTCGTGGATTGGGTTCGCACCGAGCCGGCCTGGCACACCCCTCACCCCCGGCCCCTCTCCCTGAAGTGGAGAGGGGTGACTTCTGGCTCACCTTTGGCGCAATCCTGTGGGACCTCTCTTGTGGGGGCGATTTCAATCGCTGAGCAGGGCGAAGCCCTGAACTTATTCGAACGATGGATGGGCGCCGAGCCGGCCTGACACTACCCTCACCCCCCGGCCCCCGCCCTGCGCCCCGGCCAGATCGCTTCGCGCTCAGGCGTTCATCGGCACTGGAAGCGGTGCTTCCAAAAGCATGCCTCTTCACCCCAGAGGGCGAGGGGTGACTTCTGGCTCACCTTTGGTGCAGTCCTGTGGGCAACTTTCCTGTGGGAGCGAATTTATTCGCGAAATGGGTTGGCACCGAGTGGCGCCTGAAACAGCCCTCACCCCAACCCTCTCCCAGAGGGAGAGGGGGCAGGCCATGCCGGAGATTTGCCATGTGCTTTCCCTGTGGCGGCGATTTCAATCGCTGAGCAGAGCGCAGCCCTGCCCTACGGTTGCTCCAACGCCTGCACCAGCGCCTTGAGGAATCGCGCCGCCTCGCCGCCCGTGACAGCACGGTGATCGAAGGTCAGCGACAGCGGCAGCACCGGATGGATTTCCACCTTGCCTTGCCAGGCCACCACCTCATCACGGATGCCGCCTGCCCCGATGATCGCCACCTGGGGCGGGACGACCACGGGGTTGGCGTAGCGACCGAACAGCGTGCCGAAGTTGGACAGGGTAATGGTGGCGCCCATCATTTCCTGGGGTGGGATGGAACGTGCCTTCACGTCCGCCCGCAGGCGCGACATGCCTTCTTTCAGGTCTTCCGAACTGCGTCCACCCACATTGCGCAGCACCGGGACGAAGAGCCCGTCCGGCGTATCCACGGCGATACCGAGATCGAGTTTGTCGTGCTGGCGAATGGACAGGGCGCGGCCGTCGAACCAGCTGTTGAGGATCGGTTCCACCTCGCAGGCCGCAGCGATGGCCTTACCGAGGCGGATCAGCGGGTCGCGGGCTTCCGGCCAGCGGTGCAGGTCGGCGTCGCCGAAGATGGTCACCGGCACCACTTCGGCGTGGGAGCGCGCCATGTTGATCGCCATGCTGCGGCGCACGCCGCGTAGCCGTTCGCCACCGAAGCTGTCGCGGGCGCTTTGCGCGGCCTGTTCCACATCGGCGCGGGTCACCAGACCATCCGGGCCGCTGCCGGCCAAGGCCGCCAGTTCCACGCCCATCTGCCGGGCGAGTTGGCGAACGGCCGGGGTGGCGCGGGGCGCCAGGTGTTCTCGGGTAGAGGGTGCGGCGCCGACGAAGAAGCTGTCCGCCTGGGCATTGCCTCCGCCTTCCAGGCGACCGACCACGGTGCCGGCGTCGGCGTCCTCGCCCTCATAACCCAGCAAGGGTTCGCCGACATGGAGGATGTCGCCCTCCTTGCCGAAGGTCTTGGCCACCACGCCATCGTGAGGCGCCGGGATATCCACCAGGGCCTTGGCGGTTTCCACCGAGACGAGCAACTGGTCGGCCTTGACGTTATCCCCCACCTTCACGTGCCACTGGACGATTTCCGCTTCCTGCAGGCCTTCACCCAGGTCGGGCAGTTTGAAGTATTTCATCGTGCACTCCTCAGGCGTAGTTCAGCACCAGGTCGCAGGCCGCGAGAATGTCTTCCGGGCTGGGGATGTAGAGCTGTTCCAGGCGATACAGCGGCGGGGGAATGTCCGGCGCCGTGACCCGCTGGATTGGCGCCTGCAGGTCGAGCAAAACGCGTTCGTAGAGGCTGGCGGCGATCTCCGCGCCCACCCCGCAACTGCGCGGCGCTTCATGGACGATCACGCAGCGGCCGGTCTTGCGCACCGAGGCTTCCAGGGTGTCGAGGTCCAGCGGCTTGATGCTCGCCACGTCTATCACCTCGGCGGACACACCCTGTCCTTCCAGCCTGGCGGCGGCCTGCAGGGTTTCGTGGATGCTGGCCCCCCAACTGACGAGGGTGATGTCCGAGCCTTCGCGCAGGGTGAAGCAGCTATCCAGCGGCAAGCGCTTGCCGTCGTCGATAATCGGCTGCGGATTCATCCGGTAGAGCCGGGTGGGTTCGAGGAAGATCACCGGGTCGGGATCATCGATGGCAGCCAGCAGGAGGCCATAGGCCCGCGCCGGGGAGGACGGAATCACCACGCGCAGGCCGGGAACGTGGGCGAACAAGGCTTCCGTGCTTTCGCTGTGATGCTCCGGTGCGCGGATGCCGGCGCCCATGGGACTGCGCAGCACCAGCGGGCAGGTCAGCCGGCCACGGGTGCGGCAGCGGATGCGGCTGGCGTGGGAAACCAGGTGCTCCATGGCGGCATAGATGAAGCCGAGGAACTGGATTTCCACCACTGGTTTCAGGCCCTGGGCGGCCATGCCCACGGCCAGTCCGCCGATCATGGTTTCCGCCAGCGGCGTGTCGATCACCCGCTTGAAGCCGAAGCGATCGCGCAGACCGAGCGTGGCGCGGAACACGCCACCGTTGATGCCCACGTCTTCACCCAGGACTACAACATTCTCGTCCTCCTGCATCGCACGGTGCAGGGCCATGTTCACGGCTTCCAGCAAGGCGCGTTTTTCAGTAGTTGCATTGAGGTTACTCATGACCCTGTTCCTCCCTGCGGGCGACCCGTTCAAGGAGCATTTCGCGTTGTTCGCCAAGGGCGGCTGGCCAGCGTGCGTAGACGTGGTCGAGTACCGACTCCACCGGCTGGATTCCAGTGCCTTCGAAGTTATCCACCGCAACCTGCACCTGACGCTGGCACTCGGCGATCAGCGCCTGCTCGCGTCCCTCATCCCAGACCTTGTGGCTGGCAAGGAACGCCTGCATGCGCTTGATGGGTTCGTCCTGCCAGGCCGCCTTGACCTCGTCGGCACTGCGGTAGCGGGTGGCGTCATCGGCGGTGGTGTGGTCGCCCAGGCGGTAGCTCATGCACTCCAGCAGTATCGGTCCCTTGCCGTGGCGAGCACGGTCCAGTGCCCACTGCACACGGTCGTAGACGGCGAGCACGTCGTTACCGTCCACCTGTTCGCCATGGAAGCCGGCACCGATCGCCTTCTGCGCCAGGGTCGGCGCGCCGCTCTGGATGCGCCGGGGTACGGAAATGGCCCATTGGTTGTTGTTCACCACGAAGACCACTGGCAACTGCCAGGCGCCGGCCACGTTCAGGGCTTCGAGGAAGTCGCCCTTGCTGGTGGCGCCATCGCCGCAGGTGGTTACCACGGCGCGATGCTGACCACGAATCTTGATCGCTGTCGCCACGCCGCAGGCATGCAGGGACTGGGTGGCGATGGGCACGCAGATGGGGAAGTCCTCTTTCGAGCGCGGGCCCTGGAAATCGCTGCCACGTTCGTCGCCGCCCCAGTAAAGGAGGATTTCCTCCATGCGCACGCCGCGCATCAACTGCACGGCGGTATCACGGTAATACGGCACCAGCACGTCTTCGGCGCGCATCAGGCTGCCGATGGCGACGCCAATCGCTTCCTGGCCGAGGGTCGGCGCGTAGGTGCCGATACGGCCGGTGCGCTGCAGGGCCACCGCCTTCTGGTCGAACAGACGGGTCAGCACCATGCGGCGGTAGAGATCGGTGAGCAGGTTGAAGTCGTCGGCCCAGACCGGCAGTTCACCGACCAGTCGCCCCTCGGGGTCGAGGAAGCGGGTATAGGGCAACTCGATTCGATTGGACATGGCATCTCTCCTTACACCTTGTGGGTGCCTGTCGAGGCCCGGGGCTTGTGGCTCCGGGAATGAGCCAGGCGGGCCGCTGGTGGCGGCCGTTCAGCCGAACAGCAAGCGCTCGGCCAGGGCGTCGGCGACCCGCGCGGGGGATCGCTTGTCGGCCTGGGCGTGCGCGTAGATCTCGGTGAGGCGCTGGCTGATCCGCGACAGGTGTGCGGTGATCGCCGGCAGACTTTCGCCCTTGTGCTTGAGGGCGACGTAGATGAGCCCGCCGGAGTTGATCACATAGTCCGGCGCATAAAGGATGCCGCGTGCTTCCATCTCGTCGGCGATATCGGGGCTGGCGAGCTGGTTGTTGGCCGCACCGGCCACCGCCGCGCAACGCAACTGCCCCACGGTCTGGGCGTTGAGCACGCCACCCAGGCCGCAGGGCGCGAGGATGTCGCACGGCGTCGTGAGGAAGGCATCGCTGGCTACCGGATGGGCGCCCAGTTGTTCCATCGCCAGTTGCACGCGTCCGGCATCGAGGTCGCTGACCAGCAATTCCGCACCGACCGCGTGAAGCTGCTCGGCAAGCGCATAACCGACATGGCCGAGTCCCTGGACGGCAACGCGCAGACCTTCCAGGTCGTCGCTGCCAAGGCGTGCATGGGCCGTGGCGCGAATGCCGGCGAACACGCCGAGAGCGGTGTGCGGCGAGGGATCGCCAGCCGCGGTGGTGCTGGTGACGTGACCGGTTTGCTGGGCGATGCAGTCCATGTCGGCGCTGGAGGTGCCGCTGTCCACGGCGGTGATATAGCGGCCGCCCAGGGACTCGATCATCCGCCCGAAGGCTTCGAACAAGGCGGCGCGGTCATTCACGTGGGCGGGCCGGATGATCACGGCCTTGCCGCCGCCCTGGTCAAGGCCGGCCAGGGCGGCCTTGCAGCTCATGCCCTGGGCGAGGCGGATCGCATCGCGAATGGCACTTTCATCATCCGGGTAGGCGAGATAGCGACAACCGCCCAAGGCTGGGCCGAGGCGCGTGTTGTGGATGGCGATGATGGCCTTGAGTCCGGTGGCGGGATCATTGGCGAGGTGCAACGCCTCCAACCGGGCGGTTTCCATCATGGCGAACATGGCGGGCTCCCTTCCTGACGTTAAGGGCCAGTATAGGCCGAGCTGCGCCACCCGCCCCCTTGCATGCGGACATAAGCCAAGGCCCCGAGATAACCGCTGCGCGTGCCACTACTGGACGAAAATCAACCAGTTGGCTACAAGGAATCAATCCGTCGGAGATACCCCATGGACCCGCGCCAACACTGTCTCGCCTGCCTCGAACGCGACCCTCCCGCGATGCTGGAGGCGGCGCTGTGGATTGCTGCCGAACACGATCCGCGGCTCGAGCCCGAACAGGTACTGCGCGATTTCGGCGCGCTCCTGCAACTGGTCGCCGTCGGCCTGCCGCAACTGCCGCCGGCGGAACTGGCGCAGCCCCTGCTGCGGCGCCTGAATGAACTGGACTTCCACGAAGACGACGAAATGCCCCTTCGTCCGCGAGCGGCCCTGCTGCCCCAGGTGCTGGCAACACGACGAGGCCAGCCGTTGTCCCTGGCGTTGATTGCCCTGGAGCTGGCTTCCCGACTGGGCATTCCGCTGGTCGGGGTGAATTTCCCCGGCCACTTCCTGCTGCGCGTGCCCACCGCCGACCACCTGCTCGACCCGAGCAGCGGTCGCCGGCTCTATACCCGTGACTGCCGGGACCTGCTGGTGCGCGTGCAAGGTCCGCAGGCCGAACTCAAGGCCGCGCACCTGCAGACCGCCAGTCCCGGAGACATGATCCAGCGCCTGTCACGCAACCTCTGCCAGCTGCACCGCGAAGCAGGTGAATTCCTCGCTGCCCTGAAGGATGCCGAGCGCGTGCTGCTGCTCGGACCGCCGAGCATGCACGACCACCTGGTGCGCGCCGACATCTACCAGCGCCTGGACTGCCCCCAGGCCGAGCGCTATGACCTGGAACGCGCCCTGCTGCTCTGCGACAACCCGGCCCAGCACCTGCAGCTGGCCCAGCGCCTGCGCAGGCTGGCGCATGTTCAGCCGTTGCATTGAAGGGCCCCCATCGGCTCGGGCATGCTTTGCGCTTCTCTTCGCCATGACCGTCCCATGAGTGCCCACGATCAAGTTCCCGATCCCCTGACCGCCGCCACCCGTGACGTGGTGATGCGCTACCACCTGAGCTGGAAGGCCCGTGACATCGAGGCCGTCCTCGCGCTTTACCATCCTGAGCTGGAATACAACGACTTCTTCCAGAATCGCTGCATGCACCGCGAAGACATGCGCAACTACCTGCTCGCCACCATGCCCAGCGGCCCGGAAGATTTCCTCGAACACAACGACCGCATCCGCATCGATGGCGACACCGCGTTCATCCAGTACGCCATCAGCGTCGCCGGCGGCGGCACCTTCCGCGCCAGCGAAGCCATCACCGTGCGCGACGGACTGATCTGGCGGATCAACGAATATGCCCTGCTGGTACAACCGGCCGCCCAGCCCGGCAAGGGCCCGTCGCAACGTCCGGCGGCCAGCCGCCTCGGCCTTTCGGCACGGCAGATGGGCATGCTGGCGCGGGACATCGAGGAATATTTCCAGAGTTCCCAGCCCTACCTCGACCCCAGCCTGGACCTGCACCAGGTGGCGAGCGCAACCGGCTATACCCGGAACCAGATTTCCTACCTGCTGAACCAGATGCTCGGCCAGAGCTTCTACCAGTACGTCAACCAGGCGCGCCTGCTGCACCTGCTCGAACTGCTGAAAACCGCCGTGCCGCCGGTGCGCATCGACGAACTGGCCTTCAGTGCCGGTTTCAACTCCCTTTCCGCCTTCTACCGCTGTTTCCGCCAGCACACCGGGCTGTCGCCGAAGGCGTACCTCAAGGGGGCGCACGGACGTTCGTAGGTTGGTCCGAGCAGAGCGAGGCCCAACGATGGGGCTGGGAGTCGTTGGGCTTCGCGGGCTCAGCACCAACCTACGCGTTTCCTTCTCGCGCATCCCGCATTCCCAGCGTGCCCGCGCACACGACAAGCGCCCTGCCACCCTCTAGCCTTGCCAGCCACAACAACCTGCCAACGGGAACCTGCCTATGCGGAACTGGCGCTCGATCAGCCTGTGGATGGACACGCTCGATGAAGACATCAAGCCAAGGCCGGCGCTGTCCGGCTCGCACGAGGTGGATGTGGCGATCATCGGCGCCGGCTACACCGGCCTGTGGACGGCCTACTACCTGAAGCGTCATTCCCCCGAGCTGAAGATTGCCATCGTCGAGGCGCAGTTCGCCGGCTTCGGCGCCAGCGGCCGCAATGGCGGCTGGCTGATGGGCAACCTGCTGGGCGAGGACCGTGCCCTGGCGCCGCTGCCGGCCGACGTGCGCAAGGCGTCCTTCGACCTGCTGCATGGCATTCCCGATGAAGTGGCCGAGGTGCTGCAGCGCGAAGGCATCGATTGCGACTTCCGCAAGGGTGGCATCCTCTACTGCGCCGCCCGTTACCCGGAGCAGGAAAAGCGCCTGCGCGATCAGTTGGCGGACCTGCATGCCGAAGGCCTCGACGAATCCGACTACCGCTGGATGAGCCCCGAAGAGCTGAATGGCCAGCTCCGCGTGACCAACCCCTACGGCGGCATCTTCACCCCGCACTGCGCCACCATCCAGCCGGCCCGACTGGTGCGCGGACTGGCCCGGGCGGTGGAGCGCCTGGGCGTGCAACTGTTCGAGCAGAGTCCCGCCACCGACTGGCAACCGGGGCTGGTGCGCACTGGCCAGGGCGAACTCAAGGCCCATTGGGTGGTGCCGGCCGTCGAAGGCTATGCCGCCAGCTTGCCGCCGCTGGGCAAGTACCAGCTGCCGGTACAAAGCCTGCTCATCG
Source organism: Pseudomonas taiwanensis (assembly GCF_013393345.1). GTDB lineage: Bacteria > Pseudomonadota > Gammaproteobacteria > Pseudomonadales > Pseudomonadaceae > Metapseudomonas > Metapseudomonas resinovorans_C. Next base: position 392,721 of record NZ_QJRF01000061.1, read on the forward strand.
CCACGGAACCGCTGAGCGACGCGCAATGGGCGGAGATCGGCCTGGAACATGGCCAGGCCTTCAGCGAGAGCAGCCGCCAGGTCACCTATGCACAACGCACCGCCGACAACCGCCTGGCCTTCGGCGCCAGGGGCGGCTATCGCTTCGGTGGCCGCTTGCGGGAGGACTTCCAACTCACCGAGGACGAGGTCGGCCTGCGTCGCTACCTGCTCGGCGAACTCTTCCCGCAACTGCGCAACGTGGGCATCACCCATAGCTGGGGCGGCAACCTGGGCATGGCGCGACGCTTCCGTCCGCACATGCTGGTGGACCGCAGCAACGGCATCGCGCTGTCCGGCGGCTACGGTGGCGAGGGTGTCGGCGCCAGCAATCTGGGGGGGCGAACCCTGGCCGACCTGATCCTCGGCAAGGAAACCCTGCTCACCCGCCAGCCCTGGGTTCTCGGCGATGGCCCGCTGAAGCGCCTCAGTACCTGGGAGCCGGAACCCTGCCGCTGGCTCGGCTACAACGCCATCATCCGCAGCTTCGTCCACGAGGATCGGGTGCTGGCCGATCCCCACAGCGCGCCCTGGCGCCGGGCCATGGCGATGAAACTGGCCAGCGTCATGGAAGGCCTGATGCGCTGAACGACGCGAAATTCACTACACCCATTCGCGAGCAGAGCTCGCTCCTACATTCAGGCCTGTGCGGAGCCAACACCATGAAAGCCACCTTGCTGAAGAACACCCACGAAATGCCCCTGTCCGACCCGAGCCCGGTCGCGGTACCCGTGGGCGAGCCCGTGCCCCATACCCGCGTGCACTCGGTAGAGCGCACCGACAATGTGGAAACCGGCGTCTGGGAATGCAGCCCCGGCCGCTTCCGCCGGCAGATCGTCGAGCAGGAGTTCTGCCACTTCACCCATGGCAGCTGCACCTTCACCCCGGACGGTGGCGAGCCCATCGAGATCAAGGCGGGCGACGCCCTGCTGCTGCCGGCCAACAGCCTGGGCATCTGGGATGTGAAGGAAACCCTGCGCAAGACCTACGTGATCATTTCGCGCTGATTGGGTCGCCGGGAGCCGAACTCCTGTGGGGGCGAATTCATTCGCCAAGCAGGCCGAAGGGCTGCCCTGAGACACTCCAAGCCTGACTGATGCATCCCTCACCCCCGGCCCCTCTCCCCGGGGGAGAAGGGTGACTCGCGCCTGGCACGACGAAGTTATCCTGATGCCAGCGCTTAGCTTCCCGGTTTTCAGAAAAGTCGCAGCGAGCAGCAACCCACGGTCTCAATCGCCGAAACTGCCATGCCGCCCCTGTCCCGCCTTGAAGGAGTGTGCGCCGGCCAGTGTTTCCCCGCTGTGGATAACCTCCATCCCACCGGCGAATTCGTTGGCGATGGCCGCCTCGAACGGCAATGTCCACTGGGCATAGGCGCTGGCGCGGTCAGCCAGCATGCAGCGTTGAGGAAAGGCCGCAAGCGTATGGGCCAGCTCCTCGGCTTCGGCACGGGCCTGCCCTTTTGGCACGACTCTATTGGCCAGGCCGATTGCCAGGGCTTCCTGTGACTTCACCGGGCGTCCGGTCAGGATCAGGTCCAGCGCCCGACCCTGGCCGACGATGCGCGGCAGGCGCACCGTGCCGCCGTCGATCAGCGGCACACCGAAGCGCCGGCAGAACACCCCGAACACCGCATCCTCGGCCATCACCCGCAAATCGGCCAGCAGCGCCAGCTCCATGCCACCGGCCACCGCGTGGCCCTCGATGGCGGCGATCAGGGGTTTATCCAGCTGCATGCGGCTCGGCCCCATCGGGCCATCGCCTTCGGCCTCCAGCCGATTGCGCCGCGTGCCATCGTCAGCCACGGCGCCCAGGTCGGCGCCCGCGCAGAAGGTGCCGCCCGCCCCGGTGAGCACAGCCACCCGAGCGTCGTCGTCCTGCTCGAAGGCGCGAAGCGCGGCCGCCAGGGCGTCGGCAGTGGGACGGTCGACGGCGTTGCGGACATCGGGACGGTCGATGATGAGCGTGGTGACTGGGCCATTCTTCTCGACTTTGATGTTCATGACGGGGCTCCAGGGCAGGCAAAAGTGGGGCAGCTCTTTTGTGGGGGCGATTTCAATCGCTATGCAGGCCGCAGGTCTGCCGCTTGAGGTATTTGGGGCTGCTGCGCAGCCCATTGCGAATGAATTCGCCCCCACAAGATGTTCAGGCCGGCACCGCATCAATGAAAAGGCCGGCAACAAGGCCGGCCTTCAACATAGTGCTTCCCCGCAGGAATGTTCAGCCCGCTGGCGGAACTGCCCCGGTGAACGGCGGGATCAGAGGGCGTACTTCTGCAGGTTGGCCATCATCTCGCGCAGGGCTTCGACGTTGTCCGCCGGGTGCGCCGCGCCTTCGAAGTCGCAGATGGTCTTCCAGTTGGCCGCCACGTCCTCGGCGTCGAAGCCGGCCTTGGGGTCGAAGCCGAAGCCCAGGCTGCGCTCCCAGCGCACCTTGCCGATCCAGCCGCCGCCCACTTCGAACAGGCCGGAGGTTTCCTGGCACTGCTCGCTGCCGAGGAACACCACCAGCGGGCTGACCAGTTCAGGCTTCAGCTGCTCGAACACCTGCGGCGGGATCAGGCCTTCGGTCATGCGGGTGCCGCCGGTGGGGGCAATGGCGTTGACCAGGATGTTGTTCTTGCGGCCTTCGATGGCCAGGTTGCGGGTCAGGCCATAGAGGCCGAGCTTGGCCATGCCGTAGTTGGACTGGCCGAAGTTGCCGTAGATGCCCGAGGTGGACGAGGTGAAGATGACGCGACCGTAGTTCTGCTCGCGCAGGTGCGGCCAGGCGGCGCGGGTGACCTTGTAGGCGCCTTCGACGTGGACCTTGTAGACCAGCTCCCAGTCGGCGTCTTCCATCTTGTGGAAGGTCTTGTCACGCAGGATGCCGGCGTTGTTCACCACCACGTCGACGCGGCCGAAGTGGTCGAGGGCAGCCTGGACGATCTTCTCGCCATCGGTCACCGAGTCGTGGCTGGCCACGGCGGTGCCGCCAGCTTCGCGAATCTCCGCTACCACGCGGTCAGCCGCCGAGGCGTTGGCGCCTTCGCCGTGGGTGCTGCCACCCAGGTCGTTGACCACCACGCGGGCGCCGTGACGGGCGAACTGCAGCGCGTGGGCGCGGCCAAGGCCACCACCGGCGCCGGTGACGATTACGACTTTGTCTTGGAAGCGGATTGCATCGCTCATGGGCTGGGCTCCTTGGCAGGCCTGGGTATGCGCCGAGTCTCCGGCAGCTCACCCCGGCCCCACAAGAATCGGAGCCGCCATGAATGGTGCCCGATAAGGGCGACGCTACTTGATCGGGATGAACAGGCAGCCGTGCGGACGGAGTTTGAACAGCCACCAGTGATAGCTGTGGCAGAGCAGCGCCAGCAGTCCCGCGGCCAGCAGGCAAGCGCCGGCGGCCAGCCAGGTCCACAGGCCCGGCTGGCGCAGCACCGCGTAGCCGATCAGGCTGATTCCGGCGATGAGCAGGAGGGCCGCGGTGGCCGGCCCCAGGGTACGAATGAGGGGATAGAGGAACACCAGAAAGCGGAACAGCATGATCGAGCCTCGATGCCGCCGGGCAACCCGTGCCCGGCTAGTGGATGAGGCCGGAAATGCTAGTGGCACGCCGCCAACGACTGGAGACTCCGGCGTCCGAATCGACGCTGGAAATTTCCGTTATCCGTGTCGGTCGCGAAAGGCCAGGTAGTGCTCCAGGACCTGCTCCGGCGCCTCCGTCTGTGGATAGTGGCCGATGCCTTCGAGCAAGACCGTGTCAGCGTCCGGGATCAGCTCCCGATAGCGCGCGACCATATGCGCACCGGAGATGGGGTCTACCGCGCCATCGATCACGCGCAGCGGCACCCCGCCCTTCTGCATGGCCGCCACCCAGCGATCGCGCTGCTGGCGTCGCTCAGGGATGTAGTGGATCAACCGGTGCATGACCGCCGGGCCATCCTGTTCGGCGATGAGGTGCCAGAAGTCATCCAGCTCCGCCTCAGTGGGTTGTGTGGACGGGCCGAACACCTGGGCGAAGCTGGCGGCCAGCTTGCGACGGGAGAACAGTCGCCCGACCAGCCCGCCGATGGGGCTGAGCAGGAGCTTCTGCACCAGCACCGGCCGGTGGGTTTCCGGGAACAGGCCGCCGTTGAGGAAGACGCAGCTGGCCAGGTTGAACCGCCCTTCGTGGTGCCGCGCCAGCAGTTCCTGGGCGACGCTGTCGCCGTAGTCGTGGGCGAGCAGGTGCACCGGTCCAGTCACATCCAGATGGACGAGCAGCGCCTGCTTCAGGTCCGCCTGTTCCAGCAGTCGGTAATCATGGCCGCGCGGCTTGTCCGAGTAACCGAAGCCGAGCATGTCGCAGGCAATGACGCGAAAGCGCCTCGCCAGTGGTGCCCAGAGGTAGTGCCAATCCCAGGAGGCCGTGGGGAAGCCGTGGATCAGCAACAGCGGCTCGCCCTCCCCCGCCATCCAGAAGCGGATGCGTTGCCCGCGGAAATCCATCTCCCGCGCCTGGGCGCGCCAGTCGCCCAGGGGGATCCCGGACAGCGCCGTCACTGGTCGTATCCGGGCATCTGCTGATCGAGCTTGCGCAGCAGCGCCGGCCAGGGCAAGGCGCCGCCCATGCCGGTGGAGGTTTTCATTACGCCGGCAATCATCGCGCGGGCGCCGTCGAGGATCTGTTGCGGGATGTGGATGAGTTCGCCGCCACCGGCCTGGGCCATCACCTGGATTTCGCAGGCGCGCTGCATCGTGAACATGCCGAGGAAGGCGTCGGCGATGGAGCCGAAGGCAGTGAGCAGGCCGTGGTTGGGCAGGATCATGAAGTTGGCCTGGCCGAGGTCGGCCTGCAGGCGGGCCTTCTCATCGTGGTTCAGCGCGACGCCTTCGTAGCCGTGATAGGCCAGGCTGGCGAGGACGAACAGCGACTGCTGGGAAAGCGGCAGCAGGCCGTTCTTCTGCGCCGACACGGCGATACCGGCCGAGGTGTGGATATGCAGTACGCAGCCCACGTCCGGACGCACTTCGTGCACGGCGCTGTGGATGGTGTAGCCGGCCGGGTTGATGTCGTAGGGGCTGTCCATCAGCTTGTTGCCGGCCAGGTCGATCTTCACCAGGCTGGACGCGGTGATCTCATGGAACATCAGCCCGTAAGGGTTGATCAGGAAATCTTCGGTGCCGGGCACCTTGGCGGAGATGTGGGTGAAGATCAGGTCATCCCAGCCGTACAGGGCGATCAGGCGGTAGCAGGCGGCCAGATCGACACGGGTCTGCCATTCGGCGGCGGACACCTGGTCCTTGAGGTGGAGTGACGGGAGGGCTTGGGCGGCGGTCATGGCGAAACCTCGTTGTTGTTATGTGTCCGGGGAGTCTAGCCACGGGCTGCCACGACGATAGTCGCCTTGGCAGCCAGCTTAATGGCCTTGCGGGTCAGATCAGGGAGGCCACCAGCGGCGCGGCGAAGAGGTTGAGCAGGCCCATGAGGACCATCACCAGGCCGGCGACGGTGCCCTCTTCACGCCCAACTTCCTGTGCCCGGCTCACGCCCGCACCGTGGGCTCCCACGCCGAACAGGGCGCCGCGGGCCAGGGCGCTGCGCAGGGGCAGCCAGCGGATCAGCAGGCTACCGGCCAGTGCGCCGAATACCCCGGTGAGCATGACGAACACGGCCGTCAGCTCGGGTACGCCGCCCAGGTCCTCGGCCACCGGCATGGCGAAAGGCGTGGTGATGGAACGTGGCACCAGCGACAGGCTCACCTGCGACTCCAGCGCCAGGGCATTGGCCAGCCACCAGGAGCTGGCGATAGCGACCGCGCTGCCGGCCAGCATGCCCAGCAGCAGCGCCGGCCAGTGACGGGCAAGCAGATTGCGCTGCTGCCAGATCGGCACGGCGAAGGCCACGGTTGCGGGCCCCAGCAGCGCCATCAGCCAGTGGGTCGCACCGGCGTATTCGGCGTAGGCGGTATGCAGCGGCACGGCCACGACGAGCAGCAGCGCCGGCACGAAGATCAGCGGCGACAGCAGGTAGCGGCCGGTACGCCGGTACATCCAGCGGCTGGCCAGGTACCCGGAAAGGGTCAGCGCCAGCCAGAACCAGGACATGGGTTCAATGTTCATGGCGCATCCTCCAGCGGCAAACGACTTCCACGGTCAGCGCGGTGGCCAGCATGACCAGCAAGGTGCTGGCGCCGATCACCAGCAGGATGCGCAGTCCCTCCTGGCGCAGCAGCGCGCCGTAGTCGAGCAGGCTCATCAACGCCGGGATGAAGAACAGCAGCATCTCGGCCATCAGCAGTCCGGCACCCAGTTGCAGCGCCGCAGGTTTCACCCAGCCAGTCGCGAAGGCCGTCAGCAGCAGGCCGAGGCCGATCACGCCACCCGGAATCGGCCAGCCCAGCGCCGTCGCCAGCGTGCAGCCCAGGACGTAGAGGCCCAGGAGCACGACGAGTTCAGCGGCGAGACGGGTGATATGGAGCAGGCGGGAACGGTTCATGGCGGTGACCCTCGGTACTGGTGGCCAGATTAGGTCCGCGCCTATCATCCCAAAAGCGAATTGTTCGACTTGCAGCCATTCGAGATTGGAATAGCCATGGAATTCCGCCAGTTACGCAGCTTCGTCGAGGTGGTCCGCCAGGGCGGCTTCACCCAGGCCGGCAAGACCCTGCATGCCACCCAATCCACCATCAGCAAGCAGGTGGCCCAGCTGGAGCAGCGGCTGGGCGTGCAACTGCTGGAGCGCAGTGGTCCGCACCTGCGCCTGACCGACTCCGGCGCCGTGGTGCTGCGCCATGCCGAGGACATGTTGCGCCAGCGTCAGGACCTGCATAGCGAGCTGGACGATCTCAGCCAGCTGCGGCGAGGCGAGCTGCGCCTTGGGTTACCGCTGCTGGGCGGTGAAGTGCTGTTCGCCGAGTTGTTCTCCGAGTACCGGCGGCGTTACCCGAACATCGTGGTGCGGCTGTTCGAAGGTGGCAGCAAGCTGATGGAAGAGGCGTTGCTGCAGGGGGAGCTGGAACTGGCTGGCAGCCTCACGCCGAGCGATTCGGCCCTGGAGTACCAGCCCTTCTGCAACGAACCGCTGGATATCCTCGTGCCTGAGGATCATCCGCTGGCCGGCGAGGAAAGCCTGGCCCTCGCTCAATTGGCCGACTCGCCTTTCCTGCTCTATCAGCAGAGCTTCACCCTCAACGATCGCTTGCTGCTGGCCTGCCAACAGGCCGGCTTCACGCCGCGCGAAGTGGGCCGCAGTGGCCAGGCGGACTTCCTCGCCGCGCTGGTCGCCGCTGGCCAGGGCGTGGTGCTGCTGCCGCGCATCGTCGCCCGCCCGCTGCAGCGCCCCGGCCTGCGCCTGGTGCCGCTGCGCGAGCCGGACCTGCGTTGGGACATCGCTTTCGTCTGGCGACGCGGCGCCTACCTGTCACGGGCCGCGCAGGCGTGGCTGGAGTTGTTGCGGGAGTATTCGCCGCTGAACCGGCCCGATGGCACGGCACAACTGCGTGGGGTTGGTCTGGCTCCGAACGGTGGATGAAAAAAGCGTCATCCACCCTACGGCAGGACTTCGTCCTGCAATCGCGAATGAATTCGCTCCCACAGGAAAAGCGAGATCGTAGGGTGGACCACGCTTCACCGGTCCACCATTTGGGAGTTTGGACGGGCACCGAATGAAGGCCAAGCACCTTTGTAGGAGCGAATTCATTCGCGAAGGACCGCGAAGCGGGCTCCACCTCCATTCGCGAATGAATTCGCCCCCACAGCAAAGCTAAGCAGGATCAGATCAGCGCGCGATCCAGCAACGGCCAGCCCCGCTGGGCCTGGGGGTCATCGGCCAGCAGGCGGAAGCCGGCGAATTCGAAGCCCGGCGCCACGTTGCAACCCACCAGGGTGTACGCACCGAGCGCGCGGGCGGCCTGCCACGCGTGGGCGGGTACGGTGCGCTGGGGCAGACTGCCCTCCTCCACCGGACCCAGGATTTCCCGACGGACCTCGTCGGGAGATTCGGCAATCAGCAATTCCAGCGGCTCGCCCTCGTAGAAATGCCAGATCTCGTCGGCATCCACCCGATGCCAGCGGCTAACACCGCCCTGCGGCAACAGGAAGAAAATCGCTGACGACGCCGCACGGCCACCCGGCAAAGCCTGGGCCGACTCGAACACCCGGCGGTAGAAGCCTCCCTCCGGGTGCGGCAGCAGTTGCAGTTCGCGGATCAGGGTTTCGGCGCGCGGGTGCATCAGGCTTTCAGCGCCGCGATGACGCTATTCAGCCAAGGCTCGGCATCCAGTTCCGGGGTGACTGTTTCGCTGGCGTCCAGGCGCTGCATCTCCACGACTTCGCGCAGGCCCAGCTCGGCATAGAGCTCGCGCATCATTTCGCCACCGCCGCAGTAAACGTCATAGCTGGAATCACCCAGGGCGAGGATGGCACTGGGGCGGCCCCGCCAGTTGGGCAGGCGGTCGCGCAGTTCGTGGAACAGCGGCAGCAGGTTGTCCGGCAGCTCGCCCATACCGGTGGTGGCGGTTACGGTCAGCAGCGCTTCGGGGTCGAAGGCGACCAGGTCATCCAGGCTCACGCGCGGCAGGTGACGAGCGTCCAGGCCAGCGGCCTTGAACAGCTTCTCCGCGTGACGGGCGACTTCTTCGGCGGTGCCGTAGACCGAACCGGACAGGATGGCGACTTTCATGGGTACTCCGAGTCTGGGGCGAAATGCCGCGCATTATGCCGCAACTGGCAGGGCGCGCAGGATGCCTTAGACTGCTCCCGGTCAGGTCGAACGAGCCGGGAAAATGATCAACGCCAAGCTGCTGCAACTGGTGATAGACGCCTCCAACGACGGCATCGTGGTCGCCGAACAGGAGGGTGAGGACAACATCCTGATCTATGCCAACGCCGCGTTCGAGCGCCTGACCGGCTACCCCCGCGACGAAATCCTCTACCAGGACTGCCGCTTCCTCCAGGGCCAGGACCGCAACCAGCTGGGCCTTGCCGCCATCCGCCAGGCACTCCGCAGCGGCCAACCGTGCCGGCAGATCCTGCGCAACTACCGCAAGGACGGCAGCGCCTTCTGGAACGAGCTGTCCATCACCCCCGTGCTCAACGAATCCGACCAGCTCACCTATTTCATCGGCATCCAGAAGGACGTCACCGAGCAGGTCGAAGCCCGCCAGCGCGTGCGCGAATTGGAAGCGGAAGTGGCGGCGCTCAGATCAGAACTTGCAGAACTCAAAGCGTAGGAGCGAGCTTGCTCGCGAAGCCTTGTGACTGGGTCATTCGCGAGCAGAGCTCGCTCCTACAAGGTCAGGTATCCAGGTGCCCGGAGAGGAATTGGCGCAAACGCCGCTGCATCAGGCGTCCCTCACTGCCCAAGCAGGCCACCGGCGTGCCATCGAGTTCCTCACTCAGCAGATCGGCGGTTTCGCCCGCCAGCGCCAGGGGGCAGTCGAGCCCGAGGGCCAGGCGATTGAGCTGCTGGGCCAGGTCGTCGGCCGGAGGCTGATTGGAGAACAGCACCAGCGCCTGGGGCTGAAGCTTGCCGCAGACCATCGGCAGTTCGGCCAGCGGCTGGCCGAGACCCAGTACATTGATCGCCACCTCGCTGCTGCCCAGCAGCAGGCCCGCCACCAGCAGCTCCAGCTCACGCCCCTGCCCGGGCAACGGCGCCAGCAGCACCCGCGCCTGCTGGCCAGTGCGGGCCAGCTGCAAGCGCTGCAGGACGCGAGCGCGAAGGAAGCTGTCGAAGAACACCCACTCGCTGCCACGGCCGAATTCGTCCTGACGCAACAACAATGCTTGCCACACCGGCATCAGCACATCGGCGAATGCCACATGCAAGGGATAGGTGGAAAACACCTGGCCATAGACCCGTTCCAGCTCGGCTTCGTCCAGGCTCGACACGGCGCTGCGCACCTGGGCGCGCCGCTCGCTCCACTCTCCCACCGCCGAATCCTGGAGGATCGGTGCCAATGGCGCCCTGGCCGCGTTGCTGCGCGCCAGCAACTTGCCCACCTTGCTCACCGAAACACCGCGCTCGATCCAGGCGAGGATGCTACGCACCGCCTCGACGTCCGCCAGGGAATAGAGCCGGTGGCCGCTGTCGGTGCGTGTCGGCTGGATCAGCCCGTAGCGCCGCTCCCAGGCCCGCAGGGTGACCGGGTTCACGCCCGTCAGGCGCGACACTTCCCGGATCGGGAAAAGGTCTTCCTGTTTCAGGGCGCGGGACGCGAGGGATGCACCGGATTCGGTCATGGCAGCGGAATCGTCAGGGGGAAGATTCACGCAGTTTAATCCTTGTTGCGGGGATTCCAATTGGCTGCAGGCCACGGCAGGCGCGGCACGACCTGCCGGTCATCCTTCGCGCTGGCGCTTTGCGGAAAAAACGGAATAATCCTTGCCTCAATTTCAACGCAGCCCACCACCCCGGCGCTGCGTGATGTGCCACTGCCCTATCCGGGCGGGCACCGGTTGCAAGGAGATACACAATGTCTGCCGATCCCGTCACCCTCATGGTGGCCCGCCGCGTCGCCCGCGAGCGCTACCGCGACTTCATGGCCTGGCTGCGCGAAGGCGAGCTACTGGCCGCCGACTTCCCTGGTTATCTTGGTTCGGGCGTGCTGGCGCCGCCGCCGGATGATGACGAATTCCAGATGATCTTCCGCTTCGCCGATGAGCCGACCCTGGCTGCCTGGGAGCACTCCGCTTCTCGCCGCGCCTGGCTTGCACGCGGCACCGGCCTGTTCGAGCAGCCGCACGAGCATCGCGCCCTGGGCCTGGACGCCTGGTTCGGCAAGGCCGAACAACGGCCGCCGCGCTGGAAGCAGAGCGTGGCCATCTGGCTGGCCTTCTTCCCCGTTTCCCTGGCCTTCAACCTGTTGTTCGGCGGCTGGCTGGGCGACTTGCCGCTGGCCATGCGGATACTGCTCAGCACCCTGGTGCTGACGCCGCTGATGACCTACTGGTTCATCCCACTTTCAACCCGTCTGCTGGCGCCCTGGCTGCGGGGTGATCGCGCCGCCATCGCACGCAATCAGACGGCAGCGCAGCCACGCTGAAGCTCGCCGTTTGGGGATTTGTACAACCCCCACCCCTGGTATAACGTGGCCGGCCATGGTCCTCAGATTTCGAGGCGTCGATGAGCCGACCCGCTGCCCCCATCCTGATCACCGGCGCCAGCCAGCGCGTCGGCCTCTACTGTGCCGAACGGCTGCTGGACGAGGGCCAGCCAGTGATCATCAGCTACCGCACCGAGCGCGACGGCGTGCAGCACCTGCGCGAACGCGGCGCCTTGGCGCTGCAGGCGGACTTTTCCAGCGAAGCCGGCATCCTCGCGTTCATTGCTGAACTCAAGGGCTGCACCGACGGCCTGCGTGCCATCGTCCACAACGCCTCGGACTGGTTGACCGAGGCGCCGGGGCATGAAGCCGAGGCCTTCCAGCGCATGTTCAGCGTGCACATGCTGGCGCCCTACCTGATCAACCTGCATTGCGAGGAACTGCTGCGCCGCAGCAGCCCGGCGGACATCATCCACCTCAGTGACGACGTGGCGCGCCGTGGCAGCGAAAAGCGCATCGCCTACTGCGCCAGCAAGGCCGGGCTGGACAACCTCACGCTATCCTTTGCTTCGCGCTTCGCCCCGTACATCAAGGTCAACGGCATCGCCCCGGCACTGGTGATGTTCAATGCCGATGACGACGACGCCTATCGCAAGAAGACCCTGGCAAAATCGGCGCTGGGCATCGAACCCGGCCCGCAGGTGGTCTACCAGGGCCTGCGCTACCTCCTGGACAACCCCTACGTCACTGGAACGACACTGACCCTCAACGGCGGCCGCCATCTCAAGTAAGGCGACTGCAAGGACTGCCACCATGAGCGACGAGCTGCCCCGGCACTACCGGGAAATCCTGCTGGGCCTGGGCGAAGATCCGGACCGCGAGGGCCTGCGCGATACGCCCAAGCGCGCCGCCAAGGCCATGCGCTACCTCTGCCACGGCTACGAGCAGAGCCTGGAGGAGATCGTCAACGGTGCGCTGTTCGCCTCGGACAATGACGAGATGGTCACGGTCAAGGACATCGAGCTCTATTCCCTCTGCGAACACCACCTGCTGCCCTTCATCGGCAAGGCCCATGTGGCGTACATTCCCACCGGCAAGGTGCTGGGGCTGTCGAAGGTCGCGCGGATCGTCGACATGTTCGCCCGCCGCCTGCAGATCCAGGAGAACCTCACCCGCCAGATCGCCGATGCGCTGCAGAAGGTGACCGGCGCCGCCGGCGTGGCGGTAGTGATCGAAGCCAAGCACATGTGCATGATGATGCGCGGCGTGGAGAAGCAGAACTCGGTGATGAGCACCTCGGTGATGCTGGGCGCCTTCAGGGAGTCCCAGAACACCCGCCACGAATTCCTGAAATTGATCAATCGGAGCAACTAGAGCATGCCGAGACTGGAGCCTGGAATGGCGCGAATCCGCGTCAAGGACCTGCGCCTGCGCACCTTCATCGGAATCAAGGAGGAGGAAATCCTCAACAAGCAGGATGTGCTGATCAACCTCACCATCCTCTACCCGGCCACCGAAGCGGTGCGCGACAACGACATCGACCACGCGCTGAACTACCGCACCATCACCAAGGCGATCATCCGTCACGTCGAGGAAAACCGCTTCGCCCTGCTGGAGCGCCTGACCCAGGAAATCCTCGACCTGGTGATGGCCAATCCCAGCGTGCGCTATGCCGAAGTCGAAGTGGACAAGCCCCATGCGTTGCGCTTCGCCGAGTCGGTATCGATCACCCTGTCCAGCCATAGATAAGCCTTTGAGCGGACCTGTTTGCCGGTGCCACGGAGGGCTCTTATCATGCCGGCCATCCCCTCCCGAAAGCCCCAGGAGAATCCTGCCATGACCGAGCAAGAACGCCTTGAACTCGAGGCCGCCGCCTTCCGTAGCCTGGTGCAACACCTGCGCAGCCGCCCCGATGTCCAGAACATCGACCTGATGAACCTCGCCGGCTTCTGCCGCAACTGCCTGTCGAAGTGGTACAAGGCCGCTGCCGACGACCTGGGCCTGGAAGTCACTCCGGACCAGGCGCGCGAAGAGATCTACGGCATGTCCTACGCGGACTGGAAAGCCAAGTACCAGAAAGAAGCCAGTGCCGAGCAGCAAGCGGCCTTCAACAAAGCGAACAAAGAATGAGCAACCTGAACGACTTCCGCGCCCGCCTGCACAGCGACCAGCACGTCTTCGCCGAAACCCTGGCCTTCATCGCCGAGGGCTACGACTACCAGCAGAGCGCCTTCAGCAATGGTCCGGTGGAAAACGCCGCCGGCCAGAACGAAGGCTCCTGCAAGACCCTCGGCCTCGCGCTGCTGGAAGGCTTCAGCCTGGAAGAAACCCTGCTGGCCTTCGGCGAGCACTATCGCGCCGTGCTGGCCACCCCTGAAGGCAGCGACCACGGCAATATCCGCGCCCTGATGAATACCGGCCTGGCGGGCGTGCGCTTCGAGCGCCAGTCACTGCAACGCAAGGCCTGATGCCCCTCGCCGCCCCGTCCGGGGCGGCATTCTTACGCTTTGGCTTCCGCTTTCTGTCAGCAAAGGCTGACATCAATCTTCCCCTCAAACGCGTAAGATTCTCATCAAATAGCTGTGGCGCTAGTGCAATTCCCACAGGAAAAGCATCACTTCTCTGCCGGAGCGCACGGATGCAGCAGACCCTCGTATGGAAACCCCTGTCGACGCCCGGCGTGGAAAGCCTGCGCCTGTCCATGGATGAAACCGGAATCCATGCCAGCAGCCATCTGCTGCAGAACCGCAATGGCCACAGCATCGCCGCCACCTACGTGCTGGACAGCGATCCGCGCTGGCGCTTCCGCCATCTCTGGCTGAAAGTGGAAAACCAGGGTTCGCGCAGCCTGCGCCTGAGCCGTGATATCCGCGGTCGCTGGCTGCTCGACGGCCAGCACCGCCGCGATCTCGATCCATGCCAGCTGGTGATGCTTTCCGGCACGCCCTTCACCCACACGCCGGCGCTGCATCGTTGCGACCTGGGAACAGGCCAGAGCGAGCAGCTGCATGTCGCCTACATCGACCTGTCGACCATGCGCGTCGAAGCCCGCCGCATGCGCTACCAATGCCTGCGCCAGCAGCCCCAGCAAAGTCTGTATCGCTGCGAGGCGGAGGGTCGCAAGGCGATCGAACTGACCGTGGACCGGCAAGCCCTGCTGCTGGAAGCCCAGGGGTTGTACCGGCGCATGAGTGCGCGGACGCTGTCGTTGAATACGTGGGTTTGATGCAGACCTGCTTGTAGGTTGGCGCGGCCCGACGTCAGTGCCCGATGCAGACCTCGCTGCGTTGGGCTTCGTCGAACTCTGCCCAACCTACGAAATCGGCACGGAGCTCCCTGTAGGTTGGGCCAAGCTCAGCGCGGCCCAACGTCGGTGCCGGATTTGGGCCCCGTTGCGTTGGGCTTCGTCGAGCTCTGCCCAACCTACGAAATCGGCACGGAGCTCCCTGTAGGTTGGTCCAAGCGCAGCGCGGCCCAACGTCGGTGCCGGATTTGGGCCCCGTTGCGTTGGGCTTCGTCGAGCTCTGCCCAACCTACGAAATCGGCACGGAGCTCCCTGTAGGTTGGTCCAAGCTCAGCGCGGCCCAACGTCGGTGCCGGATTTGGGCCCCGTTGCGTTGGGCTTCGCCGAGCTCAGCCCAACCTACGAAATCGGCACGGAGCTCCCTGTAGGTTGGGCCAAGCGCAGCGCGGCCCAACGTCGATCTCCGATGCCACCGGAAAGAAAAAGCCCCGCATCGGCGGGGCTTTTCTGCATCAGGCTGAATCTTATTGCGCGTCGAGGTAGCGCTCGACGTCCAGGGCAGCCATGCAGCCGGCGCCGGCCGAGGTGATGGCCTGGCGATAGACATGGTCGGCCACATCGCCGGCTGCGAACACGCCGGGGATATTGGTGGCGGTGGCATTGCCGTCACGGCCGCCGTTGACCACCAGGTAGCCGTCCTTGAGCGTCAGCTGGCCTTCGAACAACGAAGTGTTCGGGGTGTGGCCGATGGCGACGAACAGGCCGTCCACCTTCAGCTCGTCAGTGCCGCCATCGTTGCGCTTGAGGCGCACGCCGGTGACGCCCATGGCATCGCCCAGCACTTCGTCCACTTCAGCATTCAGCTTGAGCTCGATCTTGCCTTCGGCGATGCGCGCTTTCAGCTTGTCCTGGAGAATCTTCTCGGCACGGAAGGTCTCGCGGCGATGCACCAGGGTCACCTTGCTGGCGATGTTGGCCAGGTACAGCGCCTCTTCCACGGCGGTGTTGCCGCCACCCACCACCGCCACTTCGCGGTTGCGGTAGAAGAAACCATCGCAGGTGGCGCAGGCGGAAACGCCCTTGCCCATGAACGCCTCTTCCGAGGGCAGGCCCAGGTAACGGGCGCTGGCGCCGGTGGCGATGATCAGGGCATCGCAGGTGTAGGTGCCGCTGTCACCTACCAGGGTGAAGGGTTTGCCGGCCAGGTCCACGGCATTGATGTGGTCGAAGACGATCTCGGTCTCGAATCGCTCGGCGTGTTCCTGCATGCGCTGCATCAGCGCCGGGCCGGTCAGGCCGTGGGGATCGCCCGGCCAGTTATCGACTTCGGTGGTGGTGGTCAGTTGCCCGCCCGCCTGCATACCGGTGATCAGCAGCGGCTTGAGGTTGGCGCGGGCGGCGTAGACAGCCGCGGAGTAACCGGCAGGACCGGAACCGAGGATGATGACCCGCGAATGACGTGCTTCGGACATGGCTGACTCCCGCCCAGCTGGGCATAAAAAGGGGCCACTGCGGCACTTGGGGAAGGCTTTGGATGCAGTGGCCCCGTTGAACCGGGTCTGGCCACCGATTGGCGATTAGCGATTGGCCAGGAATGGGCGCAAGCTTACCGAGCGCCCTTCGATAGCGGAAATACCCGCTCTCAATCCACGCCATAGGACGCAGCTATTTGCATAACCGCGAGCAAATTTGTTCCGAGCTTTTTCCGGGCTTTCCATGGCGCCGGCAAAGCCGTTAAGGTCGGCGCGTTTGCAACCTTGGGGAACCACCATGCCTGCACCCGCACTATCCGGGCCGCAATACCTGGGCGAAGGACTGAAGCTGGTCCTGAGCCCCGGACTGCGCCTCTTCGTCCTGCTGCCACTGAGCGTGAACCTGCTGCTGTTCGCCGGGCTGATCGGCTTCGCCGTAGGGGAATTCAGCGGCTGGGTCGATGCCTTCATGCCCAGCCTTCCGGACTGGCTGAGCTTCCTCCAGTACCTGATCTGGCCGCTCTTCGTACTGCTGGTACTGGTGCTGGTGTTCTTCAGCTTCACCATGCTGGCCAATATCATCGCCGCACCCTTCAACGGCTTCCTCGCGGAAAAGGTCGAAGTGGTGGTTCGCGGCCAGGACGACTTCCCCGCCTTCAGCTGGGCCGAGCTGATGGCGATGATCCCGCGCACCGTGGGCCGCGAGCTACGCAAGCTGGCCTACTTCCTCCCGCGTGCCGGCGCCCTGCTGATCCTGTCCTTCATTCCGGGCGTGAACCTGCTGGCCGCGCCGCTGTGGATAGTTTTCGGTATCTGGATGATGGCGGTGCAGTACATCGACTACCCGGCGGACAACCACAAGCTGGGCTGGAACGAAATGCTCGCCTGGCTGCGCGAGAAGCGCTGGCAGAGCCTGGGTTTTGGCGGCATCACCTACCTGGCGCTGATGATTCCCTTCGTGAACATCCTGATGATGCCGGCTGCCGTGGCTGGTGCGACCCTGTTCTGGGTCCGTGAGCAGGGCGACTTTGCCCTGCAGAAGCAGTCCAGTCAGGTGATGCGCTGAGTGCATGTTCCAGAACGAGGAATCTGGTACAGGCGGGCTACTGACTTGTAGGAGCGAGCTTGCTCGCGAACGGGCATGCACGATGCTTCGCGAGCAAGCTCGCTCCTACAGGCAGTCCGAACTCGGAGCAACTGCAGCTCACGCCTGGATACTGATCGGATTCTCCCGCGCTTGCCGCTCCTCCTCCGCTTCCTTGGCCTGCATTTCCATCTTCTGCTGGAAGCGCTCGGCGATTTCCTTCTCCACCGCTTCCTGCTGTTCCGGCGGCATGGCGTCGAGTTCTTCCTGGGTCAGCCCCATCTCCGCGAGGATGGCATCGCGCATCTTCTCGGCCGGTGACTTGTCCATGTACTCCTGGAACTTCTCCACCGCTGTCTTGCCACCCAATCCCAGATCATCCGGCAGGTCCTTGTTGCTCATTTGCAGCTTCCCAGCGGAGTTCTGCAGCTCTACCCGCATGCGGGCAAAGCCCTCCTCGGTCGCCTGCCAGGTCCGGTAGTCGCGTTCCGAACCGGATGACGTGGTACGTCGAGGCGCGTCCCTGGTGTCGATCCCAAAAGGATCTTCACCCTCCTTTGACGATTTGCTGTTACGGAATCCAAGGCCTGACAAGGCGCTCACCGCGCCCGCCCCGCCGATCGAGTTGATTGCCACCTTTGCCGCTCCTTCAAGAGGGTTCCGCGCATTGGCACTCAAGTACCATGCCATTTCGGCGCCCTGCTCCAAGGCCTTGAAAACAAAGGCTTCGCGGTATTCCCCGCGCAGAACAGGCGGCAAAGTCTTGCCGCTGGTGCCCAAAGTTGGGAACGGCACCACGCGTCGCGGCAAGGTACCCAGTGAGCCCGTGGATACCCTGCCGGCGATGGCGCTATGAGCTCCGTTCAGGGGTGCAGGAAAGCCTGGAATTCGTGCTCCGACCTATTGGCCGGCTGTCCACGATAATCAACGCGCTGGCGCCCGGCTCGAGCCGCACTCGCTTGCCCGCCGGGCGCATGGCGTCCGCCACGCCCGGTACAACCCCACAGTGGGCAGCTTGCGTACCGCGGTTGGTGAGTTTGAGAACCTGACTGGCGCCCCGGCTGATGGCAGAAGCATTGACCGGCTGGATCAACGGCGCACTCAGCGCCAGATCAATATCGAGGCCGTTCAGTTCAGCCTCCATCCTGGCGTCGGCGAAGGCCATCAGCGGCAGGCATGCCGCGAAGCCGCTTATAACGAGCACTTTGTTCATCTCGAACCTCCGGGAGATTCAGAGTGAGCCTCTACCTGGCCGTAGAGGCGGGGCACCCAGCCCCGGACGGGAAAAGTCCGTTGGCTGGATCGATCCGCTGCCGGTAAGGGTCCGGCGCAGATGCATTGCCCATCACGTCAGGAGGGACGTGGTCACTGCCGGGCCATCCGCTGGCCTGTGCCTGGAAGCAAAGGATTACGGGGCCCCGCCGGCATGAGGGACATGCCCTAACAAGTCTAGGAGGGTCCAGTGGAGCACCCGGCGGGGGGCGACAGGCGTCCCTCCAGGACGGGTCCTACCGCCCCGTGAACTGCCCCCGAAGGCTACGTCATTCATCGGTCATCCAGCTGTCACACGGGCTACATCGCCAGTACCGACACTGGCGCCATGACCATAGCGCCCCTGTACATCTCGCTGATCAGCGAAACCTTCCTGCCCGAAGTCAACGGTGTGGCCAATACCCTTGGCCGCCTTTGTGATGGCTTGCGCACCGCCGGACACCGGCTGCAGCTGGTGCGTCCGCGCCAGTCCTGCGACCAGGGCCGCCGAAGTGACGATGACCTGCTGCTGATCCGTGGCTGGCCGCTGCCGGGCTACCCCGGCCTGCAATGGGGCCAATCCTGCCTGCACAAGCTGCTGAGGCGCTGGCGCCAGCGAAAGCCGGATGTGCTCTACATCGCCACCGAAGGTCCGCTTGGCTTCTCCGCGCTGCGCGCTGCCCGGCGCCTGGGGATTCCCGTGGTCAGTGGCTTCCACACCAATTTCCAGCAGTACACCGGCCACTACGGCGCGGGCCTGCTGACCCGCTTGCTGACCAACTACCTGCGCTGGTTCCACAACGCCACGCGGCTGACCCTGGTGCCCAGCGTGAGCCAGTTGCAGGACCTTACCCGACGCGGCTTCGAGCGCCTGCAACTGCTGTCGCGAGGCGTGGACGGCCAGCTGTTCAACCCCGCCCGCCGCTGCCCGGAATTGCGCGCAGAGTGGGGCGTGGGGGATCAGGAGATCGCCGTGATCCACGTCGGGCGGCTGGCTGCGGAGAAGAACCTCGGCCTGCTCGGCGAGACCTTCCAGCGTCTGCAGGAACGTTATCCACAGCTGCGACTGAAGCTGGTGGTGGTGGGCGACGGTCCGCAACGCACCGTTCTGCAACGCGCGCTGCCGGACGCCATCTTCTGTGGCGTGCAACGCGGCGAGGAGCTGGCCCGGCACTATGCATCCGGTGACCTGTTCCTCTTCCCGAGCCTGTCGGAAACCTTCGGCAATGTGGTGCTGGAAGCCCTGGCTTCCGGGCTGGCTGTGGTCGCTTTCGACCAGGCGGCCGCAGCCCAGCACATTCGCCATGGGCACAACGGCGCACTGGCCTTGCCGGACGAGCCGGGCAGCTTCGTCGAGGCAGCGACCTGGCTGCTGGAAGACCCGGAATGCCTGCGCCGCGTGCGCCTCAATGCGCGCATGCACGCCGGCCGTCAGGGCTGGGAGGCCATCGTCCAGCAGTTCGAGCAGTACCTGGCACATGCACGCCGACCGGAGCCGGATGTCCCGGCCGGCAGCAGCCTGCCCCCGCAGGCCTAGGAGAACGCCGCTGGTGGCGCGGCGTAGGCCAGGCTCAGCGCGCCACGCCCCAGGTTGATCGCGCCGGTTGGGCTCAGCATCGCCAGATGCAGGGCAACCCCACGCTCGACACAGGCTGCCTCCAGTTCGGCGAAGCCCGGCAGGTCTCGTACCAGCGACAGCTCCCCGGCATAACTGATGCACAACTGCGGCGCCAGCAGCTCACCCGCCAATACCCGCGCGCAGGCGTGGGCCAGCAACTTCTCCGCCGCCTTGTCGAAGCTGGGGGCCAGCGACACGGGCTTGTCCTCCCCTTGCTGCACGCTGATCACCGGTTTCACATCCAGCAGCGACCCCAGCCCCAGTGCCGCACCCCGCAGGCGAT
The DNA here is from genome assembly GCF_013393345.1 of Pseudomonas taiwanensis. GTDB lineage: Bacteria > Pseudomonadota > Gammaproteobacteria > Pseudomonadales > Pseudomonadaceae > Metapseudomonas > Metapseudomonas resinovorans_C. Next base: position 412,722 of record NZ_QJRF01000061.1, read on the forward strand.
CGAGCAGGCCGCTGCGCTCGCCTTTCTGGAATCCACGCTGGCGCAGATGGCCCAGATCGTCCGGCAGGAGGAAGGTGCAGACCTGGCCCGCCAGTTGCTCTATCCGCGCACGCACCGCATTGGGGTGGGCGCCATCGCCGATCAATCGCACTGCCTCGGCGGCCAGCACCGCGGTGCCGGCAAAGATATTGCCGCCATCCACCACGCGCATCGCGAAATGCCCGGCTACTCCCGCCGCCGCACGACGGTCGCGATAGCGCTGCAGCAGGCCGAAGGAAGCCTGGGTGGCGTGCTCGAAGATCGCGCTGCGCTGGGCGGAAATCGTCAGGCAGATCACATGGTCGAAACGGGTGACCAGCTCTTCCAGGAACCACTCCTGCATCTCCACCACTTGCAGCGGCTCGCTACGATCGGCCGCGCCAACCTTGGGCAGCAGTTCGCGGTAGAAGGCCTGGGTCGCCTGGGGGACCCGGCGATCCACCAGGGAATGCTCAGCCAGTCGGATGCGAATGGGCAGCACGGGGATGCGGTGTGTGAGGAGAAAATCCTGGGGCAGGTCGCAGGTGGCATCCACTACCAGGCCAATGCGCATGGTGACTCCTTCGGCCGGTGTGCCGGCGCTTGTTGTGGTGCGCGCACAGTGACCGCGGGAGGGTGTGATGTCAGCCCAACTGAAAGAGGGTTTGGTGGAAGTCGGAGTGGCGGATGCTGCCCTCACCCCAGCCCTCTCCCAGAGGGAGAGGGCTGGGGTGAGGGCAGGATGGATGCCGCGTGCCAGGCGCGAGTCACCCCTCTACCGCTTGCGGGAGGGGGCCGGGGGTGAGGGGGCAATGGGGCAGGCAGTAGCTCCATCCGGGCAAAAAAAGCCCCGCCTAAGCGGGGCTTCTTCATTCCAGTGCCTTACACCAGGCTGCCCAGCGCATCCCGGCTGAACGGCAGGATGTCCTGCATGCGGCCTTCGCGCACTTTCACGGCCCAGTCCGGGTCCACCAGCAGGGCGCGGCCCACGGCGACCAGGTCGAACTCTTCCTTGTTCAGGCGCTCCAGCAGGCCTTCGATATTGGCCGGCTGGGCGACCTTGTCGGTCTTGACCATGAACTGCAGGAACTCGCCATCCAGGCCGACGCTGCCGACGGTGATGGTGGGCTTGCCAGTGAGCTGACGGGTCCAACCAGCGAGGTTGAGCTCCGAGCCTTCGAACTCCGGCTCCCAGAAGCGGCGGGTGGAGCAGTGGAAGATGTCCACACCAGCATCGGACAGCGGCTTGAGGAAATCACCCAGGGCTTCGGAGGTGGTCACCAGGCGCGCGGTGTAGTCCTGCTGCTTCCACTGGGAGTAGCGGAAGATGATCGGGTAGTCCGGGCCGACGGCGGCGCGGATGGCCTGGATCACTTCGATGGCGAAGCGCGAGCGGTTGGCCAGGCTGCCACCGTATTCGTCGGTGCGCTGGTTGGTGCCTTCCCAGAAGAACTGGTCGATCAGGTAGCCGTGGGCACCATGGATTTCCACGCCGTCCATGCCGATGGCCTGGGCATCACGCGCGGCCTGGGCGTAGGCGGCGACCACTTCCTGGATGTCGTCCTTGGTCATGCCATGGACTACGACCTGGCCGTCCTTCACTTTTTCCGTCGGGCCGTAGCCGGGAACGCTAGCGTCCGGCTCGGTGCCCAGACGGCGCACGTTGCCCACGTGCCAGAGCTGCGGAACGATGCGGCCGCCTTCGGCGTGTACGGCGTCGACGACTTCCTTCCAGCCAGCCAGGGCGTCTTCACCGAAGAATCGCGGTACATGGGGATAGCCGTTGGAGGCCTTGTGACCGATGGTGGTGCCCTCGGTGATGATCAGGCCGACGCCCGCAGCGGCACGGCGACGGTAGTACTCCACCACCTTGGCGTTGGGCACGCCGCCCGGCGAGAAGGAGCGGGTCATGGGCGCCATCACCACGCGGGTGGGCAGTTCCAGGCCGCCGAGGCGGAAGGGTTCGAAGAGGGCTTGTACGGGAGCGGTCATGGGTTCTCCTGTGGCCGGCCATATGACCGGTCGTCTCGGTTTCAAGGCATTGAAAAATCAGGCCCGGAGCAGCAGCTCCAAGCGGTCGACGAATGCGTTCATGGGTGCGGTGCCACCGCCTACCTTCAGGCGCGTGAGCACGCCCTGCCAGGCGTTGGCGATGAAGGCCGCGAGGTTGGCGCAGTCTTCATCGGCCGACAGCTCGCCAGCGGCCACGGCTTCTTCCAGGCAAGCCTGGAGGATGTCCACCGAGCCTTGCAGGATGCTTTCCACCTGCTCGCCGATAGCAGGCGAGAGTTCGGCCATCTCGTAACCGAGGCTGCCAATGAAACAGTGGTACTCCGGTTTCTCGCGCCCGGCGAAATGCGCCAGCAGCTCGCGGTAATAGCCGAGGATGCGCTGGCACGGGCTCAGTGCGGAATTGTCCAGGGCCTGTGCATAACGATCCAGCCGCGGCAGGTAGAGGTACTCCAGCGCCTGGACGGCGAAGTCTTCCTTGCTGGCGAAGTAGTGATAGAAGGAGCCCTTGGGGATGCCCGCGGCCTGGACGATCTCCTGCACGCCGGTGCCGTGGTAGCCACGGCGGGTCATCACCTGGGAGCCCTTGGCGAGGATGAGGTCGCGTTTGTCGAGTCGGATACTGGTCATGGCGGCGAGCATATGACCGGTCGTCTCGCTCCGCCCAGCACTATTGACGACGCTGATCGGGCACTAAAAGCCGGGGAAAAGATACTGCCGGGGAAAACGTAGGAGCCAGCTTGCTGGCGAACGTCCCGGGTGAGGCATTCGCCAGCAAGCTGGCTCCTACGGTCAAGCGTTCATGAGTGCGGGGGTTGGGTCAGGCCAGGGCCTTTTCGACTGCCTGGATCAGCGCGGGGTCTTCCGGTGCGGTGCGCGGCGAGAAGCGCGCCAGCACGCGGCCGTCCTTGCCGACGAGGAACTTCTCGAAGTTCCAGGTGATCTCGCCGGGAAACTCGGCGCCCTCACCCGCGAGCAGGCGATACAGCGGATGGCGAGCCGAACCGTTGACCTCGATCTTGCTGCCCAGCGGGAAGGTCACGCCGTAGTTCAGGCTGCAGAACTCGCGGATCTCGTCCTCGCTGCCCGGCTCCTGCCCGGCGAACTGGTTGCACGGCAGACCCAGCACGGTGAAGCCCTTGTCACGGTATTGCTGATAGAGCTTTTCCAGCCCGGCGTATTGGGGTGTCAGGCCGCACTTGGAGGCGACATTGACCACCAGCACCACCTGGCCCTTGTACGGCGCCAACGGCAGGTCCTGACCGTCGAGCGCACGTAGATTGAGGTCGTGAAAGGCACTCATGACTGACTCCTCGAAAATCTCAGGGATTTCACAGCGGACAAAAAAGGCGCCCCGGGGCGCCTTTTCGGTTTTCTCAGCTTAGCAGCCGATTCGCGATTTGCCGGGACGACAGTCGCGGACGATCGGTCAGTGGTGGTGACCGCCTTCGCCGTGGATGTGGCCGTGAGCGATCTCTTCGTCGCTGGCATCACGCACGGTAACGACCTTGACCTTGAAGTTCAGGCGCTGGCCAGCCAGCGGGTGGTTGCCGTCAACGGTGACGTCGTCGCCGTCGATATCGCGGATGGTGACGATCTGCATGCTGCCGTCCGGGCCGGAAGCGTGGAACTGCATGCCGACTTCCAGTTGGTCGACGCCTTCGAACATGGCACGGTCCAGGGTGGCGACCAGCTCGGCACTGTATTCGCCGTAGGCATCTTCGGGCTCGACGGCAACGTTCAGCTCGTCACCCACCTGCTTGCCTTCCAGAGCGCGCTCCAGGCCTGCAATGATGTTGCCGGCGCCGTGCAGGTACACCAGCGGGGCGCCGCCGGCGGAGCTGTCGATCACCTCACCGGCGTCGTTGGTAAGGGTATAGTCGATGGACACGGCCTTGTTGGCGGCGATCAGCATGGTGCGAGACCTTCTGCAAATGAATGATGAACGAGCAAGTTTAACCGCGCGGCCAGTCGATTGCGACCCGAACGCTGACGGGCGGCCCCGCCTGGTCGGCTACAGGCAAGACGAGGACGGTCACTGGGTGGCAGTGCTTTCCTGCGGCCATACTCAGCACTTGCGGCACCAGCCGCCCTGGCAGTCGCGCGCCTGGGTACTCGACCCCGCGAAACGCGCCGACCAGTTGGGTCGCCTCTTTCCCTGCGGCTGGTGCGCCCAGGGGCTGGCGGCCGTTCCCACCGAGGAAACCTGATGCCTGCACGCAACATCCTGGTGATCCACGCCCGCAGGACGTCCCTGCGCTTCGCCCTGGTCAACGAGGCTCACAGTCAATTCATCCTCCACGGCATGGCCGACGGGCTCGGCACCCGCAATGCCGAACTGCGCTGGCAGCGCGGTGGCGACAAGGACAGCCTGATGATCCCCAATGCCGACCATCGCTCCGCGCTGTCGCAGTTGATGCCCATCGTCCAGGCTTCGGCCGGCGGCAAGCTGCACGGCGTCGGCCACCACGTGCTGCACGGTGGCGAGCTGTTCAACTCCGCCTGCCGTGTGGATGCCCAGGTGATCCGTCGACTGCAGGCCCTGGTGCCATTGGCGCCGCAGCAGATGCCGGCCAGCCTGATCGGTATCGAAGCCGCCATGCACCTGCTGCCGAACCTGCCCCATGTGGCGGTGTTCGATACGGCCTTCCACCAGAGCATGCCCGAGCACGTCTACCGCCTCGCCCTGCCGGATGCCGTCTACCGCGACCACGGCCTGCGCCGCTATGCCTTCCACGGCAACAGTCACCGCTTCGTCAGCCGCCGTGCCGCAGAACTGGCCGGACTCGCCCTCGGCGACAGCTGCTGGCTTTCCGCGCACATCGGCGAGCACAGCTCGGCCTGCGCCATCGTCAACGGCCAGAGCCGCGACGCCAGCATGAACCTGGTGATGGCCAACCGCTGTGGCGATATCGACCCGCATCTCTATACCCAGCTGCATCGCAGCCTGGGTTGGAGCCTGGAGAAGATCGACCAGGTGCTGCGCCAGGAAAGCGGCCTGCTCGGTCTCTCCGAGCTGACCAAGGACATGCGCAGCCTGGAGACGGCCCGCGACCAGGGCCACGCCGGCGCCACCCTGGCCATCGAAGTCTTCTGCTACCGCCTGGCCAAGACCCTGGCGGCGGTAAGCTGCGCCCTGCCGCAGCTGGACGGGCTGATCTTCACCGGCGAGATCGGCGAGAATTCACCCCTTGTGCGCAGCCGCACGGTGGACCACCTGAAGCTGCTCAACCTGGCCATCGACCGCGAAGCCAACGCCCGCTGCGTGCGCGGCATCGCCGGCCCCATCCACCAGCGCGGCCATCCGCGCGTGCTGGTGGTGCCGACCAACGAAGAACGCCAGATCGCCCTCGACACCCTAGGCCTGCTCGCCTGAACCGATTTCACCAAGGAGCCCCATGCACTGCTTTTTCATCGCCCCGACCGGATTCGGCGTCGGCCTGACCTCCACCAGCTTGGGCCTGGTGCGCGCCCTGGAACTGGCCGGCCTGCAGGTCGGTTTCCTCAAGCCGGTGGCCCAGCCCCATCCTGGCGACCTCGGCCCGGAGCGCTCCACCGAGCTGGTGGCGCGCACCCACGGCCTGAAACCGCCGATGCCGCTGGCCCAGTCCCAGGTGGAGCGGATGCTCGCCGACGGCCAGCTGGACGAACTGCTGGAAGACATCACCGGCCTGTTCCAGCAGGCCGCGCAGGACAAGGATGTGGTGATCGTCGAAGGCATGGTGCCGACCCGCCACGCCAGCTACGCCGCGCGCATCAACTTCCATCTGGCCAAGAGCCTGGATGCCGATGTGATCCTGGTGTCGGCGCCGGAAGACGAGAGCCTCTCGGAGCTGTCCGACCGCCTGGAGATCCAGGCTCAGCAATTCGGCGGACCACGCGACCCGAAGGTCCTCGGGGTGATACTCAACAAGGTGCGCGACGACGAGTTCTCCCGCCGGCTGAAGGAGCAGTCGCCCCTGCTGCGCGGTGACGATTTCCGCCTGCTGGGCAGTGTGCCCTGGCTGGACGAGCTGAATGCCCCGCGGACCCGCGACGTCGCCGACTTGCTGAAGGCCCAGGTGATCAATGCCGGCGACTTCGACCAGCGCCGCGTGCAGAAGATCGTGGTCTGCGCGCGGACGGTGCCCAATACCGTGCAGCAGCTCAAGCCGGGGGTGCTGGTGGTGACGCCGGGCGATCGCGACGACATCATCCTCGCCGCCAGCCTGGCCTCCATGAACGGCGTGCCGCTGGCCGGCCTGCTGCTCTCCAGCGACATCCAGCCCGACCCGCGCACCCTGGAACTCTGCCGTGGCGCCCTGCAAGGCGGGCTGCCGGTACTGGGCGTGGCTACCGGCACCTATGACACGGCCACCAACCTCAACCGGATGAACAAGGAAATCCCGGTGGACGACCGGGAGCGTGCGGAGAAGGTCACCGAGTTCGTCGCCCGCAACCTCGACCTCGACTGGCTGCGCGCCCGCTGCGGCGCTCCCAGCGCGACCCCGCGCCTGTCGCCCCCGGCGTTCCGCCACCGCCTGATCCAGCAGGCCCAGCTCGCCGGCAAGCGCATCGTCCTGCCTGAAGGCAGCGAGCCGCGCACCGTGCAGGCCGCCGCCGCCTGCCAGGCACGGGGCATCGCCCATTGCGTACTGCTGGCCAGGCCGGACGATGTCCATGCCGTGGCCAAGGCGCAGGGCATCGAATTGCCCGCAGGCCTGGAAATCCTCGATCCGGACAAGGTTCGCGAACGCTATGTCCAGCCCATGGTGGAGTTGCGCCAGAGCAAGAGCCTCAACGCCCCCATGGCCACGGCCCAGCTGGAAGACAACGTGGTGCTCGGCACCATGATGCTGGCCCTGGATGAAGTGGACGGGCTGGTGTCCGGCGCCATCCACCCCACGGCCAACACCATTCGCCCTGCGCTGCAGCTGATCAAGTCGGCGCCCGGCTACCGCATCGCCTCCTCCGTCTACCTGATGCTGATGCCGGAACAGGTGGTGGTCTACGGAGACTGCGCGGTGAACCCCGACCCCGACGCCAGCGACCTGGCGGAAATCGCCCTGCAAAGTGCGGACTCCGCCGAGGCGTTGGGGATAACGCCGCGGGTAGCGATGATCTGCGACTCGACCGATGAAGCAGAACTGGCCAAGGTCCGCGAAGCCGCCCGCCTGGCCCGCGCCGCCCGCCCCGACCTTCCCATCGAAGGCCCCCTGCCCTATGCCACCGCCAGCCGCGATGGCAGCACGACGGTGTTCGTCTTCCCCGACCTCGCCCACGGCGATGCGGCCTACAAGGAAGCGCAACTGGCCGATCACGTGGCCAGCGCCGGCCTGATGCTCCAGGGCCTGCGCAAGCCGGTGAACGACCTGCCGCGCAATGTGCAGGTGGACGACATCATCCACACCGTCGCCCTGACGGCGATCCAGGCGGCTTGCAGTAACGAAAGCTGAGCGTTTGCACTCCATGTGGGGGCGAATTCATTCGCTAAGCAGGCCGCAGGTCTGCCCTGGTTAACCGCAGAGGGGCTGCTACGCAGCCCATAGCGAATGAATTCGCCCCCACAGAAGAGCGAAGAGCTTCACCTGCGAGCGACTTCGACCACCCGGTCACCCTTCGCGCTTGCAGTTGAGTGAACAACCGTTAACCTTTGCCACCATTCTGCCCGCAGTCATGGAATGCAGCGGGCCCTATCCAATGACGCGGTGGCCACGACCACCCACGGTGAGGCTCCACCCTTCCATGCTCAGCTTTATCCCCTCTCCCCTGCTCGGTGCCCTGGCAGCTGTCCTGCTGGCGCTCAACACCCTGTTCTGGTGCATACCGCTCTTCGCCGTCACGCTGCTGAAGCTGCTGCTGCCCTTCCGTGCCACCAAGGGCGCGCTGAACTGGGCTGCAAGCTTCATCGCCGAGGGCTGGATCAGCTGCAACAAGCTGTGGATGCGCCTCGTGCGCGACACCCGCTGGGACGTCGACGGGCTGGCCGGGCTGGATTACCAGCACAGCTACCTGGTCACCAGCAATCACCAGAGCTGGGTGGACATCCTGGTCCTGCAACACCTGTTCAACCGCCGCATCCGCCTGCTGCGCTTCTTCCTCAAGCAGGAACTGATCTGGGTCCCGGTAATCGGCCTGTGCTGGTGGGCGCTGGATTTCCCCTTCATGAAGCGCTACTCCAAGGCCTACCTGGCCAAGCACCCGGAGAAGAAGGGCAAGGACCTGGAAACCACCCGTCGCACCTGCGCGAAGTTCCGCGACAATCCGGTGGGCATCTTCAACTTCCTCGAAGGCACCCGCTTCACCCGCGCCAAGCACGACCAACAGGGTTCGCCTTTCCAGTACCTGCTCAAGCCCAAGGCAGGCGGCATCGCTTTCGTACTCGACGCCATGGGCGAACAACTGCATTCGCTGGTCAACGTCACCATCCACTACCCGGACGGCAACCCGAACTTCTGGACCCTCCTGACCGGTAGCCTGCGCCAGGTCGTGGTACGCATCGAGAAGCTGGATATCCCCCGCGAGTTCATCGGCAAGAACTACGACCAGGATGAGCAGTACCGCCTCGCCTTCCAGCAATGGGTGAACCGCCTGTGGGAAGCCAAGGACGCCCAGCTCGCCCGGCTGCACCAGCAATTCCCGGCAGCCTGAGCCGGATACGAAAAGCCCGCCGATCGGCGGGCTTTTTCTTGCTCTAGGGCGTCTGTAGCACCTCATCCACCTGGAGCAGGGGCGCCAGGTTGGTGTAGTTGACGATATCGGCGCTGATCTCGTCGCCGTTCAGTTCCAGCGTGCTGCGCAATTCATCCACCGACAGTACCCAGATATTGGCCATGCAGATGAACGGCGCCACGGCGCCATCTACTGCAGCCAGGCCCTTGCGCACTTCGAGCTTCACCAGGTTTTCGCCGATCAGGCGGGCCAGGAGTGGGATGTGTTCCTCACAGTAGTAGGTGAAGTCGAACTTGGCGCCCGGTGCATTGGGATACGCCACAACAAAGCAGTACATGGAGCCTCCTTTTCTCAATAGGCAGGGGGCGCGCGCCCGATGCCCTGACAAATGAAGTGTAGGCCCGCGATTTCCGGTGTGCGCGATGGCCTCACCCCAATGTCAGGGAGAGACCACAACGCTGTCTGCGCCTTCGCGCAACGCGACCCAGTCCACCACCCGTGGAAAGACCTCGGCCTTGACCACCGGCAGCCCTGGCGCCACCAGGAAGCCCTGCATGAAGGTACAGCCGTGTTCCAGCAGCCAGTCGCGCTGGGCCAGGGTTTCCACCCCTTCGGCGATGACCTCCAGGCCCAGGTGGCGGCTGAGGTCAATGATGGTGCTGACCACCGCTGCATCGCGCCGCGACTCCAGCATGTTGGAGATGAACAGGCGATCGATCTTCAGCGTGTCCAGCTCGAAGTGCCGCAGATAAGCCAGGGACGAATAGCCGGTGCCGAAGTCGTCGATGGCGATGCGTACCCCCAGCGCTCGCAATTGCCGAAGTTGCTCGCGGGTCAGCTCCAGGTCCTGCATCAACGCGCTTTCGGTGACCTCTACCTCCAGCTGTTCGGGGCGCAGGCCGAACTCGCCGAGCACCCGCCGCAGGTCATCCACCAGTTGCGGCATGCCGAACTGCACCGGACTGACGTTCAGGCTCACCACCAGGTCGTCGCCGAACGACGACTGCCAGGAGCTGCACTGGCGGGCCCCTTCCCGCAGTACCCAGTCACCCAGGCGGTTGATCAGGCGGGTTTCTTCCAGCAGCGGGATGAACACATTGGGCGCCACGGTGCCAGCTACACGGTGCTCCCAGCGCAACAACGCCTCGAAACCGCGCAGGCGCCCGGTCTCCAGGTTGACCTGCGGTTGGTAGACCAGATGGAAGTCGCTCTGCTCGATGGCATTGCGCAGGCTTTCCTCCAGCATCAGGCGGGAGCGAGCGCGGCCGTTCATCTCCGGCGAGTAGAAGCGGTACTGCTGGCGACCAGCGCGCTTGGCCTCGTACATGGCGATGTCCGCCGCGCGCAGCAGGCCGTCCACGCTCTGCCCGCACTCGGGGAAGCAGGCAATGCCGACACTGGCGCCGAGGGTGATGTCGATGCCCTCGATACGGTGGCGCACCGAGACCAGTTCGATGAGTTTCTCCGCCACCCGCGCGGCGTCCTCGGGGTGGTCGAGGGTATCCAGCAGCGCGGTGAATTCGTCGCCGCCCATGCGCGCCAGGATGTCGTAAGGGCGCAGGCAGTTTTTCAACTGTTCCGCCACCCGCCGCAACACACGGTCGCCGGCTTCATGGCCGAGGGAGTCGTTGATCAGCTTGAAGCCGTCCAGGTCCAGGTAAAGCACTGCCATGCGCTTGCCATTGCGCTCGATGCGCGCCAGGGACGCCTCCAGCGCCTGGTGGAAGCCACGGCGATTGAGCAGCCCGGTGAGGGCATCGGTGATCGCCTGGGACTCCAGTTGCGCGTGCAGCTGGCGTACCACGGACATGTCCAGGGCAATGACCACCATCGAGCGCTGCAAGCGCGGCAGTGGCGAGGAGGACAACGCCACTGGCAGTCGCTCGCCGCCCATGGTCTTGAGGCTGGCATCATGCAGGCGGTAGGTCTCGTTCTGCTTCCAGTGACGGTAGAAATCCGAAAGTCTCCATTCGCCCGTCATCTCGGGATGGGCGATCAGGCTCAGCAATGGCCGGCCCTCCAGGTCGTCCACGCTGCCCTGGAGCATTTTCGCCATGGCCGGGTTGGCGAAACTGATCAGGCCGTCCTCGCCGACCACCAGGATGCCCTCGGCGGCGTTCTCCAGCACCGAGGCGTTGAAGGCGCGGGCGCTGTCGAGCTGCTGGCTGAGTTGCAGCAGATCGCGCCGATTGCGCTCGTGGGCCAGCAGTGACTGGATCTTGTGCCGCAACACCTGGGGGTCGAAGGGTTTGAGGATGAAATCCACCGCACCGGAGGTATAGCCACGCAGCACCGCGTCCTGGGTATGGGCGATGGCGGAAATGAAGATGATCGGCGTGAAGCGGGTCAGCGGACTGCTGCGCATCAGCCGCGCCACTTCGAAGCCGTCCATGCGCGGCATCTGCACGTCCAGCAGCACCAGCCCGACTTCCTCTTCCAGCAGGCATCTCAGAGCGGCCTCGCCCGAATCCACGGTGCGCACCTGCCATTCGCCGTCGTCCAGCAGCGCCTCCATGGCTGCGAGGTTTTCCTGGCGGTCATCCACCACCAGCAGGATGTTGGCCGCCGTGGCCTCCTTAAGCTGCAGGTGCGCCATGGCGACCTCCTGGTTGTTCCAGCCAGCGGTAGAGCATGTCCAGCAACTCCTGGCGACTGACCGGCTTGGCCAGGTAGTCGTCGGCACCTGCGGTAATGCATTTCTCGCGGTCGCCCTTCATCGCGTGGGCGGTCAGGGCGATGATCGGCACACCGCAACCGTGCTCCTGCTTGAGCACGCGGGTGGCCGTGTAGCCGTCCATTTTGGGCATGGCCATGTCCATCAGGATCAGATCGAAAGGTTCACGCTGGAAGCATTCGATCGCCTCCAGGCCGTCACCGGCGGCCGTCACCTTCAGGCCCGCCTCGTCCAGCAAGGCACTGAGGGCGTAGATATTCCGCACGTCGTCGTCCACCAGGAGCACCCGGCTGCCTTCCAGCGGGTCCATGTCCAGGCTGCCGCGTGGCTGGCGTACGGCGGCAAGGAAGCCCTGGACCGCCGAGCTGAGGTTGTCGAGGTCCTCGCCCGCCTTGCGCACCACGACCGCCGAATAGCGGCGCAGGCGCTGAAGGTTCTGCTGATTGACGTCTACACCGGTGTTGATGACGACTCGCGAGCCGTCCAGCGGACGTTCCCGGTCGAGGCTGTCGAGCAGTTCGAAACCGTCCTGGTCGGGCAGGTCGAGGTCGATCACCAGCGCGGAGAATTCGTCCTGTGCATAAGCCTGCCGAGCCCCTTCGCCACTGGCGCTGGCCACCACGTTGAAGCCCAGTTGCTCCAGGTGCTCGCGGTAGTGCTCGCGCTCCACATCCACGTCTTCCACCAGCAACAGCTTGCGCTCCTCCGGCGGACTCCCACCTTCCAGGTCCTGGAACACCTGCTCCAGGTCTGCCCGGGCGATGGGTTTGACCAGGTAACGGGTAGCGTCCTCGTTCCAGTCCTGGGGCTGCGGCACACAGGAAATGATGTTCACCGGCGTGGCGCGGTGGTTGGCGTGGCTGCGCAGGCGCCGGTATATCTGCCAGCCGCTGATGTCCGGTAGCAGGATGTCGAGGATGACCGCAGCGAAGCGTTCGTTCTGCAGCAGCGCGATGGCCTGTTTTCCGCTGCGGCAATGGACGCTGGAGAAGCCATGGGTCTGGGCTTCGTCGGCGATCACCGAGGCGAAGTTGACGTCGTCTTCGACGATCAGCACCGCCGGCCCCTGGCCAGTGCGCACCGGTTGCGCCGGTTCCTCGTCATCCTTCGGCTGGCTGGCGGCGACCGCCACCGGCAGCCGGACGATGAAGCGTGAGCCCCGTCCCGGCACGCTTTCCAGCGTGATATCGCCATCCAGGGCGAGCACCAGTTGGCGCGTGATGGCCAGTCCCAGCCCGGTGCCACCGAAGCGCCGGCTGGTGGAGCCATCGATCTGCTGGAAGGCCTGGAATATGCGGTCGTGCTGGTCCTCGGGAATCCCGATGCCGGTGTCGCGTACGGCGAAGCGCAGCACTTCGCGCTCGTCGGTCGCGGCTGCCGGGTCCAGTTCCACCGACAGTTCCACCTCGCCCTGCTCGGTGAACTTGAGGGCGTTGGACAACAGGTTGCGCAGGATCTGGTGCAGGCGCACACGGTCGCTGTGGATAACCCTCGGCACGCCCGCCTGGACGTGGGTGTTCAGGCGCAGGCCCTTGATCTCGGCCATGGGCCGGAGGCTGCCATCCAGTTCGGCAAGCATGTCCTGGACGTTCAGCGGCTCGAGCTTGAGCTGCATGCGCCCTGCTTCGACCTTGGCCAGGTCGAGGACATCGTTGATCAGTTGCAGCAGGTCGCTGCCGGCACGGTGGACGATGTCGGCATGCCGGGTCTGCTTCTCGGTCAGGTTACCGACCATGTTCTGCCGCAGCTGGTCGCTGAGAATCAGGATGCTGTTCAGCGGCGTGCGCAACTCGTGGGACATGTTGGCGAGGAACTCCGACTTGTAGCGGTTGGCCAACATCAGTTGTTCGGCCTGGTCGCGCAGTCGCTGCTCCGCCGCCTTTCGCTCGGTGATGTCGATGATCACCGCCTGCACCAGGGTTTCGCGGCCGGACCGGATCGGGGACAAGCCCACTTCCAGCGGGATCATGGTGCCGTCGCGATGCTGGCCGAAGAGTTCGCGGTTGCTGCCCATGCGCCGTTGCTCGGGTTTGCGCTGGAAGCCTTCGCGCATCGCCACATGGGCCTCGCGCAAGGCCTCGGGAAGCAGTTTTTCCACCGGCTCTTCGAGCAATTCCTGGCGGCTGTAGCCGAAGAGCTGTTCGGCCTGGCGGTTGACCATGGCAATGCGCCCCCGGGTGTCCACCAGGACGATGGCGTTGGGGGAGGCTTCGACCACCAGGCGGAAACGCTCCTCGGCACTCTTGCGTGCTTGCAGGTCGACCAGGCTCAACAGGTACCGCAGGTCATTGCCGTGATTGAAGGTACTGAGGCTGTAGGCCACCGCAATACGCTCGCCGTCATCCTGCTGGGCCTGCACTTCAGTCAGCTCGGCGGGCGTCTGACTCGCGAGCTGTTGCGGCAAGTTCACCAGGCCGGGTACGAAGCGGCGCAGATTCTGCCCTACCAGTTCATCCACCGTGCAACGGAACAACTCCCCCGCCCGGGCATTGGCCATTTCGATTCGACCATCTTCCGAGCAGGTCAACGTGGCCACTGGCAGATGCTGCAACAGCAAGCGGAAACGCTCTTCGCGCTCGGCGAGTTTGGAGGTGGTGGAGAGGCTGAGCTGCAGACGCCGCTCGCGCTGGTAGAGGTAGCCCCCCACCAGCAGGGACAGCAGCACGGCAGCGGCAAGACCGGTCCAGAGGCTGAACGCTATGCGGCTGTTGCCCAGCATGGCTTCGTACTTTGCCGTGCTGCCCACGCCCAAGGCCCAGGTACGGCCAAACAGCTTCAACTCCTCGACCCGGTGGAATCGCGGTTTGTGGCTTGCATCTGCCACATCCAGCATGGGGGCCTCCGGGCTTCCCATGTCCTTGAGCTCGATGCTGTAAAGGCTGCCCTGGGTCCCGAGGATGCCCTCCATCAGATCATTCACACGAAATGCACCGCACACCATGCCAATCAGTCCCGCACGGCGTTCCTCGACCGTGCTACTGGGAGCGTCCGGACGATACACCGGCATGTACAGAAGCAAACCGCTTTGCACCTGCTGGTCGGTTTCCTGCCGAAGTTTCACCGGTCCGGTAAGGATGGCCTCGCCACTTTCGCGGGCGTGATTGATGGCTTCCATGCGCACCGTTTCGGTAAGCATGTCGAAACCCAGCGTGCGGCGGTTTCGCCAATCCATGGGGCTGCTGTACTGCACCACGAGGTATTCCTCTCGAGGTTCCGAGGGGAAAACCCGGAATTCGCGGCGCCCTTGGTCCCAGATCTCAGCGACGAAATCGTTGAGTTCCTCGTGCTTCAGGTAGCGCGCCCAGGCCAATGCCTGGATCCCTGGATAGCGCTCCTGCAACTGCAACTGGTCAGTGGCCCGTGCCCATTCCTCGGCCGAGACAGCGGAGCTACCCACCATCAGGCCGGACATGCCGCGCAGCACCATCTCGTAAGCACGCATGCGGATGCTGACACGCTGGGCAATTTCCTCTGCCTCGATGCTGAATCGCTGCTCGTACTCAGCACTGTTGCGCGCTTCGAGGGCCAACCATTGCCATAGCACCAGGCCACCGGAAACGAGCATCAATGCGAGCGTTACCAGCAGCGGAAGAAGGTATTTGCGGGATACGGGGAATTGATGATCGTCCATGCACGCTCCTGTCCTTTCCATGGCCTCGACATCGCCTCTGGGGGGCGCTGGCCTACGACCCGGGCCGGGCTCCTCGGAGCCCTGCAACGCAGTCTAGACAGGAAAGTGGCAACTGGCGTTGCGCCAGTAATCGCACGACGAGCGGCAGAAACGACGAGGCCCGCAACAGCGGGCCTCGTGGAGATGGAGCGGTAGCGGTTACTGCTGCGGAGCCTGGGCGCCGGGGATGGGGGTCAGCTTGACTTCCACGCGGCGGTTCTGCGAACGGCCCGCCTCATTGGCATTGCTCGCGACCGGCTGGTCCGGCCCCATGCCACGGGAGCTCACGCGGGTACCGTTGACGCCCTGGGCCGTCAGGTAGTTGGCCACGCTCTGGGCGCGCTGCTGCGACAGGTTCATGTTGTATTGGTGGCTACCGGTGCTGTCGGTATGGCCAATCACTTCGATGTTGTTCTGGTCGTACTGCTTGAAGGAAGTCGCCAGATTGTTCAGCGGTGCATAGAAGTTGCTGGCGATGTTCGCCGAATTGGTGGCGAACGTGATGTTGCCGGGCATGATCAGGTTGATGCTGTCGCCCTGGCGCTGTACCTGCACGCCGGTGCCTTCCATGCTGCGGCGCAGTTCGGCTTCCTGCTTGTCGACGTAGTAGCCGTAGCCCGCACTGGCCGCGCCAGCCACGGCAGCACCGATCAGGGCACCCTTGCCACGATTGTCGTGGTTGATCGCCGCGCCAGCTACGGCACCAGCCAGGGCACCCAGGGCGCCGTACTTGGCGGTCTTGCTCATGCCGCCTTCGGCGGGAGCCTGGACTTCACCCTGTTGGTTGTAGGGGTTCTGAGCACAACCCGAGAGCATGGCGAAAGCGGTGGCGGCGATGATCAGGCGACGCGGGGAGAACATGGACGATTTACTCCTGAGAATTCTTTTAGCCGGTGTGGCTGCGGGCAATTAGACATTAGAACGCGTAAAAATTCCGTGGATCACGCCCGCACGAACGGATTCTCGCGCATCTCGTCGCCCAGGCGGGTGTCCGGACCATGACCGGTTACCACGGTGGCGTCCTCGTCCAGGCTGTAGAGGCGCTGCTTGATCGAACGCTCGATGGTGCCGTAGTCGCCGCCCCACAGATCGGTACGGCCAATGCCCCGACGGAACAGGGTGTCACCGGCGATCAGCAGCTTGGCCTCCGGGAACCAGAAACTCATGGAGCCCGGTGTGTGTCCTGGCGTGTGGAGGGCAACACCGCAACCACAGGCGAGTTCCTCATCGTCGGCCAGCCACTGGTCGGGCGCCGGAACCGGCTTGTAGGGCACGCCGAACATGCGGCACTGCATTTCCAGGTTGTCCCAGAGGAACTGGTCTTCCTTGTGCAGGTGCAGGGTCGCGCCGGTGGCTTTCTTCAGTTCGCCGGAGGCAAGGAAGTGATCAAGGTGCGCATGCGTGTGGATGATGCTGACCAGCTTCAGGCCATGGGCCTCCAGGCGCGCCAGGATCTGCTCATGGTTGCCACCCGGATCGACGACGATGGCTTTCTTGCTGATCGGGTCACCGATCAGGGTGCAGTTGCACTGCAAGGGGCCGACGGGGAAGGTTTCGCGGATCAGGGCGGTGGGCTGGGTCATCGGGCATCTCCGGTACGGCGGTGCGCTCTGCGGCGCTCGGGGAATGGGCATCACGGCCCGGCACGATAATCGCCTGGCACCCTGCCCGTCCATTTCTTGAAAGCCCGGCGGAAGTTGGAGGGGTCGTTGAAGCCCAGCAGGCCGGCGATTTCGAACAGCGGCAAATGCGTCGTGCTGAGGTATTGCAGCGCAAGGCCCTTGCGCACTTCGTCCAGCACCTGTTGATAACTGGTGCCCATGGCCGCCAGGTGCCGACGCAGGCTGCGGCCGCTGGTATGCAGGGCGCGGGCAGCGCCGTCGAGGTCCGGGAAGTCGCCGGGCCGGGCCATGAGCAGGCGGCGCACGCGAGTCAGCAGCGCATCCTGCACATCCAGAGTGGCCAGCAACGCCTCGCACTGCTGTTCGCACATCTGCACCGTGGCCGGGTTGGCCAGGGCCATGGGCCGTTCCAGGTAGTTCTTGGGCAGGCTTAGCCAGTGGCAGGACTGCTCGAACTGCACCGCGACACCGAATACCTCTGCATAACGTGCGGCATAGGGCGGCGCTGGATGGGCAAACCCCACCTGCTGCCCGCGCAACTCTTCCCCCAACAGGAAGCGCGCAATGCTGAAGAAGCTGGCCAGCAACCCCTCTCCGGCGAATCGTCCCAGCGGGCCCATCGGGAAGGATTCGATGGCCCGCAGTTGCAGGCAATCGCCCTGCTCCGCCAGTTCCAGCTCGTAAGCCAGGCCCAGCACGCGGTAGTACTTCAGGGCGAACTGCAAGGCACGACCGAGGTTGGCGCTGGAGAGCACCGCGTACCCGAGGATTCCGTGGGTAGATACGTTGAGGCGCTGGCCCAGCAGCAGACCGAGGGCCGGCTCGCCGCACAACTGCAGGGCGGTGCCGGCAAGCTGGTTGAAATCGAGGAACGACAGGCGGCCATTGGGATTGCCGAGCAGTTCCGGCCGGACCCGAGCGCCGCTCAGCAGCGCCTCGCGTGTCACACCCAGTTCTTCCGCCAATCCCAGCAAGGACTCGGCGTAGGCGACGGGAACCAGTTCGGCGGAGAAGGTCAGCGGTTGCTTCATATAGGCGTCTTGTTCTGGTTGTGGCCGGATATGACCCGAAGGTTGGCAGAAGATAACCTTGTCCTACAAAACCCGGCAAGCGGATATTGGGACCATGGTCCATACAGCCTCAAGGAGCCCCCATGGCCAGCACCACACCCGAAGGATTGGTTATCCGTCCGCGCCACATGGATTTCGAGTTTCCCGATCCGCTGCCCCGCCACTGGCACAGCGGCGACGCCTTCAAGAGCCACCTGTTCGATGCGATGTCGGTGCTCTTCCCGGATGGCGAACGTTTCTTCATCGACTCGGTGCGCCTGTTCCGCGACGAGATCGACGACCCGGTCCTGAAGGAGCAGATCCGCGGCTTCATCGGCCAGGAAGGCCACCACAGCCGCGAGCATCTGGAATACAGCAACCGCCTGCGCGACCTCGGCTACGACATCGGCGCCATCGAGCGTCGCGCCCAGGCGCGCATCCGCTTCACCCAGAAGAAGTTCTCCGCGCGCCGCCAACTGGCCGCCACCGCAGCCCTGGAACACATCACCGCGATCATGGCCGATGGCCTGTTGAAGAACCCCGAATACATGGCCGGCGCCCACCCGGTGATGGCCCGCCTCTGGCGCTGGCATGCGCTGGAGGAAACCGAGCACAAGGCAGTGGCCTTCGACGTGTACAACCAGGTCTGCGGCAGCCACCGCCTGCTGCGCCGGGCGATGGTGATGGGCACTTTCTTCTTCGTCCTCGACACCACCCGCGGTCTGGCCCACATGCTCAAGCGCGACGGCCTGCTGTGGAACTGGCGCGTCTGGCGCGACGGGCTGAACTGGATGTGGGGCCGCAATGGCATTTTCCGTCCGCTGGTGCGCACCTATCTGGACTTCTTCAAGAAAGGTTTCCACCCCTGGCAGCACGACAACCTGGACCTGCTGTACAAGACGCGGGAAGAGTTCGATGTGGCGCAGGCGAGTGCGGCTTGAGTGATGTGTGGATATGAAAAACGGCCCTTCGGGGCCGTTTTGTTTCTGCGGGAGAATCTGAAGTGGCTGATGCAACCCTCACCCCCGGCCCCCGCCCTGCGCCCCGGCTTGATCGCTTCGCGCTCAGTCGCTCATCGACACCGGAAGCGGTGCTTCCAAAAACGTGTCTCTTCGCCCCAGAGGGCGAGGGGTGACTCAGGACCTACCACTTGCGCGGACGGCCCCCTCTCCCTTTGGGAGAGGGTTGGGGTGAGGGAAGAAGAGCGCCGCGCAGATATCACCCCAACAAGAACCGCATCGCATCCGCCGCGCTCTGCTGCGGAATCTCTTCCATGGGGACATGCCCCACGCCCGGATAGGTCTTCACCTGGATGCCCGGTAGATCGCGCTGCCACAGCGGCACGTGCTTCGGCGAAATCCAGCGATCCTTCTCGCCCCACAGCAGCAGGGTCGGCGCCTTGATCTGTGCCACGCGCTCGCCGGTACCGTCCAGCTCCTCCTGGTTGACCTTCAGCAGCACCCGGAAGATGTCCATCATTGCCCGGCGGTTACCGGGGCGGCGGCTCAGGTCGTAGTAACGGTCCACCACGCCCGGCTTGATCCGACCCGGTTCGCCGTAGACCTCCTTGATGCCCTGGGCGATCAGTGCCCTCGGCATCCACAGCGGCATGGCCAGGGTGGCACCGGGAAGCGCGGCGGAGGCGATCATCCAGGGCACCTTGCGCATCTGGTAGCCGGCCGGGTCGATCAGCACCAGTTTGTCGACGCGTTGCGGCTGGGTCAGGGCGAAGTTCCAGGCGATGTAGCCGCCCAGGGAGTTCCCGGCAATGGAGGCCCTGGTCACGCCCAGGTAATCCAGCAGCAGGCCGAGGATGCCGATCATGCGTTCGGCCGAGTAGTCGCCGCCGCGCTTGGGCCCGGTGAGACCGAAGCCCGGCACGTCGAAGCGAATGATGCGGTAATGCGGGGCGAAGGCCTCGACCCAACCGTCCCAGGTGTGCAGGGAAGCCACCACACCATGAATCATCACCAGGGCCGGTTTGTCGCGACTGCCCTCGTCACGGTAGTGGACGTTGAAACCATCCAGCTCGATGAAACGCGAACCGCTGTCGGCGCTGGCATAGCGCGCCTTGAGGCGGTCGAGCGGCAGGGAGCCGAAACCCAGGCGGGCGAAACCGGCGGCTAGCGGCGGCGACAGCGGCAAGCTGGATGCGGACATGCGGGGGCACCTCGTGATTGTTGTTGTCGAAGGCCTATCACAGCACGCGGCCCCGATGACCGCGCCCAACCTAGGATGTGTCCGTTGCGCTAAGCCGTGCGTGGGCGCAGCGCGGCGATCAGCAGATCCCCCAGTACCGTCTTGGCCCGCTCGATCCCGCTGGCGGAGGCGGCGCTGGCGAGCAGTTCCAGGGAGGCCGCCTCCATCGCCCAGATCAGCGCACGATAGGTCAGCGGATCACGCGCTTCGCCTTCGCCATGCAGGCGTTCGGCGAGCAGGCGGCCCATTTCCTCGTGGGCACGCTGGCGATGGCTGGCGAGGGGAGAATCGGCGCGCAGGGCTTCTTCCTGCATCAGGCGGATGATGGGGCCAACGGCGAGGTGGTAGTCGAAGAACCGCGCCACCATGCCGCGCAGCCAGGCGTCGGCGCTGCCGGCATCGCCCTGCATCTCGCGAAAGCGCGCCAGCAGCAGGACGACGGCCGTGCGGTAGATGCTTTCCAGCACATCCATCTTGTTCGCGAAGTACTTGTAGAACGTCCGCCGGGACACCTGGGCGGCGTCCAGCAGGTCGTTCACCGTGGTTTCGGCAATGCCCTTGCGGGCGAACACCGGGATCGCCGCCAGCTGGATATTGGCCCGCAGCAGGTGCCCCACCAGCGGCCCTTCGCCTTCGCCCTGCTGGCGCACGGCATTGAAACCGCCCAGGTCCTCGAACACCGCGCGTACGGCGCCCTGCTCGCTCGTTTCCATCAGCCCGCTTCCCCAACCAAGGCGCGGGTGACGGCGCATTGCGGCCTCGCTACTCTTGGCCGGCCCTTCCCCGCAGGATTGTCCAGATCGATGACGCTATCACGCCCCCTGCTCTGGCCGCTGGCCATCCTTTTGCTGGTTTTCGCCCTGCGCGCGCCGGCCGCCGAGCTTTTCTACCTGGGGCAGAAGATCCCGGACATCCAGCGCCCCTGGTCCAGCGCCGACTACCACCAGTTGATCCAGGCCCTGCAGAAAATCGATACCACCCAGGTCAACGCCCTGCCGCGGCGCAGCGGCGAGTTCACCGGTCCCATCTACACGCGCATGGTCAGCGAGGCGAACTTCAAGCCGCAGTTGAACATCTACGCGCCACTGGAGCTGCGGCAGAACGAGGCGCGCGAAGTGCTCTTCCAGCTCAAGGAGCTGATGCGCCTGTACTTCGACTTCAAGGCCGCACAACAACCCTACGGTGCCGAGGCGCTGGGCCTGATGACCTATTCCCTGCGCCAACAGGCCATCCTCTTCACCCTTACGGTGGAGTTCTGGATGACGCTTTCCGAGAAGGAACAGACCAGCCAGATTCGCCTTCAGGGCCTGCAGGAAACCAAGGCCGCCGCCGCCATGCTGGCTTCCAGCGCGCTGGACTACCTGGGCCTGACTCGCCAGTTCAATCGTGAGGACCTGGTGCTCTACAGCGCCGAACTGGCCAAGCAATTGCCGGAGCTGTTCGTGCACTTGCCGGCGGATGTGCGTGGGCAACTGCTGGCGCGGGTGGCCGAGTTGGCGGAGAAGCATCGATACGATGAGGTGCGCGCGAACATGGCCGACCTGCTGCCGGTGCTGGTCAGCATCCAGCAGGACGTGGATGCCCAGTTGGCCAAGCCCGTTCCGACAAAACCGGCCGGGCCGGCACTCGACCTCTCGGTACCGCCAGCGGCCTCAGCGCAGTAGACCGAGCGCCTTGGCCCGGGCCACCGCCTGGGTACGGCGCTCCACGCCAAGCTTGCTGTTGATGTGGCGGGCGTGGCTTTTCACCGTATGCAGGGAAATGAACAGGCGCTCGCTGATCTCCTGGTTGGAGCAGCCCTGGGCGATCAGTTGCAGCACCGCCAGTTCCCGCGAACTCAATGCCTCGGCGGCACCGGCATCCACCGGAAGCACAACCTCGGCACCCGGCAGCAGGTCGAGCAACTCCCGCACTGTGTCCGGCGAGCGGGTCGCCAGTTGCTCACGCAACCACTGCGGATGCTGTTCCAGCAATTCCCGATAAGGCAGCAGGGCACCGCTTTGCAGGGTTTCCAGGGCACGATCGAGCAAGGCCGCCGCTTCTCGCTCGCGACTGGAGCGCAGCAGGCTCACCAGTTGCAGGCGAGCCCCCAACGCCACATGCATGATTCCCTGGCTTTCGGACTTCTCCAGCAAGGCCCGGAGCCGTGTCTCTGCTTCGGCAGCCTTGCCTTGCGCCCGGCACAACGCAGCCGATTGCTGCTCGATGCAGAGCGGTAGCAACGGGTGGAACTCCGGCGCCGCGGCCGCCTGTTCGCCCGCATAGGTTTCTTCGAGGCGCGGCAGCCAGGCTTCCGCCAGTTCGAGCTGCCCCTGCGCCAGCCAGAGTTCGCATTTGGACAGGGTGATCATCGCCAGGTAATACACCGGCGGGACGTCCCAGATGTGCATCAGCCGCTCAGCCTCGGCCAGTTGCGCGAACGCGGCGGCGAAACGCCCTTCGCGCCCTTCGAGAGCGGCGAGGGCGCAGTGCCCGATCAACAGGCTGATATCGCGGCAGGCACGGGCTTCGGCGATGCCCGACTGCAGGCTGACGCGCGCGGCCTGATGCTCCATGCGCATGCACAGCAGGAAGCCCTGGTAGAGCATCAGCCGTGCCCTGGCCACACAGGCCCGTGGGACGTCCACACCACGTAGGCGCTCCAGGCCCTTTTGCACTTCGGCCTGGGCCCGCAGCGTTTCGCCCCGCACCTGCAGGACGCGGGCACGGTCGTAATGGACCAGTGACTCGAACAGCGGATTGGCGCCGCGCTGGGCCATTTCCAGCGCTTCTCGATTGAGGCCACGGGCGCGCCAGAGATCGCCGCGCACCAGGGCGATGTTGCCCAGCAGGGACAGGCAGAGATGACGCTGGCCGTAGTTTTCCGGCGACAACGCGGTCAGGGCCTCGGTACAGGAATTCTCCGCGCGCTCGATGTCGCCACGGCCACGGGCGATCAGCCCGTTGATTGCCTGCCATTGCACCAGCAGGCTGCGTTGTTGCGCGGCGTCCGGTGCTGGCAGGAAGCGCGCCAGATTGCCGGCCAGTTCTTCTGCGGCATCCAGCTGGCAGGCCAGGCCCAGGGCCAGGCTGTAGAGCACGATCAGGCGCGGCGTACTGGACAGCAGGCTGTCAGGCAAGTCCATCTTCCAGCGCAGCAGCATGGCGATGTTCTGGTTGGCCAGCAGCTGCTCTTCGGACAGGTTCTGCACCAGCGAGGCCGCCACATCGGGCTGGCCGGCGCGCAAGGCCTGTTCCACCGCTTCATCCAGCAGCCCGCGTGCGCTGAACCAGCGGCAGGCGCGCAAGTGCATGCCGGAAGGCGTCAGGCTCGGGGTTCCGCGAGTCCGCAACAAGTCGGAGAACAGGTGGTGGTAGCGGAACCATTGGCCCTGCTCATCCAGCGGCACCAGGAACACCTGGTGAGCCTGCAGGTGGCGAAGGATCGAGGCGCTGTCGTGGCTTTCACGCACGGCATCGCAGAGTTCCGCGCAGAAGCGCTCGAAGCGGGCGGTCTCGAACAGGAAGCCCTGTACTTCGGGCGGCTGGCGCTCGATGACTTCCTCCAGCAGGTATTCGCGAATCAGGCTTTCATCGCCATGGGCGGCTTGCTCCCCCCCCGCGACGGCCGGCGCTTCCTGGCCGGCGAGCAGCCACAAGCGCAGACCCGCGACCCAGCCTTCACTGCGTTGCAGCAGGCCTTCGAGGTCGTCGCCGTCCAGCTTGGCGCCCTGGCTGGTCAGCAGCGCCAGGCACTCCTCCTCGGTGAGGCGCAGGTCCTGTTCGTTGAGTTCCAGCAGGTGACGCGACAGACGCAAGCGCGCCAGGTGCCAGTCCGGGCGCTGGCGACTGGTGACCAGCAGTACCCAGCCATCGGGCAGGTGGTTGAGGAGGAATTGCAGGCAGCGGTCGAGCACTGCGTTCTGCGCCAGGTGATAGTCGTCCAGCACCAGCAGCAGTGGCTGGTTGGCATCCAGGCGCTCGGCGACTTCGTCGAGCAGGCCATCCAGCCATTGCTCGAAGGCGAAGGGCTGGTGGCGCTGGCGCATCTTCAGGTGCCCCATGGCCTCGTCACCCAGGCCCGGATAGAACTGGCGCAGGCCATCCAGCAGGCGTTCGAGGAAACGCCCCGGATCGCTATCGCGCCGGCTCAAGCTGAGCCAGAGGCTTTGCCAGCCTTCGGGCAGGTCTTCGCAGAATTCGATGGCCAGGGAGCTTTTGCCGAAGCCGGCCGGGGCGCTGAGCATCAGCAGGCGGCCGTCGAGGCCGGCGGCAAGCCGCTCGCAGAGGCGCGGACGCGGGACATGGCCGGCAGGACGCGGCGGGCGGAAAAAGCGTGCGTCCGCCACGATGGCAGCGGTCGACGAAATGGAGCGCGAACTGGTCAGTACGGTCATCACCCAGCTTCTAGGAATGTTGTACGTGCGGGGGAGCGAGCTCGAACGAGCCTAGCTGTTCGGGGAAGCCAATAGAAGCCCCACCGGGAAGGAAGTACAGACAAGAAAAAGCCGGCCCGGAGGCCGGCTTCGCAACAGGGTGTTGCAGCTATCAGCGAACGCCCGCCTGGCGCAGGGCCGCCGGGGTGTAATCGCTTTCGCCAGCGGTGTAGCCGAAGTCGTAGGACTGCTTCTCTTCGTTTTTCATGCCCAGCGCCAGATAGCGGCCGGACAGCAGGTCGTAGAGGCTTTCCAGCGTGTACCACGGCACCTGGTGGTTGTAGTAGTACTGGGAATGGGCCTCGGCTACACGCCACAGGGTGCCGCGACCGTCGTAATGGTCGATGGCGGCGGCCTGCCAGGTGTCTTCGTCGATGTAGAAGTCACGCTTGGCGTAGATGTGGCGCTCGCCCGGCTTCAGGGTGGCCACTACATGCCATACGCGGTGCAGCTCGTAGCGGGTCAGGTCCTGGTTGATGTGGCCGGCCTTGATGATGTCGGCGTACTTCAGGTTCGGGCCATCCAGCTTGTAGCTGTTGTATGGGATGTAGATCTCCTTCTTGCCTTCCAGCTTCCAGTCGTAGCGGTCCGGCGCACCGTTGTACATGTCGAAGTTGTCGGACGTACGCAGACCGTCGGCGGCGGTACCCGGACCGTCGTAGGACACCTGCGGTGCGCGGCGCACGCGACGTTGACCGGCGTTGTAGAGCCAGGCCAGGCGCGGCTCCTTCACCTGGTTGAGGGTCTCGTGCACCAGCAGCACGTTACCGGCCAGGCGGGACGGAGCCGTCACACGCTGCTTGAAGTAGAACAGCACGTTGCTCGGCTTGCTGGCGTCGTAGTCCTTCAGCTTGTCGCGGAAGGTGAACTCGTCCTGGAAGTACACCAGGCTGTAGGAGCCGTTCGGCTGCGGGGTGGCCTGGGTCACCAGACGACGCACGCTGCCGCCGCGATAGCGGGTGATGTGGTTCCAGATCGCTTCCAGGCCGTTCTGCGGAATCGGGAAGGGGTTGGCGGTGCGGAAGTCTTCCAGGCCGTTGCCGCCTTCCACCAGCTTGGTGTGGGTGGCGTTGTACTGGGTGGCCTCGAGCACGTCCGCCGGAACGGTGGCCGAACGGTGAGTCTTGAACACCGGCATCTTGTAGGTGTCGGGGTAGCGCTTGAACATCGCCAGCTGGCCGGGGGTCAGCTTGTCTTTGTATTGATCGACGTTCTGCGCGGTGATGGTGAACAGCGGCTGCTCACTGGCGAAGGGGTCCGACAGGAAACCACGGCCATCGGCGTTGCCGGCATTCTTCGGCAGGCCGCCGGTCCACTCGGGGATGGAACCATCGGCGTTGCCGGCCTTTTCCGCGCCCAGCGGGGTCAGGGTGGAACCCAGCTTGGCCGCTTCATCGGCGGATACCGCAGCCATGACACCAGTGGCCAGCATGGACAGCGCCAGAACGCCGGTTTGCAGCAGACTCTTTGTTGTTTTCATTTTCATCGTCTTCCTCAAATTTCCAGACCGCTTAGAAGTTCACGCCGAAGCTGAGCGCGAGGAAATCGCGATCGATCGAGGTGTTGTACGTGCCGCCGAAGAAGTCGGTGTAGGCAAGGCTAGCGGTGTAGGTGTTCTGGTATTCGGCA
The DNA here is from genome assembly GCF_013393345.1 of Pseudomonas taiwanensis. GTDB lineage: Bacteria > Pseudomonadota > Gammaproteobacteria > Pseudomonadales > Pseudomonadaceae > Metapseudomonas > Metapseudomonas resinovorans_C. Next base: position 438,659 of record NZ_QJRF01000061.1, read on the forward strand.
TCCAGGCCCAGGCTCACGGCCTTGTTGCCTTCGTTGAACACGCCGTTCGGGCCGTAGCCGTCCACGTCATGGGACCAGGCGATGCTGGGCTTCAGGTTGATACCGGCAAACACGTCGTTGTAGTCCCACACGGCACGGGCGCGATAGCCCCACGCGGTCGTGGTGACGAAACCGTCGTCCTCGCAGTACTTGGTGAGGTTTTCGGCAGTGGGGCTACCCAGGGTGCTCAGGTTGAGCGCACGGCACTGACCAGCCGGCAGCGGACCGGGGCCATATACCGGATCACGGCCATAGCGCGCTTCGGTCGTGTGCTCCAGGCCACCCACGTGAACGACACCAACTTCGCCCACCAGGGTCAGACGGCTGGCGCCCATGACCTGGTCGAAGAAGTGAGTGAAGGTGGTCTGGAACTGGGTGACTTCCTTGCGGCGGTAGCCGGGCTGGTCGGTGTTCGGGCGACCGGAGAGTACCGATACGTTCGGGTTCAGCGGGCTCAGGCCGGAGAACAGGATGTCGGTGGTGTTCAGCTGTACCGGCAGGTTGGGACGGTAGCTGACCTCACCGCTCCAGGCGGTACCGGTGGGCAGGGTGGTGGAGAAGCTCAGGCCATAGAGGCGGATGTCTTCCGGGTACTCGACGTAGTACTCGCTGTTGCCGGCAACGACCAGCGGCAGCAGTTGCGGTACCAGGGCATTGACCGTGCCCGGAATCGCAGCACCCGGAATGGTACCGACGAGCGCGCCGCCCAGCGCCTGACCCAGTGCGGTGGGCGAGTAGGCTGCGGCCGGTCCGCCACGACCGCTGAAGTACGGGTTGCGGCTGTGGTAGTTCATGAAGTACAGGCCGAACTCGGTATCCAGTTCCTCGGCGAAGTAGCGGAAGGCGGTACCCCATTGACCGTCATCGCGGGCATCGCGGTCCGGACCACGCTTGACGATGGCGCCCTCGTCCGGGTTGCCCCACTGCACGCCACGGGCTTGCAGGGTGTTGATGACGTTGTTGCGCGCGGCGGCCGGCAGACCGGCAGCCTGCAGGGCATTGTTCAGCCCTTGCTGGGTACGCAGCACCGCCAGGTTCTGGTCGCAGCCGTCGGCGATCACGTCCGGCTGGGCGAAGAAGGTGCCGCAGTTGTCGACGACGGTCTGGTCCCACTCGAGCTGGTAGAAGGCCTCGGCGGACAGGTTGTCGGTCAGGCTCTGGGACACATAGAACATGTTCACCGGGATCAGGCCTTCCTTGATCTCGGCGCCCGGACGACGGAATGCGGACACGTCTACCGGGTTGATGGAGTTGATGCTGTTGCCGATGAAGGTGCTTTCACCCCAGCTCACCACCTGCTTGCCCAGACGCACGCTGCCCGGCAGATCGGCGATGTTGTAGTTGTGGTAGACGAAGGCGTCGAGCAGTTCGGCGCCAGAAGACTTGGCGCCTTCCTTACGGTTGCTGTCGTCGATGTCCTTGAACAGACGGCTCTCGTCCTTCAGCTCGAAGTCGTACCAGTACTTGCCACGAACGAAGACGCCGGTGTCGCCGTATTTCAGTTCGAGGTCATGGATGCCCTTGAAGATCTTCGAGAAGGTCTCGCCCTTCTTGAAGTTCAGGTGGGAGTCGTCGGAGGTCTGGGACAGGCCGTCCCCACCGTTGTTCACGCCGATCAGGTCCTTGTCGGCCCCCCGCATCGACCAGCTGGCCCCCACGGACAGCGAAGAGTCGAACTGACCTTCGATTTCACCGATGTTGAACGTCACGCCGAATGCCGGAGCTGCAAGCGTGGAAGCGAGGCTGACGGCCAATGGCAATTTCGCCAGGCGCCAGAACGTTGTGGTTGTTGTCATCGACGCTACTCCATGTGTTTTTTGTTATTGATGGTTGCGGACTATAGCCAGCGGGTATTAGCGCTTGATCCCTCGAAAGTGTGATTTGGAACCCCCAGGCACTCTGGCTCGCACCTTCCGACGGACTAGTCCGATCCTTCGGTAGGAAAGATAGCCAGTAATTGTCGGAACGCAGCAATTAACAAGCCAAGCGTTTGCTTGGTTGGCGGGGCAAGAAAAAGCCCAGGCCGCGCAAGGCGCGGCCTGGGCTTCTCAGGAACGGGAGACGAACGGTCAGAGTGCGGACAGGAAAGTGCTTCCGGCGGCCTGCCATTGGGCGATGTCGACACGAATGCGTTTCTTGTCCAGTTTGCCCACGCTGGTCTTGGGAATTTCAGTAACAACGGCGATCTGGCTGGGAATAGCCCACTTATTGATGTGACCTTGCTCAACGAACGGCTTGAGGTGTTCCTTCAGAACCTTGGCGTCGAGGGCCTGATTGTCACGAACCACCACGAGGGCGAACGGACGTTCACCCCACTGCGGATCGGGTACGCCCACCACGGCCACTTCACGTACCGCCGGGTGACGACTGATCAGGTCTTCCAGCTCCAGGGAAGAGATCCACTCGCCGCCGGTCTTGATCACGTCCTTGATGCGGTCACGGATATCGATGTAGCCCATGCCGTCCAGCGTGGCCACGTCGCCGGTGTGCAGCCAGCCGTGTTCCCAGAGCTCCTCGCTCTTCTGTGCTTCGTTGAAATAGCCGTAGGTCAGCCAGGGCGCACGCAGCACCAGCTCACCCTGGGATTCGCCGTCCACCGGCTGGAACTGGCCCTCGGCATCCATGATGGCCGCTTCGACCAGCGGGACCGGCACACCAGCCTTGATGCGGTAGGTGATGCGCTCATCCTCGCTGCCGGCCAGCAATTCTTCGTTGAGGTGCGCCACCGAGATCAGCGGGCAGGTCTCGGACATGCCGTAGGCGGCGGTGAGCTGGATGCCACGGGACTTCGCGGTTTCGTACAGGGTGCGATTCAGCGCGCTGCCGCCGATGATCAGCTTCAAGCCGCCGAAGTCGTATCCCTGGGCAGTGGGCGCATTCATCACCATTTGCAGGATGGTCGGTACGCAGTGGGAGAAGGTGACCTTCTCTTCGCGGATCAGCTTGCAGAGCATGTCCGGCTCGTAGCGGCCGGGATACACCTGCTTCACCCCGAGCATGGTGGCCACGTAGGGCACGCCCCAGGCATGCACGTGGAACATCGGGGTGATGGGCATGTAGACATCATCGGTGCCCATCAGGCGGATGCTGTCCAGCGCGCCGATGGTGGAAGCCATGGACAGGGTGTGCAGCACCAGCTGGCGATGGGTGAAGTAGACGCCCTTGGGATTGCCGGTGGTGCCGGTGGTGTAGAAGGTGGTGGCGACCGAGTTCTCATCGAAGTCGGGGAAGTCGTACTTCGGGCTCGCGGCGGCCAGCAGGGTCTCGTACTCGCCTACCAGGTTCGGCAGGTCGGCGTCGTGGTCGCTGCCGTCGGTGAGCAGCAGGGTCTTTTCAACCGTGGTCAGCTGGCTGCCGATGGCGTTGAAGATCGGCAGGAACTCGCTGTTGACCAGCACGAAGCGGTCGTCGGCGTGGTTCATGGTGTAGAGGATCTGGTCCGGCGAAAGGCGGATGTTGATGGTGTGCAACACCGCGCCAATCATCGGGATGGCGAACATGCATTCCAGGTAGCGGTGGCTGTCCCAATCCATCACGGCAACGGTATCGCCGGCCTTCACACCCGCCTCGGTGAGCACGTTGGCCAGGCGCGCGACGCGCTCGTTGAAGGTCGCGTAGCTGTAGCGGATACGGTCGCGGTAGACGATCTCGCGGGTCTTCTCGTAGCGGCTGCCGGACATCAGCAGGCGCTTGATCAGCAGGGGATAGACGTAGGCGTTTTCGGCGGGCTTGATGACGCGGGTCTGAAGCATGAGGCACACCTGGCGAGGTTGAGGACTTTTTGGTTGTTCTCGACTTTAGGTCGCATCGGCCAGCCGCAAATCAGTCAAAAGAGTGATTTGATGGGTGACTCTTTTTAGCTTTCTGGTCACGAGATAGAATTCGAGGCTCCGGCCGGTCGCGGCCAGTTATCCAGATAGGTAGGTTCGAGATGTCCGATATCGTTATCGTCAGTGGCGCCCGTACTCCCATGGGCGGCTTCCAGGGCAGCCTGTCCGGCGTTTCCGCCGTGGACCTTGGAGCGCTGGCCATACGCGAGGCCGTCAGCCGCGCCGGCATCCAGCCGGCCGACGTGCAGGAAGTGATCATGGGCAACGTGCTGCCCGCCGGCCTCAAGCAGGGCCCGGCCCGCCAGGCGGCCCTGAACGCCGGCCTGCCCGCCGCCACCGGTTGCACCACCATCAACAAGCTCTGCGGCTCCGGCATGAAGGCCGTGATGCTGGCCCACGACCTGCTCAAGGCCGGCAGCAACTCGGTGATGGTGGCCGGCGGCATGGAAAGCATGTCCAACGCCCCCTACGTGCTGGAAAAGGCCCGCACCGGCCTGCGCATGGGCCACGGCGAAATCAAGGACCACATGTTCCTCGATGGCCTGGAAGATGCCCGCACCGGCCGCCTGATGGGCTCGTTCGCCCAGGAAACCGCCGACAAGTACAGCGTCACCCGTGAAGAGATGGACGCCTACGCCATCGAATCCCTCAAGCGTGCCCAGGCCGCCATCGCCGATGGTTCCCTGGCCGCCGAAATCGTTCCGGTGACCGTCACCACCCGTAAGGGTGAGGTCGTGGTCAAGGACGACGAGCAACCGCTGACCGCCAATCTCGACAAGATCCCCGGCCTGAAACCCGCCTTCCGCAAGGACGGCACCATCACCGCCGCCAACGCCAGCTCCATTTCCGATGGCGCCAGCGCACTGGTCCTGATGACTGCCGAAGAAGCCCAACGCCGTGGCCTCAAGCCGCTGGCCAAGATCGTCGGCCACGCGACCCAGAGCCAGGACCCGGCCGAGTTCACCCTCGCCCCCATCGGCGCCATGACCAACCTGTTCAAGAAGACCGGCTGGAACAAGGACGACGTGGACCTGTTCGAGATCAACGAAGCCTTCGCCATGGTGACCATGCTGGCCATGCGCGAGCACGGCCTGGACCATGCCAAGGTCAACGTCTACGGCGGCGCCTGCGCCCAGGGCCACCCGGTGGGCTCCACCGGCTCGCGCATCATCATCACCCTGATCAACGCCCTGCGTAACAAGGGCGGCAAGCGCGGCATCGCCTCGCTGTGCATCGGCGGCGGTGAAGCGACTGCGGTGGCGATCGAGCTGCTGTAAGAGCGATTGCTGGAAGAAAAAAGCGCAGCTTTGGCTGCGCTTTTTTTATGGACCATCACCGCGCGATGGACACGCAAGGCCGCCATCTCCAGTAGATGCACCGAGCCGCGCAGCTACATCGCCCCCTCACCCCAACCCTCTCCCTCAGGGAGAGGGGGTCGACACTCCGAGCGCGCCTTGGTCCCGTCGCATATCCAGGCCATTGATGAACGGCAGAATCTCTCGAAGTTTCAGGCGCGAGCGACCCCTCTCCCTCTGGGAGAGGGGCCGGGGGTGAGGGAAGCGTCAGGCTGCCACGACCTTCGGCACATGCGCCGGTGTCCTCGGAAACACCAGCGCTGCCGCGAAGGTCAGCACGGCAAACCCGACCAGCACCAGGTACAAGCCCGTCAGGCCCTCCCTCGGTTCGATGAACGCGATCATCGGGATTGCCGCCGCGCTGGCGCCGAAGGAAACGAAGTAGCGCAGCGCGAACACCCGGGCCTGCCACTGCGGGGCGACGAAGTTGGCCACCATCGAATCGTTCACCGTCACCTGGCCGAACACCACGAACATGAAGGCCGCGCCCAGCAGGATCACCACCCAGCCGTCAGCCCAGGCCATCGCCAGCAAAAGCGGTGCCTGGCAGAGGGTCAGCAGGACGAAGGGCACTTTCAGGCTGACATGGTCGATTACCCGGCCGATCAGCAACTGCGCGATGGCGCCGAAGGCATAGGCCAGGCTGACCACCAGGCCGAGGGTTTCCGGTGCAGCGAAGAGGTCATGCAGACGCTCCTGGAACAGCTTGGGATAGGTCACGGTGGACGCGTTGAACACCACTCCACCCGTGGCGGTGACCAGAGCCAGCACGCCGAATACCAGCGGCATCGACACGCGCATGCCGCTCCCCGTGCGCTTGGCTCCGGCGGCGAGGGCCGGTGGGGCTTCGTCCTTCACGCACCAGGCGAACCAGCAGCCCAACAGGATGGCCACAGCGCCCGGCAGGATGAATGCCACGCGCCAGCCGAAGCGCGCCGTAAGAAAGCCGGTCAGCAACGCCGCAAAGGCCACGCCCAGATTGCCCCACATGCCGTTGACGCCGATCTCCCGTCCGCGATTCTCCGCATGGGCCACCAGCATCGCCGTGCCCACCGGGTGATAGATGGCGGCGAACACCCCGACCAGGGTAAGGCCCGCCACCAGGGCCGAAACCGAGGTACTCAGACCCGTGAAGATGGCCGCGGTCCCAATCCCCAGGAAGAACAGCAGCATCATCTGCCGCCGGCTCCAGCGATCACCCAACCACCCGGCAGGTAGCGAGCACGCACCGAAGGCGATGAATCCGCCGAGCGACAGGCCGATCAGCTCGCCGTAGGCAAGTCCGAAGTCACGCCCCATGCCGAGCACGGCAGCCGGGAAGATGAGCATGAACATGTGGTCGATCACATGGGCGGCGTTGATGAAGCGGATAACGGTGCGGGGGCGATTCATGACGGCGACGTTCTTATGGGAGGAAGGGTCATGCTAGATTGTCCACAACAAAGCAACCGGCCATAGAAGTCATCGAATCGGACATGCTGATCAGACTCCACCAACAAGGCCGCCTGAGCGCAGTCGCGCGCGACTATCAGGACGGTGCCCATGTCGAACTTCACCGCCATGACGAAGCGCAGTTCCTCTACGCCGCACGCGGCCTGATGCGCCTGGTTACCGCGGCCGGCGCCTGGGTGATACCGCCGACCCAGGCGGTGTGGATTCCGCCGGGCGTGGAGCACCAGATCTTCATGGCCGGGCAGGTGCAGATGCGCACCCTGTTCATCGATGCCGGGGCAGCCCCCGTCTCCCTCGATGGTTGCTGCGTGCTGGCGGTCTCACCGCTGCTGCGGGAACTGATCCTGCGCGCCGTTCAACTGGAAGAGATGGACGCCGCCGAACACAGGCTCCTGGTGCAACGGCTGGTGCTCCACGAAATCGCCGCCTTGGAGCATATGCCCCTGCACCTGCCAGTGCCGGAGGACCGGCGCCTGCGTGCCATCTGCCTGGCCCTGCTGAAGGCGCCGGAACAGGACCGCACGCTGGAAGACTGGGGGCTGGAAGTCGGCGCCAGCAGCCGCACCCTGGCCCGGCTGTTCGCCCGAGAGCTGGGCATGAGCTTCAACGACTGGCGCCAGCAGCTGCGACTGACCGAGGCACTGCCCCGCCTGTTGTCAGGCCAGAGCGTGCAGAAAGTGGCCGTCGATCTGGGTTACGGCAGCGGCCGTGCCTTCAGCGCCATGTTCCGGCGCCTGCTGGGCAAGAATCCGAGGGAATATGTGGCCAGCCTGGGGCAGCTGGCCGCGCTGGAGAAGGAATAAAAGCCTGGCTCCTGACCCGACTTGTAGGAGCGAGCTTGCTCGCGAACCGTCCGAGCACGCTCTTTCGCGAGCAAGCTCGCTCCTACAGAAAAGAAAATTCATTCGCCAAGCGGGCCGAAGGACCGCCAGATGCGGAATCACTTCAGCTCGGTAAAGGCCAGCTTCACGCCCAACCCCACCAGCACCGTCCCCATCAGCCGGTCGAACCAGTGCCCCATGCGCGCGAAGCCGGCGCGCACCCGGCGCTGGCTGAACAGCAGCGCCACGAGGCTGAACCAGGCTGCGGTGGCGAAGGCCAGGTAGACGCCGTAGCCGGCCTGGATCGCCAGCGGCGTGTGCGGGTTGATGACCACGGTGAACAGCGACAGGAAGAACAGCGTCGCCTTGGGATTCAGGCCATTGGTGACGAAGCCGGTAACGAAGGCTCCGCGCGGGCTGCGTTCGCCGGCCATGAGCGCGGCCTCGGCGGCAACGGGGTCAGCCGGCTTGGCCCGCAAGGCCTTGATGCCGATGTACAGCAGATAGGCTGCCGCCGCCCACTTCAGCGCGTTGAACAGCATGATCGACTGGGACACGATCAGGCCGATGCCCAGCAGCGAATAGGCCACATGCACGAAGATGCCGGTGCCTACCCCCAGCGCGGTCCAGGTACCGGCGCGGCGCCCGTGGGCCACGCTCTCGCGTACCACGATGGCGAAATCCGGTCCGGGGCTGGCCACAGCCAGCAGGTGGATCAGGGCGACGGTGAGGAATTCCGTCCAGTACATGCGACCTCCGATGTAACAAGCTTTGGTAGGCTGGCAACCTTACGCCTTCCCACGGACTCGCAAAAGGTACAGCCCCGCATGAACAGCAGCCGCGCCGTCTTCCTCGATCACGCCTCCCTCGACCTCGGCGACCTCGACCTGGCTCCGCTGCGGCAGGCCTTCGGCCAACTGGAGCTGCACGCGCAGACTGCTACTGATGAAGTCGCCGAACGCTTGCGCGGCGCCCAGGTGGCGATCAGCAACAAGGTCCGTATCGATGCCGCCGCCATGGCCGCCAATCCGGACCTCAAGCTGATCCTGGTGGCCGCCACCGGCACCAACAACATCGACCTCGATGCGGCACGCGCCCATGGCATCACGGTCTGCAACTGCCAGGCCTACGGCACGCCCTCGGTGGCCCAGCACACGTTGGCGCTGCTGCTGGCCCTGACCACCAGCCTGCCGGACTACCAAGCGGCCGTGCGCGCTGGTCGCTGGCAGCAGTCCAGCCAGTTCTGCCTCCTGGATTTCCCGATCTTCGAGCTGGAAGGCAAGACCCTCGGCCTGCTCGGCCACGGTGAACTGGGTGGCGCGGTGGCAAAGCTTGCAGAGGCCTTCGGCATGCGCGTGCTGCTTGGCCAGCTACCGGGCCGCCCGCCTCGCGCCGATCGCCTGCCCCTGCACGAACTCTTGCCCCAGGTGGATGCCCTGACCCTGCATTGCCCGCTCAACGAGCAGACCCGCGACATGATCGGCGCCGCCGAACTCGCCCTGATGAAGCCGGGTGCCCTGCTGGTGAACACCGCCCGTGGCGGTCTGGTGAACGAAGACGCCCTGGCCGCCGCGCTGCGCAGCGGCCATCTGGGCGGCGCCGCGACGGATGTGCTGACCCAGGAACCGCCTCGGGATGGCAACGCGCTACTGGCCCCCGATATCCCGCGCCTGATCGTCACCCCGCATAGTGCCTGGGGCAGTCGCGAGGCCCGGCAGCGCATCGTGCAGCAACTTGCGGAGAACGGCGCTGCTTGGTTGAAGGAATCGCCTGTCAGAGTCGTCAGCTAGTTCCTACAACTTCCTGATAAAATTCGCTGCTTTTATCAGGATCTCCTTTAGATGGACCCACGCAGCGAAGTCCTGCTTCGACAGGCCGATCTGTTCCAAGGCGCAGTATTGCTGGCCGGTTTACCCTCCGACGACCTGCTCGGCACCCTGCCGCAGGCCAGCGGCTGGAGCTGGCACGCCGGCGACCAGGCAGTCCTCGAAGCCCGCTTCGCCGGGCGTAGCCATTTCGGCACCACGCCGCCGGAAACCCCGTTCACCGCTGCGGTGCTCTTCCTGCCCAAGTCGCGTGAGCTGGCCGACTACCTGCTCGCCGCGCTTGCGGCCCGCCTGCCCGGCGGCGAGCTCTTCCTCGTCGGCGAGAAACGCGGCGGCATCGAACGCGCGGCCAAACAACTGGCTGCGTTCGGCAAGCCACGCAAGCTGGACAGCGCGCGCCATTGCCAACTCTGGCAGGTGCACATCGAACAGGCCCCCGCCGCCCCCGACCTGGAAACCCTGGCCCAGCACTACTCGCTGGACCTGGCCGACGGCCCGCTGGAAGTGGTCAGCCTGCCCGGCGTGTTCAGCCATGGCCGGCTGGACCGCGGCAGCGCCCTGCTGCTGCAGCAACTGGACGGCCTGCCCAATGGCCACCTGCTGGACTTCGGCTGCGGTGCCGGCGTGCTGGGTGCGTGGCTCAAGCGACGTTATCCACAGAGCCAACTGACCCTGCTGGACGTGGACGCCTTCGCCGTTGCCAGCAGCCGCCTGACGCTGATCGCCAATGGCCTGGAAGGCGACGTGATCGCCACCGATGGTATCCACGGCGCTCCTGCCGACCTGACGGCGATCATCAGCAACCCGCCGTTCCACCAGGGCGTACATACCGACTACCAGGCCAGCGAGGACCTGCTCCGGGAGGCTCGCAATCACCTGCTGCCCGGTGGCGAACTGCGCATCGTGGCCAACAGCTTCCTCAAATACCCACCGCTTATCGAGTACCATCTCGGCCCCTGCCAGACCCTCGCCGAGGGTGATGGCTTCCGCATCTACCGCGCCCGCCGGGGCTGACCTGGCGGGCCCCGCCCTTTTATCCATACTCAAGCGGCACCCGATAGCCGCCCTCCTCCTGGTTTCGACCGGGGGGACCTGGAGATTTTCGTGACCGATCTGAACACTGCCAGCGCCACTCCCGCCAAGGATGGGCTGCACCGCTCCCTCAAACCCCGCCACCTGAACATGATCGCCATCGGCGGCTCCATCGGCACCGGTCTGTTCGTCGCCTCCGGCGCCACCGTCGCCACCGCCGGCCCGGGTGGCGCCCTGCTGGCCTATGCACTGATCGGCCTGATGGTCTACTTCCTCATGACCAGCCTCGGCGAGATGGCCGCCCACATACCGGTTTCCGGCTCGTTCAGCACCTACGGCAGCCGGTTCGTCGACGATGGCTTCGGCTTCGCCCTGGGCTGGAACTATTGGTACAACTGGGCGGTGACCATCGCCGCGGAACTGGTGGCGGCGCAGCTGATCATGAGTTTCTGGCTGCCAGAGGTATCGGGCCTGTACTGGAGCGCCCTGTTCCTCGGGCTGATGTTCCTGCTCAACTTCGTCTCGGTGAGGGGATTCGGCGAGAGCGAGTTCTGGTTCGCCCTGATCAAGGTGGTGACGGTCGTGGTGTTCATCGGCATCGGCCTGGCCACCATCTTCGGCATCATGGGCGGCATCGAATCGCCCGGTTTCAGCAACTTCACCCAAGGTGACGCGCCCTTCGTCGGCGGCCTGCAGGCCATGGTCGGGGTGGCGATGATCGCGGGCTTCTCGTTCCAGGGCACCGAGTTGATCGGCATCGCCGCGGGCGAGTCGGAAAACCCGAAGAAGAACATTCCCATCGCCATCCGCCAGGTGTTCTGGCGCATCCTGATGTTCTACATCCTGGCGATCTTCGTGATCGGCGTGTTGATTCCCTACACCGATCCGAACCTGCTGAAGAACGACGCCAGCGATATCAGCGTGTCGCCCTTCACCCTGCTCTTCGAGCGTGCCGGTTTCGCTGCCGCCGCCAGCGTGATGAACGCGGTGATCCTCACGGCCATCCTCTCCGCCGGCAACTCCGGCATGTATGCGTCCACCCGCATGCTTTACAACCTGGCGCTGCAGGGCAAGGCACCGAAGCTGTTCGGACGCCTGTCGGCCAACGGCGTTCCGCGCAACGCCCTTTACGCCACCACCCTGGTGGGCGCGCTGTGCTTCTTCACCTCCATCGTGGGCGACAGCACCCTCTACACCTGGCTGCTGAATACTTCCGGCATGTGCGGATTCATCGCCTGGTTGGGCATTGCCATCTCCCATTACCGTTTCCGCAAGGGCTACCTGACCCAGGGCGGGCGACTGGAAGACCTGCCCTATCGCGCCAAGCTGTTCCCCTTCGGGCCGCTGTTCGCCTTCACCCTGTGCCTGCTGATCACCCTCGGGCAGAACTACCAGGCCTTCTTCGGCGACAAGATCGACTGGGCCGGCCTGGCCGCTACCTACATCAGCCTGCCGCTGTTCCTCGTGATCTGGCTGGGCTATCGCATGAAGAAAGGCAGCCGCCTGGTGCGCTATTCGGAGATGGATGTGCGCGGCGGCGGCGACGACTGACCGACCGGCATTTCGTGCTTGCCGGGGCGACCCGGCTTGTGCAAAATGCGCCCCGTCCTAGGGGAGTAGTCTCCCGCGAGCGCCCTGCTCGCCCGGCGTGCGTCAACATACTTGGTCCACAGACCATGGCGCATGCGACCCCGAGCCTGCACAGACAGGCCAGCGGTTTGACAAGACCTATGACACACACAACCTGACCCGGGGTGGGCAGATTGCGTGTGTCATGGTGATTAGTCGACCCGCCCCCGTAGGAACCCTGATGCTGGAATCCCTCTTCGTCCCGACGCTGATCGTTGCCCTCGCCGAAATCGGTGACAAGACTCAGTTGCTCGCGCTTCTGCTCGCCGCCCGCTTCCGCAAACCCTGGCCGATCATCTGGGGCATCGTCGCTGCCACCCTGGCCAACCACTTCGCCGCCGGCGCCGTGGGCTCCTGGGTTGCCAGCTTCTTCTCCGCCGCCACCCTCAGTTGGGTCCTCGCCGCCTCGTTCGCCGCAGTGGCCCTGTGGACCCTGGTGCCGGACAAACTGGATGACGACGAAGAATCCGGCCTGAAGAAGTACGGCCCCTTCGTCACCACGCTGATCGCCTTCTTCCTGGCGGAAATGGGCGACAAGACCCAGGTCGCGACGGTGATGCTGGCGGCCCAGTACCCGGATTTCGTCATGGTGGTGATGGGGACCACCCTCGGCATGCTGATCGCCAACGTGCCGGTGGTGCTGGCCGGCAACTTCGCCGCCGACCGCCTGCCGCTGACCTTGATCCGCCGCCTGGCTGCCGTCGCCTTCGCGGCCCTGGCCGTTTACGCCGTGTACGAAGCGCTGAAGCTCAGCGGAATCATCTGACGGCCCCTCGCAGCGATACCCATCAGCCGCTTGGATTGATGGGTATCGCTCCGCTCAAGTTGAGCGCAACCCGCCACATCCTGCGAAATTGCCACCAACCGGCGGCGTTTCGGCCAATGGCTGGAACGGCCGTACTGGTAAAGTGGCGCGCTGGATCAAGGCGCAGGGGAGCGCATCGTGTCACTGGACGATATGAAGCGGCTGGTTCGCCAGCACATCGAGCTGTCGTGGAACAAGGGTCGCCTGGCCCTGGCCGAGCAGCTTCAGAGCAAGGATTTCCTCTACAAGAGCTCTTTCATCGGCCGCGCCTTGAACAGCGCCGCCTATGGCCAGATGGTGGCGAACATCCGCGACGCCATGCCGGACCTGGAAGTGGTGGTGGAGGAATGCATCGCCGAAGGCAACAAGGTGGTGACCTGGTGCACCCTGATCGGCAGCATCCAGAAGCCCGCCCTGGGATATCCGCCCAGCGACAAGATCCTCAGTATCTCGGCCATGGCCTTCTGGACCCTGAACAGCGTGGGTGAAGTGCAGGAGATCTGCACCATGTTCGACATGGAAAGCTTCCGCGCCCAACTCGGTCTTGCGACCCAGCCCCTGGCCGAGAAAGCCCTCCCCTGACTAGAGATAGCCGTTGGCCCGGAACCACCCGATGGTGCGTTCCAGGGTGACCTCCAGCGGCGTCTCCGCAACGAATCCCAGCTCATTGCGCGCCTTGCTGCCATCGAGGAACTGCCCACCCGCCATTACGGCGATGGCGGTGTCATCCAGTTTCGGCATTTCGCCAGACAGCCGATAGCGCAAACGCCCGAGCACGGCAATGCCCTTGGCCATCGCCAGCGGCATGGGTTGCGGCGGCTGGACCCCGAGCAGTCTGGCGATACGTTCAGTCAGCTCGGCGAGCTCAATGTTCTGCCCGGTGAGCAGGTAGCGCTCGCCTACCCGCCCCTTCTCCAGCGCCAGCAGCAGACCGCGCCCGGCGTCGGCGGCATCCAGCAAGTTACGCCGGCCGGGTACGTAATGGGTCATCCAGCCTTGCGCCATGGCGGTGATGATGCGCCCCGTGCTCGGCCCGACGTCGAACTCGCCCAGGCACATGCCAGGAATCCCGATGATCACCGGCAGGCCACTGCGCGCCTGCTCACGGGCCTGCTCATCGAGCGCCCATTTGCTCAACAGGTAGGGGTTCTTCCAGCGCGGCATTCCTTCGTAGAACAGTCCTTCGTGGCCCGGCAGGCCTTCGGGATGTCGCGGCAGCGCAATCGCGGCGCCGGTATAGAGAATGCGCGGGACATGGGCAGCGAGGCAGGCCGCGTAGAAATGGTTGGTCTGGTCGAGGGCGCTGGAGACTTCCTCCTGCCAGCGACGCGGCCGTTTCGGGTAGCCGGCGGCGCAGAAGATCACGCCATCGATACCACTGAGTGCACGCGTGAGGCCGGCATGGTCGAGCAGTTCGGCGGCCCGGCACTCGGGCTCCAGGTACGCCAGGCGTTCGATCCGTGAAGTCGGCCGGTGGATCAGCACCAGTCGGTGCCCGGCGGCCTTCACCGCCCGTGCCGCGTGATGGCCGAGCAGGCCGGTTGCTCCCAGTACGGCGATTTTCACTGCGACTCCTCATCCGCTGGAGATTCGCCACCTCGACGCTTCGAGGTGGCGGCGAGCAGTCTAGAACGCGGGTTGCCGGGATGCCAGCCGGGGATCGCCGACAACCCGGATGTTCCTAGCGTTGTCCCTTCGCCTGCTCGTAAAACGGCATCACCTTGGGAATCGCGGCCTGCAGTGACGACATGCGCGAGCCGGACGATGGGTGGGTGCTCATGAACTCCGGCGGCGCTCCGCCCCCGGCCTTCTCCATCTTCTGCCAGAGAGTGATGGCGGCGTTCGGGTTGTAGCCGGCGCGCGCGGACAGTTCCAGACCGATCAGGTCGGCCTCGTTCTCGTTGGAACGGCTGTTGGGCAGGGTCATCAGGTATTCCACGCCAGCGTTGGCCATCCCCAGGCCGGCCTGGCCGACACCGAGCACCGAGCCGATCTGGTTGGCCATCTGCACGCCATAGGCCTTGGACATGGCTTCGCGGCTGTGTTCACGCAGCGCGTGGGCGATCTCATGGCCCATGACCGCGGCCAGTTCATCGTCGGTGAGCTGGAGCTTATCGATCAGGCCGCTGAAGACGATGATCTTGCCACCCGGACCGCAGTTGGCGTTGAGCTCTTCACTGTCGATCACGTTGGCTTCCCAGGCCCATTGCGCGGCGTCCGGACGGAACGCGGGCGTCTGGGCGATCAGCCGCTTGGCGATCGCGTCGACACGGCGGGCGTCGCTGCTGTTCTTGTCCAGCACGCCCTTCTGCTGCGCTTCGGTGAGCGTCTGCTGGTAGGACTGGGCGTACAGCTGATTCAGCTCGGAGCTCGACAGCATGCTGAACATGTACTGCTTGCGCTCGACGCCGACTGCTCCGCCACTGGTGGTATTGACGGCCTGGCATCCTGCCAGGAGCAGGGCCGCAGTCAGCCCGGACAGGTAAAACAGCTTGGCCATGGTGGCTCTCCATCTCTTTGCGAGGTCGGTAATGCTACGGCTGGCCAGAAAACCCGGCAACCACGTCGTATGTAGACAAGCATGCGGCGCTTTTATCTGCATCTGCGGCTTAGGAAATTTCACAGTGCGGCCGATATAAGGAACCACGGTGAAATCGCATTCCGGAGCCCACATGAAGTTCAGGTCCATTCAGTTCTCCATCGCAGCCTTGGCAGGAGCCAGTGTGCTGGCGGTGGTCGCAGCCCTGGTGCTCTACGCGCTGTTTTCCGGCGCCCGCACCCAGGAACTGGTCCAACAACGCACCCAGGCGCTGCTCGAACAGGGCATCAAGGAACGCCTGGTGGCGCTGGCACGCGCCCAGGTCAGCCAGATCCAGCGGGAACTGGAGTATCCCCTGACCGTGGTGAAGGGCCTGGCCAGCACCAACCGCCTGATGGGCCTGACCGGCGCCGACGGGCAACCGGAATTGGGCCTGGTGCGCGAAGAGATGTCGCAACTGCTACGCGCCACCGTGACCGACAACCCGAAACTGCTGGATGCCTTCGCCGCCTGGGAGCCCAACGCCTTCGCCGGAAGCGACAGCGAGTATGCCGGGCGCACGGCTGAAGGCTTCAGCCAGGACGGACGCTTCATGCCCTGGTGGTACCGCAAAGCCGACGGCACCCTGACCGTCGAGCCGATGGGCGACACACTGGAAAGCCAGAAAAAGTTGGCCACCGGTATCCGCGAGGGCGAGTACTACCTGTGCCCGAAGGAAACACGCCGCCCCTGCATCGTCGACCCGGCGCCCTACGAAATGGGTGGCAAGATGGTCATGATGTCCTCGTTCAACGCGCCGATCCTGGTCGATGGCCAGTTCCGCGGTTCGGTGGGTGCCGACCTGTCGCTGGACTTCATCCAGGACCTGCTGCGCAACGCCGACAACCAGCTTTACGAGGGTGCAGGCGAACTGGCGCTGATCTCTGCCAACGGCCGCCTGGTAGCCTTCACCAAAGACGCCAGCAAGCTGGGTGAACCGGCCGACACGGTCATTCCGGGCGAGGCGATCAGGCAACTGACGAACCTGTCCGACGGCAAGCCGGCCTTCAGCGCCGATGGCGAGCAGATCCAGTTGCTGATGCCCTTCACCATTGCCGATACCGGCGTGCGCTGGACACTTTTCCTGCAATTGCCACAGACAGCCGTATACGGCGACCTCAAGCAGCTCCAGACCGACCTCGCCACGCAACGCGACGCCGATATCTTCGGCATGGCTCTCGTGGGCCTGGTGATCGCCGGCCTCGGCCTGCTGGTGATCTGGTTCGTCGGCTACGGCATTGCCCGTCCGCTGCGCCAGATGGTCGGCATGCTGGATGACATCGCCAAGGGTGACGGCGACCTGACCCAGCGCCTGCACAACAACCGCGCCGACGAGATGGGCGCCATCGCCGGCGGTTTCAACACCTTCCTCGGCAAGCTGCAGTCGATGATCAGCCAGGTGGTCACCTCGGTGCAGAAGGTCAGCGACTCTTCCGAGCACACCGCCGACATCGCCATCCGCACCAACCAGGGCGTGCAGAAGCAACTGGCGGAAATCGAGCTGGTGGCCACCGCCGTCCATGAGATGACCGCCACCGCCCAGGACGTCGCCCGCAACGCCACCCACGCAGCGGAAGCCGCCAGCCACGCCGACCAGGCGGCCAACCACGGCAAGCGCATCGTCCACAGCACCGCCGAAGCCATCTCCGCCCTGGCCACCGAAATCGGCCGGGCCGTGGGCGTGGTGCAGACCCTGGCCAAGGACAGCGAGAACATCAACGCCATCCTGGTCGCCATCCGCGGCATCGCCGAGCAGACCAACCTGCTGGCACTGAACGCGGCCATCGAAGCGGCCCGCGCGGGCGAGCAGGGTCGCGGCTTCGCGGTGGTAGCGGACGAAGTGCGCAACCTGGCGCAGAAGACCCAGCAGGCCACTGAAGAAATCCAGACGATGATCCAGCAACTGCAGCACGGCACCCGCGAAGTGGTGAAAGTGATGCAGGACAGCCAGGACAAGACCGACACCAGCGTGCAGCACGCCAACGAGGCCGCCCACGCGCTGGAGTCCATCACCCAGGCGGTATCGGTGATCAATGACATGAACACGCAGATCGCCAGCGCCGCCGAGGAACAGAGCGCGGTGGCCGAGGACATCAACCGCAACGTGATCAACATCGGCCAGGTCGCCAACGAAGTCGCCGGCGGCGCCGACGAAGCGTCCCAGGCCAGCGCCGAGCTGACCAAGCTGGCCGAGCAGCAAAGGCGGCTGATCAATCAGTTCAAGGTGTAAGAAAAAGCCCCTCACACGAGGGGCTTTTTTTGGCCTGCGAACTGCTCTTGTAGGTTGTGGCTGAGCTCCGCGAAGCCCAACACACAGCTGACCGGGATTGGTACTGCGAGATATCAGGCCGGTGTCAGGCACTCCGGCCCGTCGAGCTTAGGATTGTTGACCAGGGTCGCCAGGGCGCGTTCGCGCAGCTGCGGGCCGGGCCTGGCCAGCAGTTCCAGCAATTGCATCGGCGTCGAATCGGCGGCCAGCCAGAGGCGCTGGCCCTCCTCGTCCAGCACCCGCGGGCGACGCAGGTCGGCGACTGGCTGGGTGATCATCGCCAGGCTGAGATACTCCACATCGCCCACCGGATAGGCCTCCCAGAGCGCGGCGAGGAACAGGGTCCCGCCTTCGGCACTGACCCAGTAAGGCCGCTTGCGCACGCCGCGCCACTCATAGAAACCGTTGGCCAGGATCAGGCAGCGCCGCGAGCGGAAAGGCTCGCGGAACATCGGCTGGTCGGCCAGGGTTTCGATACGGGCATGCGACGGGGTCTTCGACAGATCGGTGAGCCAGGCCGGCGTCAGGCCCCAGCGGGCCAGGTCGACACGGCGCTGGCCGTCCAGTTCGCGCAGCATCAGCACGCGGCTGCCGGGCGCCAGGTTCCAGTGGGGTTTTTGGTCGGCGGGAAAACCGGGAATGGCGGCCAGAGCGGGCGACCAGCGGAACAGTGCGAAACGTCCAGACATGAGGTGGCCAGTCGGTGTGCGGGCCTCAGCAGAGCAGAGTCCCGGGGTAACTGTCGGGCTCTTCGCCCGGCAAGGGTTGCGCGGCATTGTACGCGGCGATCAGACCGCTGGCGCGCTCGGCGTCTTCGTCTTCGACCAGCAGGCCGAGCAGGCCGAACATGGGCAACTCACCGATTCCGCCCAGCAGGTGCGCACCGGCCAGGTGGGCCTCCACGCCCTCGCTGGCGAGCATGCCCAGCAGCAGTTCGGCTTCGATCATGTCCCTGGGCTCATAGACGCGTCGCATCAGTCATCCTCCCGGCGAACCTCCAGGCTCCAGTCCTGGCCATCGGTCCAGAGCAGGAACAGGATGGGCCGGCAGCACACCGGACAGTCTTCGATGTACTGCTGGTCGCCACCGGAAAGGTCGAGCACGGCTTCGGCCGGCTCGCCGCAATAGGGGCATTGGTAGTCCTCTGTCTCCAGCATCCCGCCTCCCGTGTGACTTGCCTGTATAATCGCCGGTCTACTTCAGGCTCCGTGCTGCGGGGCCTCCACCCAATACCCAGCCGATTCCAGAACAAGAGTGACTAATGGGCGAATTCGAAGCCATCCGACCCTATGACGATGCCGAGGTCTCGACGGTGCTTGCGCGCCTGTTCGCCGACGACGCTTTCCTCGGCACCCTCACCCGCTATCGTTTTCCGAAACTGGCGGGGCCACTGGGCTGGCTCCTCAAGCCTGTTATAGCTCATCGGCTGCGCCGGGAGTTCGCCAGCATCGATTCAGTGTCCGCACTGCAGGACCGTATCGAGCCTTATGTGGACAACACCATCGAGCGCGCCACCGACGGCGTGACCTACTCGGGCGTCGAGCGCCTGAAGCCGGGCACCGCGTACCTGTTGCTGGCCAACCACCGCGACATCGTCATGGACCCGGCCTTCGTCAACTACGCCGTGTACCACGCCGGACTGCCGACGCCGCGTATCGCCATCGGTGACAACCTGCTGCAGAAGCCCTTCGTCAGCGACCTGATGCGCCTGAACAAGAGCTTCATCGTGCATCGCAACCTCGCCGGGCGCCGCGAGAAGCTGGCGGCTTTCCAGCTGCTGTCGGCGTACATCAATCATTCGATCCAGAAGGATGTCCAATCGATCTGGATCGCGCAGGCCGAGGGCCGCGCCAAAGACGGTGACGACCGTACCGATTCGGCAATCCTCAAGATGTTCCACATGAGCCGCAAGGATGAGGCGTTCGCTGATGTGATTCGCGACCTGCACCTGATCCCGGTGTCCATCAGCTACGAGTACGATCCCTGCGACCAGGCCAAGGCCCGCGAGCTGCAGATCCGCGCCAGCACCGGCAGCTACACCAAGGCTCCGGGGGAAGACGATGCGAGCATTGCGCTGGGCATCACCGGCTACAAAGGTCGTGTGCACATTGCCTTCGGCAGTGAGATCGGCAGCGCCAGCGAAGACGCCAAACAACTGGCCCAGGAAATCGACAAGCAGATTCTCGGCGGTTATCGCCTGTTCCCCGTGCATTACCTGGCCTACGCCATGTGGGGCGAACGCGATCCTGAACTGCGCGTGCCGACTGCCGCCGAGGTGTTCAAAGGCGACGAACTGGCCCGCGCCAAGGCCGAATGGCAGAAACGTCTCGACGCCTGCCCCGAGGAGCAGCGCCCTTACCTGATCCAGCAGTACGCCACTCCCGTACGCAATCAGTACCGGATCAAGGCAGGACTGCCCCTGTAACACGGATTCGGAATGCAAAAACGGCGACCCTGGGGTCGCCGTTTTTGTTTTAGCCCGATGGCATCAGATTTGCGTACTGGCCCAGGAAACCCCCAAGGCCACCGCCAGGCTGAAATAGCCGAAGGCGTAGAAGAAGCGGTTCAGGCGTCGGGCGCCCTCATCCAGCATATCGGTGGCTTCGTCCAGATCGCTTTCGGCGGCCAGGCGTGCGATGGAGCGCCGCTCCCGCAGACGAGTAGCCAGCAGCACCCAGGCGCCAGCACCAGCAAAGAACAGGGCCAGGCCATTGACGACCTGTGCGGGGTGGGCCAGGAACATGGCCCAAAGCGCCTGCAGCGACATCTCGAACTCCGCTTCAGGAGGTGCCACCGTGCACTCAACCTGCAAGACAAATATCTGCCCGCCCTGATCCGGGGGGTCTATAGGAAAGACGCGAGTTTACCGAAACCGCGGCCTGCCCATTCGCTCCTTCCGACGAATGCCGCCGGAGTCATGAAAGCCCAAGGGACTGCGGGGGCAAGAAAAAGCCCGGCACTTGGCCGGGCTCTCCGAGGCGGGGTGCGCTTACTGCTGCGACAGAACCTGACCGATGGTCGGGTCCTTGAAGGCGCGGGTCATGGCATCGCTCAGCACATCGCTCACCAGCTTGGTGTTGGTCTGCTGGTTCGGTGCAGTACCGAAGCGCTGGTTCAGCGAGGCACCGTACTTGCCGCTGTAGCGGCGGCTGCTGTTCTGCACGTCGACACGGAAACTGGCACTGATGTTGGCCTCGGTGACATAGGTCTCCTTGGGCGACTGGTACTTCAGGTCAGCCAGGGTCAGGGTCAGTTGCGGGGCGTTATAGGCGTTCGGCGACGGGGTGAAGCCCAGCAAACGCACAGCGGCCTCGGCCTCGGCTTGCAAGCGCGGCAGGATGTCCTGGCCCTGCACGCTGATGGCGCTGGTATCGGCATAGATGCCGCCACGGGTACCGAGGACCGGAGAAGGACGACCGTCGGCCACGCGCACCACCACTGGCTGACCTTGGCCAACCGGAGTCAGCGGGCCGGTGAGCTTGGGTTGCGGGCTGAGTTGTTGCGGGCTGAGGGCACAGCCGACCAGGGTCAGGCTGAGGGCGGCCAGCAGGCCAAGCAACGGGCGTTTCAGCATGCTTTTATCTCTCCAGGAATGAAGGCAAAACGGCCGGCAGTATAACCACCCGGCCGAGGTACTGACAGAGCGCCAGCTCCCATGCAATGTCAGACCGCCATCCGCGAACGCGGTTCCTGTCATTCCCCTGTCACGCCCGGCTGGCATAAAGGCGCCAGCCCCACAGGAGTCGTCATGATGTTCCTTCTCTGGTCCTTGTTCGCCCGCCGCCCGCAACGCCGCCGTTTCGCCCTCGTGGACAACGCTGGGATCTGCCGTGGCCTGCACCACGGTGCCGACCGTCCGGCCAGCGGAAACTGGGTGGAAGTGAGCGAAACCAGCCTCGCCTGGCTCGACCAGCCGCTGCCCGCCAGCGCCCGCGTCGCACCGGTCGTCAGACAACCTTCGCGCCGCCGCGCGTTGGCAGCCTGACCGGTGGATGAATAAAAGTCACACCGAGCGCCCTATTCCGTCCATTTCATCGTTATAATCGCCCCCCGATTATAAGGTCGTCTCCTGATCGGGCCTCGCAACACCGCACCTCGCGCCAGCTTGGTCATCCGCACAGCCCCACAGAGAGCCGTCCACTTTTCGCGCTGCCACTCGTTGGCTGGCCGCATCCTTCCGCCCGAATTGCAAACGCTTTTTTGCAGGGACGCATGCGTAGCAACACGTATGCAGACGGAAGCGGCCTGCCTGGGGGTAGCCGATCCTTTTGAGGTTCACGTCTCCAAAAGAGCGTGAGATGACGGTTTTTCACTACTTCACGAGAGAGTGGCGAGCAAATGGCGCAAAACGATTACGAAGCAGTGGACGTGTTGCTGGTCGGGGCCGGCATCATGAGCGCTACGCTGGCGGTACTGCTGAAAGAGCTCGATCCCGGTATGAAGCTGGAGATCGCCGAACTCCGGGAATCGGGAGCCATCGAAAGCTCCAACCCCTGGAACAACGCAGGCACCGGTCATGCGGGCCTCTGCGAGCTCAACTACACGC
The DNA here is from genome assembly GCF_013393345.1 of Pseudomonas taiwanensis. GTDB lineage: Bacteria > Pseudomonadota > Gammaproteobacteria > Pseudomonadales > Pseudomonadaceae > Metapseudomonas > Metapseudomonas resinovorans_C. Next base: position 460,841 of record NZ_QJRF01000061.1, read on the forward strand.
CCCAGGCGGCTGATGGCTCCATCGACATCAAGAAGGCCGCCAACATCAACGCCCAGTTCGAGGTGTCCAAGCAGTTCTGGGCTTACATGAGCGGCAAGAGCGCGTTCGGCTCGCCCAAGACTTTCATCAACGCCGTTCCGCACCTCTCCTTCGTGCGCGGTGAAAAGGACACGGCCTTCCTCAAGAAGCGTTTCGAGCTGCTCCGCCAGCACCACGCCTTCAGCGGGATGGAGTACACCGAAGACCGCGCCACCATGGCCAAATGGACGCCGCTGATGATGAAAGGACGCGACGCGTCCGAGAAAATCGCTGCGACCCGCGCCATGAATGGTACCGACGTCAACTTCGGCGCCGTCACCAACCAGCTGCTGCAGTACCTCTCCAGCCTGCAGGACACCCGCGTCAGCTACTTCCAGAAGGTCACCAACCTCAGCCGCACCGACAAGGGCTGGAAAGTCAGCGTCAAGAACACCGAGACCGGCGCCACTCGTGAAGTGTCCGCGCGCTTCGTGTTCCTCGGTGCCGGCGGTGGTGCCCTGCCGCTGCTGCAGCTCTCCGGCATTCCGGAAGGCAAGGGCTTCGGCGGCTTCCCGGTCAGCGGCCAGTGGCTGCGTTGCGACAACCCCGAAGTGGTCAAGCAGCACCAGGCCAAGGTCTACAGCCAGGCCGAAGTCGGCGCACCGCCGATGTCCGTGCCGCACCTGGACACCCGCGTGGTCGACGGCAAGAAATCCCTGCTGTTCGGACCTTACGCCGGCTTCACCACCAAGTTCCTCAAGCACGGTTCCTTCATGGACCTGCCGCTTTCGGTCCGTCCGAGCAACCTCCTGCCGATGCTCTCGGTGGCCCGCGACAACATGGACCTGACTCGCTACCTGATCAAGGAAGTGATGCAGTCCCAGGAGCAGCGCCTGGATGCCCTGCGCAAGTTCTATCCGGACCTGAACCCGGCGGACTGGCGCCTGGAAGTGGCCGGCCAGCGCGTGCAGATCATCAAGAAGGACGCAGGCAAAGGCGGCGTACTGCAGTTCGGTACCGAGCTGGTCTCGGCCGAAGACGGCAGCATCGCGGCCCTGCTGGGCGCATCTCCGGGCGCTTCGGTGACCGTTTCCATCATGCTCAACCTGATCGAGCGCTGCTTCGCCGAGCAGGCGCGTTCCGAGCAATGGACGGCCAAGCTGAAGGAAATCTTCCCGGCTCGCGAAAAGGCCCTGGAAAGCGATGCAGCCCTGTACCGCGAAGTCAGCGCCCGCTCCGATGCGGCGCTTGGCCTGACCAGCGTCGACACCGCGACCCAGAGCATCGCCTGAGTCCCGGCAGCACGCTGAAAGAAAAACCGCCCTTCGGGGCGGTTTTTTGTTGCCCGCAGAAACGCTTTTCGTAGGAGCGAGCTCTGCTCGCGAACGCTCGCATCCGTGAATGTTGTCCGCGCCAATGTCCGCCTTGTCCGCATGGGTATCGCTCCGCTCCACCCATCCTACGGTTCTAGGGCCAGTCCCCGCGCCCATGAAAAAGCCCGCTCAATGGCGGGCTCTTCAACAGCGCAAAGGGATCAGCCGCGAGCGGCCTTGATCACTTCGATATAGGGCTCAGCCTGGCGCTGGTCCTGGATCAGGGCGATGAAGTCGTTGCCCTTCTCATCCTTGGCGTTGAGGTCGTAACCCGCTTCGACGAAGAAGCCGACGAAACGCTCGAAGTCGTCGATACGCAGGCCACGGTAGGCCTTGATCAGCTTGTGCAGCGAAGGCGGAGTGGAGTCGGCCGGCTCGACCGCGAGGAACAGCTTGATCGAGTCTTCGGAGATTTCTTCGCCAATCACCTGCTTCTTGTCTTTACGCATCGCTCACATCTCTCGGGCCGGGTATCACGGGGCGGGCAGTTTACCCCCGCCGGGCCTGCGCGCTCAACGCAGGCGTACCGCTCCGCTGTGCAGATCGGCCCAGACATGACCATTGGGGTAGCTGAGGAACTGGCAGTACACCGGCCCGTTACGCAGCAGATCGAGCACCGCCGCATACTGCGTCATCGGATAGTTCAGGCTGAGGATGCGGGTCTGCGGGTCGTAGCCGGGCTTCTTCAGGCTCTTGCCCTCGGCATCGAACTGGATCACCACCTGCCGCACGTCGGCGCCCTTGCTGAGCGGCTTGCCCTTGAGGCGCAGCACGGCGGGCGAGGTGATGGGAATCGGCTGCTGGTTGGACTGGCGCTGGCTGCCCAGCACGACCGAGTACTCGGTGATCTGGATCAGTTGCTGCTGATCGGGCTGCTCCTGACGCAGCGAGAGGTCGTCGGGGGGCAGGAACTGGGCATGCATGGGAGCATTTTCGGCGGCGGCCAACGGCAGGCTCAGGAGAAGGGCCAAGCAGGCCCCGAAACGCAAGGGAAGCAACATCGAAGACTCCGGATTCAGCGGGCGAACACTCTAGCACGGGGTTTTCGGACAGCGGCATTCGACCCTTGCCGACTTACCTCTCGGAGCTTGCCTCCTATACTCGGGACCTCAGCCACAGGAGCGACCATGTCCCGATACCTCCCTCCCCTGTTCGCGGCCTTGCGCCAGACGTTGCGCGAGGGCTACTCCCTGGCCGACCTGCGCGGCGACCTGTCTGCCGGTGTCACCGTCGGCATCATCGCCATCCCCCTGGCCATGGCGCTGGCCATCGCGGTCGGCGTGGCGCCGCAACATGGCCTCTACACGGTACTGCTGGCGGCGCCGCTGATCGCCCTTACTGGAGGCTCGCGCTTCAATATTTCCGGACCTACCGCCGCCTTCGTGGTGATCCTGCTGCCCATCACCCAGCAGTTCGGGCTTGGCGGCCTGCTGCTCTGCACGCTGATGGCAGGGCTGATTCTCATCGCCATGGGACTGGCACGTCTTGGCCGGCTGATCCAGTTCATCCCCTACCCGGTGACGCTGGGGTTCACTGCCGGCATCGGCATCGTCATCGCCACCTTGCAGATCAAGGACCTGCTCGGCCTGCAGTTGCCCGGGACGCCGCAGAACTACGTGGACCAGTTGCACCTGCTGGCCGGAGCCCTGCCGACCGCGCACCTGGGTGATGCCCTGGTGGCCGTCACCTGCTTGGCCGTACTGGTGATCTGGCCGCGCCTGGTTCCCAAGGTCCCGGGCCATCTCGTGGCGTTGGCGCTGGGGGCCTTGCTCGGACTGCTGCTGGAAGCCCTGGGCATTCCCGTTGCGACCCTCGGCGAGCGCTTCAGCCATGTCGTGGACGGCATCCGCCATCCCGGCATTCCGCCCTTCCTGCCAACATTCGCCTGGCCGTGGCTACTGCCCGGCCCCGATGGCCAGCCCCTGGGCCTGTCGTTCGAACTGATCCGCCAGTTGCTGGCCCCGGCCTTCGCCATCGCCATGCTCGGTGCCATCGAGTCGCTGCTTTGCGCCGTGGTGGCGGATGGCATGGCGGGTACACGCCACGATCCCAATGCAGAACTGCTCGGCCAGGGTCTGGGTAACCTGATCGCGCCACTGTTCGGCGGTATCACCGCCACCGCGGCAATCGCCCGCAGCGCGGCCAACGTGCGCGCCGGTGCCCGTTCGCCCCTCGCAGCCATCATCCATACCGGCGTTGTACTGCTGGCGATGCTGCTGCTCGCGCCGTTGTTCAGCTACCTGCCCATGGCGGCGCTGGCGGCACTGCTGTTGATGGTGGCGTGGAACATGAGCGAAGCGCGGCACGTGGCGCACACCCTGCGCATAGCCCCGCGCAACGACGTGCTGGTCCTGCTCACCTGCCTGGTGCTGACAGTGCTGTTCGACATGGTGTTGGCAGTCGGCGTCGGCCTGCTGCTGGCCGCCGGCCTGTTCATCAAGCGCATGAGCGACCTTACCGACACCGCGCCCCTGCCCCGCCACTTTCACGAGGCCCTGCGCGATCTGCCCGAACAGGTACTGGTCTACGCCATTCGTGGGCCACTGTTCTTCGGCGCTGCAGAAAAAGCGCTGAGCGTGCTGCGCCGCTTAAATCCCGAGGTGAAGGTGGTGATCGTCGAAATGTCGGCGGTACCGATGCTGGACATGACCGCGCTGGCGGCCCTGGAAAACCTGCTGCACGACTACGGTCGCCAGGGCATCGGATTGGTGCTGGTCGGCACCTCGCCCCGAGTGCGGTTGAAACTACGCCGCGCAGGCGTGCATCGGGAGACGGGAAAACTGGCCTACGTGAAAACCCTGGAACAGGCTCGCGCCAAGGCATTGCGATGGCTGGAGCCTGAGGAGTCTCAGTTGAACAGAGAGGTCATCCAGGCCAGGTAGTCCGCCACGCCCGCTTCACCCTCGCGGGGTGACCAGGCGGGCAATTCACCTTCGCCCACCGGACGATAAGGACCCGCCTTGCATTCGAACAGGATGGTGTCCGGTTCCAGCGCCACCAGCGCGTGGAACACCCCCGGTGGCACGTCGACGCCAACGCAGTCACCACCCGCCTCGAGTTCACGCTGGTCGATCACCTTGCCGTCTTCGTCGAAGATCAGCAGGCCCAGGCGTCCCTTGATCACCAGCAGGCTTTCCGCTTTGTCGGCGGACAGGTGACGGTGCGGGGGGATGTAGGTTCCGGGCTGCAACCCCACCGCCAGGCGATGGCAGGGCTCTTCCATGGCGTGGAAGTTGTGATGCTGGCGCTTGCGCGGGCTTGCCGCGGCCTTCTCGGCCAACTCGGTGAACAGGGCCTGATCAAGGAAGCGCGGCGAACTCATGGCTCAGAGTCCCTTGACCGCGAAGATGCCGGCGGCGTTGCGCCAGTAGCCCTTGTAGTCCATGCCGTAGCCGAAGATGTAGCGGTCTTCGCAGGGCAGGCCCACGTAGTCGGCCTTCAGGTCCGGGCGGGCCTTGCGGTCGTGGGTCTTGTCGATCAGCACGGCGGTGTGCACCTTGGCAGCCCCGGCGTGTTTGCAGAAATCGATGATGGCCGCCAGCGTGTGCCCCTCGTCGAGGATGTCGTCGATGATCAGCACATCGCGATCGATGAAGGAGATTTCCGGCTTGGCTTTCCAGAACAACTCGCCGCCGCTGGTTTCGTTGCGGTAACGGGTGGCGTGCAGGTAGGACAGCTCCAGCGGGAAGTCCAGCTTGGGCAGCAGCTTGCCGGCGAAGATCAGGCCGCCGTTCATCACGCAGAACACCACCGGGTTGCGTTCGGCCAGTTCGCCGTTGATGGCGGTGGCGACCTGGGCGATGGCCGCCTCGACCTGGGCGTCGGTGTACAGGCAATCGGCTTCGGCCCTTACCTGGCGGATGTGTGCGAGATCGGCGGACATGGCAATTCCTCTGGGTTCTGCGGGGAACAGGCAGGGTTCCCGATGAAAACTTGAACGGGGCGTCAAGATAAAAGTCGGCAAAGGTACTCATCCGCCTGCCTCGGAGCAAGTCCCGACAGACGAGTGTCGACCATACTGCAGCAGGCTGCTGCCGCGTGTGACAGTTCCTTGCATCGCCGCGACATCCGGGGCCTGGACCCACCAGTCAGTGCAGCACAGCCCGTGATCAATGAATTAAGCTAACGCAATTTTTTTGCCAGCCCGCCGGAGAACCTTCCCATGCCCATCCGTGAGATCCGCCACCCGCTGATCCGCCACAAGCTCGGCCTGATGCGCCGCGCCGACATCAGCACCAAGAACTTCCGCGAACTGGCACAGGAAGTCGGCGCCCTGCTGACTTACGAAGCGACCAACGACCTGCCCCTGGAAAACTATGAAATCCAGGGTTGGGCCGGCACCGTGCAGGTGGAGAAGATCGCCGGCAAGAAGATCACCGTCGTGCCCATCCTGCGCGCTGGCATCGGCATGCTGGACGGCGTCCTCAGCCTGATCCCGGGTGCCAAGGTCAGCGCCGTGGGCGTGGCCCGCAATGAAGAAACCCTGGAAGCCCACACCTACCTGGAAAAACTGGCGCCGGAGATCGACGAGCGACTGGCATTGATCATCGACCCGATGCTGGCCACCGGCGGTTCCATGGTCGCCACCATCGACCTGCTCAAGCGCGCCGGCTGCAAGGAGATCCGCGCGATGGTGCTGGTCGCCGCGCCGGAAGGCATCAAGGTGGTCAACGATGCCCACCCGGACGTGATGATCTTCACTGCGTCCATCGATCAGAAGCTCAACGAGCACGGCTACATCATCCCCGGCCTCGGGGATGCCGGCGACAAGATCTTCGGCACCAAGCAGAAGGAAAACTGATCGATGAGCGACGACTTCAAGGACCCGCTCTGGCGCCAGGTCATTTCCGGCGCCCAGATGCTTTTCGTGGCTTTCGGCGCCCTGGTGCTGATGCCGCTGATCACCGGACTGGACCCGAACGTAGCGCTCTTCACCGCCGGTCTCGGTACCTTGCTGTTCCAGCTGGTTACCGGGCGCCAGGTGCCGGTCTTCCTGGCCTCCAGCTTCGCCTTCATCACCCCCATCATCCTCGCCAAGGGCCAGTTCGGCCTGGCCGCGACAATGGGCGGCGTGGTGGCGGCGGGCTTCGTCTACACCTTCCTCGGCCTCGCGGTGAAGATCAAAGGCACCGGCTTTATCGACCGCTTGCTGCCGCCGGTAGTGATTGGCCCGGTGGTGATTTCCATCGGCCTGGCCATGGCCCCCATCGCCGCCAACATGGCGATGGGCAAGGGCGGTGACGGCGCCGAGCTGATCCCCTATGCCACCGCCATGTGGATCTCCATGCCGGCGCTGCTCACCACCTTGATCGTCGCCGTGTTCGGCAAGGGCATCTTCCGCCTGGTGCCGATCATCTCCGGCGTGATCGTCGGCTTCGCCCTGTCCTTCTGGTTCGGCGTGGTGGACACCGCGAAGATCGCCGCCGCCCCCTGGCTGGAACTGCCGAACTTCACCGCCCCCGAGTTCAACCTGCAGGCCATCCTGTTCATCGTCCCGGTGGCACTGGCCCCGGCCATCGAGCACATCGGCGGCGTGATCGCCGTGGGCAGCGTGACCGGCCGCAACTACCTCAAGACGCCCGGCCTGCACCGCACCCTGCTCGGCGACGGCTTGGCCACGTCGGCCGCCGGCCTGTTCGGTGGCCCGCCGAACACCACCTATGCCGAAGTGACCGGCGCCGTGATGCTGACCAAGAACTACAACCCGAAGATCATGACCTGGGCAGCGGTCTTCGCCGTCGGCCTGGCCTTCATCGGCAAGTTCGGCGCCATCCTGCAGAGCATCCCGGTACCGGTCATGGGCGGCATCCTCTGCCTGCTGTTCGGCTCCATTGCAGCGGTTGGCCTGAACACCATGATCCGCCACCAGGTGGACCTGGCCGAAGCCCGCAACCTGGTGATCGTCTCCGTCACCCTGGTGTTCGGCATCGGCGGCATGCTGGTGGGCACAGGTACCGGCCAGGACGACTTCGGCCTGAAAGGCATCGCCCTCTGCGCCATCGTCGCCATCGCCCTCAACCTGATTCTGCCGGGGCACCAGACCTGGAAGCATCAAGCTGCGGACGACGCGCCGCATATCTGAGGCCGCGCCATGAAAGAAAAGCCCCGCGAATGCGGGGCTTTTCTTTTGCCGGTTGGGTAACGCCGCACTGTAGGTTGTGGCTGAGCTATGCGAAGCCCAACAATCCGAAACACTGCGTTGGGCTTCGCTGCACTCAGCCGCAACCTACGTGGAAGGCTGTGCCTCGCGCAGCATGCTGTCGTCCTGCGACTCCGCGCCCCAACTCTGCAGCCGCTGCAGGCTCTCGCGATAAGGTTTGAGCCCGGCCCACAGCAGCACCACCGAACTCGCCACCGCGATGGTGGTGACAATCAGCAGCGAGTAACGCAGGGCCTTGTCGTCGGCGAACACGTAGTCGGTCACCAGCGCGACGGCGGTGGGACCGAAGCCGAGGCCGATCAGGGTGATCACGAACAGGTAGATGGCCGAAGCCTGGCCGCGCATGGCGTTGGGCATGATTTCCTGGATGGCGGCCGGCGCCACGCCGAAGGGCATGCTCAAGCAGAACACTGTAGGCGCCATCAGCACTGTCACCCAGAAAGCGTCATCCAGCAGAGGAAACAGCACCACCAGCGGCAAGGCGCCGAGGGCGGCGAAGAGGCCGACGCGCATGTTGGCATCCGCGCGACCGTGCTTGGCCATCCAGTCCGCCAGGCGCCCACCGAATACGATCCCCAGGCAACCGAACACGGCCACCAGGCTGCCGTAGATCACGCCAACCTGGCCGGCGTCCCAGCCATGGGTACGGATGTAGAAGGTGGGAATCCACGCAGCGCTGCCATAACCGGCGAAGGCCAGGCCGGCGAAGCCGAAGTTGTGGCAGATGACGGTGCGCCGATTGCTGCGCAGGTAACGACCGACCTCCGAAAGGGGCACCACCACGCCAGCACCAATGCCACGCCGCTGCGGTTCGCGCACCGCCAGCATCAGCAGGGTGAAGAGCACGCCGGCGGCGCCAAGGATCAGGAAGATCAATTGCCATGGACGGACCTCGCCCAGCACCGGCAAGTGCACCTCGCCCTGGGCCGAAGCGAACTTGATCACCAGCCCACCCAGCAGGAAGGCCAACCCGGAACCGAGATAGACGCCCATGGAGTAGACGCTGATGGCCGTAGCACGCCGCTCCTTGGGGAAACTGTCGGCGATCAGCGAATAGGCCGCCGGCGATAGGGCCGCCTCGCCCACGCCTACGCCGATGCGGCAGAGCAGGAATTGCCAGTAGAGCTTGGCCATGCCACACGCGGCAGTGGCGGCGCTCCAGAACAGCACGCCGACGGCGATCAACCCACGCCGGCTGCGGCTGTCGGCCAGACGCCCCAGGGGAATGCCGCAGACGGTATAGAAGAGCGCGAAGGAGAGGCCCATCAGCAGGCTCATCTGCGTGTCGCTGATGACCAGGTCACGGCGGATGGGCTCCACCAGCAGGTTGAGAATCTGCCGATCGATGAAGGACAGCACGTAGGCCACCATCAGGATGGCAACGGTGGTCCAGGCTCTCAGGCCCGAGGGATAGCCATTGTTCTTGTTCTGCATGGGCTCTCCTCGGCGCCGCCGGTGCGGCGCACGACGGTTGAAGAAGAGCCCAGCTTAGGTGGCCATGGGCGGCCTGAATACGAGAACGGTCGTCATATAGGCAGGCTGAATGCGATCCGTGCCCTTCGGCTAATAGCTACCCCTGAAAACATCGTAGGAGCGAGCTCTGCTCGCGAAGGAGCTCCAGCTCACTCCTACGTACGTGGGGTCACAGAGGCCGCACTGCGGTTTCGCAGAGTTTCGCCAGGGCCGAAACCCATTGCGGATGGCTGTTCATGCACGGCACCAGCACCAGCTCCTGGCCGCCCGCTTCCTGGAACTGCTCGCTGCCACGCTGGCCGATTTCTTCCAGCGTCTCGATGCAGTCGGCAACGAAGGCCGGGCACATCACCAGCAGCTTCTTCACGCCCTGCTTCGCCAGTTCATCGAGCCGCGCTTCGGTGTAAGGCTCGATCCACTTGTCCTTGCCCAGGCGCGACTGGAAGGACACCGACCACTTGCCCGGCGCAAGGCCGGCGCGCTCAGCGAAGGCTTCCGCCGTGCGCTGGCATTGGCTGCGGTAGCAGACTGCCAGGACCTCGTCGCTGACACCACGGCTGTCGGCGGCGCTCAAGTCATGTTGCGGGTCGATACCCTTGACCAGCTTGCGGATATGCCGCTCGGGCAAACCGTGGAAGCTCAGCAGCAGGTGGTCGAAGTCCTGCTCCAGGTAGGGCTTGGCGCTGGCCACCAGGGCGTCCAGGTAATCCGGCTGGGCGAAGAAGGGTGGCAGCACCGCAACGTCCAGCTTGAGGCCCTGCTCGCGGATCACCCGGCGAGCTTCCTCGATGGCGGTCGTGGTGGTGCTATCGGCGAACTGCGGATAGAGCGGTGCCAGGGTCACACGCTTGATGCCCTGTGCTGCCAACTTGCGCAGGGCGCTTTCGATGGAAGGTTCGCCATAGCGCATCGCCAGTTCCACCGGGCCATGCCGCCAGTGGGGAACGATCGCGTCCTGCAATTCGCGACTGAGGACGATCAGCGGCGAGCCGTTCGGCCACCAGATGGACGAATACGCGTGAGCCGACTGCGCCGGACGCTTGATCAGGATCAGCGAAACCAGCAGGCGCCGCAGCGGCCAGGGCAGGTCGACTACATAGGGGTCCATGAGGAACTGATCGAGGTAGCTCCGTACGTCCTCCACCTTGGTGGAAGCCGGAGAACCCAGGTTGACCAGCAGCAGCGCGTGATCAGTCATCAAACATCCTTAGGCTTCAGCAGGTCGCCGAGGGCCATGTCCAGATCGGTGAATGCAAAGGTGAATCCCGCCGCCCGCAATCGGGCCGGTACCGCACGCTGGCCGCCGAGCAACAGACCGGCCAGTTCGCCCAGCACCAGGCGCAGGACGAACGCCGGCGCCGGCATGAAGGCTGGCCGCCCCAATGCGCGACCCAGGCTTCGGGCGAAGTCGCGGTTGCGCACGGGCTGCGGCGAGCACGCATTATAAGGACCGCGCGCGTCGCTTCGCTTCAAGAGAAAATCCATCAGGGCAATTTGGTCGTCGAGGTGCACCCACGGCATCCATTGCCGACCATTGCCCAAGGGGCCGCCCAGCCCCAGGCGAAAGGGCGGCACCAGGCGTTTGAGGAACCCACCGTCACGCGCCAGCACCAGACCGGTGCGCACCAGCACCACGCGGATGCCGAATGCCTCTGCGCGTTGCGCGGTCTCCTCCCAGGCCACGCACAACTGGCTGGCGAAATCGTCGGTCACCGGAGGTGAATCCTCAGTCAGTTCCCGCTCGCCCCCATCGCCGTACCAGCCAACCGCGGAGCCATTGAGCAGGACCTGCGGCATCTGGCCGCGCTTCTCCAGCCACTCCAGCATCTGCTCGGTGAGGGTGATGCGGCTGCCCCAAAGCTGTGCCTTGCGCTTGTTGCTCCACGGCCGGTCGGCAATGGGTTCGCCCGCCAGGTTGACGATGGCGTCCAAGGGTTCATCGCCATACTCGGGAAACTGACTGATGCCACGCACCGTGCGACCGCAGAGACTTGCCACGCTCTGCGGCCGCCGACTCAGCACTGTGAGCTGATGACCTTCCGCGAGCCAACGCTGGCAGAGCGCACGGCCGATCAGACCAGTACCGCCGGTCAGCAATATGTGCATGGCATCCTCCTCGCATGGCGCTAACTGCGGATATCGCCCTAGTCTGGTTTATGACGAATCAACGTGCCCCGGTTCGGGCCACGTATCGTCAGAAATGCAGAAGTCAGCGATTGGAACCGATCGACCTGTACAAAGCTTGAAATTTGTACAGGTGTTGTCTAAAGCGTAGCCTGTAGCCATAGGTAACGAGGTAGACCATGAGTGCACCTATCGCCATCATCGGTACCGGCATAGCCGGCCTCTCCGCTGCCCAGGCGCTGCATGCGGCTGGGCAGAACGTGGAGCTCTTCGAGAAGAGCCGCGGCAGCGGCGGACGCATGGCCAGCAAACGCAGCGACGCCGGCTCCGTGGACCTTGGCGCTCAATATTTCACCGCCCGCGACCGTCGTTTCGCCGAGGTGGTGCAGCAATGGCGCGATCGTGGCTGGGTCGCAGAATGGTCGCCCAGTCTCTACCACTTCAGCGAAGGCCAGCTGCTGCCCTCCCCCGACGAGCAGATCCGCTGGGTCGGCACACCACGCATGAGCGCCATCACCCGCGCCCTGCTCGGTGCCCTGCCGGTGAATTTCGCCTGCCGCATCACCGAGGTCTTCCGTGGCGAACGCCACTGGGGCCTTCAGGATGCCGAAGGCCTGAGTCACGGTCCGTTCAGTCATGTGATAGTCGCGACCCCGGCACCCCACGCTGCAGCCTTGCTGGCCGCCGCGCCCAAGCTCGCCGGTGCCGCCGCGAGCGTCGCCATGGAGCCGACCTGGGCCGTGGCGCTGGGCTTCAGTGAACCGCTGGATACCCGCGTCGAAGGCTGCTTCCTGCAAGACAGCCCGCTGGACTGGCTCGCCCGCAATCGCTCCAAGCCCGGCCGCGAAACCAGCCTGGATACCTGGGTGCTGCACGCCACCAGCAACTGGAGCAAGCAACACCTGGACATGCCCAAAGACGCGGTGATCGAACACTTGCACGGTGCCTTCGCCGAGATGATCGGCTGCGCCGTTCCCGCGCCGAACTTCAGCCTGGCGCATCGCTGGCTCTACGCGCGGCCAAGCCAGGCGCACCAGTGGGGCGCACTCGCCGATGCCGATCTGGGTCTTTACGCCTGTGGCGACTGGTGCCTGTCCGGCCGCGTGGAAGGTGCCTGGCTCAGTGGCCAGGAAGCCGCTCGGCGTCTGCTCGAGCACCTGTAATCGCGCGACCCGACCTGCGCAAATTCCCGCGCTCGAAATGGACGGCCCTGCGGCCGTCCAGACACGGAAAACACGTCCCCGTCCGCCCCTCCCGTCATCGATGAGAAGTGACGTCCTGACTGCTCGGCTGTCACTGATTCCCCTCAACCATAACTTGTACAAGACATTTGACTTGTACAAGTAAAGCTCTATGATTTCAGAAAATATGTACAAGATTCACGCCTTGTACAACTCATGTCCAGGTAACACCCATGGCCATGCATTTCGATCTGACACAGCGTCCCAAACTGGGTATCAGTGCCTGCCTGCTTGGTGAACCCGTGCGCTTCAATGGTGGGCACAAGGCGTCACGGCTGTGCAGTCACAGTCTGGCGGCGTACTTCGACTTCGTTCCCCAGTGCCCGGAAGTGGCCATCGGACTCGGCATACCCCGCGCGCCCATACGACTGATTGGCGACCCCAAAGCACCGCGCGCGGTCGGCACGCGCCAGCCGCAGCACGATCACACCGAAGCGCTGGCCGAATTCGGCAAGGTCATGGCCGAGCAGCTCGACGACATCAGTGGCTACATCTTCATGCAGAAGTCACCTTCCTGCGGGCTGGCACGGGTCAGGGTCCATCAGGTCAGTGGCCAGGCTATTGAAGGCGGCGGCCGAGGCATCTTCGCCCACGCCTTCTGCGCCCTGCGTCCGGATCTGCCGGTGGAGGAAGAAGGTCGCCTCAACGACCCTGTGCTGCGGGAAAACTTCTTCACCCGCGTCTACGCCTATGCGCAGTGGCAAGCACTGTGCCGCGAGGGACTGACGCACAAGGCGATCATCGCGTTCCACTCCCGCTACAAGTACCAGCTGATGGCCCACGACCCGGTGCAGTACAAAGTCCTTGGCCGACTGCTTGGCGACATCGGCGCGCACCTGGCAACGGAGATTGGGCCGCGCTATTTCTCCGCACTCATGACGGCCCTTGGCAAATGCGCCACGCGTGGCACCCACAGCAACGTGCTGCAGCACCTCAGTGGTTATCTCAAAACCCACCTCAAGCCCATGGAAAAGGCCGAGCTCCAGCGCCTGATCGAGCAGTACCGCAGCGGCGTCATCCCGCTGGTTGTGCCTATCACCCTGCTCAAGCATCACTTCAACAGTCACCCGGATCGCTACATCGCCCAGCAGGCCTATCTGCAGCCGCATCCGGAAGAACTCAGCCTGCGCAACGCCGTCTAGCCATGGACAGCCCAAGCGAAACCTCCATGGAAATCGACTACCAGGCTGCGCTGTCTCAGGGGCTGCTGCCCATACGCGAAGTGGCGCGCCAGACCGGCGTGATCCCGGTGACCCTGCGCGCATGGGAACGCCGCTACGGGCTGGTCGTGCCGCTGCGCACCCGCAAGGGCCATCGTCTTTACACGGCGGAGGATGTAGCGCGCATTCGCCTGATCCTCACCTGGCTGGACCGAGGCGTCGCCGTCGGCCAGGTCAAGGGGCTCCTCAAGGAACAATCTGCACTGCCCCTCGTCGAGCCCACGCAGGACTCACCCTGGGACCAGCAGCGCCGGCACCTGCTGGAAGCCATCGGCAATCTCGCCGAACGCCCACTGGACGAATACTTCAACGCCGCCGTGGCGCTCTATCCGCCACAGACCCTCTACCGGCAATTGTTGCAGCCCCTGCTGGAAGAACTGGATCAACGTTGGCGCGGCCAGTTCGGCAGCCAGGTGGAGCGTGTGTTCCTGCACGCCTGGCTGCGTACCAAATTGGGCGCGAGGCTCTACCACAACAACCGCCAGTACAGCGGGGCACCGATCCTGATGATCAATGTTTCGGAGCTGCCAATGGAGCCCGGACTCTGGCTCACGGCCTGGCTCGCCAGCAGCGCCGATTGCACAGTAGTCGTCTTCGACTGGCCGGTGCCCGCCGCCGAACTGGCCCTGGCCGTGGCGCGTATCCAGCCCTGCGCGTTGTTGCTCTATTCCAGCCAGCCGCTAAGCCCGGGGCAATTGCCCAGACTGCTCAACGGCCAACACTGTCCATTTCTGCTGGCAGGCCCCGCAGCGGCCATCCACCAAGCGGATCCCACTCCCGGCGTCATCCTGGCCCAAAGCCCGCTCGACGCCTTGCAGGCCCTGTCAGACCTCGGCCTGCTGCACAACCGATAAAGGAATGCGCCATGCGCCAGCTCATCTGGTTCCGCACCGACCTGCGCGTGCAGGACAACACAGCCCTGCAGGCCGCCCTCACCTCCGGCCCCACGCTGGCGCTGTACCTCATCAGCCCGGGTCAGTGGCAGGTGCACGACGACGCCCCTGCCAAGGTGGATTTCTGGCTGCGCAACCTGGCTGAGCTGGCTTGGGCACTGGACCGGCTGAACGTGCCGCTTCTGGTTCGCCACGTCGACACCTGGGCCGAAGCGCCACAAGTGCTGCGCGAGGTCTGCCATGAGTTCGACATCGGCTCGGTGCAGGTCAATGAGGAATACGGCATCAACGAGGCCCGGCGCGACCGCCAGGTGGCCGATCTATTGGCGGCAGACAATATCGTCCTGCACAGCCATCTCGACCAATTGCTGTTCCGTCCCGGCAGCGTGCTGACCCAGTCCGGCACCTGCTTCCAGGTCTTCAGCCAGTTCCGCAAGGCCTGCTACCAGCGCCTGCACACCGCGCTACCGAGGTGCCTGCCGCCCCCTGTGGCGCAGGAGGAACTGGATATCCCCAGCGATACGCTCCCGGCTTTGGTGGAAGGCTTCCCGATACCCCCGGAAAGCCTGCGCCAACTCTGGCCGGCTGGCGAAGAGGCCGCACGCGAACGCCTGGATGCCTTCGCCCTGGAAGAGCTCTGGTGCTACGAGGAACGCCGGGATTTCCCTGCGGCAGCCGGCACCAGCCAGCTTTCGCCCTACCTCGCCGCCGGTGTGCTTTCACCCCGCCAGTGCCTGCACGCGGCGCTGCGCAACAACCAAGGGGAGTTCGACAGTGGCAACCCCGGCGCCGTCTGCTGGATCAACGAGCTGCTCTGGCGCGAGTTCTACAAGCACATCCTGGTGGCCTTTCCACGGGTTTCCCGCCACCGGCCTTTCCGCAAGGAAACCGAAGCGCTGCATTGGCGCCGAGCGCCGGAGGAACTGGAAGCCTGGCAGCAGGGTCGCACCGGGATTCCCATCGTCGACGCGGCGATGCGCCAGTTGCTCGCCACCGGCTGGATGCACAACCGCCTGCGCATGGTGGTGGCCATGTTCCTCACCAAGAACCTGCTGATCGACTGGCGCGAAGGCGAGCGCTGGTTCATGCGTAACCTTATCGACGGTGACCTCGCGGCGAACAATGGAGGTTGGCAGTGGAGCGCCTCCACCGGAACCGATGCGGCTCCTTACTTCCGCATCTTCAACCCCATTAGCCAGTCGCAGAAATTCGACCCGGACGGCCGCTTCCTGCGTCAGTGGTTACCGGAGCTCGCTCATCTCGACAAGCGCGATATCCACAACCCGGCCGGGCTGGGTGGCCTGTACGGTGTGACGGGGTATCCGTTGCCCCTGGTGGACCTCTATGCCAGCCGCGATCGGGCACTGGAGGCATTCCGGAACCTTTCGGAACGCACCGTTTGAAGATTCGCGGCCAATAAAAAACCGGGCGCTTGGCCCGGCTTTCGATACTGCGGATTCGCCTCAGAAGGACAGGCGATAGTGCAGGGTGTAGGTCTCCACGCCATCGTTCGGCTGCTTGATGCCGGCGTTGGAGTAGTGCATGGCGCGCACGCCGACTTCCTGGTTGGCGAAGCGCAGGCCCAGGCCGATGCGGTCTTCAAACTGGAAGGAGGAACCCAGGTCGTTGTCTTCCAGGTCGGTATCGGAGAACACGGCCGCGCCGATACCAGCCTCGATGTAAGGCTTCACGGTTTCACCAGCGAACTCGTAAACGAACACCGGAGTGAAGGAAAGGCTGTTGTTGCTGGAGGTCTCATCACCTTCCCAGTAGGTGTAGGCGGCATCCCAGTAACCGGTCAGACGCCCTACATTGGTCTGAAACCAACTGCTGGAGAAGTCGAACTGGGTCCCCAGGCGATACACCATGGTGGATTCGCCAGTCTGGCCGATGTCCAGGGAAACGTCCGCAGCTTGCGCGGAAACGACTTGGCCGAGGGAAAGGGTTGCAGCGGCGGCCCAGCAGAAAAGCTTCTTCATGAAACCAATCCTTTTTCTGAAGTGCAGGCAGAAAATTCTTAATATCTGACGGCGATTATAGATAGCTTTTTAATCGGGGAAAGACATCTGGCGGACTTTTGTATCAATCCGGAAACCTGTCCACATGGACGGATTCGCCCCAGAGAATCGGCAAGATTTCCTGCATCGCCGATGGATCGCCGCTGGACCAGAAGAGGCAGGCCTCGGCCTCTTCTTCCGCCAACAGGCCGCGTGCCTCGAGCAGCCGCTGCAACTGCCGGGCGACCGCCGCGCCGGTATCGATCAGGCTGACCGAGTCCGGCACCATCTCGCGCAGCAAGGGGCGCAGGAAGGGGTAGTGAGTACAGCCGAGGATCAAGGTATCGCTGCCCTCGGCCAGCAGCGGCTCGACGTAGGCCGTCAGCAGGGCGCGCGTTTCCGGCCCCATCAGGTCGCCAGCCTCGATGCGTTCGACCAGCCCCGGGCAGGGCTGGGTAATGACGCGCACATCGCCCGCGAACCGATCCAGCAATGCGGCGAACTTGGCGCTCTTCAGGGTGCCAGTGGTCGCCAGCACCCCTACCACGCCGCTGCGCGTCGCTGCCGCAGCCGGCTTCACTGCCGGCTCCATGCCGACGATAGGCAGCTGTGGATAACGTTCCCGCAGGTCGGCCACGGCAGCCACGGTGGCTGTGTTGCAGGCCAGCACCAGCGCCTTGGCACCCTGGTCGAGCAGGAACTCGGCAATACGATGGCTGCGCTCGCGGATGAAGTCCGCGCTTTTCTCGCCGTAGGGCACGTGGCCACTGTCCGCTACGTAGAGAAGGGATTCGCGAGGCAGCAAAGAACGGATTTCCCGGAGTACGGAAAGGCCGCCGACGCCTGAGTCGAAGACCCCAACCGCCGCCTCAGGCATGCCGCACTCCGCAGACTTCGCAGGCCGGGTCGCGTTTCACTCGCAGCTCCCGGAAGCGACTGCCCAAGGCGTCCACCAGCAACAGGCGGCCGACCATGGGCTCACCGAAGCCGGCGATCAGCTTGAGCGCTTCCAGGGCCTGCAGGCTGCCCACCAGTCCAACCAGCGGGCCGACCACGCCGGCTTCGCTGCAGGTCAGTTCGGCTTCGCTGCCATGGCCGTAGAGGCAGTGGTAGCAGGGGCTGTCGTCGCGACGAGGATCGAAAACCGAAAGCTGGCCTTCGAGACGGATCGCGGCGCCGGACACCAATGGCTTGCCGGCAGCCACGCACGCCGCGTTCACCGCTTCGCGGGTACCGAAGTTGTCGGTGCAATCCAGAACCACGTCGACGGCGGCGACTGCCGCGGCCAGGGAGTCCACGTCCAGCGCGCGGCTATGCGGCACCAGACGGACCTCGGGGTTCAGCGCGGCAAGCCGGGCCATGGCCGAGTCGACCTTGCTCAGCCCGACGCTGTTGCTGTCGTGGACGATCTGCCGCTGCAGGTTGGTCAGGTCGACGCTGTCGAAGTCCGCGAGATGCAGCTCACCCACGCCGGCAGCGGCCAGGTAGAGGGAAACCGGCGAGCCGAGGCCGCCGAGGCCAACGATCAGGACGCGGCCCTGCTTCAGGCGCAGCTGACCATCGATATCGATCTGCGGCAGGAGGATCTGCCGGCTGTAGCGAAGGAGTTCCTGGTCACTCAGCATGGCCATTGCCCAAGAGAAATACGTTCATGACCGCCCAGGTCGCGGCGGCTCTCCACCTGCTGGAAGCCCTGCTGAACAAGCAGGTCGCGCACGGCCGGGGCCTGGTCGTAACCGTGTTCCAGCAGCAGCCAGCCACCCGGCAGCAGATGCCGCGGCGCGTCGGCGATGATCCGGCGAATGTCGTCCAGGCCATCCGCTCCGGCCACCAGGGCGCTGGAGGGTTCGAAGCGCACATCGCCCTCGGCCAGGTGCGGGTCCTGGGCGCGAATGTAGGGCGGGTTGCTGACGATCATCGCGAAGCGTTGTTCGCCCAGCGCGGAGAACCAGTGGCTTTCCACGAACCGGGCATTGTTCAGTTTCAGTCGCGCGCGGTTGCGCTCGGCCAGTTCCACGGCGGCGGCAATGCGATCGACACCGGTGACCTTCCAACCCAGGCGTTCGCACGCCAAGGCCAAGGCAATGGCGCCAGTTCCAGTGCCCAGGTCGAGCACCTCGGCCGGATTCGCGGGCAGCAACGCCAGGGCGGTTTCCACCAGCAATTCGGTGTCCGGGCGCGGAATCAGGGTATCCGGGGCCACTTCCAGGTCCAGGCTCCAGAAGCCTTGGTGGCCAAGGATGTAGGCGACCGGTTCACCGGTGCGGCGACGCTCCAGGAAGCTGGCGTAGCGTTCGGCCACTTCGCTGGAAACCACGCGCTCTGGCCAGGTGTGCAGGAAGCTGCGCGGCTTGCCAAGGGCGGCGGACAGCAGCAGTTCGGCGTCCAGGCGCGGGGTGGGCGAGTCCGGCAGGCGGGCTTCGCCGAGGAGGCTGGCGATGATAGTCACGTCAGTCTCCCAGCGCTGCCAGCTGGTCAGCCTGGTATTCGGCAAGCAGCGGCTCGATCACGG
Organism: Pseudomonas taiwanensis; assembly: GCF_013393345.1. Classification (GTDB taxonomy): domain Bacteria; phylum Pseudomonadota; class Gammaproteobacteria; order Pseudomonadales; family Pseudomonadaceae; genus Metapseudomonas; species Metapseudomonas resinovorans_C. Next base: position 479,852 of record NZ_QJRF01000061.1, read on the forward strand.
CCTCGACGCTACCGGCCATGACGTCGTCCAGCGCATAGAGCGTGAGGTTGATGCGATGGTCGGTGACCCGGCCCTGCGGATAGTTGTAGGTGCGGATACGTTCGGAGCGATCGCCGGAGCCCACCAGCAAACGGCGGGTATCGGACATTTCCTTGTGGGCTGCGGCTTCCTGCTGGTCGTTCAGCTTGGCCGCCAGCCAGGCCATGGCCTTGGCGCGGTTCTTGTGCTGGGAACGCTCTTCCTGGCACTCGACGACGATGCCCGACGGGATGTGGGTGATGCGCACCGCCGAGTCAGTCTTGTTCACGTGCTGGCCACCGGCGCCGGAAGCGCGATAGGTATCGACACGCAGATCGGCGGCATTGATCTCGATTGCGGCCTGCTCGTCCGGCTCGGGCAACACGGCCACGGTGCAGGCGGAGGTATGGATGCGACCCTGGGATTCGGTTTCCGGCACCCGCTGCACGCGATGCGCGCCGGACTCGAACTTGAGCTTGGCGTAAACGTTCTCGCCTTCGACGCGGGCAATCACTTCCTTGTATCCGCCGTGCTCCCCCTCGTTCTCGGAGAGGATCTCGACACGCCAACCCTGGCGCTCGGCATACCGGGAATACATGCGGAACAGGTCGCCGGAGAAGATCGCCGCCTCGTCACCGCCCGTGCCGGCACGAATTTCCAGGAAGACGTTGCGGCCGTCATTGGGGTCCTTCGGCAGCAGCATGCGTTGGAGACGGTCCTCCAGCTCCACCAACTGCTCTCGAGCCTGGCCCACTTCTTCTTCGGCCATCTCGCGCAGGTCAGGGTCGCTGTCCTTGAGCAGCGCCTGGGCGCCCTCGAGGTCCCCCTGAACCTTGCGGAACTCGCGGAAGGCGAGGATCACCGGCTCGACCTCGGCGAACTCCTTGGAGTAAGCACGGAACTTGCCCTGGTCAGTGATGACTTCGGCATCGCCGAGCAGGGCGGTGAGTTCCTCGTAACGGTCCTGGAGGAGGTCGAGCTTGTTCAGCAGGGAAGCTTTCATTGCGAACGTTTATCCGAGCCCTCGTCGAGGGCGAAGAGTTCCTGGGCCACGACCAGCGCGTCGAAGCGGCCATCGGCGGAGAGTTTCTTCAGCTGCACGCTGGGGGCGTGCAGCAGCTTGTTGGTGAGGCCGCGGGCAAGTTGCGCCATCACTTCCTCGGCCGAGGTGCCGTTCTGCAGCAGACGCTGGGCCTTGGCCACTTCCTCATCACGCAGACGCTCGGCCTGCTGGCGATAGGCACGCAGCACGTCGACTGCGGCCAGCTCGCGAAGGCGCTGCATGAACTCGTCGACGCCGGCGCCTACCAGTTCTTCAGCGGCTTGCGCCGCGCCCTGGCGGCTCTTGAGGTTCTCCGCGACCACCTCGTGCAGGTCGTCCACGGTGTAGAGGTAGACGTCGTCCAGTTCGCCGACTTCGGGCTCGATGTCGCGCGGGACGGCGATGTCCACCATGAAAATCGGCTTGTGCCGGCGCTGCTTCAGTGCGCGCTCCACCGCGCCCTTGCCAAGGATCGGCAGCTGGCTGGCGGTGGAACTGATGACGATGTCGCTGTTGACCAGCTCCTGGGGCATGTCAGCCAGCAACACCGCATGGGCACCGAACTCCTCGGCGAGGATGCTGGCGCGCTCAAGGGTCCGGTTGGCGACGACGATGCGCTTCACGCCCTGCTCATGCAGGTGGCGGGCGACCAGGGTGATGGTTTCGCCCGCGCCGATCAGCAGCGCCTGGCTGCGGTGCAGGTCGGAGAAAATCTGCTTGGCCAGGCTGACCGCCGCGAAGGCCACGGAAACCGGGTTTTCGCCGATGGCGGTGTCAGTGCGCACCGTCTTGGCAGTACTGAAGGTGGCCTGGAACAGGCGACCGAGCAGCGGGCCGACGGTACCGGCCTCACGCGCTACGGCGTAGGCGGACTTCATCTGGCCGAGAATCTGGGGTTCGCCAAGGACCATGGAGTCCAGCCCGGAGGCGACGCGCATCATATGGCGAACGGCGTCATCGTCCTGGTGCACGTAGGCACAGGCGCGCAACTCTTCCAGGCTGAGGTTGTGATAGCCGGCCAGCCACGCGAGGACTTCATCGGTGCTCGGGTGATCCTGCTCCAGGTAGAGCTCACTGCGGTTGCAGGTGGAGAGGATGGCCGCTTCACGGCTGGGCGTGATGCGACACAGCTGCTGCAGGGCCTCCACCAGCTGCTCGGGGGTGAAGGCCACGCGTTCGCGGACGTCCACCGAGGCGGTCTTGTGGTTGATACCAAGAGCAATGAAGGCCATGCAGGGTCGCTAACTGAAACGGGAGGGCGCGCAATTGTCCTACTTCACCCGAACGACGACAACCATTGCCGATAATTGTCTGCCCGCACAGGTTTTGCCCCGCCGCAGGTCGGCCCCCGCCCCATGTGCTAGCCTGACGGCTTGTGTCATGATGGGCCACTCGCTGGTTAGCCCCCTCCTTCCTATATGAATAGATCCCTCGCGTTGCTGACCGCCTTGCTGTTCCTCGGCGGCTGTCAGAGCTTGACCCACAAGTCCCCGGACGGCACTCCCCCGGTCGAGGAAGGCAACCAGGCCTCCGCGCCCGCCAAGCCCGAGGTCTATGGCTCGTTCAACCGCGAAACCCTCTACGCACTGCTCGCCGCCGAACTGGCCGGGCAGCGCAATCGCTTCGATATCGCCCTCGGCAACTATGTGCAACAGGCCAATGCCACGCAGGACCCGGCCGTGGCCGAGCGCGCCTTCCGCATCGCCGAATACCTGGGTGCCGACCAGGCTGCGCTGGATACCGCGCTGATCTGGGCCAAAAGCGCCCCTGACAACCTCGACGCCCAGCGCGCCGCTGCCGTGCAGCTGGCCCGCGCCGGACGCTACGACGAAGCCATGGCCTATATGGAGAAAGTGCTCCAGGGCCAGGGCGACACCCACTTCGACTTCCTCGCACTCTCCGCCGCGGAAACCGACGCCGATACCCGCGCCGGCCTGCTGCAGAGCTTCGACCGCCTGCTGGCCAAGCACCCCGACAACAGCCAGCTGGTGTTCGGCAAGGCCGTGCTGCTGCAACAGGACGGTCGCACCGAAGAAGCCCTTACCCTGCTCGAAGGCGTCCCCGCCAACGACAAGGAAATCGCCCCGATCCTGCTCCGCGCTCGCCTGCTGCAAAGCCTCAAGCGTGGCGATGAAGCCCTGCCGCTGCTGCAGAAAGCCATCAAGCAGCACCCGGACGACAAGCGCCTGCGCCTGACCTACGCCCGCATGCTGGTGGAGCAGGACCGCCTGGACGAAGCCAAGTCCGAGTTTGCCGGCCTGGTACAGCAGTTCCCCGACGACGACGACCTCCGCTACTCCCTGGCACTGGTCTGCCTGGAAGGCGAAGCCTGGGACGAAGCCCAGGTCTACCTGGAGGAGCTGGTGGAGCGCGGTAGCCACGTCGATTCCGCCCACTTCAACCTGGGCCAGGTCTACGAAAAGCGCGGCGACAAGGAAAGCGCTCTGATCGAGTACGCGTTGGTCGGCCCCGGCAACGACTACCTGCCCGCGCAGGTGCGTCAGGTGGAAATCCTCCTCGAAAGCGGCCGCGCCGATGAAGCCGAGGCACGCCTGGCCAAGGCCCGTGATGCCCAGCCTGATTACGCCATCCAGCTTTACCTGATCGAAGCCGAGAGCCTGACCGAGCGCCAACAGCCGGAGCGCGCCTGGAAGGTCATCCATCAGGGGCTGCAGCAGTTCCCGGACGACCTCAACCTTCTCTACACCCGCGCGATGCTGGCCGAGAAGCGCAACGACCTGGCCCAACTGGAAAAGGACCTGCGCTTCATCATCGAACGTGAGCCGGAAAACGCCATGGCGCTGAACGCCCTTGGCTACACCCTCGCCGACCGCACGACGCGCTACGACGAAGCCAGGAAGCTGGTGGAGCAGGCCCACAAGCTGAACCCGGACGACCCGGCGATCCTCGACAGCCTCGGCTGGGTGAATTACCGCATGGGCAACCTGTCGGAGGCCGAACGACTGCTGCGCCAGGCACTGCAGGAGTTCCCCGACCACGAAGTGGCTGCCCACCTCGGCGAAGTGCTCTGGGCCCAGGGCAAACAGGTCGAAGCCCGCAAGGTCTGGGCGGAAGCCCTGCAGAAGCAGCCCGACAGCGCCATCCTCCGTGACACCCTGCAACGCCTGACTGGCTCCGGAAACCTCTGATCCATGCGTTTACGTAATCTCCTGGCCGTCGGTGCGCTAGTCCTGCTCACCGGCTGCTCCGCCCTCGCCCCGCGCGAAACCCTCGAAGGCCAGGGTAACCAGGCCACCTGGAAAGCTCACAAGGAACAGGTCAGCACCCTCGATGGCTGGCAGATCAGCGGCAAGGTCGGCATCCGTGCACCCAAGGATTCCGGCAGCGGCACCCTGTTCTGGCTGCAGCGCCAGGATTATTACGACATTCGCCTGTCCGGCCCACTGGGTCGCGGCGCGGCCCGCCTGACTGGCCGTCCGGGCAATATCGAGCTGGAAGTGGCCAACCAGGGCCGCTACCAGGCTGATTCCCCCGAGGCGCTGCTCGAAGAACAACTCGGCTGGCGTCTGCCCGTTTCCCACCTGCTCTGGTGGGTACGCGGCCTGCCCGCACCGGACAGCCGCAGCCGCCTGACGCTGGACGGTGATAGCCGCCTTGCCCGCCTCGAGCAGGATGGCTGGCAGGTGCAGTACCTGAGCTACGTCGAACAGAACGGCTACACACTGCCCGAGCGCATCAAACTCAGCGGCGAGAACCTCGACGTCACCCTCGTGATCAAGGACTGGCAGCCACGCCAGCTCGGCCAGTGACATGCAGGATGCGCAACTCATCCTGCCGGCACCGGCCAAGCTCAACCTGATGCTGCACATCCTCGGCCGCCGGGCCGACGGATATCACGAGCTGCAGACCCTCTTCCAGTTTCTCGATCACGGCGACGAGCTGGGCTTCGCCTTGCGCGACGATGGTGAAATCCACCTGCGAACCGACGTGCCTGGCGTTCCCCATGACAGCAACCTGATCGTCCGCGCAGCGCGCAAGCTCCAGGCCGAGTCGGGCTGCCGACTCGGCGCGGACATCTGGCTGGAGAAACGCCTGCCCATGGGGGGCGGGATCGGTGGCGGCAGCTCCGACGCCGCGACCACCCTGCTCGCCCTCGATCGCCTGTGGAACCTGGGCTGGAGCGAGGATCGACTCGCCTCCCTGGGACTTACCCTGGGCGCCGATGTGCCGGTTTTCGTGCGCGGTCGCGCGGCCTTTGCTGAAGGCGTCGGCGAGCAGCTGACGCCGGTTGAACTGCCAGAGCCGTGGTTCCTCGTCGCTGTGCCGCAAGTCTTTGTCAGCACAGCAGAAGTTTTCTCCGATCCTGAGTTGACACGGAATTCGCCGCCCATTAAAGTTCGCAGCCTTCTTGAGGGGGGCGGTCGTAACGATTGCCAGCCGGTGGTCGAGAAGCGTTACCCAGATGTACGTAACGCTCTGATCTTGTTGAATAAATTCACTTCAGCTAGATTGACCGGCACTGGATCTTGTGTGTTTGGGAGCTTCCCAAACAAAGGCGATGCTGATAAAGTTCGCCGCCAACTTCCGGCCACTCTGCCGAGCTTTGTCGCCCAAGGCCGCAACATCTCCATGTTGCACCGCAAGCTTCAAGGTCTGGCTTGAGAAGGAATGCAAGGCATTCGGTTGTACGATACAGGGGCGTCGCCAAGCGGTAAGGCAGCAGGTTTTGATCCTGCCATGCGTTGGTTCGAATCCAGCCGCCCCTGCCATTAACCCACTGGGTCATGCGTACAGCGAAACGAATATCCTGCATAGCGAGTTACACACATAGGGGCGTCGCCAAGCGGTAAGGCAGCAGGTTTTGATCCTGCCATGCGTTGGTTCGAATCCAGCCGCCCCTGCCATACACTTGAAAAGCTGTTCAAAAGCCCACGGCCTTTGAACGGCTTTTTGATTCATCAGGTCTACCCTCAGCCGGCAGGTACTGCGCGTGTCCAAGATGATGGTCTTCACGGGGAATGCCAACCCCGATCTGGCGCGTCGCGTCGTACGTCAACTGCATATTCCCCTCGGTGATGCCTCCGTAGGCAAATTCTCCGACGGCGAAATCAGTGCTGAAATCAATGAAAACGTCCGCGGCAAGGACGTCTTCCTGATCCAGCCGACTTGCGCACCGACCAACGATAACCTGATGGAACTGGTGGTGATGGCTGACGCCTTCCGCCGTTCCTCGGCTTCCCGCATCACTGCGGTCATCCCCTACTTCGGCTATGCCCGCCAGGATCGCCGCCCGCGTTCCGCCCGCGTGGCCATCAGCGCCAAGGTAGTGGCTGACATGCTGACCGTCGTCGGCATCGACCGTGTACTCACCGTCGATCTGCACGCCGACCAGATTCAGGGCTTCTTCGACATTCCGGTGGACAACATCTACGGTTCCCCGGTCCTGGTCGATGACATCGAAGACCAGCGCTTCGAGAACCTGATGATCGTTTCCCCGGACATCGGCGGCGTGGTTCGTGCCCGTGCCGTGGCCAAGTCCCTCGGCGTTGACCTTGCGATCATCGACAAGCGTCGTCCGAAGGCCAACCAGTCCGAAGTCATGCACATCATCGGCGATGTCGAAGGCCGCACCTGCGTGCTGGTCGACGACATGGTCGACACCGCTGGCACCCTGGGCCACGCTGCCAAGGCCCTGAAGGACCACGGCGCTGCCAAGGTCTACGCCTACTGCACCCACCCGGTGTTGTCTGGCCGTGCCATCGAGAACATTGAAAACTCCGTGCTGGACGAGCTGGTGGTGACCAACACCATCCCCCTGTCCGCCGCGGCACAAGCCTGCTCGCGTATCCGTCAGCTGGATATCGCGCCGGTTGTGGCTGAAGCGGTTCGCCGCATCAGCAATGAGGAATCGATCAGCGCGATGTTCCGCTAAGCGGCCATCCCTGACGAAACGCGCCCCGCTCAGGCGGGGCTTTTTGCCCAACCGCCCGGATGCTGGTCGCAAGCATTACGGGCGTTTTGGTTATTTTGGAGAACTGTAATGACTGATTTCGCCCTGAATGCCGAAGCGCGTTCCGACCTGGGGAAAGGTGCGAGCCGCCGCCTGCGTCGTAATGCCAACCTGGTTCCCGCTGTAATCTACGGCGGCGAGAAAGCCCCGGTATCCGTAAGCCTGCTGGCCAAAGACCTGGCCAAGCTGCTGGAAAACGAAGCTGCTTTCAGCCACGTGATCGCCCTGAACGTTGCCGGTGCTACCGAATCCGTTCTGATCAAGGCCCTGCAGCGCCACCCGGCCAAAGGCTTCGTACTGCACGCTGACTTCCAGCGCGTAGTTGCCGGCCAGAAACTGACCGCCCACGTGCCCCTGCACTTCGTCAACGAAGCTACCTCCGTTGGCGTGAAGCAAGGCGGCGGCGAAGTTTCCCACACCATCGCTGAAGTCGAAGTCTCCTGCCTGCCGAAAGACCTGCCGGAGTTCATCGAAGTTGACCTGGCCAAGGTCGAAGTAGGTCAGACCGTTCACCTGTCCGACCTGACCCTGCCGAAAGGTGTCGAGCTGGTGGCCCTGGCCCACGGCAACGACCTGGCAGTTGCCAACATCCATGCTTCCCGCGTGGTGAAGGAAGAAGGCGAAGCCGAGTAATTTCTTACTCTGCGTCAGCCTGATAAAGGGCCCCTGTAGTGACTGCCATTCAACTGATCGTCGGCCTGGGTAATCCAGGCCCCGAATACGACCAGACCCGGCATAACGCAGGGGCCCTTTTCGTTGAGCGCCTGGCCGATCGCGAACGCGTCAACCTGAGCCTCGACAAGAAGTATTTCGGCCTGGTCGGGAAATTCTCCCATCAAGGTCGCGACGTTCGTCTGCTGATCCCCACCACCTATATGAACCGCAGCGGCCAGTCCGTAGCGGCATTGGCCGGGTTCTTCCGCATTCCTCCCGAAGCCATCCTGGTGGCCCACGACGAACTCGACATGCCCCCTGGAGTCGCCAAGCTCAAGACCGGCGGCGGCCACGGCGGCCACAACGGGTTGCGCGACATCATCGCCCAGCTCGGCAACCAGAATTCGTTCCATCGCCTGCGGCTTGGCATCGGCCATCCGGGGCACAGCAGCCTGGTATCCGGTTTCGTACTCAGCCGCGCCCCGCGCAGCGAACAGGAACTGCTCGACACCAGCATCGATTTCGCCCTCGACGTGATGCCAGAACTGCTCGCCGGTGACCTCACCCGCGCCATGCAGAAGCTGCACAGTCGCAAGGCCTGAACCCACTCCGCGCAGAGGCACATTCCATGGGATTCAATTGCGGCATCGTCGGCCTGCCCAACGTCGGCAAGTCCACCCTGTTCAACGCCCTGACCAAGTCCGGCATCGCAGCGGAGAACTTCCCCTTCTGCACCATCGAGCCGAACAGCGGCATCGTGCCGATGCCCGACATGCGCCTCAACGCCCTGGCCGAGATCGTCAAGCCTGAGCGCGTGATCCCCACCACCATGGAATTCGTCGACATCGCCGGCCTGGTTGCGGGCGCGTCGAAAGGTGAAGGCCTGGGCAACAAATTCCTCGCCAACATCCGCGAAACCGACGCCATCGCCCACGTGGTTCGCTGCTTCGAAGACGAGAACGTCATCCACGTCTCCAACAGCGTCGATCCCAAGCGCGACATCGAGATCATCGACCTCGAACTGATCTTCGCCGACCTCGACAGCTGCGAGAAGCAACTGCAAAAGGTCGCCCGTAACGCCAAGGGTGGCGACAAGGACGCCCTGGCACAGAAAGCCCTGCTGGAAAAGCTCATCCCCCACTTCAGCGAAGGCAAGCCGGCACGCTCCCTGCTGAAGAACCTGGGCGACGACGAAAAGCGCCTGGTTCGCGGCTTCCACCTGCTCACCAGCAAACCGGTGATGTACATCGCCAACGTTGCCGAAGACGGCTTCGATAACAACCCGCACCTGGATGTGGTCCGGGCCATCGCCGAAGAAGAAGGCGCGATCGTGGTGCCGGTGTGCAACAAGATCGAAGCCGAAATCGCCGAACTCGATGACGGCGAAGAGAAGGACATGTTCCTCGAAGCCCTCGGCCTCGAAGAGCCCGGCCTGAACCGCGTGATCCGCGCCGGCTACGACCTGCTCAACCTGCAGACCTACTTCACCGCTGGCGTGAAGGAAGTTCGCGCCTGGACCGTCCGCGTCGGCGCCACCGCCCCGCAGGCTGCCGCGGTTATCCACACCGACTTCGAAAAAGGCTTCATCCGTGCCGAAGTGGTCGCCTACGACGACTTCATCCAGTACAAGGGTGAAAACGGCGCCAAGGAAGCCGGCAAATGGCGCCTGGAAGGCAAGGAATACATCGTCAAGGACGGCGACGTGATGCACTTCCGCTTCAACGTCTGATCCACAAAGAGCCCCGGACCTCCGGGGCTTTTTGCTTTCGTAGGATGGTGTAGAGTGAAGCGAAACCCATCACTCGCCCCTCCCCTATCCCACCGAGCGTCACCGCGCCCTCCTGAAAACCCTCTTACCGCCTAAACGCTTGAAAGATCACAAAATTATCTAAGCGAAGGGGTTGACAGTCCCCCAAGAGATACGGAAAATGCGCGCCACTCGGCTACATAGCTCAGTCGGTTAGAGCGCAGCATTCATAATGCTGATGTCCCAGGTTCAAGTCCCGGTGTAGCCACCATACAAATCAAAGGGTTAGCGAAAGCTAGCCCTTTGTGCTTTCTGGGGTAGTGACTACAAAGTGACTACCCCCTGTCTACATTCCCCTCAGTTGCACCACTGCTGCTCACACGGCACACCATCGTTGTTCCCGTCCATCTTCACTCCAGGGCAATGCTGCAGGAAGTAAGTCGCCTCTTCGCATGAACTCATCTGCGAGCAGTAGGTCCGCCCATCACACGAATAGGTACGAGCAAGCGCGGGCGCAGACGGCTGGGCGGCAAAGCTGGAAGGTGCAGAATCACTTTCGTAACTGGTGACTGTCTGGCGATCCTAGTGCTTGAAGTAGAACTGCCATGCAGCGAAACCGACAGCGAGTATGAGGATGAGCTTCTTCATATGGGGGCTTTGAACTTCCGTGTGGTGTGTGAACTAGCCTATTCGACCGCTCGCAGCGGCTCTATCTCGCACTCGATCTCTTCGCCAGTCGCAGCGTAAGTAGTCGCTAAGGCGCACTCAGTCTGCAGGTTCATCCAGAACTGGGCAGTGGTATCGAAGTAGCGACCGAGTCGGAGGGCCATGTCCGCAGTGATCCCACGACGCTCACACACGATATCGTTCACGGTCGGCGCGGACACATGCAGCGCGCGAGCGAGTGCGGCCGGTGTGATGCCCAGCGGCTCCAGGAACTCTTCCCGCAGAATCTCTCCAGGATGAATGGGCCGCATGCCATTGATTGTCATGGTGCCTCCTCCATAGTGGCTACGCCCCTCTTTGCTCATCGCTGTTGCCGGTCAGTAGTGATAGCGGCACGACAGAATCTCCAGCGCCTCTCCCACTTGCCGATAGACCAGTCGGTTAGTGTCATCTATTCGCCTAGACCACCATCCCGACAAGTTCTCTTTCAAGGGTTCAGGCTTGCCGACTCCTTCAAATGGACTTCGACAGCAATCCTTGATGAGCAGGTTGATGCGCTTCAGCGTCTTCTTGTCCTGGCCCTGCCAGTACTCATAGTCAGCCCATGCCTCAAGCGACCAAACGAGGCGGCTTGTCATCAACGAGCTGCCTTTCCTGGTTTCGCAGCTGTAGCCCGCGCTTTCTTCGTTTCAGGCTTGGCTGATCCAGCGGTCGACGGACTGCCTGCAATCTTGCGAGGAGGTGGCTCTTCGTCCTCCATCAACCCCCGCACTACCGTTTTGCCGGATTCCATTTGAGCCAGAGAGCGCGCCAGGTGAGCGGCGTTAGCCGGCGATTTCAGCAGATGGACGGTTTCCATCAGGCTGTTGAAGCTATCGAGGGAAAGCAGCACGGCGTCTGGCGCATCGCGGCGAGAAATCACGGTGAAGTCTGAGTCGTTTACGACGTCATCGATGACTTTCTTCAGATTGTTGCGGGCATCAGAGAAATTGACCACGCGCATGGCGGTACCTCATGTGCAATTTACTGTACAAGTCTATAGCTCATGAATGCTGGCTAGCAACTCACTGCAACCGTCAATACCTCAGACAACACATTGGTATCGAGCAGGATCATTCATCAAAGTCCGCTGCACGGGCCTTGGTCTTGCGGGCGGGTAGTTCGACATCAACGCCACCCACAGCAGCAAAGCGGCTATGAATCCGGGAGCCCATTCCACTGGGCTTGTCCTGTCTCGCAAGCGCTTCAGCGAGGATCACCTTCACCTCCTCTTCCATCGACCGGCCATGACTGGCCGCAACGACGCGAAGCCGAGCCCTGAGATCGTCATCCAGGTTGCGAATCGTAATGCTGGCCATGGAACCTCCGGTGAAATCATTGCAATCGCTGGAATAATATTGGGACGTTACCGCCCTCCGCTAACCGTGCTGGATGATCCGCTACTGGAAGGTGAATCAAAACGTCAGAACCCACGAACGCCTTAGTAGGAGTTATCCGATTCGCTCTAGCCTGCATAGACCGCTCTCACCCTTCGTGATGACCTTGCGCGGTCGTCCATGCGAGGCAATCCACATGCAGATTCATGTTGGCGAACGCAGGGAAGGTGACGTGCTTACGCTGAGGGTGCTGGAAGGAGTCAGCGAATCAGCGTTGATGGAGATGTTGAAGGCGGAGGGGATCGAGATTGTGGTTGGGCCGATTGTGAATGGCTCGGCGCGACTCGAGGTTCGGGCGCCTAAACGGATGTTGGTTCTGGTAGAGAAGGCTCTGCCTGGGCCACCGGAACTTGATTCCGGGTGAATGTGGAAACCCCGCTTTGGCGGGGTTTTCTATTTGTGGAAGCTGAAGTCTGTGCGGGGTTATCGCCCTCGCCCCCGGCCCCTCTCCCTGAAGAGAGAGGGGAGCAAAAGCATTAGAGCGCAGCCAGAATGCCCTGTCCTACTACCCGGGTGGTGTCGAAGCCGAAGTCTGCCTTGCCTTCCTCGCGCAGGAAGTTTTCCACAGCGGTTTCCAGGCGATTGGCCAGGGCGGGTTTCTGCCAGTGGTAGCGGAGTAGCAGAGCCGCACTGAGGATGGCAGCAATGGGGTTGGCGCGACCGCTGCCGACGATGTCGGGAGCGCTGCCGTGGACGGGTTCAGCCAGGGCGATGCCGTTGCCCCAGTTGAGGGAAGGCGCCAGGCCCAGGCCGCCGCTCCAGTGGCAGGCAAGGTCGGAGAGGATGTCGCCGAAAAGGTTGCTGGTGACGATCAGGTCGAAGGCTTCGGGTTGCTCCACCAGTTGCAGCGCGGCGAGATCGACCAGGCGTTCGTCGAGTTCGGCGGCCCACCCCTCCCCTTCCAGCACTTCGCGGCAGGTGTCGCGGAACAGGCCGCAGGTCACGGGTAGGACGTTGGTTTTGTGGACCAGGGTGATGCGCCTTGCCTTGCGGGCCTTGGCTACTTCCAGTGCGCGGCGGGCCAGGGCTTCGGTGGCATCGCGGCTGATGACCCGTTCGGCGATGGCGACGCCTTCGGATTCCCAATGCTCGCGGCCGCTGTAGAGGCCTTCGCTGTTCTCTCGGAGAATCATCAGGTCGACGCCCGGCCGGGGCGAGACACAGGGCCAACTGCGCACTGGGCGCAGGTTGGTGTTGAGTTTCAGACCCTGGCGCAGTTGCAGGATGGCGCTGCGGTAACCGGGCACACGCTGGCCTGTGGGAGAGGAGACCGCACCGAAAATACCGGCGCCGCAGTCACGCATCGTCTGGAAGGTGGCCTCGGGAACCGCATTGCCGTGGCGCTGGAAGCAGCTCCAGCCGGCCTCCGCTTCCACGGTTTGGAGGTCCGGAAGGAGTTTTTCCAGCAGCTCGACCGCCACAGGCACCACTTCGTGTCCGATGCCATCCCCGGGGATGACGACTAGTTTGTGCATGGACTCACCTCAGCGAGGGGCGCGTCGCCAACAACAGGCCGGAGAAGATCATCGCCCCACCCAGCCAATGGTAGGCCTGCAGGCCCTCGCCCAACAGCAGGTAGCCGAGCAGCGCGGTGAACACCGGCATCAGGTAGTTGGTGAGCACAGCCTTGGCCACGCCCAGTACGCGAATACCCTGGTTCCACAAAAGATAGGCCAGGAGAGAGGCGCAGACACCTGTGTAGCCAATGGCGGCGAAGTTTTCGACAGACAGTTCGAAGCGCTGCCCGCTGGCCAGCTCCAGCAAGTAGAACGGCAGCAGCACAGGCACCCCGCATCCCACCAGCGCTCCCAGCAGCACCAGCGGCGGCAGCTTGAAGTAGTGGTTCCAGCGGCGCAGCAACAGGGTGTAGAGGGCCCAGTCCACTACGGCAAGCAGCATGATGAGGTCGCCCGGGTTGAACGACAGCGCGGCCAATTGCGCCAGGCGGCCCTGGGCGATCAGCACCAGCAGCCCGCTGGTCGCTACCGCCATGCCAAGCCAGGCGCGCCGTGGCGGCCATTCATTGAGCAGCACACCAGCCCCGATGAAGGTGGCCAGCGGTAGGCAGGTATTGAGCAGGGTAAGGTTGATGGCCACGGTAGTGCGCGCGGCGAAGTAGAGCAGCACGCTGTAGGTGCTGATCCCCAGCACGGCCACTACCAGCAGGCGCCAGCCGGCATGACGCAGCGCGCTGCGATGCTCCCACATGGGCCGTGCAACGAAGGGCAACAGGATGGCCAGCGCCAGCGTCCAGCGCCAGAAGGCCAGGGTGAAGGGTGGAATGGCATCGTGGAAAGCGCGGGCTACCAGGGCGTTGCCCGCCCAGAATACGCTGGCCACGAGCAGGCCGAGCCAGGCCAGGCCAACGGCCCGGCTGTTGTATTGCGTCATGGTTCAGTTCTGTCCGAGTGGGCGCAGGCGGTACTGCGGCGGCAGTTGTTCCATGCCGCTGACGGTGACGTTGAGGTTTTTCCAGATGCCGTCCTTGATGCCGTAGATGCAGCCGTGGACGGAGAGCTCCTGGCCGCGGTGCCAGGCGTTCTGGACGATGGTGGTGTGGCTGACGTTGGCCACCTGCTGGATGACGTTCAGCTCGCAGAGGCGGTCGACGCGCTCCTCTTCGGTGGCGAAGGTGGCGAGGTGCTCGCGCTGGTCGTAGTAGAGATCGCGGATGGTACGCAGCCAGCCATCGATCAGGCCGTACTGGGTGTCACGCATGGCGGCGCGGACGCCACCGCAGCCGTAGTGGCCAGTGACCAGGATGTGCCGCACCTTGAGCACGTCCACGGCGTACTGGATGACCGACAGGCAGTTGAGGTCGGTGTGCAGCACGACGTTGGCCACGTTGCGGTGGACAAAGAGGTCGCCGGGCAGCATGCCGACGATTTCGTTGGCCGGTACGCGGGCATCCGAGCAGCCAATCCAGAGGTATTCCGGCACCTGCTGCTTGGCCAGCTTGGCAAAGAAGTCCGGGTCTTGCTGTTTGATCTTCTCGGCCCAGCGCGCGTTGTTGTCGATCAGCTGTTGCAGGTCGCTCATGCGTCTTCTCCTCTTCTGGCTGGCGGCACCTTACGGAGCACCGGGAGCTTTGGCAATGGCCTGCGCGGGGCTCAATCGATCAGCGTGCAGGCCATGACCAGGGCGTCTTCGCGGCCACCCACGGCGGGGTAGTAATCGCGGCGACGGCCGATTTCGTTGAAGCCGTAGCGCTCATATAGGCGGTAGGCGGACTGGTTGCTGGCGCGCACTTCAAGGAAGCATTCGCCGGCCTGCAGCTCGCGGGCGCGCTCCATCAGGCGCTCAAGCAAACGCAGCCCCAGGCCGCGGCCCTGGCTTTCCGGCTTGACGGTGATATTCAGCAGGTGGGCCTCGTCGAGGATGACGTTGATCACGCCGTGGCCGACCTGCTGATCGCCGTCGAACATCAGCCAGCAATCGTAGGATTTGAGGCTGTCGTTGAAGATGCCGCGGGTCCACGGGTGGCTGAAGGCGGCGTATTCGATTTTCAGGACTGCATCGAGGTCCGCCTCGGTCATCGGGCGGAAGGAAACGGCATCGGTCATTCAGTGTGCTTCCAGCGGCGCATCACACGGCGCATGGCTTGCCAGAGTTCGCCCTTGCGTTCGGGCTCGTCCATCAACAGTTCCAGGCCAGGCAGTGCCCAGGCCGCGCCGAGGCCTTCGACCTGCAGTTCTCGGTCGAACGCAGTGGCGTCGGCTTCACCGGCAAATCGGATTGCCGGCAAGCCCACGAGCCAGAGGCAGGCACATTCGCCCTGCTCTTCCATGCGCACGCCGACGAAGCCCTGGATGAAGTCGCGGGCGGCATCGGGGCCCTGGTCCATGTTGCCGCGGCTGAGCAACGGCCAGCGCACGGGCTCGCCGAGGATCTGCGGGCTATCCGGCAGGCCGGCGGCGCGCAACAGGTCCTTCAGCAGCAGGTACGCCGGGTCGCGGCTCTGGAAGGGCTCGCCGGTGGGCAATTCCACCAGCAGCAGGCAGTTGGCGGCACGCAGCAGCTGCAGGGAGAAGCGTGGCGGCGGCAGCACCTCTGCCTTGGCCGGCGCGGTTTCGGCTTCGGCGGCAGCTTCGGGTTCGGGCTGCACCGTCGGACGCGGCGTGCTGCCAGGACGGGGTACCTCGATCTTGGCGCGCACCGGCGTCGCCGCCGGGCGGGCTTCCGCTGCGGGGGTTGCGGGTTTTACATCAGCGACCGGAGCCGGTGTGTCCTCGAGGGGAACTTCCGGGGCCGGTGCGAGCAATTCGGGATTGGAGGGCGCGGCGAAGGGCAATGCCGTGCGAGGTAGCCAGGTGGCTACCTGCATGGCATCGAGATACGCGCGACGACGGTGTTCTGTGATCAAACGTCAGCAACCTGTGGGTGAGCCTTGCGCACGCCGGCCTGCATCAGGTTCAGCGCGTTGAGGTAGGCCTTTGCGGAGGCGACAACTATATCGGTATCCGCACCGTTTCCGTTGACGATTCGTCCGGCTTTTTCCAGGCGGACGGTGACTTCACCCTGGGAGTCGGTCCCCTGGGTGATGGCATTGACTGAATAGAGCTGCAGGCTCGACTCGGACGTCGCCAGGCTTTCGATCGCCTTGAAGGTGGCATCCACCGGGCCGGAACCGTCGGCGCTGGCACCCTGTTCCACACCGTCGATGGACAGCACCAGCTTGGCTTGGGGCACTTCGCCGGTCTTCGAGGCGACCTCCAGATAGACCAGCTTGAAGTGTTCCGGGGCTTCCTCGCCCAGGGTGTCGGAGACCAGCGCCTGCAGGTCCTCGTCGAAGATCTCGTGTTTCTTGTCCGCCAGCTCCTTGAAGCGGGCGAAGGCGGCATTCAGGTCCGCCTCGCTGGCCAGCGCGATGCCCAATTCGTCCAGGCGGGTGCGGAAGGCGTTCCGCCCGGAGTGCTTGCCCAGCACCATCTTGTTGGTGTGCCAACCGACGGACTGGGCGGACATGATCTCGTAGGTCTCGCGGTGCTTGAGCACGCCGTCCTGGTGAATGCCGGACTCGTGCGCGAAGGCGTTGGCGCCGACGATGGCCTTGTTCGGCTGCACCGGGAAGCCGGTGATGCCGGACACCATGCGCGAGGTGCTGAGGATGTGCGGGGTATCGATGTTGGTGTAGACGCCGAGCACGTCCTGGCGGGTCTTGATCGCCATGACGATCTCTTCCAGCGCAGCGTTGCCGGCGCGCTCGCCCAGGCCGTTGATGGTGCATTCCACCTGGCGAGCCCCGACTGCCACGGCCGCCAGGGAGTTGGCCACGGCCAGCCCGAGGTCGTTATGGCAGTGCACCGAGAACACCGCCTTGTCGGCATTGGGGATGCGCTGCAGGAGCTGACGCATGGTATCGGCGTACTGGTGCGGAATGGCGTAGCCCACGGTGTCGGGGATATTGATGGTGCGGGCACCAGCATCGATCGCGGCTTCGATGATGCGGCAGAGGAAGTCGATCTCGGAGCGGCCGGCATCTTCGCAGGAGAACTCCACGTCATCGCAGAGGTTGCGCGCCCGCGATACCGCGCGAATGGCCTGCTCCACCACCTGGTCCGGCTGCATCCGCAGCTTGTACTGCATGTGGATGGGGCTGGTGGCGATGAAGGTGTGGATGCGCGCAGAGTTGGCACCGGCCAGCGCTTCGGCGGCGCGGTCGATGTCGGCATCCACGGCACGGGACAGGCTGCATACGGTGCTGTCCTTGATGCTGTCGGCAATGGCCTTGACCGCCTCGAAGTCACCGGGGCTGGCGATGGCGAAGCCGGCCTCGATCACGTCCACCCGCATCCGTTCCAGGGCCTTGGCGATGCGCAGCTTTTCTTCCTTGGTCATGGAAGCGCCGGGGCTCTGCTCGCCGTCCCGCAGGGTGGTGTCGAAGATGATGACGCGATCTTGGCTGCTCATGGGCTCGCTCCTCACGGCCCCACCGTGCGTGCGGCCGGGGCTCAGGCTGATGGTGCCGGACTGCTTGTGGCGACGGCACCCGATCAGGGAATTGTGGCGTGAAAAGTGGGAGGCGGAAAGGTCGGCGGGCGGGTGGATTTCTACGCGGAAGCATCCCTTGTAGGAGCGAATTCATTCGCGAAAGGAGTGCGAAGCGCTCCCATCGGGCAAGAGCAGGACTGCGTCCTGCAATCGCGAATGAATTCGCTCCCACAAAACGGTTGGGCTCCCGGTGATTCTTGTGGGCATCCACAGGCCGAACCTGCGGTCCGGTCAGCGAATGAATTCGCCCCCACAGAAAAGCGGCGCCCTCCTCCTCAATTGATCGGCGTAGCCGTCAGGTTGGCGCTGATGTCGGCGTTCTGCACCTTGATGCCATACATGGAGGTGACGGCGCCGCCGGTTGGGTGGACGTGCTGCAGGCGGTCGACGTTGATTTCCTTGAAGTGGATGCGGCCGTTCACCGCGAAACCCAGCGGGTCCGGGCTGACCGGGCTGCAGGTGCCGCCGTTCTTGGTGCAGACCTTGGTGGGCGCCACGTCCAGGTTGAGGTCGGCGTTGAAACCGTAGGTGTTGGCATTGGGATCACTGGGGTTGCCGTCGGAAGTGGAGAAGTTATCCACAACCAGCTGGCTGCCGGTGCCGGCGGCGCCGTTGACGCGGTTGGTTTCCCAGACGATCTGGTTGCGCTTCTCGTCGGTGGCCACACCGTTGGTGGTGCTTTCGATCGCGGTATCGCGGACGAAGACATTCTTCAACTTCACCGACACCCCTTCATTGCCGCGATCTTCCCAGCGGCCGCCGCTGGCCGAGCAGGCGCCAGCCGAGGTGCCGCTGCCACCCACACAGAGTGCGCCGGCACCGCCGGAACTTAGCGCCAGGGTGGAGCCCTGCTCGAAGCGTTTCAGCACCAGTCGGCCGAGGCTGGTGCCGGTGGTGCGATCGCCCCAGCGCAGGTCGCTGACTTCCAGCTTCGACCAGTAGGTGCCCTTGCGCAGCTCCACACCGTTGTTACTTACGTCCACCGAGCCATCACGGAAGTGTATGTCGTAGGTCGTGCCCGCCAGCCACAGGCCCTTGCCGGTCTCGTCGACCGAGATCGCGGCGCGGGCATCGCTGAAGAGGAAGTCGGCGTTGTAGCGCACGCCGTCGCCGCTGCTGCCACCTGGCATCAGGGTGATCTGACCGTTCAGGGTGAAGTCGTAGGCCGGGAAGATTTCCATCAGCACCAGCAGTTCGGTGCCGCCCTGCAGCGGCGCGTTGGGCGAGCCCACGCGCAGACCGTCGAAGCTGTAGCCGCCCTTGATGTTGGAAAGCCCAAGGCGCAGACCGTCGAAATGGCCGTTGTAGCTGCCCTTGCTCATGTCGCTCTGGGTGCCAGCGTAGCAACCGGTGCTGGCCCCGCCGGCGCAGCTCCTGGTCAGGTCCAGGGTGATCTGGCCGGTGCCGTTGGTGCGCAGGCCGCTGAACCACATGCTGTTGCCGTTATCGGTGAGGGAAACCGAGCTGTTGGCCATGTTCCAGCTGACATCGGCGGTCAGGCCCTTGGCACCGGAATTGGGGTCGCCGCCCGGCCGCAGCTTGAGCCAGTTCTGCTTGGCGCCGTCGTCGGCGAAGTTGAGGTCGATGGCCAGGCTGCCGAGTTTCTGGTTGGTCGGGTTGCCGATGATCAGGCCACCCAGCGTGGCGTTGAGCTTGAGGTCCTGGAACGCCACCTGTGCATAACTGCCGCCCACGTCCTGGGCCAGGTCGAAGGTCAGGCCGCCAAGACTGCGCAGGGTGCCGGAGAAGTTCTCGGCGCGCAGGATGCCTTCGTCCTGGTACTGGAACAGGCTGCTGCCGATATTCAGATCCGGGCGGATGCGGATGCCTTCGCCGCTGGCACCGCCACTGGCGACGCTGAGGCTGCCGCCCAGGCGCAGGTCCATGTTCAGCTTGCCGAAGCTGCGGCTGGCGTTGGGATCACGCAGGTCGGGCGCGCCAGGCGTCACGGGGGAGCCGGTGGGATCGCTGTGGGCGAGATCGAGGCTGATGCCACCAATGGTGCCGATGAAGCGCGCGTCGCCGAGGTTGAGCTTGACCTCCTGACCACTGCCGCCGCTGACGACGTCCAGGTAGGCGTTGTTCAGATAGGTCTCGAAGGACAGGCCTTTGACGATGAGGTCGAAGCCGTTGTCGCGGTAATAGAAGGTCACATCGGTGAGGGACAGCCGGCTGTCGTCCACCGCAATCCCGCTGACTCCGCTGGCGCCGCCGCCCTTGAGCTTCAAGGTGGCGCCGAGGGTGTAGAAGGCGCGGAACGAGCCGAAGCTCTTGCTGCTGCCATCCATCTCGATGTTGTTCACCGCCAGCACCTGGGGGGTGGAACTGTGCTGGACCTGCAACTGCCCGCCCTGCACGTCGATGGTGGACTGGGAGGTGCTGGTGGTGCCGCTGGCGGCGCGATTGCTCACGTCACGCAGGTTCAGGCTGCGGCCGTCCTGCGTATAGCTGACGCTGCTGGCCGACCAGCCCTGGCTGGAGGTTTCCAGGCTGATGCCGCCCTGGCCGCTGACCGAGGCCATGGTCGAGTCATCCAGCGCTTCCATGGCCTGGGCCTGGGAGGCGAGGAGCATGCTGAGCAGCAAGGGGGCTGGGCGCATGGTCGGTTCCTCAGTTCTTCGGGAAGATCAGCACGCTGCCCTGCATGCGGATGGTGCCGTCGACTTTCGCCGAGAAAATGTTGGTCTGCTGGTAGCTGGGGTTGCCGCCGTTGGCGACGGTGCCGGACTTGTTCTGCCAGCCGCCCTGGTTGGCCACGCCGAAGGCGAAGCTGCCGTTCTTGAAGCGCATCTCGTTGGGCAGGCCGATGGCCAGGACGTCCTGGTTGAAGGCCGCACCGTCGCCAGCAAAACCGCTGTTGATCAGCCGTGTATTCAGGGTCAGGCCCTCGAAGCTGAAGATGCCCTTGAGGTTGTCCAGCACGTACCAGCCGCCATTGGCCTCGGAACGAATGGCAATGCGCAAGCCGCAGCTTTCAGAGGTGGCAGCACCGGCGATGGCGCAGCTGCGCTCGTTGGCTTTCCAGGTGGTGGGGTTGTTGGACACCGGGGTGTTCCACAGCACGCCGCCATTCTTGTTGATGCTGAACTCGCCAGAGAGGTACACCCCGCCCTGCCCGCTCATCTGGCTCAGGTCAGCATCCTCCAGCGCCTGCAGTTCGGCTCGCGCCAGCATGGGAAGCCCTAGCAGCACCGCCAGGTAGAGCGCCCTAGAGATCATGGCTGGTCACCTTCAGATAGTTGATGCTGAGGCCCTGGAGCGCGTTGTAGCCGAAGTTGTAGCCACCACTGCTGAAGCTGCCGCTGCCGGCCTGGAGACTGTTGATGACGATATTGGTGCGAGGCGCGTTGGCGTAGAAGTCGGCGGCCAGCGCATCCTTCTGCGCCTGGGTGGTGCCAGACGCCGTGGGGTTGGGCAGTTCGAGCACGAACTGGCCGTTGCTGCTCACGTCGAACAACAACGGCTGAGTCTTGCCGTATCCGAGGGAGATATTGGCGTAGGCGTTATTGAGGAAGATGGTCCGATCACGCTGCTCGGTGGCGGTCGTGCAGCCCGTGGTGCCGGCCGCGCAGCTCATGATCTGCAGGCTCTTGGTGAAGAGGTTGATGCGCGCCTCACCCACCATCTGGCTACGGCTGCTGTCGCCCCACAGGCGCAGGTAGGAGCCGTCCATCGCCAATTCGGCGAAGTCCAGGTTGAGGATATCGGTGCGCCCGGCGGCGACCTGGAAGTCGAAGCGAATCCCCAGGTCCACCTTTTCGCTGGCGCGGCTGGAGCAGTTGTTGCCGGCTGCGGCCAGACCCGCAATACAGGGCTGGCCAGCGGCACCGGTCAGACGCTCGGGGAACATGAATTCGAGGACCGTGACATTGCTCGGGGTGGTCTGTACCCACTGCCCGTCGTCCCGCAGGGTGCGCATGTCTTCGCCCTTGGCCAGGTTGAGGGCGAAGGGATGGTTGAGCCGGCCGATGGTCACGGGATTGAGGTTCGCGCCTTTGTTGCTGCCGGCGGCACCGAGGTAGAACTCCTTCACCGCGATCGGCACGTTCTGCTTGGCGGCGTTGGTGATGTCATTGATGGTGATGGTCGCGTTGTTGGCGTCCAGCAGGACCTGGTCCAGCACGAAGCCGATCCCGGCACCGTCCACATTGGAAAGCTCCGCGTCGTCCAGCGCCTTGAGTTCAGCCTGTGCTGTGGCGGCGGCCAGCGACAGCAGGATCACGACAGCTCTGCTCATGCTCAGCACCCCGCGGTGGCTGTGCCCAGGCAGGTGTCCTGGCGCGGGATGCCATTGAACGCCTGCTCGAAGTCGATGTTGATCGGCGACACCAGGTTGCCGTTGGCATCCCGGTACTTGGGCATATTCATGAAGGCGCCCTTGAGGGCGGTCATGAAGGCGTTCTGATCCATGTCCTTCCACGCCAGGTCCTGGGTCTGGAAGGAGATGAAGAAGCCCTTCGCGGCGCCGTCCATGGTGTTCATGTTGGAAATGTTGCCCACCGGCAGCGACTTGAAGTCGGCGAGCGGGAAGCAGGTGGACAGGGAGAGGATGCCGCAGCCGCTGGACTTGAACAGGCCCAGCAGGGCATCGGAGAGGCCGCCGAGGTTGCAGCCGCTGACGCAGCTCAACGCCGCGCCGTTTGGCATGCCGGCCAGGCTGCCGCGCACCGGGTCGACATCACCGCCGGAGTTCACCAGCGTCGCGTCCCCCTGCAGCTTGGTGCTGCCGGTGATGCCCGCCAGTCCCAGCAGGAAACGGTCCCAGCCTGAAGCCTTGTCAATGATGGGTTGGGCGGTGCCGGTGATGTGTACCGGAATGTTCCCGGTCAGGCTCTGGATATCTCCGGACAACACACCCTTGGCCTCGCCGAAGCCGATGCGCACACCGACCACCTTGTTGCCGGAATAGGCCAGCTCGACGAAGGGATCGGCGATGCGGAAAGGGTTCACCGAGCCGTCGGCATTCACGGTGCCGAGGGCGAAGTTGTTGATGAGGATGTCGGACGAGCCGGCGACTTCCCCCGCGCGGGTTGCGGCGTCGTCGTACTGGCCGAGTTGGAGCTTCTTCATATTCAGCTGGGTATCGACGTTCACCCCGAAGTTGACGCGGGTGTAGTTGATCCCGGCGTTGGCGTCGGTGGTCAGGTTGATGAACGCCTGGCCGGTGATGTTCGAGAGTTCGTTGTCGGCCAGCTCTTCCATGCGCGCCTGGGCGATGGACGTGGCGAACAGGCCGGCAAGAAGAACGGCCTTCAGCGACCAGGCGGGCAGCGGATTCGAACGCATGGCGACATCCCTGATTGTTCTTGTATGGGCAAGCGACGAAGACTCGTCCCCTTTCTAGCCACTATAGGGAGGCCGGCCGGGAAGCGTCCCGACCCATAGTCGAGTTGAGGGTGCTTGGCAGGAGGTCGGCGACGGATAGCTGTTACCCATCGCAACAACGGGGTAACGCCGAGGTCAGCCCTGGCGGAACAGGCCAATCAGGTGGTCGGCGATAGCGCCCTTGATGTTCGACACTTCCAACCGGGAGTTGCGCCCCAGGCGGCTCGTGTCGATGCGATGCAGGTGCAACGAAGGCATGCGTGCCTCGTACTCGCGCAGGTCGCCCTTGACCAGCACCGGCAAGAACTGCACGCCACGGGACTGGTAGCGCTGGATCAGGAATCTGAGGCCGTCCTGGAAGGGCAGTTCGTGGGAAGCGCTGAGGCGGTGCTCGCCGGGGATCTTCAGGTAGAGGCCGGTCGAGCCCAGCACTTCACCGGGAAGGACATGGATTCCGGTAGGCAGGACGGCGTCGGCGGGAATGTCATGGAAGGTGTCGTGCCAGGCCAACTCGTCGGGAAGGATGGTGATGCTGCCGTGTTCCTCTTCCGGCACCACGAAGCTGTAGCGGCTGTAGAGCTTTTCCACGTAGGCGGAATAGACGCACAGGCGGTTTTCGAAGTGCAGCAGGAAGTCGATGGCCTCTTGCCGGTTGGTGATGGCGTCGAGGTCCCAGTCCAAGTCGGTCTGGCGTTCCAGCTCGGCCCAGCGGGCGTCGGCGAGAAGTGCGGATTCGGGGCTCATGGTTTCTGCGGCATTACATCGGACGTCTCCCTAACGCAGAAAACATGCCAGCGAATTCAATCACTTGCACGGGGGTTCCCGGCTGTTTTCGGGCCTCTGATAGCACGATGCCAGTCGTAAACTGCCAAAAAACGTCAGTCCGCGACAGGTGTCACTCCTCTGATCGGTTGAAGCTCAATCGCTGCCGGCAACCTGAAGTACAATCGCCTCTTTTTTCAGCGAACCCCGGCCAATCGATGATCGATCCCAAGCGCGTACTGCGCGCCCTAGCCGAACACTGGACGTTGCTCGAGCCGCTCTGCGAGCGCTTCGATGCCGGCACCCTGAGCCTGGTGGAACTGCGCGTGCAGCTCGCCGGCCAGTTGCCGGAGGGCACGCCCACCGACGTGACCGCCCTGCTCGACCTCTGGGTGCGCCTGGATATCCTGGTTCCCGTGGCCAAGAGCCCGAACCGCTTCGAGCTGAACGCGCAGATCCACGACTTCCTCGCCTACCTGCGGCGCGAACACCGCCTCGGCCTGTGCCTGGAGATCGAAGCCTACCTGCGTCACCTGGAACGCCTCGCCGGCTACATCCAGGAAGCCTTCGAAATCCGTGATGGCAACGACCTGGCGCGCCAGCTGCGTCTGCTCGACATGCGCGTTCGCGATGTCCTGAAGAAGCTCGACAACGACGAGCAGGCCCTGGTGGCCGTGGCCGATCGCGCCAAGACCAGCGACCGGCAGATTCCCCTGCGCCAGCGCTACGCCGAAGTGCTGGCCACCTGGGACGAGTACGTCGAGCCGATGATCCAGTTGGTGGCCGCCGACGGCGCCTTCGAACAGGGCGTGCGGCGCGTCGAGCAGGTGCTGCTGCGTCTCCTGGGCGAGCAGCAACGCCTCGGTCAATTGGTGGACGACGACCTGCTGCTGCGCACCCACGCGCGCATCCTGGAAATGCAGACCAGCGCCCAGCTGACCCTGCGCAAGGCCCGTGAACTGCTGCTTCCACTGCGCGAAGAAGCGCGCCGGCACAACGCCGTGACCCGTGGCGCCGCCCTGGCACTGTCGGTGATCCGCAAGAAGGGTCTGGACGCGGTGCCCCAGGCCGCGATGCCGCTCTTCACCCGTCCGCAGACCACCTTCCTCGGCAGCGGCTCGCAGGTGGAGGCATACGTCTATGCCCTCGCACGCTTCCAGCCGAAACCGGCGCACTTCCCGAAGTCCGGCGGCACACGCAAGACCGCTGCGCCGCGCTCGCCGAAGACCGCGCGGGAAATGCTCGACCGTTGCGAGCAGGCCCTGCCGCTGCCTGACCTGATGGTCTGGCTGCTGGAACAGGAGCCCGAAGGCGCCACCGACGAACTCCTCTACTGGTTCTCGCGTCTGTCCCGCGATGCGCGCTTCTCGCGTGATCGCCTGGAGCGCCGTGACTACCTGACCGCCGAGCACCAGGTCAGCCTGAGCTCCTATGCCCTGATCAAGAGCCCCACCGCCGCGGCCGAGAAGACTTCCTGATGAATATCGACCTGAAAGAATTGACCCAGCTCGCGCCCATCTTCCGCGAGCTGTTCAAGGGCTATCACCTCTCCCGCAGCGAGCCGGAGTGCTACGCCCAGCTATCCACCATGCAGGACCAGTACCGCGCGCTTTTCAAGGCGCTCGGTTTCGAACTGGTCTGTGACCCGCGCGGTTTCTACTACTTCGTGCCCGAGCAGATGGGCGCCCAGGTGAACAAGACCGCCCAGCGTCTGGCGCTGTTCACCTTCATCCTGGTGGAGCACCTGGCTGACCAGGGCCGCGACCCCCTTTCCGTGCTCGACGGCGGCAGCATCGGCCGCGACGAACTGCCGGCTCTGCTGGAGAAGTACCGCGACCTGTTCATGCAGGCCGAGGTGACCACCCATGAAGAGCTGGAAGAGAAGGTGATCCGCCGCCTCACCCAACTGGGCTTCGCCGAGGACAGCAACGGTATCTACCGCTTCCTGCCGCCGATGCACCGTTTCCTCGATGTGTGCCTGGCGGTGCAGCACGACCGCGACCTGGCCGCCAGCCTGCACAGCACCGACCTGGAGCTGCGCGCTCCGGTGCTGATGGATGACGACAGCGGCGACGCCATCATCCCCATCGACGAGCCCGAGGCTGTCGATGCGCCCGCCGAGTCCGAAGAAGACGCCCTGGCCCGCGCCATGGCCGAAGAACGCGCCGCCCAGGAGGAAGACGCATGAGCCAGGAACGCTACGGCATCCGCCGCTTCGCCCTGCTGAACACCGCCGGATACAGCCTGGGCCTGTTCCCGCTGGAAACCCCGCTGTCGATCTACGGCGCCAACAACCTGGGTAAATCGGCGTCGATCAACGCGCTGCAGTTCCCGATCCTGGCGCGCATGTCGGACATGAGCTTCGGCAAGTACAGCCTGGAGCAGTCGCGCAAGTTCTACTTCGCCACCGATACCAGCTACATCTTGGTGGAAGTCTCCCTGCCCCACGGCCCGCACGTCATCGGCGTTGCCGGTCGCGGCCCGGGTGGCGGCTTCGGCCACCAGTTCTTCGCCTACCGCGGCGAACTGAACCTGGAGCACTACCAGCGCGACGGCACCTGCCTGCGTCAGCGCGAGCTGTTCAACAGTCTGGAACGCGAAGGCATCAAGGCCTACGAGCTCAAGCCCGATGAACTGCGCCGCCTGCTAGTGGGCGGTCACACCTCCATCCCGCTGGACCTGACGCTGATCCCGCTGCGCTCCACCAGCGAGCAGAGCCTGAAGACCTTCCGCTCGCTGTTCATCAACCTGCTTCACATGCGCGAGATCACCGCGGCCAAGCTCAAGCAGCTGTTCCTCGATGCCTTCGAGCACAGCCTGCGTTCGGGCAGCGTGGACTACATCGCCGCCTGCGAAGAAGCCTTCCGCGACGTGCGCCGCATGGAACAGGACTACCAGGCGCTGGTTTCCGCCGGCCCGCTGGTGGAAGCCTTGGCCAACGGCGTGACCCAGCGCGAGACTCTGCGCGGAAAGCTGCATCGCATCTCGCCGTTGCTGGATTCGCTGCTGGGTACCTGGCAGGACTATTCCGGCGCCCGTCGCGAAGAATTGGTGATCCAGGCCGAGCACTACCGTGGCGAGCAGGACGGCCTGCAGAACGAACAACGCGGCGGCACCCAGGAAATGATGCGCCTGGAGCGCGCCATCACCGAAAACCAGCGCTGGCTGGGTGAGCTGGCGGTACTGAAGAACCGTTTCGCCCTGGTGGAAAATGCCAAGGTGCTGGAGCAGCAGCTGCTCGCCGCCAAGGATGCACACGACGAACTGGCCGGCGCCCTGGCGCAGTCCCGCCAGTTCTCCGCAGAGGACCTGGACGAGCGCTTGCGTGATCTGGAGAAGCGCCTGAAGGCGGTCAAGCAGCAGCTCGACCATGCCGACAACAACAGCTACTCCCGTCTGCGCGAAGAGTTCTCCCAGGCCGACGTGGACCGCCTGATGCGCCTGTTCAATGGCCAGTTGTTCAGCCTGCCTCTGGGCGAGAAAGGCATTCAGCTGGACGACGGCGAGGCCTGGGTGAAAACCCTGGAAACCGTGCTCGACCAGTTCAAGGGCAGCCAGTTCGAAGTGCCGGGCCTGTCCATCGACCTGTCCCACATCGAGCCGCCGGCGCTGCAAGCCCTGGCTGACCGCGCCGCCCTGCGCGACCAGAAGGACCGCCTGGAGCGCGAGCTGAAGCAGCTCAAGACCCAGCAGTCCGTGGCCGCCGACCGCGCCGCGAGCAAGGCCCAGGCCGAGAAGCTGTACCAGGACGTGCTCGACGCCCAGAAAGCCCTGGAAGACTTCCGCAAAAGCCAGACCCTGGCGGCCGAAGAGCCCGCCAAACTGGAAGAGCTGGCGCAGCTGGAAGCCACCCAGGACGAACTCAAGCGCTCCGCCGATGCTTTCACCGAACGCGTCCAGCAACTCTCCGCCAAGTTGCAGCTGGTGGGTCGCCAGCTCGCCGACCTGGAAGCCAAGGAACGCACCCTGGAAGACGCCCTGCGCCGTCGCCAGCTGCTGCCCGCCGACCTACCCTTCGGCAAGCCGTTCATGGACCCGGTGGACGACAGCCTGGACAACCTGCTGCCGCTGCTCAATGACTACCAGGACACCTGGCAGGCACTGCAGCGCATCGACGGCCAGATCGAGGCGCTCTACGCCCAGGTGCGCCTGAAGGGCGTGGCCAAGTTCGACAGCGAGGACGACGCCGAGCGTCGCCTGCAACTGCTGATCAACGCCTACGCGCACCGCCAGGACGAGGCACTGACCCTGGCCAAGGCACGTCGCGCGGCGGTCACCGACATCGCCCGGACCCTGCGCAATATCCGCAGCGACTACGACAACCTGGAACACCAGCTGGCCCTGTTCAACCGCGAGATCAACAAACGCCAGGTATCCAACCTCGCGAGCTTCCGTATCGTCCTCGCGCCGAACAAGGAAGCCCTGCGCCACATCGACCAAATCATCCACAGTGCCGGCCAGTACGAGGAAGGCGAAACCCTTTCGGTGTTCGACCTGACCAACTCCAGCGACCAGGACGCGAAGAACGAGGAAGCCAAGGAGTACCTGGCACGCCTGGTGGCCGCCAACGGCAACCAGCTGGGCCTGAAGGACCTGTTCGAACTGGCCTTCGAGATCACCAAGGTGCACGGCCAACCGGTTATCCACACGGACATCGATGGCGCCGCCTCCAACGGCACCACCATGACCATCAAGGCGCTGACCAACATGTACCTGCTGCTGCACCTGATGGACCGCGAGCAGGCCGGTCGCATCCGCCTCCCCTACTACCTGGACGAGGCGGCGGACATCGACGAGCGCAACCAGCAGGCGCTGATCGAGACCAGCCAGCAGTTGGGCTTTACGCCGATCCTCGCGTCGGTGAAGCCGCAGGTGTCGGCCAACGTCGCGATCGACCTTGAAGGCGGCAGCGGTCCGAACGGCATCTACATCGACGAGGCGGACTGGAAGTTCATCAAGCGTCGTGAGGTGGCCAAGGCCACCCAGGATGCGACGGACGAGGCGGCAGAACCCGCCTGATACCGTCGCCGAGATAGCAAAAGGGCCGCAATTGCGGCCCTTTTGTTTGTGGCGGGGTTTACCTGGCCAAAGGAATCTTCGGCGCCCAGGTCAGCCATTCGTCCTCGGCATCATCGTGCAGGGCGAATGTCTGGCCATTGAGCGCGCGGTTACCCATCTGCCCTTCGTTCGGTGTGGCGAAGGAAATCCCCCCCTCCACCATCGACTCCAGCGACTCGGTCCGCACCTTCACGCCGTTGAACAGACTGGCATCCACCCCTACGCCACTGGTGTGCCAGAAGCGGCTGCCACTGTGCACCAGGGGCGCATAGCGCGGCTCGATGAGCACCTGGATGAAGACGCGGTCGGCGGTCTTGCCCAGTTCATAGGTGAGCACCTTGCCCACGGGGACTTCGCGGTAGCTGACGATCACGCCCGGTTTGATCGAGCCGCGACGCGGCGCGCTGAGGGTGATGCGCAGGCCCTCCTGGCGCGCGATCGGGTCAGGCGATTCGGCAAGTGCGGTGAAGCGCGTCTGTGGGGCACCTGGCTTGCCCGCAGGCAGGACTTCCAGGTACTGACCGCTGACCAGGGTATCCAGGTTGGCAGTACGCAGCAGACCAAGTTCCGGTCGCACCACCCAGAACTGAGTGCCGGCACGCGCGATGCGATCCGCCGCCTGGGTCAGGCGCGCCTTGACCGTGACGCCGGACAGGTCGCTGTTCAGAGTTACGGTTTCCACTTCGCCGACATCGATGCCCTTGAAGCGGATCGGTGTGCCTGCCTTGATGCCCTCCGCCTGCGGAATGACGATGTCGACCAGGGTACCCTTGACGACGGCCTGGGCCTCATCGTCGTACAGGGTGAAGCGGCGTGGCCGGGTAACCGGCTTGGCTTTCGGGTCCGGCGTGTCGAACGTGATACCGCCCGCCAGCAGGGTTTGCAGGGATTCGCTCTTCACCTCGACGCCGGACAGGCCGCCCTTGAGCGTAATGCCGCTGGAATTCCAGAAGCGGGTGGACTCGTTGACCAGCTTGGTGAACTCGGGCTCGATGTGGATGCCGATCACCACACGCTGCTGGTTACGCGAGAGCTGGTAGCTCTGCACACTGCCCACGCGCATCTGGCGGAACAGCACCGGGCTGCCAACTTCCAAGGAACCGAGACGCTCGCTGGTCAGCACCAGGTGCAAGCCGGGCGCATCGGTGTTCAGCGGGGGCGCCTTGGGACGCACCTTGAACTCACGGGTCGGCGTCCCTTCCTTGGCGAAGCGCACGGCAATGTAGTTGCCTTTCACCAGGGCCTCGATGCCCGTGATGCCCGCTAGAGAGATCGAGGGTTTCACCGTCCAGAACTCGGTGCCCTCGACAAGGTAGTCCTCCGTGCGCGGTTCCATGGTCAGTTCTGCCGTGGCCCCCGTGAAGTCCTTGTCCATGTCGAGTTTCTTCAGGGTGCCGACCTGGACGCCGTTGTACATCACTGGCGTGTTGCCCGGACTGAGGCCACTGACGTCGTCCATCCTCAGCAATACACGAAGCCCGGCCTCGGCGGATTCGAAGCCGTCATACAGGCGGAACGGGATGCTGGGGTCGGTGGGCGGACTGTCCTGCCGGTGCTCCGGCGTTGAGAAGGCGATGCCGCCGGCCATGATGCTGAGCACGGACTCGGTGCGAATCTTCACGCCTGACAGACCCGCGGTGACATTGAGTCCACTGGCATTCCAGAAACGTGTGTGCTTGCGCACCAGATGCGCATAGGGCTGTTCGATGTGCACCTTGATCTCGACGGTGCGCTGGTCTTCGGCCAGTTGGTAGCTCTTCACCTGGCCGACCTGGATCTGCCGGTAATAGACCGGGCTGCCCTGTTCGAGCGAACCAAGGCGTTCGGCCTTGAGGGTGAGGTGAAGGCCGGGTAGCGAATCGGACAAGGGCGGAGGCTCAGCCAGCGCCGTATAGCGCCGTGCGGGTTCGCCCTTCACCGGGTCGATGGCGATGTAGATGCCGGAAACCAGGGTCTCCAGGCCAGTGACGCCGGCGAGCGATACCCGCGGACGTACCAGCCAGAAGCGGGTTTCCTTGCTGAGGTAGGGCTCGGCCTCTTTCATCACTTCGACAGTCGCAACCACGCCCTTGATATCGTCGCTGACGTGCAAGTCGACCACCTTGCCGACCTGGATGCCCTTGTACATCAGTTGAGTCTTGCCGACCTGGATGCCGTCCCCGTTCTCGAAACGGATCTGGATCTCGATGCCTGCTTCGCTCATGGCCTTCCATGCCAGCCAGAGGCCAATGATCAGCGCCAACAGAGGGAGGATCCAGATGGCGGACCAACTCGTGGTTTTACGGGTTTTAGGCGTTGGCAACTCAGGCATTCTCGTCGTCCATATCGGTGTTGTCCCAGATCAGCCTGGGGTCGAAAGTCACTGCCGCGATCATGGTGATCACCACGACGCTGGCGAAGGCAGCCGCCCCCAGGTTGGCTTCGATGCTAGCCAGGTTGCCGAAGTTCACCAACGCCACGAGGATGGCGATGACGAAGATATCCAGCATGGACCAGCGGCCTATCCATTCGATGAAGCGGTACATCAGGATGCGTTGTCGCGGCGACATGGGCAGCCGTCGCTGTACTGAGTAAAGCAGCAGGGCGATGCCCACCAACTTGAAAGTAGGCACAAGGATGCTCGCCACGAAGACGACCAGCGCAATGGGCACCATTTCGGCGTGAATCAGTTCGAGCACACCACCCATGATGGTCGAGGGCGCACCGTTGCCCAGGAAGTTCACCGTCATGATCGGCAGCACATTGGCGGGCACATAGAGAATGGCCGCTGTAATCAGCAATGCCCAGGTGCGGGTCAGGCTGTTGGGGCGACGGGGATGCAGGCGCGCACCGCAGCGACTGCAGGCGCCATGGTCGTCATCGGATTCGGGGCGGTTCAGTTGGTGGCATTCGTCGCAGACGATGATGCCGGCATCAATGGCGCGCATGGGCGTCTCCTTCGGCGTCCAGCGCATCCCAGACCTGGTGGGGCGACATGGTCACCTCGAGCCACACCTGGGTCAGCAGCAGGGCGATGAAACAGGCAAGGCCGATGCCCAGATGAAGATCGGCAAGATCGATCAGTTTGACGATGGAAACCAGGATGCCCATGAGGTAGACCTCGAGCATCCCCCACTCCCGCAAGTGGTGGTACAGGCGATAGAGCAGCACTCCCAGGCCGAGGGCGCGACGGGTACTGATGCACATCAGCACAATCAACTGGCAGAGCAGTTTGACCAGGGGGATGACCATGCTGCACAGGAACACCAGCACCGCGACACCTTCCATCCCCGTGTTGTAGAGGCCTAAAACCCCTGTCCAAACCGTGTCATGACTGGTCTGCCCAAGCAGATTGAGCTTCATGATGGGGAGGAAGTTGGCTGGCACGAACAAGAGCAGTGCAGTCAGCACCAGGGCCATGGCGCGGCGCTCCATCTTCGAGCGATGCACCACCAGTTCGTAACCACAGCGCGGGCAGCAGGCCTTCTGCTCTTCGCCGAGGTGTGGGTGACGCATCAATAGATCGCACTCGTGACAGGCAATCAGGTCGTGCAGGGGAAGTTCGGAAAGCGGTCGTTGTTCCGCCAGGTCGGGCATGGTTGCAAGGCTCTTTGGGTATCGCGGCTATTCTAGACGAGCGGAGCAGCGGCGGTGGCGATTCAAGAGTTTCCGGGCGCTACCGCCTTCGACGCTGGACCGCATGCTTTCTCGCGCCCAAAGACAAACCCCCGACCTGCTTTCGCGGGTCGGGGGTTTGGGATAGAAGCTTGACGATGACCTACTCTCACATGGAGAAGCTCCACACTACCATCGGCGATGCGTCGTTTCACTGCTGAGTTCGGGATGGGATCAGGTGGTTCCAACGCTCTATGGTCGTCAAGCAATTCGGCTGGGATCTCGTCGATGACGCGATCCCGAATCAGGTATGTGACAGTCTGTCTTTGCGGTTCAGGCCAATTTTCGGTCTGTCGACTTCAACCAGTCGCACCCACAATCACCAGATTGTTTGGGTGTTATATGGTCAAGCCTCACGGGCAATTAGTATTGGTTAGCTCAACGCCTCACAGCGCTTACACACCCAACCTATCAACGTCGTAGTCTTCGACGGCCCTTTAGGGGATTCAAGATCCCAGTGAGATCTCATCTTGAGGCGAGTTTCCCGCTTAGATGCTTTCAGCGGTTATCTCTTCCGAACATAGCTACCCGGCGATGCCACTGGCGTGACAACCGGAACACCAGAGGTTCGTCCACTCCGGTCCTCTCGTACTAGGAGCAGCCCCTCTCAAATCTCAAACGTCCACGGCAGATAGGGACCGAACTGTCTCACGACGTTCTAAACCCAGCTCGCGTACCACTTTAAATGGCGAACAGCCATACCCTTGGGACCGGCTTCAGCCCCAGGATGTGATGAGCCGACATCGAGGTGCCAAACACCGCCGTCGATATGAACTCTTGGGCGGTATCAGCCTGTTATCCCCGGAGTACCTTTTATCCGTTGAGCGATGGCCCTTCCATACAGAACCACCGGATCACTAAGACCTACTTTCGTACCTGCTCGACGTGTCTGTCTCGCAGTCAAGCGCGCTTTTGCCTTTATACTCTGCGACCGATTTCCGACCGGTCTGAGCGCACCTTCGTACTCCTCCGTTACTCTTTAGGAGGAGACCGCCCCAGTCAAACTGCCCACCATACACTGTCCTCGATCCGGATGACGGACCAGAGTTAGAACCTCAAGCATGCCAGGGTGGTATTTCAAGGATGGCTCCACGAGAACTGGCGTCCTCGCTTCAAAGCCTCCCACCTATCCTACACAAGCAGGCTCAAAGTCCAGTGCAAAGCTACAGTAAAGGTTCACGGGGTCTTTCCGTCTAGCCGCGGATACACTGCATCTTCACAGCGATTTCAATTTCACTGAGTCTCGGGTGGAGACAGCGCCGCCATCGTTACGCCATTCGTGCAGGTCGGAACTTACCCGACAAGGAATTTCGCTACCTTAGGACCGTTATAGTTACGGCCGCCGTTTACCGGGGCTTCGATCAAGAGCTTCGCTTGCGCTAACCCCATCAATTAACCTTCCGGCACCGGGCAGGCGTCACACCCTATACGTCCACTTTCGTGTTTGCAGAGTGCTGTGTTTTTAATAAACAGTCGCAGCGGCCTGGTATCTTCGACCGGCATGGGCTTACCGAGTAAATCGTTCACCCTCACCGGCGCACCTTCTCCCGAAGTTACGGTGCCATTTTGCCTAGTTCCTTCACCCGAGTTCTCTCAAGCGCCTTGGTATTCTCTACCCAACCACCTGTGTCGGTTTGGGGTACGGTTCCTAGTTATCTGAAGCTTAGAGGCTTTTCCTGGAAGCATGGCATCAACCACTTCGCGTTCTAAAAGAACGCTCGTCATCAGCTCTCGGCCTTGAACACCCGGATTTGCCTAAGTGTTCGGCCTACCACCTTAAACTTGGACAACCAACGCCAAGCTGGCCTAGCCTTCTCCGTCCCCCCATCGCAATAACTAGAAGTACGGGAATATTAACCCGTTTCCCATCGACTACGCATTTCTGCCTCGCCTTAGGGGCCGACTCACCCTGCGTCGATTAACGTTGCGCAGGAACCCTTGGTCTTTCGGCGTGCGAGTTTTTCACTCGCATTGTCGTTACTCATGTCAGCATTCGCACTTCTGATACCTCCAGCAAGCTTCTCAACTCACCTTCACAGGCTTACAGAACGCTCCTCTACCGCTCGTCTTACGACGAACCCGTAGCTTCGGTGTCTAGTTTGAGCCCCGTTACATCTTCCGCGCAGGCCGACTCGACTAGTGAGCTATTACGCTTTCTTTAAAGGATGGCTGCTTCTAAGCCAACCTCCTAGCTGTCTAAGCCTTCCCACATCGTTTCCCACTTAACTAGAACTTTGGGACCTTAGCTGACGGTCTGGGTTGTTTCCCTTTTCACGACGGACGTTAGCACCCGCCGTGTGTCTCCCACGCTGACACTTCCAGGTATTCGGAGTTTGCATCGGTTTGGTAAGTCGGGATGACCCCCTAGCCGAAACAGTGCTCTACCCCCTGGAGTGATACGTGAGGCGCTACCTAAATAGCTTTCGAGGAGAACCAGCTATCTCCGAGCTTGATTAGCCTTTCACTCCGATCCACAGGTCATCCGCTAACTTTTCAACGGTAGTCGGTTCGGTCCTCCAGTCAGTGTTACCTAACCTTCAACCTGCCCATGGATAGATCGCCCGGTTTCGGGTCTATACCCAGCGACTAAACGCCCTATTAAGACTCGCTTTCGCTACGCCTCCCCTATTCGGTTAAGCTCGCCACTGAATATAAGTCGCTGACCCATTATACAAAAGGTACGCAGTCACCTAACAAAGTAGGCTCCCACTGCTTGTACGCATACGGTTTCAGGTTCTATTTCACTCCCCTCTCCGGGGTTCTTTTCGCCTTTCCCTCACGGTACTGGTTCACTATCGGTCAGTCAGTAGTATTTAGCCTTGGAG
>NZ_QJRF01000062.1 GCF_013393345.1 Pseudomonas taiwanensis
TCGTCGGTGAACATCGCGTAGCGCTGCATGCCCACCGGCAGGTCGAGGATGTCCACCGGTACCAGGCTTTCCAGCGCTCGGGCGGCGTTCGCGCCGCGCAGGATGACCTGGCCCATGTGCGAGACATCGAACAGGCCGGCCTGCTCGCGGGTGTGCAGGTGTTCCTTGAGCACGCCGAGCGGGTACTGCACCGGCATGTCGTAGCCGGCGAAGGGCACCATGCGCGCACCGAGTTCGAGGTGCAGGGCGTGCAGCGGGGTTTTGGCGAGGTCGGTCATGTGAGGCTCCAAAGTGAAAGTCGGTGCGGGGGCAGGGCTTCCCTCACCCCCGGCCCCTCTCCCAGAGGGAGAGGGGAGAAAAAGGCTTCAGCATTCGATGATGTTCACGGCGAGGCCGCCGCGGGCGGTTTCCTTGTATTTGCTCTTCATGTCGGCACCGGTCTGGCGCATGGTGCGGATCACCTTGTCGAGCGAGATGAAGTGCTGGCCGTCACCGCGCAGGGCCATGCGTGCGGCGTTGATGGCCTTCACCGAGCCCATCGCGTTGCGCTCGATGCAGGGCACCTGGACCAGGCCGCCGACCGGGTCGCAGGTCAGCCCGAGGTTGTGCTCCATGCCGATCTCGGCGGCGTTCTCGACCTGCTGCGGGGTGCCGCCGAGAACTTCGCAGAGCGCGCCGGCGGCCATCGAGCAGGCCACGCCGACCTCGCCCTGGCAGCCGACTTCAGCGCCGGAGATCGAGGCGTTTTCCTTGTAGAGGATGCCGATGGCGGCGGCGGTGAGCAGGAAGCGCTCGACGCCGTCGTCATTGGCGCCGGGCACGAAGCGGCTGTAGTAGTGCAGCACCGCCGGGACGATGCCCGCCGCGCCGTTGGTGGGCGCGGTGACCACGCGGCCGCCGGTGGCGTTTTCCTCGTTCACCGCCAGGGCGTAGAGGTTGACCCAGTCGAGCACCGAGAGGCTGTCGCGCAGGCTGGCCTCCGGGTGTTCGCTGAGCTGGCGGTAGAGCGCGGCGGCGCGGCGCTTGACCTTGAGCCCGCCGGGCATGATGCCTTCCTTGCGGCAGCCGGTGGTGACGCAGTCCTGCATCACCTGCCAGATCTTCATCAGCCCGGCGCTGGTCTCTTCCGGGTTGCGCCAGGCCTTCTCGTTCTCGCGCATCAGGCCGCTGATGGACAGCCCACTGGCGCTGCAGTGGGCGAGCATGTCCTTGCCGGTCTTGAACGGGTAGGGCAGCGGCGTGCGGTCTTCGACGATGCGGTCCAGGCCGGCGGCTTCCTCGTCGACGACGAAGCCGCCGCCCACCGAGTAGTACTCGCGGGCGCGGATCTGGATGCCGGCGGCGTCGAAGGCGCGGAAGATCATGCCGTTGGGGTGGTAGGGGAGCGGTTTCCTGATCAGCGCCAGGTGCTCCTTCTCCACGAAATGAATCGACTTCTCGCCGCCGAGAAGCAGTTCGCCGCTCTGGCGGATGCGCGCCAGGCGCTCATCCACGCTTTCCGTATCTACGGTATCCGGTTGTTCGCCTTCCAGTCCGAGCAGCACGGCCTTGTCGCTGCCGTGGCCCTTGCCGGTGGCGCCGAGGGAGCCATACAGCTCCGCCCGGACGCTGGCCACCTGCGCCAGCAGGTGGTCCCGTTTCAGTCCCTCGGCGAAACGCGCGGCGGCGCGCATCGGCCCCACGGTGTGGGAGCTGGAGGGGCCGATGCCCACCTTGAACAGATCGAAAACGCTGAGCGACATATCTCGACTCCCGGAACAGGGATCAGGCCGGGTACACCGGGAAGCGCGAGCAGAGCCCCGCGACCTGGCGCGCCACCTGGGCCTCGACATCGGCATCGCCGAGGTGGTCGAGGATGTCGCAGATCCAGCTCGCCAGGGCGCGGCACTCCAGCTCCTCGAAGCCACGGGTGGTCACTGCCGGGGTGCCGATGCGCAGACCCGAGGTCACGAAGGGCGACTGCGGGTCGTTCGGCACGGCGTTCTTGTTCACGGTGATGTGGGCGCGGCCGAGGGCAGCGTCGGCGTCTTTGCCGGTAATGCCCTGGCGGATCAGGCTGACCAGGAACAGGTGGTTGTCGGTGCCGCCGGAGACCACGTCGTAGCCACGCTCGACGAATACCTTGGCCATGGACTGGGCGTTCTTGATCACCTGGGCTTGGTACTCCTTGAAGTCCGGCTCCAGTGCTTCCTTGAAGCACACAGCCTTGGCGGCGATCACGTGCATCAGCGGACCGCCCTGGGCGCCCGGGAACACGGCGGAGTTCAGCTTCTTCTCGATCTCGTCATTCTTGCGAGCGAGGATCAGGCCGCCACGGGGACCGCGCAGGGTCTTGTGGGTGGTGGTGGTGACCACGTCGGCGTAGGGCAGCGGGTTCGGGTACAGGCCCGCGGCGACCAGGCCGGCGACGTGGGCCATGTCGACGAACAGCAGCGCCCCGACCTTGTCGGCGATGGCGCGGAAGCGCGGGAAATCCAGGGTCTTGGAGTAGGCGGAGAAGCCGGCGACGATCATCTTCGGCTTGTGTTCCACGGCCAGGCGCTCGACTTCGTCGTAGTCGATCAGGCCATTGCCATCTATGCCGTATTGCACCGCGTTATAGAGCTTGCCGGAGGACGACACCTTGGCGCCGTGGGTCAGGTGGCCGCCGTGGGCCAGGCTCATGCCGAGAATGGTGTCACCGGCGTTCAGCAGGGCGAGGTAGACGGCGCTGTTGGCTTGCGAGCCGGAGTGCGGCTGGACGTTGGCGTAGTCGGCGCCGAACAGCTGCTTGGCACGGTCGATGGCCAGCTGTTCGACCTTGTCGACGAACTCGCAGCCACCGTAGTAGCGCTTGCCCGGATAGCCCTCGGCGTACTTGTTGGTCAGCTCGGTGCCCTGGGCCTGCATCACCTGCGGGCTGGTGTAGTTCTCCGAGGCGATCAGCTCGATATGGTCTTCCTGGCGCTGGGCCTCACGGCGGATGGCGTCGAACAGGGCAGGGTCGAAGTCGGAGAGGGTCAGGCTCTTGTGGAACATGGTGGTTTTCCTTCTTGTTCGGTATCGGATTGGTAGAGCCCTTGTGGGGGCGAATTCATTCGCTAAGCAGGCCACAGGCCTGCCCAACGACGTTGTCCGAGGGCTGCTGCGCAGCCCATAGCGAATGAATTCGCCCCCACAGAGTTCGCGCCGGTAGTGCTCAAGCGTCCTGATAGGCCTCGATGGACGGGCAGGCGCAGATCAGGTTGCGGTCGCCATGGACGTTGTCCACGCGGCCCACCGGCGGCCAGTACTTGCCGTCCACCAGGCTGGCGCTGGGGTACACGGCCAGTTCGCGGCTGTAGCGGTGGGTCCACTCGCCGACCAGCTCGTGGGCGGTATGCGGCGCGTTCTTCAGCGGGTTGTCGTCCTTGTCCAGCTCACCGGCCTCGACCGCGCGGATTTCTTCGCGGATGCGGATCATGGCGTCGCAGAAGCGGTCCAGCTCTTCCTTCGACTCGCTCTCGGTGGGCTCGATCATCAGCGTGCCGGGCACCGGGAAGCTCATGGTCGGGGCGTGGAAGCCGTAGTCGATCAGGCGCTTGGCGACGTCGTCGACGCTGATGCCGCTGGTCTCCTTGAGCGGGCGCAGGTCGAGGATGCACTCGTGGGCGACCAGGCCGTTGCTGCCGGTGTAGAGCACCGGGTAGTGCTCTTCCAGGCGGCGGGCGATGTAGTTGGCGTTGAGGATCGCCAGCTGGGTGGCGCGGCGCAGGCCGTCGCCGCCCATCATGCGGATGTACATCCAGGTGATCGGCAGGATGCTGGCGCTGCCGAAGGGCGCCGCGCTGACCGCGCCCTCTTTGCGGGCCATCTGCGCGTGGCCGGGCAGGAAGGGCGCCAGGTGGGCCTTCACGCCGATCGGGCCGACGCCCGGGCCGCCGCCGCCGTGGGGGATGCAGAAGGTCTTGTGCAGGTTCAGGTGGGAGACGTCGCCGCCGAACTGGCCCGGGGCGCAGAGGCCGACCATGGCGTTCATGTTGGCGCCGTCGATGTACACCTGGCCGCCGTTGGCGTGGATGACGTCGCAGATCTCGCGGATGCCTTCCTCGAACACGCCGTGGGTGGACGGGTAGGTGATCATCAGCGCGGCGAGACGCTCCTTGTGCTCCTCGGCCTTGGCCTTGAGGTCGGCGATGTCGACGTTGCCGCGGGCGTCGCAGGCGGTGACCACCACGCGCATGCCGACCATGCTGGCGGTGGCCGGGTTGGTGCCGTGGGCCGATTGCGGGATCAGGCAGATGTCGCGCTGGTCGTCGCCGCGGCTGAGGTGGTAGGCGCGGATCGCCAGCAGACCGGCGTACTCGCCCTGGGAGCCGGCGTTCGGCTGCAGGGACACGGCGTCATAGCCAGTGGCCTTACACAGCATGGCTTCCAGCTCGGTAGTGAGTTCCAGGTAGCCCTGGGACTGCTCGGCGGGAGCGAAGGGGTGCAGGGCGCCGAACTCGGCCCAGGTCACCGGGATCATCTCGCTGGCGGCGTTCAGCTTCATGGTGCAGGAGCCCAGCGGGATCATGCTGCGGTCCAGCGCCAGGTCCTTGTCGGCGAGCTTGCGCAGGTAGCGCATCAGCTCGGTTTCCGAGTGGTAGCGGTTGAACACCGGGTGGGCGAGGATCGCGCCCTGGCGCAGCAGGGCGGCCGGCAGGCGGCTGGCGACGGTGGCGGCCAGCGCGGCGAAGGCCGGCAGCGCCTGGCCATCGGCGAACAGCGCCCAGAGCTGCTCGACGTCGGCCTGGGTGGTGGTTTCGTCCAGGGACAGGCCGAGGCGCACGGCGTCCACTTCACGCAGGTTGAGGCGCTGGGCGCGGGCTGCGGCGTGGCGCTCGGCGGTCTGGGCGCCGGTGGCCAGGGTCAGGGTGTCGAAGAAGAATGCCTGCTCGACGGTCACGCCCAGCTTGGCCAGGCCCTGGGCGAGGATCGCGGTCAGCTGGTGCACGCGCTGGGCGATGCGGGTCAGGCCCTGTGGGCCGTGGTAGACGGCGTACATGCTGGCGATGTTGGCCAGCAGCACCTGCGCGGTGCAGATGTTGCTGGTGGCCTTCTCGCGGCGGATGTGCTGCTCGCGGGTCTGCATGGCCAGGCGCAGGGCCGGCTGGCCGTGGCGGTCGATGGAGACGCCGACCAGGCGGCCGGGCATGTCGCGCTTGAAGTTGTCGCGGGTGGCGAAGTAGGCCGCGTGCGGGCCGCCGAAGCCCAGCGGCACACCGAAGCGCTGGGCGCTGCCGAGGGCGACGTCGGCGCCGAACTCGCCGGGCGGGGTCAGCAGGGTCAGCGCCAGCAGTTCGGCAGCGACGGCGACCAGGGCGCCGGCGGCGTGGAAGCGTGCCACCAGTTCGCGGTAGTCGAAGAGGTCGCCGTTGGCGGCGGGGTACTGCAGCAGGGCGCCGAAGTAGGCGCTGGCGTCGCCGAGCTCACGCTCGTCGCCGATCACCACCTCGATGCCCAGCGGCTCGGCGCGGGTGCGCAGCACGTCGAGGGTCTGCGGGTGGCAGTGCTGGGAGGCGAAGAAGGCGTTGCTGGCCTTGTTCTTCGCCAGGCGCTTGCAGAAGGTCATGGCTTCGGCGGCGGCGGTGCCTTCGTCGAGCAGGGATGCGTTGGCCACCGGCAGGCCGGAGAGGTCGCTGACCAGGGTCTGGAAGTTCAGCAGGGCTTCCAGGCGGCCCTGGGAGATTTCCGGCTGGTAGGGGGTGTAGGCGGTGTACCAGGCCGGGTTTTCCAGCAGGTTGCGCAGGATCGGGCTGGGGGTGTGGCAGGGGTAGTA
>NZ_QJRF01000063.1:2500-9530 GCF_013393345.1 Pseudomonas taiwanensis
TTTGTCTGAATATGGGGGGACCATCCTCCAAGGCTAAATACTACTGACTGACCGATAGTGAACCAGTACCGTGAGGGAAAGGCGAAAAGAACCCCGGAGAGGGGAGTGAAATAGAACCTGAAACCGTATGCGTACAAGCAGTGGGAGCCTACTTTGTTAGGTGACTGCGTACCTTTTGTATAATGGGTCAGCGACTTATATTCAGTGGCGAGCTTAACCGAATAGGGGAGGCGTAGCGAAAGCGAGTCTTAATAGGGCGTTTAGTCGCTGGGTATAGACCCGAAACCGGGCGATCTATCCATGGGCAGGTTGAAGGTTAGGTAACACTGACTGGAGGACCGAACCGACTACCGTTGAAAAGTTAGCGGATGACCTGTGGATCGGAGTGAAAGGCTAATCAAGCTCGGAGATAGCTGGTTCTCCTCGAAAGCTATTTAGGTAGCGCCTCACGTATCACTCCAGGGGGTAGAGCACTGTTTCGGCTAGGGGGTCATCCCGACTTACCAAACCGATGCAAACTCCGAATACCTGGAAGTGTCAGCGTGGGAGACACACGGCGGGTGCTAACGTCCGTCGTGAAAAGGGAAACAACCCAGACCGTCAGCTAAGGTCCCAAAGTTCTAGTTAAGTGGGAAACGATGTGGGAAGGCTTAGACAGCTAGGAGGTTGGCTTAGAAGCAGCCATCCTTTAAAGAAAGCGTAATAGCTCACTAGTCGAGTCGGCCTGCGCGGAAGATGTAACGGGGCTCAAACTAGACACCGAAGCTACGGGTTCGTCGTAAGACGAGCGGTAGAGGAGCGTTCTGTAAGCCTGTGAAGGTGAGTTGAGAAGCTTGCTGGAGGTATCAGAAGTGCGAATGCTGACATGAGTAACGACAATGCGAGTGAAAAACTCGCACGCCGAAAGACCAAGGGTTCCTGCGCAACGTTAATCGACGCAGGGTGAGTCGGCCCCTAAGGCGAGGCAGAAATGCGTAGTCGATGGGAAACGGGTTAATATTCCCGTACTTCTAGTTATTGCGATGGGGGGACGGAGAAGGCTAGGCCAGCTTGGCGTTGGTTGTCCAAGTTTAAGGTGGTAGGCCGAACACTTAGGCAAATCCGGGTGTTCAAGGCCGAGAGCTGATGACGAGCGTTCTTTTAGAACGCGAAGTGGTTGATGCCATGCTTCCAGGAAAAGCCTCTAAGCTTCAGATAACTAGGAACCGTACCCCAAACCGACACAGGTGGTTGGGTAGAGAATACCAAGGCGCTTGAGAGAACTCGGGTGAAGGAACTAGGCAAAATGGCACCGTAACTTCGGGAGAAGGTGCGCCGGTGAGGGTGAACGATTTACTCGGTAAGCCCATGCCGGTCGAAGATACCAGGCCGCTGCGACTGTTTATTAAAAACACAGCACTCTGCAAACACGAAAGTGGACGTATAGGGTGTGACGCCTGCCCGGTGCCGGAAGGTTAATTGATGGGGTTAGCGCAAGCGAAGCTCTTGATCGAAGCCCCGGTAAACGGCGGCCGTAACTATAACGGTCCTAAGGTAGCGAAATTCCTTGTCGGGTAAGTTCCGACCTGCACGAATGGCGTAACGATGGCGGCGCTGTCTCCACCCGAGACTCAGTGAAATTGAAATCGCTGTGAAGATGCAGTGTATCCGCGGCTAGACGGAAAGACCCCGTGAACCTTTACTGTAGCTTTGCACTGGACTTTGAGCCTGCTTGTGTAGGATAGGTGGGAGGCTTTGAAGCGAGGACGCCAGTTCTCGTGGAGCCATCCTTGAAATACCACCCTGGCATGCTTGAGGTTCTAACTCTGGTCCGTCATCCGGATCGAGGACAGTGTATGGTGGGCAGTTTGACTGGGGCGGTCTCCTCCTAAAGAGTAACGGAGGAGTACGAAGGTGCGCTCAGACCGGTCGGAAATCGGTCGCAGAGTATAAAGGCAAAAGCGCGCTTGACTGCGAGACAGACACGTCGAGCAGGTACGAAAGTAGGTCTTAGTGATCCGGTGGTTCTGTATGGAAGGGCCATCGCTCAACGGATAAAAGGTACTCCGGGGATAACAGGCTGATACCGCCCAAGAGTTCATATCGACGGCGGTGTTTGGCACCTCGATGTCGGCTCATCACATCCTGGGGCTGAAGCCGGTCCCAAGGGTATGGCTGTTCGCCATTTAAAGTGGTACGCGAGCTGGGTTTAGAACGTCGTGAGACAGTTCGGTCCCTATCTGCCGTGGACGTTTGAGATTTGAGAGGGGCTGCTCCTAGTACGAGAGGACCGGAGTGGACGAACCTCTGGTGTTCCGGTTGTCACGCCAGTGGCATCGCCGGGTAGCTATGTTCGGAAGAGATAACCGCTGAAAGCATCTAAGCGGGAAACTCGCCTCAAGATGAGATCTCACTGGGATCTTGAATCCCCTAAAGGGCCGTCGAAGACTACGACGTTGATAGGTTGGGTGTGTAAGCGCTGTGAGGCGTTGAGCTAACCAATACTAATTGCCCGTGAGGCTTGACCATATAACACCCAAACAATCTGGTGATTGTGGGTGCGACTGGTTGAAGTCGACAGACCGAAAATTGGCCTGAACCGCAAAGACAGACTGTCACATACCTGATTCGGGATCGCGTCATCGACGAGATCCCAGCCGAATTGCTTGACGACCATAGAGCGTTGGAACCACCTGATCCCATCCCGAACTCAGCAGTGAAACGACGCATCGCCGATGGTAGTGTGGAGCTTCTCCATGTGAGAGTAGGTCATCGTCAAGCTTCTATCCCAAACCCCCGACCCGCGAAAGCAGGTCGGGGGT
The DNA here is from genome assembly GCF_013393345.1 of Pseudomonas taiwanensis. Taxonomy (GTDB): domain Bacteria; phylum Pseudomonadota; class Gammaproteobacteria; order Pseudomonadales; family Pseudomonadaceae; genus Metapseudomonas; species Metapseudomonas resinovorans_C. Next base: position 5,302 of record NZ_QJRF01000063.1, read on the forward strand.
TTGTCTTTGGGCGCGAGAAAAGTGCCTTCCGCGACGCGATTTGCGCAAGGCCCGGTTTGATGCTGATTGCTCTGCGCGATTTCTATGCAACCCGAGTGTGCATGGATATGATGCCTGCCTCATTAAAAGCTGGATCCGGCAACATGCTGACCCTATTGAAACTTCTGCAGGATGGACGTTTCCACTCAGGCCAAGCCTTGGGTGAGGCGCTCGGCGTAAGCAGAAGTGCCGTCTGGAAGCAGTTGCAGCAACTGGAAGCGGAGCTCGGCCTCGCTATCTATAGGGTGCGGGGTCGGGGCTACCGGCTGCAGTTTCCCCTGAGCCTCCTCGATCAAGATGTGCTGAATCGGAAGGGGTCTCCCTGGCCTCACCGAGTGTTTGAGTCTTTGGATTCGACGAACGCGGAGGTCTCCCGAGCGCTTGCTGTGGGTGGGCTGCCACCTTTTGCAGTCGTTGCGGAACGGCAGACGGAAGGGCGAGGGCGAAGGGGGCGTCGGTGGGTGAGTCCTCATGCGCAGAACCTCTACTACAGTCTTGCTTTGCGCGTCGATGGTGGTGCTCGTCAGCTAGAAGGCTTGAGTCTTGTGGTTGGGTTGGCGGTGCTAAAGACCCTGCAGTCATTCGGGCTGACATCTGCTGGTCTCAAATGGCCAAACGACCTGCTGATCAACAATCGCAAGATCGCTGGAATCCTTCTCGAGCTGTTAGGTGACCCGGCTGACATCTGTCATGTCGTCATTGGGATCGGAATCAATGTGAACATGCAGCTGTCGGCCGAGGAGATAGATCAGCCCTGGACCTCGATGCAGATGGAAAGCACTGCATTAGTGGACAGGAATGCTTTGGTGCTTCGCTTGAGTGATTATCTTGACGACTATCTGAAGCGTCACAAGAGGGATGGCTTTTCTGCTCTTCGAGAAGAGTGGGAAGCCGGACATCTCTGGCAGGGGCGACAAGTCAATTTGATCGCCGGTGTGCAGGGCATCCAGGGAGTGGTCCTGGGGATAGACGCGACGGGCGCCCTGCGCTTGAACGTCGATGGTGAAGAGCGAGCTTACAGTGGTGGAGAGCTCAGTTTGAGGTTGAGTGATGATTCTTGAGCTTGACTGTGGCAACAGCTTTATAAAGTGGCGTGTCATTGACAGCGCACAGGTCGCGACAATTGCGGGCGGCGTGGTCGGCTCCGACGAGGAATTGATTTCTGCATTGCGAGCGGTGCCTGGATTGGCGCTTCGCAACTGCAGGCTGGTCAGCGTGCGTTCTGATGAGGAAACGCGTGCACTGACTGGGCGGCTTCAGGATGTCTTCGGCGTGGTCTGCGTATGTGCCTTACCGGCTGCTGAAATGTCCGGAGTACGCAACGGCTATTCAGAGTTCCAGCGTCTTGGGCTCGACCGCTGGCTAGCGGTGTTGGGTGCCTATCACATTGCCCGCAAGCCTTGCCTGGTCCTTGATCTGGGGACTGCGGTGACATCTGACTTGGTTGCTGAAAATGGCGAGCATCTCGGCGGATTCATCTGCCCCGGTATGCCGCTGATGCGCAACCAATTAAGGACCCACACTCGTCGAATTCGCTATGACGATGAGGCTGCGGAAAGGGCGCTGCTCGACATGGCTCCCGGCCGCTCGACGGTGGAAGCCGTGGAGAGAGGGTGCCTTCTAATGCTGCGCGGCTTCGTTCAGGCGCAGATCGAACTGGCGGCTGAGCATCTCGGAAATGATTTCGAGGTCTTCCTTACTGGTGGCGATGCGCTGCTGGTAAAGAGCGTATTGCCGCGCGCAAGGGTATTGCCTGACCTGGTATTCGCCGGTTTGGCGATTGCCTGCCCATTGCATTGAGGTTGATCCATGCGCTGGTTGTTCCTGTTTCTCCTGGTCCTCAATCTCTTCTACTACGTTTGGCATCAGCAGCAGGCGCCCCTGCGTCCGAAAGAGGTAGAGAGCCTTTCTCTCTATAAGGGGGGGCAGCAGGATATCCGGCTTCTCAGCGAGTCCGGCAATGTCCAGCCGAGGCGCGCTGCAGTGCCTCAGGTGCCGACAGAGGAGGCTGTCTGCCTCTTCCTGGGAGGATTCGAGCGAGAAGAACAGGCGCGTGAAGTGGAGCAGCGCCTCACTAGTCTGGATGTGCGCTCGACCGTGCAGCCTGTCGATGCCGCTGCCGGTACTGACTATTGGGTTTACCTGGCGCCCCTCGCATCGCGAGAGGCTTCCTTGCGTCAACTCAAAGAGCTCCAGGCGCGGAAGATCGATAGCTACATCGTGACGCAGGGAGATCTGGTAAACGGAATCTCCCTCGGAATCTTCCCTCGAATGGATTCTGCAGAGAGTGTCATGCAGCGATTGCGCGACGCCGGCTATGAGCCCTTCATGCGCGAACTGGCCCGAGCACACCGTGATTACTGGGTGCGTATTGCCCCGGAAAGCCGCAGATTGGTTGACGATCCATTGCTCGAGCAGCTGTCTCGAGATTTTTTTGGGTTAAAACATCAACTTATGCCGTGCGAAGGTGTTGCATCTCCTCGTTAGCTTGAATAGAATGGCGCCCGCTTCGCAGCAAGGCTCAAAAAGCTGAATTGCGAAGCAGCTGTCAAATGAAGCTAACCTCAAGATTTTAATGAGAAAAAGCTTGACAGCAGGGTGGCAGATGTTGAAAATGCCGCCTCACTTTGGAGGGATTCCCGAGCGGCCAAAGGGATCAGACTGTAAATCTGACGTCATAGACTTCGAAGGTTCGAATCCTTCTCCCTCCACCAGATTCAAAGCGAGAGCTGCAGGCTCCGCGGGTATAGTTCAGTGGTAGAACCTCAGCCTTCCAAGCTGATGATGCGGGTTCGATTCCCGCTACCCGCTCCAGGTTTACTGCTTTCGCAATGTGTTTGGCTCATGTAGCTCAGTTGGTAGAGCACACCCTTGGTAAGGGTGAGGTCAGCGGTTCAAATCCGCTCATGAGCTCCATCTTAACAAAGGCAGATATGAAAATATCTGCCTTTGTTTTAATGGTGGCGTGACTCGCTCAATTCTTGATGGGAGACGTTCTCGATGGCTAAAGAAAAGTTCGAACGTAACAAACCGCACGTCAACGTTGGCACCATCGGTCACGTTGACCATGGCAAGACCACTCTGACTGCTGCTCTGACCAAGGTCTGCTCCGAGACTTGGGGTGGCTCCGCTCGTGCGTTCGACCAGATCGACAACGCGCCGGAAGAGAAAGCCCGCGGTATCACCATCAACACCTCCCACGTTGAGTACGATTCCGCTGTTCGTCACTACGCTCACGTTGACTGCCCCGGTCACGCTGACTACGTGAAGAACATGATCACCGGTGCTGCGCAGATGGACGGCGCGATCCTGGTTTGCTCGGCTGCTGACGGCCCCATGCCGCAGACCCGCGAGCACATCCTGCTGTCCCGTCAGGTAGGTGTTCCTTACATCGTCGTGTTCCTGAACAAGGCCGACATGGTTGACGACGCCGAGCTGCTGGAACTGGTCGAAATGGAAGTTCGCGACCTGCTGAACACCTACGACTTCCCGGGCGACGACACTCCGATCATCATCGGTTCCGCTCTGATGGCCCTGGAAGGCAAGGACGACAACGAAATCGGCGTTTCCGCCGTTCGTAAGCTGGTTGAGACCCTGGACTCCTACATTCCGGAGCCGGTGCGCGCCATCGATCAGCCGTTCCTGCTGCCGATCGAAGACGTGTTCTCCATTTCCGGTCGTGGCACCGTGGTAACCGGCCGTGTTGAGCGTGGCATCGTCAAGGTTCAGGAAGAAGTCGAGATCGTCGGCATTCGTCCGACCACCAAGACCACCTGCACCGGCGTTGAAATGTTCCGCAAGCTGCTCGACGAAGGTCGTGCCGGTGAGAACGTTGGCGTCCTGCTGCGCGGCACCAAGCGTGACGACGTAGAGCGTGGTCAGGTTCTGGCCAAGCCGGGCACCATCAAGCCGCACACCAAGTTCGAGTGCGAAGTGTACGTGCTGTCCAAAGAAGAAGGTGGTCGTCACACCCCGTTCTTCAAAGGCTACCGTCCGCAGTTCTACTTCCGTACCACTGACGTGACCGGTAACTGCGAACTGCCGGAAGGCGTTGAGATGGTAATGCCGGGCGACAACATCAAGATGGTTGTCACCCTGATCGCTCCGATCGCCATGGAAGATGGCCTGCGCTTCGCGATCCGCGAAGGCGGCCGTACCGTTGGTGCCGGCGTTGTAGCCAAGATCATCGA
>NZ_QJRF01000064.1 GCF_013393345.1 Pseudomonas taiwanensis
CTGGTTTCGGCCACGCAGGTCAACGATGCGCCGACGGGGGCACCGGTGATCAGCGATACCACGCCGACCCAGAACCAGCTGCTGACGGCCTCGCGGGGTACGGTGGCGGACGTCGATGGCACGACGACCTCGGTGTTCGGCTTCCAGTGGCAGTCGTCGAACAACGGCACCACCTGGGGCAACATCGGTGGTGCCACGACGGCCACTTTCACGCCGGGAACGGCGCAGGTCGGGCTGTTCCTGCGGGTGGTCACCAGCTACGTCGATGACAGTGGCTTCAACAACTCGGTGGCGTCGCTGGCGACGGCGCGGGTCGGTGGCATCTTCAACGGCGGGCCTGGCAATGACACGCTGACCGGTGCGGCCGGTGACGACCTGATCAGTGGCGGGGCCGGCAACGACACGCTGAGTGGCGGCGCGGGCAACGACGTGCTCGATGGTGGGGCCGGCAACGACACCATGTCCGGCGGCTTGGGCGATGACACCTTCGTGGTCAGCAATCCCGGCGACGTGGTGAACGAGCAGAACGGACAGGGCACTGACCTGGTCTGGACGACCCTGGCGAGCTACACCCTGACCGCCAACGTCGAGAACCTGGTCTATGGCGGAAGCGGCAACTTCGCCGGCAACGGCAACGTCCTGGCCAACACCATTACCGGTGGCGTCGGCAACGACACCCTGATGGGCGGCGCCGGCGCCGACAACCTGGTGGGTGGGGCCGGCAACGACACGCTGGATGGTGGTTCGGGCAACGATACCCTGGCCGGTGGTCTGGGTGACGACACCTTCGTGGTCAGCGATGCGGGCGACGTGGTGGTCGAGCAGAACGGGCAGGGCACCGACCTGGTGTGGACAACGCTGACCACCTTCACCCTGGGTGTGAACGTCGAGAACCTGAGTTATGGCGGTGCCGCGAGCTTCACCGGTAATGGCAACGCCGTGACCAACGTGATCCGGGGCGGCAACGGTAACAACGTGCTGCAAGGCGGTGCCGGTAACGACATGCTCGTGGGTGGCCTCGGGAACGACACCTTGGGTGGCGGTTCCGGCAACGACACCATGATCGGTGGACAGGGGGACGACATCTACGTGGTGACGGAAGCCGGGGATGTGGTCATGGAGCTGGCGAACCAGGGCGCCGACACGGTGTGGACGAACCTGGCGAGCTACACCCTGGCGGCGAACGTCGAGACCTTGCTGTCGGGAGGCGCCGGCAACTTCAGCGGCACCGGCAATGCCTTGGCGAACACCATCAACGGCGGTGCGGGTAACGACACGCTCAACGGTGGTGCGGGTAACGACACGCTGAGTGGCGGCGCGGGCAACGACACCTTCGTGTTCGGCGGGAACTTCGGCCAGGATCGCGTCCTCAGCTTCGATGCCAACCCGGTGGGTGGCCAGGACCTGCTGAACGTGGCGTCCCTGGGCATCACCGCGGCAAACTTCGCAGCCAACGTGGTGATCACCGATGTCGGGGCGGATACCCGGGTGGCGATCGGCGCCAACAGCATCACTCTGGTGGGTGTGACGGATGCCACCAGCGTGACTTCGGCGGACTTCATCGTCAGCTGAGGAGGCAGCCAGCGCGCACGAAGCGGTAACGAAGAAGGGGTGAAGCACTCAGTGCTTCACCCCTTTTTTCATGGGATGAGGAATCGTCACTTCGTCTGCTTGATATTTCAAACAGCCGGTGCGTATTTTGTACAAGCCGCCGTCCAGAGCGGCCGTAGTGCACAAGGACAACAATCATGACTACCAAAGTCCGCAGCCCGCTCGCCGAGCGTCTGGCCGGGGTTGAAGAAATCGAGTGCGTCACTCCCGACCTGAATGGCGTGATGCGCGGCAAGGTGATGACGGGGGAGGGCTTCCTCTCGGGGCGGCGTTTGCAACTGGCGCGAGGCGTGTTGCTGCAATGCATCATGGGCGGCTATCCGCCGGCCCGCTTCTATGGCAGCGACGATGGTGACTTGGCCTTGGTCGCCGAGCCGAGCCAGGTGCATTGTCTGCCCTGGAGCGAGCGTTCGCGGGCCCTGGCCATCTGCGACGCCCAGGAGTTGGATGGCCGTCCGTCCGGGCTGTCGACCCGCGGTCTGCTGCGAAAGGTGGTGGAGCGCTATGCGACCTACGGCTGGAAGCCCGTGGTGGCGACCGAGCTGGAGTTCTTCGTCTTTGCTCCCAATCCCGATCCGACCCAGACCTTCCTGCCGCCGATAGGCCTGGATGGTCGTCGCGAGGATGGCTGCTCGGCTTTCAGTGTGTCGTCCAACAACGGTTTGCGGCCGTTCTTCGAAGAGGTGTATCGCGGCATGGAAGCCTTCGGCATGCCTCGCGACACCTTCATGCACGAAATGGGCGTCAGCCAGTTCGAGATCAATTTCCTGCATGGCGATCCGTTGCTCCTGGCGGACCAGACTTTCCTGTTCAAGCACCTGCTGAAGGAAGTCGCGCTCAAGCACGGTATCCAGGTGGTGTGCATGGCCAAGCCGTTGCCGCACACGCCGGGTAGTTCAATGCATATCCACCAGAGCGTGGTGACGCTCGACGGCGAGCAGAACATCTTCACTGACGCCAATGGCGAGGCGACCCCGGCCTTTGCCCACTTCATCGGCGGGCAGCAGGCGGCCATGGGAGATTTCACCGCGCTGTTCGCGCCCAACGTGAACTCCTACCAGCGTCTCTGTCACCCCTATGCTTCCCCCAACAACGCCTGCTGGTCCCATGACAACCGTGCAGCGGGCCTACGCATTCCGGCCAGCGCGCCGGTGGCGAGGAGGGTGGAGAACCGTCTGCCCGGCGCCGATGCGAATCCCTATCTGGCCATCGCCGCCAGCCTGGCGGCCGGGCTTTACGGGATGGAACGAAAGCTGCAACCGAGCGCTCCCATCCAGGGTGAATTCGAGGCTCCGGACGAGTTGTTGTTGCCCTGTACCCTGCACGCCGCTATCGAACGTCTGAAACGCAGCGATCTGGCACGTGAACTGTTCGGCAATGAGTTCATCGAAGGCTACATTGCTACGAAGACGATGGAGCTCTGCAGCTTCTTCGATGAGATCACTCCCTGGGAACGGCGCGTCCTCGCTGCCCAGGTCTGATCGCCCCAGGGCCGCCTTTCCGGGCGGCCCTCCCTGTACAAGAAGCCGCCTGGAGCGTCGATGCATCGGATCTGGAAGTCGTTTCGCGCACTGTATTTCGCCACCCTGCTCATGCTGATCGGCTCCGGCCTGCTCAGTACCTACCTCGGCCTTCGCCTCGCTGCGGACAAGGTGGATGGGCTCTGGGTCGGCGCCCTGATGGCGGCCAACTATTTCGGCCTGATCCTTGGCGGCAAGCTGGGGCACCGGCTGATTGCCCGGGTCGGGCATATCCGCGCCTACGTGGCCTGTGCCGGCGTGGTGACGGCGGCCGTGCTCGGGCATGGTCTGATCGACTTCCTGCCGGCCTGGCTGTTCATGCGGATGCTGGTGGGGCTGGGGATGATGTGCCAGTACATGGTGATCGAGAGCTGGCTCACCGAGCAGGCCGACGCCAGCCAGCGCGGGCAGGTGTTCGCCGGTTACATGGTCGCCTCCTACCTGGGCCTGGTGCTTGGGCAACTGGTGCTGGTCCTGCACCCGGGCCTCGGTCCGGAGCTGTTGATGCTCGTGGCGATGTGTTTCGCGCTGTGCCTGGTGCCCGTCGCGCTGACCCGCAAGTTGCACCCGGCGCCGCTGCATCCGGCACCGCTGGAACCGCGTTTCTTCATCAATCGTGTGCCGCAGTCCATGACCACCGTGCTGGTTTCCGGTCTGGTGATCGGTTCCTTCTACGGTCTGGCGCCGCTCTATGCCACCGCCCAAGGTCTGCCAATCAACCAGGTGGGCCTGTTCATGGGGAGCTGCATTCTGGCCGGGCTCCTCGTGCAGTGGCCGTTGGGCTGGCTGTCGGACCGCCATGATCGTGCGGTGCTGATTCGCACCACGGCAGCCTTGCTCGCGGTGTCGGCCTTGCCCCTGGCGATCATGCCCGCCGCGCCGCTGGAGGTGCTGTTCCCGGTCGGCTTCCTGGTCTGCCTGCTGCAGTTCAGCCTCTACCCACTCGCAGTGGCTTTCTCCAATGACCATATAGAAGCCGAGCGAAGGGTGTCGCTGACCGCCATGCTACTGATCACCTTCGGCGTGGGGGCGAGCATTGGTCCGCTGTTGACCGGCGCCCTGATGAAGCTGTTGGGGCCGAACATGCTCTACGCGTTCGTATGCTTCTGCGCCACCGTGTTGGTCCTTCGGGTTCGACCGGATGCGGTTACCGGGTTGCACCGCGTCGACGAGGCGCCGCTGCACCATGTGCCGACGCCCGACAACATGATCAGTTCTCCCTTGGTGGCAGCCCTCGACCCCCGCGTCGATGAAAAAGCGGTGCACGACCAGATGCAGAACGGCGAAGTTCCGCCGCCCGAGCCGTCGCCCGAGGAGATGCCGGAGCAACCGCAGCCCGATAAGTAGTGGCCCAACGCCACATCCCTTTTGCCCAATTATCGACGAGTGCGCCTACCCGAGCTTCAAGCCCAAGCCTGCCTTGGGACTTCAAGGAGGATCTGGTGATGTCGTTGAGCATATCCCTGCATCTGCTGGCCAGCGCTCCGCAGGCCGGCAAGCACCACCCCCGCCTGGTTCCGGAGTTGGGCGAGGAGGGGGTCAGCCAGTTGCATCGGCAATTGGTGGCACGCGTACTCAACCTACCGCCACTGGGCTTCAGTGAGCGGATCTTCTGGATCGAGGATGGGCCGGACGAGGCCCTTGAAGCCCTGGCCGAGGACAACGACTGGATGGTCGTCGGCCAGCCAGTGGGTGACCTGGGGGAGCGAATGCGGCGTATCGCTGCCCTGGGACTTTCCGAAAACGATGCAGTGGTACTCATCGGCCAGCATTGTCCGATGCTGGACGCCGATTACCTCTCGGCCGCCTGCGAGGCGTTGCATGAGCATCAGGCGGTTCTAGGGCCGACGGAAGATGGCCGCTATGGCCTGCTCGGTCTGCGACGTGTCGATCCGCGCCTTTTCGAAGCCATGCCCTGGGGCAGTGACCGGGTGCTGGCCTTGACCTGTGAGCGACTGCAACAACTGGATTGGCAGCATGGGCTGCTGCCGTCGCTCTGGGTAATGGACAGTCCCGAGCATTTACCGCGCCTGGGGCGACTGGGATTCAAGCTCGGGGTCGTCTGAGACAGAAAGGGCCGGACGTGGAAAGCAGCGACCGGCGATTGTGCCTTCCGAATGGCTGTGTCTGCATTAAGTGTTGCAAGTAGGTGCATTGCCCGTAGGAGCTGGCTTGCCAGCGAATGGCCCCGTTTCGCCAGCAAGCTAGCTCCTACAAGGCTCCTGGACCGATGGCCCATCTCTGGCAACAGCTAACGCAGACATAGCCTTCCGAATCGACTGCTAGAAGAGTTCGTCCTTCTCGAAGCGACGCGCTTCGCGCTGCAGTTGGTAGACGAAGCGTTCAACATTGCGCTGCACCAGCCCGCTCATGTTGTGGAAGCGGATGCCGGCAAAGCTCATGCCGAGCTTCTCGTCGAAATGCAGATGGCGCAGCTCCACGGGAGTGGTAATGGGGCCGATGGGCATCCTGGCGCTGAAGCGCTCATAGACCTGTCCGGCTTGCAGGCGACCGCTGAGGTCTCCTTCGAAGCGCAGCTTGCAGCCGGTGGCCGAGATATCCAGCATCACGCCCTTGATCGCCGACGACAGCTTGTCACCGTCCAGTTCGATGGGGACCAACTGGCTCTGTTTCAGGGGGGCGCGAAAGGCGTTACGGCGCTGGTGGTAAGTCACCTCGTCGGGCAGCGGGCACCAGTAGCAACGACCTCCCTCGAACTCGCCGATCGTGGCTGCTTGCTGGGCATCCCAGGCGATTCGCACGCCGTCGTGGAAGCCTTCGACACGGAAGGTTTCGCCATTCTTCAGAAAGCGTTCGCCGTCATTGGGGATCAATTCGTCGAGGGCGATCAGACCACGGTCGCGGTCCACTTCAATCAGGTAGCTCTGGAAGCGCTGGTTCCGGTCGTGGAAGGTGACGATCAGCGGGTCGTGATGCTGCTGCAACAGACGAAGGTTGGCCAGGATCTCTACCGGTGCCTTGAGCACCTTGGGGGGTTGAGGGCCGTTGACTTCGTGGAATGGGTTGGACACGGTCCAGGTCTCTCCGAACACAAACGCGGGTCACACAAAGAATAGTGGCATCGTGCCTCTATGTCTTTGTGCCTTTCTTGTAATGGCTTGTCAGGCCTGGCTGAGCGGGCGCTGCTGGCCGATTCTAGCGGCCGCACCGCGGCTGTCATAGAGGCTGGGCGTGTCACCGCCACGGAGGATGCCGAGCATATTGCCGATCGTCGCCCGATTGGCGCGGATCAGTCGGCCATTGCGCTCGTTGGTCGTCCTGCAGCGCTCCAGCAGCTCACCCAGTTCGTCACTGCGATCAAGCAGTTCCTGGCCCATCGGGGAGCGCTCGGCGAGTTGCTGCAAGCCGCTGCGATCAGCGCTCAGCTGCAGACTGGCCAGCAACTGGCTGCGCTGGCGGCCATGCTGGTCGAGTTGGGCAAGGAGGGGCTGCTTGTCGGCGAGGAGTTTTTCGAGGCGGACGAGGTCGCGCTCACCCAGAACCTGGAATTCTTCGTCCATCAGCTCAAGCAATCGCTTGGCGTGGCCGATATCGTCGGAGAACAGCTGAAGCAGGTTGGTGTCGTGCATACGCGCTCTGGGGCCTTAGCGTCCAAGTTCCCCAGCGCCGCCCGTGGACTAGCGCTGGGATTCGAAGTTCAGCAGCTTGCTGGCCACGCGCTTGCTGTCGACTTGATAAGAGCCGTCGGCAATGGCCTGCTTGAGCTTTTCCACGCGCTCCTTGTCCACAACGGGCAGGTCGCGCAGTTGTTCGCCGGCTTTCTGCAGCACTTGAGCTTCGCTGCTCAGCTGCACGGATTCGCCGCTTTTGGCAGCCGGAGCCTGCTCGCCGGTGTTCTGGGTCGATGCAGTCTGGCCGCTGGTGACGGTTTCGCTCTTGCCGGCCTGGGTGCTGCCGGTACGCCCCGAGTTGGCGGGCGTGGGACCGTTATTGAGCCGGTTGAAGTCGATAACCATGATGCTGAACCTCGGACGCTATTTGGACGCTTACCGTTTTATCGGCCCTGTCCGGGATAACTTTAGAAAATTCTTTCGTACCGGCTGAGTTTAGGAAATCAGCCCTGTCCGGCGCCAGCGGAATCATGCCTACATATCTACCTGAACCTGGCCGGGTCCCTTTACACGGGCCTTGATCACGCGGCCGGAACTCAGGTTGCGTACCCGTATCTGCTCACCCGGCGCGCCCTTGCTCATGGCTTCGCCCGGCATGCGCACATTGATGGCCGAGCCGACGGCGCTGATCACGACCTGGTCGCCCTTGCTCACTACTTCGGCCTGTTCCAGGTGCAACGGAGCCAGCACCTGGTCGGAAACCAGCGAGCGTGTGGTCTTCTGGCCGATGATCTGCCCCGGATCGCTCAGAAACCCCTGATTCAAGGTGCCGACGTCACGTTCGGCCAGGGCCACATCCTGATGAGTGATAGGGACGCCACGACGCAATGCCCGCGTAACCACCACCACTTCGCGATAGAGCTTCACCTGTGCGGGAACGAACACCGTCCAGGGCGAACTGCCTTCACAACTGACTCGCACCGTGACGCGTCCCAGCGGCTGGGCAGGGCTTTCCAGCTTGGCCGTCAAATCCCTGTCGCATTCAGCCAGTCGCAGGCGGGGATCGAGCCGGTTGACCTGGATTTCACTGCGACCCTGGATGTTGCCGCGCTGCAGATATTCTTCGACGGTGAACTCAAGAAAGCCTTCGGCCGTGCCGATAAGTACCTCAGGCGACGTCACAGTCGCACTCGACGCCGGACTGTAGCCGAGGCAGCACAAAGCGGGTAAAACAGCCGCAAGCGGTTTGCGGCGTTTTGCCATCAGGCGTCGGAAAAGCGTCATCATGGTGTTCATGCAAACTTAGAAGCAAGGCTCGTGCCGCCTGCTAGGCTGAAGCGGGCTCATCGACTTGTAATAGGAGTCTGGTCATGGCCGGTGTTTTGGATTCGGTTAACCAGCGTACTCAACTGGTCGGGCAGAACCGCCTGGAGCTGCTGCTGTTCCGTCTCGACGGGCCGCAGCTGTACGGGATCAACGTGTTCAAGGTGAAGGAGGTGCTGCAGTGCCCCCGCCTCACCCTGATGCCCAAGTCCAGTCCGGTCGTACGCGGGGTCGCCAATATCCGTGGGGGTACCATTCCGATTCTCGACCTGTCCATGGCGACCGGTCGCAGAGGCCTCGATGACCTGAAGAACAGCTTCGTCATCATCACGGAATACAACACCAAGGTGCAGGGTTTCCTGGTGCGCTCGGTGGAACGCATCGTCAACATGAACTGGGAGGAGATCCATCCGCCACCCAAGGGCACCGGTCGTGACCATTACCTGACGGCGGTCACCCGGGTCGACAAGCAGTTGGTGGAGATCATCGACGTCGAGAAGATCCTCGCTGAAGTGGCGCCTACCTCCGAGGTGGTGTCCGAAGGCGTGATCGACATCGACACCCAGAGCAAGGCTGTGAGCAAGCGGGTCCTGATCGTTGACGACTCCTCCGTCGCGCGTAAACAGGTGATCCGCTGCCTGGAAACCGTCGGCGTCGAGGTCAAGGCGTTGAACGACGGCCGCCAGGCCTACAACTACCTGCGCGAGTTGGTGGAGGAGGGCAAGGCGCCGGAACAGGAACTGCTGATGATCGTTTCCGACATCGAGATGCCGGAGATGGACGGCTATACCCTGACGGCGGAGATCCGCAACGATCCGCGCATGCAGAAGTTGCATATCCTCCTGCATACTTCGCTCTCGGGTGTGTTCAACCAGGCGATGGTGAAGAAGGTCGGGGCAGATGACTTCCTCGCCAAGTTCAAGCCGGATGACCTGGCCGCGCGAGTCGTGGAACGCATCAAGGTAACGGACGGGGGCTGATTCGGCCCCCTGACAAGGAAACAGATCGGTGAGGCGCCCTTAGTGTCTTCAGGCAATGTGGAGTTCGAGCAGTTCCGGGTGTTCCTGGAAAAGACCTGCGGCATCCTGCTGGGCAGCAACAAGCAGTATCTGGTCTCCAGTCGGCTGAACAAGCTGATGGAGCAGAACGGCATCAAGACGCTGGGTGAACTCACCCAGCGCATCCAGGGTTTTTCCCGTGGCGGCCTGCGCGAGCAGGTCATCGATGCCATGACCACCAACGAAACCCTGTGGTTTCGGGATACCTATCCCTTCGAAGTGCTGAAAAACCGGGTCCTGCCCGAGCTGATCAAGGCCAACCCGAACCTGCCGTTGCGCATCTGGTCGGCGGCCAGCTCGTCGGGACAGGAGCCTTTCTCCATTTCCATGACGATCGACGAGTACGAGAAGGTCAACCTCGGCCAGCTCAAGGCCGGCGCGCGCATCGTCGCCACGGACCTGTCCAGCTCGATGCTCACGGCCTGTCGCTCTGGCGAGTACGACAGCCTGGCCATGGGGCGCGGCCTCTCGCAGGACCGTCTGGTACGTTATTTCGACCCGAAAGGGCCGGGGCGCTGGGCGGTCAAGCCGGCCATCCGCAGCCGCGTGGAGTTTCGCCCGCTGAACCTGCTGGACAGCTACGCCGCCCTCGGCAAGTTCGACATCGTCTTCTGCCGCAACGTGCTGATCTACTTCTCCGCCGAAGTGAAGAAGGACATCCTCACCCGCATCCACGCCACCCTGAAACCGGGCGGCTACCTGTTCCTCGGTGCGTCCGAGGCGCTGAACGGCTTGCCGGACCTCTACCAGATGGTCCAGTGCAGCCCGGGGATCATCTACAAGGTGAAATGAAAGAGGGAGGCCAATGGCCTCCCTTTTATCAGTCACTCATGAAGGAGCCAGCTTGCTGGCGAACCGTAATTCGCGAGCAAGAACCAGGCGTCCCCCCTCTCCTACACCAGGGTCAGCTTCACGTTGATATTGCCGCGCGTGGCGTTGGAGTACGGGCAGACAATGTGCGCCTTGTCCACCAGCTCCTTGGCGACCTGCTTGTCCAGCCCGGGCAGTGAAATCTTCAGTTCGACTTCGATGCCGAAACCTGTCGGCAGGGTGCCGATGCCCACGGCGCCTTCTATAGAGGTGTCCTCGCTCAGCGTGATCTTTTCCTTGCCGGCGACGAACTTCATGGCGCCAAGGAAGCACGCCGAATAACCTGCGGCGAAAAGCTGCTCGGGGTTGGTGCCGTCGCCTCCGGGGCCACCCAGCTCCTTGGGCGTCGTCAGCTTCACATCCAGCACGCCATCCGAGGACACGGCGCGACCTTCACGACCACCATAGGCTTCGGCATGGGCGGTATACAGGGCTTTCTCGATGGGCATGGCGCGTCTCCGGTTAGAGGAAGAGACAAGCAAGCCTAGTCAAAGGATCGGATCTGCCCAGCGCCGTCCGACTGAAAAGGTTGTGTCTGCACCACCTGTAGGGGCGATTTCAATCGCCAAGCAGGCCGCAGGTCTGCCCGGCAGCGGCAGTTGCGCCAAGTGTTGTAGGAGCCGGCTTGCCAGCGAATGGCTCCTGTTCGCCAGCAAGCTGGCTCCTACAGGGAGGTCGCGGACATGGCGACTGAAAACGCGCCTCAGGCTGTCAGCCAGTCGATGAACAGGGCGAAGAGTTCGGCCTGGGAGCTGATTTCCAGCTTGGTATAGAGATTCTTGCGGTGCATGCGCACGGTTTCCGGGGAGATTTCCAGCACCTTGGCGCTGGATTTGGCCGAGTGTCCACGCAGCAGCAGGTGGGCGATCTCCCGTTCGCGTTCGGTCAGGCGGTCGCTGCCGAAGTTCATGAAGGCCTCGCGTATCTGCTGGTTCAGCGCCGCAGACGGTGCCGTGTGCATGGGCGCAGGTCCATGGCCATCAAGGCAGCGCATCAGTCCGCCGCGCTCGTCGAACTGGCGCATCAGTTCGCGCACCAGTGGGTGCGCAGTCCGTAGCAGCGCAAGTTCTTCCTGGCTGAAGCGTGCCCCACTGCGGCCCTGGTACACGCAGAGGGAAACCTTGCGCTGGCCACCCAGGTCGACGATGAAATGGGCGTCTTCCACCGAGCCGCATTTGAGGTAGTTGGTGCGGTAGTACTCGCTGCTGAAGAAGTCGTCCGGGGCGATTTCCGAAAGGTGGTAGAAGCCTTCGGCCAAGCCGTTCTCCATGGCCAGGCAGAAGGGGTCCAGCAGGTAGCCGCGAGCGTAGTAGCGCTCGATCAGCGCCTCGCGATACTCGGTGGGAATGCCGCACTGGTAGAGCGGTCGCGGGGCTAGTCCCTTGCACTCCAGGCCCAGCAGCACCGATTCGATGGGCACCAGGTTTCGCAGTGCGTCGATCAGGTGCTCGCAGAATGAAGGTTCCGCGACGCTGGCCATGGCCCGTGCCAGCCCTGCATGCCAGGCATGCAGGGTGGCGGGGGTGGTTTTGTCAGAAGCGGTCTCGGTCATGTCCGGCAGTCTACTGGCGTCGCCAGGTAGCGGCCAGACTCCCTCAACTGCCGGCATAGTCGCCACTTCGCGCGAGGTCGGCAGCGGTTTCCAGAATCGCCTCGCGCAGCGTGTCGACGATCTCGTCCACCTGGGCGCGGGTGATGGTCAGCGGCGGCGACATCACGTTCAGGTGCACGATGGGGCGCACCAGCAAGCCCCGTTTCTGCGCCCTCAGGTGAATCTGTTCGCCGATGTTCAGTTCATCGGGGAACAGGGTCTTGCTGGCCTTGTCGGCGACGAACTCGACGCAGGCCATCAGCTTCTTGCAGCGCACGCTGCCCACCAACGGCAGGTCCGCGAGCGTATGCAGGCGTTCCTCCAGGTAAGCCCCCACGTCGTCCACATGGGCCAACAGGTTTTCCCGCTGGATGATCTCGATGTTCTTCAGCGCGCTGACGCAGCTCACCGGGTGGCCGCTGTAGGTGAAGCCATGGCTGAAGCAGCGGCCCTTGCCCGGCTCGCCGATCACCTGCCAGATGCGCTCGGAGAAGATGCAGGCGCCCAGCGGCAGGTAGCCGGACGTCAGGCCCTTGGCAGTGGTGATGATGTCCGGGACCACGCCGAATACTTCTTCCGAGGCGAAGAAAGCGCCCAGGCGGCCGAAGGAGGTCACCACCTCGTCGGAGATATAGAGCACGTCATGGCGCTGGCAGACCTCCCACATGCGCTTGTGGTAGCCGGCCGGCGGGATGATCACGCCACCCGAACCCATGATCGGCTCGGCGAAGAAGGCACCCACCCGGTCCGCGCCCAGGGTGAGGATCTTGTCCTCGAACTCGTTGACCAGGAACTCCAGGAACTGCGCCTCGTCCATGCCCGCTGGCGCCCGGTAGGGGTTGGGGCAGGAGATGTGGTGGATGCGGTCCTTGAGGAAGTCGAACTCCGCCGGACGATCCGCCGCCTTGCCACCCAGGGACATGGTCAGGAAGGTGGAGCCGTGGTAGGCGTTGATACGGGTGATGACGTGTTTCTTTTCCGGCTTGCCACGGCAGTTCTGGTAGTACTGCACCAGGCGGTAGGCGGTATCCACGGCGGTGGAGCCACCGGTGGTGAGGAACACGTGGTCGAGGTCGCCCGGCGCCAGCTCCGCCAGCTTCTCGCAGAGTTCGATGGCCTTGACGTTGGCCATGTCGCAGAACGGGTTGGAGTAGGCCAGTTGGCGGACCTGGTCGGCGATGGCTTCGGCCATTTCCTCGCGGCCCAGGCCGATGTTGGTGCACCACATGCCGCCCACGGCGTCCAGGTAGCGATTGCCAGCGGTGTCGTAGATATAGGCACCGCTGCCGGCCGCGATGTTCAACGCGCCATTTTCCCGGTGGTCGTCGAAGACGTGGTAACCGTGCATGTAATGCGCCTTGTCGGCGGCCACCAGGCGCTCATCGTCGAACTGGGCGAAGAAGTCGGTGTTTGGGGTGTTCATGGTCGTTACCTTTCCGTACAGGGCAGTTCAAATCATTTGCCGGTCTTGACCGCATTCCAGGTGCGGGTGATCAGGCGCATGGCCTTCTGCGGCTGGGTTTTCTGGGTGAAGAGCCGGGCACGCGTCGTGTCGTCGGGGTAGATCGCCGGATCGTTGCGCACCTCGGCCGCTACCAGCGGTGTGGCAGCCTTGTTGCTGTTGGCGTAGCGGATGTAGTCGGTGACCTGGGCGATCACCTTGGGCTGCAGCATGTATTCGATGAACTTGTGCGCGTTCTCCACATGGGGCGCGTCCTTGGGGATGTAGAAGTCATCGAACCAGATCAGCGAACCTTCCTTGGGAATGAAGTAGTCCAGCTTCACTTTGGCGCCGGCTTCCGTGGCACGCGCCTGGGCGGTGGCGTAATCGCCGGACCAGGTCATGGCGATGCACTGGTCGCCGTTGGCCAGACCGTTGAGGTAGCTCATGGAGTCGAACTTGCGGATGTAGGGACGCACCTTCATCAGCAGGTCCTGGGCGGCCTTGAGGTCCTCGGGCTCCGCGCTGTTCGGATCACGCCCCAGGTATGCCAGCGCCAGCGGGAGCACATCAGTGGGGGAGTCGATCAGGGTCACGCCGCAGTCGGCGAAGCGCGACACGATCTCGGGGTCGAAGACCATCGCCAGGGAGCCGATTGGCGCATCAGGCATGCGCGCCTTGATCATGTCGACGTTGTAGGTGATGCCGTTGCTGCCCCAGGTGTAGGGCGCCGAATAGGTCACGCCCGGATCGAAGTGTTCCAGGCTGGCCAGGACCTGTGGGTCGAGGTTGCCCCAGCTGGGCAGGCGGCTCTTGTCCAGCGGCTGGAAAACCCCCGCCTTGAGCAGCGGCGGCACCAGGGCGGCGTTGAGCACCACCAGGTCGTAGCCGGAGCGGCCGGGCAGCAGCTTGCCCTGAACGGTCTCATAGGAGTCGAAGGTGTCGTAGACCACCTTGATCCCGGTGGCCTTTTCGAACTCGGCGAGGGTGTGCTCGCCCATGTAGTCCGACCAGTTGTACAGGCGCAGGGTGTTGCTGTCGTCCGCCGGGCTCAGGGCCGGCAACAGGATGAGCGTCGTGCCGAGTGCTGCGACCAGGGTCTTGTGCATATCGGTTCACCTCTATTGTTGTTATCGAATCGCCTCGCTACCTACTTTGTGCCCCTTGGGCGATAGCGGCCATAACCCGAACGGGTAGGTGGGGGCGGCGTCCTCCTGTACAGTCGTTCAGAACCTGTCCATGATCTGCTGCGCATCGCGAGAGCATGAACGGGCTCTACGAATCGCCGGACCACCACAGGAGCTTTCGGCATGACAACCCAGGATGTGCGCTACTCCCGCCTGGACCCCGAGTTGCGCAAGGCGCACCTGATCGAAGCGACCCTCATCTGCCTCAAGCGCCATGGTTTCCAGGGCGCCTCCATCCGCAAGATCTGCGCCGAGGCTGGCGTGTCGGTGGGGCTGATCAACCATCACTACGCGAGCAAGGATGAACTGGTCGCCGAGGCCTACCTGGCCGTCACCGGGCGGGTGATGAAGCTCCTGCGCGACGCCATCGACGATGCCCCTGCCAGCCCACGGCCGCGGCTGTCGGCATTCTTCCAGGCGTCCTTCAGCGCAGAACTGCTGGACCCCCAGTTGCTCGAAGCCTGGCTGGCCTTCTGGGGAGCGGTGAAGACCGCCCAGGCCATCAACCTGGCTCACGATCAGTCCTACGGCGAGTACCGGGCCATCCTGGCCAAGGTGCTCACCGAACTGGCACTCGAGGAAGGCTGGCAGGGTTTCGACGCCGAGCTTGCCGCGATCAGCCTCAGCGCCTTGCTCGATGGGCTCTGGCTGGAGTCCGGATTGAACCCGCACACCTTCACGCCAGCACAAGGTGCGCAAATCTGCGAAGCCTGGGTGGACGGTCTCCAGGCTGGCGGCATGCAGCGCTTCCTGCGTCCCGTCGGCGCCTGTTGATCGATCGTTCAGCGGGCGATAACCTCCAGCCACTCCAACAATAAGATCGCCCCGCCAAGCAGCGGCGGCGGAGGGCATTTGCAATGGCTCCCAGTGTGCTGATCGTCGACGACGATCCGCTGATCCGTGAACTGCTCCAGTCCTACCTCGCCCAGGAGGGCTACCAGGTACGATGCGCCAGCACCGCCGAACAGGCCGAAGCCTCGCTGGCGGAAAGCCCGGTCGACCTGGTGATGCTCGACATCCGCCTGCCGGGCAAGGACGGCCTGACCCTGACCCGCGAGCTGCGCGTGCGCTCGGAGGTCGGCATCATCCTCATCACCGGCCGCAACGACGAAGTCGATCGCATCGTTGGTCTTGAATGCGGCGCCGACGACTATGTAGTCAAACCCCTGAATCCCCGTGAGCTCGTGTCCCGCGCCAAGAATCTGGTGCGCCGTGTACGTCATGCCCAGCAACCGGTCGCCGCCGCCCCGTCCACCCAGCTCAAGCGTTTCGCCGGCTGGACGCTGGACAACGATCGGCGCCGCCTGATCGACCAGGACGGCAGCGAAACCCTGCTCACCCATGGCGAGTTCCAGTTGCTCAGCGTCTTCCTGCGCAATGCCGGGCACACCCTCAGCCGCGACCAGTTGATGGACCAGATCCGCAACCGCGAATGGCTGCCCAACGATCGTTCCATCGATGTGCTGGTAGGGCGACTTCGCCGAAAGCTGCGCGACGATCCGGCCGAGCCGCAGCTGATCATCACCATCCACGGCGCGGGTTATCTATTCACCGCCACGGCCAGCGCCGCCTGAGCCCATGGCGCGCGCCTGGCTGCTGGCCATCCTCCTGTTCTGCGGTGCTGCCCAGGCCGCGCCTGCGGTGCGCTACTGCGACTACCCGGTCTATCCGCCGATTTCCTGGAGTGACGGCAAGCAGGTACGCGGCCTGGCGCCGACCGTGGTCAAGGCGGTGTTCGCCAGACTCGGCCTGGACGTGGACGTGGTGGTGCTGGGCAACTGGAAACGCTGCCTGATGGATGCCGCACAAGGGCGGGTAGACGTGGTGCTGGCCTATCGAACGCCCGAGCGCCTGGCCGACCTGGCCTTCGCCGATGTGCCCGTGCTGCGCGAAGAAGTGGCGGTCTTCTACAACCGCAAGCACCCACTCCAGGTGGACAGGTTGGAAGACCTCAAGCGCTATCGTGGCGGCCTGTTGTTCGGTGAGAGCTATGGCGACGCCTTCGACCAGATCGTCGTCCGCGCCGGCAATATTGAATGGGTCTCCGATAGCCAGCAGAACTTCGGCAAGCTGATCCGTGGACGCATCGATTTCATCCCCTACGAACGGCGCACCGGCCTGTTGTACATCGAACACCTGCTTGGCGGTGCTGACATCCGGGCGCTGCCCCTGACCCTGGCCGTCGACCACCTGCGCCTGGCGGTGTCCCGGCAGTCCCCGCTCGCCGCGCGCATGGCGGAGATCGACGCCGAGTTGCAGCGCCTGGCCGACGGCGGCGAGATCGAGCGCTGGTTGGCCGAGAGCGAAGCCACCTATCGCGACATGGTCGCCCAGCCGGAGTCCCGGCCATGACTGCACCGAAACCTGCCAGCGGCCTGCTGCGCCGGCTGTTGCTGTTCATCCTGCTGTTCAGTCTGTGCTTTACCCTTGTCGCCAGCGCGGTACAGCTGCACCTGGAGTACCGCCGCGAGATGCGCGACATCGAGGCGCGACTGGAGCTGATCCGCGTCGGCTACCTGGCCAGCTTCGAACGCAGCCTCTGGGACCTCAACCAGGAGCAGTTGAAGATGCAGCTGCGCGGCCTGGCGGACTTTCCCGACATCGCCCGAGTGCGCCTGACCAGTGCCGATTTCGACCTGCAGGAAGGCGCCAGCGAGCCCGCCGGCCCGCTGCGCCGCGCGAGCTTTCCACTCTCCTACCAGCCCCCCAGCGGTGAACGGCGCCAGCTCGGTGAGCTGGAAGTCGCTGTTGACCTCGGGGCTGTCTACCAGCGCCTTTATGCCACCGGTCTTACCAGCCTTCTGTGGATGGGGATCTTCCTCTGCGGCCTTGCCGTGACCCTTTCCTGGCTGTTCCACCGCCTGGTCACCCGTCACCTGCAGGTGATGGCCGACTTCGCCCGCCGGGTCGGCGCCGGTGACTGGTACGAGGCGTTGCATCTGGATCGCCGGCCCGGCCGTGGCGCCGACGAGATCGATACGGTTGCCCAGGCCCTGGATGACATGCGCCGGGCCATCCTCGACGACATCCAGCGCCGCGAGGAAGACCGCGCCGCCTTGCAGGGCATGGTGGAGCGGCGCACTGCCAGCTTGCAGCGGGCCAAGGAAGACGCCGAGACCGCCAACCTGGCCAAATCGCGTTTCCTTGCCACCATGAGCCATGAGATCCGCACGCCGCTCAACGGCATCCTCGGCATGGCAGAACTGCTGCGGGGTGCTTCGCTGGATGAGCGCGACGGCAAACGCCTGGAGGCCCTATACAAGGCCGCCGAAGGCTTGCTGGCGATCCTCAACGAGGTGCTCTATTTCGCCCGCCTGGAAGAAGGGGAGGGCCGGCCCGAGCTGGTCGACTTTTCGCTGCCGGCGCTGTTGGATCAGGTGCTGACCTTGCTGGAACCGCGGGCCAGCGCCAACGGCACTATCCTGCGTACGCGCATCGACGCCCGGGTGCAGGGCCGCTGCTACGGTGCCGAGCAGTTCCTGCGTCAGGTGCTGAGCAACCTGCTGGCCAACGCGGTGAAGTTCACCGAAGAGGGGGAGATCCTCGTCGAGGTGCAATTGCTGGAAAGCCGGGATGCGGGACAACGCTTGCGCATCAGTGTCACCGACGACGGGATTGGCATCGCCCCGGAGCTGCAGACGAAGATTTTCGAGCGCTTCACCCAGGCCAGCGAGGCCGTGGCCCAGCGCTACGGCGGCACTGGCCTGGGGCTGGCCATCAGCAAGCGTCTGGTGGAGCTGATGGGCGGGCGGATCGGTGTCGAGAGCGTGGAAGGCGAGGGCAGCTGCTTCTGGTTCGAGCTGGAGCTGGCTGCCGCGCGAAACCTGCCTTCCGTTCCGAATGTCGTTCCGCAGCAAGAGCCACTGGATGTGCTGGTGGTGGAGGACGTCGCACTCAACCGCGAGGTGGTGTCCGGGCTGCTGGAGCGCGACGGCCATCGGGTCACCCTGGCCGAAGACGCTGAACCGGCGCTGCGGGTGTGCCGGCAGCGGCGCTTCGACCTGATCCTCCTCGACCTGCACCTTCCCGGCATGTCCGGCATCGACCTGTGCCGGCTGATCCGTGCCGATGAACAAGGCGCCAACCGCAGTAGCCGCATCCTTGCGTTCACCGCCAGCCTGCAGCCGGCGCTGGTTCGCAGTTGCCTGGATGCCGGCATGCAAGGTGCGCTGGCCAAACCGCTGAAACTCGATGACCTGCGCCGGGCACTGGCCGGGCAGGGGGGGACGCAGGATAGCGATGGCGCGGCCGAATTGCTGGACCGGCAATTGCTGGATACCCATCGTGGCCTGCTGGGCGAGCAGAAGGTCCAGGGGCTGCTGGTCATGTTGCGGCGCATGCTCGATGAACAGCGTGCGGGCCTGCTGGAAGCCCTGGTCGCCCAGGACTGCGCCGAAGTTGGACACCTCTCCCACCGCCTCGCCGGCAGCAGCGAATCCCTTGGCCTGCGGGCTTTGGCGACGTGCCTGCGGGAGCTGGAAACCCTGGCGCTGGTCGGTGATGCCAACGCCCTGCAGGCGCTGAAGCCGCGTCTGGAAGAACTGTTGGTGCGTTCGACGGAGGTGCTGGACGCACAGCTGCAAGGCGCTTCGTAGGAATCGAACAAATTCCTTACGACTTTTTACAACTTCGATCCCCACGTACAACGGGGTCTTACAAGTCCTTCCAATAATCGGTCCGAACCGCGTCCAACGCGGTCCTCGTGGCCTATTGGAGACAAGAATAATGACCCGCAAAGCCCACCTGTCCCGCCACCTCCATTTGGAGGTGCGTCATGTCTGAAGATCGCATCCAGCTCACTCGCGCGCTGAAAAGCCGCCACATTTTCATGCTGTCCCTCGGCGGCGTGATCGGCACCGGCCTGTTCATGGGCTCGGGCGTCACCATCAACCAGGGTGGCCCGGCCGGCGCCGTGCTGGCTTATCTGGTAGCCGGCGTGCTGATGTACCTGGTGATGGTCTGCCTCGGTGAGCTCTCGGTGCAGATGCCGGTATCCGGCTCCTTCCAGGCCCATGCCACCCGTTACATCGGTCCCGGTACCGGCTTCATGATCGGTTGGGTGTACTGGATGAGCTGGGCCACCACCGTCGGCCTGGAGTTCACCGCTGCCGGCATGCTCATGACCCGCTGGTTCCCCGATGTGCCCATCTGGTACTGGTCGGCACTGTTCGTGGTGGTGCTGTTCTCCCTCAACGCCCTGGCCACTCGTGCCTTCGGTGAGGCGGAGTACTGGTTCTCCGGAATCAAGGTGGCGGCCATCCTCGGCTTCATCATCGTTGGACTCCTGGCAATCTTCGGCGGCCTGCCGCTGGCCAGCGGTGAGCCGGCCCCGATGTTCTCCAACCTGATCGGCGACAGCCTGTTCCCCAACGGCCTTTCCGCGGTGTTCGCCGTGATGATGGCGGTGGTCTACGCGTTCCAGGGCTGCGAGATCATGGGCGTGGCCGCAGGTGAAACCGACCAGCCGGAAAAGAGCATCCCGCGCGCGGTGCGCAACGTGGTGTTTCGCGTGCTGATCTTCTATGTGCTCGCCATCGTCGTGCTGTCGGCCATCGTGCCCTGGCAACAAGCCGGCCTGATGGAAAGCCCCTTCGTCCAGGTCTTCGACATGGTGGGCATTCCCTTCGCCGCCGACCTGATGAACTTCGTCATCCTCACCGCCATCCTCTCGGTGGGTAACTCGGGTCTCTACGCTTCCACCCGCATTCTCTGGGCCATGTCCAAGACCGGGATGGCACCACGCAGCCTGACAACACTCAGCAAGCGCGGTGTACCGCTGCGTGCCCTGAGCATCACCCTCTGCTTCGCGCTGCTGTCGCTGCTGACCAGCGTGGTGGCCGCCGACACGCTGTTCATGGTGCTGATGGCCATCAGCGGCATGGCCGGCACCGTGACCTGGATCGTCATTGCCCTGGCCCAGTACCGCTTCCGTCGCGAGCACTACAAGGCGGGCGGTACCGTCCAGGACCTCAAGTACGCAGCGCCGTTGTACCCCTTCCTGCCGCTGGCTTGCATCCTGCTGTGCAGCTCGCTGTTCGTCTTCCTGGCACTGGACCCGACGCAGCGCCCGTCGCTCTACTGGGGCTTCGGCTTCGTCGGTGTCTGCTACGCCGTCTACTTCTTCCTGCAGTTCAAGCGTCAGCGCCAGGCGATGGTCGCACCTGCGGTGTAACACCAGCGCGAACGTCCGGGGGTCAGGCCTGCGGCCTGATTGGCGAATGAATTCGCCCCTACAGAAAGCGTGCAAGTCTTCAACTCCACACTGACTGCCCCCTCTCCCTTTGGGGCGAAGAGGCACGCCTTCGGAAGCACTGCTTTCGGTGCCGATGAGCGCCAGATCGCGAAGCGATCTGGCCGGGGCGCAGAGCGGGGTTGGGGTGAGGGTGGCCAATCCTCCGCTCGAGATTCTTGCCCGGCTTGCGTCGGTTCCGAGTTGTTCAAAGATGTAACAAGCGTCGTTTCCACTCCGCTTTCATTCGAATAAATTGCATTAAAAACAAGCACTTAAGTATGTGTTGCGGCGTTACATACCTCAAATGGGCAGGATTGCCGCCTTCCTGAACACTCGTTTAGGATCGCCCTTAATTCCTCATCACCAATCACAACAAGACGAGGGTTGCGATGACCACCTTGCTCAGCCAGGTCGAAGCCGGTGTCGCCCGGATCACCCTGAACCGCCCCCAACAGCGCAATGCGCTGGATATTCCCACCCTGAACGCCCTGCTCGAACTGCTAGCGGCCCATGAGGCCGATCCGGCCGTGCGCGTTGTGCTGCTGACCGGCGAAGGTCGCAGCTTCTGCGCGGGCGCAGACCTCGCCGAATGGGCTGAGGCCGAAGCGCGGGGTGAGCTGGAAACCTACGGCTGGACCGAAGCCGCCCACGCCCTGATGGGCCGGCTGCATGGCCTGGCAAAACCCACCATCGCCGTCATCAATGGCACGGCTGTCGGTGCGGGAATGGACCTGGCGCTGTGCTGCGATTTCCGCATTGCCGGCGCTTCGGCGCGCTTCAAGGCCGGTTACACCGGCATGGCCTACTCGCCGGACGCGGGGGCCAGTTGGCATCTGCCACGCCTGATCGGTGGCGAGCAGGCCAAGCGTTTGCTGTTCCTCGACGAACTCTGGAATGCCGAACGGGCCCTCTCCGCAGGACTGGTGGGTGAAGTCTGCGCTGACGAGCAACTGCAGGCCGTCGCAGGTGAGTTGGCTGCGCGCCTGGCTGTTGGTCCCACCTTCGCCTTTGCCCAGGCCAAGGCGCTGATTCGCGATGGCGCCAGCCGCAGCCTCGCCCAGCAACTGGAAGCCGAACAGGCCGCCGGGTTGCTCTGTGGCCGCAGCGAAGACGCCGCCGAAGCGCTGCGCGCCGTGGCCGAGAAACGTTCCCCTCAATTCAAAGGCCGCTAAGCGCGGGCAGGTGACTCCCATGGATTTCAAACTGACCCAGGAACAGGAAATGCTCGTCGAGGCGGTGAAGAGCTTCGTCGAGAAGGAACTGCTGCCCCATGAAGAGGAAGTGGACCGCGCCGATGCCGTGTCCCCGGAGCTGGCCGCGCAGATTCGCGGCAAGGCGCTGGCGGCCGGTTTCTATGCCTTCAACATGCCGGAAGAAGTCGGTGGCGGCGGGCTCGACTACCTGTCCCAGGCTTTGGTCGAGCGCGAGCTGTCCAAGGTGTCCTGGGCGCTGCACGTTTTCGTCGCGCGGCCCTCGAAAATCCTCATGGCCTGCAAGGGCGAGCAGATCGAGCAGTACCTGCTGCCCAGCATCCAGGGCGAGAAGATCGACTGTTTCGCCCTGACCGAACCGGGCGCCGGTTCCGACGCCAATTCCATCAAGACCCGCGCGGTGCGCGATGGCGATGATTTCGTCCTGAACGGTGCCAAGCACTTCATCAGCCATGCCGGCCACGCCGACTTCGCCATCGTCTTCGCCGTCACCGACACCTACGAGCACAACGGCAAGAAGCGTAATGCCGTCACTGCCTTCCTGGTCGACAAGGGCACCGCCGGCATGACCGTGCGCCGTGGCCCCCGCTGTGTCAGCAACAAGGGCTACCACACCTACGAGATCTTCTTCGATGACTGCCGCGTGCCGGCCTCCAAGGTCCTTGGGGAAGTGGACAAGGGCTGGGAAGTGGCCAACGCCTGGCTCACCGCCGGCCGTGTGATGGTCGCCGCCAACTGCGTCGGCCAGGCCCAGCGTGCCCTCGACCTCTCGCTGCAATGGGCCGCCGACCGCAAACAGTTCGGTCAGCCCATCGGCACCTATCAGGGCATCTCTTTCAAGCTCGCCGACATGGCCACGCAGATTCGCGCGGCCGAGCTGATGACCCTGCACACCGCCTGGAAGATGGACCAGGGCAGCATGACCGACGGCGAAGCCGGCATGGCCAAGCTCTTCGCCAGCGAAGTGCTGGGCAAGGTGGCCGACGAGACGGTGCAGATCTTCGGCGGCATGGGCCTGATGGACGAAGGCCCGGTGGAGCGCATCTGGCGCAACGCGCGGATCGAGCGCATCTGGGAAGGCACTTCGGAA
The DNA here is from genome assembly GCF_013393345.1 of Pseudomonas taiwanensis. Classification (GTDB taxonomy): domain Bacteria; phylum Pseudomonadota; class Gammaproteobacteria; order Pseudomonadales; family Pseudomonadaceae; genus Metapseudomonas; species Metapseudomonas resinovorans_C. The sequence goes on from NZ_QJRF01000064.1 coordinate 22,707, forward strand.
ATCCAGCGCCACATCATTTCCCGCGAACTGCTGCGGCCGTTGCTGCGCTGACGCTTTCGTTCCCCTCTCCCTTGGGGAGAGGGGCTAGGGGTGAGGGAAATCCGGCAAAACCTATTCCGAGATCCGACATGAATCGAGACAACCTCAAGCGCCTGCTGGCGCCCCGGCACCTGGCCTTCATCGGTGGTCGCAGCATGGCCCGCGCCCTCAAGCGCTGCGCCGAAGGTGGCTTCGCCGGCCAGATGTGGCTGGTCAATCCGCAGCACGCCGAGCTGGAAGGCGTGCCCTGCGTGGCCAGCGTCGCGGACCTGCCGTGCGGGCCGGACGCGGTGTTCATCGCCACCAACCGTGAACAGACGCTGAACAGCGTCGCAGCCCTGGCCGCCAAGGGAGCAGGCGGCGCCATTTGCTACGCCTCCGGCTTCGCCGAAACCGGCGCCGAGGGTCAGGCTCTGCAGGCGCAGTTGCTGGCAGCGGCCAATGACATGGCGCTGCTCGGACCCAACTGCTACGGCCTGCTGGACTACCTCCACGGCGCCGCCCTCTGGCCGGTGGCCCACGGTGGCCAACTGGTGGAGAAGGGCGTGGCCGTGCTCACCCAGAGCGGCAACTTCGCCTACAACCTGTCCATGAGCGACCGCTCCCTGCCGATCGCCTACATGGCCTCGGTGGGCAACCAGGCGCAACTGGGCGTGGCTGAGCTGATGGATGTGCTGCTGGACGAACCCCGCGTCACTGCCATCGGCTTGCATCTGGAAGGTCTGAAGAACGTACCGGGCTTTGCTCGTGCCGCGCACAAGGCCCTGGAGAAGGGCATCCCGATCATCGCCCTGAAGACCGGCGTCTCGAAGATCGGCGCCGAGTTGGCTCTCAGCCACACCAGCTCCCTGGCCGGCTCCGATGCGCTGTACGACAGCCTCTTCGAGCGCCTCGGGGTGATCCGCGTCAGCGGTCCGGTGAGTTTCATGGAGACCCTCAAGGCCGCTGCCTGCGGCAAGTTGCCTGCCGGCCCCGGCCTGATTGCCCTGGCCTGCTCCGGCGGCGATGCGGGTCTGATCGCCGACTACGCCGAAGTCAACGCACTGCAACTGCCGAAGCTGGACGACGGCCAACGCCGCGAGCTGGCACAGGTCCTGCCGGGCTACGCCAACATCGCCAACCCGCTGGACTTCACCACCGCCATCTGGGGCGACGGGGAAGCCCTCGCACGCATGCTCGACAGTGCGATGAGCAGTCCTGCTGACGCCGCGCTGCTGGTGCTCGATTACCCGGGCGAGGAGACCGGAGAGCGGCCCCAGTGCGACCTGCTGCTGGAGCTGTACTGCGAAGCCCTGGAGCGCCACGGCAAGACCGGTTTCATTGCCTCTGCCTTCCCGGAACTGCTGCCGGAATCCGCCCGCGAGTACCTGCACGCCCGTGGCGTCGCTGCCTTGCAAGGCGTGGAGGACGGCCTGGCCGCCTGGGGCCGGATCGCCGCCTACAAGCAACGCCGTGAAGCACTGCTGGCCCGGGGCGAGTCGGCCCTGGTGCCCCTGAGTCCATCGCCTCTGGCCGGTGGCGAGTTGCTGGATGAATGGCAATCCAAACAGGCCCTGCGCACCTTTGGCCTGCCAGTTCCGCAAGCGCTGCTCAGTACGCCGGAACGTGCCGTGGAGGATGCCGGCCAGCTTGGCTACCCGCTGGTGCTGAAAGCTGTCAGCGCAGACCTGCCACACAAGACCGAAGCCGGCGCCGTGGCCCTCAACCTGCGTGATGCCGAAGCGCTGCAACGGGCCCTGGGCGAAATGCGGCAACGCATTGCCGCCTACGCACCGGGCGTGGCCTTCGACCAGGTACTGCTGGAGCGCATGGCTACACCGCCACTCGCGGAGCTGATCGTGGGCGTCAAGCGCGAGGAAGGGTTCGGCCTGGCCCTGGTGATAGGCGCCGGCGGCATTCTCGTCGAGTTGCTGAAGGACAGCCGCAGTCTGCTGCTGCCCACCAACGATGCCGCGATCCGCGATGCCTTGCTGAGCTTGCGCAGTGCGCCGCTGCTCACCGGCTTCCGTGGTCGCCCTGCGGCACACCTGGACGCGCTGGTGGCCGCCATTCGCTCGGTGGCCGACTACGCCTGCGAGAACGCCGGACGCTTGCTGGAGCTGGATGTGAATCCGCTGCTGGTCGGCGCCGATGGTGCCGTGGCGGTGGATGCGCTGATTCGTATCGCGGAATGACGACTCTCCTGTAGGAGCCAGCTTGCTGGCGAAACTCTTGTGTTTAGCCGTTCGCGAGCAGAGCTCGCTCCTACAGGTTCTGGCATCGATTCGAGGAGACACCTCATGCAACACCAGAACACTCTCACCGGCGGCCAGGCCCTGGTTCGCCTTCTGGCCAACTACGGCGTGGACACCGTGTTCGGCATCCCCGGCGTGCATACCCTGGAGCTGTATCGCGGCCTGCCCGGCAGCGGCATCCGGCATGTGCTGACCCGCCACGAGCAAGGCGCAGGTTTCATGGCTGACGGCTATGCACGGGTCAGCGGTAAGCCGGGTGTGGCCTTCATCATCACCGGTCCGGGCGTGACCAACGCGGCTACCCCCATCGGCCAGGCCTACGCCGATTCGATCCCGATGCTGGTCATCTCCAGCGTCAACCACACGGCGAGCCTCGGCAAAGGCTGGGGCTGCCTGCACGAAACTCAGGACCAGCGCGCCATTACCGCCCCCATCACCGCGTTCTCCGCCGTGGCCCTGACCCCGGAAGATCTGCCTGAGCTGGTGGCGCGCGCCTATGCCGTGTTCGATGGCGAGCGTCCGCGTCCGGTGCATATCTCGGTTCCGCTCGATGTGCTGGCCGCCCCGGTAGCGCGTGACTGGACTGCCGAGGTGGTACGCCGTCCCGGCCGGGGCGTGGCCGATGGCGAATCCCTGGACGCTGCCGCCAAGCGACTGGCGGCAGCCACGCGGCCGATGATCATTGCCGGCGGTGGCGCGCTGGAAGCAGCGGGTGCCGTGCAGGCACTCAGCGAGCGCCTGGGCGCTCCGGTGTTCACCAGCGTGGCCGGCAAGGGACTGTTGCCGCCGGATGCCCCGCTCAATGCCGGTGCCAGCCTTTGCGTAGCGACGGGATGGGAGATGATCGCCGAGGCCGACCTGGTCCTCGCCGTGGGGACCGAGATGGCTGATACGGACTTCTGGCGCGAGCGCCTGCCGCTGTGCGGCGAACTGATCCGCGTCGACATCGATCCACGCAAGTTCAACGATTTCTACCCCTGCGCCGTCGCGCTCAAGGGTGATGCCCGCCAGACCCTTGAGGTGCTGCTGCAGCGCCTGCCGGAAACGAGCAGGGCAGGGGAGGTATCCGCCGCCCGTGTCGCCCGGCTGCGTGAGGCCATCCGCAACGGTCACGCGCCGCTGCAAGGTATTCACCAGTCGATTCTCGACCGCATTGCCTCCACGCTGCCGACCGATGCCTTCATCAGCACCGACATGACCCAGCTGGCCTACACCGGCAACTACGCCTTCGCCAGCCGGGCACCGCGCAGCTGGTTGCACCCCACCGGCTACGGCACCCTCGGCTACGGCCTGCCGGCCGGCATCGGTGCCAAGTTCGGCGCACCGGAACGGCCCGGCCTGGTGCTGGTGGGGGATGGTGGTTTCCTCTACACCGCGCAGGAACTGGCGACCGCCACGGAGGAACTCGACAGCCCGCTGGTGGTGCTGCTGTGGAACAACGACGCCCTGGGCCAGATCCGCGACGACATGTTGGCCCTGGATATCGAGCCGGTGGGCGTGTTGCCGCGCAACCCGGACTTCGCCGGCCTGGCCCGCGCCTTCCATTGCGCCGTGAAGCAGCCCCGCAGCCTCGACGAACTGGAAGACGACCTGCGCGCAGGCTTCGGCCACCCCGGCGTCACCCTGATCGAACTGAAACATGCCTGTGCTCGTTGAGCACGAGGCAAGGAGTTGAACATGCGCTTTTCCGACCTCACCCAACGTATTGCCGGCGACGGCGCGGCGGCCTGGAACATTCACTACCGTGCGCTGGAACGCCAGGCCCGCGGTGACGACATCCTCCTGCTGTCGGTCGGCGATCCTGATTTCGACACGCCGCAACCGATCATCCAGGCGGCCATCGACAGCCTGCTCAACGGCAACACGCACTATTCCGACGTGCGCGGCAAGGCCACCCTGCGCCAGCGCATCGCCTCCTGGCACAACCAGCGCAGTGGGCAGACCGTCGGCCCTGACGAAGTGGTGGTCTTGGCCGGTGCGCAGTGCGCGTTGTTCTGCGTTGTGCAATGCCTGCTCAATCCGGGTGACGAGGTCATCGTCGCCGAGCCCATGTATGTCACCTACGAAGCCGTGTTCGGCGCCTGCGGCGCGAAAGTGATCCCGGTGCCGGTACGTTCGGAGAACGGTTTCCGCATCCAGGCGGAAGACGTGGCTGCCGCGATCACTCCGCGCACCCGTGCCCTGGCCTTGAACAGCCCGCACAACCCCTCCGGCGCCAGCCTGCCGCGTTCCACCTGGAACGCCCTGGCCGAACTTTGCATCGCCCATGACCTGTGGATGATCTCCGACGAGGTCTACAGCGAGCTGCTGTTCGAGGGTGAGCACATCAGCCCGGCCAGCCTGCCGGGCATGGCCGAGCGCACCGCGACCATCAACAGCCTGTCCAAGTCCCACGCCATGACCGGTTGGCGGGTGGGCTGGGTCGTAGGCTCGAAGGAGTTGTCCGGGCACCTGGAGAACCTCGCCCTGTGCATGCTCTACGGCTCGCCCGACTTCGTTCAAGATGCCGCCTGCGTCGCACTGGATGCTCGCCTGCCTGAGCTGGAAGCCATGCGCGAGGCCTATCGGCAGCGGCGCGACCTGGTCTGCGCGAGCCTGGAAGGCTGCCCCGGCTTGCGTGCGCTGAAACCGGACGGCGGCATGTTCGTGATGGTGGATATCCGGCCGACGGGGTTGTCCGCTCAAGACTTTGCTGATCGGTTGCTGGACAACCATGGCGTGTCGGTACTGGCGGGTGAAGCGTTCGGCCCCAGCGCGGCCGGCCATATTCGCCTGGGGCTGGTGCTGGGCAGTGAGCCGCTGCAGGAGGCCTGCCGCCGCATTGCCCGCTGTGCAGCCGAACTGATTGATCAACTAGAAATCGCATGAATGAAGGTTTGCGTTGCGCGGCGAATCCCTCATCGTTGGGCTTCGCTGCGCTCTGCACCAACCTACGGACAGTGCCATAAGGACCACCCATGAAGATTCTGATCGTCCATGCCCACCCCGAGTCGCAGTCGTTTTGCAGCGCCTTGCGCGATCTCGCAGTGGAAACCCTGCAAGGGCAGGGGCATGAAGTCCGCCAGTCCGACCTCCACGCACTGGAGTGGAACCCGGTCGCCAGCGCCGCCGATTTCAGCGAGCGGCAGAACCCGGATTACCTGGTCTACGCCCTGGAGCAGCGCGAAGGTGTGAAGGCCGGCAAGATTGCACCGGACATCCAGCGCGAGCTCGACAAGCTGCTCTGGGCCGACCTGCTGATCCTCAACTTCCCGCTTTACTGGTTCTCGGTGCCGGCCATCCTCAAGGGCTGGATCGACCGGGTGCTGGTATCCGGCATCTGCTACGGGGGCAAACGTTTCTATGACCAGGGCGGCCTGGCCGGCAAGAAGGCGCTGGTGACCCTGACCCTGGGTGGCCGCGAGCACATGTTTGGCGACGGCGCCATCCACGGCCCGTTGGAAGACATGCTGCGTCCGCTGCTGCGTGGCACCCTGGCCTACGTCGGCCTGGAGGTCCTGCCGCCCTTCGTGGCGTGGCACGTGCCCTACATCAGCAACGATGCCCGCCAGGATTTCCTCCGCACCTATCAGGATCGCTTGCAGGGCCTGGAGCAGGATGTGCCGCTCGAGTTTCCCCGGCTCGACCAGTTCGACGACAAGTTGTACCCATTGCCTCGTTGAGTGCACCAAGGCCGCCCCAGGGCGGCCTTCTTTTTTCCGGATCACCTCTCTTGTAGGAGCGAGCTTGCTCGCGAAAATCCCGAGCACGATTCTTCGCGAGCAAGCTCGCTCCTACCTGTTCTCTCGCCGGATGCCCCGGCAAAGCGGCAACCGGCGGCAAATAGCCCTTGCCGCTTTGCCGCCCGGCCCCTGTCCATTGCCGCTTTTTGCCGCCCTTCATTGCATCAAGCTACTGAAAACAAAGGGAAAATTGTTTTGGCACGGCCTTTGCTGAATGTCAGGTAAGCAAACCAGATTGCCACTGGCAAAGGTTCCGGACATGAGCATCAGCTTCGAAAAGGCCCTCGGCATCCACCAGCAAGCCCTCAGCTTCCGCGCCCAGCGTGGCGAGGTGCTGGCGAACAACATCGCCAACGCCGATACCCCGAACTACAAGGCTCGTGACCTGGACTTCGCCAGCGTGCTGGCCCAGCAGTCGGAGAAAGCCGCCCACGGCAGCTTCCAGGCCGCACGTACCAACGAGCGCCACATCGTCGCCGAAGGTTTCGACATGGCTGACGCCTCGCTGAAGTACCGCATTCCGTTCCAGGCGGCCGTCGACCAGAACACCGTCGACGCCCAGTTGGAGCAGTCGAACTACACCGAGAACGCCATGCAGTTCCAGGCCAGCTTCACCTTACTCAACAGCAAGTTCAAAGGGCTGATCGGCGCCCTGCGCGGCGAATAACGGAGAGCCAAGCCATGTCACTGTCCAGCATCTTCAACATCGCCGGCACCGGCATGAGTGCCCAGAACACTCGGCTGAACACCATCTCCAGCAACATCGCCAACGCCGAAACCGTTTCCTCCAGCCTCGACCAGACCTACCGCGCCCGCCACCCGGTGTTCGCCACCATGTTCCAGGACAGCCTAGGCAACGGCGACCGCGGCTCGTTGTTCGCCGACCAGGATCAGTCCGGCGCCGGCGTCCAGGTACTCGGCGTGATCGAGGACCAGAGCACCCTGACCCCGCGCTACGAGCCGAGCCACCCTGCGGCCAACGCGGATGGCTACGTCTACTACCCCAATGTGAACGTGGTCGAAGAGATGGCCGACATGATTTCCGCCAGCCGGTCCTTCCAGACCAACGTGGAAATGATGAACACCGCCAAACAGATGATGCAGAAAGTGCTGACCCTGGGTCAGTGATAGCGCGCGAGGGAACAGCATGAGTGTCAGCAACGTAGCGTCCACCGATGGCCAGTCGTTTCTCGACCAGTACGCCATCAAGAACGAACCCAAGAGCAAGGACCTCGGCAAGAACGAGTTCCTGGAACTGCTGGTCGCCCAGTTGAACAACCAGGACCCGTTGTCTCCCCAGGAGAACGGCGAGTTCATTGCCCAGCTGGCGCAGTTCAGTCAGGTGGAAGGCATCGAGAAGCTCAACTCCAGCATGGGTTCGCTGCTGTCTGGCTACCAGTCTTCGCAGGCGCTGCAAGCCTCGTCCCTGGTGGGTCGCAAGGTGATCGTGCCGAGCGAGAAGGCCGTGGTGGACACCGCGGAAACCTTCAAGGCCAGCGCCAACCTGCCCATTTCCAGCAGCAACGTCTGGGTCAACGTCTACGACAGCGCCGGCACCCTGGTGAACCGCGTCAACCTTGGCGAGCAGCCTGCCGGCAGCGTGAGCTTCATGTGGGACGGCAAGGACTCCAGCGGCAAGGTCATGCCGCCTGGCACCTACAAGTTCGAAGCCCAGGCCCAGTACGGCGGTGAGACCAAGGCCCTTTACACCATGCTGCCGGCCAACGTCGATAGCGTCACCCTCGGCCAGAACGGCGGCGAACTGATGCTCAACCTCGCGGGCATCGGCAGTGTCGGGCTCTCCAAGGTCCAGGTCATCGGTCAGTAACTTCCCGGTTCAGAGCGCCGGGAAGCACCGGCAAAGGAGATAGAAATGGCGTTCAACATCGGTCTCAGCGGCCTGCGCGCAGCGACCAGCGACCTCAATGTCACCGGTAACAACATTGCCAACGCCGGCACCGCGGGCTTCAAGCAGTCCCGGGCGGAATTCGCCGACGTCTATGCCGCTTCCGTGCTGGGTACCGGCAAGAATCCCCAGGGCAGTGGCGTGCTGCTGGGCGACGTGTCCCAACTCTTCAACCAGGGCAACATCAACTACACGCAGAACGCCCTGGACCTGGCCATCAACGGCAATGGCTTCTTCCAGACCAGTAACAATGGCGAGGTCAGCTATACCCGTGCCGGTTACTTCGGAACCGACCGCAGTGGCTATATCGTCAACAACTTCGGCTACCGCCTGCAGGGCTACGGCATCGACGGTAACGGCAACGTGCAGAACGGCGTGATCAGCGACCTGCAGGTCCAGACTTCCAACCAGGCACCCAAGGCCACCACCGAAGTCGCCCAGAAGTTCAACCTGAACTCCACCACCAAGGCGCCGACCAACACCCCGTTCGATCCGAGCGACCCGACGACCTACACCTCGTCCACCTCGGTCAACATCTATGACTCCCAGGGCAATGCCCACGTCATGACCCAGTACTTCATCAACAACTCGGACCCGGCCGCGACGCCGCCGGTGACCAACAACTGGACCATGGCTGTGCTGGTGGATGGCCGCAATCCGTCCAACCCGACCAGCACCGACCCGCACACCACCAACCTGCTGTTCAATGCCGACGGCAGCCTGAACACCGCCGGCATGGCGGCGGGTGGCGAGCTGAACTACGACCCGGCCACTGGGCTGATGAACCTGGACGACTGGGTACCCGCCGTGTCCGATGGCGGCACGCCCGCCAACTGGTCGGCCAACGGCGCCACCGCCGACGCCGGCGGCATCAGCGTCGATATCCGCGGCTCCACCCAGTACTCCAGCGCCTTCGCGGTGAACAGCATCAGCCAGGACGGCTACACCACCGGCCAGTTGGCAGGTCTGGAAATCGACGACACCGGTGTGATCTTCGCCCGCTACACCAACGGCCAGTCCAAGGTGCAGGGCCAGGTGATCCTCGCCAGTTTCGCGAACGTCCAGGGCCTGACCCCGGTCGGCAAGACCGGCTGGGTGCAATCGTTCGAGTCCGGTGAGCCCATAGTCGGTACACCCCGTTCCGGCACCCTGGGTGCTCTCCAGGCCGGCGCACTCGAAGACTCCAACGTTGAACTGTCGGACCAGTTGGTGAACCTGATCGTCGCCCAGCGCAACTACCAGGCGAACGCCAAGACCATCCAGACTGAAGACGCGGTAACCCAGACCATCATCAACCTGCGTTGATGAGCGGCTGCATGCTCTTTATGTAGGAGCGAGCTTGCTCGCGAAGGTTTGCCCATTCGCTGGCAAGCCCGCTCCTAGTGGCGGCAAATCCCCTTGCCGCTGGCGGCATCCCCTCGCCGCCAGTGCTTTGACAAGGCCCTGCAAAGGGCCTTTTTCTTTTTGTAAAAATCCTTTTATTTCAATGGTTTGTTTGTGATTTTCGGGTTTGGCACGCGGCTTGCTGGGTAGCTTGCAAAGCGCCAAGGGCGGCAACGCCCACTCGGAGAGATTCATGGACAAGATGCTTTATGTCGCAATGAGCGGAGCCAGCCAGAACAGCCTGGCCCAGCGTGCTCATGCCAACAACCTGGCGAACATCTCGACTTCCGGTTTCCGCCGCGATTTCGAGCAGGCGCGATCCATGCCGGTGTTCGGTGACAGCTTCCCGTCGCGGGTCTATGCCATGACCGAGCGCCCCGGTACCGACTTCACCCCCGGCGCCCTCCAGGAAACCGGCCGTGACCTGGATGTCGCCGTGGAAGGGGAGGGTTGGGTTGCGGTACAGGCCCCCGACGGCAGCGAAGCCTATGTGCGCACCGCCAGCCTGCAGATCGATGCCCTTGGCCAGCTCCGCACCGGCAATGGTTTGCCGGTCATGGGCAATGCCGGTCCCATTGCCATTCCGCCGGAGCAGAAAGTCGAGATCGGCCAGGACGGCACCATCAGCATTCGTGCTCTGGGCGAGGCGCCCAACGTGGTGGCCGAGGTGGACCGCATCAAGCTGGTCAACCCCGATCCCAAGCAGCTGGAGAAGGGCGCCGACGGCCTGATCCGCGTCAAGGACCCGCTGCAGCCGGTGCAGGCCGACGCCAATGTCCGTGTGACCTCCGGATTCATCGAAGCCAGCAACGTGAACGCCGTGGAAGAGATGACCGCGATCCTCTCGCTGTCCCGCCAGTTCGAGCTTTCCGTGAAGATGATGCGTACCGCCGAAGACAATTCTTCGGCAATGGCGCGGGTCTTGCAGTTCAGCTAATCACCAGTACGCGGCGCCATGATTCCGGCGCCCGAGGAGAAGAAAATGCTTCCGGCACTCTGGGTCAGCAAGACCGGCCTGTCCGCCCAGGACATGAACCTGACCACCATTTCCAACAACCTGGCGAACGTTTCGACCACGGGCTTCAAGCGCGACCGCGCCGAGTTCGAGGACCTGCTGTACCAGATCCGTCGCCAGCCGGGTGGCCAGACCAGCCAGGACAGCGAACTGCCCACCGGCCTGCAATTGGGTACCGGTGTGCGCATCGCCGGCACCCAGAAAATCTTCACCCAGGGCAGTCTGCAAACCACCGAGCAGCCGCTGGACATGGCCGTCAATGGTCGTGGCTTCTTCCAGGTGCTGATGCCCGATGGCACCGTCGCCTACACCCGTGACGGCAGCTTCCACCTGAACTCCGACGGCCAGATCGTCACCTCCCAGGGCTTCGCCCTGGAGCCGGCCATCGTCCTGCCCGCCGAAGTGCAGACCTTCACCGTGGGCGAAGACGGCACCGTTTCCGTGACCACTACTGGCAACCCCGCTGCCCAGATCATCGGCAATATCCAGACCGCCGACTTCGTCAACTACGGCGGCCTGCAATCCATCGGCAACAACCTGTACCTCGAGACCGCCGCCAGTGGCGCGCCGCAGGTCGGCACGCCGGGCCTGACCGGTCTGGGCGTGGTGCAGCAGAACACCCTGGAGAACTCCAACGTCAGCGTGGTCGAGGAGCTGGTGAACATGATCACCACCCAGCGTGCCTACGAGATGAACTCCAAGGTCATCTCCACCGCCGACCAGATGCTCGCTTTCGTCACGCAGAACCTGTAACGCCCTGAGGTAGTTGTCATGAACCGGCTGATCATTCTCCTCCCGCTGCTCGGCATCACCCTGATCCAGGGCTGTGTGCAACCTGCGCCGCGACCGAACGATCCCTACTACGCGCCCGTGCTGCCGCGCACTCCGCTGCCTGCTGCACAGAGCAACGGCGCGATCTACCAGGCCGGTTTCGAGACCAACCTCTATGACGACCGCAAGGCCTATCGCGTGGGTGACATCATCACCATCACCCTCAACGAGCGTACGCAGGCCAGCAAGAACGCCAACTCGCAGATCCAGAAGGACAGCAACGCCAACATCGGCCTGACTTCGCTGTTCGGCGGTGGCGTTTCGGTGAACAACCCCAATGGCGGCCTCAATCCGCTGGATGCCGCGCGCCTGTCCCTGGATGCGGAATACAACGCCAGCCGCGATACCAAGGGTGATTCCAAGGCGGGGCAGAGCAACAGCCTGTCCGGTTCCGTCACCGTCACCGTGTCCGAAGTGCTGCCCAACGGCATCCTCGCGGTTCGCGGCGAGAAGTGGCTGACCCTGAACACAGGTGACGAGCTGGTGCGCATTGCCGGCATGGTCCGCGCCGATGACATCGGCACCGATAACACCGTGCCGTCCACTCGCGTGGCCGATGCGCGCATTACCTATTCCGGCACCGGCGCTTTCGCCGACGCCAGCCAGCCGGGCTGGTTCGACCGGTTCTTCATGAGCCCGCTGTTCCCGTTCTGATGAGGCCGACCATGAAGCGACTGATCACCGCCCTCTGCTTGCTGCTTGCCGCCGGCGCGGCCCAGGCCGAGCGCCTGAAGGACCTGGCGAGCATCCAGGGCGTACGGACCAACCAACTGATCGGCTACGGCCTGGTGGTCGGCCTGAACGGCTCGGGTGACCAGACCACCCAGACGCCGTTCACCCTGCAGACCTTCAATAACATGCTGGCGCAGTTCGGCATCAAGGTGCCGGCCAACGTCGGTAACGTGCAGCTGAAGAACGTCGCGGCGGTGTCCATCCATGCCGACCTGCCGCCCTTCGCCAAGCCGGGCCAGACCATCGACGTGACCGTTTCCTCCATCGGCAACGCCAAGAGCCTGCGCGGCGGCAGCCTGCTGATGTCGCCGCTCAAGGGTATCGACGGCAACGTCTACGCCATCGCCCAGGGCAACCTGGTGGTGGGCGGATTCGATGCCGAGGGCAGCGACGGTTCCAAGATCACCGTCAACGTTCCGTCCTCTGGGCGCATTCCGTCCGGCGCTACCGTGGAACGCCCTGTGCCGAGCGGCTTCGAGCAGGGCAACTTCCTCACCCTGAACCTCAACCGCCCGGATTTCACCACGGCGAAGAATATCGTCGACAAGCTCAACGAACTGCTCGGACCGGGTGTCGCCCAGGCCGTGGATGGCGGCTCGGTACGGGTCAGTGCGCCGCTGGACCCGGGCCAGCGCGTGGACTACCTGTCGGTGATCGAGAACCTGGAGATCGAAGCGGGCCAGGCCGTGGCCAAGGTCATCATCAACTCGCGAACCGGCACCATCGTCATCGGCCAGAACGTGAAGGTGCAGCCAGCCGCCGTGACCCACGGCAGCCTCACCGTCACCATTACCGAGGACCCCATCGTCAGCCAGCCGGAAGCCTTCTCCGGCGGCGAGACCGCGGTAGTGCCGCGCTCCCGGGTGAATGCCGAGGAGGAAGCCAAGCCGATGTTCAAGTTCGGCCCCGGCACCACCCTCGACGAAATCGTGCGTGCAGTTAACCAGGTGGGCGCTGCGCCGTCCGACCTGATGGCCATCCTGGAAGCGCTGAAGCAGGCCGGTGCCCTGCAGGCCGACCTGATCGTGATTTAAGGGAAAGGCGATGAACTCGAAACTCTCCACAGGGCTCGCCTCCGGTTCCAAGGTGGACAGCGGCGCCTACACCGACCTGAACCGGCTCAGCCAGTTCAAGGCCGGCAAGGATCGCGACAGCGAGGGCAACATCCGCAAGGTCGCCCAGGAGTTCGAGTCGCTGTTCCTCAATGAAATGATGAAGTCCATGCGCCAGGCGGGTGAGGCCTTCGCCGAAGGCAACTACCTGAACAGCAACGAGACCAAGACCTACCAGGAAATGCACGACCAGCAGCTGGCCGTGACCCTGTCCAAGCAGGGCGGCGTCGGCCTGGCCGATGTGCTGGTCCGGCAGCTGTCCAAGACCAACAAGTCGACCGGACCCAATCCCTTCGCCCAGGTGCAATCCGGCGTCCAGGCCAACTGGCCGGCGCAGGGCAGCAAGCAGGTGGCGAACGCCGAAACATCGAGCTTTGCGGAACGTGACGACTCCAAGCTGCTCAATCAGCGCCGCCTGGCACTCCCCGGCAAGCTGAGCGATCGCCAGGCGGCGGGCATCGTGCCGTCGCCCGAACAACTCGCCGGCACCTCGCTGGCCGGCAAGGACTGGACTCCGGCTCAGACTTACGCCGCGCCTGAGCGCGAAGCGGTCGGTGCCGAGGCGGCGGAAAGCGCCAAGGGTGCGGGCAAGCGCGTCTTCGCTTCGCGCAATGAATTCATCGACACCCTGCTGCCGATGGCCGAGAAGGCCGCCGAGCGAATCGGCGTCGACCCCCGTTACCTGGTGGCCCAGGCAGCGCTGGAAACCGGCTGGGGCAAGTCGATCATCCGCGAAGGCGATGGCACCAGCAGTCACAACCTGTTCGGCATCAAGGCCCACAAGAGCTGGGACGGCGATTCCGCACGGGTGATGACCACCGAGTACAAGGGCGGCAAGGCGGTCAAGGAAGCGGCGTCGTTCCGTTCCTACAACTCCTTCGAGCAGAGCTTCCACGACTACGTGAGCTTCCTGGAGAACAACGACCGCTACGACAAGGCGCTGAACTCCGCCGACAACTCCGAGCAGTTCGTCCGCGAGCTGCAGAAGGCCGGTTACGCCACCGACCCCCAATACGCCCGCAAGATTTCCCAGATTGCCCGCGGCATGCAGGTTTACCAGGCCGTTGCTGCAGTCGACAGCACGACCACCAGGATATGAGGCTTGAGTCATGGCTGACTTACTGAACATTGGCCTGTCGGGACTGCGCGTGAGCCAGACGCAGCTCACCGTCACCGGCCACAACATCTCCAACGTCAATACGCCCGGCTTCACCCGGCAGAGCGCGACGCAGTCCACGACACTGCCGCAGTTCTCCGGCTCGGGCTATATCGGTAGCGGCGTAACCCTGACGGATATCCGTCGCAGCTACAGCGAGTTCCTCACTGCGCAGCTGCGCAACACCACCTCACTGAGCAGCGATGTGGATGCCTACAAGAGCCAGATCGACCAGCTCGACTCGCTGTTGTCCGGCACCACCACCGGCATCACGCCGTCGCTGAAGAGCTTCTTCGCGGCCATGCAGACCGCTGCCGAAGACCCCGCCAATATGCCGGCGCGGCAATTGGTGCTGTCCGAGGCCGAAGGGCTGGCGCGACGCTTCAACACTGTCTACGACCGGCTGAGCGCGCAGAACGACTCGCTCAACAAGCAGATGTCGTCGGTGGCGGACCAGGTGAACCGCCTGGCCGGCTCCATCGCCAGCCTCAATGACGCCATCGCCGTAGCCTCCTCCAATGGCCAGGTGCCCAACGACCTGCTGGACTCGCGCGAGGAAGCGATCCGTCAGCTTTCCACCTACGTGGGCGTCAGCGTGGTGCCGCAGAGCGACGGCACCCAGAGCATCTTCGTCGGCACCGGCCAGCCGCTGGTGGTGGGTAGCTCCGCCAACCGCCTGGAAGCGGTGCCTGGCAAGGGCGACCCCAGCCGCTTCGAACTGGAGTTCGTCAGCGGCGATTCCCGCCAGGGCGTCACCACGCTGCTCAGCGGTGGCGAACTGGGCGGCCTGATCCGCTACCGCAGCGAGACCCTGGACGCCAGCCTGAACACCCTGGGACGCCTGGCCATGTCCATCAGCGACCAGGTCAACACCCAGCTCGGCCAGGGCCTGGACCTGAAGGGGAAAGTGGGCGCGGCGCTGTTCGGCAACTACAACGACCCGGCCCTGGCGGCACTGCGGGTCAAGGCGTTCGCCGGCAACAGCAATGCCCAGCCCGTGCTGAACATCACCAATACCAGCCTGCTCAACACCAGCGACTACCAGATGGAATACGACGCCACGGCGACGCCGCCCTATATGGTGCGCCGCCTGAGCGACAACCAGCAGATGGTGGTCAGCGACAGTACCCCCTCGGGCACCCTGACCATCACGGACAGCGCGGGCCGCGACCAGGGCTTCCAGATTGCCCTCGGCGTGCCGCCGCCCACCACGGGTGACAAGTTCATCCTGCAGCCCACGCGTACCGGCGCCAAGGACATCGCCGCCGTGCTGGACCAGGCGGACCAGTTGGCCTTCGCCGCGCCCCTGCATTCGGAAGCGAATGTGCAGAACAAGGGTACCGGCGCCATCGGCCAGCCCAACATCACCAATACGCTGAACCCTATGAGCCAGGCGCACCTGGCGGCGATCTCGTCCATCACCATGAACTACACGGCTGGTACGCCGGGAAGCCTGAGCTTCTCCGGCCTGCCGCCTGGCGTGACCATCAGCCAGCCGCCGTCGGGAACCCTGAGCGTGACCCCGGGGCAGACCAATCAGCTGAGCTACACCGTGTCGGTCACCACCGGTACTCCGGCCACCACGCAGGAATACCAGATCACTCAGAGCTTCAGTGGGCGCGCGGAAACCGGTGACACCTTCAGTCTCGCCATGAGCAGCAACGGTGTGTCCGACAACCGTAACGCGCTCAAGCTGGTGGATTTGCAGACCAAGGCCGCCGTTGGCGTGGACGCCCTGGCGGGTGGCAGCGGCTCCAGTTTCACTGACAGCTACGGCGACCTGGTGGAGCGGGTGGGCACCCTGACCGCCCAGGCGCGGGTGGACAGCGAAGCCAGCACGGCGATCCTCAAGCAAGCCACGGACAACCGCGACTCGCTCTCGGCAGTGAGCCTGGATGAAGAGGCGGCCAACCTGATCAAGTTCGAGCAGTACTACAACGCTTCGTCGCAAGTGATTCAAGTTGCCCGAAGCCTGTTCGATACCTTGATGAGCACCTTCCGCTAACGGAGCCCGCCATGCGCATTTCCACGATCCAGCAATACAACAATGGCGTGTCGGGCCTGCAGCGGAACTACGCGAACGTCACCCGCACCCAGGAACAGATCAGCACCGGCAACCGCATCCTCACGCCGGCGGACGATCCGGTGGCCTCGGTGCGACTCCTGCAGCTCGATCAGCAACAAGGCGTACTCGATCAGTACGCCTCCAACCTGACCGCAGCCAAGAACAGCCTGACCCAGGAAGAAGTGACACTGAACTCGGTCAACACCGTGCTCCAGCGCGTGCGCGAACTGGCGGGCGAGGCCGGTAATGGCGCCCTCAGCACCGAGGACCGCAAGGCCATCGCGGCCGAACTCAAGGAGCGCGAGGACGAGTTGCTGAGCCTGATGAACACCCGCAACGCGCGGGGCGAGTACCTGTTCTCCGGCTTCCAGGGCAAGACCCAGCCCTTCGTGCGCAACGCTGACGGCAGCTACAGCTACGAGGGCGACGAAGGCCAACGCAAGCTGCAGATCGCCAGCTCGCTGCAGGTTCCCATCAGCGACAACGGCAAGCGCATTTTCGAGAACGTCATCAATGCCGGGCGGCTGGACAGCGCCGTGACCAACAGCCCCGCTGGCTCCACGCTGAGCCCCTCGGCGCCGTTGGTGCAGGACGAAGTGGCCTTCACCGGCAACCCTCCTTTCCCCGATGCCGGTGTACAGATCGTCTTCGGCAACCCCGACCCCAACAGCTACGAAATTTTCGCTGTGGGGACGACCACACCGGTACTCGGGAGCGGCGCCATCGACACCGATGACAAAACCGACGACCAGGTGGTGTTCCGTGGCGTCAGCATCAAATTCGACGGCGTTCCCGTAGGCGGCGAGACCGTCGAGGTGACCGCCCAGCCGAATCAGCAGAAGCAGGGCATCCTCGACACCATCGCGAACCTGCGCATGGCGCTTGAGAACGCTCCCAACACGCCAGCCGGCAACAACCTCGTCCGCGACTCCGTCGCCGAAGCCCTGACCAACCTCGACAACGGCATGACCGTGGTCGACTCAGTGCGTGGCGACATCGGCGCTCGCCTGAACGTGGTCGAATCCACCCTCACCGACAACGAAGACGTGACCCTGGTGAACCAGTCCATCCAGGCCGACCTGCGGGAACTGGACTACGCCGAGGCGCTGTCGCGGCTGTCGTTCCAGTCGATCATTCTCGAGGCCTCACAGCAGAGCTACGTGAAGATTGCGGGGCTGAGTCTGTTCAACAAGCTGGGATAGGGTGGGCGCACCCCCTATCCATTTCCTCTTGCGCTAAAGCCCCGTACTCCGGGGCTTTTCTGTTCTCAGCCGATGTTGGCTGACATTTTGCTTCGTCGTTACCGATGGGCGTCTCGACGCCAGAAATCTGTTGTGGCGTACCAGTGCGCCTGGCGAACAAGACCCCTGGACGACATTTTCCAGCATGGGGCGGATGGTTTTTTGACGGATGCGAAGCATGAAGGCTGAGGCACTCGGATTCTCAAGCAAGGCGGGAACCCTGGAAGCGTTGAAGGGGCGGCTGCATTCCGCCACCCTGCTACCCCAGGTGCGCATCCTCGTGGGGGATTGGCGCTCGGACTCCGCAAGTTGCCTGAAGCGAGCCTTGGCCCAAGGCTGGCCGCTCATGGCCACCCGGAGCAGCAGCAGTCAGGAAGATGGCGAGTTTGCGTCCGCCGCCGGCCAGTACGATTCGCAGCTTAACGTCAGCTCGGTAGGCCTCGAGTCCGCCATCAATGCGGTGATCGAGTCCATGGGCGGCGCATCGGCGCTCCCCTCGGACGAAGTGTTCGTCCAACCGATGTTGGTGGATGTCGCGCTGTCCGGCGTCGGCTTCGGCCTGGACCCGACCAGCGGCGCGCCCTATTTCGTCCTCAATTACGATGACGCCAGTGGTAGTACTGAAAGTGTGACCTCCGGACGCTCCAATGAGGTCCAGACCTTCTATGCCCATCACACTGCGCCTGTGGTTTCGGAACCGCTGGGGAAGGTGATCCAGTTGCTGCGGGAGCTGCAGACGCTGTTCCAGACGCCGGCGATCGACATCGAATTCGCGCAGGAGGAGGGCGGTGAACTCTACCTGCTGCAAGTGCGGCCGCTGATCATGCGTGCGGAGCCCGCCGATCCCGAAACCCATGGGCGCATCGTCCGGTTGATTCACGACCGTATCGCCCAGGGTATTCGTCCGCAGCCGTTCCTCCATGGTGAACGCACCGTGTATGGCGTGATGCCGGACTGGAACCCGGCTGAGATTATCGGTGTACGTCCCAGACCGCTGGCGCTGTCGCTGTACCGAGAACTGGTGACCGACATGATCTGGGCCTACCAGCGCAACAACTACGGCTACCGCAACCTGCGCAGTTTCCCGCTGATGCTGCATTTCCATGGTCTGCCGTATATCGATGTACGCGTCAGCTTCAACTCCTTCGTGCCGCGCGATATCGATGGTCCGCTGGCTGACAAGCTGGTCAACTACTACATCGAACGGCTGCTGGAAGCGCCGAACCTGCATGACAAGGTGGAGTTCGAAATCGTCTTCTCCTGCTACACGCTGGACCTGCCCAAGCGCCTCGCCAAGCTGCGGGACGCCGGCTTCAGCGAAACCGAATGCGAGCGTCTGGCCGACAGCCTGAGGAATCTGACTAACAGGATCGTCCACAACGAGACCGGTCTTTGGCGGGCGGACCAGGAAAAACTGGACACCCTTCTGGCACGACGCGAGGAGATCCTTGGCGCCGATACCGACCCCGTCACCCGCATCTACTGGTTGCTGGAGGATTGCAGTCGCTACGGCACCCTGCCGTTCGCGGGCCTGGCTCGCGCCGGTTTCATAGCCGTGCAATTGCTGCGCTCCCTGGTGGAAGTAGGGGTGCTGAACAGCGAGGAATACGATGCGTTCCTCAACGGCCTGAATACTGTCAGTGGCCAGATGACCCAGGACCTGGCCCAGCTGGACAAGACCACCTTCCTGGCCCGTTATGGGCACCTGCGTCCGGGCACCTATGACATCCTCTCGCCTCGCTACGACGAGACGCCGGACCTGTATTTCGACTGGACACGCCCACTGTCCGGCGAGGCCAAGCGAGGCGCGCGTTTCGCATTGTCCCTGGAGCAAATGCGCCAGATCAGCAAGCTGCTTGCCGAGCACGGCCTGGCTCACGATGTGGTGGGCTTGTTCGATTTCCTCCAGGCCGGCATCGAGCTGCGCGAGTACGCAAAGTTCGTCTTCACCCGCAACCTTTCCGATGCGCTGTCCCTCTTCCGCGAATACGGCCACAGCCTTGGCTTCAGCGCCGAGGACATGTCCTTCGCCAGCATTCAGGTGATCAAGGAGTTGCATGCAGCGAGCGCCGATCCCGTAGATGCCATTGCAGCCAGCATCAGGGAAGGACGCCGTCGTTTCGCCGAAACCTGCCAGGTGATACTGCCGCCCCTGATCACGCGGCCGGAGGATGCGTTCGCCTTCCACCTGCCGCAGAACGAACCCAACTTCATCACCCATGCCCAGGTGACCGGGGCAGTGGTATCCCACGAGGGCCGCGATCAACTGGAAGGCGCGATAGTCGCCATTCCGAGCGCCGATCCAGGCTTCGACTGGCTGTTCTCACACCGGATCGCGGGGTTCATCACTGCTTATGGCGGGGTCAATTCCCATATGGCGATTCGTGCCAATGAACTGGGCCTGCCCGCAGTAATCGGTGCCGGCGAGGTGCTTTATCGCAAGTGGGCCGCAGCCGAAGTGTTGAAGGTCGACTGTGCCAACCGGCGCGTCGAGGTACTGCGTTGAAGACCGTATTGCTGAGTCAGCGGGTCGACATTCTCGCGAGCCGTGGCGAGCGCCGCGATGCTGTGGACCAGCGCCTGGTGGCGTGGCTGGCCGAGTGTGGCTACCTGGCGGTACCCGTGCCGAACCAGCCGGAACGCGTAGCGCTGTACTGGGACCGGTTGCGCCCCCATGGCGTGGTGCTGTCGGGCGGCAACGACCTGGCTTCGCTGGGCGGAGACGCCCCGGAGCGCGACATTACCGAGCGGGAGTTGCTGCGTCTGGCCCAGGCGTCAGGACGACCCCTGTTCGCCCTGTGTCGAGGCATGCAACTGCTGTTGGACAGCTTCGGCGTTCCCCTCGAACGCGTGGAAGGGCACGTGGCCAGCCGCCACGACCTCCTGCTGGACGGCACTCCGCATCAGGTGAACAGCTTTCACAGCTGGGCCGCGCGGGAGGTGAACGAGCAGTTCGTGGTGCGGGCGCGAAGCGCCGATGGCGTGGTGGAGGCTGTGCGGCATGCGAATTTACCGCTGCACGGAGTGATGTGGCACCCCGAGCGGGAGGCCGAGTTCAATGCCCTGGATCGCCAACTGCTGGTGAGCAGCCTTGGTTGAGCCGAGTGAGAAGAGACATGGACCGACGGACTGCAGGGCATGTCCGCGCGGGACGGATTCAAGACTGGAGACTTCATGACAGCTGCAATCATCCTGGCTGCCGGGCGCGGCAGCCGAATGCGTGAACTGACCGCCGAGCAGCCCAAATGCTTCGCCCGCCTGCATGGCCGGCGCCTGCTCGACTGGCAGCTGGACGCCATTCGGGGCGCGGGTATCGATTCGGTCTCGATTGTGCGCGGCTACCTGCGCGAGGCCTTCGAGGAGCCGGTGCACTATTTCGAGAATGCGGCCTGGTCGAGCAGCAACATGGTGCGCACGCTGCTGCAGGCCCGGGAGTGGTTGCAGCAGGAGGATTGCATCGTCAGCTACAGCGATATCGTCT
This sequence comes from Pseudomonas taiwanensis, assembly GCF_013393345.1. Lineage (GTDB taxonomy): Bacteria > Pseudomonadota > Gammaproteobacteria > Pseudomonadales > Pseudomonadaceae > Metapseudomonas > Metapseudomonas resinovorans_C. The sequence goes on from NZ_QJRF01000064.1 coordinate 43,624, forward strand.
ACACCCCGGCCACGGTCTCCGCACTGATGAACACCGAGGGTGACCTCGCGATCGCATACGACCCGGCGTGGTTGCAGCTCTGGTCACAACGCTTCGCCGACCCCCTGGCCGATGCCGAGAGCTTCCGCCTCAATGGCGATGTGTTGGAAACCATCGGCGAACGTTGCGCCAGCGTGGATGAGATCCATGGCCAGTACATGGGCTTGCTGAAGTTCACGCCCAGCGGGTGGCGAAAGGTGGCCGAACTCCTCGAGGGCCACAGTGAGGCAGAGATCGACCGTCTCGACATGACGAGTCTGTTGCGCAAGGGTTTGGCCGCCGGTTGGCGGATTCACCTTTGCCCGGTGGTCGGTCCCTGGGGAGAGGTGGATGAGCCGGGAGATCTGGCGCTCTATCACCGCATCATTCCTGCCGTGGACCTCACCGAGGGCGCACGGCAGTGAGCCGCGTCGTCTGGATCACCGGGCTTTCCGGCGCCGGCAAATCAACACTCGCGACGGCCGTGACCGAGTGCCTGCGCGCCCAGGGCGATGCGGTGGTGATGCTGGATGGCGACCAGTTGCGGGAAGTTTTCGGGGCGGTGGCCAATTCGGCCGGCAACCATGGTCGGGAAGGTCGTCTTGCACTGGCAATGCAGTACGCGCATCTGTGCCAGGTCATCGCTCGCCAGGGACTGACAGTGGTGATCGCCACCATTTCGCTGTTCCGGGAGGTTCATGAATGGAACCGGACCAACCTGCCGGGCTACTTCGAGGTGTATCTGCGGGTACCCCTGGAGGAGCTCCAGCGGCGGGACCCCAAGGGTATCTACCGACGCTTCGCGACCGGCGAGATCAGCCACGTAGCAGGCCTGGATTTGCCCATCGATGAGCCGCAGGCCGCCGATTGGGTCGTGGAATTCGAACCGTCCCTCGCACCTGAGGCGACGGCGACTGCATTGTTGAATCAACTGAACAAAGGGCTACCTGCATGAAGACTGAATGGGATTACACCTCCTTGGCCGACGCCTACCTCAAGCGCCCGGATTACTCGGATGCCGCCATCGACGCGATGCTCGCCATTGCGGGGCTCGAGTCGGGCAAGGTCTGTGACGTCGGAGCAGGGGTGGCGCACCTCACCCTGATGCTGGCCGCGCGCAAGTTCGACGTCACCGCTGTCGAGCCCAACGACGCAATGCGCGCCAACGGCATCAAGCGTACGGAACGACTCGCCAATGTGCGCTGGTTCGAGGGCACTGGCGAACAGACCGGCCAGGAGACTGGCGCCTTCGACATGGTGACCTTCGGCAGCTCGTTCAACGTGTGCGACCGGCAGCAGGCGCTCAAGGAGACCGCGCGCATCCTCAAGCCCAACGGCGCGTTTGCCTGCATGTGGAATCATCGCCGTCTGGACGACCCGATCCAGGAAGAGATCGAGAGCATCATCAAGCGGGCGGTGTCCGGCTACGGCTACGGTACGCGCCGCGAAGACCAGACCGCGGTCATCGAGTCATCCGGGCTGTTCGGTCCCGTGGTGCATCTGGACGCCGGTGTGCTGCATCAGCAGACTGTCGCGGAATGTGTCGAAGCCTGGCGCTCCCACGCAACGCTGGCGAGGCAAGCGGGCAGCGGCTTCCACGCCGTGGTGCAGTCCATCGAGGATTTCCTGAAAGGCCTTGGTACGGACAGCATCGACATTCCCTATTCGACCAATATCTGGGTTGCCCAACTGGCCTGATGCAGGCCTAGGCGACCCCGTGGTTCGTGCGCATATACGGAGCCCGCTGATGCTGCCGATCAATGACCTGGCCCGACATAACGGGCCCCTGGACGCTCAGCTGCGATCGGCTATCGATCGCGTGCTGGGGCGTGGCTATTACATCCTGGGTCCGGAGAACCAGGCGTTCGAGAAAGAATTCGCCTCCTATCTGGGCGTTGTCGGCGCCGTGGGTGTCGGTAACGGCACCGATGCCTTGACCTTGGCCTTGCGGGCCCTCGGTATTGGCCTGGGTGACCAGGTCATTACAGTCGCGAATGCCGGCATGTATGCCAGCACTGCAATTCGGGCCGTCGGGGCTGAGCCGCGCTTCGTGGATATCGAGCCCGTGCATCTGCAGATGGACGTCGCGCAACTGGAGGCCGCTATCTCGTCCTCCACACGCGCCGTGATCCTCACCCACCTCTACGGTCGCATGGCGGATGTCGAGACGGTACGTGAGCTGACGCGGCGGCGCGGCGTAGCGCTGATCGAGGATTGCGCCCAGTCCCACGGTGCGCGCCTGCAAGGTCGTTGCGCCGGCTCCTGGGGTGACCTGGCGACCTTCAGCTTCTATCCCACCAAGAACCTCGGGGCGCTGGGGGATGGCGGCATGGTGGTGGGCCAGGACCAGGCCCTGCTGGAGCGCGTGGCCAGGCTGCGCCAATACGGTTGGACGTCCAAGTACTGTGTCGAGGAAAGCGGAGGGGCCAATAGTCGCCTCGACGAAATTCAGGCCGCTGTTCTGCGCGAGAAATTGCCGCGACTCGACGCCTGGAACTCGCGGCGCCGCGAGATCGTCCAGCGTTATCGCGCAGGGCTCGCCCACTTGGGCTGGCAACTACCGGCGGAGCCGGGCGAGGAAAGCGTCGCGCACCTGTTTATCGTCCGAATGGCGAAGCGCGAAGCAATCCGCCAGGTGCTCAAGGAACAGGGCATAGGCACCGATGTGCATTACCCCATCGGCGACCACCAGCAGCCGGCCTATGCCTTGGCGCAGGCGCTGCCGGTGACTGAACGGACCAGCGAGCAATTGCTGACCCTGCCGTGTTTCCCGGAAATGCTCGACGAGGAAGTCGACCAGGTGATCAAGGCGTGTGAACTGGCAATGGAGCAGGTGGCCTGAATGAACTACTACGTGCATCCTCAGGGCCTCTGCGAGAGCCAGGATATCGGTGAGAACACCCGCGTCTGGGCTTTCGCCCATGTCCTGCCTGGTGCCCGCATCGGGACGGAATGCAATATCTGCGACCACGTGTTCATCGAGAACGATGTGGTCCTCGGTGATCGAGTCACGGTCAAGTGTGGCGTGCAGCTGTGGGACGGCCTGCATGTTGCCGATGATGTGTTCATTGGCCCCAATGCGACCTTCACCAACGACCGCTTTCCCCGCAGCAAGCAATACCCCGAGCAGTTCCTGCAGACGCGCATCGAACGCAATGCCTCCATTGGCGCCAATGCCACCATCCTGCCGGGCATCACCATCGGCCAGTCGGCCATGGTGGGGGCGGGGGCGGTGGTCACTCGCTCGGTACCGCCCCACGCCATAGTTGTTGGCAATCCGGCGTGCATCGTGGGCTACGTCACCAACAACGACAAACAACGCAGTGCGGCGCCATCCATCGGCCGGGCGGAAGCCGGTGCGGGCTCTTCCGTCAGGGGCGTTGTGCTGAACGAGTTCCCAGTATTCCAGGACATGCGCGGCGCGTTGACCGTGGGCAACTTCCCGGCCGAGATCCCCTTCGTGCCGAAGCGCTACTTCATGGTCTTCGACGTGCCCAGTCGGGATGTGCGCGGCGAGCATGCCCATAAGACCTGTGAGCAGTACCTGATCTGTGTACATGGCAGCGTGCGAGTGGTGGCCGACGATGGCGTCAACCGCGAGGAGTACGTGCTCGACAGCAAGCGCAAGGGGCTCTATTTGCCCGCATGGACCTGGGCGAGCCAGTACGCCTACAGCCAAGACGCAGTCTTGCTGGTGTTCGCTTCCCACGAATACGACGCGGATGATTACATCCGCGACTACGAAGAATTCATCTCGCTGACGGCCGAGCGGAGTGCAATTGCATGAGTCGCGATGTCATCTGTTATTGCTTGCACGTGTCCCACGTGCTCAACCTTGGCCGCATTCCAGCCCTGCTGGCCGAACGGGGTTGGCGGGTGCGCTGGCTGAATGCGTTTCCGGCCGAGTCCTTCCCACTGGAACGGGCCGCCGGTGTCGAGTACGCCTTCAATATGTCCTTGGCGGAGCTCGGTGAACTGGAGTCGGATCTCTACCTGTCTCCGTATGTAGGTCAGAGCAGCCACTTCCCGGCCAGGGCCAAACGTGTGCATTTCCTCGTATCCCTCACCAGCCTGGAAGGGGTGTACGACGAGTCGATGTTCGACCATTACGACGCCATTGCTTGTGCAGGACGCCATCAGGTCGAAGAGTTCGAGGCCCTTGGCCGTCGCCGCAACTGGCAGGGCAAGCAGCTCCTGCCAGTGGGTTATCCGAAGCTGGACGGACAGCGCCGGCAGCTTGCCGAGTCGTCCCTGGCTCCGCCCGAGGATGCGCTGACCGTGGTGTTTGCTCCCACGCACGCCTACTACATCAACCAGGGCTACTCGGTGCTGCGCAATCATGGTGAGCAGATTGTCGAGTCCATGCTGGCTGACGGTATTCGCGTGGTGTTCCGGCCCCACGTGGAATCCTGGAGGGATCAGGACAAACCGGTGGTGGAAGGCATCGTCAAACGCTTCGGCTCCAACCCCAGCTTTACCGTGGATCGTTCGGGCAACTACTTCGACCAATACGCCCAGACGAACCTGATGCTGACCGATATCTCCGGCACCGGATTCACCTACGCCTTCACCTTCGGCCGCCCGGCACTGTTCTTCGCACCGGACGCTGCGCAGGAGCGCGGCAAGCGCGGAATCCAGTTCGAGCGTCGCGCCAACATCGGTCTGGTTGTACGCGGCATCGACGAGTTGGTGCCCCGCTTGCGCCTCGCGCAACGCCATTGCAGCTTCCTCCATGGGCAGATCGCCCAGTTCCGCGATTGGCTGATTTTCAACATCGGGGAAAGCGAAGCGCGTTTTGTCGAAATAGCCGAGACCCTGGTCGCCGGGTTACCCGCGACTGATGGACGGAGGGCCTGACTGTGGAAAACACCATGTCCAACCATTCCCAGCCGGATATCACCGTCGCGGTGATGTCCTACAACAACGCCGCCTACATCGGCGAGACCGTCGAATCGGTGCTGGCGCAAACCGGGGTGTCGTTCGAGCTGATCGTCCTGGATGACTGCTCGAGCGACGGCAGCGTCAAGATCCTGGAGCGCTACAGCGGGGATCCGCGTTTCCGCTTCGAGGTGAATCCGCAGAACCTCGGCATGATGGGCAACTACAACCGCTGCCTGGAGATCGGAAGCGGGCGCTACGTTGTGGTCCTGGGCTCGGACGACCTGATTTACCCGGGCCATTTGGAATCGCTGTTCTCGGCACTGGAGCTGCACCCCGAGGTCCCGCTGGCCTATACCCAGTGCAACTGGATCGACGAGAACGGCAAGCTGCTGCGTTACGCCGACCATCCCGGCCATGCACCGCATTCCTACTTCGGCGGCCGGGACGAAGTGCTCGACCTACTCCGTCACGACAACTACATCACGCCTTCGGCCATCATGCTGCGGCGTAGCATCTTTGATCGGATCCGCCTCCCGGACGGCCATATTCACTACATGGACATGGTTGCTGGTGACTGGGAGCTGTGGAGCCGCATCGCCCGGTCATTCCCGGACTTCGCTTTCCTGCGTCAGGCCACCGTGGGCTACCGCATCCACGGCGGCCAGGTTTCCCAAAGCTTCTACGCCTCGGAGAAACCGCTCGCCGAACATACGCGAATCCTGGAACTCAATCTGGCCGATGAAGCCGTTCGCTCCAGGGCGGCAGCAGAACCGGATGGCATCTGGCGACTCTACCAGTCGCGGCTCGATGCCTATCCGCAGGCAATCACTGAGAAGTACCGTGAGCGCGCGAACGCTATTCGTGCCGCGCTGCATCCCAGCGCCACGCTCAAGATGCGCCCCGATGCCCCGTTCTTCTCCGTAGTTCTGACCACTTACAACCGTCCGCAGTTGTTGGTCTTCGCCCTGCGCAGCCTGGCTGAACAGCGCTTCCGCGATTTCGAAGTCATCCTCGTGAACGACCACGGCGACCCCGTCGAGTCGGTCCTCAGCGAGTTCGATCTGCCCATCACCTATATCTACAAGGGGCGCAACGAGGGGTTGTCCGCTGCGCGGAACACGGCGTTGCGTGTGGCGGAAGGGCGGTTTGTCACCTACCTCGACGACGATGACCTCTACCTGCCGGATCACCTGGCGCTGCTGGCCCAAACCTTCGAGCGCCAGCCGCAGTGCGTGGCGTACACCGGCGTGGAGTACATCAACGAACGCCTGGAGGACGGCAAGCGTGTCGAGCTTTCCCGAACCGATCCGTTTGCCCATGAGGTATTCGATCGAGAGCGGCTGTTCATCCAGAACTACATTCCGGTCAACACCTGGGCGCACCCACGTGCGCTCCTCGCGGATGTCGGTGAGTTCGACACCGGCCTGACGGCGTTCGAGGACTGGGACATGTTGCTGCGCCTGGCTGCGCGCTATCCCTTCGTCCACCTCCCGCAGGTGACTGCTGAAGTTCACCTGAGGGATGCACCTAACACGGGCAGCGACCACATGCTCGGCCGTGAGCAGAAGAACTTCGGCGGGCTTTACCAGGAATTGTACCGGCGGCACTCGGACCTCGGCAGCGACGCTGTTCGTCGTGGGCGCCGCGAGGTGCTGCGACGCTTCGGCATTGCCGGTACGAGCACGATCCGTACGGCGAACCTGACCGAATGGCTGCAGCGGCGTTCGCTGTCGCCCTCGCAGAAGCTGCTGGTCGAGGAACGCTTGCAGGACCAGGGCGGCGCTCCGATGTTCGGCGTGCTGGTGCTCGACCTGTCAGGCGATGCTGCCAGGGTCGCGGCGTCACTTGCGACCCTGAAAGGCCCGCACAATTCGTACGAGAACATCCAGCCCGTACTGCTGACGGTTGAGCCGGACGTGGCGCCTGATTTCAAGGGGCCTGTGATCCAGGTGACGGCCGAAGGCTGGATCGGCGCCGTCAACAACCTGGTCGCCGAGTCGTCCTTCGACTGGCTTGCGCTGATCACCGCCGGTGACGAGCTGACGGCCAACGGCCTGCTGATTGCCAGCCTTGAGCTGCTCACGGCGCCGGAGTGCCGGGCGATTTATTGCGACAGCCTGTATCGCCAGCCGGACGGTAGCCTTGGTGCGGCCTTCCTGCCCGCGTTCAACCTGGATTACCTCTTGAGTTTCCCAGCCGGTATGGGACGCAACTGGCTGTTCCGCCGCGATGTACTGCTTCAGGCCGGCGGCTTCGACGCGGCGTATTCGCAGGCTCCAGAGTTCGAATTGGTCCTGCGTCTGATCACCCTCGGCGGACTGGCGGGGCTGGGACAGGTTGCTGAGCCCCTGCTGATCACCGACTCGCCGCAGGTCGTCGACGTGGAAGACGAGAAGCGGGCGATCGTCGAACATCTGCGGGCGCGGGGTTACGAACACCCGGACGTCCAATCGGATCTGCCGGGGCGTTACCGTGTGCGCTACGGGCATCCGCAGCAGCCCCTGGTTTCGTTGCTGATCCTCGCGGGCGATCAACTGCCCCGTCTGCAACGCTGCGTCGAAAGCCTGCTGGAAACGACTGGTTACGCTCGCTACGAACTATTGCTGATCGAGCGTGATGACACCACGCCTGAGGTCCGCGAGTGGCTGCATGCCCTCGAGGGGCTGGGTGAGGAGAGGGTGAGGACGATCCGGCCCGGCGCCGTGAAGTCCGCCGCATCTGCTGCACTCAATGTTGCAGCGTCCCAGGCTCGAGGGGATTACCTGCTGATGCTCTCGCCGGACACTGCGGTGATCGACCGCGACTGGCTGGACGAGTTGCTCAACCATGCCCAGCGTCCTGAAGTGGGCGTGGTGGGCGGCAAGCTGCTGGGCCGGGATGGCAAGGTCCGGCATGCCGGCCTGATTCTCGGCCTGGAGGGGCCAGTGGGCCGGCCATTCGTAGGCCAGGCTCTGGATGCCCCTGGCTATATGCAGCGGCTGCAAGTCGACCAGGACTACAGCGCGGTGAGTCTCGACTGCCTGATGATCCCCCGCGACCTCCACGAGGCGCTGGGCGGACTGGCCGAGGATGTGCCGGAACGCTATCTCGACGCCGACCTCTGCCTGCGGGCCAGGCAGGCGGGCTACCTCACCGTCTGGGCTGCCCATGCGAAGCTGATGCTCGACGGCGAGGCCCCTGGCATCGCTTCGGCAGAGGAGAGCGACGCGCTTTACGAGAAATGGCTGCCCGTGCTGGCGCGTGACCCAGCCTACAACCCGAACTTCTCCCTGGCGCAGCCCGGTGGTTTCAAGTTGGCCGACACCGCGCTGTCCTGGCGGCCGCTGTCATCCTGGAAGCCGCTGCCCACCGTGCTGGCCCATCCGGCCGACCTGTATGGCTGCGGCCATTACCGTGTCATCCAGCCCTTCACCGCGTTGCAGCAGGCCGGGATAGTCGATGGCGCGCTCTCCGTCGGACTCATGCATGTGACCGACCTGGAGCGCTACGACCCGGACACGCTAATCCTGCAGCGGCAGATCGGTGACGAGCGTCTGGAAGCCATGCGGCGGATGAAGGCGTTCTCCCGTGCCTTCAAGGTCTACGAGCTGGACGATTACCTGCTCAATCTGCCGATGAAGAGCGCTCACCGGCAGCACATGCCAAAGGACATTCTCAAGTCCCTGCGGCGTGGGTTGAGTTTCGTCGATCGCTTCGTGGTTTCGACCGAACCTCTGGCCGAGGCGTTCGCGGGTATGCATGACGACATCCGCGTCGTCGAGAACCGTCTGCCGCCAAGCTGGTGGCAGGGCCTCCAGGGCTTACGCCGAGTTGGCGCAAAGCCAAGGGTCGGCTGGGCAGGTGGTTCGAGCCACACCGGCGATCTGGAGTTGATCGAGGACGTTGTCAAGGAACTGGCGGGCGAGGTGGAGTGGGTCTTCTTCGGTATGTGCCCCGATTCCATTCGCCCGTACATCCATGAGTACCACCCCGGTCTGCCCATCGAGCAATACCCGGCGGCGCTGGCTCGTTTGAATCTGGATCTGGCCCTGGCTCCGGTGGAGCCGAACCTGTTCAACGAGTGCAAGAGCAATCTGCGTCTGCTGGAGTACGGTGCCTGCGGCTTCCCGGTGATCTGCAGCGATATCCGTTGCTACCAGGGTGACCTGCCAGTGACCCGTGTGAAGAACCGCTTCAAGGACTGGGTGGAGGCGATTCGCATGCACCTGGCCGACCTGGATGCCACCGCCTGCATGGGTGACGAGCTTCAGGCCGTGGTTCGCCGGGACTGGATGTTGGAGGGTGGCAACCTCGAGCTTTGGCTCAAGGGCTGGACGTCCGGTTCGCACTGACGCCGAAGTCGAAGCTGACAAGGCCCCGCATATGCGGGGCCTTGTCGTTTCCGGAGCGGGGCAGGGCATCCTGCCGGTTCGGTCAGCATCCCACCCTCAAGTTTTCGGGATGCCGGTCGAAAAGCTGAATGGATGGCGGACGTTGGTTTGGCAAGCCCCGGGTAAGAAAATTTTCTGAATGCCCCTAAAGCTTCCTCCGACACCGCCGATACGAAGTACGAATGCGAACTTTATGGGTGCCTGGGCGATGCCCGCCCAAGGTCGCAAGCTCAGGCAAACACGCAGTCCTCGGAGGACACCACCATGGCTTTGACCGTCAACACGAACATTGCTTCTCTCAATACCCAGCGCAACCTGAACACCTCCTCCCGTGCGCTGGACACTTCCCTGCAGCGTCTGTCCACCGGTTCCCGCATCAACAGCGCCAAGGACGACGCCGCCGGCCTGCAGATCGCCAACCGTCTGAGCAGCCAGATCAACGGCCTCGGCGTTGCGGTGAAGAACTCCAACGACGGCATCTCCATGGCGCAGACCGCTGAAGGCGCTCTGCAGCAGTCCACCAGCATCCTGCAGCGTATGCGTGACCTGTCGTTGCAGTCGGCCAACGGTTCCAACAGCACCGAGGAACGCAAGGCCCTGAACGACGAAGTAACCGAGCTGAAGAAAGAGCTGGATCGTATCTCCAACACCACCACCTTCGGTGGTCGCAAGCTGCTCGACGGCACCTTCGGCACCACCACCTTCCAGGTGGGCAGCGCCGCCAACGAAACCATCAGCGTCAAGATCGACGAGATGAGCACCGAGTCCCTGGAGGCCACCTACACCTCCGGTGCCGTTGCTTCTGGCTCCATTGCCACCGCAGCCGCCAACGCCTCCGGCGCCATTGCCATCTCCGTCACCATGGCTGGCGGCCAAGCGCGTAGCTTCAGCGCCACCTTCGCCAGCGGCGCCACTGCAGCTGAGCAAGTACAGGCCCTGGCCACCGTGATCAACGACGCCAACGTCGGCGTGGGTGCCTTCGTCAACGACGCCGGTGGCATCGATCTGGTTTCCGCCCTGGCTTCCGGTACCGCCGACGGCAACATCCAGTCCCTGAGCTTCGCTTCGGGCGCCAGTGTTTCGGCTGCAGAGACCGCTGCCAGCGGTGGTACCGCCATGAACCTGACCGCAGTGACCACTGGCAACCAAGTGAAGGACATCGACCTGACCGAAGTTTCCTCTTCTCAGGAAGCGGTGATCATCATCGACCAGGCTATCCAGTCCATCGACGCCCAGCGCGCCAGCCTCGGTGCTGTGCAGAACCGCTTCGAGAACACCATCTCCAACCTGCAGAACATCGGTGAGAACGTGTCGGCCGCCCGCGGTCGTATCCAGGACACCGACTTCGCAGCGGAAACGGCTAACCTGACCAAGAACCAGATCCTGCAACAGGCAGGTACCTCGATCCTGGCCCAGGCCAACCAGCTGCCGCAGGCGGTCCTCAGCCTCCTGGGCTAAGGCCCGGACGAGGCAAGGCGGTAAACGCGGGGGGAAGTGCTTGGCGCTTCCCCCCTTCTTGCCATTTGTGAGGTGAGCACAAAATGGATATCGGAATAGTCAACCTGACGGGGAAGGGCGTGAATGCCACTCCAGCCGGCAATGCCCAGGTTCGCGGCCCGGCGGAGAAGGAAAGCCCCGAAAAGGTGTCCGAGCAGGCACGGCAAAAGTCCGAGGCCGAAGAGCGCGAGCCGGTCGAAGCCGCCGCCTCTAGCATCCAGGAGTTCGTCCAGAGCATTCGCCGCAACCTGAACTTCGACGTTGACGACAGCAGTGGCCGGGTCGTGGTGCAGGTGACCGATTCGGAGTCGGGTGAGGTCATTCGCCAGATTCCTTCGGAAGATGCACTCAAACTGGCAGAAAGCCTGTCGGAAATGCGCAGCCTGCTGTTCAAGGCCGAAGCCTGACTCGCACGCTGGTACCGCCGTGCTGCATGGCACGTTTCTTGACTGCTTTATCGAATATTGGAGCAGGCGTCAGACGATTGGCGAGGTAACGGAAAAATGGCTGGCATAACCGGACTCGGTTCGAACATCAACATCGACGACATTGTTAAGGCACTGACGGACGCTGAGAGAGCGCCCAAGGAGTCTCAACTGACGCGGGTGGAGAAGGCCGCCACTTCGAAGTTCTCCGCCGTCGGCCAGCTCAAGAGCGCCATCAGCGATTTCCAGACTGCGCTGAAGGACCTTAACTCCAGCGACCTGTTCTCCAAACGTTCGGCGAAATCCAGCAATGTCGATTTGGCGACCGTCTCCGCCACCAACAAGGCAAGCTCGGGAACCTACCAGGTCACGGTCGAGAAGCTCGCCACCGCCAGCAAGGTCGGCACCGCCACCTTCGCCAAGGACGCAACCGCTGCCGCAGCCGGTACGCTTACCGTCAAGCTGGGGCCGAATGATCGCGGCATCGATGTGCAGGTTGCCGCCGGAGCCACCCTCTCCGAAATCCGCGACAGCCTGAACAAGGCGCTCAAAGACAAGGGCGTCAGCGCCAACATCGTCAGCAACCCGGCAGATGGCACGTCGCGCCTGGTGCTCAGCTCCAACACAACCGGTACCGGCAAGGACATCTACGTCCAGGCTTCGGCTGGCCTCGAAGCTTTCCGCATTGGAAATTTCGCCGACAACGATCCGACTTCCAGCCCCAGTGGTGCCCTGACCGCGCTGGACGGCAACAATGCCGCCAGCAGTGGCTACATCTCCCAGGCACAGGATGCGGAATTCACCATTGATGGTTTGAGCCTGCGCAGCGCCAGCAACACAGTGTCCGACGCGATTTCCGAGGTCACCCTCAACCTGGTCAGTGCTGAGCCCGGCAAGAAGTTCAAGGTAACGGTCGAGCAGGACACTGCGACCGTGAAAGGCAACATCAAGAAGTTCGTCGATGCCTATAACAAGCTGATGGGGGTGACCAAGACGCTGACGTCGGTGACCTCGGTCGGTGAGGACAAGGCTCCCGTGACTGGCGCCCTCGTGGGCGATGCCACGGTGCGCTCGGTGGTGTCCACCGTGCGCAACGAACTGGTGAATCCGTCGGGTCAGAAGGATGGCATCTCCTTGCTGTCCGACCTGGGTATCACCACCCAGAAGGACGGTACGCTGAAGATCGAAGACTCAAAACTCGACAAGGTCCTCAGCACCCAGTACGAAGCCGTCGCCGGATTCTTCACCGGCGAGAAGGGCCTGACAGCTCGGATGAACGCGAAGCTCGACGTCTATACAGAGACCGGGGGCATCCTTGCCAAGCGCCAGGACGGCCTGCAGGACACCCTCAACTCGGTTACGGACCAGCGCACCAAGCTCAACCAGCGAATCGAACAGGTCCAGAAGCGCCTGTATGCCCAGTACAACGCCATGGACTCCCTGATCGCCAGTCTGAAGCAGACCAGCGACCGGATGAGCCAAGCCCTTTCCAACCTCCCCGGTGTAGTCAAGCAGAGCTAAGCAATGGCCAATCCAATCGATACCTACAAGCAGGTCAAGACCAGCCAGGAAGTCACCCCCTACCGTGCGGTGCAGCTCTTGCTCGATGGTGCCCTGGAGCGCCTGTCGCTCGCCCGGCATGGCCTGGAAACCGGCAATCCGGAAGTGCGTGGCATGGCCGTGGGTTCCACCCTCAGCATCATCGGCGTGCTTCAGGCCAGCCTGGACAAGCAGCTCGGCGGCGAGATCGCCGAGAACCTTGATGCCCTCTACGACTACATGACCCGTCGCCTGTCCCGCGTCGCCCTGGACAATTCGCCGCGTCCCATCGATGAGGTCGAGGCTCTGCTGCTGGAGATCAAGCAGGCGTGGGATTCCATCGGTCCGGAAGTGGAAACACCGGTCGCTGCGGAAATTTCCTGATATCCGCAAAACTGCGGGCTAAAGCTCTCGCGGGTGCTGCCGATACCTTGGGTATCACAGCCCGACACACGAGCGAGAGCGAACATGAACGCGATGGCGGCCCTCAAGCAGTACCAGTCCGTGAACACCCAGGCCCAGGCCGTGGATGCCAGCCCTCATCGGCTGATCCAGATGCTCATGGAAGGCGGCCTTACCCGCCTGGCCCAGGCTCGCGGTGCCATCGAGCGTGGTCAGCTCGCGCAAAAAGGCGAGCTGATCGGCAAGGCAATCGCTATCATTGGCGGCCTGCGTGATGGCCTGAACTTCGAGCAGGGCGGCGATATCGCGGCCAACCTCGATGCACTCTACGAGTACATGGTGTCCCGCCTGCTGGAAGCGAACCTGAAAAGCGACGCTGCGCTGGTGGACGAAGTGGCAGGGCTGCTGCGCAACGTGAAAACCGGATGGGATGGCATCGCCCAGTGATGCCGTCCGGGGTGGCAGGAGAATTCCAATGAATGCATCAGTCCAGCGTCTTGAAGCAACCGGCAGCGCCTTGCGCGATGCTCTGGCTCGCCAGGACTGGGCCGCCATCGGTGAGTTGGACCAACTCTGCCGCCAGGCGGTCGACGACGCCATGGTCGATGCCGTGGACGATGGCGAAGTACTCGGCGCGCGTCTGCAGGAACTGCTCTCGCTCTATCGCGAGCTGGTCGAGATCTGCCAGGCCGAGCAGCGACGCATTGCCGGGGAGCTCGTGCAGATCAATCAGGCCCAGCAGGGTGCCAAGGTGTACAAGCTGTTCGGCTGATGGCCCGACAGTTTCGATCTGCCACTAGTTCGATATTGCTCTGACAACCGCTTAGCCATTCCGTCGGCTAGACCAAAAAAAGCACGCCATAAAATTGACTCGGCAAGGGTTTTTCACTTTACTAGTGGCCAATTGCCGGTCAAACCCGCCTTCGGGAAGCACCGTCTGTCCATACGTCGCGGAACGCGGCGTTCAGCCCATAAAAGCAAGAACCAGACAATGTGGCGTGAAACCAAGATTCTGCTGATCGACGACAATAGCGATCGCCGCCGCGACTTCGCGGTGATCCTGAATTTCCTCGGGGAAGAGTACCTGGACTGTGCCAGCCACGACTGGCGCGACGTGACCGGTTCCCTGAACTCCAGCCGCGACGTCCTTTGCGTCATGCTCGGCGAGGTGAGTGCCAAGGGCGGGGCGCTCGAACTGATCAAGCAATTGCTCGCGTGGGACGAGTTCCTGCCGGTCCTGCTGATCGGCGACCAGATCCAGACGGATTGGCCGGAAGACCTCCGCCGCCGCTTGCTGACCAACCTGGAGATGCCGCCTAGCTACAACAAGCTGCTCGACTCCCTGCATCGCGCCCAGGTCTATCGCGAAATGTACGACCACGCCCGCGAGCGTGGCCGCCAGCGCGAACCCAACCTGTTCCGCAGCCTGGTGGGCACCAGCCGTGCCATCCAGCAGGTGCGGCAGATGATGCAGCAGGTGGCCGATACCGACGCCAGCGTGCTCATCCTTGGTGAGTCCGGCACCGGCAAGGAAGTGGTCGCGCGCAATCTTCATTACCATTCCAAGCGCCGCGAAGCGCCATTCGTCCCGGTCAACTGCGGCGCTATTCCGGCGGAGTTGCTGGAAAGCGAACTGTTCGGCCATGAGAAGGGCGCTTTCACCGGCGCCATTACCAGCCGGGCAGGGCGCTTCGAACTGGCCAACGGCGGCACCCTGTTCCTCGACGAGATCGGCGACATGCCGCTGCCGATGCAGGTCAAGCTGCTGCGCGTGCTGCAGGAACGCACCTTCGAGCGCGTGGGCAGCAACAAGACCCAGAACGTCGATGTGCGCATCATTGCCGCCACCCACAAGAATCTCGAGCAGATGATCGAGGCGGGCAGCTTCCGCGAAGACCTCTACTACCGTCTCAACGTCTTCCCCATCGAAATGGCGCCGCTGCGTGAGCGGGTGGAAGACATTCCGCTGCTGATCAACGAGCTCATCTCGCGCATGGAGCACGAGAAGCGCGGTTCGATTCGCTTCAACTCCGCCGCCATCATGTCCCTGTGCAACCACGACTGGCCGGGCAACGTCCGCGAGCTGGCCAACCTGGTCGAACGCATGGCGATCATGCATCCCTACGGCGTCATCGGCGTCAGCGAACTGCCGAAGAAATTCCGCCATGTGGATGACGAGGACGAGCAGCTCAAGGCCAGCCTGCGCGAGGAGATCGAAGAGCGTTCGGCCATCGGTGCCGGCCTGCCCGGCGTCGCCTCGCCGGCGCTGCTGCCGCCGGAAGGCCTGGATCTCAAGGACTACCTCGGCAACCTGGAGCAGGGGCTGATCCAGCAGGCGCTGGACGATGCGTCCGGCGTAGTGGCCCGTGCCGCCGAGCGCCTGCGTATCCGCCGCACCACCCTGGTGGAGAAGATGCGCAAGTACGGCATGAGCCGCCGCGACGAGGAATTGGCGGAAGAATAATTCCGCTTTTCCCAAGCCCTTGTTTTTAAAGGGCTAAATTTTAGGCACGAGTATTGCTATCTCTCCCTCGACCGACCGTCTGCTGACGGTCGATGGAGCGAGAGACGAGCAATGAGCCACGCAGTACCCCCCGCACAGAATCCGGAAAACGCCCCCGCCGAGCAGGCCAGTCGCGCTGGTCTTGAGCAAGCGTTCGCACTGTTCAACCAGATGTCGACCCAGCTCAGCGAGTCCTACAGCATGCTGGAGGCGCGCGTCACCGAGCTGAAGGGCCAACTGGCCCTGGTCAGTGCCCAGCGCATGCAGGAGCTGGCGGAAAAGGAGCGCTTGGCGAACCGCCTGCAGAGCCTGCTCGACCTGCTGCCGGGTGGCGTCATCGTGATCGATGGACAGGGCGTGGTGCGTGAGGCCAACCCCGTGGCTCGCAACCTCCTTGGCCAGCCATTGGTGGGAATGCTCTGGCGCGAAGTGATCGCTCGCAACTTCGCCCCCCGTGAAGACGATGGCCATGAAATCTCCCTCAAGGATGGTCGCCGCGTTTCCATCGCCACTCGCTCCCTGAATGCCGAGCCTGGCCAGTTGGTCCTGCTCACCGACCTGACGGAAACCCGTCGCCTGCAGGACCAACTGTCCCGCCATGAGCGCCTTTCCGCCCTGGGGCGCATGGTCGCCTCCCTGGCCCACCAGATTCGCACGCCCCTTTCCGCGGCCTTGCTCTATGCCAGCCACCTGACCCAGCAGGTCTTGCCGACGGACCAGCAGCAACGCTTCGCCGGGCGCCTCAAGGAACGCCTGCACGAGCTGGAGCACCAGGTTCGCGACATGCTGGTATTCGCACGCGGCGAGTTGCCATTGCCGGATCGACTGACGCCATCCGCCGTGTTTTCCGCCTTGCGCGCCTCGGCTGAATCCCATGTGGAAGGCAAGGAAGTGCGCTGGCAGTGCGACCTCACCGGCGGCGAATTGCTGTGCAATCGCGACACCCTCGTAGGCGCGATGCTCAATCTGATCGAGAACGCCAACCAGGCGGCTGGTCGCGACCTGCGTCTCAAGGTCCACCTCTATCGCCGTGGCAGCGATCTCCGCCTGTCCATCAGTGACAACGGCCCAGGCATCGACGCCACGACCCTGGCGCGCCTTGGAGAACCCTTCTTCACCACCAAGACCACCGGCACCGGCCTCGGCCTAGCTGTGGTCAAGGCGGTGGCGCGTGCCCACCAGGGCGAGCTGCAACTGCGCTCGCGCCCCGGTCGCGGCACCTGCGCCACCCTGGTCCTGCCGCTGATTCCCGCGGCGCAGTCGGTTACACAGGAGTAAGGACGATGACTGCCAAAATTCTGCTGGTCGAAGATGACCGCGCCCTGCGTGAGGCCCTGGCGGACACTCTGCTGATCGGTGGCTACGACTTCCGCGCCGTGGACTGCGCCGAAACCGCGCTGGTCGCGCTGGGTGAAGAGTCCTTCGGCCTGATGGTGAGCGACGTCAACATGCCCGGCATGGACGGTCACCAGTTGCTGGCCATCGTTCGTCAGCGCTTCCCGCAGCTGCCGGTGTTGCTGATGACGGCATTCGGCGCAGTGGAGCGGGCAGTGGACGCGATGCGTCAGGGCGCCGCCGATTACCTGGTGAAGCCGTTCGAACCCAACACCCTGCTGGAGCTTGTGGCCCGCCATGCGCTGGGTCGTGTGAGTCAGGTCGCCAATGATGGTCCGGTCGCCCTGGAGCCGGCCAGCCGTCAATTGCTGGAGCTGGCCGCGCGCGTGGCGCGTAGTGATTCGACCGTCCTCATCTCCGGCGAGTCCGGCACCGGCAAGGAAGTGCTGGCGCAGTACATCCACCAGCAGTCGACCCGCGCCAACGGCCCCTTCATCGCCATCAACTGCGCGGCGATTCCGGACAACATGCTCGAGGCCACCCTGTTCGGTCATGAGAAGGGTGCCTTCACCGGTGCCATCGCCAGTGCGCCTGGCAAGTTCGAGATGGCCGACGGCGGCACCATCCTGCTCGACGAGATTTCCGAAATGCCCCTTGGTCTGCAGGCCAAGCTACTGCGGGTGTTGCAGGAGCGCGAAGTGGAAAGGGTTGGCGCTCGCCGGCCGATCAGCCTGGATATCCGTGTACTGGCCACCACCAACCGTGACCTCGCCGGCGAAGTGGCGGCGGGGCGCTTCCGTGAAGACCTCTATTACCGCCTTTCGGTGTTCCCGCTGGCCTGGCGCCCGTTGCGGGAGCGTCCGGCAGACATCCTGCCGCTGGCCGAGCGCCTGCTCGCCAAGCACGTCAAAAAAATGAATCACGCCGCCGTGCGCTTCTCTGCCGAAGCCCAGGGAGCCCTGCTGGCCCACGGCTGGCCGGGCAACGTGCGCGAGCTGGACAACGCCGTGCAGCGCGCGTTGATCCTGCAGCAGGGCGGGACTATTCAGCCCCACGACCTATGCCTGACCGCGCCCATCGGGATGGCCATCGCCCCGGCCCTGTCGGCACCCGCGCTGGTCTCCGCGCCCGTGGTAGCGCTGCCGGTAGCCGCAATGCCGGCCGAGGCGCCGAGCGCCCTGGGTGACGACCTGCGCCGCCACGAGTTCCAGATGATCATCGACACCCTGCGTTCCGAGCGTGGCCGTCGCAAGGAGGCCGCCGAGCGCCTTGGCATCAGCCCTCGTACATTGCGCTACAAGCTGGCCCAGATGCGCGACGCCGGAATGGATGTCGAGGCGTACCTCTACGCCAGCTGAAGCTGGCCCTCTTCACGTAGGAGCGAGCTCTGCTCGCGAACAGCCCGCGCGCGATTTTTCGCGAGCAGAGCTCGCTCCTACAAGTTCTCTCCCTCCCCGCAATACCCGTCCCTGAGCTTTTGGCACCCTTGTTGCAGATACCCCTTCATCGGACCGCGTAGCGTCAAAAAAACGCGGCAGTTGGAGGAATGAGATGAGCCAGGGTGTTGAATTCAATCGCCTGATGTTGGAAATGCGAGCCATGCAGATGGATGCAATGGCCCGTGCCAAACCTGCCCCTGTGGCAGCCCCCGAGGCCAGTGTGCCGAGCTTCGCCGACATGCTTGGCAAGGCGGTCAACAAGGTTGCGGAAACCCAGAAAGTTTCCACTGACATGGCCACCGCATTCGAGGTCGGGCAGAAGGGCGTCGACCTCACCGACGTCATGATCGCTTCGCAGAAAGCCAGCGTTTCCTTCGAGGCCATGACCCAGGTGCGGAACAAGCTGGTCCAGGCCTACCAAGACATCATGCAGATGCCGGTTTGAGGACGGATTGAGAAATGGCTGAAGCCGCTGTTGCAAAGGTTCCCGCCAAGGCTGATGCGCCGGACGCGCAGGGAGAGAAGAAGCCGCTGTTCGGCCTGTCCTTCCTGGATAACCTCTCGCAGATGAGCATGCTGCGTCAGGTCGGCCTTCTGGTCGGCCTGGCCGCGAGTGTCGCCATCGGCTTCGCCGTGGTGCTCTGGTCGCAGCAGCCGGACTACCGCCCGCTGTACGGCAGCCTGTCCGGGATGGACGCCAACCAGGTGGTGGAAGCCTTGGGCGCGGCCGATATCCCGTACAAGATCGAGCCCAACTCCGGCGCCCTGCTGGTCAAGTCCGACGACCTGGCCCGTGCCCGTATGAAGCTGGCTGCTGCCGGCGTCGCGCCGAGCGACAACACCGTCGGCTTCGAGATCCTCGACAAGGAACAGGGGCTGGGTACCAGCCAGTTCATGGAGGCCACCCGCTACCGCCGGGGCCTGGAAGGCGAACTGGCCCGCACCATTTCCAGCCTGAACAACGTCAAGGGTGCGCGTGTGCA
This sequence comes from Pseudomonas taiwanensis, assembly GCF_013393345.1. Classification (GTDB taxonomy): domain Bacteria; phylum Pseudomonadota; class Gammaproteobacteria; order Pseudomonadales; family Pseudomonadaceae; genus Metapseudomonas; species Metapseudomonas resinovorans_C. The sequence goes on from NZ_QJRF01000064.1 coordinate 63,016, forward strand.
CCTGGCCATTCCGAAGAGTTCGGTGTTCGTCCGCGACGAGCGCAAGCCGACCGCTTCGGTTCTGGTCGAACTCTATCCGGGGCGCTCCCTGGAGCCGAGCCAGGTGATGGCGATCGTCAACCTGGTGGCGACCAGCGTGCCGGAGCTGGAGAAATCCCAGGTCACCGTCGTCGACCAGAAAGGCAACCTGCTGTCCGACCAGCAGGAGCTGTCCGAGCTCACCATGGCCGGCAAGCAGTTCGACTACACCCGCCGCATGGAAACCCTCTATACCCAGCGTGTGCACAGCATCCTGCAGCCGGTGCTGGGCAATGGCCGCTACAAGGCGGAAGTGTCTGCGGACGTCGACTTCAGTGCGGTCGAGTCCACCTCCGAAATGTACAACCCGGATCAGCCGGCCCTGCGCAGCGAGCAGAAACTGGCCGAGGAGCGCCAGAACAACGGCGGTCCGCAGGGTGTACCTGGTGCGCTGTCCAACCAGCCGCCGGCACCCGGTGCCGCACCTCAGCAGGCCACCAGTGCCGCACCGGCCGGCGTACAGCCGGGGCAGCCGCTTCTGGATGACAACGGCCAGCAGATCATCGACCCGGCCACCGGCAAGCCGATGCTCGCACCGTACCCGACCGACAAGCGTGACCAGACCACCCGCAACTTCGAGCTGGACCGTTCCATCAGCTACACCAAGCAGCAGCAGGGCCGCCTGCGCCGGCTTTCCGTCGCAGTGGTGCTGGACGATCAGGTGAAGGTCGACGCGACGACCGGTGAAACCACCCGCGTGCCGTGGAGCGCCGACGAGATTGCCCGCTTCACCCGCCTGGTACAGGACTCGGTCGGCTACGACGCCAGCCGTGGCGACAGCGTCAGCGTGATCAACACCGCCTTCATGAACGACAACGGCGAAGAAGTCATCGACATTCCCTTCTACACCCAGCCCTGGTTCTGGGATGTGGTGAAGCAGGTGCTCGGCGTGCTCTTCATCCTGGTGCTGGTATTCGGGGTGTTGCGTCCGGTGCTGAACAACATCAGTGGCACCAGCAAATCCAGGGAACTCGAAGGCGGCCGCGGCGGCGACGCCGAGCTGGGCGAGATGGGGCTGTCCGGCGAGCTGTCGGATGACCGCGTCAGCCTGGGTGGACCGCAAAGCATCCTGCTGCCCAGCCCGAGCGACGGGTATGATGCGCAGCTCAACGCCATCAAGAGCCTGGTGGCCGAAGATCCTGGCCGTGTGGCCCTGGTAGTCAAAGAGTGGATCAACGCCGATGAGTGATACCCGCGCGCCCGCCAAGCTGAACAAGGTCGACAAGGCCGCCATTCTGCTGCTGTCCCTGGGCGAGACCGATGCTGCCCAAGTGCTCCGTCACATGGGGCCGAAGGAAGTGCAGCGAGTCGGCGTCGCCATGGCGCAGATGCGCAACATCCACCGCGAGCAGGTGGAGCAGGTGATGAGCGAGTTCGTCGAGATTGTCGGCGACCAGACCAGCCTGGGCGTCGGCGCCGATGGCTATATCCGCAAGATGCTCACCCAGGCCCTGGGCGAGGACAAGGCCAACAACCTGATCGACCGCATCCTGCTGGGCGGCAGCACCAGCGGCCTGGACAGCCTGAAATGGATGGAGCCGCGTGCCGTGGCTGACGTCATCCGCTACGAGCACCCGCAGATCCAGGCCATCGTGGTCGCCTATCTGGACCCGGACCAGGCGGCCGAAGTGCTCAGCCACTTCGACCACAAGGTTCGCCTGGACATCGTCCTGCGCGTGTCGTCGCTCAACACCGTGCAACCGTCCGCGCTCAAGGAACTCAACCTGATTCTCGAGAAGCAGTTCGCCGGCAATGCCAGCACCACCCGCACCGCCATGGGCGGGGTGAAGCGCGCGGCGGACATCATGAACTTCCTCGACAGCTCGGTCGAAGGCCAACTGATGGACTCCATCCGCGAAGTGGACGAAGACCTCTCGACCCAGATCGAAGACCTCATGTTCGTCTTCGACAACCTGGCCGATGTCGACGACCGCGGCATCCAGGCGCTGCTGCGCGAAGTGTCCTCCGACGTACTGGTGCTGGCCCTCAAGGGCTCGGACGAGGCGATCAAGGAGAAGGTCTTCAAGAACATGTCCAAGCGCGCGGCCGAACTGCTGCGCGACGACCTGGAAGCCAAGGGGCCGGTGCGTGTCAGCGACGTCGAGTCGGCGCAGAAGGAAATCCTCACCATCGCCCGCCGTATGGCCGAAGCCGGGGAAATCGTCCTCGGCGGCAAGGGCGGCGAAGAAATGATCTGAGGCGCCCATGGCCAACAAGGATTCGGCAAGCGAACTGATCCGCGCCAAGGACATCAACGTCTTCGATCGCTGGTCGCTGCCCAGTTTCGACCCGGACGCCCCGCAAGCGGCCGAACCGGAAGAGCCGGTAACCGCAGAGGTGCCTGCGTCCGAGCCTGAACCCCAGATCGAGGAAGTGCCGGTCGAGGAGGTCAAGCCGCTGACGCTGGACGAACTCGAGGCCATCCGCCAGGACGCCTACAACGAAGGCTTCGGCACCGGCGAGCGCGACGGTTTCCACGCCGGCCAGCTCAAGGCCCGCCAGGAAGCCGAGGCTGCCGTGAATGCCCGACTGGCCCAGCTCGACACGCTGATGGCCCAGTTGCTGGACCCGATCGCCGAGCAGGACCGCCAGATCGAGGAGTCCCTGGTGCACCTCACCAGCCTGATCACCCGCCAGGTGATCCAGCGTGAACTGCGCATGGATTCCGGACAGATCCGCCATGTGCTGCGCGAGGCGCTGAAGCTGCTGCCCATGGGCGCCAACAATGTGCGCATCCACATCAACCCGCAGGACTTCGAACAGGTGAAGGCCCTGCGTGAGCGCCATGAAGAGAACTGGCGCATCCTCGAAGACGAATCGCTGGAGCCAGGCGGCTGCCGCGTCGAGACCGAGCATTCGCGCATCGACGCCAGCATCGAGACGCGCCTGAGCCAGGCCATGAAGCAGCTCTTCGAGCAGCAGCGCGAACAGAAGGTCCATCCGCCGTCGGCCGATCTGGTGGTCGACCTGGATTCGCCGGACAGCCTCGACCATGCGTATTGAGCGCGCCAGCTTCGCCAAGCGACTGGCGGGATACAACGACGTCATCGATCTACCCTCGCAACCCACGGTGGAAGGCCGCCTGCTGCGCATGGTGGGCCTCACCCTGGAAGCCGAAGGGCTGCGCGCGCCGGTGGGCAGCCGCTGCCTGGTGATCAACGACGACAGCTACCACCCGGTGCAGGTGGAAGCCGAAGTGATGGGCTTTTCTGGTAGCAAGATCTATCTGATGCCGGTGGGCAGCCTCTCCGGCATTGCCCCGGGCGCTCGCGTGGTGCCGCTGCCGGATACCGGCCGCCTGCCCATGGGCATGTCCATGCTGGGCCGCGTGCTGGATGGCGCCGGCCGCGCCCTGGATGGCAAGGGCGGCATGAAGGCCGAAGACTGGGTGCCGATGGACGGCCCCACCATCAACCCACTCAAGCGCCACCCCATCAGCGAACCGCTGGATGTGGGCATTCGCTCCATCAACTCATTGCTCACCGTCGGCCGTGGCCAGCGGCTCGGCCTGTTCGCCGGCACCGGTGTGGGTAAGTCGGTGCTGCTGGGCATGATGACCCGCTTCACTGAAGCGGAAATCATCGTCGTCGGCCTGATCGGCGAGCGGGGCCGCGAGGTGAAGGAATTCATCGAGCACATCCTCGGCGAGGAAGGCCTCAAGCGTTCCGTGGTGGTGGCATCCCCAGCGGACGATGCGCCGTTGATGCGCCTGCGGGCCGCCATGTATTGCACCCGAATCGCCGAGTACTTCCGCGACAAGGGCAAGAACGTCCTGCTGCTGATGGATTCCCTGACCCGATTCGCCCAGGCCCAGCGCGAAATCGCCCTGGCCATTGGCGAGCCACCGGCCACCAAGGGCTATCCGCCGTCGGTGTTCGCCAAGCTGCCGAAGCTGGTGGAACGTGCCGGCAACGCGGAGCAGGGCGGCGGCTCCATCACGGCCTTCTACACCGTGCTCTCCGAAGGCGACGACCAGCAGGACCCCATTGCGGACTCCGCGCGCGGCGTGCTCGACGGCCACTTCGTGCTGTCCCGTCGCCTGGCCGAAGAGGGCCATTACCCAGCCATCGACATCGAGGCGTCCATCAGCCGGGTCATGCCGCAGGTGGTCAGCCCCGAACACATGAAGATGGCCCAGCGCTTCAAGCAGCTGTGGTCGCGCTACCAGCAGAGCCGCGACCTGATCAGCGTTGGCGCCTACGTTGCCGGCGGTGATCCTGACACCGATCTGGCCATCGCTCGCCAGCCGGCCATGAGCGCCTTCCTGCGCCAGGGCCTGGACGAGAGCGAGCGCCTTCCCCAGAGCGCCCAGCGTCTTGCTGCCGCCCTGGGCATCCAGGGCTGATAGCGCATGTCGCAAAATCGTGCGGCGCGCCTGGCGCCGGTGGTCGAGATGGCCGCGCGCGCCGAGCGCGAAGCGGCGCGCATGCTCGGCCGCTGCCAGGCCCAGGCCACCCAGGCGGAGATGAAACTGGGCGAACTGGAGCGCTATCGCTCCGACTACCAGCAGCAATGGATAGAGGAAGGGCGGCGCGGTGTTTCCGGCCAATGGCTGATGAACTACCAGCGCTTCCTGTCGCAGCTCGAATCCGCCATCGGCCAGCAGCTGCAGAGCGTCAAATGGCACCGCGACAACCTCGACAAGGCCCGCGCCGCCTGGCAGCAGCGCTACGCGCGCCTCGAGGGGCTGCGCAAGCTGGTGCAGCGCTACCTCGACGAAGCCCGTGCGGCCGAAGACAAGCGCGAGCAAAAGCTGCTGGACGAACTGGCCCAGCGTTTGCCCGCCAGAGACCTGTAGGGGCGAATTCATCAGCTGTTGCCAGAATCGATAGTCGGCAAAGGAGTCTTGTAGGAGCTAGCTTGCTAGCGAAAAAGGGACCATTCGCTGGCAAGCCAGCTCCTACGGGCAATGCAGCCCCGTTCCGCTGCAACCTGTTCTTCAACACGTCATCTCAGAACCATAAATTCTCCCGGCTCGCCGCTTTCCAGTTGCCGTGCCTGAAGGTGGGTGCTAAATCTTCACCACGCGCATTCCGAACTTGAACAAGGAGCTTTGCATGGCCATCACCTCGATGCCCTCCGACGATGGGCAGGAGCTGACCATCACTATCCAGGGACGTTTCGATTTCGGCGCCCACCAGGAATTCCGCGACGCCTACGAGCGCGTCAATTTCACCCCCAAGCGCTACGTCGTGGATCTCAAGGGCACCACCTATCTCGACAGCTCTGCCCTCGGCATGCTGCTGCTTCTGCGTGACCACGCCGGTGGCGAGCGTGCCCAGATCCGCCTTGCCAACTGCAACCCCGACGTCCGCAAGATCCTCGCCATTTCCAACTTCGAACAACTGTTCCAGATCGCCTGAGGCCCGTTGCCATGCCGTCGCCGCTGACGATCCTGATTGCCGAGGACAACGCGGCGGACAGGCTGCTGCTGTCCACCATTGTCAGCCGCCAGGGCCACCGCGCCCTGACCGCCGCCAATGGCCGCGAGGCCGTGGCGCTGTTTCAGCAGGAGCAGCCGCAACTGGTATTGATGGATGCCCTGATGCCGGTGATGGACGGCTTCGAAGCTGCCCGCCAGATCAAGCAGTTGGCCGGCGAAGCGCTGGTGCCGATCATCTTCCTCACCTCCCTCACCGAGAACGAGGCATTGGTGCGCTGCCTGGAGGCGGGCGGCGATGACTTCCTCGCCAAGCCGTACAACCGCGTCATCCTCGAAGCCAAGATCAAGGCGCTCGACCGGCTGCGCCGCCTGCAGGACACGGTACTGCAGCAGCGTGACCTGATCGCCCGGCACAACGAACACCTGGTCACCGAACAGCGGGTGGCCAAGGCGGTGTTCGACAAGGTGGCGCACTCGGGCTGCCTGAGCGCGCCGAACATCCGCTACCTGCAATCGCCCTACGCGCTATTCAATGGCGACTTGCTGCTGGCGGCCTACAAGCCCTCCGGCGGCATGCATGTGCTGCTTGGCGACTTCACCGGCCACGGCCTGCCTGCGGCCATTGGCGCCATGCCCCTGGCCGAGGTGTTCTACGGCATGACCGCCAAGGGTTATGCCATGGCGGACATCCTGCGGGAGATGAACGCCAAGCTGAAACGCATCCTGCCAGTAGGCGTGTTTTGCTGCGCCACCTTCCTCAACCTCAGTTTCCAGCGGCGTCTGGTCGAGGTATGGAATGGCGGTCTGCCCGAGGGTTATCTGCGTCGAGCGGATAGCGGCGAACTGGTGCCGCTGGTGTCGCGCCACCTGCCGCTGGGGGTGCTTGACCAGGGCAGCTTCAACGCGCATTTCGAGTCCTACCCCATCGAGACCGGCGACCGCATCTTCCTGGTCTCTGATGGCGTGCTGGAAACCCGCAATGACAGTGACGAAACCTTCGGTGACCAGCGTTTGCGCGAGGTTTTCGATGCCAATGGCGACGGCAACCGCCTGTTCGACGAAATCCAGCTGGCGCTGAGTGCCTTCCGCGGTCATGCCCAGGACGACGTCAGCATGATCGAAGTGCGCATGCTCGATGATTCCAACGAGCGCGCCAAACTGGCCTTCACCGACAGCGGCCAGGCGAGCCCGCTGGACTGGTCGGCATCCTTCGAATTTCGCGCCCAGACACTCAAGCGCTTCAACCCGCTGCCGTTCCTCCTGCAACTGCTGCTGGAAGTGCAGGGGTTGCGCGACCAGGGCGGTGCGCTCTACACCGTGCTGGCCGAGCTCTACTCCAATGCGCTGGAGCATGGTGTGCTAGGGCTGGATTCGTCCCTCAAGCGCAATGCCGAGGGCTTCGCCCTCTACTATCGCGAGCGCAGCGAACGCCTCGCCGGGCTGGAGGACGGCTATGTGCGTTTCAATCTGCAACTGGTCCCGGAAGGCCGGGGAGGGCGGTTGCTGGTCCATGTGCAGGACAGCGGAGAGGGCTTCGAACTGGGCTCTGTCCTGGCGCGCGAACCACTCACTGAGGGTCTCTGTGGTCGGGGCCTGACGCTGATCAGGCAACTCGCTGCGAGCTGTGAGCCCGCCGAGGATGGCAAGGGCATTCGCGTCGAATTCCGCTGGCCCGTTAAGGCATAATTTTCTGACGTTCAGTGAAGGGAGCGACGGAGTTGTCCGATATCCATCTCGACCATTCAGTGCTGTCCGCCCTGCGGGATGTCATGGAGGACGAGTTCCCCGTGTTGCTGGATACCTTCCTGGCGGACTCGACGGAACGGCTGCGCCAGATCCGCGAGGCCAATGCCGCATCCGATAGCCAGGCCCTGCGCCTGGCTGCCCACAGCTTCAAGGGCAGTTGCAGCAACATGGGTGCCCTCGAGCTGGCGAGCCTGTGCAAGCAACTGGAAGACATGGCCCGTCGTGACCAGCTTTCCGACGCACCTGGCGTCATCCTGCTGATCGAACAGGAGTTCCTCACCGTCCGGGGTCTGCTGCAGGAAGCACGTCGCGGCCTGTCGCACTGATCGCGGCTTAAGTCCGCTGCCCATATTGGCCCATCCCTTGCAATCCCACTGGCACGAACCAACCCGAGCGGAGAGTGCCCATGCCCGTTGCCCCCGATCTGCTTCTTCAGGCCCGGCCTGAAGTGAAGCCGAAAGCACCGGCCGCAAAAGCCCCGGAAAAACCGGCGGAAACCAACAAGGGCGAGGCTTCCAGCTTCGCCCAGATGTACGCGAAAGAACGTCAGGCCAAGGCCGCGGAACGCAGCGAGGCGGCTGCGAAACAGGCCAGAGACAAGGCAAACGAGGCGGCAAGCCAGGACACGCCGGTGGCAGATCCTGCCGCCAGCCCGCCTGCCGTTGCCGAAAGCGGCAAGCCGTTGCCGGCCGAGGAAGGCGATGACGCTGAGGCGAAGCCTGATGAGCCAGTGATGGACCCGCTGCTGCTCATGGGAATGACCGGCGAGGTGCCAGCCGATACCGCGCCAGTGGAGGCTGCATTGCCGGTGACGCCGCAGGTGACCAGCAGTGCCCCGGCGACCCTGAGCGAAGCCAGTCTTGATCCGGACCTTGACCAGCTCAACGGCGTGCCAGCGGTGAAGATGGCGCTGGAGCAGAGCGCCCAGGCCGCCCAGCAGGCGCAGAGTGCGGCCACCCAGGCGGCGCAGGCTGCACCCTCCGCTGACCAGGACTTCGCCGATGCCCTGGCTGCCTTCGCCGACAAGCCGCTGGAGGCGGGTGAGGGCAAGCTGGACAAGGCGCTGTCTTCCACTGAGCTGTCGTTGGAGCTGACGGAAGGCCTTGGCGAGAACAAAGGTGAAGTGCGCAACGAACTGCTGGCCAGCCGCCTCAATGCGCTGAGCCAGGCCGTCAGCCAGCAGACTGCCCAGGCCCAGCGTGCGCCGGCACTGGTCCCCGGACAGCCGGTTGCCATGCAGCAGGGTGGCTGGAGTGAGGCGGTCGTGGACCGGGTGATGTGGTTGTCGAGCCAGAACCTCAAGTCTGCGGAGATCCAGCTCGATCCCCAGGAACTGGGAAGACTCGAGGTCCGGGTTCACATGACCCCGGATCAAACCCAGGTGACCTTCGCCAGTGCCAACGCCAACGTACGCGATGCCCTGGAAGGGCAGATGCACCGCCTGCGCGACATGTTCGCCCAGCAGGGCATGAGCCAGCCCGACGTGAACGTGTCCGACCAGTCGCTCAACCGCGGTTGGCAGGGGCAGGGTGGCGACGGTGAGCGGCGCTCCGGCGGCGGTCGTGCCGACTTCGGCGGTGGCAGCGACGAGGAAATCAGCGTGAGCCACAGCGAGATCCGTCCGACCAGCTCCGGCAGTGGGCGCGGGTTGGTGGATTTCTACGCCTGACTTCGCTTTCCCTCTCCCCCCCTCTTCGCTTCTGCGAGAGGGGGGAGAGGGTGTTCCACTCGCGCCAAGATTTCCAGCAAACCCCTCGTGACAGCCGCCCCCCGACACTGGTATATCCGCAGCCCTGATGCGTTTGCCTGAACCGCCGGTTGGCCGGCGAGCTGGCATAACACTTGCTCATTCCCCAGGAGAAAGCGGGTTTTCCCCGCTCGGCGACGGATTATTGGCATGGCGAAGAAACAAGCGAAGGCCCCGGTAGAGGGCGCTGTGGCAGGCGGCAAGAGCAAGCTGAAGCTCATCATTCTGGGCGTCGTGGCGTTGTTGCTGGCGATCGGCCTGTCGGTCGGCGCTACCTGGTTCTTCCTCAGCCGCGGCGACAAGTCCGCCGAGCCGGACAAGGAACAAGCCGCCGCCGAAGCGCCCACCAAACAGCCCGCCATCTACCAAGACCTCGCTCCGGCCTTCGTGGTCAACTTCAGCCAGAACGGCCGCCAGCGCTACATGCAGGTGAGCGTTGCGCTCATGGCCCGTGACCAGGCCCAGGTGGATGCACTCAAGGTGCACATGCCGGTGCTGCGCAACAAGCTGGTCATGCTGTTCTCCAGCCAGAGCTTCGACAACCTGGTTACGCCTGTGGGCAAGGAAATGCTGCGTCAGCAAGCCACTGCTGCCGTGCAGGAGCTGGCCAAGCAGGAAACCGGGGCGATAACCGTCGAGCAAGTGCTCTTCACCAACTTCGTACTGCAGTAGGCAAGGTACAACCATGGCCGTTCAAGACCTGCTGTCCCAGGATGAAATCGACGCGCTGCTGCACGGCGTCGACGATGGCCTGGTTGAAACTGAAACCGATGCGGACCCTACCAGTGTCAAAAGCTATGACCTGACCAGCCAGGACCGCATCGTCCGGGGGCGCATGCCGACCCTGGAAATGATCAACGAACGCTTCGCCCGCTACACCCGCATCAGCATGTTCAACCTGTTGCGTCGCTCCGCCGACGTGGCGGTGGGTGGCGTGCAGGTGATGAAGTTCGGCGAGTACGTGCATTCGCTCTATGTGCCCACCAGCCTCAACCTGGTGAAGATGAAGCCGCTGCGCGGTACCTCGCTCTTCATCCTCGACGCCAAGCTGGTGTTCAAGCTGGTGGACAACTTCTTCGGTGGCGACGGCCGTCACGCCAAGATCGAGGGCCGCGAGTTCACGCCTACCGAGCTGCGCGTCGTGCGCATGGTCCTGGATCAGGCCTTCGTCGACCTGGCCGAGGCCTGGCACGCGGTGATGGACGTGAACTTCGAGTACATCAACTCCGAAGTGAACCCGGCCCTGGCCAACATCGTCAGCCCCAGCGAAGTGGTGGTCGTCTCCACCTTCCACATCGAACTGGATGGCGGTGGTGGCGACCTGCACATCACCATGCCCTATTCGATGATCGAGCCGATCCGCGAGATGCTCGACGCCGGCTTCCAGTCCGATGTCGACGACCAGGACGAACGCTGGATCAAGGCACTGCGCGAGGACATCCTCGACGTCAGCGTGCCGGTGGCTGCCACCGTGGTACGCCGTCAGCTCAAATTGCGGGACATCCTGCACATGCAGCCGGGCGATGTGATCCCGGTGGAGATGCCCGAGCACATGATCATGCGCGCCAATGGCGTGCCGGCCTTCAAGGCCAAGCTGGGATCGCACAAGGGCAACCTGTCCCTGCAGATCCTCGAACCGATCGAACGCCAGCGCTGATTGCGCGTTTCCCACGAATTCAGAGCCAGCCGAGGTCAAGCGATGGCAAACGACATGGACACCACCCCAGAAGAACAGGCCCTGGCCGATGAGTGGGCTGCGGCCCTGGCCGAGGCCGGTGACGCTTCCCAGGACGATATCGACGCACTGATGAACCAGGGCTCCTCCGTTCCGAGTTCGCCACGCGCGCCCATGGAAGAGTTCGGCAGCGTACCCAAGGCCAGCGGTCCGGTGAGCCTCGACGGCCCGAACCTGGATGTGATCCTGGATATCCCCGTGTCCATTTCCATGGAAGTGGGCAACACCGACATCACTATCCGCAACCTGCTGCAGCTCAACCAGGGCTCGGTGATCGAGCTTGACCGACTGGCCGGCGAGCCGCTGGACGTGCTGGTCAACGGCACGCTGATCGCCCATGGCGAAGTGGTGGTGGTCAACGAGAAGTTCGGTATCCGGCTGACCGATGTGATCAGCCCTAGCGAACGCATCAAGAAGCTGCGCTGAGACCATGCGCCGTTTTCTTCTTGCCGGGCTGTTTCTGCTGCCCCTCGGCGGCATCGCCGCTGAAACCGCGGTAACCGCGCCACCTCCCGCTGCAGCGGCCGCCCAGGCTGGCAGCGGCATGGCTGCGCAGCTCGGGCAACTGGCCATTGGCCTGTTGCTGGTGGTGGGGCTGATCTTTGTGCTCGCCTGGCTGCTGCGCCGGGTGCAACAGCTCGGTCCACGAAGCGGCCAGGTGATCAAGCTGGTGGCCAGCCAGGCCCTCGGCCCGCGTGACCGGCTGGTGCTGGTACAAGTGGGCGGTGAGCAGATCCTGCTCGGCATCAGCGCCGGCCGCATCACGCCGCTGCATGTGCTGAAAGAGCCCGTGCAACTGGCTGACGCCCAGACCGCCAGCCCGGAATTCGCCCAACGACTGATGGAATTGCTCGGCAAGGACAAGCACTGATGCCCCGCCTCCTCATTGCGCTGCTGCTGGTGTTGGCCGCGCCCCTGGCCCTTGGCGCCGACAATCCGCTGTCGGTTCCCGCCATCACCCTGTCCACCAACCCCGAAGGACAGCAGGAATACTCGGTAAGCCTGCAGATCCTGCTGATCATGACGGCGCTGAGCTTCATTCCGGCGTTCGTCATGCTGATGACCAGCTTCACCCGGATCATCATCGTCTTCTCCATCCTGCGCCAGGCGCTGGGTTTGCAGCAGACGCCGTCGAACCAGATCCTCATTGGCCTGGCCCTGTTCCTGACGATGTTCATCATGGCGCCGGTGTTCGACCAGGTGAACCGCGAGGCGCTGCAGCCCTATCTCAGCGAGCAGATGACGGCCCAGGATGCGATCGCCAAGGCCGAAGTGCCGATCAAGAACTTCATGCTGGCGCAGACCCGCGCCAGCGACCTCGACCTGTTCATGCGGCTGTCCAAGCGCGCCGACATCCCCAGCCCGGATGCCGCGCCGTTGACCATCCTGGTGCCGGCCTTCGTCACCTCCGAGCTGAAGACCGCCTTCCAGATCGGCTTCATGATCTTCATCCCGTTCCTGATCATCGACCTGGTGGTGGCCAGCGTGCTGATGGCGATGGGCATGATGATGCTCTCGCCCCTGATCATCTCCCTGCCGTTCAAGATCATGCTCTTCGTCCTGGTGGATGGCTGGGCACTGATCATCGGCACCCTTGCCGGCAGTTTCGGCGGCGTCTAGGAGAGTTGCGATGACTCCGGAAGTTGCAGTCGACCTGTTCCGTGAAGCGCTCTGGCTGACCTGCCTGATCGTCGGCATCCTGGTGGTGCCGAGCCTGGTGGTCGGCCTGATCGTCGCCATGTTCCAGGCCGCCACGCAGATCAACGAACAGACGCTGAGCTTCCTGCCGCGCCTGCTGGTGATGCTGCTCACCCTGATCTGGGCCGGCCCCTGGCTCACTCGCCAACTGATGGAGTACATCCAGACGCTCTATCAGAACATCCCGATGCTGATCGGCTGACCATGCTCGAACTCAGCGACGCACAGATCGGCGGCTGGGTCGGCAGCTTCGTGCTGCCACTGTTCCGCATTGCCGCGCTGCTGATGACCATGCCGATCATCGGCACCCAGCTCGTGCCGACGCGGGTTCGCCTGTACCTCGCGTTGGCGATTGCCGTGGTGCTGGTGCCGACCTTGCCGCCCATGCCGCAGGTGGATGCGATCAACCTCGGCAACATCCTGCTGATTGGCGAGCAGATTCTGATCGGCGCCTTGCTCGGTTTCGTGCTTCAACTGTTCTTCCACGCCTTCGTGGTGGCGGGGCAGATCATCTCGATGCAGATGGGCCTGGGTTTCGCCTCCATGGTCGACCCCACCAACGGCGTTTCGGTACCGGTGCTCGGCCAGTTCTACCTGATGCTGGTGACCCTGCTGTTCCTCTCCATGAACGGTCATCTGGTGGTGTTCGAGATTCTTGCCGAAAGCTTCGTCACCCTCCCGGTGGGTGGCGGGTTGCTGACCAGCCATCATTGGGAAGTGGCCGGCAAGCTTGGCTGGGTGATGGGCGCTGGCTTGCTGTTGTCGCTGCCGGCGATCACCGCGCTGCTGGTGGTCAACCTGGCATTTGGCGTGATGACCCGCGCGGCGCCGCAGCTGAATATCTTTTCCATCGGCTTCCCGCTGACGCTGGCGCTGGGCCTGGTGATCGTCTGGATCGGCATGGCCGACATCCTGAGCCAGTACCAAGTGCTGGCCGGCGATGCGCTGCAGCTCATGCGCGAGCTGGCGAGGGCGCGATGAACGCTTCATCTAATGGCGCTTGTCCTGCTGGAAAACGTAGGCGAGGCAGCCAAGACAAGGCGAGAACAGCCGAAAAAGCGGAGTTTACTTCCTGTAAATGAGCATTTTGAGGCTGTTCTCAACGCAGTATTGGCAACGCAGGTAGTTTTCCATGGCGGAAAGTGAGAGCGGGGCGGACAAGAGCGAAGAGCCCACAGGTAAACGGTTGCAGGAGGCCCGCGACAAGGGCCAGATCGCCCGTTCCCGGGAGCTCAATACCCTGGCCGTGACGCTGGCTGGGGCGGGTGGCGTGCTTGCAACCGGTGGTGGCATGGCCGACATGCTGATGAAGCTGATGCAGAGCAACTTCGACCTGCCGCGCGCCGTGCTGATGGATGAGCGCAGCATGGGATTGTTCCTGCTCACCTCGGGCAAGATGGCGCTGGACGCCGTGTTGCCCTTGCTGATCACCCTTCTGGTCGTTTCCATTGTCGGCCCGATTTCCCTGGGTGGCTGGCTGTTCTCGACCGAATCGCTGATGCCCAAGTTCAGCCGCATGAACCCACTTTCCGGGCTCAAACGGATGTTCTCGCTGCATGCATTGGCTGAGCTGCTCAAGGCGCTGGCCAAGTTCGCGCTCATCCTGCTGGTGGCGCTCGCGGTGCTCAATTCCGACCGTGACGATCTTCTCGCCATCGCCCATGAGCCGCTGGACATGGCCATCCTGCACAGCGTCCAGGTGGTGGGTTGGAGCGCGGTCTGGCTCGCCTGTGGCCTGATCCTCATCGCCGCCGTGGACGTGCCTTTCCAGCTCTGGGACAACAAGCAGAAGCTGATGATGACCAAGCAGGAAGTGCGCGACGAGTACAAGGACTCCGAGGGCAAGCCCGAGGTCAAGTCGCGAATCCGCCGACTCCAGCGGGAAATGGCCGAGCGCCGCATGATGGCTGCCGTGCCTCAGGCCGACGTGGTCATCACCAACCCGACCCACTTCGCCGTGGCGCTGAAGTACGACGCCGAAAAGGGCGGCGCTCCGATGCTGCTGGCCAAGGGTAATGACTTCACCGCACTGAAGATCCGCGAGATCGCCCAGGAGAGCCAGATCACCGTGCTGGAATCCCCGGCACTGGCGCGGGCGGTGTACTACTCCACCGAGCTGGACCAGGAAATCCCGGCCGGCCTCTACCTGGCGGTTGCCCAGGTTCTCGCCTACGTCTATCAGCTCAAGCAGTTCCGCGCCGGCCGCGGCAAACGCCCGGCGCCGCTGAACGACCTGCCCATTCCGGCGGATTTGCGGCGGGACGAGTGACATTGCTCCTGGTCTGCTCGTTTTTTGTGGGGGCGAATTCATTCGCTAAGCAGGTCGAAGACCTGCCCTGCAGAATCAGCTGGGGCAGCTTCGCCGCCCTTTGCGAATGAATTCGCCCCCACAGGAACAGCTCCTTACGGCTATGTCTGCGTTAGCTGTTGCCAGAGTTCGCCCATCGGTTCAGGAGCCCTGTAGGAGCTAGCTTGCTAGCGAAAAGGGGGCCATTCGCTGGCAAGCCAGCTCCTACGGGCAATGCCGCTACTTGCAACACTTAATGCAGACACAGCGCTCCTTACTCCCTTTGCATTCAACCCCTTAACGAAGTTGGAAAGCTTCTTGCACAAAGGGGATCGAGACGCCGTCTGGCGTCAAAAGATTGGATGTGCGGAGCGATGCTTCGCGAAAGGGGTAGGGGAGTAGCAGTGGATCGTACGCAACTGATCGGCAATGTCCGCAGTAACCTGATCGGCATGGGCCGTGGCAACCTCGGGGTGCCGCTGCTGGTGCTGGTGATGCTGGGCATGATGACCCTGCCGGTGCCGCCGTTCCTGCTGGACGTCTTCTTCACCTTCAACATCGCCCTGTCCATCGTCGTCCTGCTGGTGTCCGTGTACGCCTTGCGCCCGCTGGACTTCGCCGTCTTCCCCACCATCCTGCTGGTAGCGACCCTGTTGCGCCTGGCGCTGAACGTCGCATCCACCCGCGTGGTGCTGCTCCACGGCCAGGACGGCCACGATGCCGCCGGCAAGGTGATCCAGGCCTTTGGCGATGTGGTGGTGGGCGGCAACTACGTGGTTGGTGCCGTGGTCTTCGCGATCCTGATGATCATCAACTTCGTGGTGGTCACCAAGGGTGCCGGACGTATCTCCGAAGTGAGCGCGCGTTTCACCCTGGACGCCATGCCCGGCAAGCAGATGGCCATCGATGCCGACCTCAACGCTGGCCTCATCGACCAGGCCGAGGCCAAGAAGCGCCGTTCCGAGGTTTCCCAGGAAGCCGACTTCTACGGCTCCATGGACGGTGCGAGCAAGTTCGTACGCGGCGACGCCATCGCCGGCCTGCTGATCCTCTTCATCAACCTCATCGGCGGCATGGCCATCGGCATGCTGCAGCATGGCCTGAGCTTCAGCGACGCCGGCCGCATCTACTCGCTGCTGACCATCGGCGATGGCCTGGTGGCGCAGATTCCGTCGCTGCTGCTGTCCACCGCGGCGGCCATCATGGTGACCCGCGTGTCCTCGTCCGAAGACATGGGGCAGCAGGTCAATCGCCAGATGTTCGCCTCGCCCAAGGCGCTGGCGGTGTCCGCCACCATCCTCATTGCGATGGGCCTGGTGCCGGGCATGCCGCATGTCTCCTTCATCGGCCTGGGCCTCGTGGCCGCCGGTGGTGCCTGGTGGATCTGGCATCGGCAGAAGCAGGTCAAGGAGCAGGCGGTGCAGGAGGAGCAGCGTCAGCAGGAATTGCTGCCGGCTCAACGTGCGCAGGAAACCAAGGAGCTCGGCTGGGACGACGTGACCCCGGTGGACCTCGTCGGCCTGGAAGTGGGCTACCGCCTGATTCCGCTGGTGGACCGTAACCAGGGCGGCCAGTTGCTGGCGCGGATCAAGGGCGTACGCAAGAAGCTGTCCCAGGAGATGGGCTTCCTGATGCCCTCGGTGCATATCCGCGACAACCTCGACCTGCTGCCCAACGCCTATCGCTTGACGCTGATGGGCGTCAGCGTGGCCGAGGCGGAGGTCTATCCGGACCGCGAACTGGCGATCAACCCCGGCCAGGTGTTCGGCACCCTCAATGGCGTCGCCGCCAAGGATCCGGCGTTCGGGCTGGAGGCGGTGTGGATCGACGCCAGCCAACGTGATCAGGCGCAGTCGCTCGGCTACACCGTGGTCGATGCCGGCACCGTGGTTGCCACTCACCTGAATCAAGTGCTGCACAAGCACGCCCACGAGTTGCTCGGCCATGAAGAAGTCCAGCAGCTGATGCAGAACCTGGCCAAGAGTTCGCCACGCCTGGCCGAAGAACTGGTGCCGGGCATGGTGTCGCTGTCGACCCTGCTCAAGGTGCTCCAGGCCCTGCTGCAGGAGCAGGTGCCGGTACGTGACATCCGCACCATCGCCGAAGCCATCGCGAACATTGCACCGAAGAGTCAAGATCCCGCCGCGCTGGTCGCGGCGGTCCGTGTCTCGCTGGCGCGCGCAATCGTGCAAAGCATTGTGGGACTAGAGCCGGAGCTGCCTGTGATCACTCTGGAGCCCAGGTTGGAACAGATATTGCTGAATAGCCTGCAGAAGGCCGGACAAGGTTCGGAAGATGGCGTTCTCCTCGAACCCGGAATGGCCGAGAAGCTGCAACGTTCCCTGGTGGAAGCGGCGCAGCGCCAGGAAATGCTCGGCAAGCAGGCGATCCTGCTGGTGGCCGGACCGATCCGGGCGATGATGTCGCGCTTCGCAAGGCTCGCCGTGCCAACCATGCACGTACTGGCCTACCAGGAAATACCGGACAACAAGCAGGTCACCATAGTTGCGACTGTGGGGCAGAACTAACCGAGGTCAACGGCCATGCAGGTCAAACGTTTCTTCGCCGCCGATATGCGTCAAGCCATGAAGCTGGTGCGTGATGAACTGGGCGCGGATGCCGCCATCATCGGTAACCGCCGTGTCGCCGGCGGTGTCGAGCTGACCGCGGCGCTGGACTACCCGATGCCGGCAGCGGCCCCGAGCAGGCCGAACCCGGCCCTCGAGGCGGAACTGCGCAAGACCCAGGCGCGCATCGCCGAAGCCCAGGCTGAGCTGACCACCCGTGCCCAGGCCGACGCCGGCAAGGACCGTCAATTGTTCGCCGGGGAACCCCTGACCGCCATCGAGTCGGAGTTGCCGGAATCCGCCCTGGCTGCCGCCATGAATCGTCCTCGCGCGGTACCCCGTGCGGTGGAGCCCGTCAGCGCGCCCAAGCCCGCTGCCGTGGATCAGGCTGCCCTGGATGCCATGCGCTTCGAACTGAGCGGCCTGCGTGAACTGATCGAAGTGCAACTCGGCTCCATCGCCTGGGGCCAGATGCAGAGCCGCCGCCCGCAGCAGGCCAGCCTCTGGCGCCGCTTGCAGCGCATGGGCCTGCCGGCTGAACTGGCCCGCGCCCTGCTGGACAAGGTGGCCAAGGTCAGCGAGCCGCGCCAGGCCTGGCGCATGCTGCTGGCGCACCTGGCCCACGCCATTCGCACGCCGCAGATCGAACCGATGGAAGAGGGTGGCGTGATCGCCCTGGTCGGTCCGGCCGGCATGGGCAAGACCACCACCCTGGCCAAGATGGCTGCCCGCTACGTGCTCAAGTACGGCGCGCAAAACGTCGCCCTGGTGAGCATGGACAGCTTCCGCATCGGCGCCCAGGAGCAGATCAAGACCCTGGGCCGAATCCTTAATGTGCCGGTGACCCTGGTCGATCCGGGCCAGTCCCTGACCCAGGCCATTGCGCCCCTGGCCCGCAAGCGCGTGGTGCTGATCGATACCGCCGGTCTGCCGGTCAATGATCCGGCCCTGACCATGCAGCTCGAAGCGCTGGCCAGCCGGGCGATAAACGCGAAGAATTACCTGGTGATGGCGGCCACCAGCCAGAGCCAGGTGCTCAAGGCTGCGTATCACAGTTACAAGCGTTGCGGCCTGGTCGGTTGCATCATTACCAAGGCGGACGAAGCGGCCAGCCTGGGCGAGGTTTTGGGACTGGCTATCGGCCAGCATCTCCCGGTAGCCTATCTGGCCGACGGCCCGCGAATCCCGGATGATCTGCAGGTTCCGCGCAGCCACCAGTTGGTGAGTCGTGCGGTCAGCCTCCAGGCTCCGGAGGACCCGAGTGAAGAAGCCATGGCCGATTTGTTCGCCGGGCTTTACCAGAATCCGGCGCGACGCGCCGGTTGAAGAATTGTGAGCCGCTCCGCGTGGGGCGGTGCTGGACCGCCAAACTGGCCCCTAAGGCAAGGTATTTGAAATGGGTAGTATGCATCCCGTACAGGTGATCGCGGTGACCGGCGGCAAGGGCGGCGTTGGCAAGACCAACGTGTCCGTCAACCTCTCGCTGGCCCTGGCCGATCTCGGCCGCCGCGTCATGTTGTTGGACGCCGACCTCGGCCTGGCCAACGTCGACGTCCTGCTCGGCCTTACCGCCAAGCGCACCCTGGCCGATGTGATCAATGGCGAATGCGACCTGCGCGACGTGCTGTTGCAGGGGCCGGGGGGCATTCGCATCGTCCCGGCCGCCTCCGGCACCCAGAGCATGGTGCAGCTTTCGCCCATGCAGCACGCCGGCCTGATCCAGGCATTCAGCGAGATCAGCGACAACCTCGATGTGCTGGTGATCGACACCGCCGCCGGCATCGGCGATTCGGTGGTCAGCTTCGTCCGTGCCGCCCAGGAAGTGATAGTGGTGGTCTGCGACGAACCGACCTCCATCACCGACGCCTACGCGCTGATCAAACTGCTCAACCGCGACTACGGCATGAGCCGCTTCCGCGTGCTGGCCAACATGGCCCACAGCCCGCAGGAAGGGCGCAACCTGTTCGCCAAGCTGACCAAGGTTACCGATCGCTTCCTCGATGTCGCCCTGCAGTATGTGGGCGCCGTCCCCTATGACGAATCGGTGCGCAAGGCCGTGCAGAAGCAACGCGCGGTCTATGAAGCCTTCCCGCGCTCGAAGTGCTCGCTGGCGTTCAAGGCCATCGCACAGAAGGTCGACAGCTGGCCGCTGCCGGCCAACCCGCGGGGCCACCTGGAGTTCTTCGTCGAGCGGCTGGTCCGGCAGCCGTCCACGGAAACCCCTGTATGACACCCGCCACGGGGCTGCGTATGTACGGCAAGGCACAGGCAAGGGATTCGCAACATCAGTTGATTGAACGCTACGCCCCCCTGGTCAAGCGCATCGCCTATCACCTGCTCGCGCGCCTTCCGGCCAGCGTTCAGGTGGAAGACCTCATGCAGTCCGGGATGATCGGACTGCTCGAAGCCTCGAAGAAATACGATGGCAGCAAGGGTGCCAGTTTCGAAACCTACGCCGGCATCCGCATTCGCGGGGCCATGCTCGACGAGGTCCGCAAGGGCGACTGGGCACCGCGTTCGGTGCACCGCAACACGCGCATGGTGAGTGACGCGATCCGCACCATCGAGGCCCGAACAGGTCGCGACGCTAAAGATCAGGAAGTTGCTGCCGAACTTGGATTGAGTCTCGAAGACTACTACGGCATCCTGAGCGACACCTTGGGCAGCCGCCTGTTCAGCTTCGACGACCTGTTGCAGGACGGCGAGCAGGGCGGTGTGCACGAGGACGCCGGTGTCACCCAATTCTCGCCTTCCCATGATCTGGAAGAAGACCGTTTCCAGGCCGCGCTGGCTGATGCCATCGCGAACCTGCCGGAGCGTGAGCGCCTGGTGCTGGCGCTGTATTACGACGAAGAACTGAACTTGAAGGAAATCGGTGAAGTGCTGGGGGTCAGCGAATCACGCGTCAGCCAGTTGCATAGCCAGTGTGCGGCACGCCTGCGCGCACGGCTGGGCGAGTGGCGCGCGCGCTGAACGGTACACCGCTTTCAGATTTGGATGGCGTCCCCGGCAAGAGGGGCGTTTGAGACTGTACGGAGGTCGACTTGGACAAGAACATGAAAATCCTCATCGTTGATGATTTCTCGACGATGAGACGCATCATCAAGAACCTCTTGCGCGACTTGGGATTCACCAATACCGCCGAAGCGGACGACGGCACCACCGCCCTGCCGATGCTGCACAGCGGCAACTTCGACTTCCTCGTGACCGACTGGAACATGCCCGGCATGACCGGTATCGACCTGCTGCGCGCGGTACGCGCCGATGAGCGCCTGAAACACCTGCCGGTGCTGATGGTGACTGCCGAGGCCAAGCGCGACCAGATCATCGAAGCGGCCCAGGCCGGTGTGAACGGCTATGTGGTCAAGCCTTTCACTGCCCAGGTGCTGAAAGAAAAAATCGAGAAGATCTTCGAGCGGGTCAACGGCTGAATGTCAGCCGCGAGGGCACCATGGACCAGAAAGAACACCTGCTGGGAGACTTCGAGTCGACCCTGAAAGACCGTGCGCGGGAACTGGTGGACAGCCTCGAAAAAGGCAACTTCACCGACGCCGTACAACTCATCCACGAACTCAATCACGTCCGTGATCGCGGCCTCTACCAGGAAGTCGGCAAGCTCACGCGTGAGCTGCACAACGCCATCGTCAACTTCCAGATCGACCCGCACCTGCCCCATGCCAAGGAGATGTCGCAGATCGCCGATGCGACCGACCGACTTTCCTATGTGGTGCAGATGACCGAAAAGGCCGCCAACCGCACCATGGACCTGGTGGAGGAAAGCGCGCCGCTGCTCAACGGCCTGAGCGACGAAGCCCAGCAGCTGGGTGAGGAATGGGGCCGCTTCATGCGTCGGGAAATCGGCGCGGACGGATTCCGTGACCTGGCCCGCCGCATCGAGCAGTTCCTCGGACGCAGCCAGCGTGACACCGATGCGCTGTCCGGGAAGCTCAACGACATCCTGCTGGCACAGGACTACCAGGACCTCACCGGCCAGGTGATCAAGCGCGTCACCCAACTGGTCACCGAAGTGGAGAGCAACCTGGTCAAGCTGGTGATGATGGCCAGCCAGGTCGATCGCTACGCCGGCATCGAGCACGACCACGCGGCGCTACGCGCAGAGCTGGAACAACAAAAAAATCCTTCCAGGGGTGAAGGTCCGCAGATCCATGCCGATATACGTGAGGACGTGGTGTCCGGACAGGACGACGTCGACGATCTGCTATCCAGCCTTGGGTTTTAGGGAGCACTCCGCTTATGAGCTTCGACGCCGATGAAGAAATCCTCCAGGACTTCCTGGTAGAGGCCGGCGAGATTCTGGAGCAATTGTCCGAGCAGCTGGTCGAGCTGGAAAGCCGCCCGGACGACATGGACCTGCTCAACGCGATTTTCCGTGGTTTCCATACCGTGAAAGGTGGCGCTGGCTTCCTCCAGCTCAACGCTCTGGTGGAGTGCTGCCATATCGCCGAAAACGTCTTCGACATCCTGCGCAAGGGCGAACGCCGCGTGGATGCCGAGCTGATGGACGTGGTGCTGCAGGCGCTGGACACGGTGAATGAAATGTTCCGCGAAGTGCGTGAGCGCAGTGAACCGACGCCCGCAACTCCGGCACTGCTGGCTGCCTTGTCGCGCCTGGCCGAACCTGCCGGTGAGCCCGTGGCCGCTGCTCCGGTGATCGCGGAGTCGGCTCCCGTCCAGGCGAACACCGATATCACCGACAGCGAGTTCGAGCAGTTGCTCGACGCACTGGGCGATAACGCCGGTGGCGCCGCCGAGCCCGTCGCTGCCAATGCCGATGAAATCACCGACGACGAATTCGAAGCACTGCTCGACCAACTGCACGGCAAAGGCAAGTTTGTGGCTGTAGCGGAGCCGGAAACCGCCGTGGCAGCCAGCGCTCCGGTGAGCGCCCTGGTCACCGCTGGCGGTGGCGATGAAATCTCCGACGACGAGTTCGAGGACCTGCTCGACCAGTTGCATGGCAAGGGCAAGTTCAATGGCGCCACTGAAGTGGCAGCTATCGTCCCGCCCGCACCCGCCGTGCCGGACGCCCCGGTCGCCGGCGGTGGTGAGAACATCACCGACGACGAATTCGAAGCGCTGCTCGACCAGTTGCACGGCAAGGGCAAGTTCAACGGCGCCAGCGAAGAGCCGGTCGCCGTTGCCGCTGTCAGCCGTCCCGCACCCGTTGTGGCCCCGGCTCCGGCTGCCAGGCCCGCCGCCAAGGCAGAGCCGGCCCCGGCGCCCCGTCAGCCCGCCGCCCCCGCAGCCGCAGCCGCAGCCGCTGGCAATGGTGCTGCCGGCCCGGCTGTGGTCAGCGAAGCGGAAACCACCGTTCGGGTGGATACCGCGCGCCTCGACGAAATCATGAACATGGTTGGCGAGCTGGTGCTGGTGCGTAACCGTCTGGTACGCCTGGGTTCCAACAGCGGCGACGAGTCCATGGCCAAGGCCGTGTCCAACCTGGACGTGGTCACTGCCGACCTGCAGACCGCCGTGATGAAAACGCGGATGCAGCCGATCAAGAAAGTCTTCGGCCGTTTCCCGCGCCTGGTTCGTGACCTGGCGCGAAACCTGAAGAAGGAAATCAACCTCGAGCTGGTGGGCGAGGAAACCGACCTGGACAAGAACCTGGTGGAGGCCCTGGCCGATCCGCTGGTCCACCTGGTTCGCAACGCCGTCGACCACGGTATCGAATCGCCCGACGAGCGCGAGGCCGCTGGCAAGCCGCGCACCGGCCGGGTTGTCCTCTCTGCCGAACAGGAAGGCGACCACATCCTCCTGATGATCACCGACGACGGCAAGGGCATGGATGCAGCCGTGCTGCGTGCCAAGGCGGTGGAGAAAGGGCTGCTGGACAAGGATGCCGCCGAACGCCTGACCGAACTGGAGTGCTACAACCTGATCTTCGCCCCGGGCTTCTCGACCAAGACCGAGATTTCCGATGTGTCCGGCCGCGGCGTCGGCATGGATGTGGTGAAGACCAAGATCTCCCAGCTCAACGGCACGGTGAACGTGTTCTCGCAGAAAGGCGCGGGCTCGAAGATCGTCATCAAGGTCCCGCTGACCCTGGCGATCATGCCGACGCTGATGGTGATGCTGGGCAACCAGGCCTTCGCCTTCCCGCTGGTCAACGTCAACGAGATCTTCCACCTCGACCTGTCCCGCACCAATGTGGTGGACGGGCAGGAAGTGGTGATCGTCCGCGACAAGGCACTGCCGCTCTTCTATCTCAAGCGCTGGCTGGTACGCGATGCAGCGGTCGAGGAGCAAGGGGAGGGCCATGTTGTGATCCTCTCCGTGGGCACCCAGCGCATCGGCTTCGTGGTCGACCAGTTGGTAGGCCAGGAAGAGGTGGTGATCAAGCCGCTTGGCAAGATGCTCCAGGGAACGCCAGGCATGTCCGGTGCCACCATCACCGGTGACGGCCGTATCGCACTGATCCTCGACGTGCCGAGCATGCTCAAGCATTACGCACGCCGTGGTTGATCTGGGGCGGCCAGGACTGGCCGCCCGCTAGGAGCTTTTTTCTTATGGCAGTCAAGGTTCTGGTGGTGGATGACTCCGGGTTCTTCCGCCGCCGTGTCTCGGAAATCCTTTCTTCCGACCCCAATATCCAGGTGGTGGGCACTGCCACCAATGGCCGCGAAGCCATTGACCAGGCGCTGGCGCTCAAGCCCGATGTCATCACCATGGACTACGAGATGCCGATGATGGACGGCATCACCGCAGTGCGGCACATCATGCAGCGCTGCCCGACGCCGGTCCTGATGTTTTCCTCGCTGACCCACGAAGGTGCCCGCGTTACCCTCGACGCCCTGGATGCCGGCGCGGTGGATTTCCTGCCGAAGAATTTCGAGGACATCTCGCGCACCCCCGAAAAGGTCAAGCAACTGCTCTGCGAGAAGGTGCACAGCATCGCGCGGAGCAACCGCCGCTACAGCAGCTTCAGCGCCTCGGCGCATGCGACGACGCATTCGTCGCCGACCCCGACTGCCAGCACGCCGGTGCGTCCAGCCCATGCCCCGGTGCAGCCGAGCCATGCTGCACCTGCGGCTCCGGCTGTTCATGCTGCCCCAAAGCGTAAGGCCTACCGGCTGGTGGCGATCGGCACCTCCACCGGCGGGCCGGTTGCCCTGCAACGCGTGCTCACCCAACTGCCGGCCAATTTCCCGGCGCCGCTGGTGCTGGTCCAGCACATGCCGGCGGCCTTCACCAAGGCCTTCGCCGAGCGCCTGGACAAGCTCTGCCGGATTACCGTCAAGGAAGCCGAGGATGGCGACGTGCTGCGTCCCGGCCTGGCACTGTTGGCCCCTGGCGGCAAGCAGATGATGATCGACACCCGGGGCGTGGTCCGCATCCTGCCCGGTGACGAGCGCCTCAACTACAAGCCCTGCGTGGACATCACCTTCGGCTCGGCGGCCAAGTCCTACAATGACAAGGTCCTGGCGGTGGTGCTGACCGGCATGGGTGCCGATGGCCGTGAAGGCGCGCGCCTGCTGAAGCAGGGCGGCAGCCAGGTCTGGGCCCAGGACGAAGCCAGCTGCGTGATCTACGGCATGCCCATGGCGGTGGTGAAGGCCAATCTGGCCGATGCCGTGTATGGCCTGGACGATATCGGCCGTCACCTGGTCGAGGCGTGCATGTGATGGAGATACCCAGGTAATGGATGTACTGAGCCTCATCGGGGTAATCCTGGCCTTCGTCGCCATCATTGGCGGCAACTACCTCGAAGGCGGTCACGCCGCGGCCCTGCTCAATGGACCCGCGGCGCTCATCGTTCTGGGCGGCACCCTGGGCGCGGCATTCCTGCAGACGCCCATGAGCATCTTCAAGCGTTCGCTGGTCATCTTCCGCTGGATTCTCTTCCCACCCCAGGTGGACCTCGCCGGTGGAATCACCCGCGTGGTGAACTGGAGCATGACCGCGCGCAAGGAGGGTCTGCTGGGCCTGGAGCCGGTCGCCGACAGCGAACCCGATCCCTTCGCTCGCAAGGGCCTGCAACTGCTGGTGGACGGTGCCGAGCCGGAATCCATCCGCAGCATCCTCGAGGTCGATCTCTTCACCCAGGAGGGACGGGACCTGCAAGCGGCCAAGGTGTTCGAGAGCATGGGGGGTTACGCGCCGACCATCGGCATCATCGGTGCCGTCATGGGCCTGATCCACGTGATGGGCAACCTGGCCGATCCCAGCCAGCTGGGGGGCGGCATCGCGGTAGCCTTCGTCGCCACCATCTACGGCGTCGGCTTCGCCAACCTGCTGCTTCTGCCGATCGGCAACAAGCTGAAATCCATCGCCATACGCCAATCGCGTTACCGCGAAATGCTGCTGGAAGGCATTCTCTCCATCGCCGAAGGCGAGAACCCTCGATCGATCGAACTCAAGCTGCAAGGCTTCATGGATTGAGGAACGGAGCATGGCGCGCAGGCGGCATCAGGAAGAGCATGAGAATCACGAACGCTGGCTGGTGTCCTACGCGGACTTCATCACCCTGCTGTTCGCCTTCTTCGTGGTGATGTACTCCATCTCCTCGATCAACGAAGGCAAGTACAAGATCCTGTCGGAAACCCTGGTTGGCGTGTTCAACCAGCCGGACCGTTCGATCAAGCCGATTCCGGTGGGCGAGGAGAAGCCGCGCACCACCGAACCCGACCGCAGCATGGTGGAGGAGAGCGAGCGCAGCCAGACCTCCATCGACGATCCGGGTGCCGATCCGCTGCAGGAGATCGCCCAGAGCGTGCGCGATGCCTTCGGCGACCTGATCAAGTCCGAACAGCTGAACGTGCGCGGCAACGAACTCTGGGTGGAGATCGAGATGAACTCCAGCCTGCTGTTCCCCAGCGGCGATGCCGTCCCTAATGACGTCGCCTTCACCCTGATCGAGAAGGTTGCCAGGATTCTGGCGCCCTACGACAACCCGGTACACGTCGAAGGTTTCACCGACAACCTGCCCATCGCCACCTCGCAGTTCCCGTCCAACTGGGAGCTGTCCACGGCGCGCGCCGCCAGCATCGTGCGCATGCTCGCCATGGACGGACTGGCACCGCGCCGGCTGGCAGCGGTGGGCTATGGCGAGTTCCAGCCAGTCGCGGATAACGCTACGGCTGAAGGGCGGGCGCGCAATCGGCGCGTGGTGCTGGTGATTTCCCGAAACCTCGATGTGCGCCGTAGTGTCAGCGGCGTCGGTAGCGCCAATGCCAAGCCGGATGCCGCACTGCAGAGGGCTGGCACGCAACCTGCACCAGCAGCCCCAGCACAGGCCCCGGCAGCGGGTGCCGTCAATTCCCCGTCACCTGCTCCCTAGGGCAGGTTGAGAGTCTCGGTGCATCAGCGCAGCCGGGAGGATGAAGAAGATGAGAGTCTGGGCAGTAGCCAACCAAAAAGGTGGAGTCGGCAAGACCACCACATCCATCGCCCTGGCGGGCCTGCTGGCTGATGCCGGCAAGCGTGTCGTGGTGGTTGACCTCGACCCCCACGGGTCGATGACCAGCTATTTCGGGCATGACCCGGACACGCTGGAACACAGCTGCTTCGACCTGTTCCTGAACCAGGGGGGCGTACCCGACGGTCTGCCGCGCGAGCTGCTGCTGCAGACCAGCCACGAACGCATTTCCCTGCTGCCATCCAGCACGGCGCTTGCGACCCTCGAGCGCCAGTCGCCCGGGCAGAATGGCCTCGGCCTGGTGATCGCCAAGAGCCTGGCGCAACTCTGGCAGCAGTTCGACCACGCCATCATCGACAGCCCGCCGCTGCTCGGCGTGCTGATGGTCAACGCTCTGGCGGCCAGCCAGCAGTTGGTGATCCCGGTGCAGACCGAGTTCCTTGCGGTGAAGGGGCTGGAGCGCATGGTCAGCACGCTCTCCATGGTCAACCGCTCGCGCAAGCAGGCGCTGCCCTACACCATCGTGCCGACGCTGTTCGACCGCCGCACCCAGGCATCGCTCAATACCCTCAAAGTGCTGCGCAACAACTACCCGGAAACCCTCTGGCAGGCTTACATTCCGGTGGATACCCGTCTGCGGGATGCCAGCCGCGCCGGCGTCACACCGTCGCAGTACGATGGCAACAGCCGGGGCGTGATCGCCTACCGGGCGTTGCTCAAGCACCTGCTCAACCAGCAACTGGCCGCCCAGGTGGCCTGATGCGTTGCAATGTCGACCGCTGGAACTCAAGTGAAGTGCGCCGCCTGCCGATAGGCTCTACAGATCAATCCCGTGGGTTTCCAACATGAGTCGTCCCCTCGCCACCGCCACCCGCCCGCAACTGGCCCTGCAGTCTTACCTGGATGCGCTGCTGCATGAGGCTTCGGTCGAGCTGGCCGAAAGCATCAGCCGGGAAGAGTTCGAAGCCGCGGTGCTGGAAGAGCAGGTACGTGATGCTCGCCTGACTCAGGTGCTGGAAGCTGCGCCCGAGCCCGTGGCGGCTCCGGTCCTGGTTGTATCCGAGCCGGAAGTCGAGCCGCTGCTGGTCCTGGAGCCCGAAGCCTTCATGCCGGCTGCGGTCGAGGCCGAGTCGGAGCCCGTGCTGGCGCGCGTTGAACCGCTGGTGGAGCTCGGTATGCCGGGCACGCTCCAGTCCGATGTTCCCGCGCTCGTCGCCGGAGGGCGTCCTGCATGGGGCGAGGAACCCTTCGAGTGCCTGCTGTTCGATGTTGCCGGCCTGACGCTGGCCGTTCCGTTGGTGTCCCTTGGCTCCATCTACCCGCTGGCCGGGCAGGAGCTGACCCCGTTGTTCGGGCAGCCGGACTGGTTCCTCGGCATACTGCCGTGCCAGGCGGGGAACCTGAAGGTGCTGGATACCGCGCGCTGGGTCATGCCCGAACGCTACCGCGACGATTTCCGCGAGGGGCTGCAGTACGTGATTTCGGTGCAGGGCTATGAGTGGGGGCTGGCGGTTCATCAGGTCAGCCGCTCCATCCGCCTGGACCCGAACGAAATCAAATGGCGCAGCCAGCGTAGCCAGCGGCCCTGGTTGGCCGGTACCGTGATCGAACACATGTGTGCGCTGCTGGACGTCTCGGCCCTCGCCGAGCTGATCGCCAGCGGCGCCATCAAGCACATGACGCTGAATTGAGAAGTGGCTCCGTGCCGTACGGAGCGCCATGAACACAACAGCGGGTCAACCCGCGAATGCCGCCCAGGGTGGCTCAAGAGAGGCTAGGGAATATGAAGAAATCGTCCGCTCAAGGTGCCGAAGATCCCATCCTGCAATGGGTGACTTTCCGCCTGGACAATGAAACCTATGGCATCAACGTCATGCAGGTGCAGGAAGTCCTGCGCTACACCGAAATCGCGCCGGTGCCGGGGGCGCCGAGCTACGTGCTGGGCATCATCAACCTGCGTGGCAATGTGGTGACGGTGATCGACACCCGCCAGCGTTTCGGCCTCGGCCCGGCGCCGGTGACCGACAACACCCGTATCGTCATCATCGAAGCGGACAAGCAGGTGGTGGGCATCCTCGTCGACAGCGTGGCCGAGGTCGTCTACCTGCGGCAGTCGGAGATCGAGACTGCACCCAACGTCGGTAACGACGAATCCGCCAAGTTCATCCAGGGCGTCTGCAACAAGAACGGCGAACTGCTGATCCTCGTCGAGCTGGACAAGATGATGAGCGAGGAAGAGTGGTCCGAGCTGGAGAGCATCTGAGTTGATCTGGATTGCGCTGCTCGCGGTGGTCCTGGCCCTGGCCTGCATCGGCCTGGGCTGGACGTGCTACTGGCTGGCCAAGCGCCTGCGCCAGGAAGTGGAGGCGCAAGCCAAGCGTGACGCAGTGCGCGACCAGAAGCTCAAGGAGCTGGGGCGCCGCCTCGAAGCCTATTTCGAGGGCAGCGTACGCATGGGCGAAGACCTCCAGGAGCTTCGCCGCGTGGTCGCGCCCCTACCGGACAAGCTGAGCCGCATGGAGCAGCGTGATCCCACCAGCCTGTCCTTCTCCCAGGCGGCGCGACTGGTCGGCCTCGGCGCCACCGTCGACGACCTCACCCATTCCTGCGGCCTGACCAAGGCCGAAGCGGAACTGGTGAGCAAGCTTCACCAGGCCCGCAAGGATCACGACTGAGTTCGCCGCTCCGGACTCATTCCCCCCAGCCGGTTACCGGCTCACCCGTACCTCCAGCGCCACGCCACCTACCGGCTTGCCATTCTCCCGCTGCAGCAGATCGATGGTGAAACGCGAACCGCGCTTCGCCGCACTCGGCACCTGGATGCGCAGGCCGACACGCAGCGCCTCCGAGGGTCGCAGCAGGACGGGTATTTGCGCGCGTTCACCCTGTGTCCAGGGCAGCTCCAATGCTCCCGGAAATTGCTCGGCCAGCCGCTCCGCTGCATGGCTGGTGAGCACTGCCGGGTTTGAGTGCGCTCCGTCGCCGCGCTCAGCGCAGGAGCAATCCAGGCGCGTGGAGTCCTGCAATCGAGGAGGCGTGGGCAGTGCCAGGGCGTTGCTCCGTAATCCGGTCGCGAGGGCGCGTTTATCCAGAATCAGGCTTGCCGCCAGGCCTTCCAGGCCCTTTGGCCGCACCAGTTCAAGCTGCACGGTCAGCGCGCGTCGCGGCCGCAGGTTGATGGCCAGCAGCGGCAACACGATCCAGGCGTTCGGCGCCAGGTCGACCACCGTCAGGTTCTTCTGCGCCAGGTTGTTCTGTTCCCAGACGTGACGCCCGGCCTGTGGCCGATCGAAGCGGGTGAAGACGCTGGCCAGCAGGCAGGGATGGCTGCCGACGGGAGGAATCGCCGCGCGGGGCAAGCGTGCCTTGAGGATACGGCTTTCCCCGGGCCCCAGATCGAACGCTGCGGCCGCCGTCACGGCGGGCAGGAAGTCGGCGGGGTAGGTGAACTGGCTGCCGGCGTACTGCTTGATGTTGAAGCTGACGACCAGATGGCGCGCGATCGCTGTGGCACTGCGATTGCGCACACGGGCGTGGATCCAGTTGTCCTGGCCGTACTCCAGGTTCTGGTGCTCCAGTCCATCGTCGTCACGATTGCGTATCCAGAGATCGGGCGAGTCCCAGAAGCGGCCGGGCCAATCGTTTCCGCCGGGGTCGGCAGCGTCGTCTCGCAGCCAGAGGTCCGGCACGGGCGATGGGTCGGCGAAGCCATAGACGAAGCGATGGAATGCATCTACGCAATCGGGCTGCCCCGTGCTCGCCAGCAGGTGGCATTCGAGGTCCTCGCTGCGCACCGGGCGGGCGTGACGAGCCAGGTAGAAAGCGCGCATCTGGTCGCGCAGGGGTGTCGCCCCGGTCAGCGCCGCGATGCCTTTCCAGAGTCGTTCGCCGGCGCCATAGGCATCGAGATGGGTGACCCGCACCCAGGGATTGCGCGGACACAGGGCCAGGGCAGGCGCACTGAAGTCGAAGGGCTGAACACCCCCGGCTCCATTGCCGTGGTAGACGGTCCAGGCCTCGTCGAACCAGGCATCGGGCTGGCTCGCCGGCTTCAGGCCGCGCGCCCACCAGCTGTGGAATGCCTCGTGGCGCAACGCACCGGTGCCGCTGGTGGTGCCGCCGTCGTACTCCATTCCGCCCTGGTGGATGAAGGCGGTGAAGCGTCCTCCATGCAGGTAGCGCCCGGAGCTGTTCTCGTTGTCTGCGAGGAATCCGGCAATGGAACTGGCCTGGGTGGCGACGTTCACCGCGCTGCCGGCGAGCTTCCAGGCCGTCACCGCCACGGCGCTGCCCGAGATTGGCAGCACGGTATTGACCGTGGCGCTCTGCAGGCTGTCGCTCGGGCGCAGTTCCAGCAATGGCGAGAAGGCCGTGCTGCGTGCCGGAAAGGCGATGCTCCAGTGATTGCTGCCGAGGGCGCTGACCGTACCGTTGCTGATGGGCGTGTGGGCGACTGGCGTGTTCAGGAGCTGCAGGTCGAGCAGCAGTTCGAATTGGTCGTAGATCAGGTTCGCCGGGACGAATGCTTCGAGGTAGCGTCCTGCGCCGAGGTCGGTGAAGCCGAAGTTGAACACCAGCCGGGGACCCGCGCTCCAGGTGATCTGCGGCGCGTAGGAACCCGCAGTCGACGCTTGTGGCATGCCGACCGTGTAGGTCAGGCGCAGGCTGTGGGTGCTGCCGGCCTCCAGCACGCGGGCGAGCACGCGCAGGCTGGCGTTGGCGCCGCCGCCGAAATCGTGTGCGGCCACGTCGGCGAGTGGAAGGGGGGCGCCGTCCAGCCAGGCGCTTGTGGGCGTCTGGCGCAGATCGAAGATGGGGCAGCCGGCATTGACGCCCAAGCGGAATTCGAAGGTGGCGTCGCCGCTGGCCTGTTGGGTTGCCGCGTCAAAAGTGAGCGCAGCCTCGATTCGGGCGATGTCCACCGGCACGGCCCAGAACCCATCCACGAGGCGGGGCGGTGGCGCCAGGTCGAGGTTGGTGCCTGAGGTATCAGCCAGGGACGGCAGCAGGTGCAGCAGTCCGGCAAGGCCGGTGGCACATTCGCCGTCGCCGGGAATACAGGCGCTGCCATTGCGCTTGAGTATCGCGCGCCATCCATAGCCACGTGCGGCGAGCACGTCTGGCGCGGATTCACTGATGAAGATCGCGCGCTCACTGGCGGCGTCATGCTTCGCCTTTTGCCGGGCCAGGTCGAAGACGGGTTGTGCCGGTTTGCCGACATTGCCGGGGATCTCGGTGGACAGAGTGATGAGGCCGGGTTCGATGTATCGGCCCAGGTGCAATTGGTCGAGTTGCGTCTGGACGGCCGCGACTGTGGTGCCGGCCGCCTGGTTGCTCAAAAGGCCCAGGCGGTAGCCGCGCGCCTTGAGGATCTGCAGGCAGTCGAGGGTGTCGGCGTAGCGCTGGCGCACGCCGCCCACGGTGGTGACCAGCGTGTCGCCCAGATCGAAGAAGATCGTGGTGGGGTAGGGGCCTGGCATATCGCCCTCCTGGCAATGATTCAGACCGACGAATCAGTCGACGCGGCGATAGGTGACCGCGTTGCCCGTGGCATCGGTGATGGTGAGGGTGTCGCTATCCAGTTCGTAGCTGTAGGTGACGATGGCGTCGTTGGCGGTGGAAAGCGCGAGCTGCCCCGGCGCCCGGGTTGCCCAGGTGCCGCCGTCCCACCAGGTGAAGGCGCCGGGAGGATCAGCCTGGCCGGCATAGAGTCCGTCGGCTGCGAAGCGCAGGTAGCCGGCATAGCCGGTTGCATCGGCGGCCGCCGAACTCCTGTGCCACTGGCCGACCAGTCGCAGGTCCGCTTTCGTCATTGTCGTGGCTCCTTGGCAAATCACTCAGGTGGAGCGCCGGCCGGGGCCGGCGCTCCACCTTTCTGCAGCGCGTTACTTGGCGCGTACCAGCGTGGTCGACTTGGACTTGCCCTTGAGTGCCTTGGCCAGGTCCTTGGTGGCCGCACCGCCAGCGTCGTCGATCAGCGCAGCCAGCTTGCTGCGCTCGGCGTCGCTCATCACGGCATCCTGTTCGAGCAAGGCCACCGCAGCCTTGACGTCAGGCTTGCGCTTGAGGAAGCGACGCGCCAGGCGCTTGGCTGCGACAGCGGCGAAGTGCGGCCGCAGTACCGCCGAGTCGAGCGCCGCATCCAGTGCATCCAGGCCGTCGCCCAGATGGTCGCCGCCCAGGGCCAGCACGAGGTGCAGGTCGGGTGTGACGAGCACCTTGTGCGCCGCTTCGGCATGACGGGCATCCACCGCTGCGGTGACCATCACGGTCGAGCTACCGGCCGCGTGGGCAACCATTCCGTCGATTTCCCAGTGCACTTCGACCCGGACTTCATGGATGCCGGGCACGCCGAAGAGCGCGCCCTCGGCCCCCCGCAGCAGGGTCATGGAGTCTTCGAGGCGCTCGCCGGGCTGGAGTACCCGGAACGGACGATCCTCGATGCAGTGCACCAGCGTCCGGAAGCTGCGCACGCTACCGGCCGGATCGGTGACGGTGCCGCTGACGAAGTCGCTCTTCAGGCTCAGGGTCGCCGGCACCCGGACCGGCTGGTCGCCCTGGTTGACCAGGGCTACGCCGACGCGTACCGGGGCTCCCAGCGGCACTTCGCCGAGTAGCGGTGCGACCTCCACGGCCAGCCCGAAGACTTCGGCTTCGAGGTCGGTCGGGGTGATGCTCGGGGTACTGGTGGACGCACCACCGAAGGCCACCGAGCCCGGGCGCACGAAGGGATCGGGGTAGTGACGCAACTGCTTGAGATTGTCCGGGTTGAAGGACCACTGGATGTTGCTGGGGAACGGCGTCGCAGGTGTACCGGCGGAAGCGATGACATCGCTGGTGCACATGAAACCGTGGTCGGCAAAGTTGTGGTAGAGGCCCATGGCGTGCCCCAGTTCATGGACCGCAGTGCGGAAGTACGGAGCCGCCGCCGTGCCGAAACGCTGGCCGCTGACCGTGCCCCAACCCGCATCGATGGTCCAGTGCGAGGCGATGCCGATACCTTCGCGGGGAACGTTGTTGGAGTCGGTTCCGCTGGCGTCATACATGATCCCGCGCGGCGTGGAGTCGATGTTCTTCACCGCGAGGATGTGGTAGCGCCATTCGCTGTCGAGGTTCACTACCGCACGGCGCGCCAGCATCGCCGCGTGCATCTCGGCATCGGACCACGAATTGCCCGAGGGTTCGGCGACATTGGTATCGCTGAGGTTCACCGCGGTCTGCCAGCCGACGGCGTCCATCACGGTCGCCCAGGTGTGGCCAATACCGCTGTTGGTAGGGCGTTCGGAGCCAGACACCGTGTCGATCTCGACACTGCAGCGGCGGAAGTAGGCCGATAGCCAGCCCATGGTGAGGCGTCCGACCACTGTGTTGGCGGCGTTCTTCACATCGCCTTCGGCGTAGTCGGAGGACGATGGGTAGCCGGCGGGTGCGGTCATCCGCGTCATCTGCGCGGTGAGGGTGGACTCCAGCGCCCAGCTGTTCGGGGCGGTGAACCGGTACAGCTGGAAGCTGAGGCCGAAGCTGTTGCCGAGATAGAAGTACTCGGGCAGCGCAGTGACCCGGACGTAGTAGCGGTAGCGCGAGCGCGCCAGGATCGGGATGCCCGAGGCGGGATTGGGGCCGGCGAGGAGGATCGGCTTGAGTGGCAGGTCCTGGGTGACTATCGGCTGCCCCTGGAGGACCGGGAAGGGCAAGGGGATGGGAATCGGCAGGAAGATCACCGGTCGCTGATAGAGGTCGCCGCTGGCGGTGCGGCCGTCGCTGTGGCTCTCCACGCGCAGAGTCCCGTCGTAGGACACCAGCGGCGCACCGCTCGGCTTGTAGTTCAGTAGCCAGCAGCCGGCACGCACGCTGCGGATGGGCGGCAGGATGATGCGGCCCGGTATGGCCAGGGGCAGGTTGGGGTTGAGCGCGGTGGGGGAGGGCGTGGGACCGTCTTCCTGCGTCGGCGGGATCAGGTCGGGCATGGGAGGGATGTTGTTTTGATCTGGCAGGTTGGACACGTTGAACACTCCTATTCAACAAGGGGCGCACCCTGCCCGTGGAATCCAGCTTGCACGCGAGCGACTGCACTTCCGGTACGGTGCCCTTGATGTTGTCTCCTTCGATGAGGTCGGGTCATGCACGGCGACAATCGCATGACGTCAAAAGTATGGGTCGGAGGCGGCGTCTGTAAAACGCCACTCATCGCCTGAAACCCGCTTGGTACGCGGGTTCCAGCAATTTCGAAGCTGTCCGGCGGCGGGTTAGCGCGGCGGGTTCTTAGCCTGTCGTCGGGCGGTTCCGCGCAGGTCGGTTCCAGAGGGTCGGACTGGCCTAAGCTGAAATTCCGGGGCTTCTCTCCGGGGAGGTCCGGCGATGCGTCTACTTCCAGTTCTGTTGTTATGCCTGGTGTCCTGTCTGCAAGCCCAGGAAGCCCCCATGGAAGTAGAGGGCGCAATGACGGTCAATGTGTTGCAAGCACGTTACCTGTACGAGCGCGGCGCGATCTTCATCGATATACGACCCACGCGCGAGTGGACCTGGGGCCATATCCATGGCGCCCTGCACCTCGACCTGCT
Organism: Pseudomonas taiwanensis; assembly: GCF_013393345.1. Lineage (GTDB taxonomy): Bacteria > Pseudomonadota > Gammaproteobacteria > Pseudomonadales > Pseudomonadaceae > Metapseudomonas > Metapseudomonas resinovorans_C. The sequence goes on from NZ_QJRF01000064.1 coordinate 98,197, forward strand.
CGATCGGTTCAGCGACCTGGCCCAGCCGCAATGGCCACGCCAGATTCCCCTGGTGATCTATTGCGACAGCGAGGTCTGCCCCCACGGCGCCCAGGCGGTGAAGATGGCCGTGAGCTGGGGCTATCGGCAGGTCTTCTACTTCCGCGAAGGCTATTTCGCCTGGCAGTTGCAGGATTTCCCCCAGGGCAAGGGATTGGCGGGTGAGCGCCTGGTGCTCAGTGATCCGGAGCGTTGAGCAGGGGCAGGGCAGGGGTGACGTCACGTTTGGCATCAGGGTCGAAGCCGTCCGGGCATTTGCCCTTCAGGTACCAGGCGAACGCGATGATCTCGGCGATGGTGCGGTAGAGCGGCTCGGGGATCGCGTCGCCCAGTTCCAGCCGGGCCAGCAGACGCACCAGATCGGCGTTCTCGTAGATGGGCACTTCGTATTCGCGGGCAATGGCGAGGATGGCTTCGGCCAGCTCGTCGTCGCCCTTGGCGGTCAGGTTGGGAGCGCTTGTACCGTCATAGGAGAGGGCAATGGCCTGGCGCGGTTTCTTGCTCATTCCGGCTTCCTTGCAAATGTGCAGTGCGAAGGCAAGCGAGCAGCGACGAGGCAGTACGAACAGTACGGAGAGGAGCTGTGAGCGCAGCCGAGAAAGCTGAACGCATGCAAGGGAGTTGGAATCATGCGGTTTCGTCTACCCAGCGCTGTTCGAGTGTGGTGCGGTGGCCACGTGGTGGCTGGCCCTGGATGCAGGCCAGTTCGCCAACGGTGAGGCCTGCCGCCTGCAGGCGCTCACGCAGGTTCGGCAGCTCGCGGCCGATCAATCCGGCGGTGTCGGCGCGCTCCGCCCACAGCTGACTGGACAGGCTGCCCTGCGCCAGTTGCGCCTGCACCTGCAAGGGGCCGAGAGGCTCCAGGTCGAAGGCCAGTTCGATACGCCAGAGGCTTTCCTTGCGCTCGTTCTTTTCCTGCCGGCCTTCCTGCTCCTGCTGCAGTTTGATCTGCAGCGGGACGATCTCCTGCTGGTTACGCATCGGCACTTCGAGCTGCCAGGTGGTCAGCAGGTTGCCTTCGGGCGTTACCTGGGTCTGGGCGAGGCTGGAGAGTTGGTGCGTCTGCAGCCGCGAAACGGCGGCGGCAGCCAGTTTGAGCAGGGTTTCCAGATCGCCTTCTTCCTCGGCGGCCTGCGCGAGACGCGACGGCAGGGGGAAACTCAGCGCCTGTTGGCGGGCATTGGCCTGGCCGAGGGCGCCCAGGGCATTGCGGATGAAAGCCGGCAGGGCCTGGGCCATGGCGTTGCTGGTGCCGGTGGTCGGAAGGCTGGCGGGCGTGGGCAAGGCTGGCAGCAACTGGGCGACCAGGCGCAGCAGGTTGGCCTTGAAGTCCTGGGGCAGGGAGCCGGCCTGGCCGGCCAGGAGTCGTGACTCCAGCAGGGCGCCGCTGTTTTCCAGGGCAGCAGCCAGGACCTTGGGGTCGCCCAACTGGCGGATGTCGGGCAGGGCGCCGAGCAGTTTGTCCATGGCCGCGCGCAGGTTTTCCGGGAGGTTGTCCCGGCCGGTGTTCTGCAGCGCGCCAAGCAAGGCGTCGAGGGACCCCTGGCGGCTTTGTTGCCCCGCCAGTTGCTGGGTGAGTTCGAGCTGGTCCAATTGTGCGGCCAGAGGCAGGAATTGCAGCATCTGGCTGCCCTGGACCTGGGCGCTGAGCAGGCTGCCGATGGCCAGCGGGCGCGGGCTTTCGATGCTCAGCTGGCTACCGGCCAGCGGTGTGTTGAGTACATTGACCAGCACTTTATAGACCGCCGCCTGGGCCTTGCCCTGGGCGGCCAGTTCGCTGGACAGGACCTTGCCCTGAATCAGGGTGCCCACCGGCAGCAGCTCGAGGTCGAGGCTGCCGAGGGCGCGTTCGCCGCCTTTCAGTGCCATGGCCAGGCGGGTATCCGAAAGAGCGGTGATGTTGAGCAGGCTGCCCTGGGCCAGAGGGCGCGTGCTGCTGGCTTCGAGGGTGGTCTGGGTACCGTTGGCCAGGGTCAGCTTGAGCAGCAATTGGAAGCTCTGCGCGGTTTCCTTGAGGGCGATCACTTCGGCGTCGGCGCTTTCGCCAGCGCTCAGCAATCCGTCCAGGGGTTGGAGCAGTTTGAGCGCCATGTCCGCCGCGTTCTGCACAGGGCGGGTAACGGCCTGGCTGGGCGGGAGAGGGCGCGCGCCGCTGATCTCGGTCATGAAGGGGTTACAACCTGTCGAAAAAGCTGGCTTCGGGGGTGAGAGATGGCATGTATAATGCCGCCCCGTCCGGGCCGGCCGCGAGCGTTGGAGTTCTCCAGTATAGCGGCCGGCACCTTCCTGACTTGAATACATCCCGGGTACCCATGCCGTGACCAGTCCCTATCTCGAGACCGTGGCCCTCGCCTGCGAGCGGGATTGGCGCCTGCTTTTCGAGCGGCTGGACCTGCAGTTGTCCCGTGGCGAGATGCTCCAGGTCGCCGGTCCCAATGGCAGCGGCAAGACCAGCCTGCTGCGTCTGCTCTGCGGTCTGATGCAGCCCACCGCGGGGGAAGTCCGCCTGAATGGCAAGGCGTTGGCCAGCCAGCGCAGCGAACTGGCGCGCAACCTGCTGTGGATCGGTCATGCCGCCGGCATCAAGGGCTTGCTGACTCCGGAAGAAAACCTGCGCTGGCTCTGCGCCCTGCACCAACCTGCCGAGCGCGATGCCATCTGGCGGGCGCTGGAGGCCGTGGGCCTGCGCGGTTTCGAAGATGTGCCCTGCCACACCCTGTCCGCCGGCCAGCAACGCCGTGTCGCCCTGGCACGCCTGTACCTGGATGCGCCGCCCCTGTGGATTCTCGACGAACCCTTCACCGCCCTCGACAAGCAGGGCGTCGCCCAACTCGAGGCGCACCTGGCGGCTCATTGCGATCAGGGCGGCCTGGTGGTCTTCACCACCCACCACACCATGGGTCAGGTGCCCGCCGGTTATCGCGAACTCGACCTGGGGCAGCGCCGCGCATGAGTAACGTCTTCACCCTGCTGGTCGCCCGCGAAGCCCGCCTGCTGGTACGCCGTCCGGCGGAATTGGCCAACCCGCTGGTGTTCTTCGCCATAGTGGTCGCATTGTTCCCGCTGGCCGTTGGCCCTGAGACCCAATTGTTGCAAAGCCTTTCTCCCGGCCTGGTCTGGGTAGCGGCCCTGTTGGCCGTGCTGCTCTCGCTGGACGGGCTTTTCCGCAGTGATTTCGAAGACGGCTCCCTCGAACAGTGGGTCGTTTCGCCGCACCCCCTGCCGCTTCTTGTCCTGGCCAAGGTGCTGGCACACTGGCTTTTTTCCGGATTGGCCCTCGTCCTGCTGGCGCCGCTGCTGGCGCTGATGCTCGGTTTGCCTGCGCGTTGTCTGCCGGTGCTGTTGCTCTCGCTGCTGCTCGGTACCCCGGTCTTGAGCCTGTTGGGCGCCGTTGGCGCTGCACTGACCGTAGGGCTCAAGCGCGGCGGCCTGCTGCTGGCGCTGCTGATCCTGCCGCTCTACATCCCGGTGCTGATTCTCGGCAGCGGGGCATTGCAGGCGGCGCTGCAAGGATTGCCGACCGTTGGCCACCTGTTGTGGCTGGCGAGCCTCACCGCCCTGGCGGTGACCCTGACACCCTTTGCCATTGCCGCCGGCCTGACCATCAGCGTCGGTGAATAAGAAACAGAGTTGCCTGACCATGAGAAAGCTGTCGATGTCCGAACAGGCTCAAGCGCCGAGCGGGTGGTCCCGATGAACTGGACCTGGTTCCATAAGCTTGGCTCGCCGAAATGGTTCTACGAGATCAGCGGGCGCTGGCTGCCCTGGCTCGCCTGGGGCGCGGTGATCCTGATCGCTGTCGGCCTGGTCTGGGGGCTGGCCTTCGCGCCGCCGGACTACCAGCAGGGCAACAGCTTCCGCATCATCTATATCCACGTGCCGGCGGCTTTCCTGGCCCAGTCCTGCTACATCATGCTCGCCGTCTGCGGGGTGGTCGGCCTGGTGTGGAAGATGAAAATCGCCGACGTCGCCCTGCAGGCCGCCGCGCCGATTGGCGCCTGGATGACCTTCGTGGCCCTGGTGACCGGCGCCATCTGGGGCAAGCCGACCTGGGGCGCGTGGTGGGTGTGGGATGCTCGACTGACGTCGATGCTCATCCTCCTTTTCCTGTACTTCGGTGTGATTGCCCTCGGCCAGGCGATCAGCAATCGTGACAGCGCCGCCAAGGCCTGCGCGGTGCTGGCCATCGTCGGGGTGATCAACATCCCGATCATCAAGTACTCGGTGGAGTGGTGGAACACCCTGCACCAGCCGGCCACCTTCAAGATCACCGAGAAACCAGCCATGCCCGCAGAAATGTGGGTGCCGCTGCTGATCATGGTGCTCGGCTTCTACTGCTTCTTCGGCGCCGTGATGCTGATGCGCATGCGCCTGGAAGTGCTCCGGCGCGAATCCCGCGCCAGTTGGGCCAAGGCCGAGATTCAGGCACAAGTGGGTAAGGTCTGATGAGTTTTTCTTCCTTCACCGAGTTTCTCGCCATGGGTAACCATGGCCTTTATGTCTGGACCGCTTACGGCATCAGCCTGGTGGTACTGGCCATCAACGTCGCCATGCCGCTGATTGCGCGGCGCCGTTACCTGCAAGACGAGGCGCGCCGTTTGCGCCGGGAGGAGTCGAAGTGAATCCGGTTCGCAAGAAGCGCCTGTTCATCATCCTTGCCATCCTGGCGGGCGTGGGCATTGCCGTGGCGCTGGCGCTTTCCGCGCTGCAACAGAACATCAACCTGTTCTACACCCCCACCCAGATCGCCAACGGCGAGGCTCCGCAAGACACCCGCATCCGCGCTGGCGGCATGGTGGAGAAGGGCTCGGTGCAACGCAGTGGCGACTCCCTCGACGTGCAGTTCGTCGTCACCGACTTCGCCAAGAGCGTGACCATTCGCTACCACGGCATCCTTCCCGACCTGTTCCGCGAAGGGCAGGGCATCGTCGCCCTCGGCAAGCTGAATGGCGATGGCGTGCTGGTGGCTGACGAAGTGCTGGCCAAGCACGACGAAAACTACATGCCGCCGGAAGTGACCAAGGCCCTCAAGGAAAGTGGCCAACTTCCGAAGAAGGAGGGCTGATCTGATGATACCCGAACTCGGCCATCTGGCCCTGATTCTTGCCCTGTGCATGGCGCTCGTGCAGGCAACGCTGCCGCTGATAGGCGCCTGGCGCGGTGACCGCCAGTGGATGAGCCTGGCGCAGCCGGCCGCCTGGGGACAGTTCGCGTTCCTGGCCTTCGCCTTCGGCTGCCTGACCTACGCGTTCATGGTGGACGACTTCTCCGTCGCCTATGTCGCCAGCAACTCCAACAGTGCACTGCCCTGGTACTTCAAGTTCAGCGCCGTCTGGGGTGCCCACGAAGGTTCGCTGCTGCTGTGGGCGCTGATCCTCGGCGGCTGGACCTTCGCCGTGTCGATCTTCTCCCGGCAACTGCCGGAAATAATGCTGGCCCGTGTGCTGGCCGTGATGGGGATGATCAGCATCGGCTTCCTGCTGTTCCTGATTGTCACCTCCAACCCGTTCAATCGCCTGCTGCCGAACATGCCGGCCGACGGCAATGACCTCAACCCGCTGCTGCAGGACTTCGGCCTGATCGTTCACCCGCCGATGCTCTACATGGGCTACGTCGGTTTCTCGGTGGCTTTCGCCTTCGCCATCGCCGCACTGCTCGGCGGTCGCCTGGACGCTGCCTGGGCGCGCTGGTCGCGGCCGTGGACCATCATTGCCTGGGCCTTCCTCGGCGTGGGTATCGTGCTCGGCTCCTGGTGGGCCTACTACGAGTTGGGCTGGGGCGGCTGGTGGTTCTGGGACCCGGTGGAAAACGCATCCTTCATGCCCTGGCTGGTGGGGACCGCGCTGATTCACTCCCTGGCGGTGACCGAGAAACGCGGCGTGTTCAAGAGCTGGACCGTGCTGCTGGCCATCGCGGCGTTCTCCCTCAGCCTGCTGGGCACCTTCCTGGTCCGTTCCGGTGTGCTCACCTCGGTACACGCCTTTGCCTCCGACCCGGAGCGCGGCGTGTTCATCCTGGCATTCCTGCTGTTGGTCGTGGGCGGTTCACTGGCGTTGTTCGCGGTGCGTGCTCCCGTGGTGAAGAGCCAGGTGGGCTTCGCCCTCTGGTCTCGCGAGACCCTGCTGCTGGTGAACAACCTGGTGCTGGTGGTGGCGGCCTCGATGATCCTGCTCGGCACCCTCTACCCGCTGGTACTGGACGCCCTGTCCGGCGCCAAGCTGTCGGTGGGCCCGCCGTACTTCAATGCCCTGTTCGTGCCGTTGATGGGCCTCGTCATGCTGGCCCTGGCCGTCGGCGTGCTGGTGCGCTGGAAGGACACCCCGGTGAAATGGCTGCTGGGCATGCTCGGCCCGGTGCTGATCGGCAGCTTGCTGCTGGGTGTGCTGGCAGCCTTCTTCTATGGTGACTTCCACTGGGCGGTGCTGGCCGTGGGCGCGTTGTCTGCCTGGGTCGTGCTGGCCGGCGTCCGGGATTTGATCGACAAGACCCGCCACAAGGGCCTGCTCAAAGGTGCCGCTGGCCTGACCCGTAGCTACTGGGGCATGCAACTGGCCCACGCCGGTATCGCAGTCTGTGCCCTGGGCGTCGTGCTCTCCAGCCAGTACAGCGCCGAGCGTGACCTGCGCCTGGCGCCTGGCGAATCGGTGGAGCTGGGCGGCTATCGCTTCCTCTTCGAGGGCGCGGCGCACCATGAAGGTCCGAACTTCACCTCCGACAAGGGCACCGTGATCGTCTACGAGGGCGAGAAACAGGTTTCGGTGCTGCATCCGGAGAAGCGTCTGTACACCGTGCAGCAGTCCGTGATGACCGAAGCCGGCATTGACGCCGGGTTTACCCGCGACCTCTACGTCGCGCTCGGCGAACCCCTGGACAATGGCGCCTGGGCCGTACGCGTACACGTCAAACCCTTCGTCCGCTGGATCTGGCTGGGCGGCTTGCTGATGGGCCTGGGCGGCCTGCTGGCAGCCTTCGATCGTCGCTACCGCGTGAAAGTGAAGACCCGCGTCCGTGAGGCGTTGGGCATGGCTGGAGCCCAAGCATGAAGCGTTTGATCCTCGTCCTGCCCCTGCTGGGCTTCCTCGCCATCGCGCTGTTCCTGTACCGCGGACTGTTCCTCGATCCGGCCGAGCTGCCCTCGGCCCTGATCGGCAAGCCGTTCCCGGCCTTCTCGCTACCCAACGTCACCGGCGAGCGCACCCTCACCGAGGCTGACCTCAAGGGCAAGCCGGCGCTGGTCAACGTCTGGGGCACCTGGTGTGTCTCCTGCCGCGTGGAGCACCCGGTGCTGAACAAGCTGGCGCAGATGGGCGTGACCATCTACGGCGTCAACTACAAGGATGACAATGCCGCCGCGCTGAAATGGCTGAAGGAGTTCCACAACCCCTATCAGCTGGACATCCGCGACGAGCAGGGCAGCCTCGGCCTGGACCTGGGCGTCTACGGCGCGCCGGAAACCTTCCTGATCGACAAGGACGGCATCATTCGCCACAAGTTCGTCGGCGTGATCGACGAAGTGGTCTGGCGCGAACAACTGGCCCCGCTGTACCAGTCCCTGGTGGACGAGGAGCAGGCACCATGAACACTACTGCGCTCGATCATGCTGCGTTGAAAACCGGCTCAGAATGCTCATTTACAGCACGTAAACTGCGCTTCTTCGCCGGTTTTCGCCTTGCCTGCTCTTCGCTCGTTACGTGTTCATGGCACCTGTCGAAAGGCCTGATCGCCGCTGCCCTGTTGGGGCTGGCCCTGACCGGAGTCGCCAAGGCCGCCATCGATACCTACCAGTTCAAGGATGAGGCCGAGCGCGAGCGCTTCCGCGTCCTGACCGAAGAACTGCGTTGCCCGAAGTGCCAGAACCAGAACATCGCCGACTCCAACGCTCCGATTGCCACCGACCTGCGTCGGGAAATCTTCCGCATGCTGGAAGAGGGCAGGAGCAACGACGAGATCGTCGACTACCTCGTTGCACGCTACGGCGACTTCGTGCGCTACAAGCCGCCGATCAACACCCGCACGCTGCTGCTCTGGTACGGCCCTGCCGGTCTGCTGGTCGGTGGGCTGGTGGTGCTGGGCATCATCGTCGTGCGCCGTCGCCGGGTGGAGAACAGCCCCGCGCAGGTGCTGCTTTCTGCCGATGAGCAGGCCCGTCTCGACGCCCTGCTGAACTCCGAGAACCAGGACAAGAAAGACTCATGATCGATTTCTGGCTCGCCGCCGGCCTGCTCCTGCTGGTCGCCTTGGCTTTCCTGCTGATCCCCGTGCTGCGCGGCCGCAAGGCCCAGACCGAGGAAGACCGCACCTCCCTCAACGTCGCCCTCTACCAGGAGCGCCTGGACGAACTGGACTCCCAGCATGCCTCCGGCACCCTGACCGCCGAGCAATTCGAAGCCGGCCGTGCGGAAGCTGCCCGTGAACTGCTGGCCGATACCGAAGGTGCCGACAACGGCCGCGTTTCCCGCTTGGGCAAAGCCCTGCCGCTGGTGGCCGCGATACTGGTGCCGGCACTGGGTTTCGGCCTTTACCTGCACTGGGGCGCCAGCAGCAAGGTGGAGCTGGCCCGTGAACTGCGCGAGCAACCGCGCAGCATCGAGGAAATGACTTCGCGCCTGGAACGCGTGGTCGAGGCGCAACCGGAGTCCGCCGAAGGCTGGTACTTCCTCGGCCGCACCTACATGGCGCAGGATCGCCCGGCGGATGCCGCACGTGCCTACGAGCAGGCCGTCAAGCGTGGCGGCCGCGAGCCCGAACTGCTCGGCCAGTGGGCCCAGGCCTTGTACTTCGCCAGCCAGAAGAAGCTGACCCCCGAGGTCAAGGCGCTGACCGAAGAGGCCCTGAAGGCCGATCCCAACGAAATCACCAGCCTTGGACTGCTCGGCATCGCCGGCTTCGAGGAAGGCCGCTTCCAGGACGCGATCACCTACTGGGGACGCCTGATCACCCAGCTGCCAGCCGACGATCCGTCCCGTGGCGCCCTGCAGGGCGGGATCGACAAGGCGCGCGAAAAACTCAAGGAGAGCGGCGTAGCCGTCGAAGAACCGGCCGCGGCGCCGGCGCCGACCGGTGCCGAGCTCAAGGTCCATGTCGATCTGGCGGCCGACCTCAAGGACAAGGTGCAGCCTGGCGACAGCGTGTTCATCTTCGCCCGCGCTACCTCGGGCCCGCCCATGCCGCTGGCGGTCAAGCGCATGACCGTGGCGGACCTGCCGGTGGAAGTCAGCCTGAGCGACGCCGACGCGATGATGCCGCAGCTCAAGCTGTCCAACTTCCCGCAGGTACAACTGGTCGCCCGGATTTCCCGTAGTGGCAATGCGACCGCAGGGGAATGGATAGGAAGCAGTTCGCCGCTGTCTACTGGTACGTCGGATACCCAACGACTGACCATCGACAGCCCGGACAAGAAATGACCATCCACACCGCGTTTCCGGCAGCGCCGAGCACCCGCTTCGGCCTGCCCCTGATCTGCCTCCTCCTGACCCTGGCCGGTTGTGCTGGCCAGGGCCCCTATCAAGAACCCGAAGAGCCGGTGTGGGAACCTTCCCGCAAACCGCCAGCGGTACAGACGCCGCCGCCGCAGAATCGACCCCTGCCGCCGGTTCAGCCGCAGCCTCCCAAGCAGGCTCCGCGCATGAAGGCCCATCCGCGCTTTGCGCCGCCGCCCGGTGGTAACTGCTACTGGGACACCGGCCTGGGCGTCTATGTGCTCGAAGGTGAGCGCAACGTGTTCTATCGCGAGCGCGTCTACTATCGCTGGGACAATGGCTGGAGCTACTCCAATGGCCCGCAGGGGCCCTGGCAACCTACCGATGCCAGTGGCGTCCCGGCAGGCCTGGGTCGGCATTTCCGCTGATTTTGGCGTCAAGGAGCGGGCCTGCAACCCGCTCCATATCCCTTCCCCGTGCCGGACCGTACGGGACGCCCTGCACATCACCGCCCCCGATAGTTGCCGCCGACGAGCACCTTATGTAGTGTGCTGGCACTGCGCTATCTAGGAGCTCGTGGATGCTGCCCCGTCTTGCTTTTGCCGCCATCGCCGTGCTGCTGGCGCAACCCCTTGCCGCCCAGGTCTACCAGTGGCGCGATGCCGATGGGAAGCTGCATTTCACCGACACCCCGCCGCCTCAGAGCCGCGCGGTGGAGAGCGAGAACCTCCAGGTGAACAGCATGAATTCGCTTCCCCCAAAACCGCCGGAACCGGCCGTCGACCCTGAGGCACAGAAGCCATCGCCCACCCCAGCCCAGCTCCAGCAGAAGGGACTGCAGCAGTGCTCCACGGCCATCGCGCGCATGCCTACCCTGATCAACGAAACGCAGAAGCTCGGCCGCGATGCGGTGCGCAAGCAGAAGATCACCCAGAACCAGCTCGACAAGGCGATGTTCAAGATGGACGACTTCTACAAGGGCCTGAAGCGCAACGAGCGTGAGTGCGTTAGCGAGTACGTCGCCAGCGAGAAGAGCCGGGTTTCCATCGATTGCCTGGCGGACACGCAGGACGTGCTGACATTCGGCCAATGCATGCAGTTCGCCGAGTGGACGGAAACCTTCAAGTAGACCGTTCGAGTGCGATGGCTCCCGGTGCGGCCATCAATGGCGATCCGGGAGGCTAGTGGCCGAGGCTTCGACCCGGCTGCGCTTTTTCGCCGTTGCTACCAGAAGGTGCATGGCGCCATAGCCGACGACGATCAGCAACGGGTACGCCATCATCAGTTCGGCCAGGCTGTACTTCCACGCCAAGGGCCGACCAACGCCCAGCAGTGCCGCGTAGAACCAGGACACCGCAGAGACCGTGCCGGTAAACAGCGCAAGGCTGCGCATGGCCGGAGCCAGGCCAAGCACGGAGCCGGCGCGCGCCAGTGCCGGCAGGATTGCCTGGTGCAGCAGCATGCCGTTCACCGTCAGCAGCACGACGATGAGTACCTTGGCTTGCAGCTTGGGATTGAGCAGGTAGGTCCAGCCCTTGACCGACATGTCCAGCAGGACGATGGCCGCGCCAGTCAGCCAGAGCACCATCAGTGCAGCGGAAATGGTACGGCGCAAAGATTCCAGGTGGGACTCGCCGCAGTGGGCGGAGTCGTCGCCACGCAGCAATTGCCTGGCCAATGCAAGGTCACTGGTGAGCACCAGGCCGACTGCTACGCAGCAAGCGAGCAGGTGCATGTAGAGGACTGCCAGGCGCAGCAGTTCGAGGTTGGTCTCCTGCTTAAGCAGCGCGACCACCAGGTGAAAGAATTCCATGTTCTGTCTCTTGTTCTATGAAATCGCCATCCCCGTTCCGAGCCTCCAGAGGCTCAGCCTGCGGCGGCTTGTTCGGCATTGGGCGGTTTGCAGGAACAAGAATTATTGCTACAGGGCGCGCGATGCTATTTGTAAGTAATTATTAATGTCAAAGGGGAATCGGGTGACGCTCGTACCAGTTTGTGCGCTGGGGCGAGCGGATACCAATGGACGGTTCAGCAACGGTGGAACGCTGAACCGGGAAGTTCAGGGGTTTTCCGGGTCGTGCCCGAGGGCCTGGATGAACAGCGAGAACAGCTCCGGCTGGGAAGAGATGTCCAGCTTGGCGTAGAGATGCCGACGGTGCACCTTCACCGTCTCCGGTGAGATCGCCAGCCGCTCGGCCATGGCCTTGGACGAGTAACCCCGAAGGATCAGCCGGGCAATCTCCAACTCCCGGTCCGACAGCACGCCGGCGCCGAACTGGCTCAAGGCGTCGCGGACCTGCGAGGCCACTTCATCCTGTCGGGTCAGCAAGGGAACGTGGGTGCGCTGCAACCAGTGCTGTTCCATCAGCGCCAGGACCCATCCCGACAGCATCCCCAGCATTCCGCACTCCTCAGCGCTGAAGCGGCGGCGCATGCCCAGCGATAACGACAGGCTGCCCCGGTTCTCCAACTGGACGATGAATTGCACCTCGTCCTCCAGCACGTTGTCGTGGAAGTAGTTCAGGTAGTACTCGCTCTGGCGAAAATGGTCCGGGGCGATCTCCTCCAGCCGGTAGAAACCATTGGGCAGGCCTTCGCGGCATGCCTGGTAGAAGGGGTCGAGCAGGTACAGGCCGTCCAGGTAGACCGGCATGGAAGCGGGGCCGCCTTGCGGCTCCGCGTCGTATTCCTCAAGGGGCTGGGGCGCGCCGTCGCTGGGGTAGAAGGTGGCCAGGGCATTGTCGAACGGCAGCCACTGGTGCAGCAGCAGGATGAGCTGCTTCCAGAAGCGGTCACCGCCGAGCTGTCCGATTGCGCGACCCAGGCCGGCGTGCAGGGCGGCTTCCCTGAACAGACTGTCCATCCGGTTCTCCGATCGAGTGATGGGGTAGGGGAAGCCAAGCTTGGCTGATCCGGGGCGGGCATCGTCAAGGGGCGTACTCCAATAGGGTGATTGGCGTGTCCTGAAGGTCTGCCGAGAATCTGCCCACAACGACAGCGTCCCGATCAGGCGACGCACCTCACAGATTCCTACTGCCTCAACCACGAATAACAACCAGAGGATCAGGATATGCCCGCGCCTACCCCCGAGAACGGCGTGCTCAAGCCCAGATTGAGCACCGCTGACGTAGTTGCCATCACCGTTTCGAGTGTCACCCCCGCCAGTTCGGTTTTTGTCATCGCGCCATTCGCCATCCAGCAGGCTGGCAGCGGTGCCTTCCTGTCATTCGTGCTGGCCGGCGTGCTGGCGCTGATGTTCGCCTGGTGCTACGCGGAACTGGGACGCGCCCACACGTCCGCCGGCGGTGAGTACGTCTACGCCAAGCGCGTGTTCGGCGGCTTGGCTGGCTACGCGACCTTCCTCATGGTGCTGGCGATGCTGCTGTTCATCCCGCCGGTGCTGGCCACTGGCACTGCGACCTACCTCAACGTCGCGCTCGGTACGCAGTTCGATTCGCAACTGGTCGCCCTGGTGGTCGTGGGGGCCAGTTACCTGCTGGGCATCCTCAACATCAAGCTCAATGCCTGGGTCACGGGCGCCTGCCTGCTGTTGGAAGTGGCGGCCCTGCTGGTGATTGTCGCGCTGGGTTTCGGCAATGCCACGCAGCCCGCCAGCGTGCTGTTGCATCCCCAGGTCGTCGACAACGGCGTACTGGGCGTGGCGCCCATGGCGCTGGTGCTCAGCACAGTCGGCATGGCGCTGTTTTCCTATAACGGCTTCGGTGGCGCAGTGCTCATGGCTGAAGACATGAAGTGCGGCGGGCGAGGGGTTCCGCGTGCGGTGCTCTGGTCGTTGTTGCTGGTGGTCGCCATCGAGCTGGTCCCGCTCACCGCGATCCTTATCGGGGCCCCGTCGCTGACGGACATGATCGCCAGTCCCGACCCCATCGGCTACCTGCTCTCGAGTCATGGCAACGAGACGCTGTCGCGGCTGGTCAGTGCCGGTATTTTCCTCTCCGTGTTCAACGCCATCATCGCCATCGTCATCCAGATCGGGCGGGTGATCTTCAGTAGTGGCCGCGACGAGCTGTGGATGCCATCCCTCAATCGCGCCTTCACCCGCATCCATCCACGCTGGGAGTCGCCGTGGCTCGCCACGCTGTTCCTGGCCGTACCGTCGGCGTTGCTCAGCTTCAGTTCCAACCTGGCGGAGATGACCTCGTTCACCGTGCTTTTGATCGTCCTCGTCTACCTGATCGTCGGGCTCTGCGCGCTGTTCAGTCGCGTGCTGCGGCGTGACCTGGAACACAGCTACCGCATGCCGCTCTGGCCACTGCCGGCCCTGCTGGCGGTCACCGGCGCGGGGTATCTGCTGCTCAACCTGGCACAGGAAGCGTCCAGCCAGGATCTGTTGATCATCTTCGGGCTGCTGGCGGTATCGGCCATCCTCTATGGCACCTACGGCAAATTCAGCCCGGCTTTTCAGAAACTCTGAGTCACAGGAGTCGTTATGCGCGCGCGTCAACTTGGTATCACCCTCGGACTCGGTACGCCGGGTGAATTCAACGCCATCACGGATGTGCCGGGCGTGCGGGTCGGGCACAGCACGATCTGCGAGGAGCGCGGCGGCAAGCCGGTGCGCACCGGTGTGACGGTGATACAGCCCCGGGACGGTTCGGCGCGCGAGCAGCCCTGTTTCGCCGGCTGCCACGTACTCAATGGAAATGGCGACGCCACCGGCCTGGAATGGATTCGCGAGGCGGGTCTGCTGAGCACCCCGATCGCCATCACCAATACCCATAGCGTCGGTGTGGTACGCGATGCTCTGGTGGCTGCCGAGCGGGATGCGGCCGGCGATGCCGTGTACTGGTGCATGCCGGTGGTGATGGAAACCTACGACGGGCTGCTCAACGACATCTGGGGCCAGCATGTCGGGCCGGCACAGGTGCAGGCGGCGTTGGCTGATTCGCGCTCCGGCGAAGTGGCCGAAGGGCCGGTCGGTGGCGGCACCGGCATGATCTGCCATGAGTTCAAAGGTGGAATCGGCACCTCGTCGCGACGTCTCACCGCAGAGCAGGGCGGCTGGACCGTGGGCGCCCTGGTCCAGGCGAATCACGGCGTGCGCCAGGAATTACGGGTGGATGGCTATCCGGTTGGCCGGGTATTGCGGGAGATCGAGTCGCCCTTCGCCGAGCGCGACACACCCGGCATGGGCTCCATCGTGGTCATCCTGGCCACCGATGCTCCGCTGTTGCCGCACCAGTGCCAGCGACTGGCCCAGCGCGCCTCCATCGGCATCGCCCGCACCGGCGGCGGTACCGAGGATTCCAGTGGGGATATCTTCCTCGCCTTCGCCACCGGTAACCGGGATATGCCTGCTGCGGACTACGCACGCAAGGACCTGCCGCTCAGCACGCCACTCGCCATGCTCAACAACGATCACATTTCGCCGTTGTTCGCGGCGGCTGCGGAAGCGGTGGAGGAGGCCATCGTCAATGCGCTGCTGGCCGGGCGCGAGATGGTCTGCGCGGATGGACGGCGAGTGCCGGCGCTGGATGGGGAGACATTGCTGGAGGCCCTGAAGGCACAGGGCTGGAAGGGGAAACCTGCCCGCTGATGCGGGCAGGTTTGAGGCTTACTGGCCGGTGTAGACCTGGTCGAAGATGCCACCGTCGTTGAAGTGGGTCTTCTGCACGTCACGCCAGTTGCCGAAGGTCTTTTCCACGGAGAGGAATTCCACCTTGGGGAAGCGGTCGGCGTATTTGGCGAGAATCTCCGGGTTGCGCGGACGCAGGTAGTTGTTGGCGGCGATGGTCTGGCCTTCGTCGCTCCACAGGTACTTGAGGTAGGCCTCGGCGGCAACGCGGGTGCCTTTCTTGTCCACGACCTTGTCGACCACGGCCACCGGCGGCTCGGCCTCGGCGGAAACGCTGGGGTAGACCACTTCGAAACCGCCACGGCCGAACTCGCGGGCGATCATTTCGGCTTCGTTCTCGAAGGTCACCAGCACGTCGCCGATCTGGTTCTGGATGAAGGTGGTGGTAGCGGCGCGGCCGCCGGTGTCCAGTACAGGCGCCTGTTTGAACAGCTTGCCGACGAACTCCTTGGCCTTGTTCTCGTCACCGCCGTTCTTCAGCACGTAACCCCAGGCGGACAGATAGGTGTAGCGACCGTTGCCGGAGGTTTTGGGGTTGGGTACCACGACCTGGACGCCGTCCTTGAGCAGGTCCGGCCAGTCCTTCAGGGCCTTGGGGTTGCCCTTGCGCACGATGAATACGGTGGCCGAGGTGAAGGGGGCGCTGTTGTTCGGCAGGCGAGCGGCCCAGTCCTGCGGCACCAGGCCGCCGTTGTCGGCCAGGGCGTTGATATCGGTTGCCTGGTTCATGGTGATGACATCGGCGGGCAGGCCGTCGATCACTGCGCGGGCCTGTTTGCTGGAACCGCCGTGGGACATCTGCAGGGTGATGTTCTCGCCTTTTTCCTCTTTCCAGTGCTTCTGGAAGGCGGCGTTGTAGTCCTTGTAGAAGTCGCGCATCACGTCGTAGGAAACGTTGAGCAGGGTGGGCGCGGCCTGGGCGGCGCTGGCCAGGGCGAGGCCGGCGGCAAGGAGGGAGGCGGAGAACAGTCGTTTCACAAGTCGTTCCTTCTGGGGCAGTGTTAGCGGGCGACTATAGCTGATGGCCATATGGGCTTTTAATACTAAAAAGTCATTTGGTTATGCTTTTGTAGGTTGTGGCTGAGCTGCGCGAAGCCCAACGTCTCATTGGTTGGCTCCGTTGTTGGGCTTCGCTGCGCTCGCGGAACGCCGCCCGGCCCAACCTACAAAAGCAGACAGGCTCAGAACACGCGGCCGAGATTGAGGTAGAGCGCGCGTTCGGCCTCGTCGTTCAGGCCGTAGCTGAAGTCCAGGGGGCCCAGCGGCGTGTCGAAACTGACGAATATGCTGGCCGCGTTGATGTAGCCGCTGTCGAAGCTGTTGTCGTTGTTCCAGGCCCTGCCGCGCTCCAGGCTGCCGCCGACGTAGAGCGGAACGTCCAGCGGCAGGAAGGAGCGCTGGGTGAGACGGCGGTAGTAGATGGCCCGTGCCAGGCTGATGTTCTGTCCGGCCACGGAGTCCTGGCGGAAGCCCGAAAGTTGCCGCGCACCGCCCAGCAGGAAGCTCGATGTGATCACTTCGGCGTCATCCAGTGTGCGGCCGTAGCGTCCCCCCAGGACGAAGGTGTCCGGACCGGAACCCAGCGCCTTGTCCAGGCTCAGTTGCCATTGCCGATAGCGCTCGTCGGAGCCCAGGCTCGGGTCGTACTGGCGCAGGCTCAGGCTGATGTCTTCGCCCTCGTGGGGGTAGTCCACGTTGTCCAGGGTGTCGAAGGAATACTTCAGTTCGTAGTAGCCCTCGGTGAACTCGAAGCTCGGCAGGTCGCGCTCGCCCACGCGCACATCCGCCTGGCCCCAGGCCTGGCCGACGCCGAAGCGGATCTCACCGTTGTTGGCGATCTGCCGTCCAAGGTTGAGGCCATAGCCGTAGCGCTCCAGGCGGTATTCGGCGATGGGGTCGTTGTCGAGGATGGCTTCGACGTTCTGCGCCTCGCCGAACAGATAGGGCGCCACGAAATAGCGCGAGCCGGCGTCCAGCGGTTGGTAGAACTCGCTATAGAGCTCCTGGTGGTCGCCCAGCTGCAGGCGCGTCAACCATTCGGCGCCCAGTTCGTTGATGCCGTTCTTGCGGTAGCTGGCGCCCAGGTTGAAGGCACTGTCTCCGCGCATGTCGTCGGAAAGGTTCAGGCCCAGGCGCAGGTAGTCGGTGCCGGCACGCTTGCCGCGCGCGTTGATCACCAGGGCGTTGCCATCCTTGCGTTTGACCACCCGGTAATGCACCTGCTCGAAGTAGTCCAGGCCATACAGGGTGCTCATGTCGCTTTGCAGGCGATCGAGGTTCAGCGGTTGGCCCAGGGGCTGGCGAATGTAGCGACGAATCACCGCGTCACCGATTTTCGAGTCGTTCTCGATGAGGATGCTGCGGATCACCGGCGTGCGTTCGCTGGGCAGGCGCGCGCTGTCCAGTTCCTGGTCGCGGCTGGCTGACAACGGGCGCAGTTCGGCCAGGCGGGGGGCAAGTATCTGCGCGGCCCGGTAGCCGGCGTCGATCATTTCGCGGGAGCGACCGAAGTCAGTGGCGCCGTAGCCGGCCAGGGGCGGCTGGATGAGTACGTCGGTGGATTCGAGCGTGGCCAGCTGGGCTTCGGAGTTGGTGCGGGTCATCAGGGTGACCGACTGGTTGAGCACGTCCACCACCGTTGCCAGCTCCTTGCGTGAGCGCAGCGGCGTGCCGATGTCGACCACGATCACACGGTCCACCCCCATCTCGCGGGCCACGTCCACGGGGATGTTATCCACCATGCCGCCGTCCACCAGCAGTCGTCCGTTCACTTCCACCGGGGCGAAAACGGCGGGTATGGACATGCTGGCGCGGATCGCCTGGGGCAGGTGGCCCTTGTGGAAAACCACCTTCTCGCCGGTGGCGATATCGGTGGCGACGGCGCGGAAGGGGATGGCCAACTGGTCGAAGTCGCGGGTATCGCTGGTGTGCACCAGCAGGCTTTCCAGCAGCAGGGCGAGGTTCTGGCCCTGGATCACCCCCAACGGCAGGCCGAGGCTGCCGTCGTCGCGGAAGCTCAGTCGTTGCTTGACCAGGAAATCACGGTCGTCTTGCTTGCGGCGGAACGGGACTTCCTGGCGTGGCGGGGCGTCGGACAATGCTCGCTGCCAGTCCAGGTGGACAGCGATCTGCTCCAGCTCATCCACCGGGTAGCCGGCGGCGTAGAGCCCGCCGATGACTGCCCCCATGCTGGTGCCGGCGATGGCGTCGACCTTGATGCCCTGTTCCTCCAGTGCCTTGAGCACGCCGATATGGGCGAGGCCACGGGCGGCGCCGCCGGACAGCACCAGGCCGATGCGCGGTTCGGGCTGGGCGAGGCAGAGGAGGGGGGCGAACAACAGGCAAAGCAGAAGGCGGCGCATAACGCATCCCTGGTCAGGCGAAAGTCCGAAGCCGGCTATTATAGGGCGCCCAATCCGTCGCCGAGCCCAGCCATGTCCGCAAGCAAGCCCGAAATCGTCATCAACTACTGCACCCAGTGCCAATGGCTGCTGCGCGCCGCCTGGCTGGCCCAGGAGCTGCTCAGCACCTTCAGCGACGACCTCGGCAAGGTGAGCCTGGAACCCGGCACCGGCGGGGTATTCCGCATTACCTGCGACGGCGTGCAGATATGGGAACGCAAGGCCGACGGCGGCTTCCCGGAGGCGAAGGTGCTCAAGCAGCGTGTGCGTGACCAGATCGACCCGGCGCGGGACCTCGGTCACAACGATCGCCCCTGATTATCCCGCGCTTGCTGCAGATCAACGGAGCGGCCTCTTTCGAGGCATAGCCTGACGGCATTTCCATCTTCGTGGAGGAAGTCCGTCATGAGCATCATCGTCACCGGTGCAGCCGGCTTCATCGGTAGCAACCTGGTCCAGGCACTCAATGGCCGGGGTGAGACCGACATCGTCGCCGTCGACGATCTGACCGAGGGCGACAAATTCCGCAACCTCGCCGATGGCGAGATCGCCGACTACCTGGACAAGCGGGACCTGCTCCCGCTCCTGCGCGAAGGGCGCTTGGGGCGGCCGAGCGCGGTGTTCCACCAGGGCGCCTGCTCCAGCACCATGGAAGGCGATGGGCGCTTCATGATGGACAACAACTATCGCTACAGCTGCGAGCTGCTGGAGGCCTGCCTGGCCCAGGGCGTGCCCTTCATCTATGCGTCTTCGGCGGCCGTCTACGGTGGCAACCGGGTCTTTCGCGAGGAGCGCGAAGCGGAACGGCCGCTTAACGTCTACGGCTATTCCAAGTTCCTCTTCGACCAGCGGGTACGTCGCCTGCTCCCCCAGGCCCGCAGCCAGGTGGTGGGGCTGCGCTACTTCAACGTCTACGGCCCGCGCGAAAGCCACAAGGGGCGCATGGCTTCGGTGGCCTTTCACTGCTTCCGGCAGTATCGCGCCAGCGGCAAGGTCAGCCTGTTCGGCGCCTATGACGGCTACGCGGGCGGCGAGCACCTGCGGGACTTCGTTTCCGTGGAGGACGTGGCGCGGGTGAACCTGCACTTCCTCGACCAGCCACAGCGTTCCGGCATCTTCAATCTCGGCAGCGGGCGTGCCCAACCGTTCAACGATGTGGCCTGGAGCATGGTCAATGCCCTGCGCGCCCACGAAGGCCTGCCGCCGCTCAGCCTGCAGGCGATGCGCGAGCAAGGGCTGCTGTCCTACAGCGAGTTCCCCGAGGCCCTGCGTGGCAAGTACCAATGCTTCACCCAGGCTGATATCAGCTGTTTGCGCCAAGCCGGCTTCCGTCAGCCGATGCTGGATGTACAGCAGGGCGTGGAACGTTATTGCCACTGGCTGCTGGAACAGGAGTCGGGCGGCTGGCTGCCGGAAATGGGTCAGGCGGCCTGAGCGTGTTTCGCGAAACGGGGCAGGGAGTGCGATTCCGATGAAGGCAGGCAGAGGGCGCCGCTCGCTTGCCCCGTTTCGCGATCTCGAGGCAGACCTTGTAGGAGCGAGCTTGCTCGCGAACCTCCTGAGCCAGCCCTTACTGCCGTTTCGCGAATGAATTCGCTCCCACAGGGTTAAGGCGTCGCAGGGGCTGCCTTGGCCTCGACCGGCGCACCTTTACGCGCCGACAAGGCGATAGCGAAGATGATCAGTGCACCGCCGGCCAGCATGCGCAGGCCAGGCTCTTCGTTGAACAGCCACCAGGCGAAGGCAATGCCGTAGACCGGCTCCAGGGCAAAGATGACCGCCGTGGTCCGCGCCTTCAGTACTTTGAGACTCGCCACGAACAGACTGTGGGCGAGCCCGGTGCAGAACACCCCGAGCAGGGCGATCCAGAACCAGTCCATCGGCTTCACGTCGTGCAACAGTGGCCAACTGAAGGGGGCCAGGCACAGCACAATGGTGAGGTTCTGGCAGAGCGCCGCCTTCACCGGGTCCAGTCCCTTCACGCTGACGCGGTTGAGCAGCGACAGCAGCGAGAACAGCAGACCCGAAAGAATCGCCGAAAGTAGGCCCTGAGTGGCCGCGCTGCCCCAGTCGAAGCTGGGTGTTACCAGCACCAGGCCAAGGCTGACCAGGCCCACGATCAGAATTTCCTGGACGCGGATGCGCTCGCGGAACAACAAGCCTTCCAGCAAGAGGGTGAAGGCCGGGAAGCTGGCGAAGCCAAGGGTGGCGATGGCGACGCCCGCGACCTGCACCGCATGGAAGAAGGTGATCCAGTGCGCGCCCAGCAGCAGGCCGCCGAGCGCCAGCAGGGTCAGTTGGCGCAGGCCGGGATTCTGGCTCTTGCCGCGGGTGATGAGCTGGGCGAAGAGTGCCAGCGCAATCACGGCGAACAGCCCGCGACCGAAGGTGATGATCATCGGCGCGGTATTGGCGAGCTTGCCGAAAATGCCCGAAAGCCCGAACAGCAGGGCGCCCAGGTGGATGGCCAGCAGCGCGTTGCGTTCCGTCATGCCAGGCGCGCCCCGTTGGGCAGCGGCTTGTCGAAGCCAGCCAGGACAACCTTGTTTTCGTCGTCATGCACACCCGTGACGAGGATTTCCGAACGGATGCCGGCAATGCGTTTGGGCGCGAAGTTGCAGACGCAGAGTACCTGGCGCCCGACCAGTTCTTCCGCCTGGTAATGCGCGGTGAGCTGGGCACTGGAGGTCTTCACCCCGAGTTCGCCCAGGTCCACTTCCAGTACGAAGGCCGGTTTGATCGCCTTGGAATTGGGGGCAGCGGACAGCACAGTGCCGACGCGCAATTCGACGCGCTCGAAGTCGGCCCATTCGATGGTGGACATAGGGTTCTCCCTGATGACAGTCGCACCAGTCTAGTGACGACGAACGGCCTTGTCTGTCGTCAGGCTCGCGGGCTTTGTCGCGTTACTCGCGCCCACTGCGCAGGGCGCGAGGGGTGAGGCCGAACTCGCGGGATAGGGCGGCAGTGAAGGCGCTCTGGGAGCTGTAGCCGACTCGTGCGGCGATTTCCCCCACGGCCAGACGGCTTTCCAGCAGCAGCTGGCGGCCGAGGTGCAGCCGCCGGGCGCGCACGTAGTCCATGGGCGTCTGCCCGGTCTCGCTGAGAAAGCGGCTGTGGAAGCGCGCCACCGACAGGCCGCAGAGACGTGCCAGATCGGCGACCTGCAAGGGGTGGGCTGCATGCTGGTCGATATGGGCGTCCAGCGCGACCAGGGGCAGGGCGCTGCTGTCCTCCGGCTGTGCACCCGGTGCGGCGAGGCTGGCCAGCAGCAAACCGGCGGATTGGCCGGAAATCACTTCATCGGCCAGGGGACTGGCGGCGATCCAGCTGACCAGCTGGCTCTGCGCCGGGTTCAGGTTCAGCGCGCCGGGACGCTCCAGTAGGCGCCGGCCAGCGTCGAAATGCCGGCCCAGGGTGTGTCGCAGCCAGTCGTCGTCGGGTACATCCACCACCAGGCAGAGGCTCCCGCCGGGGCTGCCACAGGCGTGCTGCGCTTCAGGCGGCACCACCGCCAGGGTCTGACGCTGTACCAGCGCGCCACGGCCATCCACTTCGAAGTCCAGGCTGCCGGTCAGGCCGAAGACCAGTTGGGCATGGTCATGGCTGTGGACCAACAGGTCGTGGTTGTACTGGCGCAGGGACAGGATCGAATGCATGGCGCTTACCTCGGGGCAGGCGGCCATTCTACTCCCTGTTACGCGATGCGCGCTGTCACAGGCCTGCAACCTCGCGTTCATTCTCGGTTCACTGCAAAAGCTCACCATCGGCGAAACCCCGCCGGAGGTCGCCCATGAGCAGCGTCGAACGCCTGGAACCCGTCATCAAGACCAAGCCCCGCAAGCAGCGCGTGCGTACCCTGTGGATTTCCGATGTCCACCTGGGCACCCGCGACTGCCAGGCCGAGCACCTGGCGCGCTTCCTCAAGCAGTACCACGCCGACCGCATCTACCTGGTGGGTGACATCATCGACGGTTGGAAACTCAGGGGCGGTATCTACTGGCCCCAGGCGCACACCAACGTGATTCGCCGCCTGCTGACCATGAGCAAGCGCGGCACGGAGGTGATCTACGTCACCGGCAACCACGACGAATTCCTGCGTCGCTACTCGGCGCTGATGCTCGGCAACATCCAGTTGGTGGACGAAGCCGTTCACGAGACTGCCGATGGCCGCCGCATGCTGGTGATCCATGGCGATCAGTTCGATGTGATCACCCGCTACCACAAGTGGCTGGCCTTCCTCGGCGATTCCGCCTACGAGTTCACCCTCACACTGAACCGCTGGCTCAACCACTGGCGCGGGCGCTGGGGCTACGGCTACTGGTCGCTGTCGGCATACCTCAAGCACAAGGTGAAGAGCGCGGTGAACTTCATCAGCGACTTCGAGGAAGCCATCGCCCACGAGTGCGTCAAACGTGGCCTCGATGGCGTGGTCTGCGGCCACATCCACCACGCGGAGATTCGCAAGGTGGGCGGCGTGGAATACCTCAACTGCGGCGATTGGGTGGAGTCTTGCACCGCGCTGATCGAGCACTGGGACGGCAGCATAGAACTCTATCGCCTGGCCGACGCCCAGGCGCGGGAACTGGAGGCTCGCGCCGTGGAGCTGGTCGAGCCGGCGGCATGAGGATACTGATCGTCAGCGATGCCTGGCTGCCCCAGGTGAATGGCGTGGTCACCAGCCTGCAGGCGCTGGTGAGAGAGCTAGAAGGCCTCGGGCATCAGGTGATGCTGCTGTCGCCCCAGGGCTTTCGCTGTCGGCCCTGTCCGAGCTATCCGGAAATACCCCTGGCCTGGGACCTCTGGCGTGTCGGGCCGATGATCGAAGCCTTCGAGCCCGATTGCGTGCACCTGGCCACCGAAGGGCCCCTCGGCTGGGCCGCGAGGCATTGGCTGATCAAGCGCGGATTGGCCTTTTCCAGCGCCATCCACACGCGCTTTCCTGAATACATTCATGGCCGCTGGCCCTGGCTGCCCCTGTCCTGGGGCTATGCCTTTCTGCGTCTGTTCCACCGTCCCAGCCAGGCAGTGCTGGTGACCACCCAGCGCATGCGCGTGACATTCGCCGAGCATGGATTGGTCTGGCTCAACCTGTGGCGCAAGGGCGTGGACACAGCGCTGTTCCGCCCCATGGCGCTCCCCAGGCCGGAGGTGCCGGTGTTCCTCTATGTCGGCCGACTGGCCACGGAAAAGAATGTCGAAGCTTTCCTGGGCCTGGACTTGCCTGGCGAGAAATGGGTGGTGGGTGACGGACCGCTGCGGGGAGAGCTGGAGGTTCGTTATCCCGCTGCGCGCTTCTTCGGCTACCGCAAGGGCGAGGAACTGGCGCGCTTCTATGCGCAGGCCAGTGTGCTGGTGTTCCCCTCGCTGACCGATACCTATGGCCTGGTGATGCTCGAGGCGCTGGCCTGCGGTACGCCGGTGGCTGCGTTTCCGGTGGCCGGTCCGCTGGATGTGCTGGAGTCCGGCACGACCGGTTGCATGGACGACGACCTGCAGAAGGCCTGCCTGGCAGCGTTGGAGCTGGATCGCGGACTTTGTGCCGAAAAGGCGGGGGGGTTGTCCTGGCGGGCGTCGGCCCTGGAGTTCCTGGCGCGGCAGCCGATGCTGGATGGAGAGCCGTGCGTAGCACTTGCTCCGGGGTGGGAACAATCTTGTGGGGGCGAATTCATTCGCTGAGGACTGCGCAGCGGTCCCAACCCCTTTGGGGCGGGTCGTCGACCCGTTTAGCGAATGAATTCGCCCCCACAGAAATCTGGTGCTTTGCCAGGATCAGGGAATGATCTTGTCGCGCAGCTTCTCGGCGGCCAGTTGCAGGGCCTGGATGACCTTGGCCTTGTCGTAGTTCTGGATGCTGTTGGTATCCAGGTACATAGAGAAGCCGGGCAGTTCGTGCTCGACGTAGCTGGAGGCGGCGCCCAGGTCGCGGCGGAAGTCCACCACCTGGTAGATCTGCACCGGACGCGTGAAACCCTTGACGTTTATCTGGCCCTTGTCGCGGCACATGATCACGTCCTTCACCAGCGAGTAGGTCTCGTGGGAGATGAGGATTTCGCCGGCTTCGGATGCGGTTTCCAGGCGGCTGGCCAGGTTCACTTCGCGGCCGATGATGGTGTAGTCCATGCGCGTGTCGGCGCCGAAGTTGCCCACGGTGCAGTAGCCGGTGTTGATGCCCATGCGAATTTCCAGCGGCTTGG
Source organism: Pseudomonas taiwanensis (assembly GCF_013393345.1). GTDB lineage: Bacteria > Pseudomonadota > Gammaproteobacteria > Pseudomonadales > Pseudomonadaceae > Metapseudomonas > Metapseudomonas resinovorans_C. Next base: position 122,849 of record NZ_QJRF01000064.1, read on the forward strand.
TGATGCCCTGGGCACGCCATTGCTGGCGCAGCACCTTCATGTGCTTGCGCATGGCCACCGCCATGGAAACGGCTGCCACGGCGTCCTTCTTGGCGCCCTGGGTGGAAGGGTCGCCGAAGAACACCATCACACTGTCGCCAACGAACTTGTCGATGGTGCCGCCGTACTTGAGGGCGATCTTCGACATGTCGTTGAGGTAGTTGTTGAGCAGGTCGGTCAGGGCTTCGGCTTCGAGTTCTTCGGAGAGTTCGGTGAAGCCCTTGATGTCGGAGAAGAACACGCTGAGCTTCTTGCGCTGGGTTTCCAGGCGCACGCTTTTCTTGCCGCTGAAGATCATTTCCCAAACCTGGGGCGACAGATATTTGGCGAGGTTGCGGGCCAGGCGCGCCGCTTTTTCCTGCTCGCGCTTGATCTCGCTGCGGGCCTGGGCCAGGCGCAGGCCCTGCTGGTGGACGAAATAGGCCGTGATGCAGATGTAGAGCGTGGTGAAGAACACGCTGACGACGGCCACCAGGGCCGGGGTGCCGCCCTTGATGGCAGGCTGCAGCGCCAGGCCGACGACTGCCATGCTGATCAGCGAACCGCCCAGCACGAAAGCCATCTGGCGCAGCCCGCCGAGGATCATGGCGCTGAAGCAGAGGGTCAGGACGACCATCAGTGTCGGCACGACGGAAAAGCCGAGCAGGGCAACGGCTGCGCCGGCGTGGAAGGTGTCGACGCCGAGGAGGATGCGGTCGGTGGGTTTGCCCGGGAAGCGCAGGCTCAGATGGTGGGCCAGATGCGGATAGAGCAGGGCGTAGGGGACCATCCAGAGGATGTCGAAGCCGAAATGCTGGACAGAAGTGCCGGCGGCGATGCTGGCGGCAATGGCCATATAGGCCAGCACACGCGAGTAGTACTCACGCAACACGGGCGTCGCGGTGGAGGGGTCGAGCATGGCAGGCTTCATGGCTTGGGTCTGTCCCTGGTGCTTTCTTGACGCGGGTTCGCAGCGTTCGCGAAATGCTGCAAGTCCTGGGCCATGGCTTAGGCTGGTGCGGGATCATAACCAAGCGAGGGACTGGCGGCCAAGCTGGCGCCAGTCCCTTCGTTCTCAGAAGCGGATGCGACCTGTGAATGCATCCTTCAGCATCACCCAGTCGCCCATGAAGCTGTACAGCGGGTACTTGAAAGTGGCGGGCTTGTTCTTCTCGAAGACGAAGTGCCCCACCCAGGCAAAGCCGTAGCCGGCGAACGGAATGGCCAGCAACCAGATCCATTGTTGGGTGGCCAGGGCGTAGCCGAGAATGCTCAGCACCAGCAGGCTTCCGACGTAATGGAGACGGCGGCAGGTGTCGTTGCTGTGTTCCTGCAGGTAGTAGGGGTAGAACTCGGCGAAGCTTTGGAAGCGATTGACGGACTCGGCGGGCATGGTGGCTGCTCCAGGTTCTTGTTGTCTGGAGCAGTGTAGGACGGGTGTCTCCGGGGGCCAGTGACAATGGGCGCCACTTTAGTATCCTTGCCGGCACTCCGCCCTGCAGGCGGCTGCCTTGAACTTCAGAACAAGAAGGCGCCATGAGCGAACGCACGACTTCTTCGAGCTGGGCCCTGGGGATAGTCCAGGCCCTGGAAATGGGCGGTGTGGACTGCCGCAACCTGTTTCCCGAACTCGGTCTCGACTACCAGGCCTTGAACGATCCCGACGCCCGCTTCCCCCAGGACGGCATGACACGCCTGTGGTTGCGCGCGGTCGAGCTGTCCGGCAATCCGGCCATCGGCCTGAACATGGCCAAGGTGGTGCGACCGGCGTCCTTCCATGTGGTGGGTTATGCGCTGATGTCCAGTCGCACGCTCAAGGAAGGATTCGCCCGGCTGGTGCGCTACCAGCGAATCATCGCCGAGGGTGCCGACCTCAGTTTCAGCGGTACGCCTGAAGGCTACGAGCTGCGGCTCTCGATTCACGGCGATCGGTTGCCACCGGCGCGACAGAGCGCCGAAGCGTCCATGGCTTATTGCCTGGCATTCTGCCGCTGGATGACCGGGCGACCGATCAACCCGCTGGAGATTCGTTTCCAGGGGCCGGCACCGGTGGATCTCGAGCCTTATCGCCAGGTGTTCCAGGCGCCGCTGCGCTTCAACGCCGAGCACTGCGCCTTGCTCTTCAGCCGTGCCGACATGGATACGCCGTTACCCACCGCGAACGAATCCCTGGCGCAGTTGCACGATCGCTTCGCCGGCGACTATCTGGCGCGCTTCTCCGGTACTCGCGTCACCCATCAGGTGCGTCAGGTGCTGTGCCGCCTGCTGCCCCAGGGCGAGCCCAAGCGCGAGGTGGTTGCGAGCCTCATGCACCTCTCACAGCGCACCTTGCAACGGCGTTTGCAGGAGGAAGGTGTGAGCTTCCAGCAATTGCTGGACGACACGCGCCGCGAACTGGCCGAGCAGTACCTGGCGCAGGCGAACCTGACCTTGCTGGAGATTGCCTACCTGTTGGGCTTCGCCGATCCGAGCAACTTTTTCCGTGCCTTCCGGCGTTGGTTTGACAGCACACCCGGCGAGTACCGCGCGCGGTTGGAAGAGGTCTGATCCGCGACCGCTGTGGGAGATCAGCGGCCCCGTAGGTTGGTCCGAGCCCACGAGGCCCAACGTGACTCGTTACAGGTGCCGAAGCGTTGGGGTTCGCTGCGCTCTAGCGGAACGCCGCCCGCACCAACCTGCAAAGGGCTGCGGGAGCACAGTCGTTCGCGATTGAAATGGCTATGTCTGCATTAAGTGTTGCAAGTAGCTGCATTGCCCGTAGGAGCTGGCTTGCCAGCGAATGGCCCCGTTTCGCTAGCAAGCTAGCTCCTACAAGGCTCCTGGACCGATGGCCGATTTCTGGCAACAGCTAACGCCGACATAGCCATTGAAATCGCTCCCACAGTTGAACCGCGCGCTGCGAACTCAGTGCCGCCAGAAGTAAGGCGTCATCAGCACCAGTACGGTCAGGATCTCCAGGCGACCCAGCAGCATGCCGAGGGTCAGCAGCCATTTTGCGCTGTCTGGCAGGCTGGAGAAGTTGCCGGCCGGGCCGATGATCTCACCCAGGCCGGGACCGACGCCGGAGACGGTGGCGGCGGCGCCGGTGAGGGCGGTGATCCAGTCCAGCCCCAGCAGCGACAGGCCCAGGGCGATGCCGCAGATGATGATGGTGAAGAAGAACGAGAAGGTCAGGATCGAGCGGACGATTTCGTCGTCCAGGCGATGGCCGTTGTAGTTCTGCTTGATCACGGCGCGTGGGTGCACCAGCTGCTTGAGGTTGGCCTTGAGCAGGATGTAGGCCACCTGGAAACGGAAGATCTTGATGCCGCCGGCGGTGGAGCCGGAGCAGCCGCCGACAAAGCCCAGGTAGAAGAACAGCATCAGCGAGAAATTGCCCCACAGGCTGTAGTCGCCCAGGGCGAAACCGGTCGTGGTGAGCACGGACGTCGTATTCACCGCCACATGGCGCAGGGCGTCCAGCCAGTGGAGGTTGGTCGTCAGCCAGTACCAGGTGCCGAGCACCAGCCAGATGATCAGCAGCAGGCCGAGGAAACCGCGTACCTGCTCATCCTTGAACAGCGCCAGGCGATGACCGCGAAACACCGTCACATAAAGCATGAAGGGCAGGCTGCCGAGGATCATCACCACCACCGCCACCCAGTGCACCGCAGGCTGGTGCCACTTGGCCAGGGATTGGTCCGAGGTGGAGAAGCCGCCTGTGGAAATCGCTGACATGGCGTGGTTGATCGCATCGAACATGCCCATGCCGGCAGCCCAGAAGGCCAGGGAGCCGAGCAAGGTGAAACCGACATAGATCGCGACGATGTACTTGGCCACCATGTGCGAGCGAGGCAGGACCTTTTCCGAGCGGTCGGAAGACTCCGTCTGGAACAGGCGCATGCCACCGATGCGCAGCAGCGGCAGGATCGCCACCGCCATGCCGATGAAGCCGATACCGCCGAGCCAGTGCAATAGCGAGCGCCAGATCAGGATGCCGGGCGACATGTTGTCCAGCCCGCTCAGCACTGTGGCGCCGGTGGCGGTGATCCCGGACATGCTCTCGAACCAGGCATCGGTGAAGCTGATGTGCTGGGTGAGCAGGAAGGGCAGGGCGGCGAATGCGCAGACGACGATCCAGCTCGAAACGGTCAGCAGATACATGTCGCGGGGGCGCAGATGGACATGCTCCGGCCGTCCGGGAATGACCAGTGCCAGGCCGGCGATGAAGGTGATCAGGCTCGACCAGACGAAGGAGTTGATATCGCCGGTGCGCTCATAGATCACCAGCGTCAACACCGGAATGGCCATGCTGACGGCGAGGGTGATCAGGAAAATGCCGATGAGGAAGCCGATGATGCGGAGAGTCGGCAGGGCCATGGATTCTGTTTCTGGCTGATGGGCGAAAGGCGCAATTCTAACCGCGCCCAGCGCCCTGTAAACCCGGCGTGTGAAAGGGAGTCGAGACCGATTGCGGCCCGGCCGTGTCGTGCACCCGAATGAGTAAAGCACGGCGCTTGCGAGACTGAGTTGCGTTATCCGTTAGAATGCCGGCTTCCTGATTGCTGGAGGTGGCCCATGGAGGCTCTCGACGCTCTGCTCAACCGCGTATCCCTGGCTCGCCTGCAAGCACCGGCACCCGACGCCGCCCAGCGCGAGGTGTTGTTCCGCGCGGCCCTGCGTGCACCGGACCATGGCTATCTGCGCCCTTGGCGCTTCCTGACCATCGAGGGCGAGGGGCGCGAGAAGCTCGGTGAGTTGTTCGTATCCGCTGTGCTCGCCAAGGACGCCCAGGCGCCGGAAGCGGCCACCACCAAGGCGCGCAACATGCCATTGCGGGCGCCGCTGATGGTCGTGGTGATCGCGACCCTGCAGGCCGGCCACAAGGTGCCGGAAGTCGAGCAGTTGCTGTCCGCGGGCTGCGCTGCCCACGGCATCGTGCTGGCCGCCCATGCGCTTGGCCTGGGGGCCATCTGGCGTACCGGTGAGATGGCGTATGACCGCACCGTCGCCGCTGGCCTCGGGCTGGCCGAGAACGAGCGGGTGGTGGGTTTCCTCTATCTGGGCAGCGTCGAGGGAGATCGCCGCGCTGCGCCGGAGCTGGCTCCGGCAGATTTCGTCCAGAGCTGGGGCTGATCAGGCCTTCAATGCAGTAGGCAGTTCCAGGGTGGCGATGAAGCCGCCCTCGGGGTGATTGCCCAGATGCAGGCTGCCGCCGTGGCGCTCCACTGCCCGGCGGGCGATGGCCAGCCCCAGGCCATGGCCTGCACCGGTCTGATTGGGCGCGCGGAAGAAGGGTTCGCCCAGCTGCGCCAGGTGTTCGGCGGCGACCCCGGGGCCGTGGTCGCGGACCTGGATCACTAGCCTGGCTTCCTGTTCCTTGACTGTCACTTCCACCGGCCGGTCCTGCGGATTGAAGCGCAGGGCATTGCGCAGCAGGTTATCCAGCGCGCGTTCCAGCATGTCGGGCCAGCCTTCGAGTTGTGGCTCGCCGCTGCAATCGATGCGGACTTGCTGCTCTGGTGCCAACAGGCGGGCGTCTTCCTTCAGTTTTTCCAGTAGGGGTCGCAGCGTGATCGGATAGCGTGCGCCCGGCTCCGCATCGAGACGAGCCAGGGCGAGGATTTCGCTGATCAGTGCCTCGAGGCGGTCGCATTCCTGGCCAAGGCGCGGCCACAGGGCTTGCCGTTGCTGGGGCTCGGCGCGCTCGGCCAGCGCCAGGGCGATACGCAGGCGTGCAAGCGGCGAACGCAGCTCGTGGGATACATCGCGCAGCAACTGGCGCTGGCTGCCGATCAGGCCTTGCAGGCGCTGCCCCATGCGGTTGAAGTCGCCGGCCAATACCCCCAGCTCATCCCGCCGACGTGCCAGACGCGCGAGGCTGTCCTGCTGGTAAGCGGTCTGGCCGAGGTCGTGTACGGCGCGGCGCAGGCGGTCCAGCGGCCGGGTGATCGACAGGGTGAGGGCCAGGCTGAACAGGGTCAGCACCACCAGCGCGATACCCAGCGCACTGAAAGGCCACAGCAGGCTGCCACGGTGCCAGGCATCCAGTTCGGGGTAGGGGATGCGGTAGATGATCAGGTAGGACTCTCCGCTGGCCGGACTGGTGAATTCCTCGGTCAGCCGACGCCAGGGCAGCCGGCGCGAATTCTGCTGGCGCGCCTCGAAGGCTGCGGCGCGTCGGGGGAACGTGCCTTTTACGACGGGTTGGCCGGTGTCGTTGAGAATCTGTATGTCGATCCGTGCGCGATGGCGGAAGTGTTCCAGGAACCGCTGGGTGTCCTGCGGGCCCTGCTCCTCGAAGCGTTGCACCAGACGTTCGGCCAGCCCCTGCAGCGAGGGGTGATGGTTGAGGATCCAGGTATCCTGGTTGAGGGCGCGACCCAGCAGGATGGCCAGGCCGGCTACCAGGGCCAGCGCCAGCCAAAGGGTGGCCAGGATTCTCCAGAAGAGTGAACGCACGGGGTTGCTCCTGAACGGCAAAACCCATCAGGCCGGAGGGCCTGATGGGTATGTGGTCGGTGCCTGCGGCCGATGCCGCGAGGCAATTACTGGGCCTTCTTGTCCTTCTCGGCCTTCCAGGCTTCGAACTCGGCGCGTTCGGCGCGGCGTTCTTCCATTTTCTTCTGGATGTCATCGAAGGTCTTCTGCTGCTCGGGCTTGAGCTGGGCGCGGATGGCTTCGCGGTTCTTGATCTCGGCGGCCTTGAGTTCGTCCTGCATGGCCTTCTTCTCGGCGGCCGGTAGCTTGTCCAGGTAGCGCTGGGTAATCTCGTGACGGGATTTCATCTGGTCGCGCATCAGCTTGCCGATTTCATGGCGCTGTTCCTGGGTGAGGTCCAGTTCCTTGAACATGTGGCCACCGAAACCGCGCTCGTGGCGCGGGCCGCCTTCCGGCATGGCCATGGCCAGGGTCGGCAGGGTAGCGGCGAGCAGCAGGGCGGTAAGGGTCTTGCGCATGGTGGTTCTCCTAGTCTCGATTCCGGCCAGTTGCCGGATGTGCCCAGTCTAGGGATGGCAAGGTCAAGCGCGGTCAGTGCTGCGTAAAGCCTCGGTAAAGACAGAGCCAGCCTATGCGCTGTAGTAGTAACCACGGCTCCGCAGCGCGAGGATTCTCGGGCGGCCGTCAGCGTGGGGGCCGAGCTTCTTGCGCAGGTTGCTGACATGCATGTCCAGGCTGCGGTCATAGAGCGTCAGCTTGCGACCGAGCGCCAGTTGCGCCAACTGCTGTTTGTCCAGCGGTTCGCCAGGCTGGCGCAGCAGGGCTTCGAGCAGGCGGCCTTCGGAGAGTGTCAGGGTCACTTCGTGATTGGCGACGGTGACGACACCGCGCACGGGGCTGTAGCAGAGATCGCCCAGCTCCAGCTGGCTGGACGGCTGCGGCGGCTGGCTGCGGCGCAGCACGGCGCGCAGGCGGGCGGTGAGCTCGCGGGGGTCGCAGGGTTTGGCCAGGTAATCGTCAGCGCCGAGTTCCAGGCCGAGGATGCGGTCCAGCGGCTCGCCGCGGGCAGACAGCATGAGGACCGGAAGGTCCGGATGGTCGCTGCGCAACTGCTTGAGCAGTTCCAGGCCGCTGCCATCCGGCAACATCACGTCCAGCACTACTGCGGAGGGCGCGTGCTCGGCCAGGGCAGCGCGGGCGGAGTGGCCGTCATGGCAGGCGCGCACGACGAAGCCCTCCTGGCTGAGCCAACTGATCAGTAGCTCGCAGAGTTCCTGATCGTCATCGATAAGCAGCAATTCACTCATGGTGCGGGTCAGTTGATCCATTGACGGCGCTGGCGGCGCCCACCGCGGGCGATCAGGCCGGTACACAGGGAGAGCAAGGCCACGCCACCGCCCACCGCAAACCAGGTCTGCTGTTCGCTCAGCAGGCGCGGTGCCTGCGAGGCCTGTGCTTCCTTGAGCTGCAGCTTGAGCCGCTGGTTTTCCTGACGCAGGCGGGCGAGCTGGGCGTTCTCGCGCTCGTTGCTGTCAGCTTCGGCCTGGGTGGCCAGCTCGCTGCGCAGACGTTCGCTCTCAGCCAGTTGCCGCTGCAGTTGATCGACCTGGGCAAGAAGGGCGTCATTGGCGGCAACGGGGGCTCCCGTCACCACCGGAGCACTTGCCGCCTCTGATGATGCAGGTTGGAGTTCTTCAGCCTGGGCCAGGCTGCAGAGCAGCGCGGCGGTTAACAGCAGGGGCAATTGACCGACGTGCATGGGAACTCCTTTTTCCTGGCGTGGACTGATTTAGAGAACGCTGGCTTACGGGAATACCTGTTTGAAGGGTTTGACCACGACATCGGCGTAGACGCCGGCTGCGCGGTACGGGTCGGCATCGGCCCAGGCCTTGGCGGTCTCGAGGGATTCGAACTCGGCGACGATCAGGCTGCCGGTGAAGCCGGCACTGCCCGGATCGTTGCTATCGACCGCGGGGTGCGGGCCGGCCAGCACGATGCGGCCCTCGGCCTTCAGCTGCTCCAGGCGTGCGAGGTGCGCAGGGCGGGCGGCGAGACGGTTTTCCAGGGAATTGGCGACGTCGGTGGCGATGATGGCGTAGAGCATGGCAATCCTTACTGTTGAGGCTTTTCGGTTTCGCCGTCGTGGATGTGACGGGCCAGGTAGACACCTTGGCCAACCAGGAAGAGCACGGTCATGCCGAGGCTGCCGAAGACTTTGAAGTCCACCCAGAACTCGTGGAAGGTGAAGGCCACGAAGAGGTTGGCGAATCCGCAGATGAGGAAGAACGCGATCCACGCCAGATTCAGGCGTACCCAGATGGCCTGGGGCAGGTTCAGGGCATGGCCCATCACGCGCTGGATCAGGGGCTTGTCACCGATGAAATGGCTGCCGGCGAACGCCAGGGCGAACAGCCAGTTCACGACTGGCGCTTTCCATTTGAGGAATGTCTCGCTGTGGAAGGCGAGGGTCATGCCGCCGAACACCAGGCAGGCCGCCAAGGTCAGCCACTGACCTTTTTCCAGGCGGCGCTGGTGCAGGAAGATGGCGCCGTAAACGATCACCGAGGTGATGATCAGAACGGCTGTGGCGCTGAAAATACCGCCTAGCATATAGGTATGCCCGGCCAGCTCGACGGCGCGCGGTTCCAGTTTGTAGACGATGAAGAAGAGGACAAGCGGGATGAAGTCGATGAATTGTTTCACGGCAGCAGCCAGAAGCGGGATGTGGCGGCATAATAACAAACCATTCCCCTAGCGAAAGCAGACCCCATGCAGATCGACCTGCATTGTCACAGTACGGCCTCCGACGGTGCCCTGGCTCCTGCGGTCCTCGTCGCTCGCGCCCATGAACGGGGCGTGCGCCTGCTGGCGCTGACCGACCACGACACCCTGGAGGGGTTGGACGAGGCCCGCGAAGCGGCCGCGGCGCTGGACATGCAGCTGATCAATGGTATCGAGCTGTCCTGTACCTGGGGCGGAGCGACGATCCATGTCCTGGGGTATGCCTTTGCCGCCGATGCCCCCTCCTTGCTGAAGGCCATTGCCGACCTGCATCAAGGGCGTTGGGCTCGGGCCGAAGAAATCTCCCGCCGCCTCGCCGCCAAGGGCATGCCGGGAGCGCTGGAAGGCGCGCGGGCGGTGCAGCAGGAACTGGGTGACAGCGGCAATGCGCCCGCGCGCCCGCATTTCGCCGAGTTCCTCGTTCGCGCGGGCCATGTGCGCGACCGCGCCGAGGCATTCCGCAAATGGCTGGGCGCAGGCAAGCTGGGCGACGTGAAGCAGCACTGGCCGACCCTGGCCGAAGCGGTGGGCACCTTGATCGCCGCTGGCGCCTGGATCAGCCTGGCGCATCCTTGGCAGTACAACTTCACCGGCGCAAAACGACGCAAGCTGGTGGCGGACTTCATTCAGGCCGGCGGTCACGCACTGGAAGTTGTGAATGGCCTGCAGCCGGCGGACCAGGTGGGAAGCCTGGCCGTGCTCGCGCGTGAATTCGGCATGCTGGTCAGTGCCGGTAGTGACTTCCATGCACCCTGCGATTGGTCGGAGCTGGGCATGTACCGACCCTTGCCGGATGACCTGCCGCCGATTTGGGGGCGCTTCCGCCATGCCCACAGCCCTACTGCTGCCCTCTGAACAGGGAGATGTTGTGAGTCAATTTTTCCAGGTACACCCGGAGAATCCACAGCCGCGCCTGATTCGGCAGGCGGTGGAAATCGTCAAGGCGGGCGGGGTAATCGTCTATCCCACCGACTCTTCCTATGCCCTGGGATGCCTGATCGGTGACAAGGGCGCCGTGGAGCGCATTCGCCGCCTGCGCCGGCTGGACGAGAAACACAACTTCACCTTGCTCTGCCGCGATCTTTCGGAGATCGGCATTTTCGCCAAGGTGGATACCACGGCTTTCCGCCTGATCAAGGCGCACACACCCGGTCCCTACACCTTCATCCTCAACGCCACCCGGGAAGTGCCGCGCATGCTGATGCACCCGAAGCGGCGCACCATCGGTCTGCGGGTGCCGGATCACCCCATCACGCTGGCTTTGCTCGAGCAACTGGGGGCGCCCCTGATAAGCACTACCCTGATTCTGCCGGGGGAAGACCTGCCGATGAGTGATCCCTACGAGATGCGGAAAATCCTCGAGCACCAGGTGGACCTGATCATCGACGGCGGCCACGGCGGTATGGCCGCTTCCACCGTCATCAGCCTGTCAGAAGGCAAGCCTGAGGTGGTGCGCGTGGGCTGCGGTGATCCGCAGCCCTTCCTCGACGAGGAGTGACGGCGCTACTCAAAGCAGGATCGCCACCAGGATGATCACCAGCAGGATGATGATGAAGTCGGTGGTGCTGATCGCGCCACCGGCCGGCACCGCATCCATCTTCTGCGCCAGCTGCGCGGCTTCCGCAGGTGTCATGGCCTGGACCCTGGCACGGGCCGTAGCAGCATCCACGCCCATGGTGCGCATCTGCGCCTGTACCTCGGCCTTGCTCAGGAACGCATCGATTTTCGCGCGATCATTCGGCTGTTGCTGGGCCGAGACGGCTTCATCGGTGGCGATCATGCCGGCGTATGACGACGTCACCGGCACCAGCGTGAGGCAAAGAAGCATGAGTACGGCAGTGAACATCAGGTTAAAGCGTTTCATCTGAACCTCCGTGAGCGTTAGCTCCAGACCCGACCAGGAGTGCTGCGTCGTACTTTTTTAGTCTGGCACATGGTGCTAACGTGCCCGTTTTCCGCCGACCGGTGCATTTTCGGTGGATATTTCCACCAGGCAGCAGTACCAACCCGGCCGCGCGGCAAGAGGACACCATGCAGAACACGCCGCCATCCGAGGGGCACGACAGCCAGGCCGGCGCCCAGCAGGAACTACCCTTCGCCCTCGTCTATGGCCAGGCGGTCACCGAGCTGCCGCAGGACCTCTATATCCCGCCGGATGCGCTGGAAGTGTTCCTCGAAGCCTTCGAGGGCCCGCTCGACTTGCTGCTGTACCTGATCCGCAAGCAGAACATCGACATCCTCGATATCCCGGTGGCAGCCATCACCCACCAGTACATGTCTTATGTCGAGCTGATGAAGTCAGTGCGTCTGGAACTGGCCGCCGAGTACCTGGTAATGGCCGCGATGCTGGCGGAGATCAAGTCGCGCATGCTGCTGCCACGCTCGAATGAAGCGGAGGAAGAGGAAGACGATCCGCGTGCCGAGCTGATTCGCCGTCTGCAGGAATACGAACGCTTCAAGGCCGCAGCCGAAGGTATCGACCAACTCCCCCGGGTGGGGCGTGATGTCACCGTCCCGCGCCTCGATGCGCCGGAAGCGCGGGCGCGCAAGCTGTTGCCGGACGTCGCCCTGGAAGAACTGCTGTTGTCCATGGCCGAAGTGCTGCGCCGTGCCGACATGTTCGAAAGCCACCAGGTCACCCGCGAAGCATTGTCTACCCGGGAGCGCATGAGCGAAGTGCTGGAGCGGCTCAAGGGTGGCGCCTTCGTGCCCTTCGTCGCCCTGTTCACAATGGAGGAGGGCCGCCTCGGAGTCGTGGTCACCTTCATGGCTGTGCTGGAACTGATCAAGGAACAGCTGGTGGAACTCGTGCAGAATGAACCCTTCGCCCCCATCCATGTGCGCGCCAGGGCCGAGTAGATGAACCTCAACGACCCCAAGGATCTCGCTTCGCTGCTGGAAGCCTTTCTCCTGGCCTCCGGCAAGCCCCTGTCGTTGGAGCGCCTGGCTGAACTCTTCGAAGAGGCCGAGCGTCCCGAGTTGTCGGTGATCCGTTCCGCCCTGGCAATTCTCGCCAAGAGCTGTGAAGGGCGCGCGTTCGAGCTGCGCGAGGTCGCTTCCGGCTACCGCCTGCAGGTGCGCGAGCGATTTTCACCCTGGGTCGGCCGGCTCTGGGAGGAGCGCCCCCAGCGCTACTCGCGCGCCATGTTGGAAACCCTCGCCCTGGTGGCCTATCGGCAACCCATCACCCGGGGCGAGATCGAGGACATCCGTGGCGTTGCGGTCAACAGCCAGATCGTCAAAACGCTGCTGGAGCGTGAGTGGATTCGCGTCGTGGGTTATCGCGACGTACCCGGCAAGCCGGCGATGTTCGCCACAACCCGCGCTTTCCTCGACCACTTCAACCTGAAGAGCCTCGAAGAACTTCCGCCGCTGGCCGCCTTGCGCGAGTTGGAGCCCGAGCCGGTCTTGGCGCTGGAGGACGGCGACGCGCCGGTACCCGATGGCCTGCAGGCCCGCGCTGACGCCGAGCAGCCGACCGAGCCGCGCGAAGAAACCAGTTTCCGCTCCCTGTTGGCGGAGCTGGACATCATGGAAGAGGGCTTGAAGACCGACTTCGATGATCTGTTGCTCGCCGAAGCCGACGACGATTCCGCCACCGAAGCGGACGACGAGTCGCTGCCGGACGAAACCCTGCACTGACGCCACCGGTCAGCGGACGGGCTGACGTCAGGTCTTTGCTCAACTAGCCTGAGTGCCACCGGCCGCGTATGATGCGCGGCCTTTTTACTGATACACCGGGAGGTGCCCAGATGAGTGAAGTCGAATTCAGCCCCGCAGGGGAAAAACTGCAGAAAGTCCTGGCCCGCATGGGTCTGGCCTCGCGCCGCGATATCGAGGCGTGGATCACTGAAGGTCGGGTCAAGGTCAATGGCGAGATCGCTACCCTTGGCCAGCGCGTCGACACCCATGACGCCATCAGCGTCGATGGTCGCCTGCTCAAGCGCGAAGAAGAAGTCGAAAGCGTCCGCCGTGTCCTGATCTACAACAAGCCCGAAGGCGAAGTCTGCACCCGCGACGACCCGGAAGGCCGCGCCACCGTATTCGAGCGCCTGCCGCGCCTCAAGGCCGGCCGCTGGATCAACATCGGTCGCCTGGACATCAACACCACCGGCCTGCTGCTGTTCACCACCGACGGTGAACTGGCCAACCGCCTGATGCATCCCTCCTACGAGATGGACCGCGAATATGCGGTGCGCGTGCGTGGTGAAGTCACCGAGGAAATGCTGGAGAACCTGAAGAAGGGCGTGATGCTCGACGACGGCCCGGCCAAGTTCACCGACATCAAGGAAGCCCCCGGCGGCGAAGGTCTCAACCACTGGTATCACTGCGTGGTGATGGAAGGCCGTAACCGCGAAGTGCGCCGTCTCTGGGAGTCCCAGGGCCTTGTGGTCAGCCGCCTCAAGCGTGTGCGTTTCGGTCCGGTGTTCATCACTTCCGACCTGACCATGGGGCGCTGGCGCGAAATGAGCCAGAACGAGGTGGATATCCTCAGCACCGAAGTCGGCCTCACGCCGGTGGCCCTGCCGGCCATGAAAGGCAAGTTCCGCGAAAAGCTGGATCGCCTGCAGCGCAAGTCGGCCAAGCCGGTTGGCGCTCGTGCGCCGCGTCGTGACGACGACGAGCGCCCGGCCCGTGGTCCGCGCCGTGAAGGTGATGAGCGTCCGGCGCGTGGTCCGCGCAGCGAGGGTGGTGAGCGTCCGGCCCGTGGTCCGCGTCGCGAAGGTGATGAGCGTCCCGCCCGTGGTCCGCGTCGCGAGGGCGATGAGCGTCCGGCTCGTGGCCCGCGCAGCGAGGGTGGTGAGCGTCCGGCTCGTGGTCCACGTCGCGACGGCGATGAGCGTCCGGCTCGTGGTCCGCGCAGTGAAGGTGGCGAGCGTCCGACCCGTGGCCCGCGTAGCGAAGGCGGTGAGCGTCCGGCCCGTGGTCCGCGTCGCGACGGTGATGAGCGTCCGGCGCGTGCTCCTCGTGGCACGCCCGTGGCCGATCGTCCGCGTGATGTGAACAAGAAGCGTCCGGCCAAGCCCCAGGGCGAGCGTCCGGCCGTTGAGCTGGCCGACCGTCCGGCTCGCAAGCCCCAGCGCCCGCAGCACAAGCGCAGTGGGCCTGCAGGTGGCGATGGTCAGCGTCCGGGATTCGGTCGCAAGCGCTGATCGAAGGTAAAAAGAAGAAGGGGCTCAGATGAGCCCCTTCTTTTTTCTCAGTGGAAGATTCCATGTCAATCAGCCGTGGCTGTTGGCATCTCATCAAGGCAAGGGCGGTTCATTCGCCAATGGAACTGGCCGCGAGCCAGCCTGTCACCGCCCTCACCCCAACCCTCTCCCAAAGGGAGAGGGGGCAGACTGTGCCATTCGGACAGTTGTTTGCTTTTCCTGTGGGGGCGATTTCAATCGCGAAGCAGGACGCAGTCCTGCCCCGAAAGCGAATCCATTCGCGATTGACGCCCCCCACAATTGGCCAGGGCGGTGCTTACCCCGCCATGGACAGCCGGTTGCGACCTTCGCGCTTGGCCACATACAGGGCATTGTCCGCACGGCGCAGCAGGCTTTCCACCGATTCCGCCGGCAGCAAGGTGGCGCAACCCAGGCTGATGGACAGGTCCAGCGGGTGACCCTGAACCACGCATTGCAGCTCGAGGATGCCCATGCGCAGGCGTTCGCCCACCATGGCCGCTGCGTCGCGGCAGGTGCCGGAGAGCAATACGAGGAATTCCTCGCCACCGAAGCGGAACACCATGTCGACGTTGCGCAGGCGCGATTTGAGCGTGTTGGCCACCGCTTTCAACACTTCGTCGCCGGTGCCATGACCGTGCTCGTCGTTGATGCGCTTGAAGTGGTCGATGTCCAGCATCAGCACCGACAACGGCTGTAGGTTTCGACGAGCCAGGTCCACTTCGCGCTGCAGGGTTTGCTCCATGGCGACTCGATTTCCGGTATCGGTCAGCGGATCGCGCAGGGCGCTCTGGAGTGCGGCCCGATAGAGCAGCGCATTGCGCAGCGGGAAGAGCAGGGTGGATAGCAGGGATTCGAGCTGATTGAGTTCGTGTTCGTCGAAGCGCAGGTTGCGGCGGAAGATCAACTCGCCCAGGTACTCGCCCTCGTGGGTCAGGCGATAGCCCGCTGAGTGGCTGGAGCGACTGCCAAACTCCAGGCGCAGATCGCTGCTCTGATGCTGGTAGGCCAGGGCGTCGAGAGGGACGAGGCGCTGCAGTTCGCTGAAGAACAGGCTGACGATGCGTTCCACCTCCAGACTGGTCTGCAATTGCAGGCTCAGCTGGCGACGCAGTTCGGCCAGGCTGAGTGGCCGCAGCTTGGGCTGGCGCTTTCCGGAGAAGCCGAGGCGCTGCAGTTTCGCGGCATCGAAATCGATGGTGTTGGATTGGGAGGGAGGAACCATTGAGTTGAACCTCTGACGCACTATGCGACGACACCAGGGGGTAGAGCTATTTTCGTGCCAGGAGCTTTTTGGCAGTAAAAATTGCTTTAGTTTCAGGTGTTTAGCTGTTTACTGCCATGTCGTGCGGCAAGCCGTTGCCGGCTTACTGGCGAAATCATGGCAATGTGATGCCGGTCACAGGGAAGAGCCGCCGGGAATCTGGCGGAGGCTGCGGCGGTCGAATGACCGCCGCGGAGGGAAGTCATTGCGCGTCGAAAGCCTGGCCGTTAACACCAGCGCTATCTGGCCCCATGAGATAGAGGTAGACAGGCATGATTTCGGTGGGTTCCGGATTGTTGTCAGGATTTTCGCCGGGATAGGCCTGGGCGCGCATGTCGGTCCGGGTCGCGCCGGGGTTGACGCTGTTGGAGCGTACGCTGGCAATGCCGTCCACTTCATCAGCCAGGACCTGCATCAGGCCCTCGGTGGCGAACTTGGAGACCGCATAGGCGCCCCAGTAAGCGCGTCCCTTGCGGCCAACGCTGCTGGAGGTGAAGACCACCGAGGCGTCCTTGGACAGCTTCAGCAGCGGCAGCAGGGTGCTGGTCAGCATGAACATGGCGTTGACGTTGACCTGCATGACGCGCATGAAGTTGTCGCCCGAGAGCTGCTCGATGGGCGTGCGCGGGCCGAGGATCGAGGCGTTGTGGAGAATGCCATCGATGCGGCCGAATTCCGTTTCCAGGGTCGCCGCCAGCTCGTCGTACTGGTGCGGCTGGGCGGTTTCCAGGTTGAAAGGAATCACAGCAGGTTGCGGGTGGCCGGCGGCTTCGATTTCGTCGTACACCGCGTTCAGGTTGGCTTCGGTCTTGCCCAGCAGGAGCACGGTGGCGCCGTGGGCGGCAAAGGTCTTGGCGGCGGCGGCGCCGATGCCACGACCGGCACCGGTGATCAGGATGACCCGGTCCTTGAGCAGATCGGGGCGGGCGGAATACTGGAACATGTGAATCTCCTTCGGGGCGCTGCCGGTTTCAGCAGCTGCACAGCGCGCGGTCGAGCACAGCGCGCAGTTCGAGCGGATGGTGGACCACGACGTCGGCACCCCAGTGCGCGGGGTTGTCGTTCGGGTGGATGTAGCCATAGCTGACCGCGGCGGTGCGGGTGCCGGCGGCACGGCCGGATTCGATGTCGCGCAGGTCGTCACCAACGAAGAGCACGCTGGCCGGGTCCAGGTTCAGCTTGCTGCAGGCGAGCAGCAGCATTTCCGGGTCCGGCTTGCTGTTCTTCACGTGGTCGGGGCAGATCAGCACGGCGGAGCGTCCGGCCAGGCCGAGTTGCTCCATGATGGGTTCGGCGAATCGCACCGGCTTGTTGGTCACCACGCCCCAGATCAGCTTGGCCTGTTCGATGTCCGACAGAAGTTCGTCGATGCCATCGAACGGGCGGGTGAGCACGGCGCAATGCTGCTGGTAGCGCTCCAGGAATTCCAGGCGCAGGGGCTCGAACTCCGGCGCTTCCGGGTCCATCTGGAAGGCGCAGGCCACCATGGCGCGGGCGCCACCGGAGATCACGTCGCGAATCGCCTTCTCGTCCCTGGGCGGCAGGCCGCGTTCGGTGAGCATGGCCTGGCAGATGGCAATGAAGTCCGGCGCCGAGTCGAGCAGGGTGCCGTCCATATCGAAAAGTACCGCTTGAAGGCGCATGCCGGTCATTCCTCGCGCAGGGTCTGGATCATGTAGTTGACGTCGACGTCTGCTTCCAGCTTGTAGTGCTTGGTCAGCGGGTTGTAGGTCAGGCCGATGATGTCCTTCACCGAAAGACCGGCGACGCGGCTCCAGGCACCGAGCTCGGACGGGCGGATGAATTTCTTGAAATCGTGGGTGCCGCGCGGCAGGAGGCGCATGACGTACTCGGCGCCGACGATGGCGAAGAGGTAGGCCTTGGGATTGCGGTTGATGGTGGAGAAGAACACCTGTCCGCCCGGCTTGACCAGGGTGTAGCAGGCGCGGATCACCGAGGCCGGGTCCGGCACGTGCTCGAGCATTTCCATGCAGGTGACCACGTCGAACTGGCCGGGCATCTCGGCGGCCAGGGCTTCGGCGGTGATGCGGCGGTATTCCACCGGTACGCCGGATTCCAGCTGGTGCAGCTGAGCGACCGCCAGCGGCGCTTCACCCATGTCGATGCCGGTCACAGTGGCGCCGCGCTGGGCCATGGATTCACTGAGGATGCCGCCGCCGCAGCCGACGTCCAGCACTTTCTTGCCGGCCAGCTTGACGCGTTCGTCAATCCAGTTGACCCGCAGGGGGTTGATGTCGTGCAGGGGTTTGAACTCGCTCTCGCGGTCCCACCAGCGGTGGGCGAGGGCCTCGAACTTGGCGATTTCGACGTGATCGACGTTGGTCATGGGATGTCCTCGAAACAGAATTCAGCGGCCGGCGATGCGTTCGCCCCAGGCGCGGGCAGTGGCGCCCAGGCGCTCTTCGTCCAGGCGCGTCAGGCGGCCGTCGTCCAGCAGTTGCCTGCCGTCGACCCAGAGGTGCCGCACCGAATCGCGCCCGGTGGCATAGATAAGTTGGGAAACCGGGTCGTAGACCGGTTGCTGGGCCAGGCCGGAAAGGTCGAAGGCCACCAGATCGGCGGCCTTGCCCACTTCCAGGGAGCCGGTGTCTTGGTCGATCCCGAGGGCCCGGGCGCCGTTCAGGGTGGCCATGCGCAGTGCGCGATGGGCATCCAGGGCGCTGGCCGAACCGGCTACCGCCTTGGCCAGCAGCGCGGCCGTACGGGTTTCGCCGAGCAGGTCCAGGTCATTGTTGCTGGCCGCGCCATCGGTGCCGACGGCGACGTTCACGCCGGCCTGCCACAGGCGTTCGACCGGGCAGAAGCCGCTGGCCAGCTTGAGGTTGGATTCAGGGCAGTGGATCACGTTGCTGTTGCTCTCCACCAGTTGGGCCAGGTCGGCATCGTCCACCTGGGTCATATGCACCGCCTGGAAGCGCGGTCCCAGCAAGCCGAGGCGCGAGAGGCGGGCCATGGGGCGCTCGCCGCGCTGTTCCAGGCTCTGCTGGACCTCGAAGGCGGTTTCCTGGACGTGCATATGAATGCCAGCGTCCAGTTCCTCTGCCAGCACGCGGATGCTCTCCAGCTTGTCATCGCTGACGCTGTAGGGTGCGTGGGGGCCGAATGCGACCTTGATGCGCGGGTGGTGCTTGAGGTCGCTGAACAGCTCGATGCCGCGGCGAATGGCCTCGGCGGAGTCGGCGGCGCCGGGAATCGGGAAATCCAGCACCGGAATCGCCAGTTGCGCCTTGATGCCAGCGGTGTGGATAACGGCGCTGGACTGGGCCGGGAAGAAATACATGTCGGAGAAGCAGCTGATGCCGCCCTTGATCTGCTCGGCTACCGCCAATTCGGTGCCGTCGCGGACGAAAGTCTCATCGACCCACTTGGCCTCGGCAGGCCAGATGTGTTCCTGTAGCCAGATCATCAGCGGCAGATCGTCGGCCAGTCCGCGGAACAGGGTCATTGCTGCGTGGCCGTGAGCGTTGATCAGGCCGGGGGCCAACAACATGCCCGGCAGTTCACGACGCTCGCGAGCCTCGGCGCGCAGTGCCACGTCCCGAGGGGCGAGCAGGGCGATGCGGCCGTCGCGGATGCCTAGCGCGTGATCCCGCAGCACCACGCCGGCGGGTTCTACCGGGACGATCCAGGACGGGAGCAGGAGCAGGTCGAGCGGGGCATTGGCACTGGGCATGGAGGCGCATCCTGGGCGCAAATCGAAGTGGCGGCAGTATACCCGAGCCAGAAGACCTCCGGCTCGCTATAATCTGCGGTTTTTCCGCGAGTTACGGGTGGCGAGGTGGTCGATGCGTGAACAACTGTTAGCAGCCGAGAAGGTCAAGGCGATCGACTGGCGTGACGGCGTACTTCATTTGCTCGACCAGCGCGCGCTGCCTGCCGAGGAAGTCTGGCTGTCCTACGATTCCGCCGAAGGCGTGGCTCAGGCCATTCGCCAGATGGTGGTGCGCGGTGCGCCAGCTATCGGCATCAGTGCCGCCTACGGTGTGGTATTGGGCGCCCGGGCACGTATTGCCGCCGGCGGCGACTGGCGCGCCGCTCTGGAAGCGGACTTCAAGGTGCTGTCCGAATCGCGACCGACGGCGGTCAACCTGTTCTGGGCGCTGAATCGCATGCGCGAGCGTCTGGCTCGCGTGCGGGATGGCGAAACCCCGCTGCAGGCGCTGGAGGCCGAGGCCGTTTCCATCCACCTGAGTGATCGCGAAGCCAACCTGACCATGGCCCAGTTGGGCATGGAGCTGATTCGCAAGCATCAGGGCAGCCCGCAGGCGCTGCTGACCCACTGCAACACCGGCGCCCTGGCGACCGGCGGTTTCGGCACCGCCCTCGGGGTGATCCGCGCCGCCCACCTGGATGGCCTGGTGGAGCGCGTCTATGCCGACGAAACCCGTCCCTGGCTGCAGGGGGCACGCCTGACCGCCTGGGAATTGGCCAACGAAGGTGTGCCGGTGAGCCTCAATGCCGACGCCGCTGCGGCCCACCTGATGAAAACCGCAGGAATCACCTGGGTGATTGTCGGGGCTGACCGCATCACTGCCAATGGCGATGTGGCCAACAAGATCGGCACCTATCAGCTGGCGGTCAACGCCATGCACCACGGCGTGCGCTTCATGGTGGTAGCGCCCAGTTCCACCATCGACATGTCCCTGGAAAGCGGTGACGACATTCCGATCGAAGAGCGAGATGGTTCCGAATTGCTGGACCTGGGTGGTCGTCGTGTTGCAGCCGAGGTCCATGCGGTCAATCCGGTGTTCGATGTGACTCCAGCGGATCTGATCGACGCCATCGTGACCGAGAAGGGTGTAGTCGAGCGCCCTGACGCCGCCAAGATGGCCCAGTTGATGTGTCGCAAGCGCCTTCATTAAAGCGCTGGTGCGGCGTTTTCACCCTGCCGGTCGGCCGCCCGGCGGGGTAGGTGCAAGGCAGTGACTGTGATAAGCTCCGGCAGTTATTGCCGCCCCTCTGTTGAGGCGGCCCAATTGCACAGATCCTTGGCTTAACTCGTTGATTTGTCGTGAGTCGCTGCAGCATCTGGCCGCAGTGACGAGCTTCGCGCCGCTCAGGACGAGAGGGGCGGAGTTTCATCAGAAAAAGGAACCAGGCTTCTCATGGGCGAACTGGCCAAAGAAATCCTCCCGGTCAATATCGAAGACGAGCTGAAACAGTCCTACCTCGACTACGCGATGAGCGTGATCGTCGGGCGCGCCTTGCCGGATGCGCGCGACGGCCTGAAGCCAGTGCACCGTCGCGTTCTCTACGCGATGAGCGAGCTTGGCAACGACTGGAACAAGCCCTACAAGAAGTCCGCCCGTGTGGTGGGTGACGTGATCGGTAAGTACCACCCGCACGGTGATACCGCGGTCTACGACACCATCGTGC
This sequence comes from Pseudomonas taiwanensis, assembly GCF_013393345.1. Classification (GTDB taxonomy): domain Bacteria; phylum Pseudomonadota; class Gammaproteobacteria; order Pseudomonadales; family Pseudomonadaceae; genus Metapseudomonas; species Metapseudomonas resinovorans_C. The sequence continues at coordinate 143,900 of NZ_QJRF01000064.1, forward strand.
GTATGGCCCAGCCCTTCTCGCTGCGCTACATGCTGGTAGACGGCCAAGGTAACTTCGGTTCGGTGGACGGCGACAACGCCGCGGCCATGCGATACACCGAAGTGCGCATGTCCAAGCTGGCCCACGAGCTGCTGGCTGACCTGGACAAGGAAACCGTGGACTGGGTGCCCAACTACGACGGCACCGAACAGATTCCCGCGGTCATGCCGACCAAGATCCCCAACCTGCTGGTCAACGGTTCCAGCGGTATCGCCGTGGGCATGGCGACCAACATCCCGCCGCACAACCTCAGTGAAGTCATTGACGGCTGCCTGGCGCTGATGGACAACGGCGACCTCACGGTCGACGAGCTGATGCAGTACATCCCGGGTCCGGACTTCCCGACTGCGGGCATCATCAACGGTCGCGCCGGCATCATCGAGGCGTACCGTACCGGTCGTGGTCGCATCTATATACGCGCCCGTGCCGAAATCGAAGACATGGAAAAGGGCGGTGGTCGCCAGCAGATCATCGTCACCGAGCTTCCCTACCAGCTGAACAAGGCGCGTCTGATCGAGAAGATCGCCGAGCTGGTGAAAGAGAAGAAGATCGAAGGCATCACCGAACTGCGTGACGAGTCCGACAAGGACGGCATGCGCGTCGTGATCGAGCTGCGTCGTGGCGAAGTGGGCGAGGTGGTGCTGAACAACCTCTATTCCCAGACCCAGATGCAGAGCGTCTTCGGTATCAACGTCGTGGCCCTGGTCGATGGCCAGCCGCGCACGCTGAACCTGAAGGACATGCTCGAAGTGTTCATCCGTCACCGCCGCGAAGTGGTGACCCGCCGTACCGTCTACGAGCTGCGCAAGGCCCGTGAGCGTGGCCACATCCTCGAAGGCCAGGCCGTAGCCCTGTCGAACATCGACCCGGTGATCGAGCTGATCAAAGCCTCGCCGACTCCGGCCGAGGCCAAGGAACGCCTGATCGCCACCGCCTGGGAATCCAGCGCCGTGGAAGCCATGGTCGAACGCGCCGGTGCCGACTCCTGCCGTCCGGAAGACCTGGACCCGCAGTACGGCCTGCGCGAAGGCAAGTACTACCTGTCCCCGGAACAGGCCCAGGCCATCCTGGAACTGCGCCTGCACCGCCTGACCGGCCTGGAGCACGAAAAGCTGCTGGCCGAGTACCAGGAAATCCTCACCCTGATCGGTGAGCTGATCCGCATCCTCACCAGCCCCGAGCGCCTGATGGAAGTCATCCGCGAGGAGCTGGAAAAGGTGAAAGCCGAGTTCGGCGACGCCCGCCGCACCGAGATCGTCGCGTCCCAGGTGGACCTGACCATCGCCGACCTGATCACTGAAGAAGAGCGCGTCGTCACCATCTCCCACGGCGGCTACGCCAAGTCCCAGCCGCTGGCCGCCTACCAGGCACAGCGTCGTGGCGGCAAGGGCAAGTCGGCCACCGGCGTGAAGGACGAGGACTACGTCGAACACCTGTTGGTCGCCAACAGCCACGCCACGCTCCTGCTGTTCTCCAGCAAGGGCAAGGTCTACTGGCTGCGCACCTTCGAAATCCCGGAAGCCTCGCGCACCGCGCGTGGCCGTCCGCTGGTCAACCTGCTGCCGCTGGATGAGGGCGAGCGCATCACCGCGATGCTCCAGATCGACCTGGAAGCCCTGCAGCGCGAAGCGGGTGACGAGGAAGACCTCGACGAGGCCGAGGGCGTTGTGCTCGAAGGCGAGGTAGTGGAGCCTGAGGTCGAAGAGATCGAAGGCGATACCCCTGAGCTGGTCGCCGAACCCACCGGTGCCTACATCTTCATGGCGACCGCTTTCGGTACCGTGAAGAAGACCCCGCTGATTCAGTTCAGCAAGCCTCGCTCCAGTGGCCTGATCGCCCTGCGTCTGGACGAAGGTGACACCCTGATCGCTGCCGCGATTACCGACGGCGCCAAGGAAGTCATGCTGTTCTCCAGCGCCGGCAAGGTGATTCGCTTCGCCGAGAGCATGGTGCGCACCATGGGCCGTACTGCACGTGGCGTGCGTGGCATGCGCCTGGGCAAGGAGCAGCAGCTGATTTCCATGCTGATCCCCGAATCCGGCGCGCAGATCCTCACCGCATCGGAGCGTGGCTTCGGCAAGCGCACTGGTCTCGGCAAGTTCCCGCGTCGTGGGCGCGGTGGCCAGGGTGTGATCGCCATGGTCATCAACGAGCGTAACGGCAAGCTGGTCGGTGCCATCCAGGTGCAGGACGGCGAGGAAATCATGCTGATTTCCGACCAGGGCACCCTGGTACGTACCCGCGTCGACGAAGTCTCCAGCTCCGGCCGTAACACCCAGGGCGTGACCTTGATCAAACTGGCCAAGGACGAAACCCTGGTCGGTCTGGAACGCGTCCAGGAGCCGTCCGGCGGCGACGAGGATGAAGAGCCGGAAGGCGAAGTGCAGATCGACGCCGTAGCCGATGCCGAAGCGAGCGACGTTCAGCAGGACGACGCGCAACCGGCTGGCGACGAGTAATAGTTGTTAGAACCGGGCAGGCCATCGCCGGCCTGTCCATTCGGTAGGTAACAATTTGTGGGGGCACTGGTGCCCCCGCGCTACCCAGTGAGAATGGATGTGAGCAAGCGAGCCTTTAACTTCTGCGCCGGCCCGGCCGCGCTTCCGGAAGCTGTTCTGCAACGCGCCCAGGCGGAACTCCTCGACTGGCAGGGCAAAGGCCTGTCCGTCATGGAAATGAGCCACCGCAGCGACGAGTACGTTGCCATTGCCGAGAAGGCCGAGCAGGACCTGCGCGACCTTCTGTCCATTCCCTCCAACTACAAGGTGCTGTTCCTCCAGGGCGGCGCCAGCCAGCAGTTCGCGGAAATCCCGCTGAACCTGCTGCCCGAGAACGGCGTCGCCGACTACGTCGACACCGGCATCTGGTCGAAGAAGAGCATCGAGGAAGCCAGCCGCTTTGGTCGCGTCAACGTCGCCGCCAGCGCCAAGGGCTACGACTACTTCGCCATCCCCGGCCAGAACGAATGGCAGCTGTCGAAAGACGCCGCCTACCTGCACTACGCCTCCAACGAAACCATTGGCGGCCTGCAGTTCGACTGGATTCCGGAAGTCGGTGACGTACCCCTCGTGGTGGACATGTCTTCGGACATCCTCTCCCGCCCGATCGATATCTCCCGCTTCGGCATGATCTACGCCGGCGCGCAGAAGAACATCGGCCCGAGCGGCCTGGTGGTGGTCATCGTCCGCGAGGACCTGCTCGGTCGCGCTCGCGCCAACTGCCCGACCATGCTCAACTACAAGGTCGCCGCCGATAACGGCTCCATGTACAACACCCCGGCCACCTTCTCCTGGTACCTCTCGGGCCTCGTCTTCGAGTGGCTGAAAGAGCAGGGCGGTGTCGAGGCCATGGAGCAACGCAACAAGGCGAAGAAGGAACTCCTCTACGGCTACATCGACAAGAGCGCCTTCTACACCAACCCGATCGCCGTGAACGCCCGCTCCTGGATGAACGTTCCGTTCCGCCTGGCTGACGAGCGCCTGGACAAGGACTTCCTCGCTGGCGCCGACGCCCGTGGCCTGCTCAACCTCATGGGCCACCGTTCGGTAGGCGGTATGCGCGCGTCCATCTACAACGCCGTTGGCCTCGATGCCGTCGAAGCCCTGGTGGCCTACATGGCGGAGTTCGAGAAGGAGCGCGGCTGATGTCCGAGCAAGAACTCAAAGCGCTACGCCTGCGCATCGACAGCCTCGACGAGAAGATCCTCGATCTGATCAGCGAGCGCGCTCGCTGCGCCCAGGACGTGGCGCGCGTGAAGATGGCTGCCCTGCCGGAAGGCGAGAAGCCGGTCTTCTACCGTCCCGAGCGCGAGGCCTGGGTCCTCAAGCACATCATGGACCGCAATCAGGGCCCGCTGGACAACGAAGAGATGGCGCGGTTGTTCCGCGAAATCATGTCCTCCTGCCTGGCCCTCGAGCAGCCGCTCAAGGTTGCCTACCTCGGTCCGGAAGGCACCTTCACCCAGGCTGCGGCGCTCAAGCACTTCGGCCACGCGGTGATCAGCTCGCCGATGGCTGCCATCGACGAAGTCTTCCGCGAAGTCGCCGCCGGTGCGGTCAACTTCGGCGTGGTGCCGGTGGAGAACTCCACCGAAGGCGCGGTGAACCACACCCTGGACAGCTTCCTCGAGCACGACATGGTGATCTGCGGTGAGGTCGAGCTGCGCATCCACCACCACCTGCTGGTGGGCGAGAACACCAAGACCGACAACATCACCCGCATCTATTCCCATGCCCAGTCCCTGGCCCAGTGCCGCAAGTGGCTGGACGCCCACTACCCGAATGTCGAGCGCGTGGCGGTGTCCAGCAACGCCGACGCCGCCAAGCGGGTGAAGAGCGAGTGGAACTCCGCGGCCATCGCCGGTGACATGGCGGCCAGCCTCTACGGCCTGACCAAGCTCTGCGAGAAGATCGAGGACCGTCCGGACAACTCCACGCGCTTCCTCATCATCGGCAGCCAGGAAGTGCCGCCCACCGGCGACGACAAGACTTCGATCATCGTCTCCATGCGCAACAAGCCGGGCGCCCTGCATGAACTCCTGGTTCCGTTCCACAACAACGGTATCGACCTGACCCGCATCGAGACCCGCCCGTCCCGCAGCGGCAAGTGGACCTACGTGTTCTTCATCGACTTCGTAGGCCACCACCGCGACCCGCTGATCAAGGACGTGCTGGAGAAGATCAACCAGGAAGCCGTTGCCCTGAAGGTGCTGGGTTCCTACCCCAAAGCGGTGCTTTGAATTCGCGACGGGCCGTCGCGCTCCAGCCTGGGTTGGGGCGCGCCACGGCGGCCCCTAGCCCGTAGTTGAGGCTGAATCCATGAGCTGTGACTTCCTCGCCCTTGCCCAACCGGGCGTGCAGAAACTTTCGCCCTACGTTCCCGGCAAGCCGGTGGATGAACTGGCCCGCGAGCTGGACCTCGACCCGGCCGGCATCGTCAAGCTGGCCAGTAACGAGAACCCCCTCGGCCCGAGCCCCAAGGCCCTCGAAGCGATCCGCAACGAGCTGGCCGAACTGACCCGCTACCCGGATGGCAACGGCTTCGAGCTCAAGCGCCGCCTGGCCGAGCGCTGCGGCGTGACCCCGACGCAGGTCACCCTGGGCAACGGTTCCAACGACATTCTCGACCTGGTCGCCCGTGCCTATCTGGCGCCGGGCCTGAATGCCGTGTTCAGCGAGCACGCCTTCGCCGTGTACCCCATCGCGACCCAGGCCGTGGGCGCTGCCGGCAAGGTGGTTCCGGCCAAGGACTTCGGCCATGACCTGCCGGCCATGCTGGCGGCCATCGACGCCAACACCCGCGTCGTGTTCATCGCCAACCCGAACAACCCTACCGGCACCTGGTTCGGTCCGGCCGCGCTGGAAGACTTCCTCGCCAAGGTCCCGGAAAGTGTCCTGGTGGTGCTGGACGAGGCCTACATCGAGTACGCCGAAGGCGAAGAACTGCCCGACGGCCTTAACTATCTGGCCCGTTATCCGAACCTGCTCGTGTCGCGCACCTTCTCCAAGGCCTACGGCCTGGCTTCGCTGCGTGTGGGCTACGGCCTGTCCAGCGCCCAGGTTGCCGACGTGCTGAACCGCGTGCGCCAGCCGTTCAACGTCAACAGCCTGGCCTTGGCCGCCGCCTGCGCCGCCCTTGACGACGCCGAGTACCTGGCCGAAAGCCGCCGCGTCAACGATGCCGGCATGATCCAGCTGGAAGAGGGCTTCCGCGCCCTGGGCCTGAGCTGGATTCCCTCCAAGGGCAACTTCATCGCCGTCGACTTCGGCCGTGACGCCGCCCCGATCAACCAGGGCCTGTTGCGTGAAGGCGTGATCCTGCGCCCAGTGGCCGGCTACGGCATGCCCACGTTCCTGCGTGTCTCCATCGGCCTGCCGGCCGAGAACACCCGCTGCCTGGAAGCACTGGCCAAGGTGCTTGGCCGTGGCTGATGTCATGACCCTGCAACAGGGCGCCCCTATCTTCGGGCGCCTGGTGGTGATCGGCCTCGGCCTGATTGGCGGCTCCTTCTCCAAGGGGCTGCGCGAGAAAGGCCTGTTCGCTGAAGTGGTAGGGGTGGACAAGGATCACGAGTCCTGCCGCATCGCCGTCGAAACCGGCGTGGTCGACCGCTGCGAGAGTGACCTCGCTGCGGCCTGCCGCGGTGCCGATGTGATCCAGCTGGCCGTACCCATCCTCGCCATGGAAAAGCTCCTCGCCGAACTGGCCCGACTGGACCTGGGCAATGCCATCCTCACCGATGTCGGCAGCGCCAAGGGCAATGTGGTGCGCGCGGCGCGCAAGGTCTTCGACGGCATGCCGGCGCGCTTCGTGCCGGGTCATCCCATCGCCGGCTCGGAGAAGAGCGGGGTGGAAGCTGCCAACGCCAGCCTGTTCCGCCGCCACAAGGTCATCCTCACCCCGGTGGAAAACACCGATCCGTCGGCCCTGCAGCGCATCGATCAGCTCTGGCGCGCCCTGGGAGCGGACGTTGAACACATGGAGGTCGAGCATCACGATGAGGTGCTCGCCGCGACCAGCCACCTGCCGCACCTGCTGGCATTCGGACTGGTCGACTCGCTCGCCAAGCGCAGCGAGAATCTGGAAATCTTCCGTTATGCCGCTGGTGGATTCCGCGACTTCACGCGGATCGCCGGTAGCGACCCGGTGATGTGGCACGACATCTTCCTCGCCAACCGCGAGGCCGTGCTGCGCATCCTGGACGCATTTCGCGATGACCTCGACGCCTTGCGCGGCGCGGTCGACGCAGGGGACGGGCATGAACTGCTGGGCGTGTTCACGCGCGCCCGCTTCGCCCGCGAGCATTTCAGCAAAATCCTGGCCCGCAGGGCCTATGTGGACGCCATGCACAATAACGATCTGATTTACCTGGCGCAGCCGGGTGGCAAACTCGCCGGCCGTGTTCGCGTACCGGGCGACAAGTCCATTTCCCACCGTTCCATCATGCTCGGCTCCCTGGCCGAAGGCACCACCGAGGTCGAAGGCTTCCTCGAGGGCGAAGACGCCCTGGCGACCCTGCAGGCCTTCCGCGACATGGGCGTGGTCATCGAAGGGCCGCACCACGGCCGCGTGACCATCCACGGCGTTGGCCTGCACGGCCTGAAGCCGCCGCCCGGCCCGCTGTACCTCGGCAACTCCGGTACCTCCATGCGCCTGCTCAGCGGCCTGCTGGCGGCCCAGCCGTTCGACACCACGCTGACCGGCGACGCCTCGCTGTCCAAGCGCCCGATGAACCGCGTGGCCAAGCCGCTGCGTGAAATGGGCGCGGTGATCGAGACCGGTGAAGAAGGTCGTCCGCCGCTGACCATCCGTGGCGGCCAGCGCCTGTCCGGCATGAACTACGAGATGCCCATGGCCAGCGCCCAGGTGAAATCCTGCCTGCTGCTCGCCGGCCTCTACGCCGCCGGTGAAACCGCCGTGACCGAGCCAGCGCCGACCCGCGACCATACCGAGCGCATGCTGCAAGGCTTCGGCTACCCGGTGAAGGTGGACGGCAACACCGCCACCGTCGAAAGCGGCCACAAACTCAGTGCTTCCCGCATCGAAGTGCCTGCCGATATCTCCTCCGCCGCCTTCTTCCTGGTGGCTGCGAGCATCGCCGAAGGCTCCGAACTGGTGCTGGAACACGTCGGCATCAACCCGACCCGTACCGGCGTGATCGACATCCTCAAGCTGATGGGCGGCGACATCACCCTGGAAAACCAGCGTGAAGTGGGTGGCGAGCCGGTTGCCGACCTCCGCGTGCGTGCGGCCAAGCTGAAGGGCATCGACATCCCCGAAGACCTGGTGCCGCTGGCCATCGACGAGTTCCCGGTCCTCTTCGTCGCTGCCGCTTGCGCCGAAGGTCGCACCGTGCTGCGTGGCGCGGAAGAGCTGCGCGTGAAGGAATCCGATCGCATCCAGGTCATGGCCGATGGCCTGCTGGCCCTGGGCGTGAAGGCCGAGCCGACTCCGGACGGCATCATCATTGAAGGCGGTCCCATCGGCGGCGGCGAAGTCTGGAGCCACGGCGACCACCGTATCGCCATGTCCTTCAGCGTGGCCTCGCTGCGTGCCAACGCGCCGATCCGCATCCATGACTGCGCCAACGTCGCCACGTCGTTCCCGAACTTCCTCGGCCTCGCGGCCCAGTCCGGCATTCGTGTAGCGGAAGAGGGCAAGGCATGAACGCCAACGTGCCCGTGATCGCCATCGACGGACCCAGCGGTTCCGGCAAGGGCACCGTCGCCGGCCTGCTGGCCAAGCGTTTGGGCTGGCGTCTGCTCGACTCCGGCGCGCTGTATCGCCTGCTGGCCTTCGCCGCGCGCAACCACGGCGTCGACCTGACCAACGAGGAATCCCTCAAGGTCCTGGCCGCTCACCTGGACGTGCAGTTCAACGCCAAGGCCGGTGGTGGCCAGAGCATCGTGCTGGAAGGTGAAGACGTCACCGACGTGATCCGCTCCGAGCAGGTTGGTGCCGGCGCCTCCCAGGTCGCCGCGCTGCCCGCTGTGCGCGAAGCCCTGCTGCAACGCCAACGTGCCTTCCTGGAAGCCCCAGGCCTGGTGGCCGATGGCCGCGACATGGGCACCGTGGTGTTCCCGCAAGCGCAGCTGAAGATATTCCTTACCGCCAGCGCCGAAGAGCGTGCCCGCCGCCGCTACCTGCAGCTCAAGGGCAAGGGAATGGAAGCCGACCAGGCTGCACTGCTGACCGAGATCCAGGAACGCGACGAGCGTGACAGCCAGCGCTCGGTAGCTCCGCTGAAGCCGGCCGAAGATGCGATCATCCTCGACTCCACCAGCCTCAGCATCGACGAAGTCCAGAGCAAGATCCTCGAAGCCTTCGCCGCCCTCGGCCTGGACGACTGAGTCCCGGCCGCAACAGAAAAGCCGCAGTCACTGACTGCGGCTTTTTTGTTTGCGCGACCAGGCGCCACCTCACGTGTGGCGTATGTCCCGGTCCTTGGTCTCGGGCAGGAACAGCGTGCCGAGAATGGCCGTCATCACGGCGATGACGATGGGGTACCAGAGCCCGAAGTAGATATCACCCGTGGCCGCCACCATGGCGAACGACACCGTGGGCAGGAAGCCGCCGAACCAGCCGTTGCCGATGTGGTAGGGCAGGGACATCGAGGTGTAGCGGATGCGCGCCGGGAACAGCTCGACCAGCCAGGCTGCAATCGGGCCGTACACCATGGTCACGTAGATCACCAGGATGGTCAGGAGCAGCAGCACCATCAGGTAGTTGGTTTTCGCCGGGTCGGCCTTTTCCGGATAGCCCGCGTCCTTCAGCGCAGCGCCCAGGGTGGCGGTGAAGGCGTCGTTCTGGGTCTTGAAGTCAGCAGCCGGCATGCCGGTGCCTTCGAAGCTCGGCAGCACCTTGTCACCAATGCGGACCTGGGCAAGCGCGCCCGGCTCGGCTTTCTCGTTCTTGTAGGGAATGGCCTTCTTCGCCAGCAGGCTCTTGGCGATATCGCAGGAGCTGGTGAATTTGGCCTTGCCCACAGGGTCGAACTGGAACGAGCACTGGTCGGGATCGGCGACCACGGTGACCGGGTTCTTCTCCTGCGCAGCGAACACGTCAGGGTTACCGTACTGGGTCAGCGCGTGGAAGATCGGGAAATAGGTCAGCGCCGCGATGATGCAGCCCGCCATGATGATCTTCTTGCGGCCGATGCGATCCGACAGGCTGCCGAACAGGATGAAGAACGGCGTACCGATCAACAGCGAGCCGGCGATCAGCAGGTTCGCCGTCTGCGGGTCGATCTTGAGCATCTGCAGCAGGAAGAACAGCGCATAGAACTGCCCCGTGTACCAGACCACGGCCTGGCCGGCGGTGCCGCCGAGCAGCGACATGATCACCACCTTCAGGTTGTCCCAGCGGGCGAAGGACTCCGTCAGCGGCGCTTTGCACGCCTTGCCTTCGGCCTTCATCTTCACGAACACCGGGGACTCGCTGAGCTGCATGCGGATGTACACCGAGATGATCAGCAGCAGGATCGACAGCAGGAACGGAATCCGCCAGCCCCAGGCCTCGAAGTCTTCGGTGCCGAGGATGGTGCGGCAGGCGAGGATCACCAGCAGCGACAGGAACAGGCCCAGTGTCGCGGTGGTCTGGATCCAGGACGTGAAGAAACCACGTTTGCCCGGCGGGGCGTGTTCCGCCACATAGGTCGCCGCACCACCGTATTCGCCGCCCAGCGCCAGGCCTTGCAGCAGGCGCAGGGTGATCAGGATGATCGGCGCCGCCACACCGATGGTGGCGTAGCCGGGCAGGATGCCCACCACGGCGGTGGAGATACCCATGATCACGATGGTGATGAGGAAGGTGTACTTGCGCCCGATCATGTCGCCCAGCCGGCCGAACACGATGGCGCCGAACGGACGCACCGCGAAGCCTGCGGCGAAGGCGAGCAGGGCGAAGATGAAGGCCGTGGTTTCGTTGACGCCCGCGAAGAAGTGCTTTGCGATGATCGCGGCGAGCGAACCGTAGAGGTAGAAGTCGTACCACTCGAACACAGTACCCAGGGACGAAGCGAAGATGACCTTGCGCTCCTCCTTGGTTATCCCGCGGTGGGGCGTATTGCCCGTGGATGTTTCGTCTATTGTCGCCATGAGTCTTCTCCGTCTTGTTCTTTTTGTTGGCCGGAGTATCCAGAACCGCTGCCGCACTCAGGCCGTAGGGCTGATGCCATCGGATTACGGATTACGCAAAGCGTGAAAACAGACAGACAACCTCACAGAACATGCAAGGTTCTTGAGAAGAATAATCACCCTCTCGCAGATATCCACTCGCCGCCCCTATTGAGTTCGAGCACGAGAACCGGCGCATTGCCACCAGCCCTGCACACTTCCAGCCGACATCCAGAACGGTGCTGGCGCAGGGCTCAATGCAGATGACCGCAAAGCGCCGCGTGGTGTTCCCGGTTTTTTCGCGGATCACGATGCACCCCGCTGGTCAAACCCTGTGGGGGCGAATTCATTCGCTAGCGGCAACGCAGTTGCCCCACGGAAAGGTCGAGCCTGGGATTTCCGAACCACATGGGTTTCGTGCCTCAACCCATCCTACGAAAGGCACCTCGAGTCGGGTTCGGCTCATATTTGAAAATTCATATATTCGAAATTCCATATATGCGATCCTTCGGGCACGCAATCTGGTGAGCGCCATGACCGACCCTCTGACCCCGACCACCGTTTTCAAATGCCTGGCCGACGAGACCCGTGTTCGCCTGATGCTGCTCATCACCCGTGAGCAGGAGTTGTGCGTCTGCGAACTCACCTGCGCCCTGGATGAAAGCCAGCCGAAGATTTCCCGGCACCTGGCGCAACTGCGCACCTGTGGCTTGTTGGCGGATCGCCGTCAGGGGCAATGGGTGTACTACAGCCTGCATCCCAACCTTCCCGACTGGGTACATACGGTGCTGAGGACCGCGCTGGAGGCCAACACACATTGGCTGAGTCCCGATTCGAAGCGGCTGGATGGCATGGGCGGCCGTCCAGAGCGCGCCGCCGCCTGCTGCTGAGCGAACGCCAGAGCCCCCGTTCCATTTCATCCTGACAGTCTTACGAGAACACCAGCATGAGCATCAAAGTCGGTATCAATGGTTTCGGTCGTATCGGTCGCCTGGCGCTACGCGCCGCCTGGGACTGGCCCGAGATGGAATTCGTCCATATCAACGACACGGCCGGCGACGCCACCACCCACGCCCACCTGCTGAACTTCGATTCGGTGCACGGGCGCTGGCAGCACGAAGCGGGCAGTGATGGCGATTGCGTGGTGATCGGCGGCAAGCGCATCCGAGTGACCGCCAACAAGGCCATCGCCGACACCGACTGGAGCGGCTGCGACCTGGTGATCGAGGCCAGCGGCAAGATGAAGACGGTTGCCGTCCTTCAGGCCTACCTGGACCAGGGCGTGAAGCGCGTGGTCGTCTGCGCGCCGGTCAAGGAGAAGGGCGCGCTGAACGTCGTCATGGGCGTCAATCAGCACCTGCTCGACCCGGCGCAGCACCGCATCGTCACCGCCGCCTCCTGCACCACCAACTGCCTGGCCCCGGTGGTCAAGGTGATCCACGAGAACCTCGGCATTCGCCACGGCTCGATCACCACCATCCACGACCTGACCAATACGCAGAGCATCCTCGATACACCTCATAAGGACCTGCGCCGAGCCCGCGCCTCGGGCATGAGCCTGATTCCCACCACCACAGGTTCGGCCACCGCCATCGCCGAGATATTCCCCGAGCTGCGCGGCAAGCTGAATGGCCATGCCGTGCGCGTGCCGCTGGCCAATGCTTCGCTGACCGACTGCGTGTTCGAGGTGGAGCGCGCGACCACGGTAGAGGAGGTCAATGCACTGCTCAAGGCGGCAGCCGACGGCCCGCTGAAGAACATCCTGGGCTATGAAGAGCGGCCGCTGGTGTCCATCGACTACCGCACCGACCCGCGCTCCTCGATCATCGATGCGTTGTCGACCCTGGTGGTCAACAGCACTCAGGTGAAGCTCTACGCCTGGTACGACAACGAGTGGGGCTATGCCAATCGAGCGGCGGAGCTGGCCCGTCTGGTCGGCGCTGCGGAGTAACCAGAGATCATGCAGGCGTTGTCAGCCCTCTCCACGGAAGTGCGCCAGTACCTGTTGGTCACCGGCAATTACTGGGCCTTCACCCTCACTGACGGCGCGCTGCGCATGTTGGTGGTGCTGCACTTCCACACCCTGGGCTATACGCCGCTGCAGATCGCCGCGCTGTTCCTGTTCTACGAGATCTTCGGCGTGATCACCAACCTGGTGGGCGGCTACCTCGGCGCTCGCCTCGGGCTGAACCGCACCATGAACATCGGCTTGGGTATGCAGGTGCTGGCCTTGCTGATGCTGACGGTACCGGCCGCCTGGCTGACCGTGCCCTGGGTGATGGGCGCCCAGGCGTTGTCGGGCATCGCCAAGGACCTCAACAAGATGAGCGCCAAGAGCTCGATCAAGCTGCTGGTACCGGACAGCCAGCAGGGCACGCTGTACCGCTGGGTGGCCATCCTCACTGGCTCGAAGAATGCCCTGAAGGGCGTCGGCTTCTTCCTCGGCGGCGCGCTGCTCGCCTTGCTAGGTTTCACCGGGGCCGTGCTGGCGATGGCGGCGGTGCTGGCACTGATCTGGCTGGGCAGCCTGGTACTGCTGAAGAAGGATCTGGGCAAGGCCAAGGCGAAACCGAAGTTCCGCGACATGCTCTCCAAGAGCCGGGCGATCAACATCCTCTCGGCGGCGCGGCTGTTTCTCTTTGGCGCTCGCGACGTCTGGTTCGTGGTGGCGCTGCCGGTGTACCTGAGCACGGTACTCGGCTGGGATTTCTGGCTGGTCGGCGGCTTTCTTGCCGCCTGGATCATCGGTTACGGCATCGTGCAGTCCTTCGCCCCGCACATCACCGGCAAAAATACCGGGCATGTGCCGGATGGCCGCGTCGCCTTCACCTGGGCCCTGGCCTTGGCCGGGCTTCCCGCGCTGGTCGCCCTGGGGCTCACCGCCGGCTGGTCGGCGCAGGCGGTATTGCTCGGCGGGTTGATGCTGTTCGGCGTGCTGTTCGCGGTGAATTCGTCGCTGCACAGCTACCTGATCGTCAGCTATGCCAAGGAGGACGGGGTGTCCCTGGACGTGGGCTTCTACTACATGTCCAACGCGCTGGGCCGTCTGGTTGGCACGCTGCTCTCGGGCTGGGTGTTCCAGCAATACGGACTCGAGGCCTGCCTCTGGGTATCCAGTGGATTCGTGCTGCTGGCGGCGCTGATCTCCATCGCGCTGCCACGGCACCAGACGCCAGCCTCGTGAGGCTGGTGTCTACCACGCTCAAAATCAGAACGGGCCCGTATGGACCCGTTCGTGTGTGTCGCGATTAAACCGACGCAGCCACCTTCGCATTCAGCGTCATTCCCGGTTCCGCATCGATCGCCTCCATGTCGAGGTGCGCCGTCTCCTTCAGCAGGAATGAACACACCGCCACCAGCGTCAGTGCAGCCGCACCATAGGCGGCCACGCCGAACGGGCTGCCCGTCGCGATCAGGATCGCCGTCGCCAGGCTGGACGCCGTGCCGCCGCCGAAGGCCGCGCCGATCTGGTAGGCGGCGGACATGCCGGAGTAGCGCATGGAGCGGGGGAACTGTTCGGCGAGGAAGGCCGGGATCGGACCCTGGGTGGCGCCCATCAGCGCGCCCACGACCACATAGGCGGCGCAGGCCACCGCCAGGCTGTGACGGCCGACCAGGGCGAAGAAGACGAAGAAGCCGGCGGCCATCAGCACCGAACCCAGGATCATCACCTTGCGCCGGCCCAGGCGGTCGGAGAGGGCAGCGAACAGCGGGGCGCTGATGACGATGGCGATGGACAGGGATACGTCGAAGAGCAGGGCTTCAGTGCTGCCGTAGCCCACCTCGGTGGCGTAGGCGAGGAAGAAGGTGCTGCCGATGTAGGCGATGGTCACGTAACCGAAGGCGATGCCGATGCACAGCAGCATCTCGCGGGGACGCGAACGCAGGGCGGCGACCAGGGGCAGGCGGGTGTTCTCGCTGCGTTGCAGGGGCTTGCTGGCAGGGTTCGACAGGCGTGCATAGAGGCCGATCAGTACCAGCACCCCGCCGAGCCAGAAGGGGATGCGCCAGGCGAAATCGGCGAGGTTGTCGTCGAAGGCCGCGCTGACGATGGCGAATACCGCCGAGCCGAGGATGCCGCCGATGCCGATGCCCATGCTGGTGAAGCTGCCCCAGAGGCCACGTTTGCCTGGCGGCGCGGATTCGATGCCGAACAGCGCTGCGCCACCCCATTCACCGCCCGCCGCGAAGCCCTGCACCAGGCGCAGCAGCACCAACAGGATGGGCGCGGCGACGCCGATGCTGTCGTGGCTGGGCAGGCAGCCGATGGCCAGGGTGGAGAAGCCCATCAGCAGCAGGGTGATCACCAGGGCTTTCTGCCGCCCGGCCTTGTCGCCCAGGTGGCCGAAGACCATGCCGCCCAGGGGGCGGGCGAAGAAGCCGGCACCGAAAGCGCCGAATGCCACCAGGGTAGCGGTGAGGCGGTCGAGATCAGGGAAGAACACCTGGGGGAAGACCAGGGCGGCGGCGACGCCGTAGATGACGAAGTCGTAGAACTCCAGGGCGGTGCCCATGCCGGATACGAAGAAGGTCCGAAGCGCCGATTGCGATCCCGTTGCCGGGGAGGGTTGTTTGGCCATGTGCCTTTGCTCGTCTTGTCGTTGTTGGAGGGAGCTGGCGACGGCCGGTGGCGCCGGCCGCCGATCAGGGTCAGAAGCGCACGCTGCCCGAACGGGCGAGCACGACCGGGTTGCCGGCGGCGTACTCCAGTTCGCACCGTTCGGTGTCGATGCCGATGGTGAGCAGGGTTTCCCAGCGTTCTTTCGGCGGCAGGCTCAGGTCCGGGTGGAAGCAGATTGGCGCCTGCTCGCCGGGTTCTCCGCACATGGCACTGGCGCGGGAAGCCAGGGTCGCGCCGGTCATCTGGGGCCTTTGGGCATTCACGTGGTCCAGGCGGGCGTAAGTGGTGGAGACGTCGAGGGTCCGCTCGCCGGGGACCAGTTCGGGCGCGAGGAAGTGGTTGGTGTGGGTGACCCAGCCATCCTCGTTGGGGAGCACCACGGCGGTCGCTTCGCGGGACATTTCGATGCTGGCGGCGCGGGGTGCGGTGTCCGTGTGGGAGAACACCGTCAGCACGGTGGACGCACTGACCCGTGCGGAACGGGCGAGGGCGATCGCCTCCTCGACGCTGCGGGCTTCTTCCAGCACGCGACGGGCGATGGCGTGCACCGGCACGCCGGCGCTGTCGTTGTCGCTGCCGTGGTGGAGGATGTTGAAGTGCATGCCCAGGCCGGCGCTGTTGACGCCGATCTTGCCGAGCATGCCGAACTCGGTGAACAGCTTGACCGAGAGGCCGGCGTTGCTGGTCAGCTGCAGCATCAGGCCATCAGGGACCAGCGAGTCGTGCCAGTCCCAGGTCTGGATGGTACGCGGGGCCTCTGCGCCGCGCGGGGCGTATACGGCGGTGGAGCACTCGCCTTCAGGCGGCGTCGGCATCACCGCGAGGATTTCCGTGCGCGCGTTCAGCGCTGCCAGTTGCCAGAGCGGCATCCCGGCGCCTTCGGCGGTGGCGACAATTTCCTGCGCCAGGTTCGGGCTCCAGGCTTCCAGGGCGGCGAGGCTGGCTTCACCGAGGCTGCGTACCCGTGCCGGGTCGATATCCACCTGGGAGAAGAAATCGAGGTAGAGCGATACCGTGTGCCGGATCTGCTCCGCCCACCGTTCACCGATCTGCCGGCCACGGATCTGCGGGTTCTGGGTGTCGGTGACGAAGGTATGGACTTTCACTGCGTATTACCTGTTCAGCGTTGAATGGCGGGCGTGATGCGGCCCGGAACCTCTGGTCGAAGCCCCGGGACTGGAGAAACGGAAATCAGCGGTTGCGGGTGTAAACGTCGCGGCCGGCGAACCAGGTCTTCAGCACCTGGGTGTCCCGCAGGGCTTCGGGTTCGACCTGGAATACGTCACGGTCCAGCAGGATCAGGTCGGCCTGCTTGCCGGGCGCGAGTGAGCCGATGCGGTCGTCGAGGCGAATGGCTCGCGCGGCGTTCAACGTGTAGGCCTGGAACATCGTCTCGCGGTCGATTTCCTCGGCGGCGTTGAGCACACCCTTCGGTCCCTGGCGGCTGACGGCCTGATAGATGGCTTTCCACGGCTCGGGCGTGGTGATCGGCCAGTCGCTGGCGCCGGCGATGGTGGCGCCGTTCTTCAGCAGCGAGCGCGCCGGGTACTGGTACTGGAAGGCCATCGCGCTGACGTAGGGCTGCACCAGGTCGACGCTGAGCTCGTCGGCGGTTGCCCAGTAGAGCTGCATGGAGGCGATCACATCCAGCGGCTTGAAGCGGGCGAATTCCTTCGGATTGACCATCTGCAGGTGGGTGATGGAGTGGGGAATGCCGCTGCTCCGTGCCTTGCGCGCCTGCTCGATGCCATTGAGGGACTCGCGCACCGCGCGGTCGCCGATGGCGTGCACGTGCACCAGCCAGCCCCGCGCGTCTGCCGCGTCCACCAGTTCACCGAAGTGCGCCGGGTCGATCAGCAGTTCTCCGCTCTTGCTGGAGTTCTTGTAGGGCTCCAGCATCGCTGCGCTCTGTGCCGGGTGCTCCGCCACGCCGTCGGCGAACACCTTGATGCCCGGCAGGCTGAGGTTCGGGACCCCGGCGAACTGCTGGCGCACCTTGTCCAGTTCATCCAGGTCCTTGGCGGTGGCCTTGGAGTCCGCCATCAACAGGGCGGCGACATGGGCGCTGAGCTCGCCAGATTCCGCCATGGCCTTGTAGATGGGCAGCACGCCCACCGAGCTGTTGTCGATGGGGCCACCGGGAATCTCGTTGGCCAGCGGGTCCATCCAGGCGGTGATCCCCAGGCTGTTGTAGTAGTGCAGCGCGTCGCGGGCGCCGCCCAGCAGGTCGTCCCGGGAAGGCAGCGGGATCAGCTCCTGGGCGGCGTAGAGGCCTGCGTCGACGAGGAACCCGTTGGGCTGGCCGTCTGCACGGTGGCCGATGGTGGCGAGTTCTTCACCCTTGAGGCCTTTCACCTTGGCGGCATCGATGCCGGCGCGCTTGAGCATGGCCTGGTTGGCCCAGCCGGTGTGGTAGTCCCAACCGGCGAAGAGGATCGGCGTGTTCGCCCACTCGCCGTTGTCGAAGTGCTGCGCGAAGGCGTCGAGCTGATCCCAGTAGCTGGTGGGCACACCGCCAACCACCAGGAATTCGCCGCGCTTCGCCTTGCCGTCTTCCCGCCACTGGCGCAGGCGCTGTTCCAGTTCAGCCAGGGGAATTTCCTCGCCATTGAGGTTGGCCTGACGCATTTGCAGCCCGCCCTTGATCACGTGGGCGTGGGAGTCGATGAAGCCCGGCATCAGCACCTTGCCGCCGAGGTCCAGCACCTGTGTATCCGCCTGCCTGAGCGGCAGCACCTCGGCATCGGAGCCCACGGCCACGATCTTGCCGTTCTCGATGGCGACGGCCTGCTGCAACGCCTGGCCAGACTCGGCGGTGTAGACCTTGCCGTTGTGCAGGATGAGATCGGCGGCTGCCATAGTTTCCATGGAAGAAAAGGCGAGGGCGATGGAGATCGCCAAGGGTGCAATCGGCTTCATTGTGGGATGGCCTTGATTCTTGTTGGTCTGTGGGCGAAGACTAACCAGTCGGCCAGCCCGGAATAACGCCAGGCTCGGCATAACTTCTTTTCTGAAGTGGAAATAAAATGGATCGATTGACCGCGCTGGGGATGTTCGTGGCCGCTGCCGAGCATGGCAATTTCAGCCGTGCGGCGGAGCATCTGGGCACCACGCCATCCTCGCTGACCAAGGCCATCGCGCAGCTGGAAGAAGGGCTGGGCGCCAAGCTGTTCGAGCGCACCACTCGTCGGATGTCGCTGACCGAAGCCGGGCACATCTACCTGGAAGGTGCCCGCCAGGCGCTGATGCAACTGCAGCTGGCCGGCGAAGGTGTCGAGCAGTTGCAGCACGAGCTGCGCGGCAGCCTGCGCATCACTGCGCCGCCGTCATTCGCTCCGGCCTTCCTCAACGCCGTCTGCTGCCGATTCCTTCGCGAGCATCCCCACGTTCACCTGGACGTGGACCTGTCCGACGAGTACGTCGACCTGGTGGACGGCGGCTACGACCTGGCCCTGCGCGACGGACCCACCGACCTGCCCGGCGTGATCGCCCAGCCGCTGGTGGAAAACCGCATCACCCTTTGCGCCAGCCCCGCCTACCTGTCCCGCAGGGGAGGGGACGTGAACCTCGACAACTACTTCCAGCACGACTGGCTGATCCTTCGCCATCCGCTGCTCAACCGGCATTTCTGGTGGGTGACCAGGGGCGAGCAACGCATCCGCCTCAACCAGCCGACGCCGAGGGTGTCGAGCGACAACTACGACTTCCTGCTGGCCTGCCTGCTGGACGGACAGGGCCTGCAGTTCATTCCGCAATGGAGCGCTGAACCCTATCTCGCCCGGGGCGAACTGGTGGAGGTGATGCCCGAGTATTGGCGCGAGCCCAGCGGCTTTGGTCCGCAGGTCTACGTGCTCTACCTGACCCACAGGCGCAACACGCGCAAGGTGAAGGTGTTCATCGAGTACTTGAAGGCGCATTGGCGAGGCGGCGGTGGTGAAGGACGTCTGACCGGCTCGCCCGGTTGAACAGACAGGTCGAGTTATAGCGCCGATGACACGACCTACTTGGCAAACAGCTGCCCGATATCCTTGAACGCCTTGAACTCCAGCGCGTTGCCGCACGGGTCGAAGAGGAACATCGTCGCCTGTTCGCCCACCTGGCCCTTGAAGCGGATATAGGGCTCGATCACGAACTGGGTACCCAAGGACTCCAGGCGCTTGGCCAGGGCTTCCCACTGCGACCATTCCAGCACCACGCCAAAGTGCGGCACGGGCACATCGTGGCCATCCACCGCGTTGGTGTGGGCGTGATTCTGCGAGTCGGTCTTCGGGTGTTCGTGGATCACCAACTGGTGCCCGAAGAAATTGAAGTCCACCCAGTGGCTGCTGGAGCGGCCTTCCTCCAGGCCGAACACGTCACCGTAGAAGGCGCGGGCGGCGGCAAGGTCGTACACGGGAATCGCCAGGTGGAAGGGGGAAAGGTTCATCGAAGGCTCCGGCGGCTGGTCTTTGGAGGCTTCAATCTTCGATTCGAATCCGTTGGGGTGAAAGCGAATAAGGCCTTCGCTCAGCCCAAAGGATTCTTATGCTTGCAGCTTGTCCCTGAGGTTGCTTGCCATCGCATCCACGTAGCTGCAGGCTGACGGCTGAATGACCTTGCGGAACAGCTCGACCTGCGGCACTGCCTTGTTGGCGTAGCGGCACACCAGCACGATCTCCCGCGTGAAGGCCCTGTCGCCAAGCGCGTGCACCCGCGCCGTGGAGCTGCCGCGCGACCAGATTCCGGCAAAGGGAATGATGGCCACTCCCAGCCCGGTTTCCACCATGCGCACGATGGCATCCAGGTCATCCAGCTCCATCACCTGGTTCACCGGCAGCTTGTGGTCCTTGAGGAACCGGCCCACCAGTCGCCCGCCGAACGACTTGCTGTCGTAGCGGATGAAGGGGTGGCGTTCGAGCATCTCGGCGATGCCGTCGAAGTGAGTGCCCGGTGGATGGATCAGCACGAAGGGCTCTTCCAGCACCGTCTCCATGTGCATGTCCTTGGCGAGCGGGAAAGGCGGCTTGATGATTAGCGCCAGGTCCAGGTCGCCGGCCTCCACCTGGCCGAGCAGGTCGCGTGATACGCCAGGGATCAGCCGAGCCTCCAGCAGCGGTGCGGCCTCCTTGAGGCGCTTGAGGGTTTCCGGCAGGACGCCGGTCTGCACTGTGCCAATGGCGCCGATATTCAACGCCCCCCGGTACCCCTCCAGGGTTTCCGGCAGGCACATGCGGGCATACAGCTCCAGCATTTCCTCCGCCAGCGGTAGCACCCGCTGCCCATTGGCGTTGAGGCTGACCGACTTGGCGGTGCGGTCGAAGAGCTGCATGCCGAGTGCATCTTCCAGGCTCTTCATCTGTGCGCTGACTGCTGCCTGGGTCAGGCTCACCTGCCGCGCGGCCGCAGAAAAGCTGCCAAGCCTGGCCACCGCCACGAATGTCCTGAGTTCTCTGATCACCGCAGGTTACCTACCCTGGAACTGGTGCGGTCATGCTACCGAAGATGCAGGCGTATGTAGGCTGGGAAGCGCATTTCTTTCCACCTATTCGGTGTGCGAGTGGGAGCGATTTCAATCGCGAATGAATTCGCTCCCACGAAAAAAGCCTCCAGGACACACACCCTGTGGGGGCGATTTCAATCGCCAAGTGCGGCGCAGCTGCCCCAACGGATCAACAGGCCGAGCCAGCGGTCCGGTCAGCGAATGAATTCGCCCCCACAAGGTCGGTGGCTATCGTTGGGCTTCGCTGCGCTCTGACCAACCGACAAGGCGATATGCGTTTCGTAGGATGGGTTGAGGCACGAAACCCATCAGGCGGAGTGGCGGGGGAATCGGACCGTTGGGCTTCGCTGCGCTCTGACCAACCTACGGGGCGTCGTGGGGTTTCTGTGCCAGGCGTTCGCGGCAGAAGTCGACGAACAACTGCGCGGGCTTGGTGAGCTGGCTGCGTTTGAGGCGGGCGGCAACCAGTCCGGAGGTGGCGACGGGTTCGGTGATGTCGACGGTGACGACTTTCTTGCCGTCGTAGGTGCATTCCGAATGGGGGCGGGTCACCAGCAGGGAGAAACCGAAACCCTGGCCGACCATGCCGCGCACCATCTCGATGGACGGCGAGCTGAAGACGATATTGGGCGTCAGGCCCAGCTCGTGGAACAGGCTGACGAAGTAGGTCCGGCTCGGCTGCACATCCAGCAGGATCATCGGCTCCAGGCAGAGATCGCGCAGGGAAACCTGGGCCTGCTTGGCGAAGCGGTGGTTCTCCGGCAGCAGGGCGTAGGGCTTCTGCGGCGGCATCAGCGG
Organism: Pseudomonas taiwanensis; assembly: GCF_013393345.1. Classification (GTDB taxonomy): domain Bacteria; phylum Pseudomonadota; class Gammaproteobacteria; order Pseudomonadales; family Pseudomonadaceae; genus Metapseudomonas; species Metapseudomonas resinovorans_C. Next base: position 165,450 of record NZ_QJRF01000064.1, read on the forward strand.
TTCGGTGGCGATGGTGCTGTCCAGGTCGTGCTCGTAGAGGAAGGCGAGGTCGAAGGTACCGGCGGTCAGGCCTTGTACCAGTTCCTGCTGCTCGCCGTCGCGGATGCGGATGTCCACGCCCGGATACTGCTCACGAAAACCGGCGATCAGTTGCGGCAGGTAGAGCGGGGCAACCGTTTCGAAGCAGCCGATGTCGATCTGCCCGGCGACGATGTCGTTGTCGGCGAGGGCGTTCTGCTCGAACTCGCGGGCCACCCGCAGCAGCTCCTGGGCCTTTTCGTAGAAACGCGTGCCGCTGGGTGTCAGGGATACACCCTGGGCGTGATGGCGGATGAATAGCTGCACGCCGAAGCTCTCTTCCAGGCCCTTGATGGCGGTGGAGATGGACGGCTGGGCGATGTACAGCTTGCGCGAGGCTTCGGCCACGCTGCCGGCCTCCACCGTCGTCACGAAATACTTGAGTTGTCGCAAGGTATAGGTAGCCACGGGCACCTCTGTTGTTGGCCGCCTGCGCACGCGCGGGGTGGCTCTCTGTGCTTGTCGTTATGGGGTGAACCTTACCCCAGACGGCACCTGCGAGGCCGCTTGGGCTGCCGAGTTTTTTCATATGACTCGAGCATATTTTTAATAATTTTCCTCTGCCGGAAGCTGGCGCACCATCTGCCTCGACCCGAATAACAAACCGACCGCACAGACGGTCGATCTGGGAGTGCAGCGTGTTCGATCTCGGCTATTGGCAGCAGAAAGCTGCCCGGCAAGCATTCAACGACAAGGCGCTGATCGGTGGCCGTCAGGTGGCGGCCGCTTCCGGCGCAACCTTCGACTCGATCAACCCGGCCACCAACCAGTTGCTGGCCCGCGTCGCCGCCTGCGGCGAGGCCGAGGTGGACCTGGCGGTCGCCACGGCGCGCCGCGCCTTCAATGAAGGCCCCTGGGCACGCATGGCTCCGGTGGAGCGCAAGAAGGTGCTGCTGCGCCTCGCCGAGTTGATGATGGCTCACCGCGAGGAATTGGCCCTGCTGGATTCCCTGAACATGGGCAAGCCAGTGATGGACGCCTACAACATCGACGTACCGGGCGCCGCCCATGTGTTCGCCTGGTACGGCGAAGCCCTGGACAAGCTCTACGATCAGGTAGCGCCCACCGCCCCCAATGCGCTGGCTACCATCACCCGCGAAGCGCTGGGCGTGATCGCCGCCGTGGTGCCCTGGAACTTCCCTCTCGACATGGCCGCCTGGAAGCTCGCCCCGGCCCTGGCCGCCGGCAACAGCGTGGTACTGAAACCTGCCGAGCAGTCGCCGTTCTCGGCTCTGCGCCTGGCCGAGCTGGCCTTGGAAGCCGGGCTGCCGGAAGGCGTGCTGAACGTGGTGCCGGGCCTGGGCGAGAGCGCCGGCAAGGCCCTTGGCCTGCACCCGGATGCGGATTGCCTGGTGTTCACCGGTTCCACCCAGGTGGGTAAATACTTCATGCAGTACTCGGCCCAGTCCAACCTCAAGCAGGTCTGGCTGGAATGCGGTGGCAAGAGTCCGAACCTGATCTTCGAGGATTGCCGCGACCTGGACCTGGCCGCCGAGAAAGCCGCGTTCGGCATCTTCTTCAATCAGGGCGAGGTCTGCTCGGCCAACTCGCGCCTCTACGTGCAACGTTCCATTCGCGACGAGTTCATCGAACGCCTGTTGGCCAAGGCCCGCGACTGGATGCCGGGTGATCCGCTGGACCCGGCCAGCCGCGCCGGCGCCATAGTCGACGCCGGGCAGACCGCGCGCGTCATGGCCTTCATCGAAGGCGCACAGGGCGAGGGCGCACAACTGCTCGCCGGTGGCCGTCGCCTGACCTTCAACGGCTCCAGCAACTTCGTCGAACCCACCGTCTTCGCCGACGTGCACAGCGACATGCAGCTGGCGCGGGAAGAGGTGTTCGGGCCGGTGCTGGCCGTCAGTACCTTCGATACCGAAGAAGAGGCATTGCGCCTGGCCAACGACAGCGTCTACGGCCTGGCCGCTTCGGTATGGAGCGATGACCTGCATCGCGCCCACAGGGTCGCCCGCGCGCTCAAGGCGGGAACGGTGTCGGTGAACACGGTGGACGCTCTGGACGTCACCGTGCCCTTCGGCGGCGGCAAGCAGTCCGGCTTCGGCCGCGACCTCTCGCTGCATTCCTTCGACAAGTACAGCCAGCTGAAGACCACTTGGTTCCAGCTGCGCTGAGGTCGCACTGACGACCCGGCTGCGTGCTCCTACGGCGCGCGGCCGCCCACAACAAGAAATCCAATCCCGTGCGTGGTGCACGCATGGGCTCTGGCCTTCTGGCCACGACTGCCTCAGCAACTGATCACAACTTACAAGTAGTGAGGGAGTTTCCATGCTCAAGTCCTTCCCGTGCATCCGTGCCACCCTCGGTTTCGCTCTGTTGGCCACTGCCAGCGTGCCGGCCCTGGCCCAGTCCTCCAGCCTCACCGTGATTTCCTTCGGCGGCGCCACCAAGGCCGCTCAGGATGCGGCCTATTTCAAACCCTTCGAACAAAGCGGCGCCGGCAAGGTGGTGGCCGGCGAGTACAACGGCGAGCTGTCCAAGGTGAAAGCCATGGTGGACATCGGCCAGGTCACCTGGGACGTGGTGGAAGTGGAAAGCCCCGAACTGTTGCGCGGTTGCGAAGAGGGCCTGTTCGAACGCATGGACCCGGCCGTGCTCGGCGAATCGGCGAGCTACATGCCCGGCACCGTCAGCGAGTGCGGCGTGGCCAGCTACGTCTGGTCCATGGTGCTGGCCTACAACTCGGACAAGCTGGCCAGTGCGCCCAGTTCCTGGGCGGACTTCTGGGATACCCAGCGCTTCCCTGGCAAGCGCGGCCTGCGCAAGGGCGCCAAGTACACCCTGGAAGCGGCGCTGCTGGCCGACGGGGTGAAGCGTGAAGACCTCTATAAAGTCCTGGAAACCCCGGATGGCGTGACGCGTGCCTTCCGCAAGCTGGATGAGATCAAGCCGCACATCCAGTGGTGGGAGGCCGGCGCGCAGCCGCCGCAGTGGCTGGTGGCCGGCGATGTGGTGATGTCCGCCGCCTACAACGGTCGCATCGCCGCCGCCCAGAAGGAGGGTTCGAAGCTCGCCATCGTCTGGAACGGCAACCTCTACGACCCGGACCACTGGGCCATCGTCCGCGGTAGCCCGAACAAGGCGCTTGCCGAACGCTTCATCGCCTTCGCCAGCCAGGCGCAGACGCAACAGGCGTTCTCCAGCCAGATCCCTTACGGCCCGGTCCACAAGGACGCTCTGGCCGCCTTGCCCGCCGCCACCCAGGCGCAGTTGCCCACCGCGCCGGCCAACCTGGCCGATGCGCAACTGGTCAGCGCCGAGTTCTGGGTCAACCACGGCGAAGAGCTGGAAGAGCGCTTCAACGCCTGGGCGGCACGCTGAAATTCGCGTCCCTTGGCCGCCGCGCACGGCGGCCGAGAGCGGCGTGACTGACGGGGACGGCGCAGCCGTATCCCGTACTACCAGGCCCGCCGGCTTCCACGGCCAGGCGGGCGAATAACAAATACAAGATTGGAGAGTGTCATGAGTGCAAGTGTGTCCGTTCCTGCCCATGCGCAGGCGGAAGCTGGCGGTTTCCGCCGTGTGCTGGGTCTGGGAGCGCTGCTGTCCGTTGCCATCGGCCTGGTGGTGAGCCAGGGTGTGATGGTGCTGATGCTGCAGGGCGCCGGTTTCTCCGGGTTGGGCTTCATCGTGCCGCTGGGCCTGGCCTATCTGTTGGCCCTCAGCTATGCGTTTTCCTTCTCCGAACTGTCGTTGATGATTCCTCGCGCTGGCGGCCTGTCCAGCTACACCGAAGTTGCGCTGGGCCACTTCCCGGCCATCCTGGCCACATTCTCCGGCTACGTAGTGGTCGCCATGTTTGCGCTGTCGGCCGAACTCCTGCTGCTTGACCTGATCGTCGGCAAGGTCTACCCGGGCGTGTTCCCTCCCTTCAGCGTCGCCTTCGGTGTCCTCGGTCTGTTCACTGTCCTCAACCTCATGGGCATCGACATCTTCGCCAAGCTGCAGACCGCGCTGGCGGTGGTGATGGTCTTCGTGCTGCTGTTGCTGGGCATTGCCGCCATCGTCGAGGGTGCGCCGAGCGAAACCGCCAGCACCGTGATCCAGGGTGACTGGAACCCCATGGGCGCCGGTGTGCTGACCCTCACCGCACTGGCTGTGTGGGGCTTCGTCGGCGCCGAGTTCGTCTGCCCGCTGGTGGAAGAGACCAAACGGCCAGAGCGCAATATCCCGCGCTCGATGATCATCGGCCTCACGGTGATCTTCCTCACCATCGGCCTCTACTGCCTGGGCGCGCTGTTCATGGTGCCGCAGGAGGCACTGACCACCGACGCGCTGCCACACTACCTGTTCGCCACCACCGTGTTCGGCAAGGCCGGCGAGCTGTTCCTGGTGATCGCTTCGGTGACCGCCACCTTCAGTACCCTGAACTCTTCGCTCGCGTCGATTCCGCGCATGCTCTACGGCATGGCGCAGAACGGTCAGGCCTTCCCGATCCTCAAGCGCCTGAGCCCGCGTGCCCGTACCCCCTGGGTGTCGGTGCTGTTCGTGTCGGCCATCACCGGCCTGCCGATCCTGGTGTTGGGGCAGGACGCCGCTTCGGTCAATCTGTTGCTGTTGGCCGCCGCGCTGGCCTGGCTGCTGGCCTACATCATCGTCCACCTGGATGTGATCGCCCTGCGTCGCCGCTACCCGGCAATTACCCGTCCGTTCAAGACCCCGTTCTATCCGCTGCCGCAGCTCTTCGGCATCGCCGGAATGCTCTACGCCATCTGGTACGCCTCGCCAAGCCCGGACATGACCGGGAAGATCTTCGGCATCGCCGGCGTGGTGCTGGGGCTGGTGTCGCTGATCGCCGTGGTCTGGATCAAGGTCGTGATGCGCAAGGACCTGTTCCGTCCCGAACCCCTGGAGCAGGTCGCCGGCGACGCGGCTGACCGCTGATTGTTCAATCCGGGGTGTGCCACGCCCCGACCTCACCCGGCGTCTTGCCGGGCCTTGCCCGCCGTGCGCTCCGCGCCGGTACGCGCGGCGGGCAGGGCAGTTTTTTCGTATAGCGCGAAGACATATTTAGTATTTTCCCTGGCCAGCGCCTTCAGCCAGCATCGGTACCACTGAATACCGGGACGAGGAGACCCCTAACAATGAACGCTCAATTCCAAGCCCAACGCGAAACCCGTGACTACCAGGCAGCAGATGCGGCCCACCACATCCATGCCTTCCTCGACCAGAAGGCGCTGAACGCCGAAGGGCCGCGGGTGATCGTTGGCGGCGAGCGCCTCCACCTCTGGGACAACGACGGCAAGCGTTACCTCGATGGCATGTCCGGCCTCTGGTGCACCAACCTCGGCTACGGCCGCAAGGACCTCACCGCCGCCGCTACCCGCCAGCTGGAGCAGCTGCCGTACTACAACATGTTCTTCCACACCACCCACCCGGCGGTCGTGGAACTGTCGGAACTGCTGTTCAGCCTGCTGCCGGGCCACTACAGCCACGCCATCTACACCAACTCCGGCTCCGAGGCGAACGAGGTGCTGATCCGCACCGTGCGCCGCTACTGGCAGATCCTCGGCAAGCCCGAGAAGAAGATCATGATCGGCCGCTGGAACGGCTACCACGGCTCCACCCTGGGCGCCACGGCGCTTGGCGGGATGAAGTTCATGCACGAAATGGGCGGCATGCTGCCGGACATCGCGCACATCGACGAGCCTTACTATTTCGCCAACGGCGGCGACCTGACGCCGGAAGAGTTCGGCCTGCGCGCCGCCCGACAGTTGGAGGAGAAAATCCTCGAACTGGGCGCCGACAAGGTTGCCGCGTTCGTCGCCGAGCCCTTCCAGGGTGCGGGCGGTATGATCTTCCCGCCGGAAACCTACTGGCCGGAAATCCAGCGCATCTGCCGCAAGTACGACGTGTTGCTGTGCGCCGATGAAGTGATCGGTGGATTCGGCCGTACCGGCGAGTGGTTCGCCCACCAGCACTTCGGCTTCGAGCCGGACACCCTGTCCATCGCCAAGGGCCTGACTTCCGGCTACATCCCCATGGGTGGCCTGATCCTCAGCAAGCGCATGGCTGAAGCCCTGGTGGAGCAGGGTGGTGTGTTCGCCCACGGCCTGACCTACTCCGGCCACCCGGTGGCGGCAGCCGTGGCCATCGCCAACCTCAAGGCGCTGCGCGATGAGGGCGTGGTCACCCAGGTGAAGACCGATACCGGCCCGTACCTGCAACAGTGCCTGCGCGAAGTGTTCGGCAATCATCCGCTGGTGGGGGATATCCAGGGAGCCGGCCTCGTCGCCGCCCTGCAGTTCGCCGAAGACAAGGCCACCCGCAAGCGCTTCGAGAACGAGAACGACATCGCCTGGCGTTGCCGCACCATCGGCTTCGAGGAAGGCCTGATCATCCGCTCCACCCTCGGCCGCATGATCATGGCGCCGGCGCTGGTAGCCACTCGCGGCGAGATCGACGAGCTGGTGAGCAAGACGAAAATCGCGGTGGATCGCACCGCGCAGGAACTGGGACGCCTCTAAGTCCCTGTCGACTGCCCCGGTCCGGATCTGGACCGGGGCAGCCATTCCCGGATCTGCGCTGACGACGGCGGTGCTTCGGTTTGCTCCGGACTGCCGGGGCGGCGCTCATCCCCAAGAAACGAGTGCGAGACCTGGCATGCACAACAATGACAATCCGCAGGCTCCGGCGCTGGAACTGAGTACGATCCAGCCGATCTCCGCCGAGGAGCGCCATGGGCGCCCACGGGACCTGTTCACCATCTGGTTCGGCTGCAACCTGATCCTGTTGACCGTAATCACCGGCGCCCTCGCGGTGACCGTGTTCAAACTACCCTTCTTTTCCGCACTGGCGGCGCTGGTGCTGGGCAACCTGGTGGGGGGCGTGTTCATGGCCCTGCACTCGGCTCAGGGGCCACAACTTGGCGTGCCCCAGATGGTGCAGACCCGTGGCCAGTTCGGCTCCTTCGGCTCCCTGCTGGTGGTGGCCCTCGTCGTCGTGATGTACCTCGGCTTCTTCGCCTCGAACCTGGTGCTGGGTGGCCAGTCGCTGCACGGTCGTTTCCCGGCCGTCGACACCAACGTAGGCATCCTCCTGGTGGGCTTCATCAGCCTGGTGGCGGCGTCGGTAGGCTATCGCCTGATCCACGCCTACACCCGCGTCATGACCTACCTTTCCGGCGCGGTATTGTTGCTTGCCTTCGCCTGGCTGGTGTTCGGCCACGGCCTACCGGCGGACTTCCTTGAGCGCAATGAGACCTCCCTGGCCGGATTCCTCGGCACCCTGTCGGTGGCTGCGCTCTGGCAACTGGCCTATGCGCCCTACGTGTCCGACTACTCCCGTTACCTGCCGGAAGCCACGGGTTCGCGTAGCGCCTTCTGGTCCAGTTATTGGGGCTGCTGCCTGGGTTCCCTGCTGCCCATGCTGCTGGGGGTGATGGTGGCGCTGAGCATCGACGGCGATGACGTGGTGGGCGGCCTGATCGAGGCCACCGGCGGCCTCAGCGCTTTGCTGGTGGCGGTGCTCTCTATCGGCATCGCTGCTACCAACGCCATGAACCTGTACTGCGGTGCCCTGTCCACCATCACCGTGGGGCAGACCCTGGTGCCGTCCTGGTCGGCCGGGGCCGGCGCACGCATCCTCATCTCGCTGATCCTGTTCTCGGGCTCCCTGGCGTTGGCGCTGCTGGGGCAGGACGACTTCATGGTCAACTACACCAACTTCATTCTCCTGCTGCTGTACGTTCTGGTGCCCTGGAGCGCCATCAACCTGGTGGACTACTACCTGGTGGCCCACGGTCGCTACGACCTGCCGTCGTTCTTCCGTCGTGATGGTGGCCTCTACGGTCGCTGCAACTGGACGGCGGTCAACTGCTACGTGCTCGGCATCATCGTGCAGATCCCCTTCATGTCCACTGCCCTCTATACCGGCCCGGTGGCGCGCGCCATGGACGGTGCCGATATTTCCTGGATCGTTGGCCTGGGTGTGATCTCACCGGTCTACTACCTGGCCTGCCGCCTCGGCGGTCGGACCCGTGCCCTGGCCCAGACTGCAAAAGGAGCTGCCTGATGACCCGTCGTAGCGGATTCTTCTTCGACGAGCGCTGTTTCTGGCACGCCGCCGGGCTGCATAGCCTGGTGCTGCCGGTGGGGGGCTGGCTGCAGCCGCCAAGCGGTTCCGGTCATGCCGAATCGCCAGAAACCAAGCGCCGGCTGAAGAGCCTGATGGACGTGTCCGGACTGAGTGATCGCCTGGTGCTATCCAGCGCGCCGATGGCGGCCGAGGACGACCTGCTACGGGTCCATCCGGCCCAGTACCTGGAACGCTTCAAGGCCATGAGCGACGCTGGCCACGGCGAGCTGGGCGAGGAGGCTGCCGTCGGGTCGGGTACCTATGAAATCGCCCGGCAGTCAGCGGGACTGGCCATCGCCGCCGTAGATGCCGTACTGCGTGGCGAACTGGACAACGCCTATGCCCTGTCGCGCCCGCCGGGACACCACTGCCTGGCGGATCGCGGCATGGGGTTCTGCTACCTGGCGAACATCGCTATCGCCGTGGAAACCGCCAAGGCCCGCCACGGTGTCGGCCGGGTGGCGGTACTGGACTGGGATGTACACCACGGCAACGGAACCCAATCGATCTTCTACGGCCGCGACGATGTGCTGACCCTGTCGATCCACCAGGACAACTGCTTCCCTGTCGGACAGGGCGCAGCGGAGGAGCGGGGCACGGGCGCCGGGCTTGGTTACAACCTCAACCTGCCGTTGTTCCCGGGCAGCGGCGACGATGCCTACCGCTATGCCATGGAGCGGGTGATCGTGCCGGCGCTGGAACGTTTCGAACCGGAGTTGATAGTGGTCGCCTGCGGTTTCGACGCCAACGGCGTGGACCCGCTGGCGCGGATGTTGTTGCACAGCGAATCGTTCCGCGCCATGACGGCCATTTTGCGGGAGGCGGCCGACCGCCTTTGTGGCGGGCGGCTGGTGCTGGTGCACGAAGGGGGCTATGCGGAGGCCTACGTACCGTTCTGCGGCCATGCGGTAATCGAAGAGTTGGCCGGGGTGCGGACGGCAGTCGAAGACCCCTTCCTGCCGATGCTGGAAGGGCAGCAGCCCAATGCCGAATTCCGTACGTTCCAGCGCCAGGCGATCGACCGGATGGCGGCAGCGTTGCTGAACTGAAAACACATCGCGGTGGTAACCGCCGCGCGGAAGTCGGGGCTGTTTCCAGCCCCGCTACGGACTGCCGGCTACCAGGGCCGGCGGTCCGTGACCACAGCTGCAAGGCAGTGTTACGGCGCCCGGGATTGCTGCCCGCGCGCCGTTTTTTTTTTGCCCGCATTCTTTGTACGACCAACTTCCTGTGGGGGCGAATTCATTCGCCATGGGCTGCGAAGCAGCCCCAATGGACGGTCCAGGGCAGGATTAAGTGTTGCAAGTAGCTGCTTTGCCCGTAGGAGCTGGCTTGCCAGCGAATGGCCCCTTTTCGCTAGCAAGCTAGCTCCTACAAGGCTCCTGGACCGACGGTTCTGGCAACAGCTAACGCAGACAATGAATTCGCCCCTACAAGTGCCGCGACGAATGGTTAACGGAGGTATATTGTGCTCGTAATATTACGAGTGTAATTTAAGCCCATCGCTTGGAACCCCAAGCCCTTTCCCCGGAGACAGAACCATGAGCGAACAGAAGCACCAAGGCGTTGCCCTGATCACTGGCGCATCCACCGGCATCGGCGCCACCTATGCCAAGCGCCTGGCCGAACGGGGCCATGACCTGCTGCTGGTCGCCCGTGACCAGGGACGTCTGGAGGAGCTGGCCGCCACGCTGCGCGAAACCGCCGGCGTGAAGGTGGAAGTGCTGAAGGCCGACCTGACCGACCGGGCTGACCTGAGCCGTGTGGCCCAGCGCCTGCGCAGCGATGCCGCCATCAGCGTGCTGGTGAACAACGCCGGCGTGGCCGTCAGCGGCAGCCTGCTGGACACCGACCTCGACCGCTTCGATGCGATGATCCAGCTCAACGTAGTGGCCGTGACCCACCTGGCCGCCGCCGCTGCCGCCAACTTCGTCGCCCAGGGGCGCGGCACCGTCATCAACATCGCCTCTGTGCTGGCGCTGGCGCCGGAAATGTTCAACGGCACCTACAGCGGCACCAAGGCGTTCGTGCTCAATCTCAGCCAGTCGCTGAATGCGGAAGTGAAGGACAAGGGCGTTCGCGTGCAAGTGGTGCTGCCAGGCGCGACCCGCACCGAAATCTGGGAACGCTCGGGCACCGGCATCGAGAACATCCCGCAGGAAATCCTCATGGACGTGGGCGAAATGGTCGACGCTGCATTGGCCGGCCTGGACCAGGGCGAACTGGTGACCATTCCCTCACTGCCGGACAAGGAAGACTGGGACCGCTTCACCGCAGCCCGTTTCCATATGGCACCGAACCTGTCGCGCTCTTCGGCGGCGGCTCGTTACAAGGCGTGATCGGGGCCAGACGACAAAAGGCCGGGCAATTGCCCGGCCTTTTTTTTCGCGAATGAATTCGCTCCCACAGGCAGTCCAGAGAACGGAGCCAGTGGTGTGATTTCCCGCAACATCGTGGTGATGGGTTTCGTTCCTCTACCCATCCTACGGGATGGGGGTTTGTAGGATGGGTAGAGCGGAGCGAAACCCATGCGGTCGGATCGATGGGTTTCGTTCTACTGCAGGGCACCGTGCAAGTGAAATCAGGCAAACACGAAGTACTTGCGCACCGTCTCCACCACTTCCCAGGTGCCTTTCATGCCCGGCTCGATCACGAACACGTCGCCGGCCTTCAGGTGCTTGGGCTCCTCGCCTTCGGGCGTGATGATGCAGTAGCCATCCAGGAAGTGGCAGTACTCCCACTTCTCGTAGTTCACCTCGAACTTGCCGGGGGTGCAGATCCAGGTGCCCATGATCTTGCTGCCGTCCTGGGACAGGTAGGCGTTGAGATTCACGGTGTGTGGGTCGCCGCCGATGCGCTTCCACTTGGTGGCATCCAGCACGGGGGTAGGGCAGGTTTCGCGCAGAACGGTGATGAAGTCGGACATTTCAGCTCCAAACGATCTGATAAAAGGCCCGTCACCATAGGTCTAACGACTTGTCGGGAGTTGTCTGGATTCGACCTCGAAGTGCCTGTGAACGCGCCGGCAGAGTGGGCAAAAGGACGCTAACGTGAATCCAGGGGACCGATATACCGGCCTCAGGCGGCGGCCCGTGTCGGGTTGCCTTGGCAGTAGCCCGTGGGGCGTGTGCGCTCCATGAGGAGGTGCTCTCATGAACACCCAGTGGTTCAGGCACGACAACGGCGACGCGAAAGGCAGTTTCGACAAGTGGTGGGATACCTACGGCGAGTGGTTCGACTCCCAGGACCAACTGCTCAGCGGCGAAAGCGGTATCCAGCGGCTGCACGCGCCCGATGGCCATGTGCTTTACAGCAAGCGGCAGATCAACCACTTCCACCGCGATCTGACTCACCCTTTCGGTGAACCGACCATCCTCCACGAGGCAAAGGCCCTGCAGGCACTGAATCAACTCGGCATCCGCGTGCCTCGGGTGGTGTTCAGCGGCGCACGCAAGACTGAAACCGAGTCCCAGGCGCTGCTGGTCACCGAGGGCCTGGACGACTTCGTCAGCCTGGATGAGTGGTATGCCCAGCCGATTTCCGCCGGGCTTCGCCAGCAGATGATCCAGCAACTCGCCAACACCGTCGCGCGCATGCACCGCGCGGGCTGGGAACATGGCCGCCTGTACCCGAAGAACATCTTCGTGAAGGTCACCGGCGAGCGGGAGAAGAAGGTGGAAGTGGCCTTGCTCGGACTGGCCCGGAGCAACCATCGACTGACGGCCTACAGCGCCGCGAAGCACGACTACGAACAGTTCAAGGAGCATCACAAGCCGATGCCGGACGAAGACTGGAAAGCCTTCGCCGCGACCTATCGGGATGTGATGGAAAGCGACTACGTGCCGTAGTTCGGCATTTCGCGAATGAATTCGCCCCCACAGGAAGCGCGCAGGCTTTCAGGATTGCACGGACAGCTCCCTCTCCCTCTGGGGCGAAGAGGCACGCTTTCGGAAGCAACGCTTTCGGTGCTGATGAGCGCCAGAGTGCGAAGCAATCTGGCAGGGGCGCAGAGCGGGGTTGGGGTGAGGGAAGGTCGACCGGCTCGGAGCTCATCCATTTCGCAAATGAATTCGCCCCTACAAAGATTCAGGGCTTCTCCAACGCCTTCAGTGCCCCTTCATGCAGCGGAATCGCCAGCCCGCGTCGAGCGTTGGCCTTTGACAGCTGCTCGCCCTGGATACTGCCGGCCGCCAGCCAGTCGTTGTCCGGCGCGAACAGTTGTTGCACCAGTTGTTCAGCCTCGCCCGCACTCAATTGCTCGTCGCACAGCAACAGCGCACTCACCGCAATGGTGGGCACCGGCGCCGTCTGGTTGGGATAGGTCGCGGCGGCCACCTGGGCGGCGAAGGTGCCGGGGCGGTTGGCTTCCAGTTGGCGGATGGCCGACTCATCCAGGGGCAGCAGGCGCAGCTGCATCGCCTCGCTGGCGGCGCGGATGCTGTCGGCGGGGGCGCCAATCACCTGCAGGGTGGCGTCCAGGTTGCCGTCGCGGATGGCGGTCAGGGCCTGTTGCAGGTCCAGGCTGGTGGCTTCGGCCAGGTCCGTCGTGCCGATGCCATGGGCCGCCAGCACGGCGACGGCGGTATCCCGCGAGGCTGAGCCGGGCTGGCCGAGGTTGACCCGCTTGCCGCGCAGGCCCGCCAGATCGTGGATGGGACTGTCACCGCGCACCAGCACATGCACGGGCTCGGGATAGAGGCTCGCCAGGGCGCGCAAGCCGGTATAGGGACCGCCTTCGGTGAAGGGGCCGCTGCCGCTTACCGCCAACTGCGCCATGTCGCTTTGGGACAGGGCCACCACCACGTCACCCCGGCGCAGCATGCGCAGGTTGTCGAGGCCGCCTTCGGTGGTCAGCGGGGTCAGTTGCAGGCCCTTCGGCCGCATCAGGCTGGCCATGGCCTGGGCCAGCCGCGCGTACTGCCCGGACGCCGGGCCGCCCGCCAATGGGTAACCCTTCTGCAGCCGGCTCAGGCGACTCTGGATGTTGTTCAGCGAGCGGCTCAGCTCGTCGGCGATGATGGTGCGCTCTTTCGCCCCGGTGCCGCCGGGTGCCAGGTTCAGCGCGGTGCCGATGGCGGCCACCAGTTGTTCCCGGGTCTGGCCGACGCCGGGCTCGATGGTCTCGGGCGCGGGCGGCGCCTTGAAGCCCTGGGGCACGACAGCCACCCAGCCGCTGTCCGTCTCGCGGTAGATCAGGCTGCCGTGGGCGCTCAGCAGGTCGCCCTGTTTGTTGCCTTCATTGCGGATGCCGGACAGCCCTCGCGGCCCGGCGCCCAGGGCGCTGATCAGGCTGGCGACGCCGGGGGAATCCCAGGAGCCGAAATCCTGGTCGCGCTCCACTTTCAGCGTGCTGTCGAAGTAGATCACCAGGCGTTTCTCGCCTTCTGGCGCGTTGGCGTCGCGGGCTGAACCGCGCCGGCTCAGCTCGGCAAGGCTGAGCACGCCGCTGCCGAAGGCCTGCTTCAGGCGCTGTTGCACTTCAGTTTCGAGCGTCGCCTGGTCGGGACCACGGGAACAGGCGGTGACGGTCAGGGCGAGGAGGGCGATAAGGAGGGCGCGCAGCATGGTCAACCTCCCATTCCCGGCAGTGCGAGAAAGCCCGTGAGTACCAGCGCATTGAGCAGGTCGATCAGGAATGCGCCCACCAGCGGCGCGACGATGAAGGCCTCCGGCGCCGGGCCGTACTTGTGGGCGATGGCCTGCATATTGGCGACGGCGGTGGCCGTGGCGCCAATGGCGAAGCCGCAGAAGGCCGCCGAGAGCACGGCGCTTTCGTAGTCGCGGCCGGTGTAGCGGTAGACCACCCAGGCGCCGTAGACCATGGCCAGGGCCGACTGGGCGATCAGCATCACCAGCAGCGGCCCGGCCACGCTGGCCACGTGGCCCAGGCTCAGCGCCATCATGGTGATCACCAGGAACAGCGACAGGGTGACCGATGCCATCAGGTCGATGGCGCCATCGTTCAGCCGCACGCCCACCACCGGCAGGACGTTGCGGATCAGCACGCCCAGCAGCAGGCACCAGAGAAAGCTCGGCAGGGTCACGGCGCCTTCGCCGAACATCCCCGCCAGGAACTGACCGCCCACCAAAGCCGCCATGGTGGCCGCCAGCACATTGAGGAAGTTGCTCGCGGTAACCGGCGGAGCCATTTCGCCGGTGATCTCGTGGTGCTCGCCGGTGGGGACGTTGCCCGCCAATTGGTGGCGCTTGATCAGCCACTGCGCCAGTGGCCCGCCGATGATGCCGCCGGCCACCAGGCCAAGCGTGGCGGAAGTCATCGACAGCTCCATGATCGCCTGCAGGTTGTTCACCTCGGCGAAGCGCTCGGCGTAGGCCGCCCCGGTGCCATGACCGCCGACCAGGGTGATGGTGCCGCCCACCAGGCCCATCAGCGGGTGCATGTCGAGGCCCCAGGCGACCAGAATGCCGAGAATGTTCTGCAGGAACAGGAAGGGGATCAGGGCGATGACGAACATCAACAGGCGCTTGCCGCCGTGCTTGAGCATGGCCAGGTCTGCCGACAGCCCCACTGCAGAGAAGAATGCCAGCAGCAGGGCGGGTTTCATGGTGGTGTCGAACTCCACGCTGAAGTCGCTGACGGCGCCGGCAATGGCCAGGGCTATGGCGAACAGCAGACCGCCGGTGATGGGTTCGGGGATGTTGTAGCGCGACAGCAAGGGGATCAGGCGGTTGACCAGGCGCCCGAGCAGCAGGGCGAGGGCGGCTAGAAGAAGGGTTTCCAGAGGACTCAGCGTCACGTCGGTGCTTCCTGCCAGGGACTGCCCCGCAACAGCGGGACCACATGCCTGGAGGTCTAGCCAAGGATGGCGGGCTTGTCGACCCGCTCAGAGCCGGGTGTCCAGCGCGTGGGGCCCCTCGGCGAGCTGCTCCTTGAGAAAGTCGATGCAGAGCTTCACCTTGGCCGAACCCGAGGCCCGCGCGGCCGTCACCGCCCAGACATCGGCGCTCTGCTGGTAGGCCGGCAGCACGCGCACCAGCTTGCCGGCGCGGATGCTCGGGGCGGCATCCCAGACCGAAGCCATGATCACCCCGTGGCCCTCGTGGGCCCACTGGCGCACCACATCGCTGTGATTGGAGGCCATGGGGCCGGTGACCTTCACCGTTTCCTCGCCATTCGGACCGGACAGGCGCCAGACGCCGAACCCCAGCTCGCGCTCACGGAACAGCAGGCAGTCGTGTTGCGCGAGGTCCGCCAGGGTGCGCGGCTGCCCGCGTCGCGCCAGGTAGGACGGCGCGGCGCAGAGCATGCGGTAGCTCTCTGCGATCTTGTGGGCGATCAGGTGCGGCTCGTGCACCTCGCCCACACGCAGGTCGATGTCGAAGTTCTCGCCGATCAGGTCCACCCGCCGGTCCAGCAGTTCCAGCCAGACTTCCAGCCCTGGATGGCGCTGGCGCAGCAGCGACAGCACCGGCGACACATAGTCCCGTCCCAGACGCAGACTGGTGGCGATACGCAGCACCCCGCGTGGCTCGCCCTTCAGGCCGGAGAGGGCCTCCACCATGCCTTCCACGTCTTCGAGGATCTTCTGCGCCCAGGCAAAGGCCGCCTCGCCGTCAGCGGTGATGTTCACCCGCCGGGTGGTGCGATTGAACAGCTTGACCCCGAGGGATTCCTCCAGCATGGCGATGCGCTTACTGACATGGGCGGGGGAGATGCCCAGTTCCGTCGCACCGGCCACGAAACTGGAGCGTCGCGCCACGGTGCAGAACAGCAAGAGGTCCCGGAGGAAGGGATCATTATTCGCTAAAAGCGCATTCTGATTTTTCATGGCGGCAGATTATAGATCGATTAGTGAATATTAGTCTTTCGATCGACCCCTCCTCACCGGAACAGATCGAACGACATGAACAGCTTGCGTATCGCCATTGCCGGTGCCGGCCTGATCGGCCAGCGCCACCTTGAACTCATCCAGGCTAACCCTTGCTGCGAACTGGCCGCCGTGGTCGACCCGGCGGCCGCCGTCTCGGAGGTTGCACAGCGTGCCGGTGTGCCGCTGTTTCCCTCGCTGGAGGCATTGTTCGAGTCGGAACGTCCCGACGGCATCGTCCTCGCGACCCCCAACCAGCTGCATGTGGAGCAGGCGCTGGTCTGCCTGCAGGCCGGCGTGCCCGCACTGATCGAGAAGCCCGTGGCCCATACGCTGGAGGAGGGCGAGCGACTGCTGGCAGCAGCGGCGGATTCGAAGGTGCCACTGCTGGTGGGGCACCACCGCGCCCACAGCCCCATCCTCGAGCAGGCGCGCGAGGTCATCCGCCAGGGCCGGCTTGGCCAGGTGGTGGCGGTGATGGGGAGCGCGCTTTTCTACAAGCCGGACGATTACTTCGATGCCGCGCCCTGGCGGCGCCAGGCCGGCGGCGGGCCGGTGCTGATCAACCTGATCCATGAAATCGGCAACCTGCGCTCACTGTGCGGCGAAATCGTTGCCGTGCAGGCGCTGGCCTCCAGCGCCACCCGTGGTTTCCCGGTGGAAGACACGGTGACCATCAGCCTGCGCTTCGCCAGCGGAGCCCTGGGCAGTTTCCTGCTGTCCGACACCGCAGCTTCGGCGCGCAGCTGGGAGCAGACCTCCCGGGAAAACCGCGACTATCCCAGCTACGACGACGAAGACTGCTATCTGATCGCCGGCACCGGTGGTTCCCTGGCCGTGCCGACCATGCGCCTGAAGTGCTACGCGCAGCCGGAGGACCGTTCCTGGTGGAAACCCTTCACCTGCGAAGTGGCCGAGTTGCACCGCGAAGACCCGCTGGCACGGCAGCTGGAGCATTTCTGCCAGGTCATTCGCGGCGAGTCGGAGCCGTTGGTGAGTGTGCGCGATGGCTTGCAGAACCTGCGGGTGGTGGATGCCATCGGCCGGGCGGCAAGGGAGGGTGGCACAGTGGTGGTTGCGCAGTAGGTGGATTGCTTTGTTGTGGGGGAATGGATCGCTTCTTTGTGGGGGCGATTTCAATCGCTGAGGGCGGCGCAGCTGCCCCTTGTGGAGCTGGCATGGCAGACCTGCAGTCTGCTTAGCGAATGAATTCGCCCCCACAGGGGATGGATCGCTTCTTTGTGGGGGCGATTTCAATCGCCAAGGGCGGCGCAGCTGCCCCCTTGTGGAGCTGGCATGGCAGACCTGCAGTCTGCTTAGCGAATGAATTCGCCCCCACAGGGCAGGTCGACCTTCCACTCCCGGTAGGCCTCTTCCATGCACCGCGCACAAGGCCGATACCCCGCCGCCCGCGCCGTCGCCTCATCGAGAAAGAACACCCGCTCCTTCACGTACCCACCCCGCGCGATCGCGCGCAGGGCGACGGGGCAGTCGAGACGGCCGTAGATGCGCGACTTGCGGTGCCCGCCCAGCAGTCCGGGAACAGGGCTGGGATAGGTCTGCCCGTCCGCTCCCAGCAGCGTCCAGGCTTTCACCCCTCGGCCTCGCGCTCCAGCAGGCGGCGCTTGCGCTCCACACCCCAGCGGTAGCCGGAAAGATTGCCATCGCTGCGCACCACACGGTGGCAGGGAATGGCCACCGCCAGGCTGTTGGCTGCGCAGGCCTGGGCCACGGCGCGCACGGCGCGGGGCGAGCCGATGCGTTCGGCGATATCCGCATAGC
This sequence comes from Pseudomonas taiwanensis, assembly GCF_013393345.1. Classification (GTDB taxonomy): domain Bacteria; phylum Pseudomonadota; class Gammaproteobacteria; order Pseudomonadales; family Pseudomonadaceae; genus Metapseudomonas; species Metapseudomonas resinovorans_C. The sequence continues at coordinate 183,230 of NZ_QJRF01000064.1, forward strand.
TGGCGGTGCTGCCGGGCGGGATTTCCCGCAGCGCTTGCCAGACCCGCTCCTGGAAAGCCGTACCGCGCACATCCAGGGGCAGGTCCAGGCCCAGTTGCGGTGCCTCGATGAAGCCGATGACCTTGGCCACCAGTTGCTCGAAGTCGCTGTCGCCGCCGATCAGCTGGGCGCGGGGGAACTTGTCCTGCAGGTCGCGCAGCAGGGCATCCGGATCGTCGCCGAGGAGGATGGCGCAAACGCCGACGTCGCTTTGCGCCACCAGGAAGTGGCCCAGCGAACATTCTCCCAGGGCGAAGCGAATGGCATTGTTCGCGCCTCCGGCCCGGTAGTCGGCCGGCTTCATGCCCAGCACCTGGGCGGAATCGGCATAGAAACGGCTGTTGGAATTGAACCCGGCGTCGTAGATCACCTCGGTCACCGAGGTGTCCGGGCCGAGCTGGTCGCGCACCTTGCGGGCACGCCGGGCGCGGGCGTACGCCTTGGGCGTCAGGCCGGTGACTGCCTTGAACACTCGGTGGAAGTGCGAGGCACTCATGCCCACCGATTCGGCCAGGGCTTCGAGCCCCGGTACTTCCTCGGCGGTTTCGATCTGCCGGCAGGCCGCAGACACCAGCGCCGCATGCTGCTCGGCCAGGTGCGTCATGTCGGCAGCGGCGCGGCGGCTGGGACGGTATCCGGCGGCTTCGGCGGCCTGGGCGCTGTCGAAGAACTCCACGTTCTCCGGGCGCGGCAGGCGCGTGGGGCTGCTGGGGCGGCAGTAGATGCCGGTGGTCTTCACCGCATAGACGAACTGTCGGTCGGCGGCCGGGTCGCGGGCCTGCACGGCGGCCCAGCGTGGGTCCTGTTCGATGGCGGTCCTGGCAGAGGGCTTCATGGCGCTATCCGCTTGTGGTTCGTTCATGGCAGAGAGTATGCGGCCAGCATCGAGCGCGCATCCCGACTCTTGCGGTCGAATTCCTTCACAGCGCGTCATGGAAAATCACCCCCAGCGTGTGACGCAGACCGCTGCGGACCTGGCTGACGCCGTGTCGCAGCCGGACCCTGTGGTAGCCGCGTACGCCCGGCGCCGGCCGGAAGTTGACCGCGAGCAGGACCCCATCGCCAAGGCTCAGCGGCACCACCTGCACGCGCGATTGCATGCGCGGACGCTGCTCGGTAATGACGAACTCGCCGCCTTCGAACGCCTTGCCCGGCTCGGACAGCAGTACCGCCAGCTGCATCGGGAAAACCTGCTCGCCATAGAGGTCCTGGTGCAGGCAGTTGTAGTCGCCGGCGACGTAGCGCAGCAGCAGCGGGGTAGGGCGCGACTGGCCGGCATCGTGGCAGCGCTGGAGGAAGCCGCTGTGCTCGGCAGGGAAGTCTCCATCCAGTCCCAGGCGTTCGTGCCAGAGGTTGGCCAGCGGCGCCAGACGCGGATATAGAACACTGCGCAGGCCCGCCACCAGGGGCGGCAATGGGTAGTCGAAATACTGGTATTCGCCCTGGCCGTAACCATGGCGGGCCATGACGACGCGGGAGCGGAAGCGATCCGGTTGACCGTACAGGGCTGCCAGACCCGTGCACTCCGCTGGTGTCAGTAACTGGCGGATCAGGGCCCAGCCATTCTGGTCGAGGTCCGCTTCGATGGATGGCCAATCCAGGCTGTCGATGGCTTTCATGGCGGGTGCCCCTGTTCGGTGATGGGCGCCGAGATTAGGCGCGCGCAAGCATCGGGGCACTCCGCTGCTTGCGGTCGAATTCGGCGCCTGTCAGGGCCGTGAGTAAACCTTGAACAGGGTCTGGTCCAACTCGCTCGGGATGCCGAAATATTTGCTGTAGAGCGGCAGGATCGCGCCGGAGCGGTAGACCTGGCTCAACGCCGTGTCCACCTGCAGGCGGAAGTCCTCGTCGCCGCGCGCCAGGGCCAGCGACACCGGCTCGAACTCGAAACGCCGGTCCAGCACCATCAGATTGGTATTGGCGGTATCCCGCGCCACCAGACTGCGCAGGATCATCTGGCTGGCGAAGAAGGCGTCCACCTTGCCGTCGGCCACCTGCGCCACGCCTTCCGCCGGGCTGGCGACGGTTTCCAGGTTGACCATCACCTTCATCAGGCGCAGCTTAACCCGCGCCCAATCTTCCACGACCGACCCGCTCTGTACCGCGAAGTTGTGGGCTGCCAGGCCGCGGTTGAGTGTGGCGCGCCAGGTGGGGCCCGTCTCTTCCACTTCGCCGCTGAGCACCTTCACCAGCGCAATCGGTGCATCCTTGCGCAGCACCACGCCAATGCCGGCGGTATACACCGGCAGCGAGAATGCCACGCTCTGGCGGCGTTTCAGGGTTTCCACCATGGGGCTGCAGAGCAGGTCCACGCCGCCGTCACGCACAACGCCGAGGGCTTTCCCCGGCGCCAATGGCACGAAGCGGACCTTGAGTGATGCCAGGCCCGGCTGGGTGCGCAGCTGTTCGGCAATCTTCTGGCACAGGTCGATGGCATAGCCGGAGGCGCCTTCCCCCTCGGCGGAGGAGAAGGGCGGCTGGTCCGGCAGATAGCCGAGGGTGAGGGTGCTGGTGGCGCGAATGCGGTCCAGGGTCTGGGCAGGGGCCAGCACGGGCAGGAGGGCGACCAGCAGCGCCGGGAACCAGCGAATCGAGATTCGGTTCATGGCTGCTCCTCCAGGCCGAGGGCGCGCGTTCGTGCAGCCCGCTCTTCGAGGAAACGGTCAGCAATGTAGCCGAACATCAGGTAGCCCACTGCGGTGACGATCATGCCGCCGAACACCGCCTCGGTCCCGGAGGCGTAGAGCGCATAGAAGCTGTAGGCCATGGCGATGAGCAGCACCACGACGTTACGGTGGTGCGGGTAACCGGTCACCCCGGCTTTCTGCATGATCACCAGCAGCGCCGAGAGCGAGGTGATGTAGGGGATGATGTTGGTCACCGCCGCCAGGTTCACCAGCTTGCCGAACTGCTCCGAGGCATTGGGAGAAATGGTCGACACCGCCATGGCGCTCTGCAGCACGGCGTTGGCCACCAGCCCGGCGATGGGCGCGCCCAGCAGGGTGACCTTGGCGAACAGCGCCGGGAACATGTGCTGGTCGGCGGTGACCTTGGCCGTCTGCGCCAGGGTGAACTGCCAGCCCAGCAGCGACCCGACGCAGGCCATCACCGCCAGGCCCATGATCAGGTCGCCCACCAGCGGGTTGAACATCTTCGCGTAGACGAAGGCGAACGGCGCGCTGGAGTTGGCCAGTTCGGGGTTGGGCACGATGCCCATGATCACTGAGGTGGACAGCACATAAATCACCGCGGCGCCCAGGGTGCCCAGCAGGCAGGCCAGCGGTACGTTGCGCTTGGGGTTTTCCACTGCATCGGAGTTCTGCGCCGCCGATTCCATGCCGAGGAAGGCCCAGAGGGTGAGGGGAATGCTTTGGGTGATGGCGTCGTTGGTGGAGATGCCATTAGGGTTCCAGGCGGCGCGGAAGATGTCGGCGTCGAACCAGAACCAGCCGATAACCGACAGCCCCGCCACCGGGATGATCACGCCCCAGACGGTGATCGAACCGATATGGCCGGTGATCTTCGGTCCGCCGAAGTTGGCCAGGGTAGTCAGCCAGATCAGCGCCACCGCACCGACGAACAACGGAATGGCACCGCTGCCCAGCCAGGGAAAGAACGGTGTGAGGTAACCGACGGCGGAAATCGCGATGGCCACGTTGCCGATGGCCAGCGAGAGGAAATAGAGATAGGAACAGAGGAAGAAGGCCGACTTGCCATGGGCCTCTTCGGTATAGGCCGACATCCCGCCCGAGCGTGCGCAAAAGATGCCGCACTGGGCGAAGCAGTAGGCGATGGCCATGGAACCCACGGCGGTGATGATCCATGACAGCAACGAGATCGCGCCGAGCTGCGCCATGCTGGAGGGCAGCATGATGATGCCCGAACCCATCATGTTGACCGCCACGAGCGTGGTGAGGCCGGTCAGGCCCATTTTCTTGCCGGGAGCTGTCATTTCCGAATCCTTATTGGGAAAACGCTTCCAGAAAGATAGGTGGCGCACGGCGTTGTTGCCGGCACGTGAAGAGTAGAATTCACCTTCCTGCAACATACCGCACAGAGCAGCCCATGCCCCTGCAGCCTGAAGACCTCGCCAGCATCACCTCCGCCACGCTCGACGATTACAACCGCAATGCCGAAGGCTTCCGCGAAGGTACCCGCGACCACGATGTGAGCCAGAATATCGAGGCGCTCTTGCGACATATCAGGGGCAATGCGCCGTTCACCCTCCTCGATTTCGGCTGCGGTCCCGGTCGCGATCTGCAGACCTTCACTCGCCTCGGCCATCACGCCATCGGCCTGGACGGCGCGCAGAGTTTCGTCGCCATGGCCCGCGCCGATTCCGGCTGCGTGGTCTGGCACCAGGACTTCATCGCGCTTGACCTGCCTGCCGAACACTTCGACGGCATCTTCGCCAACGCCAGCCTGTTCCACGTCCCGCGCCAGGAGCTGCCTCGCGTCCTGCTCCAGCTGCACGCCGCGCTGAAGCCCGGCGGCGTGCTCTTCAGCTCCAACCCGCGGGGGCAGAACGACGAAGGCTGGAGCGGCAGCCGCTACGGTTCCTGGCACGATTACGAGAACTGGAAGGTCCTGCTTGAAACGGCGGGTTTCGAGGAGTTGGAGCATTACTACCGCCCCGCAGGACTGCCGCGTGCGCAGCAGCCATGGCTGGCGAGTGTGTGGCGCAAGAGTTAAGACTCGCAGGTTGCGGCTGAGCTCCGCGAAGCCCAACGATCATGGTCACCTCCGCGCGTTGGGCTTCGTACCTCTGCCCAACCTACGGCAGGCCAGCGGCCTGCACAGCGATTGAAATCGCCCCCACAAAAAAACTCAGGTCCCTGCCTGGGTTTCGTAGGTTGTGGCTGAGCTCTGCGAAGCCCAACGCTCACGGTCACGTCCGCGTGTTGGGCTTCGTACCTCTGCCCAACCTACGGCAGGCCAGCGGCCTGCACAGCGATTGAAATCGCCCCCACAAAAAAACTCAGGTCCCTGCCTGGGTTTCGTAGGTTGTGGCTGAGCTCCGCGAAGCCCAACGATCATGGTCACCTCCGCGCGTTGGGCTTCGTTCCTCGGCCCAACCTACGGCAGGCCTGCGGCCTGCTTGGCGAATGAATTCGCCCCCACAAAAAACTCAGGTCCCTGCCTGGGTTTCGTAGGTTGTGGCTGAGCTCTGCGAAGCCCAACGCTCACGGTCACGTCCGCGTGTTGGGCTTCGTACCTCTGCCCAACCTACGGCAGGCCAGCGGCCTGC
>NZ_QJRF01000065.1 GCF_013393345.1 Pseudomonas taiwanensis
CTGGTTTCGGCCACGCAGGTCAACGATGCGCCGACGGGGGCACCGGTGATCAGCGATACCACGCCGACCCAGAACCAGCTGCTGACGGCCTCGCGGGGTACGGTGGCGGACGTCGATGGCACGACGACCTCGGTGTTCGGCTTCCAGTGGCAGTCGTCGAACAACGGCACCACCTGGGGCAACATCGGTGGTGCCACGACGGCCACTTTCACGCCGGGAACGGCGCAGGTCGGGCTGTTCCTGCGGGTGGTCACCAGCTACGTCGATGACAGTGGCTTCAACAACTCGGTGGCGTCGCTGGCGACGGCGCGGGTCGGTGGCATCTTCAACGGCGGGCCTGGCAATGACACGCTGACCGGTGCGGCCGGTGACGACCTGATCAGTGGCGGGGCCGGCAACGACACGCTGAGTGGCGGCGCGGGCAACGACGTGCTCGATGGTGGGGCCGGCAACGACACCATGTCCGGCGGCTTGGGCGATGACACCTTCGTGGTCAGCAATCCCGGCGACGTGGTGAACGAGCAGAACGGACAGGGCACTGACCTGGTCTGGACGACCCTGGCGAGCTACACCCTGACCGCCAACGTCGAGAACCTGGTCTATGGCGGAAGCGGCAACTTCGCCGGCAACGGCAACGTCCTGGCCAACACCATTACCGGTGGCGTCGGCAACGACACCCTGATGGGCGGCGCCGGCGCCGACAACCTGGTGGGTGGGGCCGGCAACGACACGCTGGATGGTGGTTCGGGCAACGATACCCTGGCCGGTGGTCTGGGTGACGACACCTTCGTGGTCAGCGATGCGGGCGACGTGGTGGTCGAGCAGAACGGGCAGGGCACCGACCTGGTGTGGACAACGCTGACCACCTTCACCCTGGGTGTGAACGTCGAGAACCTGAGTTATGGCGGTGCCGCGAGCTTCACCGGTAATGGCAACGCCGTGACCAACGTGATCCGGGGCGGCAACGGTAACAACGTGCTGCAAGGCGGTGCCGGTAACGACATGCTCGTGGGTGGCCTCGGGAACGACACCTTGGGTGGCGGTTCCGGCAACGACACCATGATCGGTGGACAGGGGGACGACATCTACGTGGTGACGGAAGCCGGGGATGTGGTCATGGAGCTGGCGAACCAGGGCGCCGACACGGTGTGGACGAACCTGGCGAGCTACACCCTGGCGGCGAACGTCGAGACCTTGCTGTCGGGAGGCGCCGGCAACTTCAGCGGCACCGGCAATGCCTTGGCGAACACCATCAACGGCGGTGCGGGTAACGACACGCTCAACGGTGGTGCGGGTAACGACACGCTGAGTGGCGGCGCGGGCAACGACACCTTCGTGTTCGGCGGGAACTTCGGCCAGGATCGCGTCCTCAGCTTCGATGCCAACCCGGTGGGTGGCCAGGACCTGCTGAACGTGGCGTCCCTGGGCATCACCGCGGCAAACTTCGCAGCCAACGTGGTGATCACCGATGTCGGGGCGGATACCCGGGTGGCGATCGGCGCCAACAGCATCACTCTGGTGGGTGTGACGGATGCCACCAGCGTGACCTTGGCGGACTTCGTCGTCAGCTGAGGAGGCAGCCAACGCGCACGAAGCGGTAAAGAAGAAGGGGTGAAGCACCTGGTGCTTCACCCCTTTTTTGTTCAGGGAGAATTCCGCTGACTTAACGTTCGTTTTTACCCCGTTTTTCCCCGCTGGTGGGGCCCCATTCCCCAAGCAAGAAAGATGCCTCTGAATTGCCCGGATTTCTCATTTGAGTCAACGGTTGTAATCCGCTGATAAATGGGAAGCAGGCTTGCGGCCGCTCTAGAACGCTACTTTCAGAAGCTCGGAGAAGAGCGTGCCAGGACTGCTGGAAGAGTGCTACCGCATGTTGAATGCCATTTCCTTCGATTAACTTGCGTTTAAATGTTTTAAATCAATTACTTATCTAGTTTTTACATTTAGAAACATATGTTGACGGTTTATTGACAGTGCGGAAGGCCAGGGCTTTAGTCAGGGTGTGTACGAGCATGACTGTTTTTTGGCACGCAGCAGTGTTGAGGGACATCGCTGTGGCGCCCGCCACAAGAGTGCTAGGGAGAACACCGCAATGAGCATCGATTCATTCTCGCGCAGTGGGCCAGATGGTCCATCAGCTTGTGCCGCTCCTCGGGTTCGTTTCCACGGCCCGCCTTAGCCCTGAGTTGAAGTGCCGCCGTCCAGCGCGGTGCTGATAGGGACAAATCCATTCAGTCGGAACTGAGCCACTTCCAAGGCTTGGCGGGTTCGGCCGCGACTGCGATTTGCCCGGCTCGATCGATTTCCTTCGAAGAAAACGTGGAATCGCACCCGCGTGGGCGTGATTCGGCCTGACTAATTGCTGTCGGATTGAGGAACAACAACATGGCCAACTTCATCAAGTCTGACCTCGAGTTCATTCTCCAGCAGATTCTCATCTCTGAGGCGAATGCCAAAGGCGAAGAGCTGGCGTCACTCCTGCCAAATGCCCAGGTGCCCTGGGGACTGCGGACGGTGGACGGCTCTTTCAACCACTTGGTCGGTGGACAGGATGCCTTCGGTGCGGCGGATGAACTCTTTCCGCGCCTGCTTACGCCGGAATTCCGTCCCGGAGAATTCGGTACCAGCTACCAGGGAAGCGGCACGGTAATCGATTCGCAGCCCAGGACCATCAGCAACCTGATCGTCGACCAGACCATCAGTAATCCAGCAGCGGTCCAGGCTTTCGTCGATGCCGGGTTCGGCACACTGGACGCCAATGGTGTGTTGCTGGACCTGGATGGTGCGCCTATCCCCGCCGGTCAGCCGCTGTTCCTGCCGAATACAACCCCTGATGAAGGCCTCTCGGCGCCCTTCAACAGCTGGTTCACATTCTTCGGCCAGTTCTTCGACCACGGCCTGGACCTGGTGACCAAGGGTGGCAACGAGGTCGTCTTTATTCCGCTGGCGGACGACGATCCTCTGTTCGTACAGGGCAGCTCGACCAACTTCCTGATCCTGACCCGCGCCACCCAGTTCGGCGGCGCCGGCCTGAACCAGAACACCACCTCGCCCTTCGTCGACCAGAACCAGACCTACAGCTCGCACCCGTCCCACCAGGTGTTCCTGCGTGCCTATGAACTGAACGCCAATGGCGACCCAGTGGCCACCGGGGGGCTGATTACCAACCGCAACCTGGTGGATGGGATCTTTGGCAACGGCAATGACATCGAACTTGGCGGCATGGCCACCTGGGCGGTGGTCAAGGCCCAGGCCCGCGATATCCTCGGCATCAACCTGACCGACGCCGATGTGGGCAGCGTCCCCCTGCTGGCCACTGATGCGTATGGCAACTTCATCAAGGGGCCGAACGGTTTCCCGCAAGTGGTCTTCCCCGGCAACGTGCTGGTCGAGGGCAACCCGGCTGCGCCCATCAGCCTGGTAGGTGCGATCCGTACCGGTCACGCCTTCCTTGACGACATCGCCCATAGTGCCAACCCGTTCAACAGTCAGACCGGCGCCTTTCTGGGCGTCGATGCCGACACAGTGGCCGGGGTGGATGATGCCAATACCGCCACATACGACAACGAACTGCTGGACGCCCACTACATAGCGGGCGATGGCCGCGCCAACGAGAACATCGGCCTGACGGCTGTTCACCATGTGTTCCACTCCGAGCACAACCGCCTGGTCGAACACACCAAGGCTGTGATCCTCGCTTCCGGTGATCTGACCTTCCTCAACCAGTGGCTGCTGACTCCAGTGGGTGCCGTTCCGGGCACCCCGGACGGGCTGAACTGGAATGGCGAACGCCTGTTCCAGGCCGCCAAGTTCGGTACCGAGATGCAGTATCAGCACCTGGTGTTCGAGGAGTTTGCCCGCAAGGTGCAACCGGCCGTAGATGCATTCCTGGCGCCCAATGGCTTCGATAGCACCATCAATCCAGCGATCTTCGCCGAGTTCGCCCACACGGTGTATCGCTTCGGTCACTCGATGCTGACCGAAACCATCGATCGTCTGAATCCGGCGTTTGCCAACAGCGAGATCGGCCTGATCGAGGCGTTTCTCAACCCGCTGGCGTTCGCTGCCAGCGGCGCGACGGCGGAAGCAGCTGCGGGCGCCATCATTCGCGGCACCACACGTCAACAGGGCAACGAGATCGACGAATTCGTCACCGAGGCGCTCCGTAACAACCTCCTGGGTCTGCCGTTGGACCTGGCCACCATCAACATCGCCCGTGGTCGCGACACCGGTATCCCGTCTCTCAACGTCGCACGCCGTGAATTCCACGCCATGACCGGCGACAGTCAGCTGGAGGCCTACACCAGCTGGGTTGATTTCATGGGCAACCTCAAGCACGAGGCGTCGCTGATCAACTTCATCGCCGCCTATGGGACTCATGGAAGCATCACCAGCCAGACAACGCTGGACGGCAAGCGCGCTGCGGCCATGGCAATTGTCCTTGGTGTTGGCGCCAATGTTCCGGCGGACCGTCTCGACTTCCTGCATAGCACGGGTGCCTGGGCAGCGACTGAAACCGGTCTCAACCTGGTGGACTTCTGGATCGGCGGTCTCGCCGAGAAGCAGATGCCCTTCGGTGGCCTGCTCGGCTCCACCTTCAACTTCGTCTTCGAGACGCAGATGGAGGCGCTGCAGAACGGTGACCGCTTCTACTACCTGGGCCGCCTGGCGGGGCTGAACTTCCTCACCGAGATGGAGAACAACTCCTTTGCCAAGATGGTGATGGAGAACACCGATATCACCCGGTTGCCGGCGGATATCTTCTCCACCCCCGGACTGATCCTGGAAGTTGATATCGCCCGGCAGTTCAATGCCGGTGTCATCAACCCCGGTGCCGACGGCATCCTCGGCGATGATCCGACCACGCCATTGGTAGACGAAAGTGCCGACGATGTCGCGACGCCCGGTGGAGATCCCGTTGGCGATAATCCGCTGCTGGGCCTGGTAATCCGTGACAACCCGGACACCGCTGGACCAGACGCCAACTATCTGCGCTACACCGGTGAAGACCACGTGGTGCTCGGCGGCACCGATGGCGACGATATCCTGATCTCCAGCATTGGCGACGACACCCTCTGGGGCGACGGCGGCAACGACCGCCTCGAAGGTGGTGACGGTGTCGACAACCTCGATGGTGGTGCCGGCGACGACATCATCACCGACCTGGGCGGCGACGATAACATCAAGGGTGGTGAGGGCAACGACGTCATCCAGGCCGGTAACGGCTTCAACCTGATCCTTGGCGGAGGCGGCAGCGACTTCATCATCACTGGCGAAGACGTTTCGGAAACCTTCGGTGGTACCGGCAACGACTTCATCTATGGCGCCAAGGGCAACCTGCAAACCGCGGGTAACGAAGGCGACGACTGGATCGAAATCGGCACCCAGGACGGTGCGCCCGGCGACAACTTCTCGCCGTTCTCCCGCGACGAAGTGCCTGGCCATGACGTCTTCGTTGGTAGCGGCGGTTTCGATGAGGTGATCGGCGAGGGCGGCGACGACATCATGGTCGGCTCCGAAGGCTCCGACCACTTCGACGGTATGTCCGGTTGGGACTGGGCCACCTACCGTGGCGATCCGCGCGGCGTCAACGTCGACCTGCTGGTCAACGATCTGGTGGAACCGCCGGTCCCGGCCTCCAACGCCGGCTTGCTCGACCGCTTCGCGGAAGTCGAAGGGCTGTCGGGTTCCTCCTTCAGCGACATCCTCAAGGGCGATCACTCTGATGCCACCACCATCCCCACCGATGGCGAGCTCGGCAGCACCCTGACCAACATCGACCTGGTCGACGGACTGCAGGATCTGCTCGACGATGCCTTCGGCCCCGGCGTGGTTTCCTTCAGTGCCGGCAACATCCTGCTCGGCGGTGGCGGCAGCGACATCATCGAAGGTCGTGGTGGCAACGACCTGATCGATGGTGACCGCTGGCTGAACGTGCGGGTGCAGGTCACCGGCAACGCCAACGTGACGAGCGTGCTCTCCATCCAAGAGCTGATCCCGCGCATGCTGTCCGGCGAGATCAACCCGAGCCAGTTGAGCATCGTCCGCGAAATCCTGGACTCTGATAACAGCATCGATACCGCGGTGTTTGGTGGCGAGCGCGACAATTACACCGTTTCCACGGTCAATGGCGTGACCACGGTCACCGACAACGTCGGCACCGAGGGCTCGGATACCCTGCTGAACATCGAGCGGTTGCAGTTCGCCGATCAGACGCTGGTCCTCGGTGGTGCCAACAGCCTGCCCACCGGCCAGCTGAGCATCCGCGATGCCACCAGCGGCCTGGTGGACAACACGCCGTCAGTCGGTCAATTGCTGATAGCCTCCGTGGCCGGGGTCACCGACGCCGACAACGATGGTGGCACCCTCAACGGTCGGCCGATCACGTTCATCTGGCAGGTCGAGACCGCGGCTAACTCGGGTATTTTCCAGGACATCGTCACCGAAGGTGGCGACGTACCGGCGACAGCCGCCCGTGGCACCTTCCGCGTCACCGCCGAGCAGAGCGGCCTGGCGATTCGCGTGAAGGCGATTTATCAGGATGACGAAGGCGTCCTGGAAACCGCGTTCTCCGCACCGACTAACGATGTAACCGGGGTAGTGGTGCCGCCCGCGCCGCCTGTAATCCCGGTCGAAAGCCCGACTGAGCCCATCAATGGCGGTGTGCACCTGATCCGTGGGGACCTTCAGTTCATCCTCGACCAGATCAAGATTGCCGAACGTCATTCCGCCGGCGAAAACCTGCTGGACATCCTGCCGAATACCCGTGGCGCATTTGGCCTGCGGACGGTGGATGGCAGCCTCAACAACCTGGTTCCGGGCCAGGAGGACTTCGGCGCGGCCGACCAGCCGTTCCCGAACTTGCTGGATCAGTTCTTCCGCAACGAAAACGATGAGACTCCTTTCGCTGGCGTGGACAACACCAACTACGCCACGTCCGGACCGGGCGGCAGCGTGGTGGATAGCGATCCGCGTACTATCTCGAACCTGATTGTCGACCAGACCATCACCAACCCGGCGGCCGTGCAGGCCTTCCTCGATGGCGGGCTTGGCACCCGGGTGGTCGATGGCGCGGGTGTCCCGTTGTTCAATGCCGATGGCACGCCGAGGATCCTCGATGGCAATGGCATCGAGATTCCGCGCGGTCAGCCGCTGTTCATCCCCAACACCGCTCCGGACGAGGGGCTGTCGGCGGGCTTCAACTCCTGGTTCACCCTGTTCGGCCAGTTCTTCGACCATGGCCTGGACCTGGTGAGCAAAGGTGGCAACGGCCTGGTGTTCATTCCGCTGCAACCTGACGACCCGCTGATCACCCACGGTCGCGACGGCATTGCCGGCAACGGCGATGAGGTGTTGCCGCAGAACGCCTTCATGGTCATGACCCGTGCCTCCACCACGGCGGTGCAGGCCGGTGCGGACGGTGACCTGGGCACTTCGGATGACATTCATGTCCATGTGAACCAGACCACGCCCTTCGTCGACCAGAACCAGACCTACACCTCGCACCCGTCGCACCAGGTCTTCCTGCGCGAATACGTGCTGGATGCCAACGGTCGGCCGGTCGCCACCGGGCGCATGCTGGATGGCACCAACCCCGACGGTTCCCCCGGCGGCCTGCCTACCTGGGCTGACGTCAAGGCGCAGGCCCGGGCCATGCTGGGCATCGAACTGGACGACCAGGATGTGCTCAACCTGCCGTTGATCGCCACGGATGCCTACGGCAAGTTCATCCCCGATCCAGCCACCGGATTCGCGCAGATCGTCACACTCGGCGGCCTGGACTCCGGCACGCCCGCCGCGCCCATCGACGCATCGCTGGCCGGCCGTACCGGGCACGCCTTCCTCGATGATATTGCGCATTCGGCCAATCCGTTCGGCGACCATGATGGCAACCCGAACACACCGAACCAGGCGCTGCAGGCGGACACGGACGGTGTCGTCAACGCACCGAACTCGCCGCCCCCAGTGGGCTTCTACGACGACGAACTGCTCAACGAGCACTTCATCACCGGCGATGGCCGTGGCAACGAGAACATCGGTCTGACCGCGGTGCACCACGTGTTCCACGCGGAGCACAACCGCATGGTCGAGCACATCAAGGCTGTGGTGCTGGCCAGCAACGACGCGGCCTTCATCGCCGAGTGGCAGCTCTCGCCCGGTGTCTGGGATGGTGAGCGGCTGTTCCAGGCTGCGCGCTTCACCACTGAAATGCAGTACCAGCACCTGGTGTTCGAGGAGTTCGCGCGCAAGGTGCAGCCGCAGGTGGACGTGTTCTTCGCGCCGACTCAGGTCTACGACACCAACATCAACCCGGCCATCGTCGCGGAATTCGCCCACGTCGTTTACCGCTTCGGCCACTCGATGCTGACCGAGACCGTGGACCGCTTCGATCCGACCTTTGCCAATGACAGCTCCATGGGTCTGATCTCTGCCTTCCTCAACCCGCTTGCGTTCAATACATTGAGCAACGGCGCGGGAGGCACGGTTCAGGTGTCCGCCGATCAGGCGGCAGGCGCCATAATCCGCGGGATGACCCGGCAACAGGCCAACGAGATCGACGAGTTCGTCACCGAGGCCCTACGCAACAACCTGCTGGGCTTGCCGTTGGACTTGCCGAGCATCAACCTGGCCCGCGGCCGTGACACCGGCGTACCCACCCTGAACATGGCGCGCCAGGAGTTCTTCAACGCGACCGGCGATACCCAACTCAAGCCCTATACCAGTTGGCTCGACTTCGCGGTGAACCTGAAGCACCAGGAATCCGTGGTGAACTTCATCGCCGCCTATGGCACCCACGCCAGCATCACCGGCGCCGCGACCATGGCCGACAAGCGTGCCGCCGCCGTACTCCTGGTATTCGGTGGAGATGGCGCACCGGCGGACCGTCTGGACTTCCTCAACGGTCCGGCAGCCACCACCGGGGTGAATGACATCGACCTGTGGATCGGTGGCCTGGCCGAGCGGCAGATGCCTTTCGGTGGCCTGTTGGGGTCGACCTTCAACTTCGTGTTCGAGAACCAGATGGAGAAACTCCAGGACGGCGACCGCTTCTACTACCTGGAGCGCACCGCCGGCCTGAACTTCCTCACTGAACTGGAGAACAACTCGTTCGCCAAGCTGGTGATGGCCAATACCGACGCACTGCACCTGCCGGGGGATATCTTCTCGACCCCGGCGTTCACCCTGGAGGTCAACCAGGCTGCGCAGTTCACGGGTCTCGGCGTCAGCCTGCGGGACGACCCGACGGGTACCAATGCACTGCTCCCGCTGGTGCAGCGGGGCACGAACTTCCTGCAGTATCGCGGCGAGGACCACGTCGTACTGGGCGGCAGTGCCAACAATGACACCCTGATCGCCAGCATCGGCGACGACACCCTGCACGGCGATGCCGGCAACGACCGCCTGGAGGGCGGCGACGGCAACGACTTCCTGTTCGGCGGTGCCGGCGACGACATCCTCACCGACCGGGGCGGCGAGGATAATATCCAGGGCGGCGAGGGCAACGACGTCATCCAGGCTGGCAACGGCATAGACCTGATGATCGGCGGGTTCGGCAACGACTTCATGATCAAACTGGAGGACGAGTCGGAGTTCTTCGGCGGCGTTGGCGACGACTTCATTCTGGCCGGCCGTGCCAATGAATTCAGCTTCGGCAACGAAGGCCACGACTGGATCCAGCACGGTATGGCCGATGGCGCCGCGGGCGACAACTTCGACGCGTTCGGCAACGATCCGATCATCGGCAACGACGTCTTCTACGGTGAGTTCGGCATCATCGATCGCATGGACGGCGAGGGTGGCGACGACATCATGATGGGCAACGGCGGCGAGGGTGACCGCTATGTCGGGATGTCCGGCTTCGACTGGGCGGCCTTCCGCGATGACCCGGCGGGAATCAACATCGACATGCGCCTGCGGGCCTTCAACGAGGCTCCTGTCGCCCCCGGTTCCACCTCGGTACTGTCGCGCTTCGAGTCTACCGAGGGTCTGTCGGGTTCCCGCTTCAGCGACATGTTGCGGGGCGACGACGCTGATACCGCAGCCATTGCTACCCAAGGCGCTTACGGCAGCGTGCTGACCAACATCTCGTTGATCACAGGGCTGCAGGAGTTCCTCGGCGCCGGTGTGACGTCGTACGGGGCGGGCAACATCATGCTCGGCGGCAATGGCAGTGACTTGCTCATTGGTGGTGGCGGCGATGACCTGATCGATGGCGACAAGTGGCTGAATACGCGCATCAGCATCCGCAACGGCGGTGTGGAGATCGGTACGGCCGACCACCTCACTGCGGTGATCACCAATAAGTCGGGGGCTCTGGCGGGAACCGCAGCGACTCTGACTCTGGCTCAGGCCGCGTTGTCCGGACTGGTCAATCCAGGCCAGTTGACCATTGTTCGCGAGATACTCAACGGCACTGGCTTCAACTACGACACGGCGGTGTTCAACGGTAACTTCGATGAGTACCAGGTCGACATCAACAACAACGGAACCACCCTGGACTTCTCGGATGACATCATCACCGTCACCGATACCGTGGATGGTCGCGATGGCGTCGACCGGCTGACCAATGTCGAGCGGTTGCAATTCGCCGATCAGGCCTTCGCTACGCGCCCTGGCCTCAATAGCGGTCCGGCCGGGCTAGCATCGCTCAGTGATCCGAGCCCCGAGGTGGGTTCCCTGCTACGTGCCTCCATCGCTGGAGTGACTGATGCAGACAACGTGGGCGGCGTCATCACCGGGCCGGTGGCGTATTACTGGCAGGTGGACAACGGCGATGGCGTGTACGTCGATATCGAGACTCTGAACGCCGGTGGCGATAACGATGTGGTCACGGGGCCGACCTTCCGGGTCACTGCTGACCTGGCCGGGCTGTCGCTGCGCCTGAAGGCCATTTACAAGGATCGTAACGGTGTGCTGGAAACTGTCTATTCGGCGGGTTCGGCACTGGTTTCGGCCACGCAGGTCAACGATGCGCCGACGGGGGCACCGGTGATCAGCGATACCACGCCGACCCAGAACCAGCTGCTGACGGCCTCGCGGGGTACGGTGGCGGACGTCGATGGCACGACGACCTCGGTGTTCGGCTTCCAGTGGCAGTCGTCGAACAACGGCACCACCTGGGGCAACATCGGTGGTGCCACGACGGCCACTTTCACGCCGGGAACGGCGCAGGTCGGGCTGTTCCTGCGGGTGGTCACCAGCTACGTCGATGACAGTGGCTTCAACAACTCGGTGGCGTCGCTGGCGACGGCGCGGGTCGGTGGCATCTTCAACGGCGGGCCTGGCAATGACACGCTGACCGGTGCGGCCGGTGACGACCTGATCAGTGGCGGGGCCGGCAACGACACGCTGAGTGGCGGCGCGGGCAACGACGTGCTCGATGGTGGGGCCGGCAACGACACCATGTCCGGCGGCTTGGGCGATGACACCTTCGTGGTCAGCAATCCCGGCGACGTGGTGAACGAGCAGAACGGACAGGGCACTGACCTGGTCTGGACGACCCTGGCGAGCTACACCCTGACCGCCAACGTCGAGAACCTGGTCTATGGCGGAAGCGGCAACTTCGCCGGCAACGGCAACGTCCTGGCCAACACCATTACCGGTGGCGTCGGCAACGACACCCTGATGGGCGGCGCCGGCGCCGACAACCTGGTGGGTGGGGCCGGCAACGACACGCTGGATGGTGGTTCGGGCAACGATACCCTGGCCGGTGGTCTGGGTGACGACACCTTCGTGGTCAGCGATGCGGGCGACGTGGTGGTCGAGCAGAACGGGCAGGGCACCGACCTGGTGTGGACAACGCTGACCACCTTCACCCTGGGTGTGAACGTCGAGAACCTGAGTTATGGCGGTGCCGCGAGCTTCACCGGTAATGGCAACGCCGTGACCAACGTGATCCGGGGCGGCAACGGTAACAACGTGCTGCAAGGCGGTGCCGGTAACGACATGCTCGTGGGTGGCCTCGGGAACGACACCTTGGGTGGCGGTTCCGGCAACGACACCATGATCGGTGGACAGGGGGACGACATCTACGTGGTGACGGAAGCCGGGGATGTGGTCATGGAGCTGGCGAACCAGGGCGCCGACACGGTGTGGACGAACCTGGCGAGCTACACCCTGGCGGCGAACGTCGAGACCTTGCTGTCGGGAGGCGCCGGCAACTTCAGCGGCACCGGCAATGCCTTGGCGAACACCATCAACGGCGGTGCGGGTAACGACACGCTCAACGGTGGTGCGGGTAACGACACGCTGAGTGGCGGCGCGGGCAACGACACCTTCGTGTTCGGCGGGAACTTCGGCCAGGATCGCGTCCTCAGCTTCGATGCCAACCCGGTGGGTGGCCAGGACCTGCTGAACGTGGCGTCCCTGGGCATCACCGCGGCAAACTTCGCAGCCAACGTGGTGATCACCGATGTCGGGGCGGATACCCGGGTGGCGATCGGCGCCAACAGCATCACTCTGGTGGGTGTGACGGATGCCACCAGCGTGAC
>NZ_QJRF01000066.1 GCF_013393345.1 Pseudomonas taiwanensis
GTCACGCTGGTGGCATCCGTCACACCCACCAGAGTGATGCTGTTGGCGCCGATCGCCACCCGGGTATCCGCCCCGACATCGGTGATCACCACGTTGGCTGCGAAGTTTGCCGCGGTGATGCCCAGGGACGCCACGTTCAGCAGGTCCTGGCCACCCACCGGGTTGGCATCGAAGCTGAGGACGCGATCCTGGCCGAAGTTCCCGCCGAACACGAAGGTGTCGTTGCCCGCGCCGCCACTCAGCGTGTCGTTACCCGCACCACCGTTGAGCGTGTCGTTACCCGCACCGCCGTTGATGGTGTTCGCCAAGGCATTGCCGGTGCCGCTGAAGTTGCCGGCGCCTCCCGACAGCAAGGTCTCGACGTTCGCCGCCAGGGTGTAGCTCGCCAGGTTCGTCCACACCGTGTCGGCGCCCTGGTTCGCCAGCTCCATGACCACATCCCCGGCTTCCGTCACCACGTAGATGTCGTCCCCCTGTCCACCGATCATGGTGTCGTTGCCGGAACCGCCACCCAAGGTGTCGTTCCCGAGGCCACCCACGAGCATGTCGTTACCGGCACCGCCTTGCAGCACGTTGTTACCGTTGCCGCCCCGGATCACGTTGGTCACGGCGTTGCCATTACCGGTGAAGCTCGCGGCACCGCCATAACTCAGGTTCTCGACGTTCACACCCAGGGTGAAGGTGGTCAGCGTTGTCCACACCAGGTCGGTGCCCTGCCCGTTCTGCTCGACCACCACGTCGCCCGCATCGCTGACCACGAAGGTGTCGTCACCCAGACCACCGGCCAGGGTATCGTTGCCCGAACCACCATCCAGCGTGTCGTTGCCGGCCCCACCCACCAGGTTGTCGGCGCCGGCGCCGCCCATCAGGGTGTCGTTGCCGACGCCACCGGTAATGGTGTTGGCCAGGACGTTGCCGTTGCCGGCGAAGTTGCCGCTTCCGCCATAGACCAGGTTCTCGACGTTGGCGGTCAGGGTGTAGCTCGCCAGGGTCGTCCAGACCAGGTCAGTGCCCTGTCCGTTCTGCTCGTTCACCACGTCGCCGGGATTGCTGACCACGAAGGTGTCATCGCCCAAGCCGCCGGACATGGTGTCGTTGCCGGCCCCACCATCGAGCACGTCGTTGCCCGCGCCGCCACTCAGCGTGTCGTTGCCGGCCCCGCCACTGATCAGGTCGTCACCGGCCGCACCGGTCAGCGTGTCATTGCCAGGCCCGCCGTTGAAGATGCCACCGACCCGCGCCGTCGCCAGCGACGCCACCGAGTTGTTGAAGCCACTGTCATCGACGTAGCTGGTGACCACCCGCAGGAACAGCCCGACCTGCGCCGTTCCCGGCGTGAAAGTGGCCGTCGTGGCACCACCGATGTTGCCCCAGGTGGTGCCGTTGTTCGACGACTGCCACTGGAAGCCGAACACCGAGGTCGTCGTGCCATCGACGTCCGCCACCGTACCCCGCGAGGCCGTCAGCAGCTGGTTCTGGGTCGGCGTGGTATCGCTGATCACCGGTGCCCCCGTCGGCGCATCGTTGACCTGCGTGGCCGAAACCAGATCGGTCACATTCGACAGCACCGTCTCCAGCACGCCATTGGCGTCCTTGTAGATGGCCATCACCCGCAGGGCCAGGCCGGCCAGGTCTTCCGTGATGCGGAAGGTCCGGCCAGTGGCGCGGGCCACCTCACCGGCGGCAACGGAGACGATATCTTCGAAGATGCCGGTACCCGGATTGGTTTCCACCTGCCAGTAATAGGACACCGGACCGGTGATGACGCCACCGGGGTTGTCGGCGTCGGTGACACCCGCCAGGGATGCGCTCAGCAGCGAGCCGACTTCAGGCGTGCCGTCACTGATGCTCACGACGCCTACCGGGCGTGCATCGGTGCCGGACAGGTCGATGATTCCATCGGTGAACTGCAGGCGCTCGATGCTGGTCAGGCGGTCGGTGCCGTCACGGCCGGCCACCAGGTCGGTGACAGTGACTGAACCATCCAGGTTCACGGTGAAGTCGTACTCGGAGGAAAGCCCCTGATAAGCCGCAGTATCCAACGCAGCAGTGCCCTGCAGGATCTCCCGCACGACCACCAGTTGCCCCGCCCTGTAGGTGCCGTTGACCATCAGCGACACCATGTCGGTCATGTTGTTGAAGCTGGCGATCTCCGGACCGCTGCCATCGACGTTCTGGCGCACGCTGATGCGTACGTTCAGCCACTTGTCACCATCGATCAGGTCATCGCCACCCCGTCCCATGATGATGTCGCTACCGCTGCCGCCGAGGATGATGTTGCCACCGTCGAAGAAGGTGACACCGGCACCCAGGAACTCCTGCAGCCCGGCGATCAGGCCGATGTTGGTCAGCACGCTGCCCTTGGCGCCTGCCGTCGGCAGACTGGTGGCGTCGGAATCGTCGCCACTGAGCACGTCACCGAACGCCGATCCCGACAGGCCCTCGACGAAGTCGAAGCGGGCCAGCACCGACGCACCCGAGCCCGGTTGCTGCGGCTGATCGAAGAAGCGATCGCTGATGTCGATGGTGACACCACGGGTATCGTTCTTGAAGGTCGCCCAGTCGTAGCCGGAAGACCCGATGTAGCGATCACCCTGGCCAGCGCTGCCGACCATGATGTCGTCACCGCCCTCGCCGTTGAACTTGTCGTTCTCGCCGCTGCCGATGTACACGTCGTTGCCGGCGATCGGGTCGTTGCCGGCCGGATCGAAGTTGTCGCCAGGGGCGCCGTCGGAGGTGCCGGCTTCCAGCCAGTCGTCCCCTTCGTTACCCATGTCCTGTTCGTTGGCCTTCGAGCCCAGGATGAAGTCGTTGCCCTGGCCACCGAAGGCTTCGCTGGCGTCCTCACCGGTGATGATGAAGTCATTGCCGAAGCCGCCGAGGATCAGGTTGACGCCGTTGCCGCCCTGGATCACGTCGTTGCCGTTGTCACCCTTGATGTTGTCGTCGCCACCCACGTCCGTGATGATGTCGTCGCCGTCGCCACCATTAATGAAGTCATTGCCGTAGCCGCCATCCAGACGGTCGTTGCCGCCGTCGCCATAGAGGGTGTCATCGCCCTCGCTGGAGCGCAGGATGTCGTTACCGGCGCTACCACCCAGCACCACATGGTCGGCACCGCGATACAGCAGGTAGTTGGTATCGGTCCCGGGGGTGTCCGGGTTGTCGCGTACCACCAGCGGCAGCAGCGGGTTGTCCCCCAGCGGGTCGGAGTTGCCGGCGATGCCGTCTGCGCCGACGACATCGTCCGCGGTGCCCTGGATGCCATCGGCCCCCGCTTCGTTGAGACCGGTGTGTTGCAGCAGCGGGTTGACCTCCAGGGTAAAGGCGGGGGTCAGGAAGACCACGCCCGGCAGGTGGGTGGCGGTGGTGTTGGCCATGATCAGCTTGGCGAACGAGTTGCCTTCCAGCTCGGCATTGAAGTTCAGGCCGGCGGTACGCTCCAGGTAGTAGAAGCGGTCACCGTCCTGGAGTTTCTCCAGCTGGTTCTCGAACACGAAGTTGAAGGTCGAGCCGAGCATGCCGCCGAACGGCGTGACCTTCTCGGCCAGGCCGCCGATCCAGAAGTCCACCAGGTTCAGGCCGGTTTCCACGCCAGCCCAGGTGCCGGTGCTGTTGAGGAAGTCCAGCCGGTCGGCAGGCGCCCCTGCCCCTCCCAGGACGATGGCGGTCGCCGCGGCACGCTTCTCGGCCAGGGTGGTTGCTGTTACGTCGATGGAGTCATGGGTACCGTAGGCCGCGATGAAGTTGATCAGCGACTCCGGATGCTTCAGGTGCAGCACCATGTCGGCCCAGCTGACGTAGGGCTTCAGGTTGGCGTCGCCGGTGGCTTCATAGAACTGCGCGCGAGCGTGGTTGAGCGTTGCCACGCCGGTATCACGGCCCCGAGCGATGTTCAGTGCGGCGAGGTCGAGCGGCAGGCCCACCAGGTTGTTGCGCAGGGCCTCCGTGACGAACTCGTCGATCTGGTTACCCACGGTGCGCGTCACGCCCCGGATGATGGCGCTGGTGGCGTCTTCCGGAGTCAAACCGCTGGCGGCATAGGCCAGGGGGTTGAGGAAGGCGGCGATCAGGCCCAGTTGCTGGTCATTGGTCGGGTGCAGCGGATCGACCGTGACCGGGTTGAAGTTGGCGTCGAAGCGGTCGACCGTCTCGGTCAGCATCGAGTGGCCGAAACGGTAAACCGTGTGGGCGAACTCGGCGACGATCGAGGGATCGAGGTTGACGTCATAAACCTGGGTCGGCGCGAAGAACGGGTCGACGTTCGGCTGGATGGTCCGCGCGAACTCCTCGAACACCAGGTGTTGGTACTGCATTTCAGTACCGAACTTGGCGGTCTGGAACAGCCGCTCGCCATTCCACTGCAGGGCAGCGATTTCGCCAGCCGTGGTCGGGAACACAGCCGGTGCGGTACCCGGCAGCAGCCACTCGGCGAGGAACGCCAGGTCGTTGCTGGCCAGCACGGTGGTCTTGGTCTGCGCCACCAGGCGGTTGTGCTCGGAGTGGAAGATCGCGTGTACAGCGGTCAGGCCGATGTTCTCGTTGACCCGGCCGTCACCGGCCATGTAGTGCGCGTCGAGCAGCTCGTTGTCGTAGGTCCCCGCCGCCGGGGTGGTGCCCACGTTGACGATGTCGTCGGCGTCGGCAGTCAGGCCACCGGTGGGGTCGGCACTGTGGGCGATGTCGATGAGGAACTGGTGACCGGTGCTCACCGCGCCGGTCAGGCTGATCCCAAGACCGCCGTTGGCGGTCGGGTCGCCTTGGACCAGCACATCGTCCGCAGTACCCGGCAGACCATCCGGGCCCACGAAGACCACCATCGGGAAACCATTCGACCCCTTGATGAAGTTGCCATAGTCGTCGGTGGCCAGCAGCGGCACATCGAACACGTTGGCATCGGTCAGGTTGATCCCCAGCATGTCGCGGGCCTGCGCCTTGACCACCGCCCAGGTGGCCATGCCGCCGATCTCGACATCGTCGGCGGTACCGAACTGGCCGTCAGCGCCCAGGTTGCGGTTGGTGATCAGCTCACCGGTGGCCACCGGACCATTGGCCGTCATCACGTACTCGCGCAGGAACACCTGGTGCGATGGGTGCGAGCTGTAGGTCTGGTTCTGGTCGACAAAGGGCGACGTGGTGTTCTCGTTCTGCCCGGGCACGCCACCCACCTGGGTAGCGCGGGTGAGGACCATGAAGTTGGTCGGGCTACCCACCACGAAGCGCGGATCGTCCGGTTGCAGCGGGATGAACACAGTGCCGCTGCCACCCTTGGTCACCAGGTCCAGGCCGTGGTCGAAGAACTGCCCGAAGAAGGTCATCCAGGCGTTGAACGGCGCAGTCAGGCCGGCATCCGGCATCTCGTTGGGGATGAAGTTCACCAACTGGTCATCGGCGGTGCCAAACAGACCATCCAGGCCCGGGCTGGTCACCACGGTCGAACCATCAGTCCCCGCGGCCGCCGCAACGGCTGCCGGGTTGTTGTTGGTCTGGTCGACGATCAGGTTGGAGATGGTACGTGGGTCGCTGTCCACCACGCTGGTGGAGGAGTTGTAGTTGGTGTTGGTCACACCGAGGAACGGTGCTTCATCGTTCTCGTTGGTGAACTCCGGCGGCAGCAGGCGCGGGAAGGTGTTGTCGGCAGCACCGAACTGGCTCTGGTCGATACCGGAGAAGTTCAGCAGGTTGTTGAACTCACCGGTTACCGTACGCAGGCCCATCGAGGCGCGGATATTGGGCAGCAGCGACAGCAGGTCGGCGCCACCGGCGTGGGCTTCGGCAATCTTGATCTGGTCAAGAATGAAGTTCAGGTCTCCGCGTACCAGTTGAATGCCGGGGCCGCTCTGGGCGACGCCGGGCCCCGGGTCGACCACCAGGGTGGGCGGCGGCGGGGTGAAGGCTGCCACGGCAGCGGAGGGCGCGGAGAACACCTGCTCGGTCACGCCGTTGGCATCCTGGTAGACGCCCTTGACCCGGAGCGACAGGCCCGCGAGGTCTGGAGTGATCCGGAAGCGGATGCCGTTGGCGCTCTGGAAGGCCAGGTCGCCCGCCGGGGCGGCAATGATGTCCTCGAAGACGCCGGTGCCCGGATTGCGCTCGACCTGCCAGACGTAGTTGACGTCGGTAATGTCACCGCCGGGGTTGTCGTTGTCGTTGATCCCCGCAGCCGAAACCGTGAGGAAATCGCCCACTTGCAGGCCGCCGCCATTGGCATCGCTGATGGTCAACAAACCCGTCGGCTCGGCGTTGAGGCCGGTGACCAGAACCTGTCTACCGTCGGAGAACTGGATGCGCTCGACGTTGGTCAGCCGGTCGATGCCGTCACGGCCAGCCACCGAGTCAGTCACGGTGACCGAGCCGTCGGCATTGGTCACCACCGTGTAATCGGCGGCACGGCCCTGGTAATTGGCGGTGTCGAAGTCAGCACCTCCATTGAGCAGTTCACGCACGGCCACCAGTTGGCCGGGGTTGAAGGTGTGGTTCAGCATCAGTGGGATCAGGTCCACCATGCTGTCGAAGCTGGCGATTTCCGCACCAGTGCCGTCTGCGTTGGCACGTACGCTGATGCGCACGTTCAGCCACAGGTCGCCATCGATCAGGTCATTGCCGCCACGACCTTCCATGATGTCGCTGCCGCCACCGCCAAGGATGATATTGCCGCCGATGAAGGTATCCACCAGATCGTCGGCGGTGCCGAGGATGGCGTCCGCACCGACCGATGCCTGGTTACCGAGGAACGCCCGCAGGCCAGTGATCAGGTCAAGATTGGTCAGCGCGCCGCCAGTGG
This sequence comes from Pseudomonas taiwanensis, assembly GCF_013393345.1. Taxonomy (GTDB): domain Bacteria; phylum Pseudomonadota; class Gammaproteobacteria; order Pseudomonadales; family Pseudomonadaceae; genus Metapseudomonas; species Metapseudomonas resinovorans_C. The sequence continues at coordinate 6,785 of NZ_QJRF01000066.1, forward strand.
CGCCGCCGTGGTTGATGATGGTGGTCGGATCGACGTCGTCACCACGCAGGATGTCGGCGAAGTCCGAACCCGAAAGGCCTTCCACTTCGGCGAAACGGTCGAAGATCGAGGCCGGCGACTGGGCCACCGGGAAGGCGATGTGGTCGCCCACTTCACCGATGCCGAGGAATGCCGCCAGGGAAAGGTCGACGGTGACGCCGATGGTGTCGTTCTTGTAGGTGACCCAGTCATAGCCGGACATACCGTCCATCTTGTCCTGGGCATCACTGCCGACAAAGATGTCGTCGCCGCCCTCCCCGATCATCTCGTCGAAGCCGCCGCCGCCGATGAAGACGTCGTGGCCGATCACGTTGTCAGCCAGCAGGGGCGCGAAGTTGTCGCCGGGCGCGCCGTCCTGGGTACCCCACTCGATCCAGTCGTTACCCTCGTTACCAGTGGGTGGCAGGCTGGTCTTGGCGCTGTAGATGAAGTCGTCGCCCTGGCCGCCGAAGGTGGTGGACATGTCTTCGATGGTGACGATGAAGTCCTTGCCGTTGCCGCCAAGGATCAGGTTGCCGGCGCCGCCGGCCATCATGTTGCCGACGTGGATCACGTCGTTGCCGTCGCCACCTTCCATGCGGTTGTCGCCGCCGGCATCGGTGATGATGTCGTCACCTGCGCCGCCCATGACGGTGTCGTTGCCGTAACCGCCCTCCAGCACGTCGTTGCCGCCATCGCCATACAGCGTGTCGTCACCTTCGCCGGAAATGATGGTGTCGTTGTTCGCCGTACCGCCGAGCACCACATGGTCTTCACCGGTGTAGCGCAGGTAGTTGGTTTCCACGGCTGCGGTGTTGGGGTCGTCGCGCATCACCAGCGCAGCGATTTCCACGCCGTTGATGAGGATGCCGCCAGTGGGGTCGGCGCGGCCGTCCACGCCAAGGCCGGTGTGCTGCGCGGCCTGGTTGACCTCGAGGGTCCAGGTCGGGGTGGAGAAGATCGCATTCGGCAAGTGGGTGACGTCGGTGTTGAGCATCACCAGCTTGGCGAAGGAGTTGTTCTCCAGCTCGGTGCCGAAGTTCATCCCCGCGGTGCGCGACAGATAGTAGAAGCGGTCGCCATTCTGCAGGGACTCCAACTGGGTCTCGAAGACGAAGTTGAAGGTCGAGCCCAGCATGCCGCCAAAGGGCATCTTCTCTTCGGCCAGGCCGCCGATCCAGAAGTCCACCAGGTCCAGGCCGGTGGTGGTCACGCCGTTGGCGGCACTGGCCCAGGCGCCCGTGCTGTGCAGGAAGTCCAGGCGGTCGGCCGGCTCACCGGCCCCCCCCAGTACCAGCAGGGTGGCGGCCGCGCGTTTGGCCGCCAGGGAAGTGGCACCCGTGATGCTGGTGTGGGTGCCGTAGGCGGCAATGAAGTTGATCAGCGACTCCATGTGCTTGAGGTGATCGGCGAAGTCCACCCAGCTGGTATAGGGGGTCAGCTGTTCGTCGCCAGTCATCTGGAAGAACTCGCGACGCGCCGCGTTCAGCGACGGGACACCAGTGTCGCGGCCACGGGCGATGTTCAGTGCTGCCAGGTCAAGCGGCAGGCCCACCAGGTTATTGCGCAGGGCCTCGGTGACGAACTCATCGATCTCATTGCCCACGGTGCGGGTCAGGCCACGCACGATGGCACCCGCCGCCGCTTCGGCGCTCGGGCCGCTGGCGGCATAGGCCAGCGGGTTGAGGAAGGCGGCGATGAGGCCGATCTGCTGGTCGTTGGTCGGGTGCAGCGGGTCGACCGTGACCGGGTTGAAGTTCGGGTCGAAGCGGTCGATGGTCTCGGTCAGCATCGAGTGGCCGAAGCGGTAAACCGTGTGGGCGAACTCGGCGACGATGGACGCATCGATGGTGGTGTCATAGCCGGACGGCGCCAGGAATTCGTCGACCTGGGGCTGGATGGTCCGGGCGAACTCTTCGAACACCAGGTGCTGGTACTGCATCTCGGTGCCGAACTTGGCGGCCTGGAACAGCCGCTCGCCGTTCCAATCCAGCGCGGCGATCGCCGCGGGCGTGGTGGGGAACACGGCGGGCGCGGTACCCGGCATCAGCCAGGGAGTCAGCTCGGCCAGGTTGCCGGAAGCCAGCAGGGTGGTCTTGGTCTGCTCCACCAGGCGGTTGTGTTCGGAGTGGAACACATGGTGCACCGTGGTCAGGCCGATGTTCTCGTTGACCCGTCCGTCGCCGGCCATGTAGTGGGCATCCAGCAGTTCGCCGTCGTAGGTACCGGCCGGCTGCACGCCGCCGATCACGCCGTTGTTGTCGCGAACCAGGCCAGCTGCGGCCGAGGGGTCGGCGCTGTGGGCGATATCGATGAGGAACTGATGACCGGTGCCGACCGCATTGGCCAGGCTGATGGGCGCCAGCGGATTGCCTTCCACCAGGACGTCGTCCGCAGTGCCGGCGAGACCATCGGCCCCCTTCATCACCACTTGCGGGAAGCCGTTCGGCCCCTTGATGAAGTTGCCGTAGGCATCGGTGGCCAGCAGCGGCACATCGAACACGTTGGCATCGGTCAGGTTGATCCCGAGGATGTCGCGGGCCTGGGCCTTGACCACCGCCCAGGTGGCCATGCCGCCGATTTCCACATCATCAGCGGTGCCGAAGTCACCATCGGCGCCAAGCGAGCGATTGGTGATCAGCTTGCCGGTCGCGTGTGGATGGCCGTCTGCGCCGATCTCGTAGGCACGCAGGAACACCTGGTGCGAGGGGTGTGAGCTGTAGGTCTGGTTCTGGTCGACGAAGGGCGAGGTGGTGTTCTGGTTCAGGCCGGGGCCGCCGAACTGGGTGGCACGGGTCAGCACCATGAAATTGGTCGGGCTACCGGCGACGAAGCGCGGGTCGTCCGATTGCAACGGGATGAAGATGATGTCGTTGCCGCCCTTGGTCACCAGGTCCAGGCCGTGGTCGAAGAACTGCCCGAAGAAGGTCATCCAGGCATTGAAGGGGGCCGAGAGTCCGGCATCCGGCGCGACGTTGGGAATGAAGAAGGTCGGTGTGTCATCGGCCGTGCCAAACAGGCCATCGAGGCCAGGACTGGTCACGATCTGGGCGCCGTCCTTGAGCACATCGTCGGCGGTTCCGAGGGTCCCGTCCAGGCCGGGGTCGAAGGCCGTCGCCACCGCTGCCGGGTTGTTGGCCGTCATGTCGACAATCAGGTTACTGATGGTGCGCGGCTGGGAGTCGATCACCGTTCCGGTCGTCTGCGCGTAGGAGGTTCCCGCCTCCGCAGGGCGGAACACCGGGTCCAGCAGGCGCGGGAAAATGTTGTCCGCAGCGCCGAATTCGGTCTGGCCGGCGAACAGGTTGTTGAACGAACCATCGATGGTGCGCAGGCCGAACGGCACCTGCACGTTGGGTAGCAAGTCGCGAAGGTCCTCACCGGAAGCGTGTGCTTCAGCGATGAGAATCTGCTGGAGGATGAAATCCAGGTCCGCGAGGTTGAAATTGGCCATTTTGCTGATTCCTCAATTCCGACTGAGTAGGGGCGAGCGCCATGGCAGCAAGGTCAGGCGCCACGCTTTCGACTTGACTTCGGGATTTGGGGGACTAGATGACGCCTACCTTGAAGCGACGCTGGTGCTAGCGCAGTTCATGCTCTTCAGCAGGAGGTTCTATCCCTGAAGGTGCCGGCAATATGTACCGGCACCAAGGTCAACGACCCGGCGGGCCGTGATACTCGGAGAGATGTGAAGAGATGGGCGGAATCGCCGCCTGGAATGGAGCTGAATGGACAGTGCTCATGACGTTCTCCCTAGCTTTTATTGTTTCCCGGCTAAGGCTGCAGCGCCCTCACGATGCAGCTGCCCACGGCACGAAACAATTTCTTACACACCTGACTAAAGATTCGGCCAAAAACACTGTCAAGCGACCGTCATTCCTACGGTTTTTGCTCTTTTTGATTAGTTAACTTATTGTTTTTTAATGTTTTAAATATGAAACATGTGCTTACAAAGATGAGAAGTACACGCCATTACGGGGCCATCCCCACCCTTTTCGGGGCCATTACCCAACGCTGAAAAGCCCGTCCTAGAGCCTTTCAGCCATCCATCTTCCGTTGATCCGCTGTTTGCCACCGCCCGGAAGCATCAGGTAGATGCTTGCAAAATCGGCGAATAGGTGAGTCAAAAAACCGTGCTTTTTGCCTGAATGGCCAAAGCAGGAGGGGTTTTGTGTAGGAGCGAGCTTGCTCGCGAAAGGGGCGGCTCAGAAGCTTCGCGAGCAAGCTCGCTCCTACAAGTCCGCATGCGCCCCATGATGAGGGGCGCAAGAAAGGGGTTCAGGCCAGACGCACGCTGGGAGTACGACTCGCCACTTCCAGTTCGCCGATCTTCTCCAGCCGTGCCCGCACGATGTTGCGGCTGATGCCCAGCAAGCGGGCGGTCTGCAACTGGTTGCCGTGGCAGAAGCGGTAGGCGGTGCGGAACAACCGTTCCTCGATCTTCTCGTAGAGGTCAGGCTGATTTTCCTCGAACAGCGCTTCCAGCGCGGCCTCGAGTCCAACGGGCTGTAACGGCACGTCCTGGCGAATCGAGGCCGGACGCAGTTCCACCAGTTGCAGGTCGCCGGGTTGAACTTCGCGATTGCGGCAAACCAGCAGGGCGTGGTGGATGGAGTTCTCCAGCTCGCGGATGTTGCCCGGCCAGCTGTGGGCGAGCAGCTTGCGCTCAGCCCCCTCGCTCAGGCTCGCGGGCGTGTAGCCAAGGCGCCGCGAATGTTCGGCGAGGAAGAACTCCGCCAGAGGCAGGACATCGCCCTTGCGCTCGCGCAGTGGCGGCAATTTGATGCTGGCCACATGCAGCCGATAGAACAGGTCCTCGCGAAAGTGCCCCGCCACCACGGCATCCGCCAGGTTCACGTTGGTCGCCGCCACCAGGCGCACGTCGATTGGAATCGGCGTGCGCGAGCCCAGTCGTACCACCTCCCGCTCCTGCAGCACTCGCAGCAGCTTCACCTGCATGTTCAGCGGCAGGTCGCCGATCTCATCGAGGAACAAGGTGCCGCCGTTGGCCGTCTCGAACCAGCCGGCCTTGGCCTGGGTGGCACCGGTGAAGGCACCCTTCTCGTGGCCGAACAATTCGCTTTCCACCAGGGTTTCGGCAAAGGCGCCGCAATTCACCGCCACGAACGGGCCGCCAGCGCGGCGACTGAGATTGTGGATATGCCGGGCCACCAGCTCCTTGCCCGTGCCGGTCTCGCCGATGATCAGCGCATTGGCCTCACTGGGTGCCAGGCGCTCGATGCGGCCAAGCAGTTCCTGGGATGCCGGGTCCTTGAAGACCAGCACGGTTGCCCGTACCGACTTGGTCAGTTCACGGGCATTGGGGAGAGTAAGCAGAGACATGGTGCATTCCTGGCAGCCGATAGCGCAGGGGAATGATGCCCGAACACATATAGATAAAAAAATTATTGATTGATATTTATATATTCCAATTTCGCATATAAGAGCTATCCGAATACCCCGCAGAAGTGTTGCCACAGCAACACTTCATCAGCACAACTGTTGCCCATTCACCAACAAAAACCGGAAAACAGCGCTGAACTGCCCTGATTCAGCACACTTTTCGCCTTGGTACGCCCTTTGCTCTGTCCTGCTGCACACAGAGCAACATCACAAGGGATTCCCCATGACCAAGCCGATCAAAGTGGTCGCTGTCACCGGCAGCACCTTCCGCCCTTCCCGCACCCTGGTCCTGACCCAGGCCATCGTCGCCGAACTGGGCCAGCACCTGACCATCCAGAGTCACCTGATCGAACTGGGCGACATCGCTCGCTCGGTAGGCGGCGCCCTGTCCCGCAAGGAACTGCCGGAGACCGTCGAGCATGAACTGCGCGCCATCGAATCCGCCGACCTGCTGGTGGTGGCCACCCCGGTCTATCGCGGCACCTATCCGGGCCAGTTCAAGCACCTGTTCGACCTGATCGACCAGAACGCCCTGATCGACACCCCGGTGCTGCTCGCCGCCACCGGCGGCAGCGAGCGCCATGCGCTGGTCCTCGACCACCAGTTGCGTCCGCTGTTCAGCTTCTTCCAGTCGCTGACCCTGCCCATCGGCGTCTACGCCTCCGAGTCCGATTTCGACGACTACCAGATCAGCAGTGACGCGCTGAACGCCCGCATCCAGCTCGCCGCCGAACGTGCAGCGCCTCTGTTCCCCGGCGCTGCCGCGGACCTGCTGAAGATTGCCTGAAGGACCTGACATGAACGTTTTCTGGTTTCTCCCCACCCACGGCGATGGTCATTTCCTTGGCACCAGCCAGGGCGCCCGACCGGTCTCCCTGCCTTACCTCAAGCAGGTGGCACAAGCCGCCGACAGCCTCGGCTACTACGGGGTGCTGATCCCCACCGGCCGCTCCTGCGAGGACTCCTGGGTGGTGGCCTCGGCCCTGGCACCACTGACCGAACGCCTGCGCTACCTGGTGGCGATCCGTCCGGGGATCATCTCTCCCACCGTTTCCGCGCGCATGGCCGCGACCCTCGACCGCCTTTCCGGCGGCCGTCTGCTGATCAACGTGGTCACCGGCGGCGACCCCGACGAGAACCGTGGCGACGGCATCCACCTGAGCCACGCCGAGCGCTATGAAGTCACCGACGAATTCCTGCGCATCTGGCGCCGTGTTCTGCAAGGTGAGTCGGTCAACTTCGAGGGCAAGCACATCCAGGTGGAGAACGCCAAGGCGCTCTACCCGCCGCTCCAGCAGCCCTACCCGCCGCTCTATTTCGGCGGCTCCTCCGATGCGGCCCATGACCTGGCTGGCGAGCAGGTGGACGTCTACCTGACCTGGGGCGAACCACCGGCAGCGGTGGCGAAGAAGATCGCCGATGTGCGCGAACGCGCCGCCCGCCACGGTCGCACGGTGAAGTTCGGCATCCGCCTGCACGTGATCGTCCGCGAAACCGAGGAAGAAGCCTGGCGCGCCGCCAGCAAGCTGATCGAACACATCTCCGACGACACCATCGCCGCCGCCCAGCAGTCCTTCGCCCGCTTCGATTCCGAGGGCCAACGGCGCATGGCCGCGCTGCACGGCGGCCGCCGCGACAACCTGGAGATCGCGCCCAACCTCTGGGCCGGCGTCGGCCTGGTACGCGGTGGCGCCGGCACTGCCCTGGTGGGCGATCCGCAGCAGGTGGCGGAGCGCATCAAGGAGTACGCGGACCTCGGCATCGAGAGTTTCATCTTCTCCGGCTACCCGCACCTGGAAGAGGCCTACCGCTTCGCCGAGCTGGTGTTCCCGCTACTGCCCGAGCCTTACGCGAGCCTGGCCGGACGCGGTGTGACCAACCTCACCGGTCCCTTCGGCGAGATGATCGCCAACGACGTGCTGCCCAAGACCGCCGCCGCCCGCTGAACTGCCCCCGCCCCTTCCCGGCGAAGGGGCGATGCAACGACAAGAAATCCACCTGAAGAGGTAATCCGCGTGAATGCCCCGCAGCATCTCACCCGCCCCACACCGCTGCAGATTGCGCGCGAGCTGGCGGCCGGCTTCGCCGAAACCGCGGCCGAACGCGACGCCCGTGGCGGCACGCCCAAGGCCGAGCGCGACGCGATCCGCCAAAGCGGCCTGCTGTCACTGATCATTCCTGAGGAACATGGCGGCCTGGGTCACGACTGGCAGACCACCCTGGATGTGATACGCGAGTTCGCCCGCGTGGACAGTTCCATCGCCCATGTCTTCGGCTTCCAGCACCTGATGCTGGCCACGGTGCGACTGTTTTCCCGCGCCGAACAATGGCAGCCGTGGTTCCAACTCACCGCACGCAATCGCTGGTTCTGGGGCAACGCCCTGAACCCGCTGGACACCCGTACCACGGTGAAGAAGTTCGCCGGCTGGCGCGAGTTCTCCGGCAAGAAGAGCTTCTGCTCGGGCGCGCTGGATTCGCAGATGCTGATCGCCTCCGGCCTCGATGAAGAGAGCGGCAAGCTGCTGATCGCCGCCATCCCCACCGCCCGCAGCGGCATCAGCCTGGCGGATGACTGGGACAACATGGGCCAGCGCCAGACCGACAGCGGCAGCGCCCTCTTCGAGCGCGTGCGGGTCGAAGAAAACGAGCTGCTGCTGGACCCGGGCCCCTTGAGCACGCCATTCGCCTGCCTGCGCCCGCTGATCGCCCAGCTGATTTTCACCCACATCTACCTGGGCATTGCAGAAGGCTCCTTCGAGGACGCCCGCGCCTACACCCTCAAGGAGGCGCGGCCCTGGTTCAAATCGCCCGCCAGCCACATCGGCGAAGACCCCTACGTCCTGGCCCACTACGGCGAGTTCTGGGTTGGCCTGGAAGGTGTTCGCGCGCTGGTGCAACGCGCCTCCAGCCTGCTCGACGCCGCGTGGAACCAGGGACCAGACCTCGGGGAGGTCCAGCGCGGCGAGTTGGCCCTGGCCATCGCCACCGCCAAGGTGGCTGCCAGCCGCACCGGCCTCGACCTGTGCAGCCGCCTGTTCGAAGTCACCGGCGCACGCTCCACCCACGCCGCCCTGCGCCTGGATCGCCACTGGCGCAACCTGCGCACCCAGACCCTGCACGACCCGGTGGACTACAAGGTCCGCGAACTGGGCGAGTGGGCCCTCAACCAGACCCTGCCGAAGCCGACCTTCTACTCATGAAAGCACCGCGCCAAGCCTCTTCCAACCTGCTCACGCTGCCCCCCTCCCCGGCCCTGGCCACTTCGGTCAGGGCCACCGCCCAGGTATTCGAGGACCCGAAGTCCCAGTCCCTGCTGGCGCACCTCCAGCAAGTGGCGCCGAGCGAGGCCAGCGTGCTGATCATCGGCGAGACCGGCACCGGCAAGGAGCTGGTGGCGCGCCATGTGCACAACCTCAGCAGTCGCCGTGACGGCCCCTTCGTAGCGGTCAACTGCGGCGCGTTTTCCGAATCCCTGGTGGAAGCCGAACTGTTCGGCCATGAGAAAGGCGCCTTCACCGGCGCCCTGGCGGCCAAGGCGGGATGGTTCGAGGCGGCCAACGGCGGCACCTTGTTCCTCGACGAGATCGGCGACCTGCCGATGCCCATTCAGGTCAAGCTGCTGCGTGTGCTGCAGGAGCGTGAGGTGGTGCGCCTCGGCTCGCGCAAGAGCATTCCCATCGATGTGCGCGTGCTGGCGGCCACCAACGTGCAACTGGAAAAGGCCATCAACGCCGGGCACTTCCGCGAGGACCTCTACTACCGGCTCAACGTCGTCAGCCTGGAGCTCAGCCCGCTGCGCGAGCGCCCCGGCGATATCCTGCCGCTGACCCGTCACTTCATAGACGAATACAGCCGGCGCCTGGGCTATGGCCGCAGCGAGCTCAGCCCCGACGCTGAACGCAAACTGCGCGGCTACTCCTGGCCAGGCAATATCCGCGAGCTGGAAAACGTCATTCACCACACCCTGCTGATCTGCCGCGATGGCGTGATCCAGGCAGCCGACCTGCACCTGTCCAACCTGCGCATCGACCGCCCGGAAGAACCGCGCGGCGTCGAAGGGGGTGCCGAGGCGCAACTGCAACAGGCGTTCCAGCGCCTGTTCGAAGAGCAAGCTGGCGACCTCCACCAGAAGGTCGAAGACGCGCTACTGCGCGCGGCCTATCGCCATTGCCACTACAACCAGGTGCACACCGCCAACCTGCTGGGCCTCAGCCGCAACGTCACCCGCAGCCGCCTGATCGCCATCGGCGAGCTGGTGGTGAGCCGGCGCGGCGCGCAGCGCATCGATGGCCAGCGGGAAGTGCAGTTGTCGGTGTGAAAGCTCAGCTCGGTAGCAAGGCGCCGGCGGGCAATGAATCCGGGGCGTCGCACTCCCCCGTGCCGGGCGGGGAATCATCCTGGGCGCTGACGGGTTCATCCTCGGCATCCAGGCCGACGACGCCCAGCACGCGGTAGCAATCGACGTCGTCCTCCAGGGGAATGGCGAACAGTCGGACCGTTTCCGGCAGGGCGAAGCGATGTACCTCCTCGCCGATGGCGACACCATTGCGAAAGGCCTGCAAGTACAGCTCGGCGGCCACCGCCTCGCCCTCCTCGTCGCGGCTCAACACGCCGACGAGGCTGTCTTCTTCGTCAATGAATTGCTGCCAATGTCCGCGCAGGTGAACGTCCGCCGCCTGCACCGGGCCGACTGCCGACAGCCCGAACAGGCAGCAGAGCGCCAGGCCCCGAAAGCCCAGGTCCATCAGCGACTACTCAGCTGGCCGTAACCTTCCGGGGTCGGCAGGCCGAGCCATTCCTGCCAGCGCCGCAGGTCGCCACGCGCATTCTCGAACAGGGCGCTGGCCTGCATGTTGTCCAGGGATTTCACGCACGCTTCCAGCGCGGCGTCCTCCCGCAGGCAGGGGTTTTCAGGCGGCAACTGGGTGCCTGCCAGGTACGAAACCAGGAAGTAGGTCGCCGCGTTGTCGTTGGGGAAGATGTGCTTGCCGCCTGTGCGCAGCCAGCCGCGCAGGGCTTCGGTGAGGTTGTCGGCATAGGCCTTGGCGTCGGGCGTGAAATCGACCTCGGTGCAATCCTTCAGATACAGGCTGCTGGCGCTGTCGTCGGAGACCTTGCCGAAAACGGTGCAGTAGAGGTCCACGTATTTGCCCTCGACCACCGGCTCGGAATATTTGCGCGGATCGCTGTGGAGCTCCGCCTGCACGTTCAACTGCGGATGGGCGCCAGGCAGTTCCAGGACCACGTCGTCGGCATAGTCGACGCGCACGCCCAGGACCTCACCGGTGACGATGAGCTTGCGACCTTTGAAGAACGGGTCCACGGCGTCCTCGTCACCTTCGTATAACTGCGCCAGGCGCGAGCTGGGCATGCGCTCCACCGGGTTGACCATCGCCAGCTCGTTCAGCGCCGACTTTCCACCGGCCAGGGCGACCAGGTAGTCCTGCTCCATGATGTGCCGGAAGAAATTCAGGGCGCCCGGATTCACTTCCGGATGGTCCGCCGCATCCTGTCGCGTTGAGGCTTCACCCTCGGAGTAGATGCGCTGTGGCGCGGGGGTACTGGTCAGCTCGCGGGCGGTAGTGGTGATGTGCAGGCCCAGCAGGAACAGCGGCACCGAGAGCACGACCACAGCGACGCTGCACCCTTTTCCGGTCAGGCTTTCGATTGCCCGCCAGCTGGCGGGGCACAGCCAGATCGCACCGGAGAGCATCAGCAAGCCGCCGATGACGGAGTTGCGCATGACCCCGAACGAGACGGCCACCAGGACCGAACAGACGATCCAGCAGATCAGCCGGATGACAGGTATGAACTTCATTCAACGCCCCTTCTGGTAGCAAGACAGGCCCCGGATGTTCAGGGAGGCCCGAGCCTCCCTCGGGTCATCGACCGCGGGACGAGCGGATTCTTGAAGGGCGCGCGCGGAAATCAAAATCAGCAATGTTCATTTGGCGTTAGCAGGGTGCTGCCTGTGGACTCCGCTCTACGGATACCTTGCCTTCAATGCGCTCGTGCCAGCCGGAGGCAACCCTCTCCCCCGGCCCCTCTCCCTGAAGAGGAGAGGGGTGACTCGCGCCGGAGATTCCGTACGTCCCGGGGGCACCCTTCCTGTGGGGGCGAATTCATTGGCTATGTCTGCGTTAGCTGTTGCCAGAGATCGGCCATCGGTCCAGGAGCCTTGTAGGAGCTGGCTTGCTAGCGAAACGGGGCCATTTGCTGGCAAGCCAGCTCCTACGGGCACTGCAGCCACTTGCAACACTTAATGCGGACACAGCCAATTCATTCGCCAAGCAGGCCGAAGGGCTGCCCTGATACTCCGCGATGCCGGTAATCACCCTCTTCCGAACGCGTCCCGAAGTCCGCCCGGTGCAGGGGCCCAACAGCAATGAGCATTTTTGATTCGCATCAGGCCTACGGCGGCTTCGAAAATCGATGCCGTGACTACTTCAACGGAGTGCCTGAAATGCTGGTCCTGTGTCGCAATGTCGGGGAATCCCTGGTCATCCAGAACACCCCGGATACCCTCACGCGCATCAAGGTCGTTCGCACCGAGCGGCCCATGGTCATCCTGAGCGTGGAAACCCGCACCCTGGATGGGAAGCTCAAGGAAGTGACCGAACTTCGCCTGCCGGAAATCGCCTGACCGGGGCAGGCGCCGGAGGGTGGCCAGCCATTGCCACCGCTCCGCGCGCCAGGCGGCAGTTCAGCGGTTCAGGCAACGGAAGTTGTCGATCTCCCGCGCGTAGTAGCAGATTGCGCCCTCCGGCGCCGGCAGGAATTCCAGCCGCATCGTCGCCCCCGTCGCCAGGCCGTACTGACGGCCGAACATCACATCGGGAATCTCACTCATCCGTTCCATGGGCCGGGCCCGGCTGGTCTGGGCCTTCTGCAGGCGGACATCGATACTGCGGGGTCCGAAATGCAGGACATCCGCCACCAGCGACGCGTAGTTGACCTCCGAAGCGACGCGTTCCATGGCAGCGAAGCTCATCTTTTCACCGATGATGAGCCGCTCTTCCAGGCGAATCCGCGCACCGTCGTTGAGCACGATGTCGCTGGTGCCGTGGTAGGAAACGCCGAGCCTGTAGGCGGGGCGATCGAACACCAGGCCGGCCACGGCCAGCAAGGCCAGCCCACCGAGGATGAAGGCGTGTTTGTAGCGGCGCAGCATCATGGCCAGCCCCTCATGCAGCGACGGACCATTTCCAGTTGCAGGTTGGCCATCTTGTTGTCCTCGAGAAAGATCAGGTTCTCCGTGGTGCCATCGGTACGAACGCAGGCCAGGTCGTAGAGGCGGTTCGAGCGATTGATCCAGATATGTCCGGCAAGGCCTTCCTCGCGGGCATCCAGCGCCGGCTTGAAGGTCTCGCGAATCCTGGCGTTCTCCTCGGCGCTGTCGCCGATGAAGTGGTAGGTCATGTGACCGGCCGCCACGTCTTCGATCACCAGCTCCGACGCGGCGTCATCGAAGACGCCCAGGCGATACAGCGCCACCAGCGCGAGCAGGCAGCACATCAATACATAGGCAGGCACCAGCAGCTTCGGCGAGCGGAGCAGGTTTGCCAGCCGATGCCGTGGGGCGGTGGATGGAGAATCGGCGGTCGTCGGGGCCTGCTCCGCGTCCGCCTCGGCCACGACCTCGGCGACGCCCGGCGCAGACGCCGATGCGGACGACGGCGTGGCTTCGTCAGCGACCTGTTGCGCGTTGAATCGATAACCCCGGCGCGGGACGGTCTGCAGCAACTCGTGGTCGGTGCCGTCTTCGATCAGGTTGCGCAGGGTGAATATCGCCTGGTTCAGACTTCCGGCGGCAACCACACGGTTATCCCAGGCGTATTCCATGATTTCGTTGCGACTGCGGGTTTCCCCCGGTTTATCCAGCAGAAGTTGCAACAAGCGGGATTCCGAATAGGAAAGTGTCACCGTGCGCGGTTCACCCACATTCGAACTTATATGCAACTGGTTGTTTGCGGCTTCGAACAACACTGCTCCGCCACTTTTCAGGAAGAACTTGAACTGGTTTTTCATGAATCTTTTCTGAGCTTATTGATTTCATTAACCACAGGAATGATGCGGATTCTCTCGCACATCGACTCCCAGCTGCGCACCACACGGCACAAATAACGATTTTTGATTCTTGTTCTGGCCGCCCTTGGCCCACAGTGCATGGGCGCCGGAAAGGGCGCGAAAGCAAGGCTTCACGTGCTCTTTCATCCGGGCGAACCGCTTGACGGCAAGCCGGATTGCGTTCGTGCCTGCGACCACTCCCCGGTGCATCGAGCAGGCCGGCCCGGCGCGACCCCAACAGGAATTCACATGCATATCAAAGAACTTTCCATCCTCTCGCTTTCGATGGTGCTGTGTGGCTGTTCGATGGCTCCAGCCATCGATACGACCGAACTATCGACACGACCCGCCACTGCGCCGTTGCAAATCATTGAAAGAGACGAAGGCACCATTGCCTGGAAGAAATATCCAGCGCCACTTTCAAGCAAACATGACAAATCGATATTCATCGACTTGCCCAAGTCACTCGCCAATAACGAGCAGGTTTTCAGCGAGTCCGATGCGGATATCAACAAACTGCTCCTCCACTTCCGAGGCCAGCTGGAACGGCAATTGTCCTCAGCCGGCTACCGCCTGGTGAACCGGCCCACACCGGGGGCCCTGTCCTTGCGTGTCTCGATCGCCGATCTCCAGCGTAAACCCCGTGATCCGAACGTCACGGAGTACATCCCGATCGGCATGCTGATCGGCCTCTCCCTGCACGTCACCGGCGTGCGCGATGAAACCCTCTATGTGTTCTTCGAAAGCGAAGTCCGCGACGGCACCAGCGGCGAAACCCTCGCTCGCGCCGTCGACCGCGCCAAGGGTCGCAACGTCGGGCAATCCGACAAACCCACGGTCGAGGACATCTACCCGGCCCTCGACGCGAGCGCATTGCAGATTCGCGAACGCCTGGACAGAGAGTTCCGGCCAAAAGGATCGGCCTGATCCCCCGCTCCAATCCAACCAACCCAACAGGACAAACGATGAAATTCGGCAAACAACTGGCAGCCGCCCTCCTCACCTTCAGCTCCCTCAGCGCCTTCGCGGATGACCGCGGCCTGTATCTGGGCGGCGGCGTGACCCGGGTCGAAATCGACGAGCGCACCATCGGCGACGACGACAACAGCTACAAGGCCTACGTCGGCTACCGCTTCAACCCCTACCTGGCAGTGGAAGGCGCATGGGTCGACCTGGGCAGCTTCGAAGGCGAGCGCGCCGATTTCGACGGCCACTCCCTGCAGGCCGCCGCCCACTTCGGCGTTCCGGTGGGCGACCGCGTGCGCCTGTTCGCCAGTGCCGGCGTGCATGCCTGGGAGGCCGACGACGACAGCGCCGGTGACAGCAGCGACCTGGACCTGACCTACGGTCTCGGCGTCGAAGTGGACGTGTTCCGCAACGTCGGCGTGCGCCTGGAACAGGAAGTCCTGAAGGTCGGCGATATCGAACTCGACCAGACCAGCGCCAGCGCCTACGTGCTCTTCTGATTCCCCGTGCGGCTCCTGCCTCGGCAGCGAGCCGCTCCTTCCCAGGGGCTGCATATCAGCCCCTTTTTTCCAGCCTGCCGAACAGGCTTTCCGCCTGCATTTCCTCCCGCTCCTGGGCGAATCGGTAGGAGACGTAGTACTTGTACACGTTGCTCACGTAATCGAGGGTTTCACGCCCCAGTTCCCTGGCCGCCATCCGCTCCACATGGCCGTACCAGCGATCCGGGTCGAGACCACTTTCCCGCGCCATGCGCCTGATCTTCTGCAAATTGCCGGGCCCGGCGTTATAGGCCGCAAGCAGCAGAAACATACGGTTGTCCGGCGTCAGCGCCGGGTCGTCCAGGTAGGTGTCGGCGAGAAAACGCAGGTACTTGCTGGCAGCTTCGACGTTCCTTTCCGCACTGCTGCCTACGCCTGACACCCGCACGTTCGGGTCCGCCGCAGTACTCGGCAGCACCTGCATCACCCCCACCGCGCCCTGGTTGCTGCGCGCACGCTGGTCGAATCGCGATTCGTGGAAGGCCTGGGCCATCAGCATCAGGGGGTCCAGGCCATGGCGCTCGGCGGACGCGATGAAGGCCCGATTGAGCCGGTGGAAACGACGCAGTTCGTCGGCTGAAGCCGGTTCATCGAGAAAGCGTCCGGCCTCCAGCCGCTCTTCCTTCCAGGCTCGCGCCGGGCGCCTGCCGCGCTGCTGGTCACTGAAAAACTCCGCCAGCACTTCACGCAGCTCGGGATTGCCGTCGCGCACGGCCCAGGCGTAGGGGCCACCCCAGGAGAACCCGAGGGGCTGGATCGCAAGGTTGCCCAAGGTCGGCTGCCAGGCTTTCGCCACGCGCCGGTCCACCACGGCTGCGGCGAGCGTCCCGGCATTCACCCGTCCCAGCAGCTCCTCGGGCTCGATGCCTTCGGACTGGGGCAACAGATGAATCGGCGCCAGACCACGCTCGCTGAAGGTCCGGCTCAGTTCCACCAGTCCCCAGAAATCATGGCTCAGCGCGGGTACCGCGACCTCCTTGCCGGCCAGGTCATCGAGGCGCGCAAGCTTCGCGCCGAAGGGGCCGCTCACCAGCACCGGTTCGCTGCGGAACTCGCCGGACGCCATGACCACCTGCCCACCGAAGCGTGCACGCTCGTCTGCCACCAAACCACCTGCGGCAATGTCGCCGACGCCACGGATCAGGCTGGGCAGCAACTGGTCGCGGCTCACCGGGATGAACATCACGTGCCAGCGCGAACCACCACTCCGGCGCGGGTATCGCTGATTGAGCCAGCGTTCGAACGCCAGTCCGGTTTCATGGCTGACGCCCTTCTGGCGGCCTTGCTCGATATGGAAGAAGGTGCGGCTGTAAGGGACCAGGATGCGGATGGTGCGGCGCTCGCGAAGGCATTCGAAATCATAGGTTCGATTCGGCGGCGGCTCGGGTGCGAGCATCGGCGCTGCAATCGGCGCGACGGTCTGCTGCACGGCGTGGGCCAGCGGCAGGACGCCCAGCAGCAGGCCGGCCGGCAGGGCGATCAGGCCCGGGAACGAGCGCAGCGAGGTGCGCCCTCTACGAGTTGCCATGGGAGTTCCTGTATTCGGATTCAGATCCGCCCGCGGGCCGGATAAACGCAGCCCGGGGCGGTGAGGCGAACCTCGGCGCCTGGCGGTTCAGTACCGCTGGGCGATGTAGCGGAAGGGATAATCGGGGGATTGATAGGTCCCGATCCTGCCGCGCTTGGGCAGCTTCGCTTCGCTTTCCTCGGGGACGTCCGCGTAGGGAATCTGGTCCAGGAGGTGCTGGATGACATTGAGGCGAACACGGCGCTTGTCCTCCGAGCGGGCGATATGCCAGGGCGCCCACGCGGTATCGGTCGCCATGAACATTTCATCGCGCGCCCGGGTGTAGTCGTCCCAGCGCGTGAAGGACTTGATGTCCATCGGCGACAGCTTCCAGGTCTTGCGCCCGTCGCGGATGCGGTCCTCGAGCCGGCGCTCCTGCTCCTGCGGACTGACCTCCAGCCAGTACTTCAGCAGGATGATCCCCGACTCGACCACCGCGCGCTCGAACAGCGGCGTGAAGGCGAAGAACTTTTCAACCTCCTTGTCACTGCAGAAGCCCATGACCCGCTCGACGCCCGCGCGGTTGTACCAGCTCCTGTCGAAGATCACGACTTCGCCACCGGCCGGGAAGTGGCCGATGTAGCGCTGTACGTACATCTGCGACTTCTCCCGCTCCGTGGGCGTCGGCAACGCGACGGTACGGAAGATGCGCGGGCTGGTGCGTTCCGTGAGGGCCTTGATCACACCGCCCTTGCCGGCCCCATCCCGGCCTTCGAAGACGACGCAGACCTTGATCCCCTCCTGCACCACCCAGCGCTGCAGCTTCACCAGTTCGACATGCAACCTTTTCAGCTCCGCCTCGTACTGCTTGCGAGGCATCCTGAGGCCGTTGGCCAACTCCCTGGACTTGTCGGTTTTCCCGGTCATACATCCCTCTCTCTGTCAGACATGCGGATTCCGCGCAGCGAAATCCATGCAGTTGTCCAGACGCGCTCGGGTACTCCCTGTGACCGTCCCGCACCCGGCCGGCGGGAACGTCCCGCCAGTCCTTGAAACCGGTGAGCAACAACGCGTTGCGCCGCCCAAGCCGGATTTCCCGCAGCCAGAAAAAATCACCTGCCCGTCGCCCCGGCACCCGCAAAGGTTCGAGGGCGAAAGGCAGGTGCAACGCTCAATGGAAGGGGAAGATGTAGTTCATCCAGGCCGCCATGCGCAGGAGGATCTTGCGCATCACCGCCACGTGGTGGAAATGTTCGCTGTAGAGCGCCGCCTGACCGTAGGCGCCGCCGGGCATCAGGGATGCGTAGCGGGCATAGTCCGGGTCGGTGATCTCGACGATCACCGGCACCCGGCCAGGAGGCGGCGAGCCGGTGAAGCTGAGCAGGTTGCCGGAGGGCTGCACCTGGCCTTCGCCGATCACCGAAATCACCTGCTTCACCTTGCCCTTGAACACCTGGCCCGGGATGCCGTCGAACGCCACTTCGGCCTCGTCGCCGGGGGTCAGTCGCAGCTGGCTGTTCTGGCGCATCCAGGCGGCGATGTAGTGGCCCTCGTCCGGGATGAACACCATCGACGGACGCAGCGGCAACCGCGTGGCCATCATGCCCGGGCGCAGCGACACATGGGTCACGAAGCCCTTGCTCGGCGCGCGCACCACGGTGTGGTCGAGGTCGAACTGGGCGATGTTCAGCTGTGCCTGCAGGTCATCCACCCGTGCGGTGGTGAGGTCCACGTCGCGGCGGTTGCCGACATTGCGGGCAGCCAGTTCACGGGCACGGGACTGGTCGGCACGAGCCGACACCAGCTGCGCCTTGATGGATTTGACCTTGTTTTCGAACGGCGTCGGGTCGATGCGGAACAGCACGTCGCCCTTCTCCAGCGGCTGGTTGGTCTTGACCGGCACCTCCACCACCTGGCCGCTCACAGTCGGAACCACCGGTGTCGACACGAAGTAACTGCGCGCCACTTCGGAGTACGGGTGGTTGTAGTTCATCAGGAAGATCAGGGTCCCGATCAGCACCACGCCGCCCAGTGCGGCAGTGGGCACCGACCACTTGTTCAGCGGGATGCGGAAGATCTTGAAGATGGCAACGCAGATGGCCGTGTAGGTGAGGATCAGCAACAGGTCCATGTCAGGCCTCCTCTACCGCGCGGGCCGAACGGGGCGCGCCCTGCCCTTCCAGGCGTTCCAGACGCCGGCGCATCTCGGCCAGTTGCTGCTCCAGTTCGGCCTTCGGTGTGCCGAAGCCCCAGCCGCGATCCTCGCGGTACAACATGGCCCAGATCCACAGGAACGGCCACAGCGCATGGAGGGTGAACAGGCTCACCCAGCCGGCGGCGTGGATCGCATCCTGGTGCGGATGGTTACGCCGCTTGGAGATTTCGTAAGGGATGTCGTGGATCACGATGATGCCGTAGAACAGCACGATCACGACGAAGAACAGCACGCCAAGGGCGAAGTAATCGAGAATCCCGTCACTTACCATTTCATCACCTGGTTTTTTGGGGGAAGACGTCCGCATCCGGCTGGGTTGTGCAAGGCGCCGGAGATGTTGCGGATTCGAGGCCAGACCGCTGTGCGCCAGTGTTTCCGGCGCACGCGAAAAGGAACCGGCCATCGACCGGCTCCCACCTGGGTATTTATCGGGGGAGGCCCGTCAGGGCCTGAAGTTGCGCGCGTCCCGCGCCCAGTCATCGAGCACGGGCTTGAGGTCGTCCAGTACCAGCGGAGTCTTGCGGTTTTCCAGGCTCAAGCCCTGGCCCTTGCGCACCGTCCTGACGACGGGCTTGCCGCTGGCTGCATCCACCGCTTCCACTTCGGCGTAGATGGCCACTTCCTGGTCGCGCGCTCCCGCCGCCGTGGTGGTGGCAGCCGCCAGCAGGGCGATCGGGATGACCTCATAGACCTTCAGGTGCTCGTTGGAGATCGCCACGGCGGAGATGGACGGACGCACGATCAGGGTGTCCGCCTCCGGTGTACCGACCAGGCGGGCCTTGCCAATCAGTTCGCGCTGCAACGACATGCGCATGTAGGCGGCGATCTGGTCCATGGTCTGCTGGCTCATCTGGTCGCTGGGGGCCTGGGCCGGATGGAACACCGGCTTTTCCACCAGGAGCGTGCCGTAGCGCTTCGGGTCGAAGTCCGGCGCGGTCCAGCGCAGCACGGGCTCACCGCTGGCGGACATGGTTTCTTCGAGCTTCGAATAATCCCCGAGGAAACCCGAGTACTCCTCGGGTTGGGTGATCTTGCTGGAACAGCCGCTGCCGAGCAGGACAACGCCTGCCAGCGCAAGGGTGCAAAGCGGTTTCGCCATGAATGACTCCAGGAGTTTGTCGGGGCGGGCGCACACGCTTTCCACCCCTTGGAACCGGGTCGCAAAGCCTAGGGATAGCCGCCAACTGGCTCTTTGCATCTCACGACAAAAATTTCGCATTTGATGACAGCGTGACGCAGTTCCTTGCAACAAAACATGTCGATCCGCATCACGTCGTCGGAGATGCGCCCGATTGAATACGAGCTGCGCTTTATCACTCCCCGCGATAAAGGCATGCCAAGTCATTCCTTTCATTCATCAGCGGGACGTGTTGAGCTCGGCTGGCGAGAAATTTGTGCGGAATTCGACGACCGTCAGTTCGCCGACGACCCGCTACCTGCTAAAACAAACAACGAGCCCTATCGCAGTTCACTTATGGCCGGCAGCATTCCAGAAACCACTTTCACGCCCTACCCGCCCCTGCTCGAGCAGCCGGTCCAGCTCACTCGCGCGGAACTGCTCGCTTCCCTGGAAAACACCATGGCGCGCCATCGCGGCGGGCCCGTCTGGCTGTTTGCCTATGGCTCGCTGATCTGGCGACCGGAATGTCCTGCGGTGGAGTCCCGCCGCGCGCGTATCCACGGCTATCACCGCGGCCTCTACCTCTGGTCGCTGATCCATCGCGGCACGCCGGAAACGCCGGGGCTGGTGCTGGGCCTGGACCGTGGCGGCTCCTGTGCAGGCTTCGCCTATCGCCTTCCGGAAGAGCAACTGCACGAACACCTGTTCGCTCTCTGGCAGCGGGAAATGCCCGATGCCGCCTACCAGCCGAAATGGCTCAACTGCCAATTGGCGGGCGGGCCCCAGGTGCAGGCCCTTGGCTTCGTGTTGCGCCGTGACTTCGCCTGTTATGCCGGCGCCCTGCCGGACCACGTGCTGCGCCAGGTGTTCGACGGCGCGAGCGGCCACTACGGCAGCACGCGGGACTACGTGGAGAAAACCGCGAGCACCCTCCGCGCCCACGCCATGCCCGACCGCAAGCTGGAAGAAGCGCTGGTGCGTTGCTGCAAGCAGGGTGCGCTGGTCTTCAGCTGAAGCGGTGGCAATCCGTTCCTGCCCCGGCAACCTGCTTACCACTCAACACGAAATTTCCTGCACGGGTCTGCCTTGAACCCCTACGAGGCGAATGAGTAGTTTTCCGGCCTCGACTCTGCGTTCCCCGACTCACGGAAATTGGCATGAAGACTCTGCATCGCTTCCCGACTCTGGAAGACTTCAACGACGACGTGCTGGACGTGCGCGACGACTCCAGCCCCGAGGCGTTCCACCGCCTGGGCGACTACCGGCTGGTGCAAGTCTGCCGCCTGATCGAACGCCTGCGTCTTGAACAGGGATCAGGCACCGCCGACCGCCTGCGCCAGGAAGCCCTGCTATCGGGAATGGAAGCGCTGCTGATGGATGCACACATGATGTATGCGCGGGCCCAGCGCGCGACGTAGAAACTTCTTGTGTAGGAGCGAGCTTGCTCGCGAAGATTCGGAGTCAAGCGATTCGCGAGCAAGCTCGCTCCTACAGAAACAGCCGCTCACTCTGGATGACTTTCCGCTGACGATCAGGTGGGCCTGAACCGCTTTTGGTCCCCCGGCGCGGCGTAGAAACTCAGCCGTTCAATCAACGCCAACTTCGACCACATCCCCCTGCAACCTGACTGGCCATACCCGCAGCTTCTGCTCCGGGTACTCCAGGCAAGAACCGTCCTCCAGACGGTAGTGCTGCTTGTAGAGCGGCGAGGCGATTACCAGGTCGCCGCCGAGGTGGCCGATGATGCCGCGGCCGATCACGTTGGCATGGGCCATTGGGTCGTGGTTCTGCACCGCGAACAACTGCTCACCCTCCTCGCCCTTCAGGTAGAACAGCGCTACCTGGATGTTGCTCACCCGGGCCACCACGCCCGAATTAGGCACCAGATCCTCCCGGCGGCAGACGGTTTGCCAACGGCCCCGGACTTCATTGCGTTGCAAGCTTGCTTCGATCATCAGACCACCTCCTCGGCTACTGGGATCAAGGTGAGCTCGGCCGCCCGCGCCGGACGGATCTGCCCACGTTCTTTGACGAAATGGATGTCCGGGTCGCCGCTCGCGTCGTTGACGAAGGTGCGGAAGCGCTTGAGCTTCTCCGGGTCGTTGATGGCGTTGGTCCACTCGCATTCGTAGCGATCCACCACCAGTTGCATCTGTGCTTCCAGCTCCGCACCCAGGCCCAGGCTGTCGTCGATGATCACCGCCTTGAGGTAGTCCAGGCCGCCTTCCAGGCTCTCGCGCCAGACCGAGGTGCGCTGCAGCTTGTCGGCGGTGCGGATGTAGAACATCAGGAAGCGGTCGATGTAGCGGATCAGGGTTTCGTCATCCAGATCGGTGGCGAACAGCTCCGCGTGGCGCGGGCGCATGCCGCCGTTGCCACTGACATAGAGGTTCCAGCCTTTCTCGGTGGCGATCACGCCCACGTCCTTGCTCTGCGCCTCGGCACATTCGCGGGTGCAGCCGGAGACAGCGAACTTCAGCTTGTGCGGGGAACGCAGGCCCTTGTAGCGGTGCTCGATATCCAGGGCCATCTTCACGCTGTCCTGCACGCCGTAGCGGCACCAGGTGCTGCCGACGCAGGACTTCACGGTACGGGTCGACTTGCCGTAGGCGTGGCCGGTCTCGAAGCCGGCGGCGATCAGCTCCGCCCAGATATCCGGCAGCTCGTGGAGTTGGGCACCGAACAGGTCGATGCGCTGGCCGCCGGTGATCTTGGTGTAGAGGTCGTACTTCTTCGCCACTTCGCCGATGGCGATCAGGCCTTCCGGGGTGATCTCGCCACCGGGGATGCGCGGCACCACCGAGTAGGTGCCGTTCTTCTGCATGTTGGCCATGAAGGTGTCGTTGGTGTCCTGCAGCGGCACCAGCCAGGGGTCCTGGATCGGCCGGTTCCAGCAGGACGCGAGGATGGAGCCGATGGCCGGCTTGCAGATCTCGCAGCCGACATGGCCGCGACCGTGTTTGGCGAGCATTTCCTCGAAGGTCTCGATGCCTTCCACCCGCACCAGTGCATAGAGCTCCTGACGGGTGTAGGCGAAGTGCTCGCAAAGGCTTTTGTCCACCGCCACGCCACGGGCCGACAGCTCGTGCTCGACCACTTGTTTGAGCAGCGCCGCGCAACCGCCGCAGCCGGTGGCCGCCTTGGTGCAGGTCTTGACCCCGGCGACGTCGGTGCAGCCGCTATCGATGGCAGAGCAGATCGCGCCCTTGCTGACGTTGTGGCAGGAACAGATGGTGGCGGTGGCCGGCAGCGCGTCCGCGCCCAGGGCCGGAGCGCCCTCGCCCGCCGGCAGGATCAGGCTGGACGGGTCAGCTGGCAGCGCAATGCCGTTCTGCACGTATTGCAGCAGCGTGTCGTAGTAGCTGTTGTCGCCCACCAGCACGGCACCCAGGGCCTGCTTGCCGTCGGCGGACACCACGAGCCGGCGGTAGCTGGAAGCAGCTTCGTCGATGAAGCGGTAGCTGCGCGCGCCAGGCAACGCACCGTGGGCATCGCCGATGGAGCCCACATCCACGCCCAACAGCTTCAGCTTGGTGGACATGTCGGCGCCGATGAAGGGATCGGCGTCTTCACCGCAGAGCTGCGTGGCGACGCTGCGGGCCATCTGGTAGCCGGGAGCGACCAGGCCGAAGATGCTGCCGTTCCAGGCGGCACACTCACCGATGGCGAAGATGTCCGAATCCGAGGTCAGGCACTGGCCATCGATCGCCACGCCGCCGCGCGCGCCCAGTTCGAGGCCGCACTGGCGCGCGAGGGCATCCTGTGGGCGGATACCAGCGGAAAAGACGATCAGGTCGGTTTCGAGGAAATCCTCGCCAGCGAAGTTCATCCGATAGCGATAGTCCTCGCCGGCGCTGATGGACTGGGTGGCCTTGGAGAGGTGCACACCCACGCCGAGCGCTTCGATACGCGCCTTGAGGGCCGCACCGCCGAGGTCGTCGAGCTGGACCGGCATGAGGCGCGGGGCGAACTCCACCACGTGGGCGTCGAGACCCAGGGACTTCAGCGCGTTGGCCGCTTCCAGACCCAGCAGACCGCCGCCCACCACCACGCCACGACGTGCCTGGGCGGCAGCCGCGCGAATGGTGTCGAGATCCGCCAGGGTGCGGTAGACCAGGCGCGAGTCGCCTTCGGCGCCCTCAATAGGGGGCACGAAAGGATAGGAACCGGTGGCCAGCACCAGCTTGTCATAGGCCAGGCTACCGTTGGCGGTCATCACCTCGCGCCGCTCGCGGTCGATGCCCAGCACGGGCACGCCCAGGTGGAGGGTCACGCCCGGCGTCTGATAGAGGCTGGCCTCGCTCAGGGCCAGGGATTCGGCATCGCGGCCCGTGAAGTATTCGGAGAGGTGCACGCGGTCATAGGCACGCAGCGGCTCTTCGCTGAAGACTTCGATGCGATAGCGGTCCAGGGCGCCGCGCTCGATCAATTGCTCGACGCAATGATGGCCGACCATGCCATTGCCGATGACGATCAGCGTTTGCACATCAGTGGAAGCGACGTTGGAGTTCATAGGTAGCACCCGGCCCAAGCCAATCACGTTTTCTGGGGGCAAAAAAAAGCGCCTGGGACTTATCGTCCCAGGCGCCTTTGCCTGTTCGTTCTTCGATGCCGCCGAGCCACTTTGCTTGGGGCACCTGTAATCCCGGGAGTGATCGCCTTTGATCTGCCGGGCCGCCCTCCGCGTTGTTCGCGGTGGGCCTGGTCCTGCCTATGCAGTGGCTGTGCCAGATTGCCGAATCGCGTTTTGCGCCACCTTGCCAACGCCAGCAACGGCGCGGCCTCCAGCAGGCCCGGCAGCTGCCTCGACCGTTGCCACCGGCGAATCCCGCGAGCATCCGGACAAGAACCAAAACGGTGCGCATGCACCTTCCGCGCCCCATCCTGAAGCTCATCCAGCACGTTGCGAATCAAGCGGGAAATTACCCGCAAGCACCGTCCCGCCAAGCCTTCACGCGCATCGCTGGAGACTTGGCATGTGCCTTGCGATAGCACCGCCAAGGCAATCAATGCCGATTGCCCTACCCCACGACAAAGGCGCCGTGTCTCCCCCGTTCCGACGGAGGGTGGCATGGCGCTTTTTCGTTTCCGTGCAAGGAACGGGATATGGCGAACAAGACAGTGCGAAGCGTGTGTCCCTATTGCGGCGTCGGCTGCGGCATCGTCATGGAAGTCGCGGACAACCGCGTGATCAAGGTGACGGGCGACAAGGATCATCCGAGCAACTTCGGCCGCCTCTGCACCAAGGGCAATACCTGCGCCCAGCCGCTCGCCGACTCCGGCCGCATGGAGCACGCCTACCTGCGCCACGAACGCAGCCGCGACCCGGTGCGCACCAGCATCGACCAGGCCATCGACGACACCGCGCGACGCCTCCGCACCCTGCTCGATAGCCATGGCCCGGACGCCATCTCCCTCTATGTATCCGGGCAGATGTCGCTGGAAGCGCAGTACCTGGCCAACAAGCTGGCCAAGGGATTCATCCGCACCCGTCACATCGAATCCAACTCCCGGCTGTGCATGGCCAGCGCAGGCAGCGGCTACAAGATCTCCCTGGGTTCGGATGGTCCGCCCGGCTCCTATCAGGATTTCGACAAGGCCGACCTGTTCCTGGTGACGGGCGCCAACATGGCCGACTGCCACCCGATCCTGTTCCTGCGCATGATGGACAGGGTCAAGGCCGGGGCGAAGCTGATCGTGGTCGATCCACGCCGCACTGCCACCGCCGACAAGGCCAGCCTCTATCTGCCCATCAGGCCGGGCACCGACCTCGCCCTGCTCAACGGTCTGTTGCACCTGCTGCATCGCAACGGCCATACCCATCCCGACTTCATTGCCGCCCACACCACAGGCTGGGAAGCCATGCCGGCTTTCCTCGAGGACTACACGCCGGAACGCGTCGCCGCCATCACCGGCCTGCCTGAAGCGGATATCCACAAGGCCGCCCAATGGATCGGCGAAGCACCGGAGTGGATGAGCTGCTGGACCATGGGCCTCAACCAGAGCACCCACGGCACCTGGAACACCAACGCCCTGTGCAACCTGCACCTGGCCACCGGCGCCATCTGCCGTCCGGGCAGCGGTCCCTTCTCCCTCACCGGCCAGCCCAACGCCATGGGCGGACGCGAAATGGGCTACATGGGCCCCGGCCTGCCCGGCCAGCGCTCGCTGCTGGTGGCGGACGATCGCGCCTTCATCGAAGACCTGTGGCAACTCCCACGCGGGCACCTGCGCCAGGATGGCGGCAACGGCACCGTCGCCATGTTCGAGGCCATGCGTGACGGAGACATCAAGGCCTGCTGGATCATCTGCACCAACCCGGTGGCCACCGTGCCGAATCGCCGCCACGCCATCGAGGGGCTACAGGCCGCCGAACTGGTGATCACCCAGGACGCATTCCTCGACACCGAGACCAACCGCTACGCCGATATCCTCCTGCCCGGCGCGCTGTGGGCCGAGTCGGAAGGCGTGATGATCAATTCCGAACGCAATCTCACCCTCACCCGCAAGGCCGTGGACGCCCCCGGCGACAGCCTGCCGGACTGGCAGATCATCGCCCGCGTGGCCTGCGCGATGGGGTTTGCCGACGCCTTCGACTACAACTCCGCAGAGGACGTGTTCGACGAGATCAAACGGGCCTGGAACCCCAAGACCGGCTACGACATCCGCGGCGCCAGCTTCGAGCTGCTGCGCCAGGGGCCGCTGCAATGGCCCTGTGCACCGGGCAGTGAAGCCAACGCGCGCAACCCCATTCGCTACCTCAACGACGGCGTCAGCCAGGCGCTCAAACTGAATGCCGACGGCACCCGCCCGGCCATTGCCTTCGCCACCGCGGACGGCAAGGGGGTGTTCTTCCCCCGTCCGCACATGGAACCGGCGGACCTGCCCGACGATGCCTTCCCGCTGGTGCTCAACACCGGCCGCGTGCAGCACCAGTGGCACACCCTGACCAAGACCGGCAAGGTGGCCACCCTGAACAAGCTCAACCCTGGCGCCTTCCTGGAAATTCACCCGAACGATGCCAGCCGTCTGGGCATCGTCGACAAGGGCCAGGTTGAAGTGCGCTCTCGCCGTGGTCGCGCCATCTTGCCGGCGGTGGTCACCGACCGCGTGCAACCGGGCAACTGCTTCGCGCCGTTCCACTGGAATGATCGCTACGGCGACGACCTGGCGATCAATGCGGTGACCAGCGATGCCATCGATCCCATTTCGCTGCAGCCGGAATTCAAGTACAGCGCCGTCGCCCTGGCGCCCGTCACGCCGGCCAGCCCCCAGCTCATCCCCTTGCTAGAAGTCGAGTCGGTCGCGGCCAGCGCCGCTGCCGGTTTTTCGGAGGAACTCGCCGACATGCCGATCAACGCCTTCGCCCGCCTGCTGAATCTCGAAGACAGTGCCGACCTCAGCCTGGCGCCAACCGAGCAGCGCTACCTGCAGGGTTACCTGCTCGGCCTGCGCAGTGAGGAGAGCCGCAAGCAAGGTGGCGTCCCTACCTTGCCGGCCAGCGCGCCCCTGGCTGCGGATACCCGCCTTCTGCTGGACGGCATCCTCGCCGGGTTGTTCTCCCGCAGCTGGGAGTCACCAGCGGCACAACCGGTGCCCAATACCGTTGTGGATAACCCTTTGCTGGTGCTCTGGTGTTCGCAAACGGGCAATGCCGAGCGCTTCGCCGCCGTCTGTGCGGAACGACTCAAGGCGGAAGGTCGCGCAGTGACGGTGCGCTCGATGGACGCCATCCAGCCGGCCGAACTGGCCAGCGCCGGCACCGTGCTGGTGATCGCCAGCACCTTCGGCGATGGCGATCCGTCCGACAACGGCGCGTCACTCTGGAGCGTCCTGAACACGGATAACGCGCCTTCGCTGGTCGGCCTGGACTTCGCCGTGCTCGCCATGGGCGACTCCAACTACGATCAGTTCTGCGGCTTCGGTCGCCGGCTCGACGCCCGCCTCGAAGCACTCGGTGCCCGTCGCCTGGCACCGCGCGTGGACTGCGAACCGGAATACGAGGAACCGGCGCGCGCCTGGCTGGCCAACGTCCTGCGGGCCCTGGCCGGTGCCGTGGTGGAGCAACCGGTTCTGCAAACCGTTGGAGCTCCCGCCGAGGATTCAGAGATTCCGGCCTACAGCCGCCAACGCCCTCTCGCCAGCCGCCTGCTGCGCAACCCCGTGCTGAATGCGCAGGGCTCGAGCAAAGAAACCCGGCAGATCGTCCTCGACCTCAAGGGCAGCGGGCTGAGCTATCAGGCCGGCGATGCGCTGGGCGTGTGGCCCAGCAACTGTCCGTCGCTGGTGAACGAGGTCCTGACCGCCCTGGACCTCGACGGCAATCATTCGGTTGAAGTGCGAGATCAGGGCGTCCTGCCACTCTCCCATGCGCTGGGCCGGCATTTCGAGATCGCCAAGGTCACACCCGATCTGCTGCGCTTCGTCGCAGAGCGTTCCGACAGTGCGGAGCTCCAGCGCCTGCTGGAGCCGGCGAACAAGGCGGAACTGGGCGACTGGCTCTGGGGCAGGCAACTGCCCGACCTGCTGCGTGCGTTCCCGATCCGCGCCAGCGCAGAGGAACTGCTGGGCTGCCTCAAGCGCCTGCAACCGCGCCTTTACTCCATCGCCTCCAGCCCCCTGGCTACGCCGGATGAAGTCCACCTGACCGTTTCCACCGTGCGCTATCGGTGCGAGGAACGTGATCGAGACGGCGTCTGCTCGGCCTTCCTTGCCGACCGCGCCGGCCAGGGCGATGTGCCGATCTTCATCCAGAAGTCCGCCCACTTCCGCGTGCCGTCCGACCCGCAGCGGCCAATGATCATGGTCGGCCCGGGCACTGGCATCGCCCCCTTCCGCGCCTTCCTCCAGGAGCGCGAAGCTTCCGGCGCCAAGGGCCGTAACTGGCTGTTCTTCGGCGAGCAGCGGGAAGCGACCGACTTCTACTACCGCGACGAGCTGCACGCCTGGCAGGCCAGCGGCCACCTGCATCGCCTGGACACCGCCTTCTCCCGCGACCAGTCCGAGAAGGTGTACGTGCAGCAGCGCATGCTCGAACAAGGTGCTGAGCTCTGGCGCTGGCTGGAGGATGGCGCGCACTTCTACGTCTGCGGCGACGCCGGCCGCATGGCCAGGGATGTGGATGCGGCACTCAAGGCAGTGGTGCGCGAGCATGGCGGCCTCAGCTCAGACGATGCCGAGGCCTATGTCGGCAGGATGGCGCGGGAGAAGCGCTATGTGAGGGATGTGTACTGAGAGACAGGCCGCATGCCGCCCTACAGCTCCTACGACGTTCAGATTGCCAGCCGGTAACGCAACACATAAGATGCAAATCTTTCTCAAATGCATCCAAATCCCAAACCCGGCGTATCCCTGTGATGTCGACCCCTTCCTACCAGCGGCAAGTCGAGCTGTATTACCGCGAGAATCACGGATGGATTCGCGCATGGCTCAACCGCAAGCTTGGCAACGCCAGCGATGCGGCGGACCTGGCACATGATGTATTCGTGCGCCTGCTGAGCAGGCCACGCACCTTCGACAACGAGAGCCATGCCCGCGCCTATCTCAGCGGCATGTCGCGCAATGTCTGCGTGGATTTCTGGCGCCGCCGCCAGGTGGAGCAGGCATGGCTGGAGGTGCTGGCCAGCCGCCCGGAAGCCTTCGTCCCCTCCGAAGAACACCGACTGCTAGTGCTCGAAGCCCTGCAGCAGGTACACGCGATGCTCTGCCGTCTGCCAACGAAAGTGGCCGAGGCCTTCCTTCTGGCCCAGCTTCACGGCCTGGGCTACAAGGACATCGCCCAGCGCCTGGGGGTTTCCGAGCGCAGCGTGACGCGCTATATCGCCGATGCCATGTATCAGTGCCTGCTGCTGGAAGCGGAGCTCGACGAGGCGCTGGCCTGAGACCATGAGCGCAACCAAACCCGATCACGCCGCCCTGCAACAGGCCGCTCACTGGTATGCGCGCCTGCACGCCGATCCCGGCGACCTCCAGGCCCACCAGGAATGGCAGCACTGGCATGGCCAGTGCGACCAGCACCGCCAGGCCTGGCACTACGTCGAGCGGGTCGGCCAGCGCTTCGAGCCGCTGCAGGCGGACGGCGAAGGCGCCTTGCAGGCCCTGCGTGGCGCCCGTCGCCCGACTGCGCGGCGCCAGGTGCTGCGTGGCATGGCGACCCTCTCCGGTGCCGCCCTGCTGGGCTGGCTGGGTTGGCGCCATGGCGGCCTGCCCGACCTGCTGGCTGCCTGGCGCGCGGACTACCACTGCGCCGTCGGCGAGGTCAGCGAGCTGCGTCTGGCCGACGGCACCCGCCTCTGGCTGAACAGCAGTTCCGCGCTGGACGTGGACTATCGCGACGACCTGCGCCTGCTGAAACTGATCCAGGGCGAAGTCCTGATCGAGACCGCCAGCGACCCGCGCCCGCTGCTGGTGGAAACGCTGGAGGGCCGACTGCGCCCCCTGGGCACCCGCTTCAGCGTGTTGCAGCGGGAAGGTCGCACGGATCTCAGCGTTTACGAGGGCGCCGTGGAGGCCCGCAACCAGGCGGGTGACGCCAGGGCGGTGGCTCGCGCCGGCGAGCAGTTACACCTGGGCCGCCAAGGGATCAGCGCCGTTTCGCCGGTGAACCCGGCGCGACAGAGTTGGAGCAAGGGCGTTCTGCTGGCCGACAACATTCCGCTCTCGGCATTCGTCGAAGAGCTCTCGCGCTACCGCCATGGCCACCTGGTCGTGGCGCCGGAAGTGGCCGACTTGCGGGTGGTGGGCAGCTTCCCCCTGCATGACGGCGAGCAGGCCCTGGCGATGCTGGAAGGCGTGCTGCCGATCCGTATCAGCCGCCCGCTGCCCTGGTGGATCAGCCTGGAACCCCGCTGATCCCAGGCATCATCAAAAATATTTCTCATTCGCATGTCCGATTTTCGCGAACCATCCGAATTAGCTGGTGACAACGGCGTTCAGCCTTCACGACTCCACAGGATTTCCAGCATGTCACCACGCTTCTCCGCTCGCCCGCTGGCGCTCGCCATCGGCCTGGCCGTTTCCGGCGCCTCCGCCTTCCTGGCCAGCTCCGCAACACTCGCCGCCGAGCAGCACGTACAGCGCTTCGACATCCCTGCCGGACCGCTGGCGACCCAGCTTGGCCTGTTCGCGGCGCAGACGGGCATCCTGCTGGCCGGCGATGGTGCGCTGACCGCAGGCAAGACCAGCCAGCCCCTGCGCGGTAACTACAGCCCAGACCAGGCGCTGCAAATCCTCCTCGGCGGCAACTCCCTGGTAGCCGTGCCCACCGGCAGCGGGCATTACGAGCTGCAACCGGCACCGGACGCCGGCCTGGCGCTGGAGCTGACCACGCTGAGCATTTCCGGCAAGGCACCGGGCTCTACCACCGAAGGCAGCGGTTCCTACACCACCTATTCCTCCAGCAGCTCCACGCGGCTCAACCTCACCCCCAAGGAAACCCCGCAAGCGGTCACCGTGCTGACGCGCCAGCGCATCGAGGACCAGAAGCTCACCAATCTCACCGAAGCCATGGAGGCCACCTCCGGCATCACCGTGGTTCGCAACGGGCTCGGCGCCGACTCGGACGCCTACTGGTCGCGCGGCTTCCAGATCAACAACTTCGAGGTGGACGGCGTGCCGACCTCACCGCGCCTGGATAACTATACCCAGAGCACCGCCATCTACGACCGCATCGAAGTGGTACGCGGCGCCACCGGCCTGATCAGCGGCATGGGCAACCCCGCCGCTACCGTCAACCTGATCCGCAAGCGCCCGACCTTCGATCCGCAGATCAGCCTCACCGCCGAAGCCGGCAGTTGGGACCGTTACGGCAGTGGCGTGGATGTTTCCGGCTCGCTCACCGACAGCGGCAACGTGCGCGGGCGGATGGTGCTCGACTACAAGGACCAGAACGCCTGGATCGACCGTTTCGAGCAGCAGATCGGCCTGGTCTATGGCATCACCGAACTCGACCTCACCGAATCCACCCTGCTCACCGTCGGCTTCAGCTACCTGAAGACCAATACCGACTCGCCCATGCGCGGCGGTTTCCCGATGTTCTTCAGCAACGGCCAGAAGACCAACATGCCGCGCTCGGCCAACACGGCGCCGGACTGGTCCTATTACGACCGTGAGCAGACCAACGTCTTCGCGTCTATCGAGCAGCAGTTCGAGAATGGCTGGAGCGGCAAGGTCGAAGTCGGCCATACCGAGAACAAGTACGACGCCGTCGTCAGCTACCTGTCCGGGGACATCGACCAGGCCACCGGTGCTGGCGCCAGCCTCATGCCCACCAAGTGGGGCGGCTCACCCACCCAGGACAACCTGGATGTCTATGCGACCGGACCCTTCAGCCTGTTTGGCCGTGAGCACGAGTTGATCACCGGCGTCACGCTGTCCCAACTCCGCGAGATGGACAGCCCGGATTACGGTGGCTGGCTCGGCTCATGGTCGACGCCCCCCTACGACGGCACCATCGACAGCATCTACAACTGGGGTGGGGAGGCGAACGTACCGGCGTTCAGCAGGGTCGGTGAGAGTGACATGAAGGAAGACCAGTACGCGGCTTACCTGACCACCCGTCTACACCTGACCGACAGCACCAGCCTGATCCTCGGCGGCCGCGTGATCGACTGGAAGCGCACCACTGAATCCACCACGTTCCCCGATACCACCAGCAAGACCAGCGAGAAGGAAACCGGCGTCACCATTCCTTACGCGGGCGTGGTCCAGGACCTGAACGAAAACTGGTCGGTGTATGCCAGCTACACCAAGATCTTCAATCCGCAGGGCTTCTGGGTCCGCGATGCCGACAACGGCACCCTGCCACCGGAGGAAGGCACCGGCTACGAAGTCGGGGTGAAAGGCAGCTTCTTCGAGGAACGCCTCAACTCCAGCCTGTCGCTGTTCAAGACCAAGCAGGAGAACCTGGCGATCTGGGACGGAGTTGCCGCCTACACCTCCGAGGAAAGCGCCACCAGCAAGGGCGTTGAACTGGAGCTCAACGGTGAGCTGCAGGAAGGCTGGCAGGTCTCCGCCGGCTACGCCTACAACATCACCGAAGGAGCCGACGGCGACCGCATCCGCACCTTCGTGCCGCGCCACAACGTCAAGGCCTTCACCTCCTACCGCCTGCCCGGAGCCCTGGACAAGCTGACCGTCGGTGGCGGCTTCAACTGGCAGAGCAAGTACGGTGACGACCTGCACGTCTTCGCCCAGGACAGCTACGCCGTCGCCAACCTGATGGCCCGCTACGACATCAGCGAAAACCTCACTGCGTCGGTCAACCTGAACAACGTGTTCGACAAGGAGTACTTCAGCAGCGCGAACAGCTCCGGCGTGTACGGCGCCCCGCGCAACTTCATGACGACGCTGAAGTACAGCTACTGAGGCGTCTCGCGCAATCCCGAACGTGTAGGAGCGAGCTTGCTCGCGAACAGTCCGAGCGCAATCTTTCGCGAGCAAGCTCGCTCCTACATAAAGCACCACCGCTCTGGGGGGCGCTGTGCGCACCGACTTCAGGAAGACGGGGTGGGCGTGAGCGCCGCCAGCACTTCTTCGGTATTGAGTATCGCGTGGGCATAGGTCGGCCCATTCAGCTCATGGGCGGCGTGCATGGCTTCCGCTGAAAACGCCGCCGTCGCGTCCGTCACCAACGTGACGTGGTAGCCCAACTCGGCGGCGAACCGCCCTGTGGATTCGATGCAGGTATTGGCCAGCATGCCCACCAGGATCACCTGCTGCACGCCATGCTGCTTGAGCTGGAAGTCCAGGTCGGTGTTGGCGAAGCCGCTGCCGCCCCAGTGCTCATGCACCAGCACGTCACCTTCCCGCGGCTGGAAGTCCGGGTGCCACTCGCCACCCCAGCTACCCGCCGCGAACACCTGGGCGCGGGCAGCGCCGAGCTGGTAAGGGCTGGGATGAGTCCAGCCCTTGAGATCGTCGGGGCGTGCACGGTGATGGGGAACGTAGAACACCTGGATGCCGGCGTTGCGCGCCGCCGCCACGACCCGGCGCAGGTTGTCCAGGGTGCCCACGGCATCGGCCACCTGCTTGGCCAGTCCGTTGAGCTTGCCGCCTTCGCTGAGGAAATCGTTGTACGGGTCCACCAGCAACAAGCCGGTGCTTTCGCGTGGATAGGTCATGACGCCGCGCCTCGGTGCAGTCGATAACCTGTGCCAGTGTAGAGCGCCCTGGCCGAATCGCCCCGCGACTACGGCATGCCGCCGCCATTCATTGATTGAAGCGGGAATCGTCGCGCTGGAAGTGCAGCAGAGAACCTTTATAGGCTTCGCCGTTGTTCATCACGCGGTTCATGCAGGTAATTTCCGAGTCGTATTCGAGTTCCGCCATTTCCTGGCAGAACTTCGAGCGGTTCGGGCGATTGGGATCGACGATGTAGACATCCACCACGTCAGCCGAATGCCGGTCGATGAAGTCGGCAAGCTGCGCCGGTTGTTCGTGCTCGTAGATGACATCGCTGCCGATGATCATGTCGAACAGCCCGAGATCGTCATTGATGTCGGACCATTTGGCGACCTGGTAATTGATCGGGCCGAGATCATTCAGGCGCAGGTTCTCCGTCAGGAAGGCGGGAATCAACGGATGGTAGTCGCTGGCCGTTACATCGCCGCCCCGTCGGTGCACGACAAGGCTGGCGAGGGCCAACCCAGCTCCCACTTCGAGGATGCGCTTGCCTTCCAGCTCCATCGTCAGCATGGCGTGCGCCAGGACGTGCCCCGACGGCCAGACCTGACCGAACAGGGGCCAGCTTTCAGGGGATATCCCGAGATGCTCAGCCTCGAGTTCGGGATCGTGATACTGCTGATGGTCGAGTAATGAGCGGATATGAAAGTCCATATCCCCCACTGATATATCCTGGAATCTGACTTGATAGCCCGGCATGCAGAACTCTCCAATACAGTGAGTGATGCCGCCAGGAGCGCAGAACCAAATAGCCAGCTTGCCACTATCAATGATTCATGGAGGCGATAAATAAAAAAGAATCCCTCAGCACTATACGCCGAAGAATTTAACTTGAACTTTCTGGAGATATAAATAAAAGAGCCCCGCATTTGCGGGGCTCTTTTAGAGGAAAAGTATCAGACTACCTGAACTTTGTCCGCCTGCAGGCCTTTCTGGCCGCGTACGACTTCGAAAGTCACTTGCTGGCCTTCGCTGAGGCTCTTGAAGCCCGAGCTTTCGATCGAACGGTAGTGAACGAACAGGTCAGCGCCTTCTGCGGGGGTGATGAAGCCGAAGCCTTTTTCATCGTTGAACCACTTGACGGTGCCGGATTGACGATTGGACATTTCATATCTCCAGGATAAAAAGAAATAACCCTGATAATTAATCAGGAATTACTGAAGTGCTAATGCTGTAACGAATCGAGGAGATGAAATAACTTCAATCAGAACATCGAGCCAAGTATCGCAGAGACAATTGCAGTGCAGTGGGCGGGACTATACGCGGTTCAGCCAGGAAGTACAGGTTTATTTTCCGGCCAATAATTCGAGCAGCGGAATACGCTTGACATTCATATGCTTAGGCGGGAAACACAAAAACTTTCGCAGACGCCAGTCGACGAATCGCCGGTTCCCCGCCCTCGACCAGCCCTCACACTGACTGCATCAACTCCAGAATCTGCGCATGCAGGCGCGGATCACCGCAGGCGATGACATCGCCACCGTCCTGCGCGTCGCCACCATCCCAGCGGGTAACCACGCCACCGGCGCCTTGGATGATCGGCATCAGCGCCTGGATGTCGTAAGGCTTGAGCCCGGGATCGAGCACCACATCCACCAGCCCCAGGGCCAGCATGCAGTAGGCATAGCAATCGCCGCTGTAGCGCACCAGACGCACCTGGCCGGCAAGCTGCTCGAAGAGCTCACGATAGGGTGACTCGCGGAAGTGCTCGGGGCTGGTGACCATCAGTGTCGCCTCGGTGAGCTTGCCGCAGGCGCGGGTCTGGATGGGCCGGCCGTTGAGCGAAGCGCTGTTGCCGTCGCCGACGAAGCGTTCGCGGGTAAAGGGTTGGTCCATCACGCCCAGGGCTGGACGGGTGCCGTCGTTGAGGGCGATCAGCGTGCCCCAGAGCGGGATGCCGCTGATGAAGGAGCGGGTGCCATCCACCGGGTCCAGCACCCAGGTCCAGGGTGCTTCACCGGCGATGTTCTCTTCTTCCTCACCCAGGACACCGTGGCCGGGATAGCGCTCGCCGATCAGCGCGCGCATGGCCCGCTCGGCGCCCTTGTCGGCCAGGGTCACGGGGTCGAAACGCTCAGCCTCCTTGTTCTCCACCTCCAATGGCAGGCGGAAATACGTCAAGGTGACCCGGGCCGCCGCGTCCGCCAGTTCTTCGGCAAATTCCAGGTACTCGGGGGGAAGGGTTTGGTCAGTCATGGGGGACTCCGGGTCAGGCATATCAGCAGCAATCCAGCTGGTGATAGTAGAGCGAAACGTCGTCCGTATCGACGTGCACATCTGTCGCCAGAGTCCCCCCACCCTCATCAGTTTTACTGGGCGAGGTATTCGTCGGTGGACACCACCTTGGCGTAGGCGAAGGCCAGGGCGGCCATGAACGCCCCGTGGACCTGCTCGGCGGGGATGGTCTTGCCCTGGAACTCCAGGTCCCGAGAGGCGCAGGCATCGTGGATCACCGTGACCTCGTAGCCGAAGTCGGCCGCCGCACGGGTGATGCCGTCGACGCACATGTGGCTCATGCTGCCCACCACGGTCAACTTGTCCACGCCGCTGCCCTCGAGGATCTCCTTCAGATTGGTTTCCCGGAAGGAGTTGACGAAGTGCTTCAGGACCACCGGCTCACCGTCGGCGTTGAGCACTTTGGGATGGATCTCCGCACCCTCGGAACCGGGACGGAAGAACGGCGCCTCCGGGCTGGTGAACTCGTGGCGGATATGCACCACCAGGTCGCCGGCCTCACGGGCAGCGCCTATGATCCGGGCGGCGTTGTCGGCAGCGGCGTCAGCACCGCTCAGCGTCCACAGACCACCGGGGAAATAGTCCTTTTGGATGTCGACTACGATGACGGCTTGCTTGCTCATGATTTTCACCTCAGGTTGTGGGGGTGGATACGTGGGGCCTAAGGTGCTCCTCCCGGCGCCGGATGAGGATCGGCGCAACCGACAAATTCGCAGGAAAAACTGACAATGAAGACCATGCTGGAGATCGGCCTCCTGCTCTATCCCGGCGCCCAGCTGGCAGCCGCTCATGGCCTCTCCGATCTGTTCGCGGTCGCCAATCGCCTGGCCGCCGAGCACGCCGATGCCGACCTGTCTACCCTCCGGGTGCGTCACTGGAGCGCCGCCCCAGATGGCGAAATCCGCTGCACGTGGGACAGCCACCCGGACAGCGAAAGCCGGCCCTCCGTGGTGATTGCCCTGCCCTGCCTTGGCGCCCTGCCCCCTGCCGAAACCCTGCAACCCTTCGTCGACTGGCTCAGTCTGCGCCACGCCGCCGGCGTCACCCTGTGTTCGGTGTGTGCTGGCGCCTTCGTGCTGGCCCAGACCGGGCTGCTGGCCGGTCGTCCGCTGACCACCCACTGGAGCCTGGCCAAGGACCTCGGCGAGCGCTATCCGGAGGTGGAAGTGGATGCCGATAAACTGGTGGTGGACGACGGCGACATCATCACCGCCGGGGGTGTGATGGCCTGGACCGACCTGGGGCTGACCCTGGTGGATCGGCTGCTGGGACCGACCATCGCCGCGAATACCGCCAGCTTCCTCGCCCTCGACCTGACCCGTCATTCGCAGCAGTACTTCCGCCGCTTCACCCCGCGCCTCACCCACGGCGACGAAGCGGTGCTCAAGGTGCAGCGCTGGCTGCAGCGCCACGACGCCCGTCAGGTGAGCCTGCCGGCCATGGCCGCCGAGGCCGGGCTGGGCGAGCGCACCTTCCTGCGCCGCTTCCAGCAGGCCACCGGCCTGCGCCCCACCGAGTACTGCCAGCAACTGCGTGCGGCCAAGGCCCGCGAGCTGCTGGAGCTGACCAACCGCTCGGTGGATCAGATCGCCTGGGAGGTCGGCTACCAGGACCCAGCGGCGTTCCGCAAGGTATTCAACAAGATGGTCGGGCTATCACCCACGGATTACCGACGGCGGTTCGGGCGGCGAAGCTTGGGAGAGTCGTGAGGCGCCGGAAAAACTTCGCGGGCAAGCCCGCTCCTACAAAGCCCGAAGCTGCGAATCGCCCTGTAGGAGCGAGCTTGCTCGCGAAAATGACGGCGCAAAAAACTTCGCGGGCAAGCCCGCTCCTACAAAGCCCGAAGCTGCGAATCGCCCTGTAGGAGCGAGCTTGCTCGCGAACAATCCGGACTCGCATTCATTCCTCGCTGCACCACCACCCCTCACAGACTTCTTCAGCCAGCACGCCCTCCCCGTCCCGCACCTCGACATCGCGATACACGCCTAGCGCCGGGTCGAAGGTGCGAATCAGTACTTGCGGCTTTTCAGTGCTGACGCGGGGTAACTGGGCATCGCGAAACGGGTGGTAGTCGGGAACGACGACGAAGGGTTGCGGCGGCAGGTCGGCGAAGGGCCTGGGAGGCGGCGATACATAGGATTGCAGGGGGCTGCTGGGGTAGTAGGTCGTGCCCAGGTATGGCCCCAACCCATAGTACGAATCGCCATAGCCCTCACCCCGAGCAAAGGGCGCGAGCAATACCAGCAGCAGGATTCCGCGGCATCCCATGACGGTGCCCTCCTCGGTGAATCCCCCAAGGACTTCAGTTATAGCACCGGCCACACGGCCTGCTGTCCAATGCCTTGTCGACGCTGATCGGAGGTGCGCCACCATGTCCCGGCCCGGCCTGCTGCTCGTCACCCTTGCCAGCACCCTCGCCTATCTGGGCCTCGCGATTCTCGGCCTTGGCGGCTTCGCAGCCTTCTTCGGGCATCCGCCGCTGGTGGCCCTGACCCTGGTGCTGTTCATCCTTGCGGGGCTGGCGCCCTTCTCCGGCGGCAACCTCAACAGTGGGGTGCGCGAAGACCGGCGCAATCGCTGGGTACTCCCGGTGTTCGGCATAATCGGCATCCTCAGTGCCTTCCTGCCGGCCTACACCGATCGCCTCGATGTCTGGACCTTCGGCGGCGACGGTGTTCGCTGGCTGGGCGTCGTCCTGTTCGCCGCCGGCGGCGCGCTCCGACTATGGCCGGTGTTCGTGCTGGGAAACCGCTTCAGCGGACTGGTGGCGATCCAGCCCGGCCACCGCCTGGTGACCGACGGCATCTACGGTGTGATCCGCCACCCCAGCTACCTGGGCCTGATGATCGCCTCGCTCGGCTGGGCCCTTGCCTTCCGTTCCGGCATCGGCCTGATGCTGGTGGTCCTGACCCTGCCGCCGCTGCTGGCGCGTATCCATGCGGAAGAAGCCTTGCTGCGTACCGAGTTCGGTGAGGAGTACGAAGCCTACTGTGCGCGAACTTCACGCCTGATTCCCGGCGTCTACTAGACCGTTCGGTCCAACGACTCGAACCCTGGGGATTCGCGTCCGGTCAAAACGCATGCAACCCACTGGTGCCTTGCACTCCTCCTGCGAATAGCCGGGCGCTGAGTTTCAGGAGATCTGCGAATGATCACTCACT
Organism: Pseudomonas taiwanensis; assembly: GCF_013393345.1. GTDB lineage: Bacteria > Pseudomonadota > Gammaproteobacteria > Pseudomonadales > Pseudomonadaceae > Metapseudomonas > Metapseudomonas resinovorans_C. Next base: position 46,197 of record NZ_QJRF01000066.1, read on the forward strand.
ACAAGATCGGCAAGAACCTTGCCTGCGGACGACACGGCAGTAACCTGATTTCCACCACCGAGCTGGCGCGGGTGAAATGCCGCAACTGCAAGAACACCGAGGCCTTCAAGGAGGCTCGTCGAGACGCACGAAATGCCGCGCGGCGTGCGGCGCGTCAGGCCAAGGCGGCCCACGCTGCCAGCGATTGGCGCTCGGTATGGGTAGAACGGCTCACGCAGATGCCTGGCAAGCAGCGCCTGCCGCGCGGCTTCGGCAACCAACCCTTCGTCTGATCCCGGTGGGGCGCAGCTTCAGTCCACGCAGTAGCTGATGCAGCTGCGCCCGCCAATCCAGCATTCCTGTGGCGACTGGCCATCTGCAACTACGGGATGCGCGATTTCTCCGTACGCGACCCGGATGGCAACCAGATCGGCATCGGCGCCGAACTCAGTCATCCAGCTTGAAACGCGCCCGGTAATCACTTGGCGTCACGCCCAGGCGGCGCTGGAACGCGCGCCGAAAGCCATCCACGTTGGCATAGCCCACCTCATCGGCGAGCCGTTTCAGGGGAACGTCGGACTCTTCGGCCAGGCGCCTCGCGGCGTCTATGCGCGCCAGCTCGACGAATTCGGCTGGCGTGGAACCTGTTTCCTGCTTGAACACCCGCGCGAAATTGCGCTCGCTCATGCCAGCCCTTGCAGCCAGGGCCGGCACGCCGAGGTCGCCCTTCAGATTGGCCAGCACGTGGTCCTGGATGTCCCGGATCACCGACCGCTCAGCGGTCTGCGCCGCCAGGTGGGCGCTGAACTGGGACTGTCCGCCCGGCCGCTTGAAGAACATCACCATCTCGCGCGCGACGCGTAGCGCCAGCTCGCGGCCGTGGTCTTCCTCCACCATGGCCAGCGCCAGGTCCATGCCCGCCGTGACACCGGCGGAGGTGTAGAGGTTGCCGTCCTTGACGTAGATGCTGTCGGCCTCCACATGGGTCTCCGGGTTCTCTTGCGACAGGCGCGCGCTGCTGTTCCAGTGGGTGGTCACCCGACGCCCGCGCAGCATGTCGGCGGCAGCGAGGACGAAGGCACCGCTGCACACCGAACCGATCCGCCGTACCGACCCCGCCTGCTGGCGCAGCCACTGCTGCAGGGCCGGATTACCGGCGATGTCGTCGACAAAGGGGCTGCCCGCCACCAGCAGGGTGTCGAGCTTGCCCTTGTGGGTTTCGACAGTGGAGTCCACCGCCAGGCGCAAGCCGCTGCTGCCCTTGAGCAGCCCCGGCTCGGTACCGATCACCTCGACCCGGTAGGCACGGGGATTGCCCAGTTGCTTCGCCGCTTCGGCGAAGACATCCGCCGGGCCGACGATGTCCAGCAATTGCACGCGGGGAAAGGCCAGCAGGGCGATACGCATGGGTTTGTCCGTCACTGTCGGGAGGTTGGCTGAATACGTCGTTACATGGCTATTTAAGCCAACTCCAGCATGGCAGAAACTATCTCCAACGACAAATCCAGCCCAACGGAGTCCGCCATGAACACCGTATTCATCCCCCCGCAAGAAGACGTCCAGGCCAAGCCGGTGCGCACTACCTCAATCAAGCACCTGCCGGTCAACCTGTTCGGCTCCGTCATGGGGCTGGCCGGCCTCGGCATCGGCTGGCGCCTGGCCCACCAGTATTTCGGCGTGAGCCCGCTGATCGGCGAAGCCATCGGCCTGTTCGCCGCACTGGTCTTCGTGGTGCTCGTTGCCGGTTACCTGACCAAGCTGCTGCGTCACCGCCAGGCCGTCATCAACGAGTTCACCCACCCCATCGCCGGCAACTTCTTCGGCACCATCGTGATTGCCATCCTGCTGCTGTCCGTGACCGCAGCGCCCTACAACGAAACCCTGGGCCGGATCATGTGGACCCTGGGCAGCGTGCTTGCCGTACTGCTCGGCGGCCTGGTGCTGTCGCGTCTGCTCAAGGGCAAGCAGGACCTGCAGCACGCAGTGCCCGCCTGGCTGATTCCGGGTGTCGCGACGCTGGACGTTGCCGTTACCGGCGGTCATATGCCCATGGCCTGGGCGAGTGAGCTGAATCTGTTCGCGACGGCCATTGGTGCGACCCTGGCACTGGTCTTCTTCAGCAGCATCTTCCCGCGACTGGTGCATCAGGAAGCGCTGGCCAAACCCATGATTCCGTCGCTGATGATCCTGATCGCGCCTTTCGAAGTCGGCTTCCTGGCCTACACCAACCTGTTCGGAATCGACCGCTTCGCCGCCCTGCTCTTCTACTTCGGACTGTTCCTGGCCGTTGTCCTGGGCTTCAAGGTGTTCCGCCGCGACGTACCCTTCGCCCCGTCCTGGTGGGCCATCAGCTTCCCCCTGGCGGCACTGGCCAACGCAGCACTGAAGTACGCCCATGTGCAAGGCAGCCTGCCGCTGCAGGTGATCGCCTGGGCCAGCCTGCTGTTCCTCAGCGTTGCCCTGGCCGTGCTGACCTTCAAGACCCTGGGCAGCCTGGTACGCGGCAAGCTGCTCGCCGGCTGAGAGATTCCTCCCCCACCTTGCGAGCCCTGCGGGGGCTCGTTCTTTTTTGAGATGAGAGATAGCCGATGACCCCGACAAGCTCCTGGCTGATGTTGCTCGCCGCCGGCGTGCTGGAAGTGGCCTTTGCCCTGGGCCTGAAAAGCGCCAACGGCCTGCAACGGCCCTGGCTCCTGGCCGGCACCCTGCTGGTACTCAGTGGCAGCCTCGGGCTGCTGACCCTGGCCCTGCGTCATCTTCCGGTGGGCACGGCCTACGCCGTCTGGACCGGTATCGGCGCCGTGGGAACCGCCCTGGCGGGCGTGATCTGGATGGGGGATTCCGCCTCCGCTGGCCGGCTGGCCTGCATGGGGCTGATCGTGGGAGGGGTAATGGGGCTGCGCTGGTTGCCCTGATTTCGTCGCCGGGGAAGCGCCCCCGGCGATGCCCGTACAAGTCAGAGACGCCGGCGCTCGGCGCTGATCTCCGGCAGGTCGGTGCGGCGCAGATAGACCAGCAGCACGTCGGTCAGGTTGAGGCGATCGTTGATGTTCTGTTCCAGCAGGATCTGCAGGCACTCGCGGCTCAAGGTCATGACCTGGTCGGTCTTGGTCGTCCAGACGAACTCACAGGCCGGCGTAATGCTGTCGTCGGGCACGTCCATGCCGAACGAATCCTCGCTGAAACGCACGATGTACTTGCCCAGCTTGCGGTTGAAGCCGACGAACCCGTTGAGGGCATCGGCGGCGTTGCAGATATCGGTGGAGGTGATGCTCATGCAGTACTTCCCTGATCGGTTCGAAGGGGTGGTGCACGCATGAAAGGCAGTCGGTTCCCACTCTGGTCGGTGGGTAGGCTGGCCATTCTGCCAGCCCTCGTCATCACCGGGGATATCGCCGCGAGGGGCGCGTTGTCGCACCCGGGATCGCGGTGGCGATCCCGGGTGGAGACATCAGTGCGCCGGCTGCACGATGGCGTTGCCCGGCAGCGCCGGCAGCCGCGCCAGGTGCAGGGCGACTGCCACGGCGATCACCAGCAGTCCGCCGATGAACAGGCCGACGCCCTGCCAGCCGTAGTGGTGCCAGAACAGACCGCCAAGGGTGCCGGCGAGGCTGGAACCGACGTAGTAGCAGAACAGGTACAGGGAGGACGCCTGGCCCTTGGCGCGCTGGGCACGGCGGCCGATCCAGCTGCTGGCCACCGAGTGGGCGCCGAAGAAGCCGAAGGTGAAGATCGCCATGCCGGCCAGGATCATCCCCAGCGGGCTGAACAGGGTCAGCACCAGGCCACCCAGCATCAGCAGGATCGAGGCCCAGAGCACCTTGCGCCGACCCAGTTTGTCCGCCAGGGAACCCACCCAGGCCGAGCTGTAGATACCGGTGAGGTAAACCACCGACAGCACGCCCACCACGGCCTGGCTCATCTGGTAGGGGGAAGCCAGCAGGCGGTAACCGATGTAGTTGAAGAGGGTGACGAACGCCCCCATCAGCAGGAAGCCGGTGAGGAACAACCAGGGCAGGCCGGCATCGCGGAAATGCATGCGGTAGCCCTCCACCAGGGTGGACGGCTTGAGCGGCTGCGGGCGGAAATGCTTCGACTCGGGCAGCACGCGCCAGAACACCAGCCCGGCGACCAGCGCCAGGCCACCCAACACGCCAATTGCCGCCTGCCAGGAAACGAAGTCCACCAGCACCCCGCTGATCAGGCGCCCGCTCATGCCACCGATGGCATTGCCACCGATATAGAGGCCCATGGAGAGGCCGAGGTGATGGGGATGGATTTCCTCGCTGAGGTACGTCATGGCCACGGCGGCCAGGCCGCTCAGTGCCAGACCCACTAGGGCACGCATCAGCAGCACACCTTCCCAGGTCGGCATGGCGGCGCTGGCCAGGGTGAACAGCGCAGCGGCGAGCAGCGACACCACCATCACCGGCTTGCGGCCGATGGCATCAGACAGCGGACCGGTCACCAGCAGGCCGAGGGCGAGCATGGCAGTGGACACCGAAAGGGCCAGACTGCTCTGCGCGGCGGTGATGGAATAGGTCTTGGACAGCACCGGCATCATGGGCTGGATGCAGTACAGCAGGGCAAACGTGGCGAAGCCGCCGGAGAACAGCGCCAGGGAAGTACGCATGAATTGCGGCGTGCCCTTGCGGATGTAAGTGGAGAGCTCAGGGTCATTGGCGGCGGCATCCGGCAGCTTGCTGGCTGCGTCACGGGCCGCCTCGCTAAACGCGGGTTCGTCGTCGGTCTTGAGTATTGCCTGGGATTTGCTCACGGGGCACCTTCGGAATGTAGCGGCGAGCAGGCACAACGAGGCCGTGCCGCCTGGATCAGGGGCTGGGGATATTCGTTGTTGGGGTTATGGGCCGAAGGATATCGAGCGGTTTATATTATCTCCAATATATTGTTCGACACATTTGATACGTTTTAGATATCAATGGAGATCCCCATGGAACTCAGGCATCTGCGCTATTTCATTGCCGTGGCCGAAGAACTGCATTTCGGCAGGGCCGCCGAGCAACTGGGCATTTCCCAGCCGCCGCTGAGCCAGCAGATTCAGGCGCTGGAAGAGGAGATCGGTGCACGCTTGCTGGAACGCACCAACCGCCGCGTCGAGCTGACCGAAGCCGGCCGCCGTTTTCTCGATGAAGCCCGCCAGGTACTGGTACAGGTGGACAAGGCGGTGCAACTGGCGCGCCGCGCCCACCGTGGCGAGCTGGGAGAACTGAAGGTGGGTTTCACCTCCTCCGCGCCCTTCACCTCCACCATTCCCCGCAGCATCCACGCATTTCGCCAGGCTTATCCCGATGTGCACCTGGAACTGACCGAAGGCAGCAGCGCGGAAACCGTCAAGGCGCTGCTGGAGGACAGCCTGCAGGTAGGCGTGATCCGTCCCCTCAGCCTGCCGGACAACCTGCTGGCGGTGGAGCTGTTCAGCGAACCGCTGGTGGCGATCCTGCGCGCCGACCACCCATTGGCCGCCGGCAGTGAGGAAGGCATTCAGTTCAGCGCGCTGGCGGAGGAACCCTTCGTGTTCTTCCCGCGCACCTTCGGTACCGGGCTCTATGACCAGATGCTCACACTCGCCCGCAACGCCGGCTTCCTGCCCCGCGTCGCCCAGGAAGCCAGCGAAGCCATGACCATCATCGGCCTGGTTTCGGCCGGGCTTGGCGTGTCGATATTGCCCGCCTCTTTCCGCCGCACCCGCGTCGACGGCGTGGTCTACCGGACCCTGCTGGACCCGGGCGCCACCACCGCCGTCTGGCTGGTGCGCCGGCGCGACGAACGCTCGCCCCTGGCGCTGTCGTTCATCGACCTGGTGACCCGTGAAGCAGCCGCAATCCGCGAACGCCGGTAGACAACCCTGTAGGGGCGATTTCAATCGCCAAGCACGGCACCGCCCTGCCAGTAGGAGCGAATTCATTCGCGAAAAGGATCGGCACCGAGCAGGCCGGATAGAACCCTCACCCCAGCCCTCTCCCAAAGGGAGAGGGGGCAGTCCGCGCGAGCGATCAGCCTTGGCACTTTTCCTGTGGGGGCGATTTCAATCGCCAAGCAGGACGCAGTCCTGCCCTGTAGGAGCGAATTCATTCGCGAAAAGGATTGGCACCGAGCGGGCCTGACCCTGCCCTCTCCCAGAGGGAGAGGGGGCAGTCCGCGCGAGCGATCAGCCTTGGCACTTTTCCTGTGGGGGCGATTTCAATCGCGAAGCAGGACGCAGTCCTGCCCTGTAGGAGCGAGCTTGCTCGCGAACAGTCCGAGCGCGCGATCTTTCGCGAGCAAGCTCGCTCCTACATTCATTCCGAGAGGGCACGTCACAACCCGACACCCTGGTTCGTCGTGAAGGTGTAACCCCCTTCCAGTCCCGAACGAGGAACACGTGATGAACCAGGCAAGCCCCCTCAACTACCAGCAGGTCATCCCCGACGTGATCAACGCCATGGGCGAGGTGCACACGCCGCTGGATGCCCTCGGCCTCGAACGCAGCCTGCACCACCTGGTGCAACTGCGCGCCTCGCAACTCAACCAGTGCGCCTTCTGCGTAAAAATGCATACCCGCGAGGCACGGGAAGACGGCGAAACCAGCGAGCGCCTGGACCGCCTGGTGGTCTGGGACCATTGCAACGACTTCACCCCGCGTGAAAAGGCGGCCCTGGCCTGGACCGAAGCGCTGACCCAACTCGACCGGCGCACCGACTATGCTGCCCTGCGCACCAACCTGCGCGAGCATTTCAGCGAAGTCGAAATCGGCGCGCTGACCGCTACCGTGGCGATGATCAACCTCTGGAACCGCATCCAGATATCGAGGCACTGACGTGATAACCGCCGACGCCACGGCTGTCTTCGAAGACAGCCGCCGCTTCCTGATGAACCTGGCCTACCGCATTCTCGGCTCGCGCAGCGACGCCGAGGACGCCGTGCAGGAAACCTTCCTCAAGTGGCGCGAGAGCGATCCCGCCACCCTGGACAACCCCCGTGCCTGGCTGACCACCCTCTGCACCCGTCACTGCATCGACCAGTTGCGCCTGGGCCACCGGGCACGGGTGGAGTACGTCGGCACCTGGCTGCCGGAGCCCATCCACAGCGAAACCACGGAGTCGCCGGAAATGCTGCTGGAACTCTCCTCCTCGCTGTCCACCGCCTTCCTTCTGCTGCTGGAACGCCTCACGCCACGGGAGCGTGCGGCCTACCTGCTCTACGAGATATTCGACCAGGACTACGCGGACGTGGCCCGCGCCATCGGCGTGCAGGAAGCGGCCTGCCGCAAGCTGGTGTCCCGCGCCCGCATGGGCCTGTCTGAAGGCAAGGTGCGCCACCAGCCACGACGGGAACGCCAGGAGCAATTGCTCGAAGCCTTCCACGCGGCCATCGTCAGCGGCGCCACTGCCGGTTTGACCGCCCTGCTCGCGGACGAAGTGGAGCTGTGCGCCGATGGCGGCGGCAAAGTGCCGACCCTGGGCCACATCCTCCAGGGCAAGGCCGAGGTGCTGGACTTCATCTTCGGCTCCCTGCGCGGCTACTGGAGCGACTACGACTGGCTACCCGCCGAACTCAACGGCGGGCGCGGGGTGATTCTCGCCCATGGCGACGAAGTCGCAGCCTCCGTCACCTTCGCGTACGACGACGAAGGCCGGGTCAGCAACATCTACATCGTGCGCAATCCGGAGAAGCTGGCGGGCCTCGGGGTGCCCAATTGACCGATACCGGCCCCAATCCAACGAAACAGTCCGACACATCTCGGCGGCGCTGCTGGCCGCCATTCGACGTTTTCTTCACATTCCCTCTGGCAATGTCCGTCGTTTTCGGCGGACCTATCTGGAACCAATGTGCCATCAGGTGATCTACTTGACCCCCGGCATCGTTCACCTCCAAAGGTGCCGCCCCGCCCTGAGTAGACCAATGGATGCTTGATCGCATGACCGCACAGGAACCCGTAGCCACCCGGCAGTCCTCGTTCAACCTGGACACCCCCACCGTCAAGAGCCACTTGGCGTTCACCCTGCTCAGCGCTCTCGCGCTGATGCTGATGTACACCCTGCTGCGAGTGGCGCTGCTGGTGTACAACAGCGACCAGATCGGCGACAGCCCGGCCTCGGTCTTCGTCGAAGCTTTCTTCAACGGCCTGCGCTTCGACCTGCGGGTGGTGGTATTTGCCCTGGTTCCGCTGCTGCTGTCGCTGTTCAGCGTCCGCGCCATGGCCGCACGCGGCCTGCACCGGCTCTGGCTGACCCTGTTCGCCAGCCTCACGCTGTTCCTCGGCATCAGCGAGCTGGACTTCTACCGCGAGTTCCACCAGCGCCTGAACAGCCTGGTGTTCCAGTATCTGCAGGAAGACCTGGGCACCGTCGCCAGCATGATCTGGAACGGCTTCCCGGTAGGTCGCTACCTGATCGCCTGGGCCCTCGCCACCGCCCTGCTCTACCTGATGTTCCGTGGCCTGGACCTGGTCAGTCGTCCGCGCGCGCCGAGCGTAGTGAACGCCCAGCCCAATGCCCGTTCCACCGCGCCCTGGTTCAGCCGCGTGGCGATCTTCATGGTCTGCCTGGTGATCGCCGTGGTCGCCGTCCGTGGCCACCTGCGCCAGGGGCCGCCGCTGCGTTGGGGCGACGCCTTCACCACCGATTCGATGTTCGCCAACCAGCTGGGCCTGAACGGCACCCTGACCCTGGTAGATGCCGCCAAGAACAGTTTCTCGTCCCACCGCGACAACGCCTGGAAGGCGACGCTGCCCGAGGACGAAGCCCTGGCCGCCGTGCGCCAGATGCTGCTGACCCCCAACGACAAGCTGGTGGACGCTGACACGGCAGCCATCCGTCGTGATTTCACCCCGCCGGCTGAAGGCACGCTGCCGATCAAGAACGTGGTGGTGATCCTGATGGAGAGCTTCGCCGGTCGTTATGTCGGCGCCATGGGCAGCCAGGACGGCATCACCCCGTACTTCGACAAACTGGCCAAGGAGGGACTGCTGTTCGACCGCTTCTTCTCCAACGGCACCCATACCCACCAGGGAATGTTCGCCACCATGGCCTGCTTCCCCAACCTGCCGAGCTTCGAGTACCTGATGCGCACCCCGGAAGGCGCGCACAAGTTCTCCGGCCTGCCGCAACTGCTGAGCGCTCGCGAGTTCAACGATCTCTACGTCTACAACGGCAACTTCCAGTGGGATAACCAGTCCGGCTTCTTCAGCAACCAGGGCATGACCCGTTTCATCGGCCGCGAAGACTTCGTCAATCCGGTATTCATGGACAAGACCTGGGGCGTGTCCGACCAGGACATGTTCGACCGGGGTGCCGCCGAACTGGCGAAGATGCCCACCGACAAGCCGTTCTACGCGCTGCTGCAGACCCTCTCCAACCACACGCCCTATGCCCTGCCGGTGGAGCTGCCGGTAGCTAAGGTCACCGGCCACGGCGCCCATGACGAGCACCTGACCGCCATGCGTTACGCCGACTGGGCCCTGGGCCAGTTCTTCGAGAAAGCGCGCAAGGAGCCCTACTTCAAGGACACACTGTTCGTGGTGGTGGGTGACCATGGCTTCGGCAGCGACAAGCAGCTCACCGAGATGGACCTGTTCCGCTTCAACGTGCCGCTGCTACTGATCGGCCCCGGCGTGCAGGAGAAATTCGGCGACCTCAACCATACCGTCGGCACCCAGATCGACGTCGTGCCCACCATCATGGGCCGCCTGGGCGGCGATGTGCGCCACCAGTGCTGGGGTCGTGACCTGCTCAACCTGCCGGAAGGCGATCCGGGCATCGGCGTGATCAAGCCGTCCGGCAGCGACCAGACGGTGGCCATCGTCAGCAGCGACCGCATCCTGGTACAGCCCAAGGACTTCCCGGCGCGCCTCTACCAGTACCAGTTGGGCGCCGATGCCAAGGCGGAGCGCGTGCCCGGCGATAGCGACCCGCATCTGCAGAAGTACCTCGAAGCCTTCCTGCAAACGGCGACCGGCAGCCTGCTGAACAACACCGCAGGCGTGCACGACGCCAAGCAGAACCAGTGATACCCAGGCCCCGCTCGATGCGGGGCCTTTTTTCTGGCCTCCGTTTTCACCACACCGGGACAGCACTTTTGTAGGAGCGAACTTGCTCGCGAAGCCTCCTTTCGCGAGCAAGCTCGCTCCTACCCAACATCTATCGCTCGCCGCTTGACAGCCCCGCCCCCAGCCCGCAAATTACGCAAAGTGTAAACTGATTACGAAAACAATAATGCTGCCGCCCGGACCTCACACCGGAACGCCTGCCGCCGAGCGATTGCCATGGACCTCTACACCTATTACCGCTCCACCTCTTCCTACCGGGTGCGTATCGCCCTGGCGCTGAAGGGACTGGACGCCCGGCATATCCCGGTGAACCTGATCCAGGACGGCGGCCAGCAGCACAGCCCCGAGTACAAGGCGCTCAATCCCCAGGGCCGTGTGCCCAGCCTGCGCACCGATGACGGCCAGGTCCTCACCCAGTCCCCCGCCATCATCGAATACCTCGAAGAACGCCATCCGCAGTCCGCCCTCCTGCCCCAAGGCCTGGAAGCCCGTGCCCAACAACGTGCGGTGGCGGCCATCATCGGCTGCGATATCCATCCGCTGCACAACGTCTCGGTGCTCAACCGCCTGCGCGGCCTCAAGATCGAGGAAGCCGAGGTGATGAACTGGATTCGTCACTGGATCGCGGAAGGCTTCAACGCGGTCGAAGCCCTTATAGGAGAGGAAGGTTTCTGCTTCGGCGAACCGGGCCTGGCCGACGTCTACCTGCTACCGCAGGTCTATGCCGCCCGCCGTTTCGAGCTGGACCTGTCACACTATCCGAAGATCGCCCGGGTAGAAGGCCTTGCCCTCGAGCATCCGGCCTTCATCCAGGCCCACCCTGACCAGCAAGCCGACAAACCGGCCTGAGGCAACGTCCATGCAAAGCCTCGGATTCAAAGTCACCATCGGCGACTACCTCGCCCGCAGCGTACGCGGCATTTCCTGCGCGCCACCGGCCGCCACCTCGCATTGACCTATAACTTCCAATCAATTGCTTGAGGTGCCAAAAAATGGCTGACATGTTCGAAAACCCCATGGGCCTGCAGGGCTTTGAATTCATCGAATTCGCGTCCCCCACCCCGAATACCCTGGAACCCATCTTCGCCATCATGGGTTTCACCAAGGTAGCGACTCACCGTTCCAAGGACGTGCACCTGTACCGCCAGGGCGAGATCAACCTGATCCTCAACAACGAGCCCAAGAGCCAGGCCGCCTACTTCGCCGCCGAGCACGGCCCGTCCGTCTGCGGCATGGCCTTCCGCGTGAAGAATGCCCACCAGGCCTACGCCCGCGCCCTGGAACTGGGTGCCCAGCCCATCGAGATCCCCACCGGCCCGATGGAACTGCGCCTGCCGGCGATCAAGGGCATCGGCGGCGCGCCGCTGTACCTGATCGACCGTTTCGGCGAAGGCTCGTCGATCTATGACATCGACTTCGAGTTCATCGAAGGCGTCGACCGCCACCCGAAAGGTGCCGGCCTGAAGTTCATCGATCACCTGACCCACAACGTGTACCGCGGCCGCATGGCCTACTGGGCGGACTTCTACGAGAAGCTGTTCAACTTCCGCGAGATCCGCTACTTCGACATCAAGGGCGAGTACACCGGCCTGACCTCCAAGGCCATGACCGCACCGGACGGCATGATCCGCATCCCGCTGAACGAAGAGTCCTCCAAGGGCGCGGGGCAGATCGAAGAGTTCCTGATGCAGTTCAACGGCGAAGGCATCCAGCACGTGGCCTTCTTCACCGACGACCTGGTCAAGACCTGGGACGAGCTGAAAGCCCTTGGCATGCGCTTCATGACCGCACCGCCGGCCACCTACTACGAGATGCTCCAGGGCCGTCTGCCAGACCATGGCGAACCGGAAGGCGAACTGCAATCGCGCGGCATCCTGCTGGACGGCACCACCGAAGGCGGCACCAAGCGCCTGTTGCTGCAGATCTTCTCGGAAACCCTGATGGGGCCGGTGTTCTTCGAGTTCATCCAGCGCAAGGGTGACGACGGTTTCGGCGAGGGCAACTTCAAGGCGCTGTTCGAATCCATCGAACGCGACCAGATCCGTCGCGGCGTCCTCAGCACCGAATAAGACGCCATCCACCGCAAAAACCCGGCTTTTGCCGGGTTTTTCTTTTCAGGCGGCGGCCTGCGCGTAACCTGTAGGCGCGAACTTGCCCGCGAACCTTCCGAGCGCGCCCTTTCGCAAGCAAGCTCGCACCAACAAATGCTTCGCGTTGCCGCAAGCAAAAAAAAAGCTGCCATCGCCGGCAGCTTCAGTTTGCACCCTGGCACTTCCTGTGCCCTTTCTGTTCCTGCAATCAGGATGCCCCGTGGCGATGACGCCCGCATGTCAGCGAGATGACCAGTACGCGACAGGTGCGCGCGGCATCTTCAGAGTCCCTTAAGCCTCGCGCCGGATACTCCCTCCATTCGCCATTCGCCTGGAGGGCCGCGATGAACAATGCCGAGTGGAACGCCCTGTTCCCCTTCCGTTTTGGTCTGAATTCGCAGCAATACTCCCTGTCCTTGCTGCTGTCCGGCACCCCTGGACGCACCCAGGCCGAGGATTTCGTCCATCGCCGGTTCCTCAGTGCCCATGGCGCGGATATCCGTCAGTTCATGCCCGAGCTGCTCAGCCTGCGCAATCATCACGGAGCGCTCAGCGCCGCGACCGGCATTCGCCTCGCCGAGCAGGGGCCACTGTTCCTCGAGCAGTACCTGGAGCGCCCGGCGGAAGCATTGATCTCCGCCCTCGCAGGCAGCGAGGTCAGGCGCGAGCAGGTGGTTGAAGTGGGCAACCTGGCCTCGATCAACACCGGCAACGCGCGGCTGATCATCGTCGCCGTGACCTGGCTGCTGAACCTGAGGGGCCTGGAGTGGGTGGTGTTCACCGGCGCCCCGGCACTGATCAACAGCTTCCGTCGCCTGGGTCTTGAACCTCTGCCTCTCGGCGAGGCCGACCCTTTCCGCCTCGGCGAGGCTCAGCAGCAATGGGGCACCTACTACGAGCAGAAGCCCCAGGTGTTCACGGGCAACATCCGCCATGGCTTCGAGCAGTTGCAGCGCAATGGTGCGCTCGCGCGCCTGGGCTTTCCCGATATCGACAGGGCGTCCCACCATGCAGCCTGAAGCCCTGCGCGCGCGCCTGCGCGAACATGCCAATCATCTACCGATGCCCCTGGCGATCCGAGGCGATACCCGGCGCTATACCTATGCCCAGTTGCTGGCCGAAGTGGAGCGGCGCGAAGGCCTGCTGCGCAATGAGCCCGAGGGCGTGCTGGCACTCGGGATGGACAACGGACCCGAGGCGCTGCTCTGGGACCTGGCCGCCCTCTTTGCCGGGCGACCCTGCCTGACCCTGCCGCCGTTTTTCAGCCCGCAGCAGCGCGCTCATTGCCTGGCGCAGTGTGACGTCCGCCTGGCCGTGGCCGATGCAGGCTACGCAGGCGAACTGGAAAACGCTGGCTTCCGGGCGGACGACAGCTTCTGGCGCAGGCCCCCCGGCACGCGTGCCGTCCTGCCCACCGGAACCGCGAAGATCACCTACACCTCCGGCACCACCGGCCAGCCCAAGGGCGTCTGCCTGGGAGCGCCGGCCCTACTGCGGGTCAGCCAGGAACTGGACGTCGCCAGCCGCCCCACTGCACCGGCGCACTACCTGGCCGTCTTGCCGATGGCCGTGCTGCTGGAGAACCTCGGGGTCTACGCCGCATTGCTCGCCGGTGCCTGCGTCACCCTGTTGCCGCAGCGTCAGATAGGTATCCAGGGTGCGAGCGGGGTGGACTGGGAACGTATGCTCGCCACGCTCGTACTCAGTGGTGCCCAGAGCCTGATCCTGGTGCCGCAGCTGTTACTCGGCCTGGTCACCGCCATTGAACGCAGCCTCCTCAGCGCCGCACAGTTCCGCTTTGTCGCGGTGGGCGGCGCGCGTGTCTCGGAGGATCTGCTGGCCCGCGCGGCGCGGGTCGGCCTGCCGGTATTCGAAGGCTACGGCCTCTCCGAATGCGCATCGGTGGTCTGCCTGAACCGCCCTGGTGCCAATCGCCCCGGCAGCGTCGGCCGGCCCCTGCCCCATGTTCAGGTTCGCGTGGCGGATGACGGCGAAGTGCAAGTCGCCGGCTCAACCCTGCTCGGCTATCTGGGCGAGGCGCCCCATGCAGGTAACTGGTGGTCCACGGGCGACCTGGGTGAGTTCGACAGCGAAGGCTATCTGCACCTCAAGGGCCGCAAGAAACACCAGTTCATCACCAGCTTCGGCCGCAACGTGAATCCGGACTGGGTAGAAGCCGAGCTCACCCAGCGCGGGGTGATCGCCCAGGCCTTCGTCCAGGGTGAAGGCCTGCCCGGCAACCTGGCCCTGCTCTGGCCGCTGGACCCGCATTGCGACGACCAGACCCTCGCCGATGCGGTGGCCAGTGCCAACGCCGCCCTACCCGACTACGCGCGGGTCAGGGCCTGGCACCGGCTGGCCACGCCTTTCAGCGTTGCCGACGGACTGCTCACCAGCAACGGGCGCCTACGCCGCGACGCCATCGCCGAGCGCTATCGCAGCGCCCTGCTCGAACTCGAGAACGAGGTACGACCATGAGTTTCTTCAACCAGCTGCAAGCCGCCACCGTCACCGAGCGGGACGCCCTGTTCAGTGTTCCGGTGATACGCGAGGCCCTGGCCGGGCAGGTGAGCCTGGAGGGCTACCGCGCCTTCCTCGGCCAGGCCTACCACCACGTGCGCCATACCGTGCCGCTGATGATGGCGTGCGGGGCGCGCCTGCCCTCGCGTCTGGAATGGCTGCGGGGCGCCGTGTGCGAATACATCGATGAGGAATACGGCCACGAACGCTGGATTCTCGACGACATCCGGGCCTGCGGAGGCGACGCCGAGGCCGCCCGCCAGAGTCGCCCCTCGCTGGCCATCGAACTGATGGTCGCCTACCTCTACGACCTGATTGCCCGAGGCAACCCGGTGGGCCTGTTCGGCATGGTCAACGTGCTGGAAGGCACCAGCATCGCCCTGGCGACCCAGGCTGCCGGCGCCATCCGCGAGAGCCTCGCACTGCCGGCGGAGGCCTTCAGCTACCTGTCCTCCCACGGTGCCCTCGACCAGGATCACATGGCCACCTACCGCCGCCTGATGGATCGCCTGGAAGACGAAGACGACCAACAGGCCGTGATCCACGCCGCCAAGGTCGTCTACCAGCTGTATGCAGAGATGTTCCGTGGCCTGCCCCGCGCCGGTGAGGTGAGCCATGCGACTCGATGACTGCCGGGTACTGCTCACGGGCGCCAGTGGCGGCATCGGCCTGGCCCTGGTCGAACAACTCTGCGCACGGGGTGCCCAGGTGCTGGCGGTCAGTCGCCATCCGGACACCCTGGGCGAGCTGCGCCAGCGCTTCTCGCATCAACTGTCCTGGGTCGGCGCCGACCTGCGTTCCGCCACGGGCCGCCAGCGAGTGCTGGATGCCGCCCGAGGCATGGGCGGCGTCAACGTCCTGATGAACGCTGCCGGGGTGAACGCCTTCGCCATGCTGGAGCAGGTGGACGACGGCCAGATCGAAGACATGCTCGCCCTCAACGTCACCGCCACCCTGCAACTGACCCGTGCCCTCCTGCCATTGCTGCGTCAGCAGCGCCACGGCCTGGTGGTGAACGTGGGGTCCACCTACGGCTCCATCGGCTATCCCGGTTATGCCGTGTACTGCGCCAGCAAGTTCGCCCTGCGCGGATTTTCCGAGGCGCTGCGCCGGGAACTGGCCGACACCTCCGTGAACGTTCTGTACGTCGCGCCGCGCGCCACCCGCACCAGCATGAACAGCCAGACCGCCATGGCCCTCAACGCCGAACTCAAGGTGGGCGTGGACGAGCCGGAGCAAGTGGCCGGCGCGGTGATCGCGGCCATCGAGAAAGACCTCAGCGAGCTCTACCTCGGCTGGCCGGAGAAGTTCTTCGTCCGCCTCAACAGCATGCTGCCGGGCCTGGTGGATCGCGCCCTGCACAAGCAGCTGCCGATCATTCGCCGCTTCAGCGGCCTCCATCACGGCAAGGACCATTCATGATGAAAAAGCTCTTGTGCACCTTCGGACTGCTCGTGACCCTCTGCATCCCCGCATGGGCCCTCGACGCCGGCGGCAGCCAGCGGCTGGCGGACATCCAGAAACGCTGGGCGGAAATCCAGTACCAGCTTCCGGAGAAACAGCGCGCCGCTGAATTCGAGAAGCTCGCCGCCCAGAGTGGCGCCTTCACCCGCAGCGCCCCGCAGGCGGCCGAAGCCTGGATCTGGCACGGCATCGTCACCAGCAGCTGGGCCGGCGCCGAAGGTGGTCTGGGAGCGCTGGGCAAGGTGAAGGAAGCCCGCGCCGCACTGGAAAAAGCCATCCAGCTCGACCCACAGGCCCTGCAGGGCTCGGCCTATACCAGCCTCGGCGCCTTGTACGACCGGGTGCCCGGCTGGCCCGTCAGCTTCGGCGACGAGGACAAGGCCGACCAGTTGCTGCGCAAGGCCCTGGAGATCAACCCGGCGGGAATCGACAGCCTGTATTTCTGGGGCGACCACCTCAATCGCCAGGGTCACCCGGAGCAGGCGCGCGAGGCCTTGCTCAAGGCCAAGGCCGCCGCCCCGCGTCCGGGGCGCGAGCTGGCCGACCAGGGCAGGCGTCAGGAAATCGATGCTTTACTGCAGGAAATCCAGACGCACTGAAGCACTAAGGCGACCCATGCGACTTCTACTCGTCGAAGACGACAACGCCCTCGGCGCAGGCGTGCGCGCCGGCCTGCGCCAGGAGGGCTATACCATCGACTGGCTCACCGACGGCGCCAGCGCCCTGCACGCCTTGCAGAACGAAGAGTTCGACCTGGCCATCCTCGACCTCGGCCTGCCGCGACTGGACGGCGTGCACGTCCTGCAGAAACTCCGGGCTGGCGGTTCCACGTTGCCGGTACTGGTACTCACCGCCCGAGACGCCCTTGAGGACCGTATCCTCGGCCTGGATGCCGGCGCCGACGATTACCTGGTCAAGCCCTTCGACCTCAATGAACTCAAGGCCCGTCTGCGCGCCCTCCTGCGCCGCAGCGCGGGCCGGCCACAGGTACTCATCGAACACGCCGGCGTGGTGCTCGACCCGACCAACCAGCAAGTCAGCTACCAAGGCAACCCGGTGCCGCTGACGCCCAAGGAATACCAGTTGCTCCACGAACTGCTCTCGCAACCGGGCAAGGTGCTCACCCGCGAGCGCCTGGTGCAGACGCTCTATGGCTGGGACGAAGAAGCCGAAAGCAACACCCTGGAAGTGCATATCCACCACCTTCGCAAGAAGCTCTCCAGCGACCTTATCCGCACCGTGCGAGGCATCGGCTACCTGGTGGATGCGCAGCCATGACCTCGTTGCGCCGCCGCACCCTGGGGCTGGTGATGGTCCTGCTGTTGCTCGGCACACTGATCATCGTCTACCTCAACTACCGCGACAGCAGCCATGAGGTGGAGGAAATCTACGATGCCCACCTGGCGCAGAACGCCCGGCTGTTACTGGGGGTCATGCACATGCCGCAGGCCAGCAGCGACCGGACTGAACTGTTCCGGGCGTTCAACCAGGCCCTCAGCCAGGCCGGGCCGCACAAGGTCGGCCACCCCTACGAGAGCAAGCTGGCCTTCCACGTCTGGGACCGCGACGGCCGTAGCCTGGTGCAATCGGCCAGTTCACCGCCCTTCGACCACGTCCCCGTTCGCACAGGGTTCTACAACCTCCAGCTCGGCGACCACCACTGGCGCGGATTCGTCCTGCCGGACCCGGAACAGGGCCTGCTGATCTGGGTGGGCGAGCGCGACGATGTGCGTCAGGACCTGGTGGAACGCATCGTGCGCCATACCCTGTGGCCAAACCTGATCGGCATCGTCATCCTCGCGACGCTGGTCTGGCTCGCCATCGGCTGGGGCCTGCGTCCCTTGCAGAACATGGCGCGAATGATCCGCAGCCGGCATGCCGACTCCCTCGCGCCCCTGCAGGTCGTTCCACTGCCGCGGGAGCTGGAGCCCATGCAGGCGGCGATCAACCGGCTGTTGGCGCAGATCGAACAGATGCTCCAGCGCGAACGTCGCTTCATCGGCGACGCCGCCCACGAAATGCGAACACCCCTCACGGTCCTGCGCCTGCATGCGCAGAACGCCCTGGAAGCCACGAACGATGAACAGCGCACCGAAGCCTTGCGATTTCTCACCGTGGGCGTCGACCGCCTGACCCACGTGGTTCACCAGCTGCTCACCATGGCCCGGGTGGAACCGGAACTGGCCAAACAGAAATGGCAGCCCGTGGACCTGGAGCCGCTGGTTCGCGAGCACCTTGCCGAACTCACGCCCCTGGTGCTGGACAAGGGCGTGGAGCTGTCCCTGGACGTGGCGGAAGGCGACTACCGCACCACCAGCGATCCGGCGGCCATTGGCATTGCCCTGCAGAACCTGGTGACCAATGCCAGCAACTTCTCCCCGGCCGGCAGCGAAGTGAAGGTCAGCCTGCGGCCGGATGGCCAGGACTGCTTCCTGCTGCGGGTCGAAGACCAGGGGCCAGGCATCGACGAGAGCCGACTGGAGCGGCTGTTCGAACGCTTCTACAGCCAGGACAACCCCCAGGGCGCGGGGCTCGGCCTGGCCATCGTGCAGATGATTGCCTCTCGCTTGGGCGGCAGCATCAGCCTCGCCAACCGCGAAGGCAGCGGCCTGCGCGCCGATCTCCGGCTACCGCGCGCCAAGCCCCTGCACAGCTCACCCGCCTCGACCATGGGGAAGCGCTGATACGCCCTTCCCGATACCGCTTCACTGGCGAGCCTCAGGGAGGATTTTCGTGGAGCAATGGGTTACCGCTCGTCAGATGCATGCCGACATGTAAAGCCGGGCTGAAAGTTCAAACTGTCCGGCGAACAGCCTCCAGGTGTTTCCCCCGTGATTCACTGTGGGAAAATTTCCCACAAAATTCTTCGCCGTTAAAAAGCCCCGTACCAAAGGCCCCTCGCGTTATTCCACTGCGCTCCAAGAGCCTTGTGCAGACGCCCCTTCCGCCCGTCCAGAAGGATGGACCCAGTGCTGAACCACGGGCCTTGCTCCAGGCTCAACCGACTGAGTGTTCCTCGGGGACAACCCCAGAAGACCGAGACGGAGGCCCGACTATGTCTTTTAGAAAGTGCCTGCTCACTCTAGCGATTGGTGGTGTTCTCTCGGCATCCAGCGTGCTGGTACCTGATTACATTTCGACTTCACTCAGCGTCCATGCCCAGGACGGAGGTGGTGGTAGCGGTGGTGGTAGTGGCGGTGGCGGTGGTCACGGCGGCGGCTCTGGTGGCAGCGGCGGTGGTCATGGCGGAGGAAGCGGTGGCGGAGGAAGCGGTTCCGGCCACGGAGGAGATGGAGGCGGTCATGACGGGGGCGGCGGCAACGCCGGCTCCGGACATGGCGGCCACGGTGACGGCGATGGCGATGGCGATGGCGATGGCGATGGCGATGGCCATGGCGGGCCGGGACGCGGCGATGCGGACCACGGAGGTGTCGCCGGCAACAGGGGCGACCACGACAACGATGCCGACCACGACAACGATAACGACGCCGACAACGATGCCGCTGATGCCGCCAGGGACGCGGACCGAGATGATGCGGATGCAGCCAGGGATGCCGCCCGGGCTGATGCGGACGCCGCCAGGGATGCAGCCAGGGATGCCGCAGACTCAGCCAGGGACGCCGCCCGATCAGCCGCCGATGCGGCCCGCGATGCAGCCAAGGCGGCAGGTGACGAAGGCGCGGATGCCGCGCGGGATGCCGCAAAAGCGGCTGCGGATAACGCCAGGGACGCTGCCAGAGCAGCGGCAGATGCGGCTCGGGACGCTGCAAGGGACGACGCGAATGCCGCCAGGGATGCGGCCAAGGCTGCTGCTGATGCTGCCCGCGACGCAGCCCGCGATGCAGCCAGGGAGGCTGCGGACGTAGCCGAGGATGCCGCTGACGCACCGGACTTCGATGACGTCGAAGTGGGGCACCGTTCGGCACCATAACGAAGAAGGAACTGGGGAGTCGCACCTTGCGGAGCTTCCAGGCTGGCGCAAGCCGGTCTGGAGCTCCGTTCTTTGTTGAGTGCTGCCGGCGCATACAACCAGGGCTATTGAATCAGCATGGCGCGTCGCGTTCGTCCTTTTCGTGGTCGGGTATGGACAGCTATTGCCCGGCAAAGGCAGCGTAATCTGCATCGCAGTCAGGTCATGAACAGCATCGCTCCGCTGATCACGGTGCGCTTCCAGCTGATCGCATTGGCAGGCCCTCACCCGGTTCTGCGACCTGCACGGCCTCGAATGCTTCGAAGCCGGTTCCTCCGTACAGACGTGACTCGTCGAAGGCCAAAGGCTTGAGACCTCGCCGCCGCCACACAGGCGGCTTTTTTTTGCGCCGGCTGATGTGTCCGATTCAGGCGCGTTGCCGACCTTTCGCGAGCAAGCTCGCTCCTACATAGAGCCTTGCCGCTCTGGATCGCAGGGATTCATCCTGCTAACCCTAGACCACGTCAGAACGTGGATTCCCAAGCTCAAATGAAATCAACACACCTGTAGGAGCGAGCTTGCTCGCGAACCTCCGGCGTGCCCTGTCCACCTGAATTCCGCAGTCAGTCATATCCCCGCGAGCGTCTGCGCAGCGCCACGTGTTTGCCATGCGAGCAAGGCTGCGACGATGACCGCCGGTCTCCGTGGCCTGGCCCGCACGCTCAAACCTTGAAGTGATTTCGTTTGCGGAACTGCCCCGGGGCCATTTCGAACATCGCGCGGAAGCAGCGCTGGAAATGTGGGAGGGTGACGAACCCGCTCGCCACTGCGATCTCGATCAGCGATTTGTTGGTGTGCTGCAGTAGCTGGCGTGCCCGGGTGAGCCGCAGCTCGAGATAGTACCGTGGCGGCGTCGCCTTCACGTAGCGCCGGAAAAGGCGTTCCAGATGTCGCCTGGATATCCCCACATAGCGCGCAATCTCTTCAATCTCGATGGGATCTTCAATATTGCTGTGCATCAGCTCCAGTGCGAGCTTGATCGACTCAGGCAAAGTGGGGTCGAAATCGATGGAGACAACTGACACATCGACGACATCCTTCATCTTGTCGCAGCTGAGCACCTCTTCCACCGCACTCACCAGTTCGTCGCCGGCACTGTGGCGCACGACTTCCAGCATCATGCCCAGGGAGCTGTTCGCGCCGGCACAACTGATTCGCCTGCGGTCGAGCACCTGGGAATGGCTCGTCACATTCACCTTCGGGAACAGCTCCATCATCATGGCCCGACAGTCCGGGTGGAAGGCGCAGTCATGGCCATCCAGCAAGCCTGCTTCAGCCAGGAAAAAGGCCCCATTCCAGAGCCCTCCCAGAACCGCCCCGGCGGCGTCGGCCGATCGAAGCTTCGTCCGTAGCAGCGCCTCACCCTCAAGTCGAACGCGAAAGCCGCCACAGACCACCAGGATGTCCTGACGCTTTTCATCCAACTCGCTGAGGGTGCGATCGGTGGAGATGGAGATGCCGAGGTCACTCACGACGAGATTGCTATCCCCACCCACCACCTCGACTTCGAACACGGGGGTCGAACTCATCAGATTGGCCGTCACCAACGCGTCCACCGCACCGGTGAAGGCCATCATCGAAAAATGCTCGCGCAGGATGAAGGACACACGACGAACAGGCGTGGTCAGCCCTGAACGACGGGCCTTGTCCAGGTGCGCCAGGTTCTTGCTCTTCAGAACGCTCTCGAAGGACGCTCTCATTTCTCGACTCACAGCAACTCAGGGTACGAATCGACATTTCCCCTGCTGATACCTGGATGTCGCTCCAAAGTCTGGTACCAGCGCAAGCAAATTCTCACAATTGGGGGCTTCCGGACAGTTCTGCATTCGCCGCTTCCATTTCCCGAAGCGACGCCGCGTCTGGACTGATCGCTGCCGACAGCGAGCTTTGCCGGCAGCCACAGGGCAGCCCTGCAGCCCTCAGCGGCGCCACCTATCCGACCCGGAACTGAGACCGAGAACGAAATTGACCGGGCGCCACATCGAATTTCTCGCGAAAGCAGCGACTGAAATGCGGAAGGGTGGCAAATCCGCTGGCCACCGATATTTCGGTCAAGGACTTGTTGGTGTGTTGCAACAGTTGGCGCGCATGGGTGAGTCGCAGCTCCATGTAGTAGCGCGGAGGGGTCGCCTTGACGTGCCGCCTGAACAGACGCTCCAGGTGTCGTCTGGATATACGCGCATATCGCGCGATCTCACCGATGTCGATCGGATCTTCGATGTTGCTGTGCATCAGTTCCAATGCGAGCTTGAGCGTTCGCGGCAAGGTTGGATCGAAGTCGATCGACACCACTGAAACGTCAACGGTTTCCCGCATCTTGTCGCACCCCAGGACCTCCTCCACCGCATCCAGCAGTTCCTGGCCTGCGCTGTGTCCCACCACTTCGAGCATCATGCCCAGCGAGCTGTTCGCGCCTGCGCAACTCATGCGCTTGCGGTCCAGCACGTGGGAATGGGTGGTGACGCTCACCTTGGGAAAGAGCTCCGCCATCATCGCTCGACCGTCAGGATGAAAGGCGCACTCATGGCCATTCAACAGGCCAGCTTCAGCCAGGAAGTAAGCACCATTCCAGAGGCCGCCAAGCACCGCCCCCGCCGCGTCGGCACTACGCAGTTTCGCCTTCAGTTGCGGCTCACTGCGGAGACGGACACGGAATCCGCCGCACACCACGATGATGTCCTGATGCTTCTCGTCCAGTTCAGCAAGCGTGCAGTCAGTGGAAATGGCAATCCCCAGGTCGCTCGTAACCAGGTTGCCTTCTCCGCCGACGACCAGGACCTCGAACACGGGAGTCGAGCTCATGAGGTTGGCCGTCACCAACGCATCCACTGCACCAGTGAAGGCCATCATCGAGAAGTGCTCGCGCAGGATGAAGGCGACACGACGTACCGGCGTCGTCAGACCTGCACGGCTGGCCCTATCCAGATGAGCCAGGTTCTTGCACTTCAATACACTCTCGAATGACGTTCTCATTTCTCGACTCACAGCTGTACAGGGTTTACATCATTGCCACTCCATCCCTGGTAGCGGCGCGTCCCCCGGCGTGAAGTGCCGGACAGCCCCCAATCAAAAAAACCAACCACGTTACACGGGCCGATCCGCGTCCCGTTCAACCTCATCGAATCGCGCCTGCCTGCTCGAACAGCAAGGCGAATAGCTTCTCGCAGCTGGGGCTACCCGGGAGTGCCGCAATAGTCTGTTCGATCTCGCGCCGTTGCTCCGGTCCCAGGCTGATCCCGGCCAGCAGATTGAACTTGGCGAGGAATTCCGCGTGGCTCATGGCTGTTTCGGGGTCCCCCTTGGCAGCGGTGATCGGGCTTGTGAGGACCTGACCATCCTTGAGCTGGATCGAAACCCTCGACAGGATTTCATTGGGGAAACGTGCAGAGAGTTCATCGCTCTCAACGATTTCAACGCGCTGACTCACCGCGAGGATGTCGGCGGCGTGGATCGCTTCACCGGTCACTTCCAACGGCCCGACCTGCCCCCGCACCACAAGCGCCGCAAGCGGGAAGGCCAACGCGTACTGGGCCTCGTCGGCGTTGGCCGGCGTATGCCCCTGCAGGCGCATGGACTCATGGAAGGTCTGCACCTGGATCTGCTCGATGTTTTCGCCACGGATCTGCGGATGCTCGGCCATGAGGGCCGTCACGGCGGTGAGGGCCGGCTGGGCCCAACGACAAACCGGCCAGGGCTTGAAGTACTGGGCGTCGATTTCCCAGCGCTCGCCGAGATCCCGCCAATGGGCGGCCACTGCATCATCTTCCACCGTCTCGGCCGGCGCCCCGGTGACCCCTGCTTCAGCCAGCAGCAGGGCATTGAGGCCGGCGTAGGCTCCCGCGCCATGGGCATCACGCAACATCGACGGATGATCGACAAGTCTCATCATCGGGCAGCGCGGACCAAAGTATTCGGCGATACCCAGCGCGTGACGGAAGCGCATTTCGTCCAGGCCCAGCAAGCGCGCGCCTCCACATACGACGCCGACGCCGGAAAAGGCTCCGGAGGCATGGTATTCAGGAGCGGTAGCCATCAGTGCGGCGCCGGCACGCAGAGCGGTTTCATAGCCGATGCAGAGGGCGCTCAGCAGTTCCTCACCGCTGATGTTCCTCCCCTGTTCACGGCATGCGTCGACGATCGCCAGCAAGGCCGGCACCACGGTCGCGCCAGCATGCCCCTTGGACGTGAAATGGCCTTCGTGGGCATCCAGGCTGTCAACGCTGAAGCCCCCTGCCCACGCGGCGCCCAGCGGGTGTACCGCGCGGCCATCGAAGAGCAGGCGGCTAGCCAGTTTTCCAGCCGGGTAATGTGCCAGTGCGTAGCGTTTCAGCGCCTGGCTGGTGTGGTTGTCACGCGCTCCGGCCGCCACACCGAGAATATCCAGCAAGCAGGTCTGCAGCAGCTCGCGGGTATGGGACGGTGCATGGTGGAAACGGAAATCGCGGACGAACGAGTAGAGCGACATGTGGAGACTCCACAGACGGGCTTTGTTTGGGTAAAGGGAATGAGGGAGCCCGCAGCACGGGCTCCCGAAGGCATTACTGCTTGGTCTGGCTGACCTGGTTCCCAGCGGCGGTTCGCGAGGCTTGCAGCCAGCTATCGAACTCCTGGCGATGCGCGGCGACCCACTCCTTGGCATGGCGCTGGATGTCGGCGGGCTTCTTCTCGCCCTGCTGCATCTTCAGGTTCTGCGCACTCTCGTCATCCGTGCTGATCTGCACCTGCGAGAGGAACTTCACGGCCGCCGGGTTCTCCTCGGCGAAGTCCTTGTTCAGCACCGCCACCACCTTGTCCACGGCGAACCCGAGGTTCTTGCCCTTGTACATGGTGTCCACGTCGTTATTGCCGTCCGGCAGGTCGGTCTTCGGCACCTCCAGCCAGACCACGTCCGTGTTCTCGACCAGCACGCTGGCAATCCACTGCGGCACCCAGGTGAAGTACAGGATCGGCTTGCCTTCCTTGTAGCGGGTGATGGTGTCGGCCATCAGGGCGAAGTACGAGCCCTGATTGACGTGCACGCTCTTGTCCAGGTCATAGGCCTTCATGTGGTGGGAGATGACCAGCTCGCAGCCCCAGCCCGGGTTGCAACCGGTCAGGTCGGCCTTGCCGTCGCCGTCGGTGTCGAACAGCTGGGCGATCTCCGGCTTTTTCAGGTCGGTGATGTACTTGATGTTGTACTGGTCGGCGGTTTTCTTATCGATCAGGTAACCCTGGCTGACCCCCGGCAGGATGTTGCCGGTCTTGACCATCACGTCGTCACCGCCGGCCTGCTGGTAGAACTTGTCGTGCAGCTTTTCCCAGAGATGCACGGTGAAATCGGCATCGCCATTGGCCAGGGCCACCATCATCACGCCGTACTCGGTCTCTTTCGGCTCCTGGACCTCGTAGCCCAGTTCGCGCAGGCCTTCCATCGCCACCTCTCCGCGGAAGCGCTCCTCGGCGATGGAGGGGAAGATCGGCGTGATCTCGACGCCCTCGCCGGGCTTGTCGGTCGAAGCGCTGGCACTCAGGGCAGCGACTGCCAGGGACAGGGCGGTGGCGCATTGCAGGAGGCTGTGGGAGAACTTGGATCGATGCATCGTCTCGTACCTTTATATTGTTTTCTGTCGGGTTCGGCAGATCGAATCAATCGGCTCAGGCGGTCTTGCGCCGCCCGGAGGAGTGCCCGGCACCGCACAGACGCAGCAGCGCGCCAACGGGGCCGGTGTGGTACCAACGCAGGCTCGGGTCGGCGCTAGAGCGCGCGCCCATGGCCTGGGTCAGGCGGTCGAGGAAGATGGCCAGCAACACCAGCCCTACCCCGCCGACCGTTGCCAGGCCCATGTCCAGGCGACCGATGCCGCGCAGGACCATCTGCCCGAGGCCGCCAACCGAGATCATCGAGGCGATCACCACCATCGACAGGGACAGCATCAGGGTCTGGTTCAGGCCGGCCATGATGGTCGAGGTGGCCAGCGGCAGTTGCACGCGGGTCAGCATCTGCCGACGGGTGCAGCCAAAGGCACGCGCGGCCTCGATCTTGTCTTCGGGTACCTGGCGAATGCCCAGGTTGGTCAGGCGCACCAGCGGTGGAAGGGCGAACACGATGGTCACCAGCACGCCAGGCACGTTGCCAATGCCGAACAGCATCACCACGGGCACCAGGTAGACGAACGCCGGCAGGGTCTGCATGGCGTCGAGGACTGGCCGAATCACTCGTTCCAAGTGGTCGCTGCGAGCGCAGAGGATTCCCAGCGGAATACCGATCACGGCGCAGAAGAACACCGAGGTCAGCACCAGCGCCAGGGTAGTCATGGACTCCGACCAGACGCCGATGAAGCCAAGCAGGGTCAGGGTGACGAAGCACAGCAGTGCCATGCGCTTGCCGGCCAGCTGCCAGCCCAGCAGCGAAGACAGGATGATGCCGATGGTCGGCGGGATGCTCTGCAGGACGAACTCAATGCCATTGAGCACCTGGTCGATGGGCCAGCGGATGGCGCGGAACACATCCCGGAAATTGTGCACCAGGTATCTCAGGGTGGTTTCCACCCACTCACCCAGCGGGATGACGGCGTTCTGGAAAGGATCGAGAAGACTGAACTCTGACATGGTGGCTACCTATTCTCCGAAGTTGCGGCTGCTGCGTGATCGCGGGATTCGCTCAATGGCGACTCAAGGTGTGCAGCAGCTGATTCTTGGAAATGGTGCCCTTCAGAGCACCGCTGCGGTCCAGGACGGGCACCGGGTATGGCAGTGCCGCGACGATATCCAGCACGTCATGAAGGGGCGTGTCGGTGTAGACGGGGTGTTGCTTGTGCAGGCTAAGCGCGTCGCCCGGCAGCCCAGCGACTCCACCGACGGTTTCGTCTGCTCCCACTACAGCCAACAGTTGGTCGCACTCGTCGATCAGGTAACCATAAGGAATGCCAGTCTTGAATTTCGGGGCCTTGCCATTCACCCGACACACCATCTCGGGATCGAGTTGAGCCACGTCACCGGCCTTGAGCACCCGGGAACTGTCAAAGCCCTTGAAGAAGGTCTCGACGTATTCGTTGGCGGGCTGGTTCAGCAGCTCCTGCGGTGTGCCGATCTGCACCACCCGACCACCTTCCATGATCGCTATGCGGTGGCCGATTCGAATGGCTTCTTCGATATCGTGAGAGATGAAGATGATGGTGCGCTGCTGCTCTGCCTGAAGGCGCATGAGTTCGCCCTGCATCTCGCTTCGGATCAGCGGGTCCAGCGCAGAGAACGCTTCGTCCATCAACAGGATCGTGGGGTCGTTCGCCAGCGCGCGGGCAAGCCCCACACGTTGCTGCATGCCTCCGGACAATTGGTGCGGATAGCTGTGCTCATGTCCGGCGAGACCGACCTGGCTCAAGGCCTCGCTGGCGCGGGCTTGGCGCTCGCGCTCGCCCACACCGGAAATCTCCAGGCCGAACGCGGTGTTTTCCAGGACGCTCATGTGCGGCATCAGCGCGAAGGACTGGAACACCATGCCCATCTCCTTGCGACGGACATCGAGCAGTGCCTTGTCCGACAGGCCGGTGATCTCGCGTCCATTCAGGTGGATGCTGCCGGAGGTAGGTTCGATCAGGCGGTTGAACAGTCGCACCATGGTCGACTTGCCCGATCCGGACAGCCCCATGATCACGAAGATCTCGCCACGCTTGACGGAAAAGCTGGCGTCGAACACACCGACGACATGACCGGTCTTGCGGAATATTTCGTTCTTGTCGGCGCCCTTGCGCAACATTTCCATGGCAACTTCCGGATGGGGTCCGAATACCTTGAAGATGTTCTTTACCGAAAGAATTTCGTCGGCCTGATTCATAAAACCTCTTTGTTATGCTTATTAACCAATCAGTCAACTTCGCGCTCTTCATTCGTCAAATCGACTGTGATTAGCGTCCAGCAAAACCGGAGTTCCATTCGTCTCTGACGTGGGTAAACCGGCGCGCAGAAAATCCTGCTCCATAAAAGCGACATCGATTTATGAATGTCGCGTTGCAGCTTCAAATTAGGGGTTGGGCATTACAGCGTCCAACGACATTTGTTCGCCCGTAACCATAACGCCATGTTATTGATCGCGAGTGGCGGAGCCTTCCAGCGAAGTAAACTCCCGCTCCGAAGAACCCTGACGCGCCAGCAGAACCGCCGCGATCAGCACCATCAGTCCACCCGCCAACATCGCGTGGGTGACCTGCTCGCCCATGAGCAGCACCGCAATGCTCACGGCTACCACCGGCTCCAGGGTCGACAGGGTCGCCGCCGACGACGGACCTATACGCGGCGAGCCGGCCAGGAAGGCCGCCACCGGTACCAGGGTGGCGAACAGTGCCAACCCCAAGGTTGCCCACCATGCGGGGGCGGTCGAGGGCAATGAGGCACCTTGCAGGACGGCCGGGACGGCGAACGTCAGCGCACAGCCCAGAAGCAGCATCGCGGCTGAAGCCAATGGGTTTTCATGGTTGATCCGATGGGTGCCGTAGATGACCGACGCCCCGTAGCACACCGCCGCGAACAGCGCCCACAGCGCCCCCATCGATGCGCCGGACAGGTTGAGCCCCGTAGCCATCGATACCCCGCCCAGGGCCAATGCCAGGCTGACCAGTTTGAGTGTGCTGGACCGCTCCCCCAGGCAGGTTATGGATACGACCGTTACGAAGGCCGGAAAGGTGTACACGAGGATGATCGCCAGACTGACCGATGCAGATCGCGCGGCGCTGTAATAGCCCAGTGCCGCAAGCCCGTAACCGAATCCGAGTAACAGGTTTTGTCGCGCCAGCTGGCCTGTGGGAAGCGGTATTCCGCGCCAACGCAGGAACACCAGCAGCACGCCGGCAGCCATTGCGAAGCGCGACAACAGCAGCCCCACAGGATCGGCACCGCCCGCGTAGGCGTACTGAGCGAACAGCGGCTGCAGGCCGTAACAGAACGCAGCCAGCAGCACGAGGCCGAAGCCTCTGGCATGACCATTTCGATGAGAATGCGAGTTCATGTGTAGTGTCACCGGGTTCGGCGCCAAGGCCTTCCAGACAGAAAAACCCCGTTTCACCCGGCGGATGAAACGGGGCCCATTCGAAGCGGAAATGGACTCAGTCGGCCAGTCGGCTGGTCATGGTCGCGCAGTACCAGTCCACGAACTGGCAGACGCCGTTCTCTGCAATCGATGAGTACGGCCCCGGCTCATAGGCAGGAGAGCTGACGCCCGCCTGAGCCCCTTCCACCAGACGACGATCCTGGTCGTTGGTAGCGATCCAGACGCGGGTCAGTCTTTCGAGGTCGTAATCCAGGCCCTCCTGGGCGTCCTTGGGCACCAGCCACTTGGTCGTCACCAGGGTTTCATTGGGGCCTTGCGGCAATACACGGAAACTCAGGGCGTGGTCGCCCAGGAAGTGATTCCAGGTAGAGGGATAGTTGAAATACAGCAGCGCGCCGATATCGGCCTCACCGCTCCGGTCGAGACGCCCGGCCACTGCGGGTTTGCCGTCCATGGTGTAACTCACGGCACCGGCAGAGAGCGGAATGCGCGTCATGCGGAACTGCCCGGCTTCGTCCATCACCAGGCGACTGGGCAGGCCGGCTGCCTCACAGCGGTTCCAGTGCGCCACCAACTCCGGGTCATCCTCCCCACCTACACCCGCCACCGAAAGGTTTTCGACATAGGAGTTGAGCAACTCGGGATGCGTCCCATCGCAGTGGTAGCACTCGCGGTTGTTCTCGAACACCAGCTTCCAGTTGCCCCGCTCGACCAGGTTGGACTCGAACGCCACCTTGCAATCATCCAGGTTGTGCGGGGTGATGAAGGGTGAGACGGCCTTGCGGAACTTCTCGAAATCCGGCGCTTTGTCGGCTACGCAGACGTAGATGTAGCTGTTCACGACTTCGCAATGCGCCGGCTTCAGGCCGTAGTCAGCCGTGTTGAAGTCGGGCCCCATGTTGCCCGCGAACAGCAATTTTCCATCCAGATCGAACACCCACTTGTGGTAGGGGCACACGAGCTTGGCGACCTTGCCGCTGTTCTCGGTGCACACCTTGGAGCCCCGATGCCGGCAGGCATTGTGGAACGCCCGCACCTGGCCATCGCCGCCACGCACCACGGCAACCGGGTAGTCCCCGATCTGCAAGGTGAGGTACTGGCCCGGCTTCTCCAGTTCGAATGTATGGCCGGCGAAGATCCACTCCTTGTGCCAGATATGTTCGAGGTCCTGGCGATAAACCTCAGCGTCACTGTAGACAGCTCGAGGCAGGGCATGACGCTCTTTGCGTTGGCGGATCAGGGCTAAAACAGCAGTGTTTTTATCCATTGTTATTTGCACTCCAGAACAGGCGCATGAAGTTGTCGGTGCTTGCTTAAATCGGCGAAAAATGGAGTCATCGACTCGTCAGCTCGCACTTTCCAAGGTCAGGGCTTTCTGCGTGAGCGCCCTTTCGGATAACCTCAAACCAGCAGCAAAGCCGCCCCGCCGCGATTGCAGCAGGTCGCAGTCTAGGGTGAGGTCCCCGGTCGGCAGAACCGACTTTTTATTCAGGATCTTGATTACTTGTAGTTATGGTTAAGCACACTGAACCCGACCAGACACTGGTCAAGATGCCATCGCTTCGCGCCGTGAAATCCTTCGTTGCGGCGGCCAAGTACCAGAACTTCACACGTGCGGCGGAGGCCCTGTGCGTGACACAGGCGGCGATCAGCAGGCAAATTCGCGAGCTGGAAACCTATCTGGGCGCCGAGTTGTTCAAGCGCGAGGGTCGGGCCGTGGAACTCACTGCAGCCGGCTCGATTTTCTTCGATGCGGTGCAGCTTTCTTTCGTCAACATCTCCCAGGCCGCCGAGCGTATCCGCAGCAAGAGCACGTCCAGACGCGTGCTCACCCTTTGCTGCTCACCTGCGTTCTCGGCGCACTGGCTGGCGCCGCGCTTGCCAAGCTTTTTCAGCGCAAACCCGGACGTTGACCTCAACCTGATTACGACGCAGAACTTCCTATCGATGGAGCCCGGCGTGCGTCCGGACATCTTCATCACCAAAATGGCCAAGATCCGCGAGGGGTATCGCAGCTATCCCCTGATGCACGATGTGATCTACCCGGTCTGTACGCCGAGGTACCTCGCGGAGCACCCGGAGATATCCACCCTGGAGGGGCTTCGCGATACCGTGCTGCTGAATCTCAGCCCCTACGGTCGCTCGCAGGTCGCCGAACATGTCGACTGGAAGGTCTGGCTGGCACTCAACGATATCGATCTCGAAGCACGCCCATCCAACGGCCCGCACTTCTTCAACGCCAACGACTACACCTTGCTCATACAGATGGTCCGGAATGATCAAGGTGTCGCGCTCGGCTGGAACCACCTGGTAGGTCAACTGGTTGATCAAGGGTTGCTGGTCCGGCCGGTCGAGCAGGAGCTGGTGCTGAAGGACGCCCTGCATTACCTGACCTTCAACGAAGACAAGGAAAGTGACGAAGCCTGCTGCCGCCTGCGTGACTGGCTGATTGCACAGCTCTGATGACCTGGCGTTATCGTTTCCCCTCACTATTTATCAATTAAAGATCCAAAGAAACACTGCCATAGTTAACGTTTGATATTCACCAAAGAACCCGCCAAGTGCGGGTTTTTTCGTTTCTATCTTCCCTCGACAATCCATAACCTCCGATCATCGATTGCCACCCCTAAATGTTGCTTGTTGATGACCTGACCCTGTCATTAATCTTCTTTCCGACCCCCATCCAACGGGCGCCGAACATCAACGATGACAAGTTGGCAGCGTGCTCATCTCGTGAAAGAGATGCTTACCAAGCTGAAATAAGAAAGTTAGGTCTATGAAATGACAAAAATCACGTCTTTACCTGCCGACGACAAGAGCTGTGGCTGGTACCACCTCAGTAAACCTCGTCAGCCAAGGCCTGGCCATTTCGGCAAGAGCTCCGCACGTTGGGTTGTAGTGGGAGCGGGATTCACCGGGCTTGCCGCCGCCCGGCAACTGGCGCTCAACTTCCCCAATGAAGAAATCATTCTTGTCGAAGCTCAGGAAGTCGGATTCGGCACCTCAGGCCGCAATGCCGGTTTTGCCATAGATCTCCCTCACGATATAGGGGCCGAGGATTACATCGGTGATATCGACACCGCCAAAATCAGTTTGAAACTGAATCTCACCGGACAGTCCTTGCTCAAGGACCTGGTTGAGCAGCACAACATTGATTGTCAGATGAAAGCCTGCGGCAAGTACCAGGCGGCCATCGAAGATCGTGGCATTGCCGTACTGGATGCTTACAGGCGTGGCTTGGACAAGTTGGGTCAGGCCTATGAAATGATCGAGGCCGACGAACTTCCAGCGCATATCGGTACACACTTCTACCGTAAAGCCCTGTTCACTCCTGGAACGGTACTGATTCAACCCTCTGCCCTGGTGAAAGGGCTGGCCGACAGCCTCCCGGGGAATGTCAGCCTCTTCGAAAACACGCCCATCACCGAGGTCGAATACGGCGATAAAGTCGTCCTCACTCACGCCTGTGGCAGCATCACCGCCGATAAGCTCGTCCTCACCAACAACGCCTTCGGCATGAGCTTCGGCTTTCTCAAGGGCCGCATGCTGCCAATCTTCACTTACGCCAGCATCACTCGCCCGCTCAGCGCCGACGAGCAGGCGCGACTGGGTGGAAAACCGTTCTGGGGGGTCATTCCCGCCGACCCGTTCGGCACGACAGTTCGGCGTACGCCGGATAACCGCTTGCTGATTCGCAACAGTTTCAGCTTCAACCCTGATGGGCGTAGCAATAAAAAGTTTATCGACCGGTTCATCAGTCGACACCGTGCGTCATTTGAAAGTCGATTCCCAATGTTGCCCGGAGTTGAATTCGAATATACCTGGGGCGGCGCACTGGCTCTGTCGAGAAATCACATGGGGTACTTCGGACAGTTAGCCAACAATGTTTATGGCGCCCTCTGCTGCAACGGTCTTGGTGTCACCCGAGGGACCGTCACCGGGAAATTGCTGGCTGACTGGCTGGCCGGAAAAAAGAGCGAACTGATTGACTTCTTGCTGAACGCTCCCGGCCCAAACATGAACCCGCCGGAACCTCTCCTTTCTGTTGGCGTAAACCTGAACCTCAAATGGGGACAGTATCGCGCCGGGAAAGAAAGCTAGGCAGCGACAGTTTTACCGGGAATATCCAACCCAATCATCAATTGGCATTCAGCCCCGCGATGGCAAGCCACTTTCAATTCAGGCGACTTGGCAATCTCTGGAGCTAATCAGATATCAGCCTTGAGGATCAGCTCCGCCTGAAGTTACGCAAAAACCATGTAAGCCAGGAGAAAATAATGATAATTCCTAGTACGTCTATCGAAGACGTCCCCATCAACGGCTTTCATAAGCTGTTGACCCTTCGATCAGGCGGCGGGTCGTTTGTTGACGGCTATGTGCTCAGCATCATCGGCGTTGTCATGGTGCAAGTCACTTCGGCAATGAGCCTCAGCAGCTTCTGGCAGGGTTTGATTGCCGCCTCGGCGTTGATCGGCATTTTTTTTGGTGGGTTCTTCGGCGGTTGGCTGAGTGAGCGATTCGGACGCAAGAAAACATTCTTCGTCGGGCCGACCTTGTTCATGATCGCGTCGCTCGCCCAGTACTGGGTTGACTCCGCCCAAGGTTTGTTCGCCCTGCGCCTTCTCATAGGCGTGGCCGTAGGTATCGAGTATCCGGTCGCCACGGCATTGCTGGTCGAGTTCCTGCCGAAAAAGTATCGCGGCCCGCGGCTGGCGACGCTGACTATCCTCTGGTTCGCTGGTGCAGCGGCTGCCTATATCGTGGGTGAAATCATCCTGCGGGTCGGTGGCGATGAGGCCTGGCGCCTGGTCCTGGCCAGCGCTGCGGTGATTGGCGCCCTCCTCTTCCTGCTGCGAATCGGCACTCCCGAGTCGCCCCGCTGGCTGCTCAGCAAAGGTCGCATTGCCGAGGCTGAGGGCGTCATCAAGCAGGTATACGGGCCCGACTTTTCTCTACTGAATCTCCCCGAGCAGCAGGAACGGAAGAAGCTCTCGTTCTGGAACCTGCTCCATTCCGGATACGGCAAACGCATGCTGTTCGTCACCGCCTTCTGGACCTGCTCGGTCATCCCGGTTTTCGCCGTCTACGCCTTCGCCACCACGGTCCTGCAGGCGCTTAACCTCAAGGGTGACTGGGCTTCCTTTGGCTCAGTGGCGATTACCCTGCTTTTCGTACTGGGTTGCATCATCGCGACCCGCCTGATCAACACCATCGGACGTCGCAGCATGCTGATCTACAGCTTCCTGTGGTCCGGCCTCGCACTGCTTGGATTGGGCATCTACCACTCCAGTTCGCAGCTGCTGATTCTGTTCCTGTTCGGTACGTACGCCTTGTTCATCGGCGGTGCGCAGGTCCTGACCCTGGTCTATCCGAACGAACTCTTCCCCACCGAGATTCGGACCTTCGCCGTCGGCATCGGGACCTCACTGTCGCGCATTGGCGCTGCGGTAGGCACCTACCTCGTGCCGATCTCCCTGCAGACCTTCGGCATCGCCTCGACCATGTATGCCGCCGCACTTGTAACGCTGGTCGGACTGCTGTTCGCACTGGCCCTTGCCCCGGAAACCCGCTCGCTCAACCTGCAACAGGCGGCCTCTCTAACGTGAAAACAATGCGCCGATCCCTGGAATGAACCGGGACTCGGTGAACATTCAACATTCAACACCCTGGAGAATGCATCGTGAACTTTGACGGTATCTTCACCCCGGCAATCACCCCCCTTACAGCGGACGGAAGCATCGATAAGTCGGCCTTCGCCGCAGTGCTGGAACACCTGATCGAATCGAAGGTTCACGGCATCGTCATCGGCGGTTCCACAGGTGAGTACTACGCCCACACCGCCCAGGAGCGCTTCGACCTCGCCGCGCACGCCAAGGACGTGATCAATGGCCGCCTGCCGCTGGTGGTAGGCACCGGCGCCGTCCGCACCGAGGAGTCGATCGCCTACGCCGAAGCGGCCAAGGCCATCAAGGCCGACGCACTGCTGGTTGGCTCGCCGCCCTACGCCCTGCCGACGCAGAAGGAAATCGCCACCCACGTTCTCGCCGTGGACCGCGCAGCTGGCCTGCCGATCATGCTCTACAACTACCCCGCCCGCATGGGCGTCGGCATGGGTGACGAGTTCTTCGCCGAGGTGGCTGACTGCAAGAACATCAAAGCCATCAAGGAAAGCTCGGGTGACACCGCCCGCCTGCATCGCCTGGCCGTGCAACACCCCGACATCGCCCTCTCTTGCGGCTGGGATGACCTGGCACTGGAATTCTTCGCCTGGGGCGCACGCAGCTGGGTCTGCGCCGGCTCCAACTTCATTCCCCGTGAACACGTAGCCCTGTACGAGGCCTGCGTGATCGAGAAGGACTTCGACAAGGGCCGCCGCATCATGGCCGAACTGATGCCGCTGATGGACTTCCTCGAGAGCGGCAAATTCGTGCAGTCCATCAAGCACGGCTGCGAGCTGATCGGTCTGCGCGCCGGTGGCGTGCGCGCGCCCATGCAGCCGCTCGAAAGCGAGGAGAAACAAGCGCTGCAAGAGGTTCTCAGTGTTCTCAAGCGCAACATCGCGAAAATCACCGAGGGTTCCAACAATGGCTGAATTGCTGAGCAAGGCACAGTACGCGGAAATCGCCGCCAAAGTGGAATTCCGTACCCAGGCGTTTATCGACGGTAAGTTCCGCAAGGCGCTGTCAGGCCGTACCTTTGTCACCACCAACCCGGCCACCGGCGAGGTACTGGCCGAGATCGCCGCTTGCGACGTGCAGGATGTCGATGTGGCCGTGGCCGCCGCCAAGCAGGCTTTCGAGGACGGCCGCTGGTCGAAACTGCAGCCCGGCGAGCGCAAGCACATCCTGCTCAGGTTCGCCCAACTGCTGGAAGACAACGCCCATGAACTGGCGGTGCTCGAATCGCTGGACAGCGGCAAGCCGGTCAGCGAGTGCCAGAACGTCGACGTGCCGGAAACCATCCACACCATCCGCTGGCACGCTGAGCTGATCGACAAGATCTACGACTGCACCGCCCCGACCGGCAACGCGGCCGTGACCATGGTGGTGCGCGAAGCAATCGGCGTGGTCGGCCTGGTGCTGCCGTGGAACTTCCCGCTGCTGATGCTCGCCTGGAAGATCGCCCCGTCGCTGGCAGCCGGTTGCTCGATCGTGGTCAAGCCGGCCAAGGAAACCACCCTGAGCGCCCTGCGTGTGGCGGAGCTGGCCTATGAGGCGGGTATTCCTGCGGGCGTGTTCAACCTCGTCCCGGGTGGTGGGCGTGAAGTGGGCGAGGCCATTGGCCGCCACATGGACATCCCCATGGTCAGCTTCACCGGCTCCACCGACACCGGCCGCCTGTTCCTGAAGTACGCCGCCGAGTCCAACCTCAAGCGCATCGTTCTGGAACTCGGTGGCAAGAATCCGGCGGTGGTCATGAACGACTGCGAGAACCTGGACGAAGTCGCCCAGTTCGTGACCGCCGGTGCGTTCTGGAACATGGGCGAGAACTGCTCGGCGTCCTCGCGCCTGATCGTCCACAAGGACGTCAAGGACGCGCTGCTGTCGCTGATCGTCAAGCACCTCAAGGACTGGAAACTCGGCGACCCGCTGGACCCGGACAATCGCCTGGGCGCTATGGTCAGCAAGTCGCACTTCGAGAAGGTTCGCTCCTACCTGGCATACGCCACCGAGCAGAAACTCAATGTGGTGCAGGGTGGCGAGACCGATTCGGGCGTGTTCGTGCAGCCGACCATCATCGACGGCGTGTCTCGCGACAGCCGCCTGTTCATCGAGGAGATCTTTGGCCCGGTACTGAGCGTCACCAGCTTCTCGACCATCGATGAGGCGATCGAGTTGGCCAACGATACCGTCTACGGCCTGGCCGCTTCGGCCTACACCGGCAGCCTGCGCAATGCCCTGCGCCTGTCGAGGGAGATCCGTGCCGGCGTGGTCACCGTCAATTGTTTCGGTGAAGGCGATGCCTCGACCCCATTCGGCGGTTACAAGGAGTCCGGTTTCGGCGGTCGCGACAAGTCGATCTGGGCCCATGACCAGTACACCGAACTGAAAACGATCTGGATCAACGCGGCTGAGTAACGGCGCGTCGATTGCCCTGATTCGCCACCGCCTTCTGCGCGGTGGTCGAGTCGGGGATTTTTTGCATGACCGCACCCAAGCAGCCAATCGCTCATGGACGAGCGCCACCCATGCCGCGCGTACACAAATCGATGTCGTTTTTCCTCAACGCGGTGGCGAGTAGGACCAACCGATCTCCGCTCCACGTGGACTATGTTGGCCTCGCGTGATGCTTGCCAGAAATGAGTGTCAGCGCTGGTGCGCCGCCGAGTCGAGCGGCGAAATGAGTTACCAGCGATCTGGTGGCAGCCTCGCGTCTCCATAACAAGTCCAAGAGAAGAGATCAGAATGACTATCACCCGAGCGGAAAGCGCAAGCAGCGAGCTGGCGCAAGGCTTCAAGCCTCGCCACATAACCATGCTCTCCATCGCCGGCATCATCGGCGCGGGATTGTTCGTTGGCTCAGGCCATGCCATCGCATCTGCCGGCCCTGCCGCAATCGTGGCCTATGCATTGGCCGGGGCCCTTGTCGTGCTGGTCATGCGCATGCTGGGAGAAATGGCCGTAGCCAGCCCCGATACGGGTTCGTTCTCCACCTATGCCGACCGGGCCATCGGCCGATGGGCCGGCTTCACCATCGGCTGGCTGTACTGGTGGTTCTGGGTCCTGGTCATTCCCATTGAAGCGATCGCCGCAGGCGTTGTGCTGAACAACTGGTTTCCCCAGGTCGAGACCTGGTTCTTCGCACTTGGCGTGACCGTGCTGCTCACCGCGACAAACCTCTTCAGCGTGGCGAAGTACGGCGAGTTCGAATTCTGGTTCGCGATGCTCAAGATCATCGCGATCGTGGCCTTCATCGCGCTGGGTGCCAGTGCTCTTCTCGGAATCCTGCCTGATCGTGAGGTAAGCGGCCTGCAGCGCCTGACGCTGGAGC
The DNA here is from genome assembly GCF_013393345.1 of Pseudomonas taiwanensis. Taxonomy (GTDB): domain Bacteria; phylum Pseudomonadota; class Gammaproteobacteria; order Pseudomonadales; family Pseudomonadaceae; genus Metapseudomonas; species Metapseudomonas resinovorans_C. Next base: position 84,281 of record NZ_QJRF01000066.1, read on the forward strand.
ACGGTGGGTTCATGCCCAATGGCTGGACCGCAATCATCGGTGCCCTGCTGACGACGATGTTCAGCTACATGGGTACCGAGGCAGTGACCATTGCGGCGTCCGAATCGAGCGACCCTGCCAGGAACATCGCCAAGGCTACCCGCTCCGTGATCTGGCGAATCAGTGTTTTCTATCTCCTGTCGATCTTCGTCATCATCTCAGTCGTGCCGTGGAATGACCCGCTGCTGCCGGTCCAGGGTTCCTACCAGCGCGCGCTGGAAATCATGAACATCCCCTACGCCAAGTTCCTGGTCGACATGGTGGTGCTGGTGGCAGTCGCCAGTTGCCTGAACTCGTCGATCTACATTTCCTCCCGCATGATCTTCTCGCTCGGCAAGCGTTCCGATGCGCCCGCTTTCATCCAGCGGACTTCCGCAGCAGGCGTACCCCGCGCCGCCGTCATCGCCAGCACCCTCATCGGTATGCTGACGACCGCCTTGAACTTCTTCGCACCCGCTCAAGTCTTTGCGTTCCTGCTGGCCAGCTCCGGCTCCATCGCCCTGCTGGTCTATCTGGTGATCGCGTTTTCCCAACTGCGCATGCGTTCGATGCTGCAGAAGCAGAATGCAGAAATCGCCTTCAAGATGTGGCTGTTCCCCTGGCTGACCTGGGCGGTCATCGCCTTCATCGTCTTCGCCCTGGGCGTGATGTTCGTCATGCCTCAGCACCGCCTCGAAGTGACTTCGACCCTGGGCCTGGCGGTCATGATCATGCTGATCGGCATCACCACCAAACGACAGCACCACCAACCCGAGCGGGTCGGCGCAGTAGGAAAAACCGCCTGATCTGAACCACTACACACCGGGGTACATCCACTCCGGGTCGGACTCGAAGCGCCCAGGCGATAACGCCTGGGCGTTTCCTGCTTCCGGGCTTGTGCCCGGCCAGATGATGCGGGCCAGCCCAGATGCTGAAGAGTCGAACCAGTTGAAATTGAACGAGGAAGAGATTGAGAGAGCGGAGGTTTTTTAGCGACGGTTTGCAGGGACGGAACCTCCGGTTTGTGGGTGAACACAAGGATGAGCAGTTACCTCAAGCTCGAGTGGGCTTCGTCCTGCTCGAGCATTTTTCTCTCCCGGCCTTCACGCAAGCGCTCGACACCCTGGTGACCGCCAACCTGATTCGCGCAGGTGCGTTCTCCACCAAAACCTTCACGCTGGATGGCACGTCAGTAGCCAGCGACCTCGATCTGGTGATTTCGCCGAGTTCGCCACTTCACGGCGAGCTCTTGCGCGAACTCGATCTGCTTGTTGTGTGTGGGGGGCTTCGGACAACGCTATGTGCTTCGCCGCAGCTGACACACGTGCTGCACGTGGCAAAGGACCGGGGCGTCGCCCTCGCCGGCCTCTGGAATGGCGCATGGTTCCTGGGGCAGGCCGGGTTGCTCGATGGCTACAAGTGTGCGGTGCATCCGGAAAATCGGGCCGCTCTCGCTGAGCTGGCCAAGAGCAGCCAAGTGACGTGCGAGAGCTTTGTCGTGGATCGCGACCGGCTGACCGCCGCGAGTCCGACGGGTGCCTTCCACATGGTCTTGAAATGGATCGACCTCCTGCATGGCCGCGGGCTGGTCGACGCTATTGTCGATATCCTGGCGTTCGAGGAATCACGCTATCGACGCGTCCATCCGTCTCTGCACGAGAAGATGAGCGAACCGGTCCGCGACGCGATTACCCTGATGAGCGCGAACATCGAGGAGCCGCTTACCCAGGACCAGCTCGCGCGCTATGTCGGCCGCTCCAAGCGGCAAATGGAGCGACTCTTCCAGCAGCAACTCGGAACCACGCCGGTTCGCTTCTATCTGGAGTTGCGTATTACCGAGAGCCGCCGCCTGCTCCAATACTCAGACCTACCCATTGCGGAGGTCAGCGTTGCCTGCGGCTTCGCCTCCGCCAGTCATTTCAGCAAGTGCTACGCCGCGTTTTATGGTTACTCCCCGTCCAGGGAAGTTCGACACGGCCATGTGAAATCCACGAAATAGCAGGCGCGAGGGCCTCGCGGGTCAGGCGATCACCCGCTCCCGCAACCTGGCCAGCATGCCGAGGATGCTGCCGACACGCTGGTTTTCGCCGGCCTCCTTCGGCACCTCGGCCACACGCGGGACCAGGTCAAGGGGTTGGGAACGCCAGAGAAAAGCCTGTTCGGCTGCAGCCTTCAGGCCCTTCTCGAACAACCCCCGACGAATCGGCTTGGGCAGGTAGCGGAAGATCTGCGCTTCGTTGATCAGCTTCAGCAGCGCCTGGGTATCGCGGAATGGTGTCACCACCAGGCTGAGCAGGCGCGGATGGGCCTGGGCCAGGGATTTCAGCAGCGGCGCCATGTCCTCGCCGCCGAGCTTGAGGTCGCTGACGAGCAGGTCCACGGGTTCCAGGTTCAGCGTCACCAGCGCTTCGCTCAAGTTGTGGGCGCGTATCAACCGATGGCCGCCGGCCTGGCAGAAGGCTTCGACGCAATGCAGCGTTTCCGGGTCGTCGTCGAGCAGTAGCAGGTTCAGCGGTGCGGCCAGGTCGCTGGTGGCGGCGGTGACCGGCGCACTGGCCTGGCGCTCGGCGATTTCCGCTGCCTGGCGCAAGGTGAAGGCCATTTCCTGCGGGTCCCAGGGCTTGGTCAGGTAGCGGAAGATGCCGCCGTTGTTCAGGGCCTCCACCGCAGCGTCCAGGTCCGAATAACCGGTAAGCAGGATGCGCAGACACTCCGGGGCGACTTCTCGCGAGCGGGCCAGCAGTTCAGCGCCGCTCATGCGTGGCATGCGCTGGTCGCTGACGATGATCTGCACCGACTCTTCCTTCAGGCGCTCCAATGCCCGCAGCGGATCGCTCTCGGTGATCACCTCGTACTGGCGACGGAACTGCAGCGCCAGGCTGCGCAGGATGCGCTCCTCGTCATCGACGAAGAGGATGCGGACAGGTGAGGTCATGGGCTCAGGCACTCCGTTTCAGTTCGACCGCCTGACTGCGCGGCAGGCTGATGAGAAAGCGCGTTCCGCGCCCCGGCTCCGACGCCACGCGGATGCTGCCGCCGTGGTCGCGAATGATCTTGTAGCTGATGGACAACCCCAATCCCGTGCCCTGCCCCACCGGCTTGGTGGTGTAGAACGGGTCGAAGATGCGTTGCATGACTTCCGGCGGCATGCCCCGACCGCTGTCCTGCACGGAGATGCAGACATGGACGTCGTCGGCCCAGCTCTTCACCTGGATGCGCCCCGGTGCATCCATGGCCTGGGCCGCGTTGGTGAAAAGGTTCAACAGCACCTGGTTGATCTGCGACGGCGCGCAGGCGATACGCGGCAGCTCACCCAACAGTTGGAAAACCTCGGCCTTGTCCTTGATGTGATTGCGGGCGATGAGCAAGGCGCTGCGGATGCAATCGTTGAGGTCAACTTCCTCGCTCATGGCACGGTCAAGACGGGCGAAGTCCTTGAGTCCGGACACCAGCTCGGCGATCTGGTCGAGGCCGTAGAGCGTGTCGCCGAACAGCTGTCGCAAGTCGTCCACCAGCAGCTCGGGAGCGGCTGCTTCACGGCTGGCGGCGGCTCGTTCCAGCGCTTCAGCCAGCCGCTGTTCGTCACAGTTCGGGTCTTCCAGGCAAGAGGCCAAGGCAGCCTGGCTCGCGGCCAGGGCGAACAACGGTGTGGTCAGCTCTTCCATCAGCTGCACGTTGTTCTTCACATACCCCAGCGGCGTGTTCAGCTCATGGGCGACGCCCGCCACCATCTGGCCGAGGGATGCCATCTTCTCCGACTGCACCAGTTGCGCCTGGGACTCCTTCAGGTCCACCAGTGCCTGGCGCAGTACACGGTTGCGCTGGGCAACGCGCAGCTCCATGGCTTTCAGCAAATCAAGCACCGTACCCAGTCCCAGGTAGCGTCCCTGCTCGTCCACCAGGATGAAATCTTCGGTAATGGGGTACTGCAATTGCGCGGTGACCTGCTTGGCCGCCGGCTCCAGGCCAGAAGCGAGCGCCACGGTCAGCGGCACCGGATTCATCACGTCGCCCACCGGACGGCGGCCCCAGAGGTCGCGGCCAAAGCGCTGCATGAAGATGTCCTGCAAGGTATAGCGGCTGACCAGCCCCAGCGGCTTGCCCTGCGCGTCCACCACAGGTAGCGACAGGAACGCCTTGTGCTCGGGCGTCAGCAGGCGATCAGCCACATCGCTGATACTCATTTCCGGGGCCAGCGGCTCCACGGTCTTGAGCAGGCGAGCCAGACTGCTTGCGGCTGCCATGAGCGGTTCTCCGGGCGACATTTGAGTGCAGCGCATTCAAGCAGCATCAGGTTGCCATCATGTGACAGGCGTCTCATGCAAGAAACAAATGGCAAGGAAGCGAAGTAGCGACAACACTGAATCTCGACGCCAACAGGAACCATCACCATGCCCGAAAAAGCCGCCACCCCGAGCCCCCGCAAAGGTCTGCTGCTCCGCCTGCTGCGAATCCTTGCCTGGCTGCTCATGGCGGTAGCGCTGGTCTGCGTGACGCTGTACCTGGCATTCGGCCCCGCGCAGCTGTTCGAGCGCCTGAAGCCGCCCCCACCGATCTTCCCGGAGAGCAATGGCATCGAAGCCCCCTCCGCACCGGTTGCCGCCGCGCCAGTTCCCGCCCCTGTCCAGGCACCAGCCAGCTCGCAGGAAATGGTCGAGCTGATGATGGAGAGCATCGAAGACATCTGGGGCGAGTTCCTCGCCCGTGGCGACTACTCCTACAAGAAGGCCAAGCTAGTCACCTATCGGGGCAAGGTCGAGTACCCCTGCAAAGACGTCGGCGCGGCCAGCGGCCCCTTCTATTGCCCCGGCAGCAAGAGCCTTTATGTGGACCTGGACTTCCTCGACGGCCTGCAGAAGAAATCGCCTGATGTCGGCGACTTCGCGCGAAGTTACGTCGTGGCGCACGAAGTCGCCCACCACATGCAGAACCTCGTGGGCGTCAACAGCTGGATCAAGGATATGAAGGAAGGCGGCGTCGAACTCTCCGGACCGGAAGGCCTGGTGGTCGCCCAGGAGCTACTGGCCGACTGCCTGGCTGGCAGCTGGGCCAGCTACGCCCAGAAGAAATACGCCTGGGTGAAACCCGAAGAGGTGGACAAGATGCTGCAGGCGGTCATGACCTATGGAAAGGAACAAGCCACCATCCCGGGCAAAGCCCCCATGCGCGACCCACTCACCCACGGCACCTTCGAGCAACGCCAGAAGTGGCTGCACACCGGCATCGAAACCGGCGACCCGCAACGATGCTTGCAGCTGTTTACGGGGATTGCGCAGTAGTGAATCTACCTCCTTCACACGCTCCAACGTCTGATGAAACGCCGTAGCAGTCGGGCAAGCGCCCGTGCTGGTCGGGTAGTTCGCAAGGAATCGTCGCCTATAAGGCGACGTCCACTCCCGAGCGTGTCCAGCTACGCTTACGAACCCACCGATTGAGGCGCGTCGCCTACCTGTCGAAATACGCGCGCCTCCTCCTCAAAGGAACATCCCGCCCGAAGCTTCCACCCGTTGCCCGTTGATCCAGCGACCCGCGTCGGAAAGCAGCATGGCCACGGCTGCGCCAATGTCTTCCGGCAAGCCGACGCGTCCGAGGGCGGTATTGCCGGCGATGAAGGCATTGACCTGGGAATTGTCCCGCACCACGCCGCCACCGAAATCGGTCTCGATGGCACCGGGGGCCAGGACGTTCACGGAAATGCCGCGCGCACCCAGCTCCTTGGCCTGGTAGCGCGTCAGCACTTCGATGCCGCCTTTCATTGCCGCATAGGCGGCATAGCCCGGTAGTGCGAAGCGCGCCAGGCCCGTGGAGATATTCAGGATGCGCCCACCGTCGGCGATCAGCGGCAGGAGTTTCTGGGTGAGGAAGAACGGCCCCTTGAGCTGAACGTTCACCAACTGGTCGAACTGCTCCTCGGTGGTTTCGGCGAAGCTGGCATGGATGCCGATGCCCGCGTTGTTCACCAGGAAGTCGAAGTCGTCGCGGCCGAACTCGGCCTTCAGCAGCCGGCCCAGGCTGGCGGCAAAGGCGTCGAAGGTGGCGCTCTTGCTCACGTCCAGCTGAAGCATCGCGGCATGTCCGCCCAGGTCCATGATTTCGCGGCTGAGGGATTCGGCGTCCTCCAGCTTGCTGTGGTAGGTACCGATGATGTCGATGCCCTGGGCCGCCAGGTGCTGCGCCATGCTTTTGCCGAGGCCACGGCTGGCGCCGGTGATGAGTGCGATCTTGCGGGTCATTGCAATGCTCCTGGGTGGCAGGTGGTGGATGTGGTGAGGAGCTTATTGTCCGGACAAAGACCGATAAATAATCTGTAATCGGAATTACTGATCGCCCATTACGAACAATCCGGAGGGAGGCGCCACACGGATGAACAAGCTGGAGCTACTGAGAACCTTCGTACGGGTCAGCGAGCTGTCAAGTTTCACCCAGGCCGCCGACAGCCTCGGCCTGCCCCGCTCTACCGTGTCCGACCAGATTCAGGCGCTGGAGGAACTCATCGGTACGCGCCTGCTGCAACGCACCACACGCAAGGTGCGAGCGACCCAGGACGGCTTGTTGTTGTATGAGCGTAGCCGCGAGTTGCTGGCGCAGATGGACGAACTGGAGGGCTTGTTCCGCCAGGACGCCACGGCATTGTCAGGCCGCATCCGGGTGGACATGCCCACGGTCCTGGCACGCAAGGTGGTAATGCCGCGCCTGGCCGAATTTGCCGATCTGCACCCGGGAATCGAGCTGGAAGTCAGCAGCACCGATCGGCGGGTGGACCTAGTACGTGAGGGCTTCGACCTGGTGCTGCGGGTCGGGCCATTGCTGGACACGTCGCTGGTGGCGAGGCCCCTGGGCGCCTTCCCGGTGGTCAATGTCGCCAGCCGCGCCTACCTCGCCGCCCATGGTGTACCGCGCTCGCTGGAGGATCTGGCGAACCATCGGCTGGTGCACTACGTGTCGGTCTTGGGCAGCCGGCCAGCGGGTTTCGAGTACCTGGCCAGCGGCAGGGTGCATTACCTGCCCATGGCCGGCAGCGTGACCGTGAACAATGCCGAGGCGTACAGCGCCGCCTGCCTGGGCGGGCTGGGTCTGATCCAGGTGCCGCTGCATGGTGTGCGCGAACTCCTTGAAAGCGGCGAACTGGTGGCGCTCCTGCCGGAATTCCAGGCGCCGCCACTGGAAGTGACCCTGCTCTACGCGCACCGCCGGCTACCCCGGCGTGCGCGCGCATTCATGGACTGGCTGGAACGGGTGGTTGAGGGCCAGACCGCGCCCGTTTCTCAGGGAACGTAGGTACAGCGGTTGCGGCCGTTGTGCTTGGAGTCGTAGATGGCCTGATTGAGGCAGCCTGGTTCACCGACCGGCTGGTGGGAGCGAGCTTGCTCGCGAAAGGCCTTGCACCGGGTTGTTCGCGAGCAAGCTCGCTCCTACAGATGGGCTGCGGTATCGCCTTCAACGCGTGAGCAAGGGTTTGCCCCAAGGAGTAATCGGACGTCCTGATCGGACGGCTGGCGAATAAAAGGTTAGGCATTCCTCGAAAGCACAGGTATTGTGTCGAGCGCTGTGATGCATGTGTCACCGGAAAACGGTCTGTACTTTAGCGGTCCCCTTTTCATCGGTTGCCGATTCTCTGCACTCAGTGACAGGCTGGAACGTTCCAGCCCAGCAATAACTCAGTTTCTAGGAGACATTCCAATGTCCGAGCGCCAAACCGGCACCGTCAAGTGGTTCAACGATGAAAAGGGCTTCGGCTTCATTACCACCGATAACGGTCCCGATCTGTTCGTTCACTACCGTTCTATCCAAAGCGCCGGCTTCAAAAGCCTGAAGGAAGGCCAGAAGGTCTCCTTCATCGCTGTGCAGGGCCAGAAAGGCCTGCAAGCCGACGAAGTGCAAGTGCTGTAAGCACAAGCCGATAAAAGAACCGGCCTTCGGGCCGGTTTTTTTTTCAGTCGTTCCAAATGGCCCACCCCGGCCATCACGTACAGAGAAGTGATATGCGCATCAAGACCTCCCACAGCAGCACCCCCAAGCCGCCGGCAGCCACCACCAGCAGCGAAGCCCTGGAAGCGCAGATTGCCGCCTTCCTGAACAAGGGTGGCGAGATCCAGGAAATCGCCAAGGGCGTCAGCGCCCAGGTCGCGCCGAGCCGCCATATCCGCATCGGCAACAAGTAAGACCCTCTGGGCGCCCTGGGGCGGACAGGTGCCAGACCTGCCGCCCGGCGTCACCGCTCCGTCCTGCCGATGGGCGGATGCCGCTTGCAATGAATCTCGCCCGACTAAACTTCCCCACAGGCCGAATGCGGCCGGAAACCGGGGGTAACGGTCGGATGGGGGCCGGCGTCAGCCAGCTGGGAGGTGTCCCATGCAGCGGCACTACTACATCAGCGACAATCTCAAAGACCTGGAAAGGGTCGAAGACGAACTCGAAGCGCAGGGCATCGACCACGAGCAGATCCATGTGCTCAGTGATCGCGATGCCGACGTCGAGCATTACCATCTCCACGACGTCTCCTCCGTGATGAAGCGCGACATGGTGCATTCCGGCATGATCGGCGTCGGCATCGGCGTGGCCCTGGCGGCCATGGTGATGCTGGTGGCCTGGTTCAGCGGCTGGACCGGCACCGCCGCCGGCTGGATTCCCTTTATCTTCCTCGCCATCGCCCTGTTCGGGTTCAGCGTCTGGGAAGGCAGCCTGTTCGGAATCCAGACACCCAATGCCGTGGTGAAACGCTTCCAGCGCACGCTGGACGAAGGCAAGCATGTGTTCTTCGTCGACGTGAAACCCACCCAGGAACCGATTCTCGCCCGCGTCGTCAGCCACCATCCGATGCTCAGGACCGCCGGCATGGGCCAGGCCACGCCAGACTGGGCCGAGAACCTGCAACACCGCCTGCATCAATTGCGCAAGATGATGTAGCGGCACCTCGCGGCGGCGGATGCAACGCCCAGCGTCATCCGCCGCTTCATACCCCTTCCCTTCAGCCCTGATCCGGCACGGTGCTGGCTCGCGCCTCGGCCAGCAGCCAGTCAATCAGGCGACGCACCTTTTCCGGCGGTGGCAACCGGCGGCTCCAAGCCAGCCGATAGGCCCAGGGTGTCGGCAGGCGGCACTCTTCGCCGAAGGGCAGCACCAGCCGCCCGTTGGCAATGTCGTCGCAGGCCAGGGCCGTTGACCCCAGTGCGAACCCTTGCCCGCTCACCGCTCCCTGGATGGCATGGCCGATCAGGCCGAAACGCATCCCGCCCCTGACCGGCCCCGGCTCGCCGACAAAGGTGGCGAACCAGTCTTCCCAGCTCGGCAGATGCAGATTGGCGGTGTTTTTCCAGTGGGTGTGGATAAGTCGCGCGCCCAGCATGTCCCGCGGCTTGCGTATCGGGCCGAACTGTTCCAGGTACGCCGGACTGCAGACGGGGAAGAACTCTTCGAGAAACAGCAACTCGCTGGCGGGCATGGGTGTTTCGGTAGTGGTGAAGCGGATGGCGAGGGTGGCCTCGCCCCGCTCAAGGTCCACCAGTTGCTCGGTGGCCTCGAGGCTGAGGGTAATGTCCGGGTTACTGGCGGCGAACTGGTTGAGCCGACGCATCAGCCAATGGCTGGCGATCGACGGCGCACAGGTGATGTGGATGGGGCCCTCGTCCTGGCCACGCAGTTCGTCGGCACCGCGGGTGAGCAACTCGAAGGCCTGGGTAACGGTGGCGGCCAGGCGATGACCGTTGTCATTGAGCGTGACGGTGTTGCGCGTGCGGTCGAACAGGCTCACACCCAACTCGCTCTCCAGCAGGCGGATCTGGCGGCTCACCGCTCCCGGCGTTACGGAAAGCTCCTGGGCGGCCTCGGTGAAATTACGGCTGCGGGCGGCGACCTCGAAGGTGCGCAAGGCGATGAGCGAAGGAAGACGCATGGCGGGTTCGCTTTGAGTTCTAGTCAAAGCATGATGACAAATCATCGTTTGAATGCAAGGCGCCCGAGGACCGATCCTGCGCCCATTGGCGGCCTCTGCCGCGCCCCTCTGCCTTGCGAGTCGAACGATGAAACCCTCCCGCCTCCCCCTGGACTGGTTCGCCTGCGGACTGATGTTCGTCCTCTGCATCTGCTGGGGTTTCCAGCAGGTGGCGATCAAGCTGACCATCGACGACGTGCCTTCGATCCTGCAGCTCGCCGTCCGCTCCGGCGGAGCGGCCCTGGTGCTGGGCGCGCTGGTGTTGTGGAAAGAAGGTCGCGGCGCCTTCAGCGACGGAACCCTGCTACCCGGTATCGCCGTCGGCACGTTGTTCGCGCTGGAATTCCTGTTCATCGGCGAAGGCCTCAACCACACCAGCGCCTCGCACCTGTCGGTGTTCCTCTATACCGCGCCCATGTTCGCGGCCCTTGGCCTGCACCTCATGCTGCCGGAGGAACGCCTCTCCCCTGTGCAATGGCTCGGTGTCATGGTGGCGTTCGGCGGCATTGCCACCGCGTTCCTCGGCCAGCCCTCCGACGCACCCGGCAACGTACTGCTGGGCGATGCCTATGCCCTGTGCGGCGCCGCAGCCTGGGGTGCCACGACCCTGGTGATCCGTGGTTCGTCGCTGTCCGAGGCCAACCCGGTGAAAACCCTCTTCTATCAGTTGTTCGGCGCAGTCCTGCTGCTTACCGTCGTGGCCTTCAGCACCGGCAAGACCGACATGCAACTGACCGAGAAGGCAGTCATCAGCCTGGCCTTCCAGGTGGTGGTAATCGCGCTCATCAGCTACCTCGCCTGGTTCTGGCTGCTGCGGCGCTACCTGGCCACCCGTCTGTCGGTGCTGTCCTTCATGACTCCCCTGTTCGGCGTGACCTTCGGCGTGCTGGTACTGGGAGAAACGATCGACCTGTCCTTTGCCATCGGCGCCACCCTGGTGCTGGGCGGCATCGTGCTGGTCAGCGGAGCGGAGCTGCTGCGCGGTCGCCGGCAGCGCAAGTTATCGACGCCTTCCGAGGCCTGATCGATCGAGGGGTAACGCAATTGGGAGACGGTGATCAGCGCCGACGGATACGATCGACCAGCACCCGCCCGTCCTGCCCCCAGCGCCCGCGCACTTCCACGACGTCCCCGACGCCAGGCGATTTGTCGATCCGGGTGCCGGGGCCGATCACCAGCTGTAGCGAATCCAGGGTCCAACCCTCCCCCAGCACCCCCTGAAGCCGAACCCGCGACCCCACTGGGCTGGGTGCCGGTTGGCCGTTGCTATCGCGGGCACCTTGATCGATCCAGTCGACGATCAACTGGACTTCCTCATCGCTGAGAAAGGGCGGCCCGTCATAGGGCATCTGCGGCTGCGACTGGCCTCGAATGCGCCGCACCAGCTCACTGGCGCCCGAAGCACCGGGCACCACGCGCACGCGTTCATGGCGATCGAGGATGGCGGCGTAGGAGTTCAACAGCAGGCCTTCCGGAGCCGAGCCCATCAGGCCGTAGGCGGAATGACATTTGACGCAACGGCTGGCGAAGATCGGCGCCACATGCTCGTAGGTCACTGGCTGCCCCTCAGATGGGCGCAGTAATGGCGCCGGATTGAGGATGGCATCCGCTGGTCGGGTGCCGGGCTGCAATCCACCGGCTATCCAGTCCTCGACCAGGCCGATCTCGGCATCACTCAGGAAGGGTGGCCCGGTCATCGGCATGCGCGGCTGACTTTGTCCCTTGAGGCGCCGGACAAGCTCGCTGCCCGCAGGATCACCGCTGACCACCACTCGGCGTATGCTACTGCCCTTGAGCAGTTCGTCCAGGCTTGTCAGGCGTAGACCGAGTGGCGCCGCATCGCCGGTATGACACATCACGCAGCGCGCCTGCAGGATCGGCTGGATATCGTCGAAGCTGACGTCCTGCGCCAGCGCAAAGGCCGACGCCAGCATCAGCGAGCAGAGTGTGACCAGCCTCGGGACCTTGCTCATTTCGACCGCGCCTCAGCATGGGTTGCCTCGCTAAGCCTAGTGAAAACAACCTGCTTTGCGCTGTCGCGCGGAACCCCGCCCCAATCTGCCGGTCAGTCTATTCGAGGCCGGCGTGTGCCGACCCCAAGCCCCGGGCTCTATTCAGTCGCCGCTGTGGACCCCGGGGCTTTCTGCTGCGCGAAAGGTCAGAAACGTCCGTATACAGATTTGCCTGATTGGCTGGTTTCCTCAGAGCTTGCCGTAGGCAATGATGGCGGCCGCGTGTCGCAACTGGAGAAACATCGCATGAAACCTGCCCCCCGCCTCACCGCCCTGCTGCTTGGCGCCGGCCTGCTGGCCAGCCTCGCCGGCTGCGACCTGGCCGAGGAATCGGCCAACAAACTGGCGGAGAAAGCCGAGGCGGCCGCCCAGGAAATCGCCCGGGAAGCCATCGGCGAAGCGGTAAACGAATTGAACAAGCAAGTGGACGAAGCCCAGGCTTCGGCCAAGGAACTGCTGGGTGAACCGAAAAAGGACGAAGCCCGCGACGAGCAACCGCGCGCGCCATCGAACAAGCATGAGGGCCAGGAAGACGACGCCATGCTGCCACCCTCCGGAGTCGAGACCTGATCCCTGGCGATTTCGGCCGCGACTGCCCTGTCGCGGCCTACCGGCCTCAGGCGCGCAGATAGCGCGGCAAGGGCTTTCCATGAAGTACCTTCAGTGACTCCACCGGCGGAACCTCGCCGTGCTCCAGCGCCAGGTCGCGCTGGAGCGTGCTGACCAGCCAATCCAGTTGCGCCGTCGCCGCCACCACGCGCTGGAAGAATTTCCCCTCGCGCTCGAGCGTCAGCACGAAGCCCCCATCGGGTCGAGGCTTGGTGCTCAATTCGTATTCCGGAAAGGCGCCGATCAGCTTGTCAAAATCCAGATCCATGTCTTCTCTCCCAGAAAAATGATTGCTCCTGCACCCCACTTTGCAGCGTGCATGCCAGCGCTATGACAACGGAAACGCCAAATAAATCAGTCGGTTGCAAAATCTTTGAACAGTTTTTTCCATGCATTGCGCACGATCCGGGGGATGAGAAGCGTGCAACTTGCAAGACCTTTGAAATGCAAAACCCCCGGCAGGAGCGAACTCCGGAGCGGGGGTTTTGTATTCAAGGCCGCGGTGTGCGCGGCCTTCGCGTAATTCAGAGCAACTCGATGCGATCGTCTTCGATGCGGATCAGACCCTGCTTGTAGAGGCCACCGATAGCCTTCTTGAAATTGCCCTTGCTGGCGCCGAAGCGCTGGCTGATCAGTTCCGGCGGGCTCTTGTCGGAAAGCTTCAGCACTCCGCCTTCAGCGCGCAATGCCGCGATGATCTGCTCACCCAGGCCGCTGACAGCCTCCACCCCTACCGGTTGCAAGGTCAGGCTGATCTTGCCATCCGGGCGAATCTCCCTGATGTAGCCCTTTTCACGCATGCCGTTGCGCACGAACTTGAAGACCTCGTTCTTGTGCAGCAGGCCCCAGTGCTTGCCATCGATGATGGCCTTGAAACCCAGATCGGTCTTCTCCACCACCAGCAGGTCCACTTCCTGGCCCGGCTTGTAGTGGGGCGGCGTGGTGTCCAGGTAGCGATCCAGGCGCGCGGTGGCGGTGACGCGGCGGGTACGTTTATCGAGGTAGACGTGCACCACGACGTAGTCGCCGACTTGCAGGGGGCGCTTCTCTTCCGAGTGGGGCAGCAGCAGGTCCTTGGGCAGGCCCCAGTCGAGGAACAGGCCGACGCGATTGATCTCCACCACCTTGAGGCTGGCGAAACCGCCAACCTGCACCTTGGGCTTGAGGGTGGTCGCCACCGGGCGGTCTTCGCTGTCCAGATAGAGGAAGACATTCAGCCAGTCGCCCACCTCGGTGGGTTGGTCCTTGGGCACGTAGCGTTTGGGCAGGAGGATTTCGCCGTCCGGGCCGCCATCCAGGTACAGCCCGAAGTCGGTGTGCTTGGCCACCTGAAGTGAATTGAAACGCCCGATAAGTGCCATCTTCGCAACCTCTGTAAGTCGAGGCGGCATTCTACCTGCTGGCTGCCCTGTGGACCACGAGTGCCGCAGCCTGGAGCAGCCACCACGAAGCTCGGGAAAACCGCCTTTCATCGCCCGATGCGTTGTAAAGGACTTCCTGAATTTTCATTCTGCAAAACTGTCTACTGGTCGCTAGCACAACGATGTTTCAGAATCATGTCCTCGCAAGCGCGATCCATGTATTCCGGCATCAATCGATGGATTCTCACTGTCACATCTCAGGAGTTCCTGTGCGCCCATTCAGCCGTTGGCTGTCGCAGTCCCTTTCGCTCGCAACACTTGGCGTGCTTTTCCTGGCGATTCCCATCGCCAGCCGCTACTGGCTGGGCTGGTCCAATCCCTTCGGCTACCTCTCCGACCTCGCATTCGGCAGTTTCCTGATTGTGCTGCTGTACGGCCGCTCGCTGCTGCTGGCACTTCCGCTGATGCTGCTGTGGAGCTTGATGATCCTCGGCAACGCCGAGCTGATCGGCGCCGTGGGGCGCATGCCTGAAACCAGTGACCTCAAATACCTGCTCGACCCGCAGTTCGTCAGCCACTCGACCCAGGGTGGCGGCATCACCCACCCGTACCTGGGCCTGGCGCTGGGTGCCAGCCTGCTGGCCTGCCTGTTGTGCTGGCGGCGCCGGCACCGTCCGCTGAACTGGAAGTGGTTCGCCACGCCAGCCGCCTTGCTGATGGGGCACGTCACCCTGCAATCCGTGCAGCCCAGCGACGCCGACCAGTGGCAACAATTCAACCTGCCGCACAAGCTGATGGCCAGCGCCGTGAATGTCGGCCAGTTGGCCGTCGAGGATTGGCTCGATGGCGACAAACCCGAGGTTCCACCGGACATCGCCGGACTGGCGCGCCTGGACCTCGACGGCACGCCGCTGCTCGCCGGCCCCGGCCGTGCACGCAACGTCCTGGTGATCACCCTGGAAGGCATCCCCGGTGCCTACATCGCTGCCAACCGCGCCGCGATCAACAGCAGCTACCAGGATTCGCTGATGCCCAAGCTCAGCGCCTGGGCCGAGCGCGCCATGACCACGCCGGACTACGTGCTGCACAGTCACCAGACCATCCGCGGCCTGTACGCCATGCTTTGCGGTGACTACAGCAAGCTGGACTCGGGCACGCCCAAGGGCCTGGAATTGCTGAACAACCCCGCCCGCGCCAAGGCCTGCCTGCCTGCGCAAATGCACCAGCACGGCTTCAGTACCCACTTCCTCCAGGGCGCCGGGCTGCGCTTCATGGCCAAAGACAAGATCATGCCGCAGATGGGCTTCGACAAGACCCGTGGACGCGACTGGTTCCGCAACAAGGCCTATCTGGAATTCCCCTGGGGGATGGATGACAAGTCCTTCTTCGAAGGCGCGCAGACCTATGTGAAGCAACTGCGCCAGCAGAAGAAGCCGTGGATGCTCACCCTCCTCACCGTCGGTACCCACCAGCCCTACTCCGCCCCGGTCGAATACCTGATGCGCTATCCGGACTCCAAGAAGGCGGCTATCGCCTACCTGGACGACGCGGTGGATGCCTTCCTCACCGGCCTGGAGAAACAGGGCGTCCTGAAGAACACCCTGGTGATCGTCACCTCCGATGAATCCCACGGCATCGAGAACGTTCGCCTCGCCTCGGCGTGGGGCTTCAACCTGGTGCTGGCTCCCGAGCAGGCCTCACTGCCGCCGATCAAGAGCGGTGTCTACGGCCATGTCGACCTGACCGCCTCGATACTCGACTACTTCGGCTACCGGGTGCCGCAGAACCTGTCCGGCCGCTCACTGTTCCGCGACTACGAAACGGGCCGAGAGATCATGTCCTACACCAACGGCAAGCTGCGCTACCACGACGGCAAGCAGACCTTCACCGAGTGCGACTTCCGCCAGGTCTGCCGGCGCTACCAGAGCGAGGGTTTCATCGCCGACGAGGCCCGCTACCAGGGTAGCTTCAGCGGCAAGAAGGCCCGCCTGGTGTCCCAGCGCGCAGCGTTGATCGACCAGTCGCTGCAAGGCGGCAACCTCGGCCAGGAATACCAGTTCGCCACCCGCGAGCGCATTCGCCTGAAAGAGAAGGCCAAGGATGACTGGGCCGACAATCTGATCGGCGCCCAATACATGGAACTGCCGAAGGACAGCCGGACCAGCGTGCAAATGACCATCAAGGTCGTGCGCATGGACAAGCAAGGCGCTCAGTTGCGCTTGAAAGCCAAGGAGTTCGAGCGTGATGTGACACTGCCGATTCCGGAGATGCCGCTGCTGAAACAGGGCAAGCCGCTCAAGGTCAAATTCGCCTTCGACAACCCCGAAGCGCGCAAGGCCTTCTCCTTCCACCTCCTGGCCGAAGGCCGAGGGGTGATCGAGATCAGCGACTTCCGGGTCAGTACCGAACCGCTGCCGCCGCCCACCCAGGCCGTCGACAATAATGGCCAGGTTGCTCAGAAGCGCCCGCTGCACCCCATTACCACCCTCTTCGGCCTGCTGGCGCGCCAACAAGATGCCATGGAGAGTGAACTGGAGAATCCGGGCGAAGAGCGCGCCGTGCTGCCGGAAAGCACCGAACTGCGGTTGCAGCAGTATCACTGAGCGGCGGGATTGAGCTCACACAAGAAGGGCGGCTTGGCCGCCTTTCTTTCGTCTTGCTCCTTTGGGTTCAGGTCGAGACCTGTGGCGCCCTCTCGGACTCGGCGCGCGCCGTTTCCATCAGGATGCGCGCGCAGCAAAGCTCTTCCATCTCCAGCAGCCAGGCCTCTACCTGCTGTGCCGTCAGCTGCGCGGTGAGTCCATAACGGCGCCCGCCCCATACGGCTACGAACAGTGCATCAATGCTTTCCGGACGCGGCTGGCGCGGCATATCGGAACAGGCGGCCACTGCTTCGCGCCACTTGCCCGCCACCTCCTGGTACACCCGCTGGTGGTGCCAGGGTTCGGCGATGAGGCGCTCCAGCTCCATCAACTCGTTATCGAAGAAGGGCCTCGCCTGCTCCTGCGAATGGCCGCAGGAGAGCCGCACCAGACGGCGTACACGGGTCTGCCAATCGACGCCCGTCGCCAGCACCACTTCGCGCTCCAGACGTTGCAGGAGCAGGTCGAGCTGATGGCGGATATAGCCGGACAGCAGGGCTTCCTTGCTGGGGAAGTAATCGTAGAGCGTGCCCACGGCAACGCCGGTTTCCAGGGCGACGGCGCGGGTAGTCACGCCGTTCCAGCCGCGCTGGCGAAGAATCCGAACGAAGGCTTCGTAGATGGCCTCCACGGTGAATCGGGCGCGGGCCTGTGAGGGCCGCTTGAGGGGCTTGTTGCGGGGCTTTGCGGACTCCATGGATCTCTCTTGCGGTTTCCGAACCCGAGCTGAAAGGGCTCTTGCTAGCCTGTTCCAACCCCACCAGAACTGGAGCCGGAAATGTCGAATCGCAGCACAGTATCACGCCTGTTCACCCGCAAGAGCGCCCTTGATCAGACCCGCCTGGTGCGACAGGAAGAAAGCCTGGGAGCGGCCGAAGGGGAGATCGTCCTGCGCCTGGACCTCTTCTCCCTCACCACCAACAACATCACCTACGCCGCCTTCGGCGACTCCATGCAGTACTGGCATTTCTTCCCCACGCACGAAGAAGGCTGGGGTCATATGCCGGTGTGGGGCTTTGCCGACGTGCTCGATTCGAGAGTAGCGGGCATCGAGATCGGCGAGCGTTTCTACGGTTACTTCCCCATCGCCAGCCATGTCCGTATGCAACCGGAGCGGGTCACGCCGCGGGGCTTCTATGATGGCGCGGAACACCGCCGGACCCTCACCTCGGCCTACAACCAGTACACGCGCTGCAGTTGGGACAGCTACTACAGCCCCGACACCGAGGCGCTGCAGATCCTGCTCAAACCGCTGTTCCTGACCTCGTCCATGCTGGCGGACTTCCTCGACGACAACGACCTGTTCGGCGCCCACCAGGTGGTGTTCTCCAGCGCCTCCAGCAAGACTGCCTATGGCACCGCCGCCTGCCTCGGACGCCAGGCAGGGCGTCATCTGGTCGCCATGACATCTTCCCGCAACAGCGACTTCGTCGACGGCCTCGGCTGCTACCAGCAGAGCTGCACCTATGACCAGCTGGAAAGCCTGGCGACTGACCTGCCCACCCTCTACGTCGACTTTTCCGGCGACCTCGCACTGCGTACCCGCATACACCGGCACTTTGGTCCGAACCTGGTGTACAGCTGCTTCGCCGGCTCCGCGCAAACGCCGGAAGCCAACGCGCTGAGCTGCCCCGTCGGCCCGCAGCCGGAGTTCTTCTTCGCGCCGATCCAGATCCGCAAGCGCAATGCCGAATGGGGGCCGGAACAGGTCAGCAGGCATATCGGCGAGGGGTTGCTGGACTTCTACCAGCAAGTCAGCCGCCCACCCCGCCCCTGGCTAACGGTGAAGGAAGGCCTGGGGTTCGAAGCGGCACAGGAGCTGGTCGTCAACCTGTTCCATGGCCGGGTAGCCGCAGACGAGGGCCATGTGATCCGCCTCTGAGGCGGATCAGGGCAAGGTCGAGCGGGTGGCGTTGCGGCTGTGCGCGCCGAAGTGGCGGATCAGTCGCACCAGTATCTGATTGAGCTGGACATCCTCTGGCAACGGCGCGAGCTGGTTGCCCTGGCTGAAGCCGACCTGGGGCTGACCACCCGCCAGCCAGTTCGCGATGCGCTCGTCGAAATCATCGGCGGCATCGTAGGACTCCTGGGACACCACCAACCGCAGGGACTCCCCGTCGAATGTCGGGTAATCAGCGTCGGTACGGTTGTCGGCATAAGCGCGCAGCAATGGGTTGTCGTTGCTGCCTTCGCGCAGCAGCTTGCGCAGCCAGTCGGCCTGGTACCGCTCCACCTCGGTATGCCGGTTGGCCACCTGCTCGATGGCTGCGAGCTTGTCGCTGTCCAGTCCCACCGCGGCCTTCAGGGCGACCCAGAACAGCCGGAGCGTGCCGTGCCCCGGCAAGGCCTTGGCGTGATAGGGCTGGGTGAGGTCCTGGATGTAATGCAGACCCCAGCCGAGAAAGCGATAGCCCCAGTACGGATGGCCGCTCTCGAAGGCGAAGCGTGCCAGTCCGAGGTACTGGTAGACCCGCACTTCGGGATAGGTGCGCGCCAGGTACGGTGCGGCCCGGTAGATGATCTCGTCTTCGTGGTAGTAGCCGATGTGGAACGGCGCCTGGGACGAGTATTCGAATCGGGCATCGCCGAAGGGCTGCTTGCCGAAGTTGTAGCGGGCGCCGACTTCGCCGGGGTTGTCGCTGAACAGATTGATGTCATGGCCGTAGTCCGGCTCATCCGCAGCGCTGGCGACCACCGCCAGGGCCGGCAAGGTTTCGCCGGGCTGCACCTGATAGAAACGCCATTCGCGCCACAGGCTGAGCTTGCGGAAGACCAGCACGTCGGACGCGTCCAGCGGCGTCCGTGCGCTCCAATCCATGCCAGGCAGGGCCTGGACGAAGTACGCCAGCTTGATCTCCGGGTTCACCCGCAATGCCATGAGGAAGGCCTTGCGATGGTCGCCACCGTGGGTCGGGATCCAACGCAGGTCGTCCGGGCGGGCCGGGTAGTCCGTGAGGGTTTCCCGGAAGAACTCCTCCTGCTCGTCCAGAAACTGTTCGAGGGCCACGCCCTCCTCTTCCAGGAAGGATTCCAGGCTCTCCACCGGAACGGGCGGCGCGTCCTTGACCTGCGGCAGGCTGGCCAGCGCCAGGGCGGTGCCCAGGGCATGGTTGGACCAGGCCATGGCGGCGGATGGCAAGCCGACGAGGCTCAGGCTGAGGGCGAGCGCCAGGTACTTCATCGATCACTCCGTGATGGATTTCAAGCAAGGCCCGGCAGCGTAGCAGCCATGCCACACGGCTTCACTGTCCAGCCAGGACAGCCAGACTCACCAATCAAGCCGACAGGAATGACTCTAGTGCATGAATCGAAACGGCCGCCCTCGGGCGGCCGTTTTGCGGGTGGCGTTTCCTACTGGATCTCTTCAGGCACCACCACCACCCAGTTCTTGTCCGCCGTCACCGGCAGTCCCTGCTTGGCCTGGGCCTCGGCATTGCGCTTCTGCATGGCAGTGATCTGGTCCATGTACTTGGCCTTGCGGTTGACCCACACGTTGATGCCCCCTTTGGCCACGTCGGTGCCGTGGAACATCATGTAGCCGTCGCTGATGGGGGTATCGCCAGCCGCCAGGATGGGCTTCTTCCACTCATCGATGTAGGTGAGGATCGCCGCGTACTTGCCGGACATCCAGGTCGCGGGGGTCCACAGATACGGCGTCAGCTCCAGATCGAGGTTGGCCTTCTCGTCATACTGGCCATCGGTGATCTGCTTGCGGCTGGTGGTTACGGCACCGGTCTTGCGGTCCTTCAGCAGGGTGGTGACGCCGATGATGTTCTGCGGTTTGACGTTGTAGCCGTACTTGGGGTCCGAGGCGACCATGCGCACCAGCTCTTCGAGCGCGGCGGTGATGATGTACACCTCGATGCCGTTCTCGCTGAGCTTGTTCATCAGCTCCTTCTGCCCGGTGAAGATCTTCGGCGGATTGATCTCGATGGTCTTCACTTCATCCCCTTCGTAATAGGTAGCGGGGACCGGCTTGCCATAGGCCATCAGTTCGTCGACGTAGCCTTTGAGCTCACGCAGGGTAAAACCGGAGAACACCTGGGCGACCCAGGGATAGCAGACCAGGTCGTCCACTTCGCAGAGTCGGTAGTAATAGCTGTTCAGGCTTTCCTTGTGCCCGTTGACGTCCTTGAACGGGATCAGCTTGAGCGAGGGGTCGAGCTTCTCGCGGGTGAGCACGCCCTTCATCTCCAGGAACGGCAGCAGGGACTCCTCCAAATCGTAACGATAACTCGTGTTGTCCATGTCGAACACGGCGAAGTTGCCCTGGTTGGCATGCTTGGCGATCAGCGCATCCAACTGTTTGGCGGCCGGCTCCGGCCAATGCTTCAACTCGGTAGCGGCCTGGGCGATACCGGCCAGGCCGATGGACAGCACGACGGACATCAGTGTCTTGGCGATCTTCATCTTCTTGTTCCCTTTGATGATTGGCGTGAGCGTGAGGAAGCCCCGAATCCTGCTTCGCCGCCGAACCTAGCAAAGGCCCTGGCCAGCATCAGCATCAGAACGACCTCCAGCGTCCTCATCGCGCCATCCGATCAGCCGTGGGAATACTGCTGGATTCAGTCGCCCTCGCCCGCCTGCGGCTAGACTCAACCTCCCCTCAAGCCGCCAGGAGAAGCGTCATGCTCAAAGCCGAATACAAGACCCGTGGCCCGGTGCCCCAGGACGTGATCGAAGCCGTGGAACTGGAACTCCCGCCCGTGGCCGCCGGCCAGGCGTTGGTGAAGGTGCTGGCGGCGCCCATCAACCCGTCCGACGTGCTCACCCTGACCGGGGAATACGGCATGCTGCCGCCGCTGCCTGCCATCGGCGGCAATGAAGGCGTAGGCGAAGTGCTCGAAGTGGCCGCTGACGTCACGAACCTCAAGCGCGGCCAGACCGTGCTGCTGCCGGTGGGCTGCGGTACCTGGCGCACCCATCTGGTCGCCGATGCCAAGCAACTGATCCCGCTGCCAAGTGCCGATCCCCAGCAACTGGCGATGCTCACCGTCAACCCGCCCACTGCCTATCTGATGCTGCGCGACTTCGTCGACCTGCAGCCGGGCGACTGGGTGATCCAGAACGCTGCCAACTCGGGGGTGGGCAGCTACCTGGTCCAACTGGCAAAGATTCGCGGACTGAAAACCATCAACGTGGTACGTCGCGAATCGGCAGTGGCCGGCGTGCAAGCCGAAGGCGGCGACGTGGTGCTGGTGGACGGCCCCGACCTGCCCAAGCGCGTCCGTGAAGCAACCGGCGGTGCACCGGTGAAACTGGGTATCGACGCCGTGGGCGGCGCTTCCACGGATCACCTCGCAGCCAGCCTCGCCGAAGGTGGGGTGCTGGTGAACTACGGCCGCATGAGTGGCGAGCCGTGCCAGGTGAACCCTGGCTCCTTCGTGTTCCGCGACGTCACCCTGAAAGGCTTCTGGCTGGCACGCTGGTTCCGCCAGGCGACCCCGCAGCAGCAGATGCAGTTGTTCGGCGAGCTGATCCAGTTGATCGCTACCGGCAAGCTCAAGGCACGCATTGCCGCGACCTACGACATCAGCCGGATCAAGGAAGCCGTTGCCGCCGCAGCCGCTGGCGAGCGCGACGGAAAGATCGTACTGGTGCCCTGACACCGACCGCCGGTCCAGAAACCTTGTAGGAGCTAGCTTGCTAGCGAAAAAAGGAGCCATTCGCTGGCAAGCCAGCTCCTACAGGCCCAATTCACTCGCCAGGCGGGCCGCAGCTCCGCCCTGCCCCATCAGCGAATAACCCAATACCCCAACGCGCCCAGATGCACGGCCACAATCAGCCAGAACTTCACCTGGTAGGCGACCTTGCGGTTCTTGTGGCGGATGAGTCTCTGGGCCAGTAGGCCGCCGGGCCAGCCGCCAAGAAGTTCATACAGGTGGAGGCGTGATTCAGGAGTGCGTTGCGCCCCGGCCACGGCGAAACGCTTGTCGCGCCAATAGGCAACGAAACACACCACGCTCATCACCATATAAATGACGAGCAATGCCTGGACTGGCCAGGCAAGGTCGAATGACAAGACTTATTCCGCCGCCGGCTTCTTGCGCTTGAGTGGCGCCAGACCGTCGTTGCTGACCACGCGGGACTCTTCGCGAGGCTTGCTCGGTTTGCGCTTGGGTGCGGCGGCCTTGGCTGGCGCCTTCTTGTCACCCTTCTTGTCGGTCTTTTTCTTCTTGACGCCGGCGGCCTTGCCAGATGCCTTGACCTTCTTCGGACCGGCGTAGGTGCCCTTCAGCTCCTTGATGACCCGGCGCTCGAAGCTCTGCTTGAGGTAGCGCTCGACGCTGGACATCAGGTTCCAGTCGTTGTGGCAGATCAGCGAGATCGCCAGGCCTTCGCCACCGGCACGGCCGGTACGCCCAACGCGGTGTACATACTCGTCGCCGGAACGCGGCATGTCGAAGTTGATCACCAGGTCCAGGCCTTCGATATCCAGGCCGCGGGCGGCAACATCGGTCGCCACCAGCACCTTGGTGCCGCCCTGCTTCACGCGGTCGATGGCCAGCTTGCGGTCCTTCTGGTCCTTGTCGCCATGGAGCACGAAGGCCTTGTAGCCGCCGGCGACCAGGTGGCCGTAAAGACGATCGGCCTGGACGCGGGTGTTGGTGAAGATGATCGCCTTCTGGTAGGTCTCGTTGGCCAGCAGCCAGCGCGCCAGCTGTTCCTTGTGCTCAGGATGGTCGGCCGTGATGATCTGATGGCGAGTGCCTTCGCTGAGCTGGTCGATGCTGTTCAGGCGCAGGTGCAGCGGATCGCGCAGCACGTTGTTGGCCACTTCGCGCAGGGCGTTGCCGCCGGTGGTGGCGGAGAACAGCAGGGTCTGTGCGCGGTTGCTGCACAGCTCGGTGATGCGCTGCATGTCTTCGGCAAAGCCCATGTCGAGCATGCGGTCGGCCTCGTCCAGCACCAGCACTTCCACTTCACGCAGGTCGAGGTTGCCGGCGTTGAGGTGCTCGATCAGGCGGCCGGGGGTCGAAATCAGGATGTCCGGCAGCTTGCGCAGCATCGCGGCCTGCACCTTGAAGTCTTCACCGCCGGTAACCAGGCAGGACTTGATGAAGGTGAACTGGGAGAAGCGCTCCACTTCCTTCAGGGTCTGCTGGGCCAGCTCGCGGGTCGGCAGCAGGATCAGCGAGCGAATGCGTTCGCGCGGTTTGGCCTCGCCGATCAAGCGGTTGAGCAGCGGCAGGACGAAGGCGGCGGTCTTGCCGCTACCGGTCTGGGCAGTCACCCGCAGGTCGCGCCCTTCCAGGGCAGGCGGAATGGCCGCCACCTGCACCGGAGTCGGCTCGACGAATTTGAGTTCGGCAACGGCCTTGAGCAGACGTTCGTGCAGGGCGAATTGGGAAAACACAGGGCTACCTCGATCGAAAGCGTAAACAGCTGCATAGGTTACCCGGAGTTGCGAGCAAACGCCCGATTTCCGAGCGATACAGCGACGGAATCACCCAGCGGGTATACGCTTTTTCCATCCACATCCGGAGCCTCGTCATGCGCGCAGCGTTGATTTATTACATAGCCGCGAGCCTCGACGGCTACATCGCTCGTCCCGACGGCAGCGTCGACTGGCTGGACCCCATCGCGGCATCCGGCGAGGATCACGGCTACCAAGCCTTCTACGACAGCATCGATGGCCTGCTGATGGGACGTGCGACCTACGAAACCATCCAGGCTTTCGGAGGCGACTGGCCCTACCCGGCCAAGCCCTGCATCGTGCTGAGCCGGAGCGACTTGCCGCCCGCGGCGCCAGAGGTGCAGATCAGCCACGACACCCCGGCCCAGGCCATCGACCAGCTGACTGCCGCTGGCTGCAAACGCATCTGGCTGGCAGGGGGTGGCTCGCTGGCGGGGACCTGCTACTCTGCCGGGCTGCTCGACGAACTGGTGGTCAGCTTCATACCGCTGCTCCTGGGCGCGGGTATCCCGATGTTCGCCACCGGACTCGGACGCCGCCTCCAGCTTCGCGAACAACGCAGCTTCCCCACCGGCGTGGTGCAGCTGCACTACCAACTCCTCCCGGAAGCCGAGACACCGTGACCACGCTGAACATCGCCGCCGCCTGCCTGCTGGACCCAGAAAATCGACTGCTGCTGGTGCGCAAGCGCGGCACCCGTGCGTTCATGTTGCCGGGAGGCAAGCGCGAGGCTGGGGAAAGTGCACTGCAAGCGTTGCAGCGTGAGCTCTGGGAAGAGCTGCAGTTACGCCTGGAAGCGTCGGCCCTGACTCCGCTGGGCCGGTTCAACGCACCGGCCGCCAACGAGGCGGAGACCTGGGTCGATGCGGAAATCTTCGTCGCCTACCTGCCCCACAGTGTGGAAGCCGCAGCCGAACTGGAGGAACTGGCCTGGCTGGAGCCCGGCGAGCCCCACTCGGAGAACCTGGCCCCGCTGCTGCGGGACCAGGTGCTAGAAGCCCTGTCGGGCCTGCTTGCGTAGCAGCTTGGCGCTATCCCAACCAATCAGCAGCACCGCCAGCCAGATCGGCAGGTAGGTCCACAGCTGTGCGGGATTGAACGGCTCGCCGAGGAAGGCCACAGCCACCGCGAACAGCAGCACCGGCTCCACATAGCTGAGAATCCCGAACAGCCCGAGCGGCAGCAGTCGGCTGGACGCCATCATCGCTGCGAAGGCCAGGGTGCCCAACAACCCGAGGCCTGGAATCAGCCACCAGAGTTGCGGCGCCTGACTGAAGGCCCCTGGCGGCGAGAAGTTCAGGATCAGCCAGATGGCCAGCGGCGCCAGCACCGCCATTTCCAGGATGAAACCGGATAACGCGTCCAGCCGCATCCAGCGACGCAGCATGAAATAAGGTGGATAACCCAGGGCGGTGACCAGGGTCAGCCAGGAAAACGCCCGCGTCAGCCAGAGCTCGTGGAGCACCCCAGCCAACGCACAGAGCACGGCCTGCAACTGCAGCGGCCGCAAGTGCTCGGCATAGAACACCCGTCCCGCCACCACCATCGCCAGCGGCAGCAGGAAGTACCCTAGGGAAACCTCCAGCATCCGCCCCTGCAGCGGCGCCCAGAGGAAAAGCCCCCACTGCAGGCCGATCAACACTGCCGCGAGCGGCAAGGAGGCCAGTAGCAAGGGTTCGCGCCGCAGACGCCCGAGCACACTGATGAAGGTGGACCACTGGCGAGTCAGGGCCAGCAACAGGAGCACCACTGGAATCGACCAGAGCACACGCTGCGCGAAAATCTGCACGCCATCGAGCGGCGCCAGCTCACGCACGTATCCGGGCATAAGGGCAAACAGGACGGACGCCGTCAGCGACAGCGCGACACCGCGACCGGACAGCTTCATGGCCGCCTCGGCAGGCAGGTAAAGGAATGGAGCGAAATCATCTGGGGCCTCGCAAAGCAGCCGGCGAACATACGCCTTCCTTGCCGCGAGCGAAAGCTTATCAAGGGCGAAAACTGACCAGCCGGGCAAGGCCGTCGCCCGCATTGTTGAAAACGGCATGGACGGCACTGCGCCCTAGTCGCCTCCCAACAAAAATTCCGGCCGGATCAGCCCGCAGTTTGGGCGGAGCCCCGCGAAGCCCAACAATCGGGATGCCCTGTTGGGTTTCGCTTCGCCCTGACCAGCACCCACCTACTTGGCAGTGCTGATGTCCCCGCTCTCCCAGCGCGACTCGCCGCTTTCCAGCGCACTGGCGATGGTGGCGAGCTTGTCGTCCGGCAGTGATTCGGGCAGTGGGTCGACGCCGGCGCTGACGAACAGCTGGGCATAGGCGTTACGCAGTTCTGCGTAGGACAGGTCGCGCTTGAGCTGCGCCTGGAGGGTGTTCAGTTCCCCCTGGATCAGGTCCAGTTCGCCAATGCTCTGGGTCTTGTAGCGATTGCGCAGTTGTTCGGCGATCTGTCCGTCGAGGCTGGCCAGCTCTTCGCTGGTCTGGAACTGGCGCTGGGCCTCGTGGAAGTTGGCGTTGGCCACGTAGAGCTGCGCCAGCACAGCCATGGACATGGCCTGGCGACGGGCAGCGGCGACGGACTCGCCGGCCTTGGCGACGTCGATCGCGGCCGGGCCGGAGAGGACGTTGAACAGGTTCCAGGTGACTTTCACCCCGTAGTCGGCCCAGCTCTGGTTGACCAGGAAGGAGTTGCTGTCGTAATGGCCGCCAGCGGAGAACTCCAGGCCCGGCAGCAGGCGCAGCATGGCCTTGCGGGTTTCGGCAGCGCTGATGCGCGCCTGGTAGTCCTGCTCGCGCAGTTCCGGACGGCTGGCCAGGGCTTCTTCTTCCAGGCGGTTCATGTCCACCTTGAGTTCCGGCACCTGGTAGTCGTCGGTGGCGGCCAGGGTGAAGTCAGTGTTCAACGGCAGGTTGATCAGCGCGGCCAGTTCGGTCTTGGCCAGGGACAAGGCGCGGCGCTGCTCTTCCAGCTGGCGGGTAGCCTCGATCAGCGCGCGCTGGTAGCTCATGGCCTGTACCGGGTCGCCGATGCGCTCCGAGCTCATGCGCTGGCTGCTGCTGCGAGCTTCATCGACGCGCGCCATCAGGCTGTCGATCTGCTTCAGCAGTCGGTCGGCCGCCACGGCGCGCCAGTAGGCCGAGCGCACGTCCTGGATAATGGTGTGAACCACCTTGCGGCGGCGCTCCTGGACGATCAGGCGCTGGTCGGCCTGTTGCTTGGCACTGACGTAGCTGACACCGAAGTCGAGCACGTTCCACACCATGGTCAGGTCCGCCACGCCACGGTCGCGATCCTGGGAGGTGGACGGTTCCAGCGATTGGGTGTCGGTCAGCACGCTCTGGCTGCTGGAGGCGCTGACGTTGCTGCGCCCGGCGTAGCCCGCTTCCATGGCCATGCGCGGCAGCATGTCGAAGCTGGCCAGATCCACCTGGCGCTTGGCCAGGGCTTCTTCCATCACCTTGAGGCGCGCCTCGAGGTTGTACTTGACCGCGCGGGCCATGGCTTCGTGCAAGGTCAGGGCTCCGCTGAGGGGCTCCTGGTCCTTGAACATGGTCGCCAGGTCCTGGCGCGCACGCTGCTCGCTGACGCTACGGTCGATGGGCTGGCTGGTCACCGCGCAACCCGTGACCGCCAGAGCCAGCACACTTACGCTGAAAAACTTCGCTGCTTTGCTCATCCTTGGGCCGCCCCCTAGACACGGCACTTACAGATTTCTAATTCGTTGTTTTTCAAGCCTGCGGGCGATCCGCCTGGATCTGTCCCAGTGCCATGGCCAGCTCCCTGACCTGACGCTGCTCGTTGTCCTTGATGTCCTGCAACTGCTGGCCAAGCGTGGGCGCGCCGAAGATGCCGTGGCCGCTCCCCCCGGAGCCGCCCTGCCATTGCTTGCCGTCGAACAGTTTCATTTCTTCGGTGTCCTGCGGCACATCCTTGTCGAAGAAGCTCGACAGACTGCTGGTGCCGAACACACCACCATCACCCCCGCCAAAGCCGAGGAAGCCCGAGCCGGAGCCATCGCGGAAGCCGTCGCTACTGCCGAATACCTGGGCGATGAAGCTGGGCGCCAAGGCTCCCTGGTTGATGAAGATGTTGCCCAGGGTCGGAATGCCGCTGCCCAGCGTCGGCTGCTCGAACAGCGGCGGCGGAATGAGCGGCGAGGTGAACGGCGGCGGCGGCACGTTGGGCTGCACTGGGTCGAACGGAACCGTCGGCTCCGGCGGCGTGATGACCGGCGGGTTGGCGCGGAACTCGGGATCGCCATCGCTCTGCGGCACGCTGTAGGTCTGCGCCGACAAGTCGCTGAGCATGGGATTGCCGGCGGTATCGGTGATCAGCGTGCCAGTGGTGTTCAGCCCGAGGCTGAGGGTACCGGCGCCCGCGACATTGCTGACGGTGACCAGGAAGGTCCGGCTATCCACCTGCACCAGCGATTGCAGGGTGCCGGTGACGTTGCCGGTGGTGACCAGGTTGAAGTCGCCGAGGTCGATGCCGCTGACGCTTTCGTCGAAGGTCACGGTGTACTGCACGCTGCCTGGAGTGGCGAGCGGCGCGACAGTCGCGCTGGCGTTGGGAGCCGTGGTATCGACGATCACGCCGCTGGTATTGCCGACGCCATTCAGCGTCAGGTTCATCGGATTGCCGATGGCATCGCGCAGGGTCGCACCGTTGGCCACCAGGCCAGTGACCGCGATGCCGTTGGCATCGTTGTCGCCGGCGCGGACGCTGTACTGGAATACCAGCGTGTTGCTGCCAGAACCCGCCACGTAGTCGGCGAACACGGTGGTGCCGCCCATGTCGATGGCCAGGCGCGGAAGGCCGTTGACGATCACAGCCTCACTGGCGTTGACCACGAAGGTCAGGGTGTCGCCGGCGTTGTAGGGCACGCCGACCGGCACGCTGACGCCGGTAACGGTGGGCACGTCGCGGTCGACGCTGTACACCGCGCCGGTCAGGCCGCCGGTGATGGCGTTGCCAGCAGCGTCGACGATGCCGGTAGCGGAACCATTGAGGTTGAGCCCCAGCGTGCCGGTGCCGTTCACGCCACTGACGGTGATCTGGAAGGTACGCGCATCGATCTGCAGCAAACCGGTCAGGCTGCCACCGGCAGTGCCGGTGGTGACCAGGGCGAAGTCGCTGAGGTCCACGCCGCTGACGTTCTCGCTGAAGGTCACGGTGTAGCGCACGCTGCCGGCGTTGGTGGGCGACGGATCGAGGGCGACGATCCCGCTCGGGCTGGGTGCCTGGGTATCGACGATCAGGTTGCTGGTGTCGCCCACGCTGTTCAGCGCGAGGTTCATGCTGTTGCCGGCGGCATCCCGCAGGGTCCCGCCGTTGGCGGCAAGGCCGGTGACGGCGATGCCGTTGGCATCGTTGTCGCCCGCCTGGATGGTGTACTGGAACACCAGGGTCGAGGTGCCGGAACCCGCCACGTAGTTGGCGAATACGGTAGTGCCACCGATATCCAGCGCCAGGCGCGGGGTGCCGTTGACGATCACTGCCTCGCTGGCGTTGACCACGAAGGTCAGGGTGTCGCCGGCGTTGTAGGGAAGGCCCACGGGCACGCTGACGCTGGCCACGGTCGGCACCACGGCATCCACCCGCACGCCGGTCGTGCTGGCGATGTTATTCAAGGTGGTATTGGCGTTGTTGCCCACGCCGTCGCGCAACGTCCCGCCATTGGCCTGGATAGCGCCGCCGACGCTGATGCCATTGGTATCCAGCTGGCCGCTGCTGACGGTCAGGCGGAACACCAGCGCGGAAGTGCCGGAACCGCTGAGGTAATTGGCGAAGACCGTACCTCCGCTGTCCAGGGTGATGGCGATGCGAGGCGTGCCGCCAAGGGTGTCGACGGTTACCGCTTCGCTGAGGCTGACGGTGAAGTCGAGGTTCTGCCCCGCCACATAGGTGCCGTTGGCCGGCACGCTGACGCTGGTGACGGTGGGGACATCGCGGTCCACGCTGTACACCGCGCCGGTCAGGCCGGCAGAAAGGTCGTTGCCAGCCTGGTCCACGATGCCGGTACCGGAGCCTTTAAGGTTCAGGCCCAGGGTGCCGGTACCGCTCACACCGCTGACGGTGACCTGATAGGTCTGTGCATCGAGTTGCACCAGCCCGGTCAGGCTACCGGCGGCAGTGCCGCCAGTCACCAGATCGAAGTCGCTGAGGTCCACACCGCTGACGGCCTCACTGAAACTCACCGTGTAACGCACACTGCCGGCGTTGGTCGGCGACGGGTCGAGGGCGACGATGCCGTTCGACACGGGTGCAAGGGTGTCGACTATCACACCGCTGGTATCGCCGACGTTGTTCAGCACCAGGTCCATGGTGTTGCCCGCGGCATCCCGCAAGGTGCCGCCATTGGCCTCCAGGCCATTCACGGCGATGCCATCGGCGTCGGTGTCGCCGATGACCACTATGTACTGGAAGACCAGGGTGCTGGTGCCGGAACCGCTCACGTATTGAGCGAACACGGTGTTGCCGCCGATATCCAGGCTCAGGCGCGGGGTGCCGTTGACGATCACTGCTTCGCTGGCGTTGACCACGAAGGTCAGGGTGTCGCCGGCGTTGTAGGGAAGACCCACGGGCACACTGACGCTGCCAACGGTCGGCACCACGGCATCCACCCGCACGCCCGTCGTGCTAGCGACGTTATTCAGTGTGGTGTTGGCGTTGTTGCCCACGCCGTCGCGCAACGTGCCTCCATTCGCCTGGATCGCGCCACCCACGCTGATGCCATTGGTATCCAGCTGGCCGCTGCTGACGGTCAGGCGGAACACCAGCGCGGAGGTGCCGGAACCGCTGAGGTAGTTGGCGAAGACCGTACCCCCACCGTCCAGGGTGATGGCGATGCGCGGCGTGCCGCCAAGGGTGTCGACGGTCACCGCTTCGCTGAGGTTGACGGTGAAGTCGAGGTTCTGCCCCGCCACATAGGTGCCGTTGGCCGGCACGCTGACCCTGGTCACTTGCGGCACGAGGCCGTCAATGATGATGCCGTGCTGGCCGGCGATGGAGTCGGCGCCACCCACGGCCGGCAGGGTGAGGATGGCGTCGTCGCTGCCGGCGTTTCGGATGGTCGCGCCGTTCAGGGCCAGGGCGCCGGTGGACTGGTAGTCCAGGTCGGCGCTGACATCACCTGCCTGCACGGTGTAGCTGAAGGTCAGGGTATTGCTGCCCGAACCGGAAACATAGGTGGCGGAACGATCCACCAGGCCGGTTTCCAACAGCAACGAAGGCCGGCCGCCGGACGTGTCGACGATTACGGTCTGGTCGAAGCTGATGGTGACGGTGATGACATCACCCACCTTGTAGCCACCATCCGGGTTGCTGACGCCGATATCGGTGATCAGCGGGTTGATCGGGCTGACGGTGATGTTGATGGTGTCGGTATCGCTTTGGACGCCACCGCTACCGCTCAGCCC
The DNA here is from genome assembly GCF_013393345.1 of Pseudomonas taiwanensis. Classification (GTDB taxonomy): domain Bacteria; phylum Pseudomonadota; class Gammaproteobacteria; order Pseudomonadales; family Pseudomonadaceae; genus Metapseudomonas; species Metapseudomonas resinovorans_C. Next base: position 115,689 of record NZ_QJRF01000066.1, read on the forward strand.
GAGGTCGTCGGTGACCAGTTGCAGACTGGCTGGGCCGTTGTACCCGCCGGTGGGTGCGAAGCTCAGGCCGTTGAGGGCGTTGTTGATGTCGGCGATGCTGCCATCGAAGGTCATGCTGGCGTCGCCAGTGCCAGTGCCGACCGTGAAGACCAGGCCCGTCAGGCTGCTCAATGTAATCAGGCCATTGGTGGCGGTGAGGGTGACGCGCACGGTGCCGCCCCCTGCGTCCACGTCGCTGATGGTGATCAGGTTGCCGTTGCCGCTGCTGAATACCAGGGTGTCGTCCTGATCCACCGTGGCGTTGGCCGGGGCACTGTTGACCGGGGCATCGTTGACGGCCGCGACCGCCAGCGTGAGGGTGGTCGAGGCGGCCTCGCTGCTGCCGGTACCGGACAGGCCCGGGTCGCTGCCAGTGTTGCCGCCATCGTCGATGGCGACCGTCAGCGTCACGTTGGCCGTGGCGTTGCTGGCGGTGGTGAAGCTCAGGCCGCTGGCAGCGATGAAGGCGTTTATGTCGGCCAGCCTGCCAGTCAGCGTGAGGCTGCCGGTGCCCGAGCCCCCCACGATGATGCCGCTGCCACTGGTGGCAGCCAGGGTGCCGCTGGCCACACTGAAGGTGGCGGTGACGCTGCCGGTGCCCGCATCGATATCGGCAAAGCTGATGCCCGTCAGCGCAGTGGTGACATCCTCAGTCACAGCGATGGAACCGGGCGCGGTGATGCTGGGTGCATCGTTCACTGCTGCGATGCCGACGGTGGCCACGACACTGACGCTGGTACTGTCCACGCCGCCATTGCTGGTGCCGCCGCTGTCGCTGATGCTGGTCAGCGTGACCACACGGCTGATGCCGCTCGGCGCCTCGCTGCTATTGCGGTAGCTCATGCCATCGATGACGGTCTGGGCGTTGGCCGCGCTGAGACCGCCGGCGCTGGTCAGGGTCACGGTAGCGGTCCCGCCGCTGACGCTGACGCTATAACCGATGCCGTTACCGCCGGTGGTGGTGCCGCTGGTGCCGTTGACCAGGATGATGTCGGTACCGTCGATGCGCAGGATTTCACTGGCACCGTTGGCGAGGTTGCTCACGGTCAGGGTGAGGCCGGTGATGGTCTGACCCGCTTCGACGGTGCCGACGCTCACACCGCTGAACAGATCCACCGCCGCACCGTTCTCAGTGTACGTGGGCGTGCCGCCGGTGGCGGACAAGGTGGGTGCATCGTTCACGCTGGTCACGCTGACGGCGATGTCCGCGTTGGCACTGGTGGCGCCGTCGCCATCGTCCACGGTGATGCGCACGGTACGGGTGGCGGTGCTCGGATCGAGGGTGTTGCCGTTGGTGTAGGTGATAGTGCGCACCAGCGCCTGGACGGCCGCCGGGGTCGCATTGGCGTTCAGGCTGATCACCAGGTCGTTGCTGCCGGTGCCGCCGGTGAAGGTGCCGATCAACACGCCGCCGAAGGTGACGTTCGAACCGGAAACACCGATCTGCCCTGCCCCCGTCCCCTGACTCAGGATGGAGAGGATGTCTTCGCCGCTGGCGCGGTTGGCGATTATGGCGACGGTGACTTTGCCGCCATCGAAGTCCACAGAATCGCTGTCGGTAACCGTGGCATTGCTGCCGGAATCCAGAAGGGCCGCGCCGCCGCCTTCGATGACACCCACGCTGTCGCCATTCAGGTTGCCGACTACCGGCGGCTCGTTGGTCGGCGCCGTCAGGGTGAAGTCGTTGCCGGTGGCGCCGACGTAGCTGACAGTCAGTTCGGTGCTGTTGCCGCCGGCGGCCAGGGTGGCGCCTTCGGCGAGGCCACTGAAGTTGCCGGTCACGCCGTCGGCGAGGTTGTTGTCGATCAGGACGTAGGTGTCGCCGAGGCCGGGGGTGTAGCCATGGGTCACGGCCAGGGTGGCGCCGGAAACGTCCACTGTGCCGTTGACCACAACCTGGTCGTACTGGGTACCGGCCGTGGTGCCGTTGATCTCGACCGCCAGGATGCTACCCGCGTTCAGCTGCAGGTTGCCGTTCACCGTCAGGGTCCCGGCACTGTTGCCCGGCGACAGGACGCCGCCGCTCTGGACAGTCACGTTGCCGCCCAGGGTGCCACTACCAGCCAAGGTGGCGCCGCTGGCCACGGTGGTCGCGCTGGCGGTACTGCCGTTGACCATCAAGGTGCCGGCGGAGATTGTGGTGCTGCCGCCATAGGTGTTGGCACCTGAAAGCGTAAGAGTGCCGGCGCCTTCCTTGGTTAGGCCACCAACCCCCGACAGGGGGCCCGACAGCGTCAGCCCGTTGGCATTACTGACCTTGGCACCGCCGCTGAGTAGCGTGAACGAATTGTTCAGCATGACATTGCTGCCGGTGACCATCAGGGTGCCGCCGGTGGCCATGATTACCGCGCCGCTGCTGATATTGCTGGTGTCCGTGATGCTGATGGTGCCGCTGTTCGACACAGTGGTGGTGCCGGTATAGCCGTTACTTCCGCTCAAAGTGAGCGAGCCCGTGCCGTTATGGTCGATATTGCCGGCACCATTGATGGAGCCACTGAAGGTAGTGCTCAGATTGGAGCCACCCATGAACAGCGTACTGCTGCCCAACTGCACCGTCCCGGAACCGAAAAGCGCGCCAATGCGCTCGTTCGAGAACAGCGACAGCGTTGCGCCCGAGTTCACCGTCACGCTGGCGGTGTTGCCAATCGCAGTACCGCCAACTGCCAATTCGCCGGCAGCCACCACCACCGGTGCACTGTTGCTGCTGTTGCCCGACAGCGTCAGGGTGCCGCTACCGGCCTTGGTCAGGCCACCGGTACCGTCAATCGCGCCAGCAAACGTGGTGTTTATGTTGTTGCCGCCCGTGGTCAGGGTGTTGCTGCCGAGCGTCAGGATGGTGCCGGCGGTGCCGGCCAGCGAGCCGATGGTCTCGCTGGACGCCAGTTCGAGTGTGGTGGAGTTGCTGACGGTGACCGCCGCGCTGTCGCTGACGGCCGAACCGCCGCTGAGGATCAACTTGCCGGCGGCAACCGTGACGCTGCCGGTGTGGGTGTTGTTGCCGGCGAGCGTGACGCTGGTGCCAACGGTGCCGCCGGTGGTCAGCGCCCCCGAGCCCGACACCACGCCAGACAGCACCAGATTGCCGGCGTTGGAGAAAAGGATGCCCGCGCCGCCGAGGACCACGTCGTTGTCGACGGTGGTGCCGGCAGTGGCCAGCAGCACGCTGCCGCTGTTGAGGGTGATCGTGCCCGAACTCAGCATGTTGTCGGCGGCGAACTGCAAGGCTGCGTTGGTCGCCGTCAGCGTGCCGCTCCAGGTGGTCGAGTTGCCACTGTTGCTCAGCGTCAGAAGCTCACGGTTACCGTTGATAACGCCCGTCACGGTGAGCCCGCCGGTGCCGGCGAAGGCGCCGCTGAAGGTGGCTTCGGCGTCCTCAATGAAGCTGATGCTGCCGACCGTGGCCATATTCACGGCGTTGGAGAAGGCCAGCGCTGTGGTCGTGCTGACATCCAGCGCGCCACCATTGAAGGTGATGGTGCCACTGCCCAGGGCCGCACTGGACTGTACCGAAAGGGTACCCGCGGCCAGCGTGGTGCCGCCCAAGTAGTTGCTGCTGAGGGAACTCAGCGTGAGTGTGCCCGCACCCGTTTTGGTGAGGCTGCCACTGCCAGTGATCGCGCCGGAGACAGTCACTGCCGCATCGGTCTGGAAGGTGGCCGCGCCACCGAGATTGAACGCATTGTTGATGGTGGTAGCGCCGGTCACCTGCAAGGTCGTGCCGGCCGCCAGCGTGACTGCGCCGGCGCCGAGGTTGCCGTCGCCCGCCACGGACAGCGTGCCGGACAAGACTGTGGTGGTGCCCGAGTAGTTGTTGCCGCCCGACAGGGTCAGCGTGCCGCTGCCGGTCTTGGTCAGGGCGCCAGCGCCGCCGATCGCGCCGCTCAGGCTGAGGGCCAGGCCGGTATCCACCGAGACGCGGCCGGCGCTCGCGCCCAGCGTGATCGCGTTGTCGATGGTCCCGGTGCTGGTGACCGACAGCGTGCCGTCGTTCAGTTGCAGGGTTCCGCTGCCCAGGTTGGCGTCGCCGGCGATGGAAACCGTGCCGCCGCTCAACACCTGCATCCCCCAGCTCTGCCCGCTGTTGGTGCCGGACAGCGTGAAGGTGCCACCGCCATCCAGCGTCAGGGTGCCGGAGCCGGTAATCGCGCCGGAGAAGGTGCTGCTGGTGCCGTTGATACCGACCGTCAGCGCGGAGCTACCGAGGGCCACGGTACCGGCGCCGGACAAGACGTCGATGGTCTCGTCGGCCGAGATGGTCAGGGTCGTGCCGGCTGCCACCGCCACCGACGTGTTGTCATCCAGCGCGCCGCCGACGCGGTTGAGCGTCAGTCCGCCCGCCGACACGGTGGTGGCGCCGGTGTAGGTGTTGTTGCCGGTCAGCGTCATCGTGCCGCTGCCGGCCTTGGTCAGGCCGGAAGTGCCCGAGATCACGCCGGAATAGGTGGTGCTGGTGTTGTCGCCACCAGCGGTCAGCGCGGCGTTGAGTACCACGCTGCCGGTGCCTGCGAGGGAGCCGATGGTCTCGGCGGTGGAGATGGTCAGTACAGTGCCGGCCGACTGCGTCACCGCACTGCTGTTGCCGAGTGCCGAGCCGCCGCTCAGGGTCAGGCCGCCAGCGGTGAGGCTGACGGCACCACTGTGGGTATTGCTGCCGGACAGGGTCAGCGTGCTGGCGCCGGACTTGGTCAGGGTGCCACTGCCGCTGAGAACGCCGCTCAGGGTGGCATTGGCGCTGGTGGCGATGGTCGAAGCAGAAGCCAGCGCGATGGCGTTGTCGACCGTGGTGGCGCCCGTAATGGCCAGGGTGCCGCCGTTCAGCGTGATGGTGCCGGAACTCAGGTAGTCGTCGTTGGCGATCGACAGCGTACCGGCGGTGATGGTGGTGCCGGCGGTGAGCCCCGCCTCGTTGCCGCTGTTGGACAGGACCAGCGTGCCGGCGTCGGTCTTGTTCAGGCTGAACGCCCCATTCAGGGCGCCGCTGAGGGTCAGGGTGCTGCCGGAGGCGGCACTGATATCGGCAGCCCCCGCCAGGGTAACGTTGCCACTCAGGGTCGAAGAGCCAGAGACCAGGTGAATGGCACCGTAATTGACGGAGGATACCGAGGTGCCGCTACCGCTCACCACGAAGCTTTCGGCAACGGTCAGGGCACCGGCGATACGCACCGTTGCGCCATCGCTGACGGTAGTCCCGCCCGCAGTGGTACCCAGTGCATTGACGTGGCTGACGAGCAGGGTGCCGCCCGTGACGTTGGTGGCACCGGTGTAGGTGTTGTTGCCGCTGAGCTGCAGGATCGACGGAGACGTCTTGGTCAGGCTGCCGCTGCCGGAAATCGCGCCAGAGAAATTGGCGATGTTGGCACCGCCGCCACCTGCGACGCTGATGATGCCGCCGCCCGCGCCTAGGGTGATGGCATTGGTGAAAGTGGTGGTCGTTCCCGCCGCCCCCGTCACGGTCATGGCCAGGGTGCCGCCATCCAGTGTCAGGTTCCCGGTCGACAGACGCGACCCGGTGTCGGCGGTGAGCGTTCCCCCCGTCACCGACACGGCCCCGGACCAGAGGGCGGAGTTACTGGTGGACCCCAGTGTCAGGGTGCCAGCGCCGGACTTGGCCAGCGCGCCGGTACCCGCAATGTTGCTGTTGACGGTCGTGGTGTCGCCGCTCCCACTCACGAAGCTCAGCGTAGTGCCGCCGCCCAGGGTGATGGTGCTGCCGTTGATAATCAGGCTCGAAGCCGAATCGGCGTTGAGGGTCAGGCTTTCGTTGACGGACAGGTTACCGGCCAGCGAGACGGCGCCATTGAAACTGTTGGTGAAGATCAGCGTCTGGCTGCCCGTGGCGTCCGCAGCGGCAATCGCCACCGCCTCGCTGATGCTCACACCGTCACTCGCATTGATCGTGGCGGTGTCGGTGGTATTGGTGATGTAGATGGTGTCGCTGGTGGCGGTGACGTTAGCCGTGGCGGTGGAGGTGCCGTCGCTCAGGGTGAAGCGCACGGTCGCGTCGCCGGCCGGGGTGTCGCTGCGGTAGGTGATATGTCGCGCCACGTCATTGACCAACGAGGTGGTGGCCGCCGTGCCGCTGCTGGTGAAGGTGACGGTCAGCACGCCGCCGGTGCTGGTGAAGGTGGCGAAGGTTTGGCCACCGGACTGCAGGGCATTGCCGCTGACGGTGAACAGTGCGCCTGAGGTGTTGAAGCCGAAGATGTCGCCGGAAACCGCGCTGGGACGCTGCACGGTCAGGCTCCCGCCAGCCCAGTTGCCATTGCCGCCGTTGAGGGCGCCCAGTTCCGCATCAGCCAGTGTGGCGTTGCCGCCGACGTCCAGCGTCACGGTGTTGCCGACGCCCGCCCATGCCACGCTGTCGCCGTTGAGGTTGCCGAGAGTCGGCGCGATATTGGCGGGCGACGTGGTGAAACTGAGGAAGTCCATGTTGTTTGGACTTCCCTCATTTATATCCGGCCCTGGAACCGCATCGAGGAAACGGATCGTGAAGGACGTGATACTCAGCAGGTTGGTAGGGATGACGATGGTCTGACCGGTCTGGTTCGCTATCAGGACGCTGGTGACCTTGGCGGCATAGTTGCCGGTGGGATAGATCTCGAACTGATAATCATTGGCGTCCAGTGCCTGGACGGAGATGCTATCAAGATTGAACGGGCCACCGCTGCTGCTGATGGTGAACTCGACGGGAGGCGTGTTGAAGGCATTCGAGTCGACATTGAGATAGATGCTGGTGGCAGTGGCCGCGAGATTTCCAGCGCCCTGATTATCCGAGTAGCTCCACTCGTCAGCATTGTTGGCCAACCAGGTCGAATTGAGCGTAACGGTGGCCAGCAGCGAGTCGTAGCCTGGCGACGCATCCTGCCAGAGCGATGCTGTTTCAAGGCTGCCCACCGCTGCTTCGAGATTCCAGTCGCCGCCTTTGCCCAGGGCACCCGTTGCATCACTGGAAGCCGCCACATCGGCTGCCGTGAAGCTGGCGATCTGCTGGATCAGGGTCTGGCCGGAACCCTTGGCCACATCGCAGCCGTAGATCAGGATGTCGCCGTCCGCCTTCAGTGAATCGCCGATGGCGGCCAGATCATCCGCACGCTGCTGGACGCTGCCCGTGTCCAGCACCGAAGTGCCGAGCAGCACCTGCCCTTCCGAGCCATGACTGATGATATGGATGGCATCGATGCCACTGCGGCCGTCCAGGTAGTCGGCGATCTGCTGCAGGCCATCCTTGCTGCTATCCAGTACCACCACTTCGGTACCCGGTTTGATGGCAGCGACCAGTTGCTGGTAGTCCTTGACGCCGTTATCGACGAACACCACTTCCTGGCGCTGGTCGCCGGTGCCACCCGTGGGGGTGGCAGCCAGGCCGTCATGGGACGAGCTCTCGGCCGCGGCAGTATCCTGCGCATCAGGGGTGTCGGTGGGCTGGCTCGCTGCGGTATCGGCAACGGTGGCGGCGACGGCGCCGTCGAACATCATGCGAGGTTCGAGGGGCAGAGCCAGGGGAGAACGGACGTCGGCCTGGGACGGGCGGCCGGATACTTTATTCTTGTTCGACCAGAACATGCTGTGCGCTCCCTGTCGGTGACTCTGCACTGCCTGATTAGTCCGACGATGTTATTTGCTTTTTCCTACTCTGGAAATGGCTTTCAGCCATCAGCCTGCCATCAATGACCAAGAAGTCTTAAACAACCCCGCCTTACTTCGTTTGAGTCACAGAATCGACGCTTGCCTGTGCTAAAGAACAAGAGGCGAAAGGAAATTTCGTCTATCGTTCACCGCGCGCAGGGAAGTGCCATTTAATTGCCAGTACTTCCTTGCCTATTCCAATAAAGCCTCACACACGCAAGGAAGGAATCAGTCTCATGAGTGACCAGTCCTATCTCGGCTCGATCAGCGGTTGGGCCCCCAATTTCGCTCCCCGTGGCTGGGCGTTCTGCCAGGGGCAGACGATCTCCATCGCTCAATACAGCGCCCTGTTCTCTCTGCTCGGCACCGTCTATGGCGGTAATGGCCAGACCACCTTCTGCCTGCCGAACCTGCAAGGTCGCGTGCCCGTCGGCGCCGGCCAGTCCCCCGGCACCTCCCCGTACACCCTGGGCGAGATGGCCGGCACCGAGTCGGTCACCCTGACCACCGCGCAAATGCCCGCCCACACCCACGTCGCTACCGCGACCGCCACCGCCTCCCTGCCCGCCAGCACCGCTGCGGCAACTTCGGCAACACCGGCCGCGGACAGCGTACTGGCCGTCGCCAACGGCGCCTCGGGCCGCACGCCCGTGGATGTGAAGATCTACGCTCCGGCCCCCGGCTCGGTGAACCTTCCCCTGTCCAGCGCAGCGACCGTCAACGTCCAGGCTGCCGGCAGTAACCAGCCTTTCTCCATCCTGCAGCCGTTCACGGTGATCAACTACATCATCTGCATGGAAGGGGTTTTCCCCTCCCGCAACTGACGGCGCGAGGACTCACGAATGGATATCGAAAGTTACCTCGGTGTGATCGCGCCCTTCGCGGGCAACTTCGCACCACGGAACTGGATGACCTGCAGCGGCCAGTTGTTGTCGATCCAGCAGAACCAGGCGCTGTTCGCCCTGCTGGGCGTCACCTATGGCGGCAACGGCGTCCAGAACTTCGGCCTGCCCAACCTCAACGGACGGGTACCGGTCGGGCAAAGTGCCCAGCAGCCCCTCGGCCAGATGGCCGGTTCGGAAAACGTCACGCTGACCACGCTCAACCTGCCCACCCATACCCACGGCGCCACCGCCGAGGCGACTGTGGTGCTGCAGTCGTCCACGACGGCAGCCGCCTCCGAGCAGCCTGCGGCAGACGCCACCCTGGCCCAGGCGCAGGGCGCCTCGGGCCGTACCGGTGTGACCGTGCAGATCTACGCTCCGGCTCCGGGAAGCGTCCAGCTGCCGGTGCAGGCGAGCCTCCAGGTAACGCTGGGGCTCAGCGGCCAGAACCTGCCCACTGGCGTGGTGCAGCCGTTCCTGGCACTGACCCAGTGCATCTGCACCCAGGGAGTGTTCCCGAGTCGCAACTGACCCGGGCTGCCCGCTGCCAGGCCTAGTTGAACTGGGCCTGGTAGTGGCGCTGACCGTCGAGGGGAGAAACGATCGGGCTAAGGTGCAGCAGATACTCTTTTCCGCTGGCGCTCTTCAGGCGGTATTGCGCGTCCAGCAGGAGCACGCTCATCGGAGTGGTGAAGATCAGCGAGAACGGCGTGCGGAATCCCGGATTGGGAGCACTGCCTTCCACCAGCCTCAGCAAGGTCAGCTCCACAGGTTCGGGCACCGTCTCGGCGGTGAAGACCTGGCCAACCTCAGAGGCGAACATCTTTGCGGTAAGGCCCTGGGTTTCGATGAACATCTGGTCACTCCCTGATCGTTAGGAATTCAGGCACGGGCCTGGGCGGTAGAGGAAATTACAGCAGCGCATGATCGAGATAAAGACGACTGACATGCTGACCAAGCGGGTAGCCAATGCGGCCGACGAGCCCTGGATGCGTCAGCTCTTCGCCCAGTTGCGCGGGCTGGACCCGGCCATGATTGCTGCCTGCCCCGCCCTTCTCGAACAGCAATGGCAGCTCCAGCAACGAGTTTTCGCCAGCCACTATCCCGAAGCCCACACGGAACTGGTGCTGCTGGACGATGCGCCCATCGGGCTCATTACCCTTCATGAAGGCGCCAGCACCATACGCGTGCTGGAAATCGGCCTGGAAGCCCATCATCGCGGGCGCGGCTACGGCCAATGGCTGCTGGGGGATCTCACCCGCCGCGCAGACCGGCAATGCAAAGCGCTGGAACTTGCGGTCATGGGGCACAACCCGGCGATCCGCCTTTACCAGCGCCTGGGATTCCGCGCCTTGCCCGCAAGCACGGACGAGGTGCAGCTGCAGATGCGCCGCGAGCCCGTTCAGCGCGACTGATCCAGACGCAGCGCCTCCAGCGCCTGGTAAGGACCTTCCGCCCAGCGAGACACTGCATCGCGCAAGGCAGCCGGTGCCGAATCGCGTTTCTGCTGCGCGTCCGCCGCAAACGTCTCGCCTGGCCGTTTGGCATTCTGCCGACTGGCAGCCATGACCACCTCCAGCTGATCCGGAGCCAGCCGCAACCGTTCGCGCAGCTGGCCCACAGCAGCGTGGGGCAGCTCGCTGTAATTGAGCGCCAGCCCACCGTATTCCCGGCACATCGCGGCCGCCTGCTCCAGCAGGCGCCCCAGCCGCCTGACGATGTAGTCCTCGCGTGGCACCGTGGCTTCCCCCGTCTCGTTCAGCGGTGAAACCCCGAGCTGTCCGGGAATCATGTGCATGCCGGGCATCAGCAGGTGCGACGCGGCGATCTCCAGGGGATCGCGATAGAGGAACACCCAGGGCGTATCCGGGAAGCAGCGCCGCAGGATGGGTAATTCGAACAGGTTCCAGGCATCCAGTTTGACCACCAGGTGCCGCGCCGAAGGCGATGGGGCCTGACCCAATGCCGAAAGCATCGCGACAACGGCAGCCTCCTGGACAGCGCCGGCGAGACCGTCCTGATAGTGACCACGCAGCAGGCTGTCCAGAGGCGGAGGCTCGGACAGGACCACATGGCTGTCGAGGCAGGCCAGCATCTGCGCGATCAGGGTAGAACCGCAGCGGGAGGCATGAAAGATGAAAGCATCTGGCGCCAGGCCGGGGCTTGCGGCCTGCCAGGCCAGCAACGCCTGGATGCTGGTCTCGCGCCGAAACGCCTGATTGAAGGGCAGGCGCAGGGCCTGATCCACGTCGTCGCGAAAGAAGGGCCGGGTCAACCGCTGCTCGCCAAACCAGCACCAGTCCACCCGCCACTCGCCTTCCTGCTGCCACGCTCGGATGGGCAGCCAGCCGCTGAAATCTTCCGGGTTCATGCTCGCCATTGATCGTTCCATGCCCGCTTGCCCTGGCGCATCGCCGCCAGGACTTCCGCTTCAGAAAAATACAGGTCGTGCTCGGCGCCCATGGCTACTGCCGCACGCTGAAATTCACCCATATCAGTCAGTGCGCGCAGGCGCCGGGCCAACTGCGCATCCCGCTCCACCAGTTCGCGGAAGCGGGCAAATGCCTGCCCCGCCCTCCCCGGCTGTAGCGCGGGTGTGTCGGGCAGCCCCTGCTCGATGAGTCCAAGCAGCCAATCGTTGGGCTGGCAATCCAGCACCAGGTGAATGCGCTCGCCCGGCCCGGGGTTATCCACACGATGCGGGCGGGACAGATCGAGGAACCAGCATTGCCCCGGCTGCATGGGCGCTTGCAGGCCATCAACGAGGAACTCCACCCCTGTCGGACTCAGCAGCGGCACGTGCAGGCGCAGGTCGCTGCCTGGCATGCCGAGGTCAGGGTCGCAGTGTTCATGGATGCGCGAGCCTGGCCCCAGGCGCAGCAAGCGCGCACTGCGCACCGTGGTGTGGAAGGCATCCAGCAGTTCGTTCCAGGCGGCCTCTCGTTGCCACCAGCCACTGCGAACCGGCTCGCCCTGTCCGGGAGCCAGCGGCAATGGCGCATCGTCTGGAGCGATCAGAGCGACACCGCTCCAGTCACCCTCGTAGTAGCCGGTATTGAAGTGGCCCTGCCACGCGGCATCGTCGATTCGCCCCAGGGCTTCCAGCAGAGGTGCCAGCTCGAACGTCAAAGGCAGGCGCGAGCAAATCGGCATTGGGGGGATTGGCATGGAACCGTCCTTGCTCCTTGGAAATCAGAAACCGCTTTCCCTCACCCCCAGCGCCGCCAGACGGCGCCAGGCGAAACCGAGGACCGACTGCCCTTCCCCGTCCAGAACCACCACGCCGCGCAGCGGCTGGGCCGGGTGGATGGAATCGTCCAGCAGGCTAAGACGCACGCCGTACTGGGCCTGCACCGGCTCGGCGCGGTGCTGGGCATCGCGGCGCACGGCGATGGGGCCGTGATGATCGGAACTGAGCGCTTCCAGCTCCAGGTAAGCGACGCCGGTGGCATCCACCTCCTCCAGCCGTACCGGAATTGCGGGGCGCGCCGGGTCGTCGGCGATGAAGCGGCCCTCCGCCCCCGACTGCACGCGCCAGAGATATTCTTCGGCCAGGTAGCCGCGCAGTCGCTGGCCGGGTTCCACCACTCGCGCCAGGGCCTCCTGCGGGCTTAGCCAACGCCCAACCGTGAGATCGGGCAGCAGGTCGCGCACGACGCCAGCCTGGGGTGCGCGCAGTTGCAGGCGTTCGCGCTGGGCGGCCAGGCCGCGGTACTCGGCCACGGCCTCGGCCAGTCGCTGTTCGAGGATGCCGGCGTCGGCGGCGGTTTCACTGCGCCCTGCCTGGCGGCGTAGTTGCAGTTGGAGGATTTCGATCTCGCGGCGAACGATGGACTGGCGCGAATCCAGGTCAGGGGATTCCAGTTCCAGCAGCAGCGTGCCCTGCTCCACCGCCTGACCATCCTTCACCTGCAACGCCTTCAGCCGTGCCGCCACAGGCGCATGCAGGGCCGTGGCACGGGAGGCTTCGAGTAACGCGGGGACCTCGACCGAACTGCGCCACGGCAGCACCAGCAGGGCCAGCAGCACCAGCAGTCCACTGCCGGTCAGCAGTACCTTGCGCGGGTTCGCCTGATCGCGGCGCTGCCACCACTCCAGCAACTCCTTCCAGATCGGCAGGCCGATGAACCAGACCAGCTCCACCAGCATCAGGAAGATGCCCAGCACCTTGAAGAACAGGTGATAGACCGCCAGGGCGATACCGAAGAACAGCACCGCGCGCCACAGCCAAGAGCCATAGCCCCAGGTGATCAGTCGCCGTGCCATGGCGGGCTGCCAAGGTTCGGGCATGGGCTCGCCGTAGCCGAACAAGACCTCGCGCAGGCGCCAACGGCACAGGGCAAAGGCGCGCGCCTGGAGGTTGTCCACGCCCCAGAGATCGCTGAGCAGGAAGTAGCCGTCGAAACGCATGAAGGGGTTGAGGTTGATCAGCAGCGTGGTGATCCAGGTGGCGCTGGCCAGCATGAAGGCCGAGGTGCGCAGCGGGCCGTCCGGCAGCAGCGACCAGGCCAGCAACGCCAACACCGCCAGTACCAGTTCGGCGAGCACACCACCGGCGCCGATCAGCAATCGTGAGCGCCTGTCATTGACCCGCCAGGCGTCGCTGACGTCGGTGTAGAACATCGGCAGCAGGACCATGAAGGCCAGGCCCATGCTCTGCACCCGGCAGCCAGCGCGCTTGGCCATGAAGGCATGGCCGAATTCGTGGCAGAGCTTGGCAAAGGTCAGGGCCACGCCGAAGGCCACCGCCCCACCGAGGCTGAACAGGTGCGGGAAGGTGGCGATGAAGCGCTGCCAGTCGCGCACCACCAGAAACAGCCCGAGGGCAAACACCAGCGGCAGGCCCCAGCGCAGCAACCAATGGCCATTGCGCTCCAGCACGGGCCAGGCGCGGTTGAGGAAGGCGTCTGGGCGCCACAGCGGAATGCGGAAGAACAGGTATTGATGCAGCACGCGCTTGCCCAGGCTCTGCTGCTGGGCAGCGGACTTCATCGCGTAGCTGGCGCGCTGATCCTCATCCGACGCGGCGATCAGGTCATGCCCGCGCAGAAAACGCAGCATCTCTTCCAGCTCAGCACCGCCCAGGGGCAGGCCCGGCTCGGCGTTGGCGGCCTCCAGCACCCGCTGCGGATCGCTCAGCGCCCAGTGGCGCAGCAGGCGCACGGCAGCGGCGCCCAGCTTGAAATAGCGGCCGCGCAAGGGATCGGCCAGGGTCCACTGGGGAGCACCGTCCAGGCCAGGCGCGGCCGGTGACAGCTGAAGGTCAGGACGCAGCGCGGGCAGCATCAGAAGCCCAGGCTCTGACGCAACGCGGCGAGCGGCCGGCGCAGCAGGTAGTAGGCCAATGGCGCGCGGTCGCCGAAGAGTTTGGCGGTGCCTCGCAGACCGATACGCGGCGGAGCGTCACTGAAGGCGGCATCGAGGCGGTAGGCCAGTTGCCCGGCGGCGGTGGACTGGGCCTCATAGGCGGAACGTTCGAGGCGCGCGGCATGACGGTTGAGCGGATCGCTGTCGAGGAACAGCGCCACTTCGGCGCCGGGTTGCAGGGCGATGGCATCCCCCACCGGCAGCTCGATGCGCAGTTCGGCCTGGGTCGGATCGGCGATCTGCATCAGTCGCTCGCCGGTCTGCACCGGCTTGCCGGTAAGGCGCTCGGCGTCGGCGAATACCGCAATACCGGCACGTTCGGCGCGTACCTCGCTACGCGCCAGCAGCTGGCGGGCATAGTCACGCTCGGCGCGCTTCTGCTCCACTCGAGCCGCGAGCAGGTCAATGCGCGCGCTGGATTCCGCATCGGCAAAGGCACGTTGTGTGTTGGCCTTGAGTTCGGCCTCGGCGACGCCCAGGGCGCGCTCGGCAACGTCGGCCTGGGCCTTGAGACTGGTGGCATCGAAGCGCACCAGCAGGTCGCCCGCAGCGACGTTCTGATTGGGCTTGACCAGGAACTCGGCGATCACCCCGTCCAGCGGCGCTGCGACCACCCGGCCCCCCTGGGGCACCACTTCGGCGGGCGCCAGCACCGATTGGCGCACCGGGATCAGGAGCAGCAGACAGAGTCCGCCGGCAATGGCCAGCAGCTTCTTCTTCGGCCAGCGCAGGCGCCAGGGTTTGCGCGGCTGCAGTGCCAGCCAGGCGTGGGCGTAGGTGTCACCAAGCTGGGTCAGCAACGCCAGCTCGGCGTCATTGAAAGCATGCTCGCGGGCCAGCCAGAGCCCACCAAAGACTTCACCACCACGGTCTTTCAGAGGAACCCAGCACGCGTGGGCGGCGGACAACGCCTGCCAATCGGCGCGGGACTGCTCGTCGAGGGATTCGGCGTCGATGGCGGCCGTTGCGCTTAACCGGTCCTGGCCAAGCAACTGCGCGGCGGCGCGTTCGACAAAGGCCACGAAGGGCGCGTTGGGCTCCACCAGGCTGATCCCGGTCAGCGCCTGCACCTTGCCGGCGATCAGCAACGCCGCATGGCGAAAGCCGAACAGGGCCTGGCCGTCGTTGACCATGGCGAAGGCCAGCTGCTCGGTGCTGATCTTCTGGCGAGCCTGTTGCTGCAGGCCGAGAAAGAGCGCGAAGACGCGCTCGACTGCCCCCGGTGCAGCTGCGTTCATGGCTTCTCCGGGAAGTGCGCGGTGCCACTCATACCGGCCAACAGGCCAGGTGCCTCGGCAGGCAGACCGCCGATCAGCAGCAGGGTCTGGCTACCTTCGTCGATGCGCGCGCCAAGGCGCTTGACCACCGCGTGCAACGGCTGGCCGGTTTCGTCGGGCACGAATTCGAAGGCCTGCTCGGGCTTGAGCCGGCTCAGCCAGCGCGAGGGCACCAGCAGGTGGATCTCCAGGGTGCGGTTGTCCACCACATCCAGCAGCGGCGCGCCACTGGCGACGCTCTCATGGGGCTGCACCTTGCGCGCCACCACCTGGCCGTCGAAGGGGGCCTTCACCTGGCAGCGCTGTACCTGCACCTGGTAGACCTGCGCTTCGGCCTGGGACTGCGCCTGGCGCGCCTCGGCCAGGGCCACTTCGAAACGGCCGACGGAATTGAGGGCAGCCAGTTGCTGCTTGTTCTTCAGTTCTTCGCGGGCGGCGCGCACGGCGGAATTGGCGGCGTTGAGCTGGGCCTGGTAGGCGCTGCAGTCGAAGCGCACCAGCACCTCGCCCTTCTTGAACGCCTGGCCTTCGGCATAGGGCATTTCGACGATGCGCCCGGCCAGTTCGCTGGCCAGGACGGCCTGGTTGCGCGCACGCAGCACGCCACGGGCTTCACTGCCCGAAGCGCTCGCTGCAGCGGGGACGTCGAGCAAGGGATCCTGCGCGGGCGGCTCATCCGCCCCTGCGGTAGCGATCAGCCCAACCAAGCCCAACAACGTCCACAGCGTGCGTTTCATCAAGGCCATTCCCTGGAAAGAAGTGGGCAAGAGTCTATGAGAGCTGTCGGACAATAGGAATCTGGTCGGAGGAATTATCTTGCCACCATGGAGGACCCAGCGCTGGGTGAAGCACGTGTAGGAGCTAGCTTGCTAGCGAATGCCGGCCATTTCGCCAGCAAGCTGGCTCCTACAGACAATGCGCGCTGTAGCGACGGTCGATCGTGTAGGAGCTAGCTTGGCGAATCCGCACCTCAGACCATTTCCAGCGGACGCTTGCGCCGTGGCGGCGGGAAGCTGTGGTCGATCAGGGCGAGGTCGTCGGCGCTGAGCTGGAGCTTATGGGCTTCGGCGTTCTGCTTCAGGTGCAGCGGGTCGACGGCCTTGGGAATGACAATCACACCGTCCTGGCGCAGTGTCCAGGCGAGGGCCACCTGGGCGGTGCTGGCCTGGTGGCGACGCGCGACCTCTTGCATCGCCGCATTGCGCAGCAGCTTGCCGCCCTGCCCTACCGGGCAGTAGGCCATGAGCGGCATGCCCTGTTGTTGCTGGAAGGGCAGCAGGTCGAACTCGATACCGCGCGCTTCGGGGTTGTACAGCACCTGATTGGCGGCGCAACCAGCAGGTAACTCGTGAAGGTCGTCAAGGTCGAGGTTGGAAACGCCCCAGCGCGCAATCTTGCCCTGTTCGCGCAAGCGCTCGAAGGCTTCCACGGTTTCCTCCAGCGGATGCTCGCCACGCCAGTGCAGCAGGTAAAGATCGAGATGGTCGGTGCCCAGGCGCTTGAGGCTTTGCTCACACGCCACGGCGGTGCCACGGCGGCTGGCGTTCCACGGGTAGACCTTGCTGACCAGGAAGACCTGATCGCGCAGACCGTCAATGGCTTCGCCTACCACGTCCTCGGCACCGCCTTCGGCGTACATCTCGGCGGTATCGATCAGGCGAAGGCCCAGCTCCAGCCCTTGGCGCAGCGCCGCGACTTCGCGCGTGCGTTCACTGCGGTTCTCGCCCATGTGCCAAGTGCCCTGGCCGATGGCGGGCACCTGGGTGCCGTCTGGGAAGGTGATGCTTTGCATGGCGTATTCCTCGGAAATTCCGTTCAGTCGGGATTGCCGGCAGCTGGGGCGCGATCTTCCGGCAATGGACCGAGCGGCTCAAGCCCAGGGATCGTACGAGCCAATGCTCCACAGGTGGCCTTCCGGGTCGCGGCAGGTAAAGCTTCGTCCGCCGTAATCCTCGTCCTTCAGCGGCAGCACGATGGTGGCGCCGGCGGCCACGGCGCGGGCGTGCACACCATCGACGTCGGCCACCACCAGATAGATGCTCTGGGTGCCAAGCCCGCCGGTTTCATCGGGCTGACGCATGAGGCGGCCGTAATCAGTGTCGCGCACGGAACCGAGCATGATCATGCCGTCGCCAAGGCTTAGCTGGGCATGGGAGATGCTGCCGTCCTGCTCGGGCACCACCAGATGCTCGACGAAGCCGAAGGTGTGGCAGAGCCAGCCGATGGCGGCGGGCGCGTCGCGGTAACGCAGGCAGGGAATGGCAGCTGAACCGGCCATGGCGATGATCTCCGTAGAAAGTGGATGGATTCAGCCTAGTCGCTTCCGGCAATTCGCTGTCGCCAAAAAGCATCGGGCCCGCACATGGCGGGCCCGATGGTGGAGCGATGAAGATCAGGCAGCGTCGCCGATCGGCTCGTCCGACTTGGCAGGAGCCAGGTTGAGCGCCTTGTACAGCACCACCAGCAGCACCAGGAAGGCCGGCCCTACGTAAAGCGCGACGCGGGTATCGGGGAAGTAGGCCATCAGGCCCACTACCAGCACCAGGAAGGCCATGGCCAGGTAGGAGCTGAGCGGGAACAGCCACATGCGGTACTGCAGCTTGCCCTGCTCGGCGGGGGTGAGGCTGCGGCGGAACTTCAGTTGCGCCAGCAGGATCATCGCCCAGGTCCAGATAGCGCCGAAGGTGGCGATGGAGGTCACCCAGACGAACACTTTCTCCGGCACCAGGTAGTTGGCCAGCACACCCAGCAGCAGTGCAGCACCGGACACCAGGAGCGCGCGACGCGGCACACCGTTGGAGGTGACGGCGAAGGCGCGCGGCGCCTGGCCTTGCTGGGCCAGGCTGTAGAGCATGCGGCCGGTGCTGAAGATGCCGCCGTTGCAGGACGACAGCGCAGCGGTGATCACCACGAAGTTGATGATGCCGGCGGCAGTCTTGATGCCCAGGCTCTCGAAGGTCATCACGAAGGGGCTGCCCTGGGTGCCGATCTCGTTCCACGGATAGATGGAGAGGATCACGAACAGCGCGCCGACATAGAACAGCAGGATGCGCCAGAACACCGAGCCGATGGCCTGGGGAATGGTCTTCTGCGGGTTCTTCGCTTCGCCGGCGGTGAGGCCGATCATCTCAACGCCGAGGTAGGCGAACATCACCATCTGCAGGGACATCAGCACGCCCTGCACGCCGTTGGGCATGAAGCCGCCGTGTTCCCAGAGGTTGGAAATGCCGGTGGCAATACCGTCATTGCCGAAGCCGAAGACGATCATGCCGGTGCCGGCCACCACCATCGCGACGATGGTGACGATCTTGATCAGGGCGAACCAGAACTCGAACTCACCGAAAGCGCGCACGGCGATCAGGTTGATGCCGCCCATGCTGATCAATGCCGCCAGGGCCCATATCCAGCGCGGCACCTCGGGGAACCAGACGCCCATATAAATAGCCACGGCGGTGATTTCCGCCACGCAGGTCACCAGCCAGAGGAACCAGTAGTTCCAGCCGGTCAGGAAGCCGGCCAGCGGGCCGAGGTAATCCTGGGCATAACGGCTGAAGGACCCCGCCACGGGGTTATGCACAGCCATCTCGCCGAGGGCGCGCATGATCACCAGAATGGCGAGCCCGCCAATGATGTAGGACAGCATGATGGCCGGACCGGCCATCTGGATGGCCTTGGCCGAACCCAGGAACAGCCCGACGCCAATGCAAGCGCCCAAAGCCATCAGGCGGATATGACGCTCACCGAGGTCTCGGTGCAGCGATTCATGTTGTGGCTGATGATCAGCTACGGACATGGGGTGGTACCTCATCTTGTAGTTGTCGAGGAGTCAGCCGCGTAGCCGAGAAGCCGGGTCGTGGTAACGACCCTTGGCCGCCTGGAAGTGCCGTCCTTGTGGGGCGGAACGGTCCGGCGGGCGCAGACGCGTCCGAGATCGGCGGCGAGTCTTGCACAAAGACGAGGCAACGTCATGCCTACTTTTGGTGCACTGAAGTACCAGTGGAACGGGTGGGGAGCGCCGTCTTTCGCGACCCGCCCCATGGGTTTCGCAAGCTCAACCCATCCTGCTTTTCGACTTTTCATATTCGTAGGATGGGTTGAGGAACGAAACCCATCGCGGGGTACCGCAAAGCCCGGTCGATGGCCAAGTGCCGGCCTTCGCTGCGACTTTCTCGCGCGGGACGTGTCCAACTTGAAACGTTGGCGCGCCAGCTGTTGTCGAGTTGCATCCGATTGTCGCCTGTCATTGATTCGCTCCCGTTTTTGCCGCAACTCCACCATGCAGCCGGCCGACGACCTACTAACATTGCAATCAAGAGCGGTGACAGGCCAGGCCGGTGGACTATGGGCGCAATATGGCAATCCGACGAAACCAGGAACGAGGTACCCCCAGGTAGTCTCAATGACTCCGGCGTTCCGCCGGAAAAGCCGCCACGCCGCAGGCACCGTCTCCTGTTCTGGAGCATTTTCCTGGTGACCAGCGGTATCGTCGCTGCTGCCGCCACTCATGAAATGCAGACGTCGCGCTTTCAGGCGCGAGAACTCAGCCGCTACGCCGCGACGCTGAGCTACAAGCTGGAAGATGGCCCGAGCAAGGCAATCCGCTATCCCGGCGACGGCCCCTTCGACCGCCGCCTGGGCTATGCCTCCCTGCCGGAGATGCTCGAACGCCTGGAAAAACGCGGCTATGCGATTGAGCAGCAGACGCGCTTCTCGCCGGCGTTGATCAACTACGCCGATCGCGGGCTGTTCCCGCCCTACCGGGAAAAGAGCCAGGCCGGCATCAGCATCTGCGACTGCCGTGGCCTGCCCTTCTATCAGTTCAGTTATCCACAGCAGCGCTACCCGGATTTCGTCAGCATCCCCCCGCTTCTGGTCAGCAGCCTGTTGTTCATCGAAAACCGCAAACTGCTGGATCAGGAAACGCCGCTGGCCAACCCGGCGGTGGACTGGCCGCGCTTCTCCAAGGCGGCACTGACCCAGGTAGGCAAGGCCATCGACCTGGACGGCCAGTCGGCGGGCGGCAGTACGCTGGCCACCCAACTGGAGAAATACCGTCATTCGCCCTACGGCCGCACCGCCTCGGCCTCGGAAAAGATCCGCCAGATGGTCTCCGCCAGCGTGCGCGCCTACCAGGGCGGCCCGGAAACCCTGGCCGCCCGCGAACGCATCGTCATGGACTACCTCAACAGCGTGCCGCTCTCGGCCGCGCCGGGGCACGGTGAGGTACACGGCGTCGCCGATGGGCTGCGTGTCTGGTACGGCGCCGACTTCAATCGGGTCAACCAGATACTGGGGAACAAGGACAGCGACCTGGCCGAACGCGGCCTGGCCATGCGCCAGGTGCTCTCGCTGTTCATCGCCCAGCGCCGTCCTTCCTATTACCTCTCCAGCGCCCATGAAGAGCTGAACACCCTGACCGACAGCCATATCCGCGTGCTGGCTGGCGCAGGGATCATCGACACGCCACTACGCGATGCCGCCCTGGCTGCCAGGCTGCGCTTCCGCAACTGGGTGGAGGAACCGGCGCTCCAGGCCGTGGAAGCGAACAAAGGCATCAGCGTCACCCGCAGCCGCCTCTCGAGCATGCTCAAGATGCCGCTCTATGACCTGGACCGCCTTGATCTCACCGCCAACAGCACCTTGCAGAGCGAATTGCAGAACGCCGTGACCGACTACTTGCGCCACTTGGCCGACCCAGCCTTCGCCGAGCAGGTCGGGCTATACGGCGAACGCCTGCTGTCCCCGGAGAAAACCCGCGAAGTGCGCTACAGCTTCACCCTCTTCGAGCGCACCCCGTCGGGCAACCGCGTGCGCGTGCAGACCGACAACACCGACCAGCCTTTCGACATCAACGAAGGCAGCAAGCTGGAATTGGGCTCCACCGCCAAGCTGCGGGTGCTCGCCACCTACCTGGAAAACATCGCCACCCTGCACCAGCGCTACGCCGGCCTGCCGGTGGCGGAGCTGCGCAAGGTTCCGGTCGACCCGCTGGACTTCATCACCAAGTGGGCCATCGACTACCTGATCATGACCAAGGACCGCAACCTCGACGCCATGCTCCAGGCGGCCCTGGACCGCAAGTACTCCGCCAGCCCCTATGAAGCCTTCTTCACCGGTGGCGGGCTGCACACCTTCAACAACTTCCGCAAGGAAGACAACGATCGTCGCCCCACCCTGCGCGATGCCCTGCGCGAATCCATCAACCTGCCGTTCGTGCGTCTGATGCGCGATATCGTGCGGCACGATATGTACCGCCCCGACGGTGGCAAGATGCAGCTCCTGTCCGACGACAAGGACCCGCGCCGCCAGGGCTACCTGGACCTGTTCGTGTCCCGCGAAAGCCAGACCTATCTGCGCCGTTTCTGGAACAAGTACCAGGGCAAGGATGCGGAGCAACGCATGTCGACCTTCCTCGACGGCCTCAACCCCTGGGGCGCGCGGATGGCCGCCATCCACCGCTACCTGCAACCCCAGGCCGATCTCGCCACCTTCGCCGCGTTCATGCGCGAGCGGGTGCCCAAGGCCAACCCGGCGCTGACCGACAAGCGCGTGGAAGACCTCTACAAACGCTACGGCCCCGGCGCCTTCGACCTCAACGACCAGGGCTACGTGGCCCGCGTGCACCCACTCGAACTCTGGCTGCTCGGCTACCTGCAGGCGCACCCGCAGGCGACCTATCGGGAGGCCGTGGAGGCCAGTGGCGACGAACGTCGCGAAGTCTACGGCTGGCTGTTCAAATCCAAGCGCAAATACGCTCGCGACAAGCGCATCCGCATCATGCTGGAGGTGGAAGCCTTCCTCGACATCCACGAACACTGGAAGTCCCTTGGCTACCCCTTCGACCACCTGGTGCCATCGCTCGCCACCGCCCTGGGCAGCTCCGGCGACCGCCCGGCCGCCCTCGCCGAACTCATGGGCATCATCCTCAACGACGGCGTGCGCCAATCCACCCTGCGCATCGAACAGCTGCACTTCGCAGCCGACACCCCTTACGAAACTCTGGTGGGCCAGCAGACCAGCGAAGGCAAGCGGGTGATGACCTCGGAAGTCGCCGCGACCCTGCGCGATGCGCTTTCCAAGGTGGTTGAAGGCGGCACCGCCCGACGCCTGCAAGGCAGCTTCACATTGCCTGACGGCCAGCCGCTGGTCATGGGCGGCAAGACCGGCACCGGCGACAACCGCATCCAGACCGTGACCCGCTGGGGCACGGTGAAGAGTTCCAAGGCGATGAACCGCACCGCGACCTTCGTCTTCTATCTGGGTCCGCGCCACTTCGGCACCCTCACTGCCTTCGTCGAAGGCAGCCAGGCGGACAAGTTCAGCTTCACCTCTGCCCTGCCCGTGCAGGTCCTCAAGGGCATGGCGCCGATACTGCAGCCCTACCTCGCCCCCGGCCTGAACACCCAGTGCCAGGACCTGGCGCCGGCCGTGCAGGTGAGCAGGCGGTAGGCCTTTCGTAGGGTGGACCACGCTTTATCGGTCCACCATCGGCGTCAGGCCCGGCCACGCTGGTGGATGTGAAAAGCGACATCCACCCTACGGGCTACCGGAGCCCGCCATTTCCACACCTCCGTAGGTTGGCGCCAAGCGCAGCGCGGCCCAACATTGGAGCTCAACCGAAACACGATGCGTTGGGCTTCGCTTCGCTCTGACGGAGCGCCGCCCGTACCAACCTACCGGAGCCCCGCCACTCCCGCGACGATCAACACCACCGACACCAGCTTCGTCGGCGTCAACGCTTCTCCCAGCAAGAGGAATCCCAGCAGCACCGTGCCCAGGGTGCCGATGGCCGTCCAGATGGGGTAGGCGATGCTCACCGGCAGCACGCGCATGGACAGCGTCAGGAACCAGATCCCGGCCACCGCGGCCACCACCACCAACACGCTGGGCCAGGGCCGGGTGAAGCCTTCGGCGTACTTCATGCCCATGGCGAAGAGCACTTCGAAGAACGCGGCTACCAGCAGGAATATCCAGGCCATGGCCGCCTCCTCAGAAAGTTTCCGCCAGGTCCGCCAAAGTCCGTTCGGCACGCTGGTAGGACTGCTCGAACGCCTCGCCACCGAACTCGTCATTCTCCACCGCCACCACCGTGACGTCGGTGATGCCGATGTAACCCAACACCGTGCGCAGGTAGGCGTCGGAATGGTTCATGTGGGCGTTGGCGCCACCTGGGCCGTAGCCGTGGTCGCCACGGGTGGTGATGATCAGCGCCTTGCGCCCCAGCACCAGCGGGGTATAGGGATTGCCTTGCTTGTTCGGGTCGAAGTCGAAGGTGCGGCGAATCCGCACGATCTGGTCGACCCAGGCCTTGACCCCGCTGGGCACGCCGAAGTTGTACATGGGCGCGGATATCACCAGGCGGTCCACCGAGAACAGCTCGTCCACCAGCAGGTCGCTCACCGCGAGGTCCGCCTTCATCACCTCGGTGCGCGCCTCGGGTTCTGGATGGAAGGCGGCGGCGATCCAGCCTTCGGTGACGGCGGGAATGGCCACCCGCCCCACTTCGCGGCGCAGCACCTGGGCGTCTTCCTGCCGCGCCTGCCAGGCCTTGAGGAAGGACTCCTGCAAACGACGGGAATGGGAACGCTCGCCACGCGGGCTACCTTGCACGGAAAGAATGGTACTCATCTCAATCTCCTTGATGACTGTGCTTCCAGAAGCACATGAATTGGCGGAAACTCAGGCGCTAAGCTAGTGACGCCAGCCATTTCGGACAAATGAGGATTACTTCATTTGGATGAATTGGATTCATCCATGGAGCTTTTCATGTTTTCCAGCCTTCCCCTGACCGCCCTGCGCACCTTCGAATCCGCTGCGCGCCTTTCCAGCTTCAAGGCCGCCGCCGAAGAACTCGCAGTGACGCCGACAGCGGTGTCGCACCAAATCCGCGGCCTGGAGAGCTGGCTTGGGGTGCCACTGTTCGACCGTCTACCCCGCAGCGTGCGCCTGACGGCTTGCGGCCAGCGTCTGTTCGGCAGCCTCCATGGCGCCCTGCTGGAGGTCACCCAGACCCTCGACCAGCTACGCCCGCAACGCAGCAGCGGCAACTTGACCCTGTCCACCACGCCGGCGTTTGCCGCGCTCTGGCTGATCCCCCGGCTCGGCCGCTTCTACGCCGAGCACCCGGAAGTAAGCGTGCGCCTGGATACCAGCAACAGCCTGATCGACCTGCACCAGGACGCCAGCGTCGACTTCGTGATCCGCTACGGCATGGGCGATTACCCCAACCTGCACAGCCAGTGCCTGCTGGACGAATGCTTCGGCGTCTATGGATCGCCAGCCCTGGTAGCCGGACTCGGCAACGAATTGCCGACGCTGATCACGGTGCGCTGGCGCAACGCCCTGCTCTACGAGCTGGGCTGGAAGGCCTGGTGCCAGGCGGCTGGAGCGGAACACCTGCTGGCTAGCGCACCGCAGCGGGAATACGACGAGGAACACTACGCCCTGCAAGCTGCCATCGCAGGCCAGGGCCTGGTGCTGGCCAGCTCGATCCTGGTTTCGGAAAGCCTGGCCAGCGGCCTGCTGGTGCCCTTCCGGCCGGAAATCAGTGTCGCCGGCGCGGGCTACTCGACGCTTTGCGTGCCGGGGCGTGAACGGCACCCGCCGGTGAAGGCCTTCTTCGACTGGTTGAGTCGGGAAGTTGGGTGAGCGGTGTGGGGCGCACAAATTGTAGGGGCGAATTCATTCGCCAAGGACTGCGCAGCAGACCCTGCCTGGGAGGGCAGACCTTCGGCCTGCTTGGCGAATGAATTCGCCCCTACAGGAAAAGCGCCCCTCCAAATCGAACAAAATAACGAACACAAACTCAGCCGCGACAAGCCACCACAGCCACTAAATTGCCTTTCACCCTCAATATCGCTAACATTGTGTTCATTATGCTGAACACACTGCTCCACCCCTTCCTCTTCGCCCGCCTCGCTTCCCGCGAGCGCCACTGGACCGGCGACCTGTAGCCCCTCCCCTTTCCTCATTGCCGTGGAAGCGTCGGGCGCACCCCGATGTTCCAAGGTCAGGATTTCCTGCAAACACGTCGTTCGCCTCCGGGCGGAGGGCTCTGCATGCCCATGGGAGGGCACCATGCGTTCCTGGTTCTATCTGTTGGCCGCGATTCTTTTTGAAGTCGTCGGCACCACTTCGATGAAGTTCGCCGCCGAGCACGCCCCCGTGTTCGGCTACGTGCTGATGTACGGCCTGATCGGCCTGTCGTATTTCTTCCTGTCGCTGGCAATCAAGCGGGTGCCGGTCGGCGTGGCGTACGCCCTCTGGGAAGGTATTGGCATCGTGCTGATCACCCTCGTCAGTGTGACCTGGCTGGGCGAGAGCATCGGCTTGATCAAAGCGCTCGGCCTGACGGTGATGATCGCCGGCATCCTGCTGATCAAGTTCGGTACCCGTGCCGCACACGAGGCCCACGGCCAGGAGGTGATGGCATGAACGGCGTGACCTGGATTCACTTCGCCTGGCTCGGCGCCGCCATCGCCCTGGAGGTGCTGGCCAACGTGCTGCTGAAGTATTCCGACGGCTTCCGCCGTCGTTTGCTGGGGGGTGCGGCGATTCTCTGCATCCTGATGGCCTTCACCGCACTGGCGCAGGCGGTACGCGGTATCGACCTGTCGCTGGCCTATGCCATCTGGGGCGGTTTCGGCATCCTCGCCACTGTCGCAGTGGGCTGGACGCTGTTCGGCCAGCGCCTGGCGGGCCGTGGTTGGCTCGGATTGGGATTGCTGCTGGTGGGGATGGGGTTGCTGAAACTGGCGTGAAACTCGGAAATGCCCCTGTAGGGTGGATCACGCTTCATCGATCCACCATGGGTGTTGAGCCTGGCCACGCTGGTGGATGTAAAAAGCGACATCCACCCTACACACCGGCCCCGCTCGTTGGGTTTCGTTCCTCTACCCAACCTACGTCATCGTCCGGCCGCTGCACCCGCCAAAAAATCGCGGGCAAAAAAAGGGGCGACCATCTGGTCGCCCGCCCAATCATTCCGGGAGAGGAATGTCAGAAACGCTTGTGTCCGCATCACGCAAGATTCAGACAGGACCCTTTTTACGCATCCTCCCTCCCCCGGACCATTGAACGATGGTCTAACTCTCGTCCTTGCCCAATCCGTGCAACTTCAGTTTGTTGGCGATGGTGGTGTGGGAAACCCCGAGGCGTTTGCCCAGTTGGCGGCTGCTGGGATGCTCGGCGTAGAGCCGTTCCAGCACCGCCTTTTCGAAGCGGCCGATGATCACGTCCAGCCCGCCGTCCAGTGAAAAGTCGCCCAAGGGCTGCGGCGCGCCATAGTCCGGCAGGCGGATATGTTCGGGACGGACGGTGCCGCCATCACACAGCGAAACCGCCTGGAACAACACGTTCTCCAGTTGCCGCACATTGCCCGGCCAGTGGTAGTGGCCGAGTTTGTCCAGCACTTGCGGCGCCAGTTTCGGCAGGCTGCAGCCGATCTGTCGGCTGGCCGAATCGAGGAAGTGGTCCGCCAGCGGCGGCAGGCCGTCCAGGCACTCGCGCAATGGCGGGATGTGCAGCGACAGCACGTTGAGTCGGTGGTAGAGGTCCTGGCGGAATTCGCCCTTGGAGCAGAGTTCGGACAGGTCCACCTGGGTAGCGCAGATCACCCGCACGTCGAGGTAAACCTCTTCATCGCTGCCCACCCGGCGGAAGCAACCGTCCTGCAGGAAGCGCAGGAGCTTGGCCTGCAGGCGCGGACTCATCTCGCCAACACCATCGAGGAACAGGGTGCCGCCGGCGGTGAGTTCCAGAAGACCGAGCTTGCCTTCCGGTCGGGCGCCCTCGAAGGCGCCGGGGCCGTAGCCGAACAGTTCGGTCTCGGCCATGGATTCGGGCAGGCCGGCGCAGTTCAGCGCCATGAACGGCGACTGCCCGCGTGGGCTGGCCAGGTGGCAGGCGCGGGCCAGCAGTTCCTTGCCGGTGCCGGTCTCGCCTTCGATCAGCAGCGGCGCATCCAGCGGTGCCATGCGCCGGGCTTCGCGGACCACAGCGGCCATCACCCTGGAGCTCTGGAAGATGCTGTCGAAGCCTCGCAGCTCATGCTTGCGCACGTTGTAGATGCGCTCGCCAACCCGGTCGGCGCGATGCAGTGTCAGCACCGCGCCAGCCAGGGCTTCGCTTTCATCGTGCTCGGACTGCAACGGCGCGATATCGGCGAGGAAGGTGTCGCCCTTGACCTTGATGCGCAGCCCATTGATCCGGGCCTTGTTGGCGCGCACCAGTTCCGGCAGGTCGAAGTCCTCGACATAACGCGACAACGGGATTCCCGGCACTTCGTCCACGCGCACGCCAAGCAGTTGGGCCGCCGCGCGGTTGGCTGCGACTATCGAGCCGCCCATATCGATGGACAGCACCGGGAAATCCAGCGCGCCCAGCAACGCGTTCAGCTCCAGATGGCGGCGCTCGCTGGGCATCAGTCCCACGCGCTTGACGCCGAACACGCCCGGAATAGCTTCGAGCTTCGGCCGCAGCGACTGCAGCTGCAGGTTGATCATGTTCGGACAGAGCAGGTAGATGGCATTGCCCTGGTCGCCGCCGACTTCACCGCGATTGACGTTGATGCCGTAATCGACGAGCAGGTTGAGGATGTCGCGGAGGATTCCCACGCGGTTCTGGCAATGGACTTTGATACGCATCAAGCACCCCTGGGTCGGGTTGTTCCTTGGGTAATCGACGAAAGAATCCGTTCTCGACCCCACTTTTCCGTCAAGAATATGTGACATATCGCCGCTCCGACAAGGCGATATCTGGCCTCCCCGCCGCCACTGTAAATATTTCCTTACGCTTTGACGACCCTGCCTGGTCCTATGCAGGCCTTGCCCCTGCTGCGTTGTGGCCCGGTCTGCGCTATCGATATGGCAACACAACAACGAAGCCCCATCCCCCAGGAGGCCGAATGAAAACGACGCAGTACGTGGCCCGCGAACCCGATGCCAACGGTTTCATCCATTACCCGGAAACCGACCATCAGGTATGGAACACCCTGATCACCCGCCAGTTGAAAGTGATCGAAGGCCGCGCATGTCAGGAATATTTCGACGGCATCGAGCAGCTCGGCCTGCCCCATGACCGCATTCCGCAACTGGGCGAAATCAACAAGGTGCTCCAGGCGACCACTGGTTGGAGCGTTGCCCGCGTTCCGGCGCTGATCCCCTTCCAGACCTTCTTCGAACTGCTGGCCAGCCAGCAATTCCCGGTAGCCACCTTCATCCGCACGCCGGAAGAGCTGGACTACCTGCAAGAGCCGGACATCTTCCACGAGATCTTTGGCCACTGCCCGCTGCTGACCAACCCCTGGTTCGCCGAATTTACCCACACCTACGGCAAGCTCGGCCTCAAGGCCACCAAAGAGGAGCGTGTCTACCTCGCGCGCCTGTACTGGATGACCATCGAGTTCGGCCTGATGGAAACCTCGCAGGGCCGGCGTATCTATGGCGGCGGCATCCTCTCCTCGCCGAAGGAGACGGTCTACGCTCTGTCGGGTGAGCCCGAGCACCAGGCCTTCGACCCGCTGGAATGCATGCGCACCCCCTACCGCATCGACATCCTGCAACCGCTGTATTTCGTGCTGCCGGACCTCAAGCGCCTGTTCGACCTGGCCCATGAAGACATCATGGCGCTGGTGCACAAGGCCATGGGCATGGGCCTGCACGCGCCCAAGTTCCCGCCGAAGCCGAAGGCTGCCTGAGTCACACGGAATGAACGTTGGTTGGGCCGGGCGGCGTTCCGCTGAACGCCGCGACGCCCAACAACCCACGCGTTGGGCTTCGCTTCGCTCTGCCCAACCTACAAAAATACTGGAGCCCCCCATGACCGCCCTGTCCCAAGCCCATTGCGAAGCCTGCCGCGCCGACGCACCGCTGGTATCCGACGAAGAACTGGCCGTACTGATCAAGCAGATCCCCGACTGGAATATCGAAGTGCGTGACGGCGTCATGCAGCTGGAGAAGGAATTCCGCTTCAAGAACTTCCGCTATGCCCTGGCCTTCACCAATGCAGTGGGCGCCATTGCCGAGGAAGAAGGTCATCACCCGGGTCTGCTGACCGAGTGGGGCAAGGTCACCGTGACCTGGTGGAGCCATGAGGCCAAGGGCCTGCATCGCAACGACTTCATCATGTCCGCTCGTACCGACCAGGTCGCGGAGACCGCCGAGGGCCGTAAATGAGCCATTTCGCCAAGGTAGGCCGGGTGCCCGGCGATCCCATCCTCGGTTTGATGGACGCCTACCGCCTGGACCCCAACCCGGCCAAGATCGACCTTGGCGTGGGCGTCTACAAGGACGCCCGGGGCCTGACGCCCATTCCCCATGCAGTGAAACTCGCCGAGCAACGCCTGGTGGACACCGAAACCACCAAGACCTACATCGGCGGCCACGGTGACGCGGCCTTCGGCCGACTGCTGCTGGACCTGGTGCTGGGTACCGGCAACTCGCTCGAGGCTGCAGGCCGCGCCGGTGCTACCCAGACTCCGGGCGGCACCGGCGCACTGCGTCTGGCGGCGGAATTCATCGCCAGCAACCTGCCGGGCCGTGGCGTGTGGCTGAGCGATCCGACTTGGCCGATCCACGAAACCATCTTTGCCGGTGCCGGCATCGCGGTCCGTCACTATCCCTACGTGGATGCGGCCAACCGCCTGGATGTGAGCGCCCTGCTCGCAGCCCTGGAGCAGATCCCCAACGGTGACGTGGTGCTGCTGCATGCGTGCTGCCACAACCCCACCGGCTTCGACCTTTCCCAGGACGACTGGCGCAAGGTGCTGGAGGTAGTCAAGGCGCGCGAGCTGCTGCCGCTGATCGACTTCGCCTACCAGGGTTTCGGTGATGGCCTGGAAGAAGACGCCTGGGCCGTGCGCCTGTTCGCCGAGGCGCTGCCGGAAGTGCTGGTCACCAGCTCGTGCTCGAAGAACTTCGGTCTCTACCGCGAGCGTACCGGCGCACTGATCGTCTGCGCCGCCGACACCGAGAAGCTGGTCGACGTTCGCAGCCAACTGGCCTTCCTCGCCCGAAACCTCTGGTCCACCCCGCCCGCCCACGGCGCCGCGGTGGTCGCCACCATCCTCGGTGACGCCACGCTCAAGACCCAGTGGATGACGGAACTGGAAGTCATGCGTTCACGCGTCGCAGAACTGCGTGCTGGCCTGGTGGAAGCCCTGCAGCCCTATGGCCTCGCGGATCGTTTCGCCCACATCGGCGCGCAACGCGGCATGTTCTCCTACACCGGCCTCTCGCCTGAACAGGTGGCCCGCCTGCGTGCGGAGTTCAGCGTGTACATGGTGAGCACCGGCCGGGCCAACGTCGCGGGGCTGGACCACAGCCGCATCGCCGACCTGGCCGCTGCCATCGCCAAGGTCTGCTGAGGCACGCGCTTCCCACAGGTTGTGGCTCGGAGAGCCCAATCTGTGGGATGTTTTGCAGCCGTTAGCAGATGAGGTCTTAACGGAAGCAAAGCCTTGCCCTCCGTCCCCCGCCTCGTTTCGCCCCGTACCAACCTGTTTGACTTCTCCCGGCGCAATTCACCGCTGTCGTAGCACCGCGCTCGTCGTTTAACGATGCTTCTGGAAAACCAGACCCTCAAGGTGCGGAGCGTCCGCGCACCTTGAGGGAGCGAAGCGGTGAATCAGGCAACTTGTGCCAGTTGAGCCTTGGCCGAAGCCAGGCCTTTCTCCTGGAACTCGTTGCCCATGTTCAGGCCTTCGGCGTGGATGAAGGTCACGTCATGGATACCAATGAAGCTCATGGCCTGGCGCAGGTAAGGTTCCTGATGGTCCATGGGGCTGCCGGAGTAGATGCCGCCGCGAGCGGTCAGGACGAAGGCACGCTTGCCGGTGAGCAGGCCTTTCGGGCCGGTTTCGGTGTACTTGAAGGTGACGCCGGCGCGCAGCACGTGGTCCAGCCAGGACTTCAGGGTGCTGGGGATGGCGAAGTTGTACATGGGGGCAGCCATGACCAGTACATCGGCAGCCAGGAGTTCCTCGGTCAGCAGGTTGGAACGCTGCAGGGCGGCTTTCTCGCTGTCGCTCTGCTGGTCCGCGGGCTTCATCCAGCCGCCCAGCAGATCGCCGTCCAGGTGCGGAACCTGTTCGATGGCGAGGTCGCGAACGGTGATTTCATCTGCCGGGTGGGCGGCTTGCCACTTGGCAATGAAGTCCTGGGTGAGCTGGCGGGAAACGGAACCTTGCTGGCGGGCACTGCTTTCGATGACGAGTACACGGGACATTTGGGCTACCTCCATCGGGGGTTGATTGCGTCGATGGGGCGCAGATTAGATCGTCACTAATCGATGAAAAAGCGGAAATATCCGCTTCAAAATATCAAGAAAGTTGATTTGTAGTAGGAGGGGCACTAGGCTGCTTGCTGTGCCCGAATTCGCGTTTTGACTACTTGGGATTGCAAGTCAGCTTGATCCGCAGCTTGATGATCGCGCGGCTGAAATTAGCGGTCAGGTAAGCGCTCTTGCCGTTCTCAATGACGGCCTTGCGCACCTTTGGGGTCTCCGGGCCGTTCACGAATACCACCTTGCACTCTGCCGGCGTTCCACCGACGTTCTGAATGTTGATGGCGGCCAGGTTGTTGTCGATGTCCGTGGTGTCGTAGACGAGTTCGGCGCCGTTGTACTGCTTCTCCACTTCGATGGGGTAAGCGAAGGCCAGGGTTGGCAGCAGGGCGAACAAGGCACAGCACAGCTTTTTCATGGGCGATCTCCAGTGCAGAGGCCGCCAGCTTAACAGAGCGCCGCAAGCGGAATCAGCGCCATGAGCGCGCCCAATTTGCCGGCATAAGCAGCTAGAGGAGCAGCTCCGCATGAAAGCCCCGCGCGTGACACTGGACCAGTGGCGAACCCTGCAAGCGGTCGTGGACCACGGCGGTTTCGCCCAGGCCGCCGAAGCGACCCATCGTTCGCAATCCTCGGTCAGCTATACGGTTGCGCGCATGCAGGAACAGCTGGGCGTTCCGCTGTTGCGCATCGAAGGTCGCAAGGCCGTGCTGACCGAAGCCGGCGAAGTGCTGCTGCGACGCTCGCGGCAACTGGTCAAGCAGGCCAGCCAACTGGAAGAACTCGCCCACCATATGGAGCAAGGCTGGGAAGCCGAAGTACGCCTGGTGGTGGACGCGGCCTATCCCAATGCCCGCCTGGTGCGCGCCCTCACCGCCTTCATGCCGCAGAGCCGCGGCTGCCGCGTGCGCCTGCGGGAAGAAGTGCTGTCCGGCGTGGAGGAGGTGCTGCTGGAGGGTTCGGCCGACCTCGCCATCACCACACTGGATATCCAAGGCTACCTGGGTGCCGGACTCTGCTCGGTAGAGTTCGTCGCCGTCGCTCACCCCGACCATCCCCTGCATCGCTTGCAACGGGAGATCAGCTTCCAGGACCTGGAAAGCCAGTTGCAGGTGGTGATTCGCGATACCGGCCGGACCCAGCCGCGCAACGTCGGCTGGCTGGGTGCGGAACAACGCTGGACCGTTGGCAGCCTGTCCACAGCCGCCAACTTCGTCAGCAGCGGCCTCGGTTTCGCCTGGCTGCCGCGCCACCTCATCGAGCGGGAACTCAAGGAAGGCCAGCTCAAGCCGCTGCCCATGGAGCAAGGTGGTAGTCGCCATCCCTCCTTCTATCTATATGCCAACAAGGACAAGGCCCTCGGCCCGGCGTCGCAGATCCTGGTCGAACTGATCAAGACCTTCGATTCCGCCCCCCTGGATGCCCCCTTCGCCGCTCCGCTTCCCAGCGCCTGACAGGAGGTCACATGTCCTATTTCGAGAACGACGGTTGCCAGCTTCACTACGAGGACTACGGCCGCGGCATGCCCGTCCTGCTCGTGCACGGCCTCGGTTCCAGCACCCGCGACTGGGAATACCAGGTCCCCACCCTCGCCGCCCATTACCGGGTGATCGCCATCGATGTGCGCGGCCACGGCCGCTCCGACAAGCCCCATGAACGCTACAGCATCGCCGGCTTCGCCGATGACGTGGCGGCGCTGATCGAGCACCTCAAGCTGATCGACGTGCATCTGGTCGGCATCAGCATGGGCGGAATGATCGGCTTCCAGCTCGGCGTCGATCACCCGGAACTGCTGCGCAGCCTCACCATCGTCAACAGCGGCCCCGAGGTGAAACCCCGCACGCCGAAGGATTTCCTGGAGATCGCCAAACGCTGGACACTCTCGCGCCTGCTCAGCCTCGAAAGCATCGCCAAGGCGCTCGGCGGCCTTCTGTTCCCGCTGCCCGAGCAGGCCGACCTGCGCCGCAAGATCGAAGAACGCTGGCCGCAAAACGACAAGCGCGCTTATCTCTCCGCGCTAAACGCCATCATTGGCTGGGGCGTGCGCGACCGCCTGCAGCGCATCCAGTGCCCGACCCTGGTGATCACTGCCGATAGCGACTACACCCCGGTCGCCCAGAAAGAGACCTACGTGAAGGAACTGCCGAACGCGCGCCTGGTGGTCATCGAGAACTCCCGTCACGCCACTCCCCTGGATCAACCCGAACGTTTCAACGCCACCCTGCTCAACTTCATTGATGAAGTGGAGCGCAACAAGGAACAAATCCCATGCTGAAGAAACTTGTCCTGGGCGCCTGCGCCCTGTTCGTCTCCCTGAACCTGATGGCTGCCGACAAGCCCCACGTGCTGCTGACCACCAGCGCCGGGGAAATCGAGGTGGAACTGGAAGCCGACAAGGCCCCGGTCAGCGTGAAGAACTTCCTCGACTACGTGGATGCCGGTTTCTACAACGGCACGGTGTTCCATCGCGTCATCCCCGGTTTCATGATCCAGGGCGGCGGGTTCGATACCGACATGAGCCAGAAAGACACCCGTGATCCGATCAAGAACGAAGCCGACAACGGCCTGCGCAACCTGCGCGGCACCCTGGCCATGGCCCGCACCCAGGCGGTGAACTCGGCCACCAGCCAGTTCTTCATCAACCACAACGACAACGCCTTCCTCGACCACGGCAGCCGCGACTTCGGCTATGCCGTGTTCGGCAAGGTGGTACGCGGCATGGACGTCGTGGACCAGATCGCCAACGTCCCCACCGGCAATCGCGGGATGTTCCAGAACGTTCCGCTGCAACCGGTGGTGATTCTCTCCGCCAAACGGCTCTGACGCCCTCGGCCCGGGCAGGAAGCCCGGGTCGATCGCTCCACCTTCGGATGGATTCGCCATGCTGTTCCAACGCTTCGAGCGCCTGATCGACGTCTTTCGCCAGGCGCCAGACGAAATGCCCCCGCGCAGCGTGCTGCGCTTCTACGCCTATTACCTGCGCCAGGTCTGGCCGATCTTCAGCGCCTTGCTGTTGGTGGGGCTGATCGTTGCCCTGATCGAAGTGGCGCTGTTCAGCTTCCTGGGCCGCATCGTCGACCTGATCCAGGCCACCCCCACGGGCGAACTCTTCCGGCTGCACGGGACGGAACTGACCTGGATGGCCGTGGTGACGCTGATCCTGCGGCCGCTGTTCAACAGCCTGCACGATCTGCTGGTGCACCAGAGCATCACACCCGGACTGACCAACCTGATCCGCTGGCAGAACCATCGCTATGTGCTGAAACAGAGCCTGGGCTTCTTCCAGAACGACTTTGCCGGGCGCATCGCCCAGCGCATCATGCAGACTGGCAACTCCCTGCGCGACTCGGCGGTGCAAGCGGTGGACGCCCTCTGGCACGTGCTGATCTACGCAGTCAGTTCGCTGGTGCTGTTCGCCGAAGCCGACTGGCGCCTGATGGTGCCCCTGGTGTTGTGGATAGCCGGTTACCTCTGCGCCCTCCACTACTTCGTGCCACGAGTGAAGCGGCGCTCGGTGGAGTCCTCCGACTCCCGCTCGCAGCTGATGGGGCGCATCGTCGACGGCTACACCAATATCACCACCCTCAAGCTCTTCGCCCATACCCGCGAGGAGGAGGACTACGCCCGCGAAGCAATCGGCGACCAGACGCGCAAATCCCAGGCGATGGCGAGGGTGATCACCGCCATGGATGCCACCGTGACCATCATGGGTGGCCTGCTGATCGTCAGCACCTGCGGCCTCGCCCTGTGGCTGTGCAACCAGGGGCTGATCAGCGTCGGCGCCATCGCCCTGGCCACCGGCCTGGTGATCCGGATCATCAGCATGTCCGGCTGGATCATGTGGGTAGTCACCGGAATCTTCGACAACATCGGCCAGGTGCAGGACGGTATGCAGACCATCGCCGTGCCGCGCCAGGTGACCGACCAACCGGATGCTCAACCGCTGAAGGTCGACCGGGGCGAGGTGCGCTTCGAGCGCATCGCGTTCCACTACGGCAAAGGCAGCGGCGTGATCGAAGGCCTCGACCTGGTGGTGCGGCCTGGCGAAAAGATCGGACTGGTCGGCCCCTCCGGCGCCGGCAAGTCGACCCTGGTCAACCTGCTGCTGCGCCTCTACGACCTGGAAAGCGGGCGCATCCTCATCGACGGCCAGGACATTGCCCGGGTGACCCAGGAAAGCCTGCGGGCGCAGATCGGCATGGTCACCCAGGACACCTCGCTGCTGCACCGTTCGATCCGTGACAACCTGCTCTACGGCCGTCCCGGCGCCAGTGATGCAGAACTGTTGGAAGCGGTGTACAAGGCCCGCGCGGGTGAGTTCGTTCCGCAGCTTTCGGACGCCAACGGCCGACGCGGATTCGACGCCCATGTCGGCGAACGCGGCGTGAAACTGTCCGGCGGCCAGCGTCAGCGCATCGCCATTGCCCGCGTTCTGCTCAAGGACGCCCCCATCCTGATCCTCGACGAAGCCACTTCAGCGCTGGACTCCGAAGTGGAAGCGGCCATTCAGGAAAGCCTCGAAACCCTCATGCGCGGCAAGACAGTCATCGCCATCGCCCACCGGCTGTCCACGATCGCACGCATGGACCGCCTGGTGGTGCTGGACAAGGGGCGCATCGTGGAAAGCGGCAGCCACGCGCAATTGCTGGAGCACGGTGGTCTCTACGCGCGCCTCTGGCAACACCAGACAGGCGGATTCGTCGGCGTGGATTGAGTTCTGGCCGCGTCGTTTCATCGACGCGGCTGATCTCCACTACAAGGCGCTTTGATTTCAATCGGGCGCAGCCGGCTGGTCATATGGGTCCCGTATCTGGTTTCACCTGAAACCCGCCACGGACCCCGAGAGGATCAGCCCATGAAGATCGCATCCGCCGTCAGCGCCGTTCTCGCCAGCCTCGCTCCAAGTGTGTTCGCCCAGGACCACCAGCGCGACGTAGGCGCCGGCATTCCCGCAGTCGACTATCACTACGGCATGGAACTGGACGTCCAGCGCGTCCTGTATCGCACCGACGCAACCCAGCGCGCAGGCGTGGTACCGGTGACCATGGTCTACGAGGACAGCCAAGGCGACCTGCACAAGGTTCGCTTCCTCGAGTGGGGCAGCCACACCAGCAACAGCTGATCCGCAAGCAACGGGAACTCTCCAGAGGGTTCCCGATGTGTTGCACCGGCGTACCAGCTAGACCACGAACGAAGAAATTTCAGAATCTGCGACAAACGGTCGCAGCGCCTCAAGCATGGGCGATTGCGAGTGATCAAAAAACGCTCAGACCAGAACCACTCCGAGGGGGCACTTGAACTAACCGTTCTCAGTCGGTCAGATAAAGTCCCTTGTAAGCGAAACCCAACAGAGGAATAAAAGCCTATGAAAATGGCCTCGGTTGTAAGCGCCCTGCTCACCAGCCTCGCGCCCAGCGTATTCGCCCAGGATGGCACCCCGAATCAAGGTTCCGGCATTGCGCCGGTGGATTACCACTACGGGATGGAAGTCGACATCCAGAAAGTGCTTCACCGCACCGACACCTCCCAGAGGACTGGCGTCGTCCCCGTCACCCTCGTCTACGAAGACAGCGACGGTGAAGTCCACAAACTCCGCTTCCTCGAGTGGGGCGGCAGCACCGCCACCCCCGACCAGACGCAAGTCGGCTGATCAATCCCGCCGATACGGCAGCAAGCCTCGCGCCTCCTCGGCGTAGGCCAGCACGCCACCCCGCTCCTGCACCAGGAAATCGCCCACCGCAGCCCGCAAACCGGGATGGGCGAGCCAGTGCCAGGAGCGGGTGATCACCGGCTCGAATCCCCGAATCAGCTTGTGCTCACCCTGAGCGCCTGCATCGAAGCGCTGAAGTCCCGTGGCAATCGCCTGGTCGATGCCCTGGTAAAAGCAGGTTTCGAAATGCAGCCTATCGAACTCCGCCAGGCAACCCCAATAGCGCCCATAGAGGGTGTCGCCACCCTGTAGCGAGAACGCCATCGCCACCGGCCGACCTGCCTGCAGTGCCAGCACCACACGAATGGCTTCCGGCATCCGCTCCGCCAGCAGGCTGAAGAACTTGCGCGTCAGGTACGGCGACTGGCCCCGCACCCGATAGGTGTTGGCGTAGCAGGCGTAGACGAAATCCCAGTCTGCTTCACCCAGTTCCCGGCCTTGACGCCATTGAAACTCTATCCCCTGCCCCGCCACCTGTTCGCGTTCCTTGCGGATCTGTTTGCGCTTGCGCGAACTCAAGGCGTCGAGGAAGTCCTGGAAATCCCGATACCCGTGGTTACGCCAATGGAATTGGCAGCCCAGCCGCTCCAGCCAGCCTTCACGCCCGCGCAGATGGTGGTCGGCAAAGGCATCGGTGAAATTGATGTGCAAGCCGGACAGGTCGTCGGCGGCCACATCGGCGACTACCGAGTCCAGTAGCTCGCTGGCTGCAGCGTCGTCCACCGCCAGTACGCGCGCGCCCCCCACCGGGGTAAAGGGCACGGCCGCAAGCAGCTTGGGGTAATAAGGAATGCCCGCGCGCTGGCAGGCATCGGCCCAGGCCCAGTCGAACACGTATTCGCCATAGGAATGGCTCTTCAGATAAGCCGGTAGCGCGGCGCGCAACTTGCCTTTCGGCCCACGCAACACGTGGTGCGCAGGATGCCACCCGCTGCGCGCCCCCACGCTGCCGCTTTCTTCCAGGGTGGATAAAAAGGCATGACGCAGGAAAGGCTGCTCGTCCGGCAGCAGGGCATCCCATTGCTGCGGGTCGAGTTCATTGAGGCGAAAAAGGGTCTGGATCGGCATGGCGCCAGTCTGGCGCGGGCCGCGGAGGAAGAAAAGTGGGGACAAAAAAATGGGCGACCGAAGTCGCCCGAGGTGCCTTGCGTGCCTGTAAACCCAGTGGACTCAACGCGGTTTGCGTTTGTGCGAGTCCTTCCAGATGAAGTAACCAACGCCAGCGAAGAAGGCGCACATGAGACCGACGGTGCCTATACCGGCGAGAACCACTGTATCGACGAACATGATCTGCCTCCTGCGTTGTGGCGTTGTTGCTTCGATGGGTTCAAGTTACTCGCCCAGCAGGCAGGGAAAATTGACTTGGATCAATGGCCGCAGAGCGCCCGCGACAAGGCTGTCGGGACACTGATCCAAATCAATTTTCAGGGGGGGGGTGGCCGGGAGCAGGAGGGGCGAAACGAACGGTGGGAGCGCATTCATTCGCGAATGAGTTCGCCCACCGACTGCAGCGCGGCTTTTGTAGGTTGTGCCTGAGCTCCGCGAAGCCCAACGTGCGAGGTCGATTTGGGCCTCGCTCGGTTCGACCAGCGTGGCCCGGACCAACCTACAGGGTCGCTGCAAGGCTGATTGACATGGAATCTCCCACAAGAAGCAGGAGAGGAGGTGCTCTCAGCGCTTCTTCGGCTTCTTGCCGCCCTTCTTGCCCTTGGACAGCGGCATGGCTTGCTCGAAGGCCTTGCGCATGTCGTCCAGGCGCTTGTCATGGACATCATGGATGCGCTTGTCGCGCTCGGCGCCGAAATCGATCAGGTTGTCGTCGTTGCTCATCAGCGAATCCAACGGAAGGTGAGATTGAGTCGGGGGGCGCAAGGGGTACGGGTCTTCGCCACCTGGTGTTGCCAATGATGCTGCGTCGGCCCACTCATGACCAGTAGTGCGCCATGGCCCAGCTCCAGGGAATGTTCGATGCGGTTACTGCCCTTGCGCCGCAGGTCGAAGCGACGGGTGCCGCCCAGGTTGAGCGAGGCGACCAACGGATTGCGCCCAAGCTCGGGCTCATCGTCGCTGTGCCAGCCCATGGAGTCCTGACCGTCGCGGTAGTAGTTGAGCAGCACGCCATTCAGGGGCTGCCCCACCGCCGCCACGACCCGCGCGCGAATCTCCGCCAGCAAAGGCGTCCAGGGCAAAGGCTCGTGGGTCAGTCCGGAATAGCGGTAGCAGGCCTCGGCATCGCCATACCAGGCCACCAGTCGAGGCACCGGATAAAAGCGGCCATGCAGATAAACCTGCGGCTGCTCCCAGGCGGTCTCGGCCACCAGACGCGTCAACCAGTCGCTGGCCTCATCCCGGGAAAGGAAATGCGGCTCGTAGCGCAGTTCGGCGTTTGGCAGCTGGAGGGGAATATCGTCGAACAGGTCCACCGATATCGGCTTCAGGAAATGAGACGCCTCATTCTGCGCGCCTCAGACCTCCACATCCACCCACAGCCCCTGGCGCGGCAGCTCTTCGAGAACCGCCAGGTCCTCCTCTGCAACCTCCCCGGCCGCGAGTTCCTGGGGCGTATAGCCTCGCCGCTGACGGCGTCGCTGCTCTTCCCGCAGCAATTCCTCGGCTTCCTGGGGATGGCGCTTTTCCAGACCCACGGCGCTTTCCTGCGCACTCTCCTGCATGGGGGTGACGGGCGGGATGTCGGGGCGCGGCTTGACCGCGTCCTGCTGGGCCGTGACAGGGACCAGGCCTTGCGGAATCGGTGGCAGCATGATGACGCCCTCCTTTGGTCAGTCTGTCGGCCACTTGGGGCGTTTCTTTACCGGCGCTCGCTACACTTTTGCGGATAGTCGGCCCGTATCCGGCGTCGCCCTGCGCCCTCGGTTCCGTTAACATACGCGGCTTTTTTCAATTCAGGGAGACACGCATGGCGCAGCAGTATCAACCGGGGCAACGCTGGATCAGTGACAGCGAAGCGGAGCTAGGGCTCGGAACC
The DNA here is from genome assembly GCF_013393345.1 of Pseudomonas taiwanensis. Taxonomy (GTDB): domain Bacteria; phylum Pseudomonadota; class Gammaproteobacteria; order Pseudomonadales; family Pseudomonadaceae; genus Metapseudomonas; species Metapseudomonas resinovorans_C. The sequence goes on from NZ_QJRF01000066.1 coordinate 155,859, forward strand.
ATCCTGACATCGGATGGCCGGCTGCTCACCGTGCTCTACCCGGCCACTGGCGAGACCCGCCAGTACGCGCTGCGCAATGCACCCCTGACCCGCGTGCGCTTCGCTCCGGGCGACGAGATCACCCACTTCGACGGCTGGAAGCTCAACGTCCAGGAAGTCGAGGATATCGATGGGCTGCTGATCTACCACGGCATCACCGCCCAGAACGAGCCGCGCATCCTCCCGGAAACCCAGCTGAACAACTTCATCCAGTTCCGCCTGGCCAATGATCGTCTGTTCGCCGGGCAGATCGACCCGCACAAATGGTTCGCTCTGCGCTACCACACGCTGGAACACCGCTCGCGTCTCCTGCAGTCCTCCCTCTGGGGCCTTTCCGGCGCACGCGCCCAGCCGATCGCCCACCAGTTGCACATCGCCCGTGAAGTGGCCGACCGCGTTGCGCCGCGCGTACTGCTGGCCGACGAAGTGGGCCTGGGCAAAACCATCGAGGCTGGCCTCGTCATCCACCGCCAGCTCATTTCCGGCCGCGCCAGCCGGGTGCTGATCGTGGTTCCGGAAAACCTCCAGCACCAATGGCTGGTGGAAATGCGCCGTCGCTTCAACCTGCAGGTCGCCCTGTTCGATGCCGAGCGCTTCGCTGAAAGCGACGCCAGCAACCCGTTTGAAGACACCCAGCTGGCTCTGGTGTCCCTGGAATGGCTGAAGGGCAGCGAGCGCGCCCAGGATGCCGCCTTCGCCGCCGGCTGGGACCTGCTGGTCGTCGACGAAGCCCACCACCTGGTCTGGCACCCGGAACAGGCCAGCCCCGAGTACCGCCTGGTGGAGCAACTGGCCGAGGTCATCCCCGGCGTCCTGCTGCTCACCGCCACCCCGGAACAACTGGGTCTGGAAAGCCACTTCGCGCGTCTGCGCCTGCTGGACCCAAGTCGCTTCCACGACCTGGAGGCCTTCCGCGCCGAAAGCGCCAACTACCGTCCGGTCGCCGAAGCCGTCCAGGAGCTGCTCGACCAGGGCCGCCTGAGCGCCAAGGCCGAAGGGACCATCAAGGGCTTTCTCGGCGAAGAGGGCGAAGGTCTGCTGCAGGCCCTTGCCGGCGGCGATGAGGAAGCCGCGCCGCGCCTGGTGCGCGAGCTGCTGGACCGCCACGGTACCGGCCGCGTGCTGTTCAGGAACACCCGCGCCGCCGTGCAGGGCTTCCCCGAACGCCAGCTGCACCCCTATCCGCTGCCCAACCCGGTCGAGTACATGGAGCTGCCCATCGGCGAGCACCCGGACCTCTACCCGGAAGTCAGCTTCCAGTCCCACCAGGACATCGGCGACGAATCCGAGCGCTGGTGGCGCTTCGACCCGCGCGTCGAATGGCTGATCGACACCCTGAAGATGCTGAAGAAGTTCAAGGTGCTGGTGATCTGCGCCCACGCGGAAACGGCCCTGGACCTGGAAGACGCCCTGCGCGTGCGCTCCGGCATCCCCGCCACCGTGTTCCACGAAGGCATGAGCATCCTCGAGCGCGACCGCGCCGCCGCCTACTTCGCGGATGAGGAATTCGGCGCGCAGGTGCTGATCTGCTCCGAAATCGGCTCCGAAGGCCGCAACTTCCAGTTCGCCCATCACCTGGTGCTGTTCGACCTGCCGGCGCATCCGGACCTGCTGGAACAACGCATCGGTCGCCTCGACCGTATCGGTCAGAAGCACACCATCCAGCTGCATGTGCCCTACCTGGAAACCAGTCCGCAGGAGCGCCTGTTCCAGTGGTACAACCAGGCGTTGAACGCCTTCCTCGCCACCTGCCCCACCGGCAGCGCGATCCAGCACACGTTCGGCCCGCGCCTGCTGCCAATGCTCGACGGCGGCGATGACAGCGCCTGGGATGCCCTGGTGAGCGAAGCCGAAGCCGAGCGCAAGCGCCTGGAAGGCGAAATGCACAATGGCCGCGACCGCCTGCTGGAACTCAACTCCGGCGGCGCTGGCGAAGGCGAACGCCTGGTCGAGGAGATTCTCGACCAGGACGACCAGTTCGCCCTGCCTATCTATATGGAGTCCCTGTTCGAAGCGTTCGGGGTCGACAGTGAGGACCACTCCGAAAACGCCCTGGTGCTCAAGCCCGGCGAAAAGATGCTCGACGCTGGCTTCCCCCTCGGCGACGACGAGGGCGTGACCGTCACCTACGACCGTAACCAGGCCCTGTCCCGCGAAGACATGCAGTTCCTCACCTGGGAACACCCCATGGTGCAGGGCGGCATGGACCTGGTGGTCTCCGGCTCCATGGGCAACACCGCCGTGGCGCTGATCAAGAACAAGGCGCTCAAGCCCGGCACCGTGCTGCTGGAGCTGCTCTATGTCAGCGAAGCCGTGGCCCCGCGCGCCCTGCAACTGAACCGCTTCCTGCCGCCCAAGGCCCTGCGCTGCCTGGTGGATGGCAATGGCAACGACCTGGCGTCCAAGGTGGCTTTCGACACCCTCAACGACCAGTTGGAAAGCGTGCCGCGCGGCAGCGCCAACAAATTCGTCCAGGCCCAGCGCGATGTGCTCGCGGCACAGATCAACGCCAGCGAAGCCAAGATCGCCCCGCGCCATGCCGAGCGCGTGGCCGAGGCCAAGCGCCGCCTGAAGGCCGAACTGGACGAAGAACTGGCCCGCCTCACCGCCCTCCAGGCGGTCAACCCGAGCGTGCGCGACAGCGAACTGGAAGCTGTCCGTCACCAGCGTGACGAAGGCCAGCAACTGCTGGACAAGGCCGCGCTGCGACTGGAGTCGATCCGGGTGCTGGTAGCCGGCTGATCAGCCATCGGCCTCGATCGATGGGTATCGCAAGCTCAACCCATCCTACAAGATGGGTCGGGCAGCGTTCCGCGAGCGAAGCGATACCCGTCACCCAAAAAGAAGGCCCGCAAATGCGGGCCTTCTTGCTTTCCGGGCTGTCGTCAGGCCGCTGCGGCCAGCATTCCCTGACGCATGTTCGCCGCATCGCGCACGAAGCAGCGCGCGGCCTGGAACAGCGCCAGCATGGTGAGGGTGAGGGCCACCGGCACGAGGAACATGGCGTTGTGCAGTCCCACGGCCTTGAAGGTTTCGTTCATTTCGCTGGCACCGGCCGCCAGCATCGCCGCCTGGGAGTAGTGGTCAGACAGCAGCCCTACCACCACCGGGCCAAGGCCGCCACCGAGCAGGTAGAGGCCGGCGAAGAACAGCGCCATCGCGGTAGCCCGCAAGCGCGGCTCGACCACATCCTGGATGGCGGTGTAGACGCAGGTATAGAAGTTGTACGCGAACAGCCAGCCCAGGCTGAACACACCCACGAACAGGCCGATCTCGATACGGCCGGCGAACAATGCGTAGCCGGTGCAGATGGCCGCCACCGCCATGCTGAATGCCGCCAGCAGCAGGCGGCCGCGTTCGGATTTCTGGTGCACCTTGTCTGCCACCCAGCCACCCAGGGTCAGGCCGACCAGCCCGGTCAGGCCGGTGATGATGCCGGTAGCGATGGCCGCCTGCTCCAGCGGCATCAGGAAGTAACGCTGCAGCATCGGCACCATGAAGGAGTTGGTCGCGTACGTGGCGAAGTTGTAGGTCAGGCCCGCAACGGTCAGCCACCAGAACGTACGGATCGCCAGCACCCGGCGCAGCGGTTTATCCACCGGGGTGGCGGTGGAGACCTGCACGGCCTCGGCGGCGCCACGGGCCGGTTCCTTGATGAAGAACATGAAGATCGCCAGGATGATCCCCGGCACGGCGGCGATGAAGAACGGCGCACGCCAGCTATCGAAAGCCTTCACCATCGCACCGATGGTGAAGAACGCCAGCACCAGCCCCAGCGGCAGGCCCAGCATGAAGATGCCCATTGCACGGGCACGCTTGTGGGCAGGGAAGAGATCACCGATCAATGAGTTGGCCGCCGGCGCGTAACTCGCCTCGCCAATGCCCACCCCCATGCGCACCAGCAGGAAGCTCCAGAAGTTCCAGGCCAGTCCGTTCACGGCAGTCAGGCCGCTCCACACGGCCAGGCCCCAGCCCATGATCTTCCTCCGCGCGCCGGTATCGGCCATGCGCCCCAGCGGCACCCCCGCGATCGCATAGACCAGGGTGAAGGCGGTACCGATCAGGCCCAGCTGGAAATCGCTCAGGCTCCACTCGTGGCGCACCGGCTCGATGATGATGGCCGGGATGGTCCGGTCGAAGAAATTGAAGAGGTTGGCCAGGAAGAGCAGGAAAAGCACGCGCCAGGCATTGGCCGCTTGGGGAGATTGCTGCATGAGTCGGTCTCGTTCTTGTTGTGCGCCCGGACAACCGCTAGCCGGGGTCTATCCGGCAATCTAGAGCGTGCGGCCAGCCACTGTCTGCGAAAATTCGTGTGATTTATGTAACCCGATGCTGCCGGGGGCGAATTGACGCGCCGGCCGGCCATCCGCCGCGGACGACCGTTCGGCGTACAGGTACGTCCGTCTCAGGAAGCAGCTGCGCGCTGACTATACTGAAGGCACGGTGCCACCAAGCACTCCCTCCCCTCGATATTCAATAGTCTGCATAGGATTCCTTCTATGGACTGGCTGGGTCTGCGCTTCGGTACCGAACTTCCTGCGGACGGCCAGATCCTGCTGGCCTGTACCCATAACAGCTGGCTGGTGCTGCTGGCCTTCCTGGTCGCCTCAGGCGCCGGTTACTGCGCGTTCGACATGGCCGAACGCGTAGCCCATGCGCAGCAACCGGAAACCCGACGACGCTGGTGCTGGCTGGGAGCCTGGTGCCTGGGGGGCGGCATCTGGGCGATGCACTTCATCGCCATGCTGGCGTTCGAAGCGCCTATCACCATCGACTACGACATTCCCACCACCACGCTCTCCCTGGTCATGGTGGTTTCCGCGTCGCTGGTGGGCATGTACACCCTCGGCCGGCCCAACGTCGAACCCCGCCACTACCTGGCAGCGGCCTTGGCCATCGGCCTTGGCATTACGCTCATGCACTACAGCGGCATGGCCGCGATCCGCTCGGTGGCGACCCAGTACTACCACCCCGTCATGGTCGCCGTATCGGTCGGAGTCGCCGTCGCCGCCAGCCTGGCTGCCATGCTGCTTTCCGCATTCTTCCGCGAGCGCAGCGAGGGCCACCAGTTGCTGAAGATCCCGGCCAGCCTGGCCATGGGCGGCGCCATCTGCAGCATGCACTTCACCGGCATGCTGGCCTTGCAACTGGCGGTTCCCGCGGGGACCGAACTTCACCTCAAGCGAGCCGACAACGCCGTACAGCTCGGTCTCAGCCTCGCGGTGATCGCCGGGATGGTGTTGCTGTTCGCGCTGTGCGTGGCCTGGGCCGACAAGAAGCTGCAACGCAAGGAGCGCGACCTGCAGCATGTCAGCAACCTGCTGCATGAACTGGAACAGGTGAAGGTCAAACTGCAGAACGTCGCCCATTACGACGCCCTCACCAACCTGCCCAACCGCCGCGCCTTCAACGAGTTCTTCGTCGAAAAACTTCAACAGCACGCCGAGTTCAAGCAACCCCTGGCCGTGATGTTCCTGGACGTGGACCATTTCAAGCGCGTCAACGACAGCCTCGGGCACGATGCTGGGGATGAGCTGCTCAAGGTCGTGGCCGAGCGGGTACGCAGCGTGCTGCGCCGAGAGGATGTCATCGCGCGCCTGGGCGGTGATGAGTTCTGCGTGCTGGCCAGCCTCGGTAGCCTGACCGAAGCCAAGGCCCTGTCCGAGCGCATCATGCAACGCATGAAAGAGCCCATCAGCCTTGCCGGGCGCAACGTCACCATGACCACCAGCATCGGCATCAGCCTCTTCCCGGACGATGGCGAAACCTGCGAGGAATTGCTCAAACACGCCGACCTCGCGCTTTACCAGGCCAAGAGCAGCGGCCGCAACAACCTCCACTTCTTCAGCCATCACCTGAAGCACAAGGCGACCTTCGAGCTGCAACTGGAGGAGGAGTTGCACCTGGCACTGGCCAGGGACCAGGGCCTGTTCCTCAACTACCAGCCGATCCTCGACCTCAACAGCGGCCAGGTGACCAAACTGGAAGCCCTGGTCCGCTGGCAGCATCCTCAACTCGGCCTGCTCCCCCCCGACCGCTTCATTGGTGTAGCCGAAGCCAATGGTTTCATCGCCGAACTGGATGGCTGGGTGCTGCGCCGTGCCTGCCGTGACCTGGCCAGCCTGGCCGCCAAGGGCTTCCATGATTTGCGGATGGCGGTGAACTGTTCGGCGCTCAACCTCAGCCGCCATGAACTGGCGGACGAGGTGCAACGTGCCCTGGAGGAAAGCGGGATACGGCCGCAACGCCTGGAGCTGGAAGTCACCGAGAACGCCCTGATGTGCAGCGTCAACCAGGCGCTGCACCTGCTGGAGCGCATTCGCGGCCTGGGCGTGAGCATTTCCATCGATGACTTCGGCACCGGCTATTCATCGCTCGCGTACCTGAAGCGCCTGCCCCTGGATACGCTCAAGATCGACCGTTCCTTCGTCATGGACATCCCCGGCAGCCGTGCCGACATGGAGATCGTCCAGGCCATCATCGGCATGGCCCATACGCTGCATCTGCACGTGGTGGCGGAAGGGGTGGAGACCCGCGAACAGCTGGAATTCCTCCGTGGCCATGGCTGCGACTACGTCCAGGGCTACCTGCTCAGTCGTCCGCAGTCGCTGGAGGCCATCGAAGACTTCCTCCGCCGTTCCCACGGACTGACCAGCAGTAACGTATTGCCGCTGCGACCCAAGGACTCCAATCCGGCGTGAAGTCAGCGCCGCGCCGGTTGGCGCTGCCGAAGGTATTCGAGTACTGCCGCCTGCTCGCCGGCGAACTCGATGCGAGACGCCTTGCTCTCGCGCTGGAAGGCGTACATCGGGTCGTAGTACTCGCGCAACAAGCCCTCGATCCAGCCCCGATGCAGCTCCACATTACCGGTGGACTGCTGTTCGACCAGCGCCTGATCCATCAAGTCCGCCATGCGCTGGTGGCGCTCGCCGCCCAGGCGCTTGACGATGTTGCCCAGGCTCTGGCGCATGCGCTCGGCAAAACGGGTGAACCCCTGTTCCTCACCATGGGCGGCGATGAACTCGGCGCACAGGTTCACCACGTAGTCCCGCAGAATGCGCTCTACCCGATCCTCGAAACTGTCGTCGAGCCAGACCAGCGGATACGCCTGCATGCCCTGGTACAGCTCCAGTGGCACTGAACAGCTGCCGACGATGCGCCCCTCGTCTTCCAGCACGAACTGCTCGTGGCCCGCAGCACGCTTCTTGAGGATGTCGATGGCCAGCGCATTCTCGAAATCGATCTGCGCCGGTTGCGGGGTGGCGCGCTTGCCGAAGCTCGAACCCCGATGGTTGGCGTGGCCCTCCAGGTCCAGGCTGTTCGAGAGTCGGGCGATTACGTCGGTCTTTCCGGTGCCGGTGAGGCCTCCGACCAGTACGAAATCGCACTGGGTTACCGCGTCCTGGGTGGTCTCCAGCAGGAAAGTCCGCATCGCCTTGTAGCCGCCCTTCACGCGCGGATACTCGATGCCGGCCTCGGTCTTCAGCCACTCCTGCACCAGCTGCGAACGCAGGCCGCCACGGAAGCAGTAGAGGTAGCCCTGGGGATTGGCGCGGGCGAAGGCGGCCCATCCCTCGAGACGCTCCGCCTTGGTGGCGCCACTGACCAATTGATGGCCCAGCGCGATGGCTGCCTGCTGGCCGTGTTGCTTGTAGCAGGTCCCCACCTTCTGCCGCTCGATGTCGGTCATCAGTGGCAGGTTGACCGTATGGGGAAAGGCGCCCTTGGAGAATTCCACGGGCGCGCGGGCGTCCATCATCGGCAAGTCATTGAGGAAGATTTCGCGGTAGTTCGAGCTATCCGGGCGCATCAGAAAACCTCGACCGCGAGACTCTGTCGCTCGTGCAGTTGGCCGATGGGCGCCAGTTGAAGCCCAAGCTCTTCGGCCACGGCCAGGAACTCGGCCTCGCCTTCGGGCGCCACCGCGACCAGCAGGCCACCACTGGTCTGCGGGTCGCAGAGCAGCAGCTTCTGCACTTCGGCAAGGGGCGCCAGGCGGTCGCCATAGCTATCGAAGTTGCGCAGGGTGCCGCCGGGTACGCAGCCCTGTTCCAGGTAGTACTCCACGCCTGGCAGGCTGGGCACCTTGGCGTAGTCGATACGGGCAGTCAGGCCGCTGCCGTCGGCCATTTCCACCAGGTGGCCAAGCAGGCCGAAGCCGGTGACATCGGTCATCGCCTTGACCCCGGCGAGCTTGCCGAAGCGGCTGCCGGGCTTGTTCAGCGTGCACATCCAGTCGCGGGCCAGGCCCACGTCGGCCTCCCGCAGCCTGCCCTTCTTCTCCGCAGTGGTGAGGATGCCGATGCCCAGGGGCTTGGTCAGGTAAAGCTTGCAGCCTGCGGTGGCGGTGTCGTTGCGCTTCATGTTGCGCTTGTCCACCACGCCGGTGACGGCCAGGCCGAAGATCGGCTCGGGGGCATCGATGGAGTGTCCGCCGGCCAGTGGAATGCCCGCCTCGTCGCACACCGAACGGCCACCCCGAATCACTTCGCGGGCCACTTCCGGCGGCAGCACGTTCACCGGCCAGCCGAGGATGGCGATGGCCATCAACGGGTCGCCGCCCATGGCGTAGATATCGCTGATGGCATTGGTGGCAGCGATACGGCCGAAGTCGAAGGGGTCATCCACGATCGGCATGAAGAAGTCGGTGGTGGACACCACGCCACGCTCGTCGTCCAGCGCATAGACCGCCGCATCGTCCCTGGAGGCATTGCCTACCCAGAGCTTCGGGTCGAGGTTCTGCGCGCCGCTGCCGGCGAGGATCACTTCCAGCACCTTGGGGGAAATCTTGCAGCCGCAGCCAGCGCCATGGCTGTACTGCGTGAGGCGGATGGGGTCGGTCATGGTGTTCTCTCTGAAACGGTTCAATCGGTTCCCTGTGGGGGCGAATTCATTCGCTAATGGGCGCGCAGCGTCCACCATCGGAATCTGTTGCCGGACCTTTCGGTCCGCTCAGCGAATGAATTCGCCCCCACAATTGTTTTGCGCATAGGAATGTCAGGCCAACCTGGCCTTCCAATCCGGCAGCCAGCCAAGGGTGTCTGCCGTGACGCCCGAGGGCTTGTACTCGGCGCCCAGCCAGCCGGGGTAATCGTCATCCTGCAAGGCGCGCAGGGCCGGGCCGAAGTCGGTTTTGCCCGTGCCTGGCTCACCGCGACCGGGGCAATCGGCGAATTGCACGTGGCCGATCCGGCCCGCCAGCAGGCGGATGCCCGCCGCCGCATCCACGCCCTGTCGAGCCATGTGGTAGAGGTCGTACTGGGCCGAGAGATTGGGGTGGTCGACATCGCGCAGCAACAGGTCCAGTTGCTCCGGCGTATTGATCAGGAAGCCGGGCATATCCAGCGGGTTGATCGCCTCACAGACCACGCCGATATGCAGCACAGCGAAGGCTTCGGCGGTCTTGCGCAGGTTGGCGGCAAGGCAGGCCAGGGCGCGATCACGGCTGACGCCCTCGGCCTGACGGCCAGCCAGCACGTTGACGAAGCGCGGACGGGTCATGGCGGCGTAGCTCAGCGCCTGGGCCAGGGCATCGTCGAACTGCTCCTGGCGCTCCGGCACGGCGGCCAAGCCGGGGCCACCCTCCATCAGGTCGCCAGCCGGCAGGTTGAAGAGGATCAGCGGCAGGCCGGCGGCTTCCAGCACTTCCTTCATGCGGATCGCCGGCAACTCGTAGGGGAACTGCACCTCGACGCCGTCGAATCCACAGACACGGGCGGCAATGACGCGCTCGATCAATGGGCGGTCGGTGAACAGCAGGGACAGGTTGGCGGCGATTCTCATCAATCATTCTCCCGATACATTTCCACCAGCGTAGCCGGATCACGTTCCAGATTGCCCTGACTGCCGTGCAAGCGCATCAGTTGCGCCGCCAGGCCGCTGAGCGGTGTTGCCGAGTCGTGTTCACGGGACAGGCGGACGGCGGTATCCAGATCCTTCAACAGCGTGCGCACATGCCATTTGATGGGCTCGAAATGGCTGGCGGCCATTTGCGGCGCGAGAATCTGCAGCGGCTTGGAATCTGCGAAGCCACCCGCCAGCGCCGGGGCGATCAGGCTGGCATCCACGCCGGCCTTTTCCGCCAGGGCGATCACTTCGGCGATCACCAGCGCATTGCACGCCACGATCATCTGGTTGCAGACCTTGGTCACCTGGCCGGCCCCCACCGAACCCATGCGGGTCAGGCGCTGCCCCAGGTGCCCGAGGATGGGCCGCACACGTTCCACATCGTCCTCATGACCACCGGCCATGATCGCCAGGGTGCCGGCCTCGGCACCGGACGTGCCGCCGGAGACCGGTGCATCCATCCAGCGCATGCCGGTACTGGCTTCCAGTTCGGCGGCCATCTCACGGGTGGCGGCGGGTTCGAGGCTGGAAAAGTCCACCAGCACCTGTCCCGGCTTGGCGCCTTCGGCAATGCCGCCCTCACCGAACACCACCTTGCGCACGACGCGCGTGTCGGCTAGGCAGAGCATCACGATATCCGCCTCGGCGCACAGCTCGACCGGGGTCTTCACGCGGCGCGCGCCCAACTCCACCAGGGGCGCGCACTTCTCCGGTGAGCGGTTCCATACGGTCAGCGGGTAACCGGCGGCCAGCAGGCGACGGGTCATGGGCAGGCCCATCAGGCCGATGCCAGCGAAGGCAATGGAAGGCAGCGAATCGGTCATGCCGGAGCTCCAGGCAGTTGGCGAAACGCACATCTTAAACACATGGTCAGCAACGTGAAGCTTCCAAGCCTCCGGGCGCTCACTATAATCCGCCTGCCTTTTCCGCTATTGAACCGGAGAATCCCATGCTCAAACGCTCTCTCGCCCTCGTGGCCGGCATCGCACTGTCCGTTTCCGCTGTTGTTTCCCAGGCCGCCGAAGTCCTCAGGGTTTCGGCCATTCCCGACGAAGCCCCCACCGAACTGCTGCGCAAGTTCAAGCCGCTCGGTGCTTACCTCGAGAAGCAGCTGGGCATGAAAGTGGAGTTCGTTCCCGTGGCCGACTACGCCGCCGTGGTCGAATCCCTGGCGGCGGACCGTTTGGACATGGCGTGGCTCGGCGGCTTCACCTTCGTCCAGACCCGCCTGAAGACTGGCAATGCCATCCCCCTGGTACAGCGCGAGCAGGACGAGAAGTTCACCAGCAAGTTCATCAGCGCCGACCCGGCGGTGAAATCCCTGCAGGACCTCAAGGGCAAGACCTTCGCCTTCGGCTCGGTGTCCTCCACCTCCGGCAGCCTGATGCCGCGCTACTTCATGCAGAAGGACGGCATCGTGCCCGAGCAGTACTTCTCCCGCGTCGCCTATTCCGGCGCCCATGACGCCACCGTGGCCTGGGTCCAGGCGGGCAAGGTGGATGGCGGCGTGCTCAATGCCAGCGTCTGGCAGAAGCTGGTGGACGCCGGCAAGGTCGACACCAACAAGGTGAAGGTCTTCGCCACCACCCCGACCTACTACGACTACAACTGGACCGTTCGCGGGACCCTGGACCCGGCCCTGGCCGAGAAGATCAAGCAGGCCTTCCTCGCACTTGACCCGGCCAACCCGGAGCACAAGGCGATCCTCGACCTGCAGGCCGCCAGCCGCTTCATTCCGACCAAGCCCGAGAACTACGCGGGCATCGAGGAAGCTGCCCGCTCGGCCGGCCTGTTGAAGTGAGTCTTTCGCTGTACGGCGTGGACCTGGTCCACGCCAATGGCCAACCTGCGCTTCTGGGTATCGATCTCACCATTGGCAACGGCGAGCGGGTCGCCATCATCGGCCCGTCCGGCGCCGGCAAGACCAGCCTGCTGCGCTTGCTCGCTACCAACCTCGTACCCGCCGCCGGGCAACTCCAATTGCTCGGCACAACGCCCTGGTCGCTCTCAGCGCGCGAGCGCCAGCGCCTGCGGGCACGGATCGGCCTGGTGCATCAGTCGCCCCCCTTACCGCCGCGCCAGCGGGTGGTCACCGCGGTGCTGGCCGGCAAACTCGGCCAATGGTCCCTGTCCAAGGGATTGCTCAGTCTGCTGCACCCCCTGGACAGCGCCGGCGCCCAAGCCGCCCTGGCCCGGCTGGACCTGGCCGACAAGCTCTTCGAACGCTGCGACCAACTCTCCGGCGGTCAATTGCAACGCGTGGGCATCGCCCGTGTGCTCTACCAGGCGCCTGACCTGATCCTCGCCGACGAGCCGGTTTCCGCGATGGACCCGGTGTTGGCCGACCACACCCTCGGCGTACTCTGCGCCGATGCCAGCCGCCGTGGTGTCACGCTGCTGGCGAGCCTGCACGCCGTCGAGCTGGCGCTGGAACATTTCCCGCGCATCGTCGGCATCCGCGACGGTCGCGTCGCGTTCGATCTCCCGCGAGAAGCCGTCAGCCAGGCTGACCTGGATGCCCTCTACGCCAACGAGCAACTGCGCGGCGATGCGCCCTCCTCGCCGCTCGTGGCGGCGCCCACGCTGCACATTCCGCGATGCTGAAAACCGCCCCCCGCGACCCCGCGGCGCTGCCTCGGCTGCTGCTCACCCTGCTGGCCGTGGCGCTGCTCTGGCCCGGATTCGAACTGAGCGAGCTGAACCCGGTCGTGCTGCTGGATGAGGGTAACGCCCGCACCATGGGACAGTTCCTGTCCGCCTTCTGGCCACCCGAACACGGCGAGGAATTCCTTCAGCTATTGGGTCGCGCCACGCTGGAAACCCTGGCAATCGCCACCGCCGGAATGAGCCTGGCGCTGCTGATCGCCCTGCCCGCCTCGCTCTGGGCCAGTCGTGCGCTGTCGCTGTCAGCCCTTCACCATGGCGGACGTCCGGCCTGGTGGGCGCAAGCACTGCGCTGGCCGGTGCGCGGGCTGCTGATCTTCCTGCGCAGCGTGCCGGAAATCGTCTGGGCACTGCTGTTCGTCCGGGCCGTGGGCCTCGGCCCCACCGCCGGCGTCCTGGCCATCGCCATCACCTACAGCGGCATGCTCGGTAAGGTCTACGCGGAAATCTTCGAGTCCGTCGACCCGCGCCCCGGTCGCGCGCTGCTTGCCGCAGGCAGCCCTCGCTTGGCCGCATTCGCCTATGGCGTGCTGCCCAACGCAGCGGCGGAGGTGATTTCCTACACCGTCTACCGCTGGGAATGCGCAGTGCGCGCCTCAGTGGTGATGGGCTTCGTCGGCGCCGGTGGCCTGGGCCAGCAGATGGATCTGTCGATGCGCATGTTCGCCGGCGGTGAAGTCGCCAGCATGCTGCTGACCTTCCTCGTCCTGGTGCTGCTGGCCGACCAGCTCAGCCGCTTCCTGCGCGGGAGGTTCGCGTGAGGACGGGCAATATCCTGGTAATCCTCGCCCTGCTGGCGGCGGCAATCGCGTCCTTCGTCTGGCTGGGCATCGACCTTGGCGCCCTCGTCAGCGGCGACGCCCTCGAGCAGATGGGCAGCTACGCGATGCGCTTCCTGAGCCCGGATTTCTCCGAAGCGCACCTCAAGGCCATCGGCTGGGGTGCCCTGGAAACCCTCGCCATGTCGGCACTCGGCACGCTGCTGGCAGCGCTGCTGGGCCTGCTCATCGCTCTGCCGGCCGCCGGGCGCTTCGGCAGCCTGGCCCAAGGTGCCGCGCGCCTGCTGCTCAACGCACTGCGTGCGGTGCCGGAACTGGTCTGGGCGGCGCTGATGGTGCTGGCCGCCGGACTGGGTCCCAACGCCGGCACCCTGGCCCTGGCCCTGCATACTGCCGGGGTGCTGGGACGCCTGTTCGCCGAAGCCCTGGAAAACACTCCGCCCGAACCCGCCGAAGCCATCCGCCTGAATGGCGGTGGCCGCGTCGCCGCCTTCTGCTACGGCACGCTGCCGGGGGTCTGGCCGCAACTGGTGGCCTACATGCTCTATCGCTGGGAGAACAACATCCGCATGGCCAGCGTGCTCGGCTTCGTCGGCGCCGGAGGCCTGGGGCAGATGCTCTACGTGAGCCTGTCACTGTTCCAGGAAGCCCAGGCGGCCAGCGTGATCCTGGCGATGCTGATCCTGGTATTGGCGGTGGATGCCCTGAGCGGCTGGATGCGCCAGCGCTGGGTGAGCGCGTAGGCGCGCAAAGCTGTGGGGGCGATTTCAATCGCTTGGCAGACCGAGGGGCTGCCCCTTGGACTCCATGAGGGGCAGCGTTGCTGCCCTTCGCGAATGAATTCGCCCCCACAAGAAAAGCCCAAGCTGAATAGCGACGTAGGATGGGTGGAGCTTGCGATACCCATCAGCCTTGTCCGCATGAGTATCGCTCCGCTCGCGGAACGCCGCCCGCCCCATCCTACGGACTAATCGGTCAGAAACCGTCTTTCTCGAGATGGTCGAGATTCACCGTCTCACCGGGCTCGGCGCCCAACACGCGGCGGATGTCTTCGAAGATCAAATCGTATTCCTTGTGGTTACGCATGATCAGCGTGGTGTTCGGGTGCAGCCCGTTCTTCACCGCCACCTTGGAAACGATGCTGGCGAAGTTGAACGCGGTATCGCGATGCATCTCGAACTCTTCGGAGAATGGCTTGCCCTCGATTTCGCCCACCATGCGGAAGTGCAGCATGGTGCCTTCCTTCGCATTCGGACGCGCTTCGTAGTAGAGGTCGATGGAGAACTGCTGCCCCGGAAAACCGGGCACGCTGGCCCGATGTACATGGCCTGGTTCGAACATGGTTACGCTCCCTGTGGTTATCAAAGAGAAGAAGGTGGATTGAGTCTAGCCCGCTCCACCAGTTTCGCTGGCCGCCCCTGACCGGTGCACGATCAAGCGGGCGGCGCACTCCTGGACGCCTTCCCTGGTATCCATCAGACGCCGGCTCAGTGAACGCTCGGCGCCTCGTCCCGCTCCTGGATCAGGACCCAGGGCGCTACCACCACGGCCCAGAGCTTCGGATCGCGAGCCAGCAGATCCTGGGCGCGCGACTCCTCCACCTTGCTGAGTTTGCCGGCTGCCAGAAGTGCCGCGACCTGTGCCTTGTCGTCTTCGGCTACGGCCAGTGCAACGCCGACCAGGTCCGCGGCACCGTCCACCCAGAGCAGGGCGCCCCGGGCGAAGAAGGGCTGCAGCTCCTCCCAGGTGATGGCGGCGGTTTCGCCGAGCAGCTTGGCATAGAGGGTGCTAGCGTTATCGTTCATGGCTTGTATTGAGTTGGTTGGTAACGAAAGGATTTGGGGGCGCGCAATGATAGCGCCGGTCAACTTTCAGACAAGCCCTGCTTGACGATGCCAACCATGCACAAGACACGCCGTATTTCTATACGTTTGTTTCAATTAAGCGACACAAGATCATTCCGCCATCAATACCCGACTTTTCAAGCCGTAAATCAGCAATCTACACTGTTCCGGTACAGTTGTCGGGGCGTGTCGGCGGGGTGCAATACCTTGTCCCGTAGCTTCGGCAAACAGGACAACAACAACGAAAAACACAAGAGTGGAGCACTATGAATAAGGCTACCAAGCAGATTTCCAAACTGTTCGCCGCCATGGCTCTCGCCGGTGTCGCCAGCTACTCCGTAGCAGCTGACACCATCAAGATCGCCCTGGCTGGCCCGGTGACCGGTGCGGTTGCCCAGTACGGCGAGATGCAGTTCATCGGCGCCAAGATGGCGATCGAGCAGATCAACAAGGCCGGCGGGGTGAACGGCGCTCAGCTCGAAGGCGTGGTCTATGACGACGCTTGCGATCCGAAACAGGCTGTTGCCGTAGCCAACAAGATCGTCAACGACGGTATCCACTACGTAGTTGGCCACCTCTGCTCCAGCTCCACCCAGCCCGCGTCCGACATCTACGAAGACGAAGGCATCCTGATGATCACCGCGGCCTCCACCAGCCCGGACATCACCTCCCGTGGCTACCAGCTGGTGTTCCGCACCATCGGCCTGGACAGCCTGCAGGGCCCGACCGCCGGCAACTTCATTGCCGACCACATCAAGCCGAAGACCGTTGCCGTAATCCACGACAAGCAACAGTACGGCGAAGGCATCGCCACTGCCGTCAAGCAGACCCTGGAAAGCAAAGGCGTGAAAGTCGCCCTGTTCGAAGGCATCAACGCCGGCGACAAGGACTTCTCCACCATCGTTTCCAAGCTGAAGCAAGCCGGTGTGGACTTCGTCTACTACGGCGGCTACCACCCGGAACTCGGCCTGCTGCTGCGCCAGTCGGCTGAAAAAGGCCTGAAAGTACGCTTCATGGGTCCGGAAGGCGTGGGCAACAAAGAGCTCTCCGCCATCGCTGGCCCGGCTTCCGAAGGTCTGCTGGTAACCCTGCCGAAGTCCTTCGACCAGGATCCGAAGAACCAGGCCCTGGTAGATGCTTTCAAGGCCAAGAACGAAGACCCGAGCGGTCCGTTCGTGTTCCCGGCCTACGCCGCTGTACAAGTCATCGCCGAAGGCATCAAGAAAGCCGGCGAAGACGATACCGCCAAGGTAGCTGCCGCCCTGCGCGCCAACTCCTTCGCTACCCCGACCGGCAACCTGGCCTTCGATGAGAAGGGCGATCTGAAGGACTTCAGCTTCGTGGTGTACGAGTGGCACAAGGACGGCACCAAAACCGAAGCTAAATAAGCTTCCCGCCTGAACGCAAAGCCCACTGCTTAGGCAGTGGGCTTTGTTTATCCGTGTTTTACGGGCTCCGCTGCGCCACAAGCGCCGCTTTTCGTGATGCCCGAGGAGTTAGGGAATGCCTGATCTCTACCACTATCTGCAACAGCTGGTTAACGGGCTCACCGTTGGCAGCACCTATGCCCTGATCGCCATCGGCTACACCATGGTCTACGGCATCATCGGCATGATCAACTTCGCCCATGGCGAGGTCTACATGATTGGCTCGTACGTAGCCTTCATCGTGATTGCCGGGCTCACCATGCTCGGTCTGGAAAGCCTTCCGATCATCATCGTCGCGGCCTTCGCCGCGAGCATCATCGTTGCAAGCGCTTACGGTTACAGCATCGAACGGGTCGCCTACCGTCCCCTTCGCGGCAGCAACCGCCTGATCCCGCTGATCTCCGCGATCGGCATGTCGATCTTCCTCCAGAACGAAGTACTGCTGACTCAGGACTCCAAGGACAAGGCGATTCCCAACCTGATTCCGGGCAACTTCGTGTTTGGCGAGAGCACCATGAATGGCGTGGTGATCTCCTACATGCAGATCCTGATCTTCGTCGTCACCTTCCTGGTCATGTACGGCCTCACGATGTTCATCTCCCGCTCGCGCCTCGGCCGTGCCTGCCGCGCCTGCGCGGAAGACATCCGCATGGCCAACCTGCTGGGCATCAACACCAACAACATCATCGCCCTGACCTTCGTCATCGGCGCCACCCTGGCCGCCGTGGCCGCGGTGCTGCTGGGCATGCAGTACGGCGTGATCAACCCGCACATCGGCTTCCTCGCCGGTATCAAGGCCTTCACCGCAGCTGTGCTCGGTGGCATCGGTAGCATTCCGGGCGCCATGCTCGGTGGCCTGGTGCTGGGTGTAGCCGAAGCCTTCGGCGCCGACATCTTCGGCGACCAGTACAAGGACGTCGTGGCCTTCAGCCTGCTGGTTCTGGTCCTGTTGTTCCGGCCGACCGGCATCCTTGGCCGTCCGGAGGTGGAGAAGGTATGAGCACTCGACTCAAAACGGCGTTCTTCAGCGCCCTCCTGGTGCTGGCCGTCGCCTACCCGGTCCTCGGCCTGAAACTCAGCGTCGTCGGCGTGGGCCTGGTGGTCACCGGCGCCAATACCCCGACCCTGCTGGCGATCGCGGCGTGCGCCGTGGCCATGTTCTTCTGGCAACTGATGCGTGAAAAAGTCCAGGGCGCCTGGGCTGCTGCGCCCAAGCTGCCGGGCATGTCGAAGAAGACCAGCAACTTCCTGACCCTGCCCTCGACCCAGCGCTGGTTCATCCTCGGCCTGATCGTCCTGGCCCTGGTCTGGCCGTTCTTCGGCTCGCGCGGGGCGGTCGACATCGCCACGCTGATCCTGATCTACGTGATGCTCGGCCTTGGCCTGAACATCGTGGTCGGCCTGGCAGGCCTGCTGGACCTTGGCTATGTCGGCTTCTACGCCGTCGGCGCCTACAGCTACGCGCTGCTCTCGCACTACTACGGCCTGGGCTTCTGGGTGTGCCTGCCGATTGCCGGCCTGATGGCGGCTTTCTTCGGCTTCATCCTCGGCTTCCCGGTGCTGCGCCTGCGCGGTGACTACCTGGCCATCGTGACCCTGGGCTTCGGCGAGATCATCCGCATCCTGCTGCGTAACCTCACCGGCCTCACCGGCGGCCCGAACGGCATCAGCAACATCGACAAGCCGACCTTCTTCGGCCTGTCTTTCGAGCGCCGCGCCGAAGAAGGCCTGCAAACCTTCCACGAGTACTTCGGCTTGGCCTACAACTCGGTGAACAAGGTGGTCTTCCTCTACCTGATCGCCCTGCTGCTGGTGCTGCTGACCCTGTTCGTGATCAACCGCCTGCTGCGCATGCCGCTGGGCCGTGCATGGGAAGCGCTGCGTGAAGACGAGATCGCCTGCCGCGCGCTGGGCATGAACCCCACCGTCATCAAGCTCTCCGCCTTTACCCTGGGTGCCAGCTTCGCGGGCTTTGCCGGCAGCTTCTTCGCCGCGCGCCAGGGCCTGGTGACCCCCGAGTCCTTCACCTTCATCGAGTCGGCGACCATCCTCGCCATCGTGGTGCTCGGTGGCCTGGGCTCCCAGCTGGGTGTGATCCTCGCAGCCATCGTGATGATCCTGCTCCCCGAACTCATGCGTGAGTTCAGCGAGTACCGGATGCTCATGTTCGGCGCCCTGATGGTGCTGATGATGATCTGGCGTCCGCAAGGTCTGATGCCGATGCAACGTCCCCACCTGGAGCTGAAACAATGAGCCGCCCGATTCTCGAAGTAAGCGGTCTCACCATGCGCTTCGGCGGCCTGTTGGCCGTCAACGGGGTGGGTCTGACCGTACAGGAAAAACAAGTCGTCTCCATGATCGGCCCGAACGGCGCCGGCAAGACCACTGTGTTCAACTGCCTGACCGGCTTCTACCAGCCGACCTCCGGCAGCATTAGCCTGGATGGCGAGCAGATCGAAGCCCTGCCGGGCCACAAGATCGCTGGCAAGGGCGTGGTTCGGACCTTCCAGAACGTTCGCCTGTTCAAGGAAATGACTGCGGTGGAGAACCTGCTGGTCGCCCAGCATCGCCACCTCAATACCAACTTCCTCGCCGGCCTGCTGAAGACTCCGGGCTTCCGCAAGAGCGAACGCGAGGCCATGGACTACGCCGCCCACTGGCTGGAGAAGGTCAACCTGACCGATTTCGCCAACCGCCCGGCTGGCACCCTGGCCTACGGTCAGCAACGTCGCCTGGAAATCGCCCGCTGCATGATGACGCGCCCGCGCATCCTCATGCTCGACGAGCCGGCCGCTGGTCTCAACCCGAAAGAGACCGACGACCTCAAGGCGCTGATCGCGATGCTGCGCAACGAGCACAACGTGACCGTGCTGCTGATCGAGCACGACATGAAGCTGGTGATGAGCATTTCCGACCACATCTATGTGATCAACCAGGGCACCCCCCTGGCCGACGGCACGCCGGAGCAGATCCGCAACAACCCCGACGTGATCAAAGCCTATCTGGGGGAGGCCTGAACCATGCTTACTTTCGACAAGGTTTCCACCTTCTACGGCAAGATCCAGGCGCTTCACGGCGTCAGCATGGATGTGAAAAAGGGCGAGATCGTCACCCTGATCGGTGCCAACGGCGCCGGCAAGTCGACCCTGCTGATGACCCTCTGCGGCTCGCCGCGTGCCGCCAGTGGCAGCATTCGCTATGAAGGCGAAGAACTCGTTGGCCAGGAATCCTGCGACATCATGCGCAAGAGCATCGCCGTCGTGCCAGAAGGCCGCCGCGTGTTCGCCCGCCTGACCGTCGAAGAAAACCTGGCCATGGGCGGCTTCTTCACCGCCAAGGGCGACTTCCAGGAGCAGATGGACAAGGTGCTGCACCTGTTCCCACGCCTGAAGGAACGCTTCGAGCAACGCGCCGGCACCATGTCCGGCGGCGAACAGCAGATGCTCGCCATCGGCCGCGCGCTGATGAGCAAGCCCAAGCTGCTGCTGCTCGACGAACCTTCCCTGGGTCTGGCGCCGATCATCATCCAGCAGATCTTCGACATCATCGAGCAACTGCGTAAGGACGGCGTGACCATCTTCCTGGTGGAACAGAACGCCAACCAGGCGCTCAAGCTGGCCGACCGTGGCTATGTGCTGGAAAACGGGCACATCGTCATGCAAGGCAGCGGCGACGACCTACTCAACGACCCCAAGGTCCGCGACGCCTACCTCGGCGGCTAACGACCTCGCTGTACAAAAAAACGGCCCTTCGGGGCCGTTTTCTTTTGTCCACGAGCACCAAGGGCGGCTACCGGCACGGCCTGCTTCCACAACCGGTCCACCTTTCGTGATTCACCTGGGCTCCGCCGGTGGATGTAAAAAGCGACATCCACCCTACGAGACTTGGCCACCTACCAGTGGATAAAACAACACAACCCATTGATATAAAAGGCTTAAACCAACCATCAACGGCGTTGATGGTCTCTATCGGGCGTGATCACTTTTTAATCATTCACCCATCCGTAAGATTGGCTCCGTACTCAGTTTCCAGCCCCCCTTCGAGGAGCCCAGACCATGAAAACTCAAGCCATCGCCGCACTGTTCATCGCCACCCTGAGCAGCTCTGTTTTCGCTCTGCCGTCCTCCTCCCAGACCATCGAGCCGGTTGTTGCTGAAGGCTACATGGTGCTGGATCGCGTTGCCGAAGGCGGTTCCGACCGCACCGGTGCCAACCGCATCGCTGAAGGCGGTTCCGACCGCACTGGCGCCAACCGCATCGCTGAAGGCGGCTCCGACCGCACTGGCGCCAACCGCATCGCTGAAGGCGGCTCCGACCGCACTGGCGCCAACCGCATCGCTGAAGGCGGCTCCGACCGCACTGGCGCCAACCGCATCGCTGAAGGCGGCTCCGACCGCACTGGCGCTAACCGCATCGCCGAAAGCGGCTCTGATCGCACCAATGTCTTCCGCGTTGCTGAAGGGGGTTCCGACCGCCTGCCGCAAGCCCAACGCGTAAGCTGATCGCAACTCGCTACAAAACCTCGAAGCCCGGCAAATGCCGGGCTTCTTGTTTGGGGAGCAAATTCATTCGCAACTGCAAACCGCAGGTTGGTCCGAGCGCAGCGAGGCCCAACGATGCGTAGTCCAGCCTTGCTGTGTTGGGCTTCGTTCCTCAGACCAACCTACAAGAAGCGCCCAGCACCAAGGCTGTCCGGAAATCCCGATCTTGAGCCCCGGCAAGGCAATTCCCGCGCATTCGCACTACTCTGTGCCGGTACCTGCAAACAAGGAGTCCGCATGAGCCTTTCGCTATTGAGCCGCTACGCCTTCTTCGCCTTCTGCATCCTGTTCACCCTCATCAGCCTGCCCTTCATCGGCCACGAATGGGTATGGCCCCTGACGCTGCTGGGCGCAGTGCTCAGCGCCCTGGGTGTGTTCGACCTGTTGCAATCGCGCCATGCGGTGCGGCGCAACTACCCGATCCTCGGCAACATCCGCTACCTGGTCGAGGGCATCCGCCCGGAGATCCGCCAGTACCTGCTGGAAGCCGACGACGACCGCCTCCCCTTCTCCCGCGCCCAGCGTTCGCTGGTCTATGCACGAGCCAAGAACGAAGGTGGCGACAAACCCTTCGGCACGCTGATCGACGTCTATCGCGCCGGCTACGAATTCATCGGCCACTCCATGCGCCCGGCACCGCTCAGCGACCCGTCCAGTTTCCGCGTGCTGGTCGGCGGGCCGCAATGCACCCAGCCGTACTCGGCCTCGGTGTTCAACGTCTCGGCCATGAGCTTCGGCTCGCTCAGTGCCAACGCCATCCGCGCGCTCAACCGTGGCGCCAAGCTCGGCAACTTCTACCACGACACCGGCGAAGGCAGCATCAGCCCCTACCACCGCGAAAACGGCGGCGACCTCGTCTGGGAACTGGGCAGTGGCTACTTCGGCTGCCGCACCAGCGACGGCCACTTCGACCCCGAGCGCTTCGCCACCCAGGCGCGCAGCCCGCAGGTGCGGATGATCGAAATCAAGCTCAGCCAGGGCGCCAAGCCCGGCCACGGCGGCATCCTGCCCAAGCACAAGGTCACCGAGGAAATCTCCCTCACCCGAGGCGTGCCCATGGGCGAAGACTGCATCTCCCCTTCGCGACACAGCGCCTTCTCCACCCCCATCGAAATGATGCAGTTCATCGCGAAGTTGCGAGAGCTGTCAGGCGGCAAACCGGTGGGCTTCAAGTTCTGCCTCGGCCATCCGTGGGAATTCATGGGCATCGCCAAGGCCATGCTGGAAACCGGCATCCTTCCCGACTTCATCGTGATCGACGGCAAGGAAGGCGGAACAGGCGCAGCCCCGCTGGAGTTCACCGACCACATCGGCGTGCCGCTGCGCGAGGGGCTGCTGTTCGTGCACAACACCCTGGTGGGGTTGAATCTGCGGGACAAGATCAAGCTGGGCGCCAGCGGCAAGATCATCAGCGCCTTCGACATTGCCAGCGTACTGGCCATCGGTGCCGACTGGGCCAACTCGGCGCGGGGCTTCATGTTCGCCATTGGCTGCATCCAGTCGCAGTCCTGCCACACGAACAAATGCCCCACCGGCGTCGCCACCCAGGACAAGCTGCGCCAACGCGCGCTGGTGGTACCGGACAAGGCCCAACGGGTGCAGATGTTCCACCGCAATACGCTGAAAGCGCTGGCCGAAATGCTCGCCGCTGCCGGCCTGGATCACCCCAACCAACTCGAACCCCGCCACCTGGTGCGGCGCGTTTCGGACAAGGAGATTCGCCTGTTCTCGCAAATCCACGTGTTCCTGCAGCCGGGCGACCTGCTCAAGGAAAAGATCGAAGCGGACTTCTACGAACGGATGTGGGATATGGCGCGGGCCGACAGCTTCGAGCCGTCATGCGCGTGGTGAGAAATGAGGGGCCGCTTCGCGGCCCTTAGCGATTGAAATCGCCCCCACAGAAGCAGCACGAACCGCTCTTGTGGGGGCGAATTCATTCGCTGAGCAGCCCGAAGGGCTGCCCGTTCGGACTCAACCTTTCAGAACACCGCCATCCACCGGAATCAGCGTCCCGGTGACATAGCTGGCAAGCGGGCTGGCCAGGAAAGTCGCCATCGCACCGAACTCCTCCGCCGCGCCATAGCGCCCCACCGGAATCGCCGCCTGCTCCTTGGCCATCAGGCTGGAAACCGACGCACCGCTGCGTTCGGCAGCACGCAGCAACAAGGTTTCGGTGCGCTCGGTCCAGAACGAACCGGGCATCAGGGTATTCACCGTCACACCGTCGGCGGCCACTTCGGCTGAGAGCGTCTTGGCCCAGTTGGCCAGGGCGCTGCGCAAGGCACTGGACAGCACCAGACCGGGAATAGGCTCCACCACACTGGTGGACGAAATCATCAGGATGCGACCGAAACGACGCTGGCGCATGCCGGGGAGGAATGCGTTCACCAGCGCCATGGTGCTCAGCAGCATGGCATCCAATTGCCGGTGCCAGAGTTGCGGATCGAACTCCACGGCATTGATCGGCGGCGGCCCACCGTTGTTGGCGATCAGAATGTCCGGCGCGCCGATGGCCGCGACCACCTGCTCGATGGCCATGTCCACGGCGCCCAGGTCGTTCAGGTCCACCGCAACCGCCTGCGCCTCGCCACCATTACGGCGGATGCGCTCCACGGCCAGGTCAAGCTTGGACAGGTTGCGCGCCAGCAGGCAGACCCGTACGCCCTCCCTGGCCAGGGCCTCGGCCACGCCGAAACCCAACCCGGAGCTGCCGCCGCACACCAGGGCACTGCGGTTTTGTAGTTGAAGGTCCATGATCAGCACTCCATTTCCAGGTTCACCCGCCAGTGTGCGCCTGACGCTGATCGAGGCCAATGGCCAAACAACACGTCATCACTCATGCCGAAAGCACCCGGCAGGCATGCTCCGGAATGGTCACCGCCACCGGATTGCCGACGGCCAGGCCAATGTCCTGGCAAGGCGTGGTCAGCGCGGTGAGGGAAACGCCGGAGCACTCCACCGTGGTCTCGATGGTGGCGCCGATGTCCCGAACGAAGGTCACCGTACCCGGCACGCTGTTGGCCCCGCCGGCGTGGGGCGCCGACAGTTGCAGGTCTTCCGGGCGCACCAGCAGCTTGATCGGTGCGCCAGCCTGGATGCTGGGGCAGATCGGTGCCTCGATTGCCGCACCGCCGGGCAGCCCGACGCGACCGCTACCCAGGGCGGTAGCGGGGAAGATGTTGCCGGTGCCGATGAAGTCGGCAACGAACTCGTTGGCCGGGTTGCGGTAGATCTCGATCGGCGTACCCACCTGCTGCACTCGGTGCTCGCCCAGAACGACCACGATGTCGGCCATGGTCATGGCCTCGCGCTGGTCGTGGGTAACCATGATGGTGGTGATATTCAGGCGCTGCTGCAGCTGGCGGATCTCGATTTGCATCGACTCGCGCAGCTTGGCGTCCAGCGCCGACAAAGGCTCATCCAGTAGCAACAGCTTGGGGTGCGACGCGATGGCGCGGGCAATGGCCACGCGCTGGCGCTGCCCGCCGGAAAGCCGCGACACCGGCCGGTCGACCATCTGCTGCAACTGGATCATCTGCAGCAGCTCGGCCACGCGCGCCTGCTGCTCGGCCTTGGGCACATTGCGCAGGCGCAGCGGGTAGGCAATGTTTTCGCCGACCGTCATGTGCGGGAACAACGCCAGCGACTGGAACACCATGCCGAAGTTGCGCTCGTGCGCCGGGGTGTAGCCGATGTTCTTGCCATCCAGGAGGATCTGCCCGGAGCTCAGGCTCTCGAGGCCGGCGATCATCCGCAGCAGGGTGGTCTTGCCGCAGCCCGAGGGGCCGAGGAA
Organism: Pseudomonas taiwanensis; assembly: GCF_013393345.1. GTDB lineage: Bacteria > Pseudomonadota > Gammaproteobacteria > Pseudomonadales > Pseudomonadaceae > Metapseudomonas > Metapseudomonas resinovorans_C. The sequence goes on from NZ_QJRF01000066.1 coordinate 180,792, forward strand.
ACACACCAGCTTTCCCTCTGGCAGGTGCAGGTTGACGTCCGTCACGGCACAGATGGAGCCATAGCGTTTTTCGACATTTTGCAGAATCAGTCCAGACATGCTTCACCTCGATTCAGAAAGACACGCCGCCATCACCAACCAGCTTCTCCAGCGCCCAGATCAGGGCGAAGTCGATCAGCACGATCAGCACGGCAAAGGAAAATACGGTGGGGTCGAGAGACGACACGGTGCGGCTGTACATCCAGATCGGCACGGTCATCACATCGATGTTGTAGAGGAAGTAGGTAACGGTGAACTCGTTGAACGACACGATGAAGGCCAGCAGCATCCCGGCCAGGATGCCCGAGCGCATCAGCGGCACCACCACATCCCGGATCGCCCGCAGCGGCGACGCGCCGAGCATCTGCGCGGCCTCCTCCACCTCCGTGCCGATGGAAACCATGGCCGCCGTGCAGTTTTTCACCACGAAAGGCAGCGCGAGGATCACGTGGGCGATCACCAGCCTCGAGGTATCCATGTGGAATGGCAGGCTGTCGAATACCAGCAACAGCGCCAGACCCAGCACCACCATGGGGAACACCAGCGGCAGCGACATCAGTTGCAGCGCCACGGCCTTGCCACGGAACTCGCAGCGGGTCAGCGCGTAGGACGCCGGCACCGCGACCAGGGTGGCCAGCACCATGGTCAGGCAGGACACCAGCAGGCTGGTGGTCAGCGCCTGTCCCAGGCTCAGCACATCGCTGGCGTCGGGCGAAACGAAGGTGCGCCAGGCTGCCTCGTACCATTGCAGGCTGTAGCTCGACGGCGGGAAATCGAGGTTCGACGCGCCGCTGAAGGACATCACGATCATGGTCAGGATCGGCAGCACCGCCAGCAGCAGGATGATGCCGGAAAGAATCATCGCGAAGCGGCCGGTTTCCCCCGGTAGCGCCGCGTGGGAACGGAACGGATTGCTCATTGCGAAGCCTCCAGCATGCGGCGGCGACGGCCAGTGACGTACTCGGAAAAGGTCATGATCGCCAGGGTGGTAACGATCAGCACTACGCCAGCGGCGGAGGCCGCGGGCCAGTTCATCAGCGGGGCGATCTGGTCATGCACCATCACCGCCAGCATCGGCACGCGCCGCCCACCAAGCAGCAGCGGCACCACGAAGCTGCTGGCGTTGTAGGCAAACACGAGGGTGGCGCCGGTGAAGATGCCCGGCAGGCTCATCGGCAACACCACCTGGCAAAACACCCGCACGCGGCTGGCGCCCAGGGTCGCGGCGGCCTCTTCGTAGGTGCGCGACACGCCACGCATGGCGCTGGCAATCGGCAGCACCGCCAGGGGGAAGGCCGTCTGCACCAGGCCCATCAGCACGCCGGTTTGGTTGTAGAGCAGCATCATCGGCCGGTCGATCAGCCCCAATCCCATCAGGGCCTGGTTGAGCATGCCCGCCGGACCGAGGATCACCAGCCAGCCGTAGCTTTGCAGCAACAGGTTCACCAGCAATGGCAGGAGCACCGCGGCCAGGAATATCCGGCGCAGGAACGGCGACTGCAGGCGTGACATGCAGTAGCCCACCGGAATCGCCAGGACCACCGCGATCAGCGCGCTGAACAGCGCCAGGCGCAGGGTCAGCAACAGCGACTTCAGGTAGTAGGGCTCGGCCAATTGGGCATAGCTGGCCAGGCTGAACCCGCTCCACTCAGCGCCCTTCTCGCCGATGCTCATGCGCAGCACCAGCAGGCTGGCGGCCACCAGTACGGCCAGGAACAGCATGGAAGGAGTCAGAAAGAGCCAGGCCCGCACAGTAGGAGAAACCGCCTTCGCCGGGCGCAGCGGTGCCGCGCCGACCGGTTCGGTCAGATCAATGTGTTCCATATCGGTCGTCTCGTCAGAACAGGGAAACCACGCGCCCGAGCGGACGGCCGAAGGCCAGCCGCCCGGCGCGACTCACGGCAGGCGCCGTGGCTGCATCAGGAAGAGAAGATTTCCGTGTAGCGGCGAATCCACTGGTCGTGGACCGTGGCGAGGAAGGCGTTGTCGTGCATGATCGCCTTCTCTGCGATCTGCTCCGGCGTGAGGATGAAGGGGCTCTTGCGCGCCTCGGCGGAGATGATCGCCTTGGCGTTGACCGGACCGTTGAAGATGTCTTCGGCCATCTTGCCCTGCACCAGCGGGTCCAGCGAATGGTCGAGGAAGGCATAGGCCAGGTCGATATCGCCCGGACGATGCTTGGGCATCACCGACAGCATCAGGTCGGTGTAGAAGCCTTCCTTCATGCCGAAGGTGGCGCCCAGGCTGTAGGCAGGGTCGCGAATCTGCTTGGGGAAGAATGCCGGGGCGTAGAGGCCGCCCATGTCCAGCGAGTTGGTGCGGAACAGCTCGGCGATCTGGTTGGGGTTTTCGCCCAGCGTCATCACGCGGTCCTTCAGCTCCTCCAGCTTCTTGAAGCCCGGCTCGATGTTGTGGATATCACCGCCGGCCAGCTTGGCCGCGATGATGATCAGGTCCATGGCCTCGGTCCAGTTCGGCGGCGGCAGGAACAGGCGGCCTTCGTAGGTCGGGTCCCAGAGCGCGGCGTAGCTGTCCGGTACTTCCTTCACGGTGCGCGTGTTGTAGACCAGGCTGTTGCACCACAGCAGGTAACCGATCCCGTGGCCGTTAGCGCCAGTCTGGTACTGGGCGGGGACGTCCTTGAGGTTGGGAATGCGATTGAGGTCGGGTTTCTCCAGCAGCCCGGCACTGGCCAGGCCTTCGGCGCCCACCCCGGCGAGGGTGATGATGTCGTACTGCGGGCGATCACCACCGGCCTTCAGCTTGGCGACCATTTCCGAAGTGCTGCCGGTACGGTCGGCGATCACCTTGGCGCCGGTCTTGGCCTCGAAGGTGGCCGCGATATTGCGCAGTGCAGCGAGCCCGGTGTCGTCCGACCAGGTCAGCAGTCGCAGGGTCTTGCCCTGGAAACGGGTATCGCTGGCACTGGCCCGGATGAAGGGCATCGACAGGGTGGCAGCGGCCACCGAAGCGACACCTACCGTCTTGATGAAATTTCTTCTGCTCAGATCATGCTCGCCCATTGAGGACTCCTCTTGTTCTTGTATGGAGCTACGGCAGCGAAGTGGCCGGCGCGGTCATCCTGCGGTGCGCCAGGGGACGCAACAATCGAAAATTCGTCATCGGAGCCATGTCCTGAATGCATGGCTGGAACCCAGACATGACAAAGCCGCCCGAAGGCGGCTCTGTTGGGCTTGATGCAGTTGTTTGTGGGGGTGAATTCATTCGCGAAGGGCCGCGCAGCGGCCCCACGATGGTCCGTCAGGCACGCCTACGGCCTGCTTAGCGATTGAAATCGCCCCCACAAGTGAAGCCCCCCGTACCAACCCCACTTGTGCCGTCACACAGCCCTTACCACGTGCTTGATTTCCTGGAAGGAGGAGAGGCCCCACGGACCGAGTTCGCGGCCGATGCTGCTCTGCTTGTAACCACCCCAGGCGGTCTGCGGGAAGATCACCTGCGGCGAGTTGATCCACACCATGCCGGCCTGCAGGGTGTTGGCCACGCGCTCGGCGGCATCGAGGTTACGGCTCACCACGCTGGCCACCAGGCCGAACTGGGTGTCGTTGGCCAGGGCGATAGCCTCTTCCTCGGTGGAGAAACTACGCACGCAGAGCACCGGTCCGAAGATTTCCTCGTTCCACAAGGCGCTGTCCTTGGGTACATCGGCGAACACGGTGGGCTTGAGGAAGAAACCGCGTTCCAGCTCAGCCGGACGCCCACCGCCACACACCAGGCGCGCGCCGGAAGCGATGCCACGTTCGATGTGGCCGCGCACGCGCTGGTACTGGGCCTGATTCACCAGGGCGCCCATCTCCACCCCCGCGCTGAAGGGCTCACCCACCTGGATCGCTTCAGCGCAAGCCTGCACGAGGGCGAGGAAATCGGCCGCCAGGGGTTCTGCCACCAGCACGCGGCTAGTGGCCGAGCACATCTGCCCGGCGTTGAAGAAGGCACCACCGCAGGCCAGTTCGACGGCCAACTCCAGGTCCGCGTCTTCCAGCACCAGCAGCGACGACTTGCCACCTAGCTCCAGGCTGATGCCCTTCACGGTTTCGGCCGCGCGCTGCATCACCTGCACGCCAACCGCGTTGCTGCCGGTGAAGGACACCTTGGCCACCTGGGGATGGGAGGACAGCGGTGCCCCCACCGCCAGGCCAGTGCCACACACGATGTTGAGCACACCTGTCGGCAGGCCAGCCTCGGCGATGATGCGCGCCAGCTCCAGCTCCGGCAGCGGCGTCACTTCAGAAGGCTTGAGCACTACGGCGCAACCAGCTGCCAGCGCCGGGGCGAGTTTCCAGGCGGTGGTCACCATGGGGAAGTTCCACGGCACGATCAGGCCCACCACACCAATGGGTTCGCGGCGCAGGCGAGCGGCGAAGTCTTCGGTCGGCAATTCCACCGGACGGTCCTGCTGGGCGTCCAGGCCTTCGGCCAGGCCGGCGTAGTACTCAAAGGTGCCGATCACGTCATCGACGTCGATGGCCGCTTCGAACAGCGGTTTGCCGTTGTTCAGCGACTGCAGCTGGACCAGGGTTTCACGACGCTGGCGTACGCCTTCGGCGATGCGGCGCAGCACCGCGCCACGCTCGGCACCGCTGCTACGTGCCCAGGCCGGGAACGCCTGGCTGGCAGCCTGCACGGCCTGGTCGACGTCTTTGGCATCACCGGTGCCGATGCTCGCCAGGTGCTCCTCGGTAGACGGGTTCACCACATCCAGCACGGTGCCACCGGGAAGCCATTGGCCGTTGATATAAACGCCGGCCAGGGTCTCGGGGAAGGTCGGGAGGGTATTCGACATTGTATGGGCTCCATGAGAGAAACTGATGGCGGCCACTCCCTGCGCAAGGAACAAAACCGGCTGGAGGACCACAACTAGCGCCTATTGAGCCGTCGAGCGGTATGCCTGACAAGGCAAAAATCGTCATACTAGCCATGCCCTAAAATCATGGCTCATACAATGAAACGCCTGCCTCCCCTGCCCGCCCTGCATACCTTTCTGATCACCGCCCAGTGCTGCAACTTCACCCGTGCCGCCGAACTGCTGCACCTCACCCAGGGCGCCGTGAGTCGGCAGATTTCCGGGCTGGAAAGCCACCTGGGGTACCCACTCTTCCAGCGTCAGGCGCGGGGGCTCAGCCTTACCACCCAGGGTCGAGAACTCCTGCCGCGCATTCAGCAGGTGTTCAACCTGATCGATGAGGCCGTCGAACAAGTAGGTGCAAAGCGCGAGGCCCTGCAACTCAAGGCCCCTACCTGCGTAATGCGCTGGCTTTTGCCGCGCCTGATGCGTTGGCAGGCGGAACGCCCGGACGTACCGGTGGAGCTGACCACCACCGTGCAATACGGCGTTGATTTTCGCCGTGAAGAGTTCGACGCCGCGGTGATCTACGGCACACAGCCCGGCAGCGCCCAGGTCGCCCACCACCTGTTCGATGAACAGCTCACGCCCGTGTGCTCCCCGCAACTGATTAACGGCCCCGTGCCGCTCACCAGCATCGCCGACCTGGCCCTGCACACCTTGCTCCATCCCACCCGCGATGACCAGGACTGGAAAACCTGGCTGCTGGCCGCTGGCGCCACCCTCGACAAACTCGGTAGTGGACACCACTTCGACACCCTCGACCTGGCCCTGTCCGTCGCGGCCCAGGGCAATGGCGTGGCCCTGGGGGACTGGGCGCTGATCGGCGAGGACCTCGCTACCGGCCGGCTGGTGGCCCCCTTCGATCTCCGGGTGCCCACTGGCGGTGCCTATTTCCTGGTCTATCCGGAACGTCCCGGCGCCAGCCCACAATTGCTTGAACTGGCTGAATGGCTGATTGTCGAAGCCCACGATGAGCAGATGTAACAGGGCACTTCAGGATCGGTGCACCGCAAAAGTGCACATGCCGGCCGGCAACACCCGAGCCCATCGGGCGCGTTGATATGAGGTGTCACATGGCTTGCCCGTCGGTCGCCACACCGGGTGTCCAGCCGCTCAGGCCGCCCGGACTGGCCTGTCTATACCTAACCTCGAACCTGCCGTAACGGTTCGCTCTTTCCCCTATGGGAGGAATGATCCATGGCTACTTTCCCTGGCACTCCGGGAGACGATTTCATATTCGGCACGGAAGACGACGACCTTATCAACGGACAAGGCGGCAACGACTTCCTGCTCGGCTCCGGCGGCAATGACACCATCGACGGAGGCGACGGCAACGACGACCTCTCCGGCGACTCAGGCAACGACACGCTTCTTGGCGGCAACGACGACGACACCCTTACCGGCGGCCTTGGCGCCGATGTCCTCACCGGGGGCGGCGGCGCCGACAGCTATTTCTGGACGGTGGAAACCGGCAACGAATCCAGCTCCCTGAGCCAGGACCGCATCACCGACTTCCAGGGCGCAGGCGTAGTCGGCGGTGACATCCTGCGGCTCTCCAGCTTCCCCAACCGTCTGGTCTTCCAGGGCGCCCGCAACGGGGTACCCACGGTGGGAAGCAATCTCGGCTTCGGCAATAACGGCTTCACCGATGTCTTCTACGCCATCGGCGCCGCCAGCACCCTGCTGTTCGCCGACTCCAACGACAACGGCATCTTCGACGCCACCGACTTCGCCGTGCAACTGGATGGCATCCACAACCTCGTCAGGAGCGACTTCGGCGCCACCGCCTTCGTCATTGCCGGCACTGAAGCCGGCGAAGTGATCAATGGCACCAACGATCCCGACACCATCTTCGGCCTCGGCGGCGGCGACGTGATCAACGGCCTCGGCGGCAACGACATCGTCGATGGCGGCGCCGGCAACGACACCCTCAACGGCGGCGCGGGTATCGACCGCCTCACCGGCGGAGCCGGCAACGACATACTCAATGGCGAAGCCGACCGCGACCTCCTGATCGGCGGCGCCGGCAACGACATCCTCAACGGCGGCGCCGGCAATGACACCACCATGTCCGGTGGCGATGGCAATGACATCGTCAATGGTGGCGAAGGCAACGACACCCTCGACGGCGACAATGGCAACGACGTCCTCAACGGCGGCGTGGGCAATGACGACTTCTTCGGCGGAGACGGCAATGACCAGATCTTCGGCGAGGACGGCAATGATGAGATCTTCGCCGGCCCCGGCAGCGACATCCTCAATGGCGGCGCCGGCAATGACCTGATCATGGGCGAAGCGGGCCAGGACACACTCACCGGTGGTGCAGGCGACGATGAGTTCGAGTTCTTCACCGGCTTCAATCCCAGCTCGCCATTCGCCACCTTCGACACCCTGACCGACTTCCAGGGCGCCGGCGCAGTGGGCGGCGACACCCTGGAGCTCAACGGAGAGTTCTTCTTCCGCGGCCAGGTCAACATCAATCCGCAACTGGGTGCCGTGCTGGTCGGCGGTGGCAACGGCGTGACCGACCTGTTCTATACCCTGCGCCAGGGCAACACCTGGCTGATCGCCGACGAGAATGACGACGGTGTGCTCGATAACCTCGACTTCACCCTGCGCCTGCAAGGCACGCACAATCTGACGCAGGACGACTTCGGCAGAAACACTGACTTCATCGTCGCCGGCACAGAAGGCAACGACGTGCTCATTGGCACCCCTGGCGATGACCGCATTTTCGGCCTGGGCGGCAATGACCAGATCTTCGGTCTGGAGGGCGCCGACTTCCTCGACGGCGGCAGTGGTGACGACGTCATCGACAGCGGGCCGGGCTTCGACGAGCTGTTCGGTGGCACCGGCAACGACACCCTCATCGTCCAGGAATTCGCCAATGCCAACGGCGGCGACGGTGACGACCAGTTGTTCGGCGGCGCCGATCCCTTCGGCTTCCAGACCAACCTCAACGGTGACGCCGGCAACGACACCCTGACTTCAGGTGAAGCCGGTGCAGTCATGCAGGGCGGTACGGGCGACGATGTGCTGGTGAGCAGCAGCGCCAACGACTTCATGGTGGGTGACGTCTTCTTCGAGCCACCGGCAGGGACGGACCAGTTCAAGTTCGGCGCGATCTGGGGGCAGGACGAGATTTTCGACTTCGAAGACGGCGTCGAAAAAGTCGACCTCAGCGCCAGCGGCCAGACCTTCGCCGACCTCACCATCACGGACTTCTTCGGCAGCACCCAGATCACGGTGACCGCCGACGTCAATGGCGAGATAGGCAGCATCACCCTGACCGGCATCCCCACCGCGAACATCACCGCTGACGACTTCGTCTTCGCCTGATGCGCGCCCAGGTCCCCTCCCCCTTCGCTTTTCTCCCCTCTCCCTCCGGGAGAGGGGCCGGGGGTGAGGGAAACAACCCGTGGGGGCGAATTCATTCGCTAACCGGTCCGCAGAACAGGCCAATCCCCACCCCAACTGCACTCCGACCAACCAAGCACCTTGAATCAGCAGCCAAATCCGCTAGGCTCTGCCCCCTCAATAGACGAGGAGTACCCACCATGGCACGCGCCACCGCCCGCCACATCCTGGTTTCCAGCGAAGAGAAGTGCAACGAACTGAAAGCCGCTATCGAAGGCGGCGCCGATTTCGCTGAAATCGCCAAACAACACTCCACCTGCCCTTCCAGCCGCGACGGCGGCAACCTCGGCTCCTTCGGCCGCGGCCAGATGGTCAAGGAATTCGACACCGTCGTATTCAGCGCCCCGCTGAACGTCGTGCAAGGCCCGGTGAAAACCCAGTTCGGTTACCACCTGCTGGAAGTCACCAGCCGCCAGGACTGATGGTTCCAAGGCGCCGCCGCTCGGCGGCGCCTGCTTCCCCCCCCCCGCTCTGCCCCTTCCCAATCTCCAATCTCCCACTTCCCTGCACGTCGCCAGCTGACGCTCAAGCGCGCCCGAACGGCAAACGACATCGAACGCAAGACACTTGTAGGAGCGAGCTTGCTCGCGAAGCTTCTGAGCCCGTTCTGTTCGCGAGCAAGCTCGCTCCTACAGCAATTAGCGCACGGCCGATAGGCGACGGGTTCAGTCCTGAACTAACGTAGTTACGCCCGAAAGCATCCAAAGGAGCTTCACCATGTCGGAAGACACCCAGGTAAAAGGACCGGCCTCGTACTTCCCCTCCATCGAAAAGAAATACGGACAGCCCATCACCCATTGGCTGACGCTGCTGGGAACCGTGAGCGGCAAAAAGCACATGGAGATGGTGGCCTGGCTCAAGACCGAACATGGCATGGGCCACGGACATGCCAATGCGCTGGTGGCGTATTACCTGGCTGCTGCGAAGTAACGTACGGCGACGTCAGGAGTGCTAGCTCCGTTGCTGGTCGGCAAATGCCGGCCAGCCGTTCAGGTACCTTGCTCAATACCCCCCGATATCCGATCCGATGAATATCCCCAGCCTCGGGTCGTAGTACTGAATCACGATCCGCGGACTGCCGTAGCGTTGGTAGTAATAGGGGCGTTCGCCCGAGTAATAGCCGCCGTAGTAGCGCGGTGCATAGATCACGCGCGGGCCGTGGTTGTAGTAGCCGCGGTGGCGGTAGTAGTGCTTGTGGCCATAGCCGTGGCGATAGCCCTTGAAGTGCTTGCCACCGCCGTGGCCGCCGCCATTCCAGGCAAGCAGGGTTTCGCCGGAACTGCTGGAGGTTGGCCAGGGTTGCTGCGCGAGGGCCAGCCCGCTGGCCGCGCAGGCCAGGAAGAAGACGAACGGTTTGAGGATACGCATGGCGAGCCCTCCTGCATGGTCCCCCCAGCCTTTACCCCCGCCAGATCAGTATAGTTTTTGATCAGTTGTTAACCTGATTCCGGGCTGCCATGCGTCGGCGTGGCCAGGTCTTGGCGACGTGCGGTGAAGGCCTTTTCACGCCTCGCCGCCCTGTAGGAGCGAGCTTGCTCGCGAACCTCCGAGCCGACCTTTCGCGAGCAAGCTCGCTCCTACACAAAAGCGCCTACAGCCGGGACCAGGCGTGTGCGGTTCCGATCAGGTACAACCCGCCGAGCCCCAGGCAGGCGGCCGAACTGACGATCCAGAAGCGGGCGCCGTTGTAGCCGGGTCTGAACCGGGCAAGGGCCAGGCCTGCCACCCCACGCAACAGCAGGACGGCGGTTATCGCGGCCAATACGAAACGGGCAGCCGGCAGGGCCGAGAACAGGCCGGCGCCAGCCAGTGCGTACAGTGCCCAGATCACGAGCATGAGGGTGATCGCGCTGGTGATCAGCGCCGGCTTCCGACGGCCCTCGCGTGACCAGCGGACGATCCGTTCGCCGGCGCCCATGGCGTCGTACCAGGCTGGACCGAGAGAGATGCAAGCGACATGCAGCGCGGCAGCGAGAAACGTGCCCGAAGCAGCCAACAGCAACCAACCATTGCTTTCCATAGAGAGCCTCCGGAATCGAAACCTGATGTTGGCGGTGCACCGAGAAGCGGGCAATGCGGTGGAAGAGCACAGAACTCGGATCGATGGGCCCCTTCGCTGGCCCCACATCTTGCAAATTAACCGAACAACATGACATATCAGCCATTAGATGACCGAACAACCAGCTACCGCTCATCAAAATTCCGCATTGTCCACATGGACTTCATGGCTATCGGAAACCACCGGTTTAGAGGCGATCTCTCACTTTTTGCGAGCCTTTATAACCATCACCCGCACTGCCGCCGGTCGGACTTTTGATCGTTTTTTGATCAAAATCCGCAGGTTGCGATTATTATGCCCCGGCGATCAGGACGCGCCCTGACATCAACACCACTGATTAGCGCACCTGACTTCGACGCAGAAATCCTGAATAACTCACAGTGCATGAGTTCATGCACCGGGGATTCTTCGTCCCCAAAAAAAGTTCGCGGTCACGGCGAACCGAGATATCCACAATTCCAATGCCGCTGTTGCATCAGTACAGCGCCCAATTGTTAGAAAGAGGTAAACCATGGAGCTTTTTCATCTTGTTGCTTCCCTGTTCCAACAGCCGGCAACCATGGAGCTGACTCGCATGGGCGTCGTCTACGCCCACCTCATCGCTTGCTGCGTGGCTATCGGCCTGGTCCTGACCAGCGATATCGCCATGGTCAAGCAACTGTTCCAGGGCCGCGATTCCACCGAGGCCGATAAAGAACATCTGCATGCGCTGAAGAAGACCGTACTGCTCGCCCTGGCGGCACTCTGGGTGACCGGTATCGGCATCCTCGCGCTGGATTACTCGCAGAAAGGTGCGATGTACTTCCTCAACCCGAAACTCCAGGCCAAGATCCTTGTGGTCGCCCTGCTGACCCTCAATGGCTGGGTACTGCACAGCGTGGTAATGCCTGCGATGGACAAGGCCGGCAGCCTGCTGAAGATGGACATCAACGCCCGTAGCCTCGCGCTGTTCTCGGGTGTCGTTTCCGGGGTGTCCTGGTTCTACGGCGCGATGCTGGGTATCGCCCGTCCGCTGAGCTGGAAATACTCCCTGGGCGAAATCATGGTCGCCTACCCGGTACTCATCTGCCTCGGCTTCGTTGCGATGACCCTGCTGGTGAAGTGGGCCGCCAACCGGACCCCGGCCCAGGCCAAGGTTCCTGCTGGAATGACCCCCGCGCTCGCTACCTGCTGAGCGTGGGCGGGCAAGGACGCCCGACCTTATTGAGAAAAGCCGCAGGGGCCTATGAGGCCCCTGCGGCTTTTTCGTTGTAACGATTTGATCGGCAGAAGCCCATTTACGCGATTAAGAGTCCGGCGTGTCGTCGGTTTTGACCTCATCCCAGCTGCTGTCCGGATCGAAGATCTTCATGGCCTTGGCGATCTTCTCGCTGTCGCGGCCCAGGTCCTTCTGAAACACCTGGCCCTCGTGGCTGATCATGAAGCTCATCACGCCGCTGTCGCCGTACTGGGCGGGCCAGGCGACCAGGGCGAAGCCGCGGCTCATGGCCTTGCCGAGCATGTAGCCGTAGGCGCCACCGGGGGCCGACGGCCCTTGGGCGGTGAGGATGCGGAAGTGGTAGCCGTGCCAGTCGTCACCCTTGGTCTGGCCACCGAAGAGCGGGCCGAGCGGACTCTCCTCGGTACCGTCTTCATCGGCCCAGTAAAGGCCGTCGTGCTGGCCATCGCTGCTGATGAACTTCTGGGCGTACTCGAGGATGCCGTCACCATTGCGATCGACCTCGGCGTAGTCCATCTGTGCATCGTGATACGCCTCCGCCGCCTCGATGGCCGACAGCTCATTGCGACCGATGCGGCGCAGGCGAATTTCCTCGCCGCCGGCCTTGGCGTCGAAGCTCCAGCCTTCCTTGCCCTGGACGATTGGGATCGGCAGGGTCCAGGGGTCATTACCGACGACGACATGGGCGCGGCCCTTGGTGGCGGTGTCGATGCTGTGCTTTTCCCGGTAGTAGGCGATGAAGGCATCGACATCCTTGCGTTCGATGCCCTTGGTGGGGATGTACTCCTGCCAGTTGGCCCCCAGCAACGCAGCCAGGCGATTGGCATCGGCCTTTTCGGTTCCGAGGGCGGCGACGAAGGCATCGGCTGCGGCGTCCGGAGTCTTGAAGCGCTCGATTGCGCCGGCGCCCATGGCGCAGGCGGCGAGCGACAGCAGGGCGAAGATGCGGATTGCGCGATTCATGTGCTGTCTCCTTTCAGCGCCGACGGCCACCACCGCCACGAGACGGTGCGTGGGCTGGACGTTGCACCTGCCGGCCGGCAGAGGCCCTTTGGGTTTGAGGACGCGAGGCTGAGGCCCGACTGAACTCACCTCGACTGGTCGCCGCGCGCGACTGGGATGGCTGCCGCGCGCCGGCAAAGGCGTTGTTGCGCGGTGCCTGCTTACGGGCGGCGGTGTGCTGCTGACGGGCCTGCTGCCGCACTTGCTGGTTGTTCTGTGCACGCGGGCGTTGCTGGCGGTTGGCATCACCCGCCTGGCGCTGCTGCCGGGCGCTTTCGGCACGTTGGCGTGCCTGCGGGTTATTCATGTCGCGAGTGGCAGCCTGGGCGCGTTCGCGAGCCTGCTGGTTGGTACGGGCCGGAGCCTCGATGCCGCGTTGCTGCAGGCTCTGGCGGGCTTTCTGGCGTTCCGCGGTGCGGTTGGCGTCATACCCACGCGCCGCCTCGCGCTGCTGGCTGCCATTCAGGCGCAAGCCATTCTGCTGACGATTGACATTGTCGCGGTAGGGCACGCCCTGGCGGTTGACCGGGTTGTGGACGAACTTGTTCTGGTTGCGGTTGATCTGCCGGTTGCTGTTGATGTTGTTGTACTTGTTGACGTCGATGTCGACATCACCGCCGCCCCAGTCGCAGTCGCCCCAGAGGGAGTTGACGATGCCCACGCCGACGCCAAAGGCCAGGCCCGTCGCCAGGCCCGTCGCGATGGGATAGCCGTAGCTGGGCGGTGGTGGATAGTAGGGAGGTGGATAGGACGGGTAGGACCAGCTGCCATAGACCACGGTCGGGTTGTAGCTGGGGACGTAGACCACTTGCGGGTTCGCAGGCTCGATGACGATGGTCTGGTTGCTGGCTGCCGGCTGCACCACGGTGGTGGTGGAACTGGGTGGCGGAGCCGCCTGCACGGTTACCGTCTGCTGCTCGTTGGATTGCAGGTTGCCGGCGGCCTGGGCCTGGCGGCGCAAACGCTGGACGGAATCCATCACATCGTTGGGTTGGGCGAGGAAGGCATCGCCCACGCGTTGCACCCAGGCTGGGTCCTGACCGAGGGTGGCAAGCACCTGCGGGAATGCCACGAGCGACTGGACGCTGGGGTCCCACGGTTGGTTGGCGACCTGCTTCACGGCGTCATCGCCCTTGACGTCCGGATGCGCCTTGGACCAGGCGACCGCGTCCGCCACGTTGCCCGGATAGGTCGCCGCCATCAGCACCTGGGCCAGCAACGAGTCCGGATAGAGAGCAATGGGCGCCATCATCTGGTCGAGCTCTTCGGTCTTGAACACGGCCTGGGGCGCGGCCGGCTGGGCAGCGGGCGCTGCCGCTTGCGCTGGTGCGGCTTCCGGCGCGGATTCGGGCACGGCAGAAACGCCCGCGCTGGGGGTATCGCCACTTTCGCCGGCGGAGATGCCGGCGTCCGTCGCAGCAAAGGCCGGATTGCAGGCCAGCAAGGCCAACAGAACGGCATTGAAACGGGTGCGGTTGGCCATGTTGCGTCTCCCGCAAACGGGTTGGTTGTCCTTGAACCCGGCAAAGGCCTGCGCCCTACCGCTGCCGTTCGGAAACGATAGACCAGCCACGCACGACGGGCGCGGGGAAGCTGACAGAAATGTAATCACCTGCCGTTTTCCGATGTGGCAGTTTTGCGCTTGAAGCGCGCAACGACGGGTTGCGCGGCGCCTCTTTCGACTGACTGGATTGAATCGGCATGCAGTGCAAAACCTCGCGGCGGACCTTCGTCAAAGGCCTGGCCGCCGGCGGCATACTCGGTGGCCTCGGGCTGTGGAAAACCCCCGTCTGGGCTTTGACCAGCCCGGGCCAACCGACGGTGCTCCGTGGCACCGAGTTCGACCTGTTCATTGGCGAGACGCCGGTGAACCTCACCGGCAAGGCACGCATAGCCAAGACCATCAATGGCACCCTCCCCGGCCCCTTGCTGCGCTGGCGCGAGGGCGACACCGTGACCCTGCGGGTGCGTAATCGCCTGGACGAAGACACCTCTATCCACTGGCACGGCATGGTCCTGCCGGCCAACATGGACGGTGTGCCGGGCTTCAGCTTCGCCGGCATCGCGCCGGACGGCATGTACGAATACCGCTTCCAGGTGAAGCAGCACGGCACCTACTGGTACCACAGCCATTCGGGCGCCCAGGAGCAGGTGGGCGTGTACGGCCCCATCGTCATCGAGCCGAAGGAGCCCGAGCCTTACCAGTACCAGCGCGACTACGTGGTGATGCTGAGCGACTGGACCGACGAAGATCCGGCGCACGTGATTGCCAAGCTGAAGAAGCAATCGGACTACTACAACCAGCACAAGCGCACCGTCGGCGACTTCATCGATGACGTCAGCAAGGACGGCTGGGCCGCCGCCATGGCCGACCGCAAGATGTGGGCGGAGATGAAGATGAGCCCCACCGACCTCGCGGACGTCAGTGGCGCCACCTACACCTACCTCCTCAACGGCCAGGCGCCCGACGGCAACTGGACCGGGCTGTTCCAGCCGGGCGAGAAGGTCCGCCTGCGTTTCATCAACGGTTCGGCGATGACCTACTTCGACGTGCGCATTCCCGGCCTGAAAATGACCGTGATCGCCGCTGACGGCCAGCCGGTGGAACCGGTGAGCGTGGATGAGTTCCGCATCGCCGTCGCCGAAACCTACGACGTGCTGGTGGAGCCCACAGGCGACGAGGCCTATACGATCTTCGCCCAATCCATGGACCGTTCCGGCTATGCCCGCGGCACTCTCGCCGTTCGCGAAGGGCTGAGCGCGCCGGTGCCGCAACCGGACCCGCGCCCCCTGATCAGCATGGCCGACATGGGCATGGACCATGGCGCAATGGGGCATGGCGCCAAGGACCAGGGCGAGATGGCCGGGATGGATCACAGCCAGATGCCGGGCATGGACCATTCACCGATGGCCGGAATGGATCACTCCACCATGCAGGGCATGGATCACTCACAAATGGGCGGCCAGATGCAGGCCCACCCCGCGTCCGAAGCCAACAACCCGCTGGTGGACATGCAGACCATGACGCCAGCACCGAAACTCGCGGACCCCGGCATCGGCCTGCGCGACAACGGCCGCCGCGTGCTGACTTATGCCGACCTGCGCAGCACCTTCCCCGATCCCGATGGCCGCACGCCCGACCGCACCCTCGAACTGCACCTGACCGGGCACATGGAGCGTTTCTCCTGGTCCTTCGACGGCATCCCCTTCGCCGACGCAGAGCCGCTGCTGCTCAAGTACGGCGAGCGCCTGCGCATCACCCTGGTCAACGACACCATGATGACCCACCCCATCCACCTCCACGGCTTGTGGAGCGACCTGGAGGACGAGGCGGGCAACTTCCTGGTGCGCAAGCACACCATCGACATGCCTCCCGGCACCCGGCGCAGTTACCGCGTCACCGCGGACGCCCTGGGCCGCTGGGCCTATCACTGCCACCTGCTGTTCCACATGGACATGGGCATGTTCCGTGAAGTCCGCGTGGACGAATGAAGGAGAGAACCATGAACAGATCGCTGAAGACCCTCGCCACCGCCCTGACCTTTGCCCTGGCGGTGCCCACTGCCTGGGCCGGAGAGAACGACCACGCGGCACACCAGAAGGCCGGCGCAGCCGAGAAACAGGACGTGCCCCATGACCAGATGAACCACGGCCAGATGGATCACAGCCAGATGCAGGGCATGGACCATAGCCAGATGAAGAACATGGATCACAGCAAGATGGACCACGGCGCCATGCACAAGGACGCCAAGCCCGAAACGGAAAACAGCGATGATCGATAGCCTCAAGCGCCCTACCCTGCTCACCCTGGCGATGGCCGTTGCCGTCGCTGGGGGTGCGCAGGCCGCCGAAACCATGGATCACGGGGCCATGGGTCATGGGCAGATGAACCATGGCCAGATGGATCAAGACACCATGGACCACGGCCAGATGCAGCAAGAGCAGATGGACCACGGCGCCATGGATCACAGCCAGATGAACCATGGCGAGCAGCCGGCCAAAACCGACGGATACGGCAGCCGCAGTCCCATTCCCGCACCGACCGCTGCCGACCGCGCAGCGGCCTTTCCAGCGCTGCCTGCCCATACCATGCACGCCGGCGGCATCAACAGCTTTTTCCTGATGGACCAGCTGGAGTACCAGGACGCCGACGACGCCAGCGTGCTGAGCTGGGACGCTTCCGGATGGATCGGCGGCGACATCAACAGGCTGTGGTTCCGCTCGGAGGGCGAACGCGGCAACGGCACCACCGAGGAAGCTGAACTCCAGGCGCTCTATGGCCGCGCCATCAGCCCCTGGTGGGAAGTGGTGGCCGGCGTGCGCCAGGACTTCAAGCCCGGTTCGCCGCAAACCTGGGCGGCCTTCGGCGTCCAGGGCATGCCCTTGTATGGTCTGGAAACCAAGGCCACCGCCTACCTCGGCGAGGGCAGCCAGAGCGCCCTGCGCCTGGAGGCCGAGTACGACATCCTGCTGACCAATAGGCTCATCTTGCAGCCCGCGGCGGAGGTCAACTTCTACGGCCGCAATGACCACGAGCGAGGTGTCGGTTCGGGGCTGGGCAATACCGAACTGGGCCTGCGCCTGCGCTACGAGTTCACGCCCCAGTTCGCACCTTATATAGGCGTGAACTGGAATCGGAACTACGGCAACACCGCCGACTTCGCCCGCGAAGAAGGCGACGACAATGACGAAGCCCGCTTCGTCGCCGGTATCCGCTTCTGGTTCTGAGAACCCAACCATGAAAAAAACAATAAAAACCCTGGCCCTCGCCGGCCTGGTGGTAGCCGCCGGCGTGGGCGGCGTGGTCTACAGCGGCGTGGTGAACGTCGCCGCCGACGACCCACACTACTCTCTCGTGCACCGGTTCCTCACCGCAGCGCGCGAGCGCTCCATCGAAGTCCGGTCACGCGACATCCAGGTTCCACCGCTGGATGACGCCGGGCTGATACGCGCCGGTGCCGGCAACTACGCCGCCATGTGCGCAGGCTGCCACCTGGCCCCTGGCCTCGCCGCCACCGAGCTGAGCCTGGCCCTCTACCCCGCTCCACCGAACCTGAGCCAACAAGGCGTGGACGGCGACCCCGCAGCCGCCTTCTGGGTGATCAAGCACGGCATCAAGGCCACCGGCATGCCGGCCTGGGGCAAGAGCATGGGCGACGAGCACATCTGGGGCATGGTGGCCTTCCTCCAGCGACTACCTGGGCTGGACGCGGACGGCTATCGCCAGTTGGTGGACGCCAGCGACGGACACCAGCACGGCGGTGGGGAAAGCCAAGGCCACGGGCATGAGGCGGAGGTTACCCAGGAAGAAGGGCACGGAGAGGCAGAAGGGCATGCGCATTAGTAAACACTCACGTTTGAAGCATGTGATCTCTACGCCTGGCCCATCGCCGAACGTGTAGGAGCGAGGGGGACGCCGAGTTCTTGCTCGCGAACAGCCGGGGCGGGATCTTCGCGAGCAAGCTCGCTCCTACAGGAGGTCCGATTTCAACCTGACAATCGGGGCGCAGGCCTGTCCTAGAAATCCACTTTCCCCCTGCCGGCCTTGATCGCCCCGCGCTTGGCCTTGCCTTCCAGGCGGCGCTTCTTTGAGCCCAGCGTGGGCTTGGTCGGCCGTCGTGCCTTCTGCACTTTGGTCACGCTGCGGATCAGTTCCGCCAGGCGCTCCAGGGCGTCGGCGCGGTTCTGTTCCTGGGTGCGGTATTGCTGGGCCTTGATGATGATCACGCCGTCGCCGGTGATGCGGCTGTCGCGCAGTTGCAGCAGGCGCTCCTTATAGAAGTCCGGCAGCGATGAGGCATTGATGTCGAAGCGCAGGTGCACGGCGCTGGAGACTTTGTTGACGTTCTGCCCGCCCGCACCCTGGGCACGGATGGCGGTCAGCTCGATTTCGTCGTCAGGCAGGTGGACGCTGTTGGAGATCAGCAGCATGGGCATGCACACCGGTGGCAGGGATGCAAAGCATACGTAGGCTGCGCGGCGCCTGCCAGAAACGCTTGTCCGCGCCCTTCCGCCGCAGCAATAAAAAAGCCCCGCCAGATGGCGGGGCTCAAGCAAAGGAGCGGAAACCCGTGTCTTCTTAGAACACGTATTGGGCACGGACGACCATGCCATCGCCGTCGTCGTCGCCAACCGCGTTGGTGGCGTTGTCCACTTTGGACTTGACGTAGTAGCCGCTGATCTTGACGGCTTCGTTGGCGTACCAGTTCAGACCGACGTTGTGCACCTTGGCTTCGACGTCGTCGATGTTGGCGAAGGCGCCGTTGTCGTCTTCAGCACTGATGTTGTCGTAGCGGTAGAACACTTCCCAGGCGCCGATGCGGTTGTTCGACGGTTTGATCTTGTCGAACTTGCCCAGTTTGTAGTCACGGGATTCGCCGGTCAGGGTGTAGGCAACCTGAACGTAGTAGCCGTCGGCGTCGATGTCTTCGCGGTTGGCAGCCTTGGCTTCGACTTCGCGCTTCAGGTATTCGCTCTGGATGGAGAACGGACCGGTGGCGAAGGCAGCTTCCAGGCCCCAGGTGCTGTCGTTGTCGTAGGCGCCGACCGGGGTGTTGTTGGCACCGGCCAGTACCAGGCGGTTGCCGTTGTTGCCGGCGTCCTGGCCACCGTCGGTGCTCACACCGCGGATGCCCAGGCGGCTGCGGATACGGCCGTCGAAGGAGGTGTCGGACAGGTCGCGCTGGGCGTAGTTCACGCCGAAGTGCAGGACGTTGCCGGCTTCGTGCAGCGGGGCGAAGACGCCACGTGCGTTGAACTGCTTGACGCTGTCACCGTCCTTGTCGGAGTTGGTGGCGTCGTTGGCCATGATGCCGGCAGAGCCGTACAGGGAAGCACCGTAGCTGCCGGAAACCTGCACGCCCATGCCGCCGTTGTGGGCGTTGACGTAGTCGGCCAGGTCATAGGCAGCGGTACGTTCCTGGGCGGTCACCCACTTGGAGCTGGTGGCTTTTTCCAGACCGAAGTCGGGGTCGAAACGACCCATCTTGATGGCGATGGGCGCGAAGCCGAGGTAGGAGATGGAGGCTTCGTCGAAGTAGCCATCACCGTTGGAGTCGGTGCCGCTGCCGCCACGGTTGTCGCCGCCGGCGTTGTGGGAGAAGTCGTAGTTGATCTGGTAAGCCCAGTCGGTGAAGGCGATGCCACCCAGTTCGAGGAACGCGCGGCGGAAATAGCCAGCGTCAGCGGTGTTGCCGTTCACGGTGTAGAAACCGTCGAAGCGGCTGTAGTCAGCCTGCAGACGGCCGCCGAGCTTGAAGCTGAAAGCCTTGTCGGTGGTGCCGACTTCCAGGCCGCCTTTGGTCTTGATGACGATATCGGCGCCGTCGGTGGTAACGGTACCGGCGAAAGCCTGGGCGGAAATGGCCAGAGCCATGGCGCTGGCGGCAAAACCGGCGAAGTGCTTACGGATCATCGAAGGGTTCCCCTATTGGTCTTTAGCGTTAGAAAACACGAGAGCGTCTGGGCTCGTCGGTGCTGGTGGGGAATCTTGGCGGCGGGTTATTTCAGCTCAGTTGCTTATATATAAATATTTTGTGACAGCGGAACTTTTTTACTCCGAATTTTCATAAGCACGCAGACGCTCTAGCACGCGTCTTTCAGCCGATTTTGGCGAGCGCGACGAGCGAAAATGAAATGAAGGTGGCGACTTGCGAAACTGCCGATTCGCGACTACTACGTCGCGGGGAAAGGACGGCTAGAAGGAGTCGCGGCGCTTCTGCGCCAGGTGTGCGGCGAGGTCGTCCACTTCGGCACCCGGGGTTTCCGGCAACTGGCGGACGACGGCCTGGGTCAGCCTCATCTGCTTGATGAAGCGCCGGCAGTTGCGGCACAGCACGAGGTGACGGCGCACAGCCATGCGCTCGCGAAAGCTCAGTTCGCCGTCGAGCAATTCGCTGGAGCGGGCGACCAGTTCCTTGCATGTCAGCATTGGCCTGTCTCCTCGAAATGTTCCAGGGTGGCGAACAGCTTCAGGCGTCCGCGATGCAGCAGCACCCGGACATTGGAGAGCGATATCTCCAACAAATTACAGATTTCCTCCAGCTCCAGCCCTTGGCGCTCACGCAGCAACACCACGCTGCGCTGCATCTCCGAGAGACTGAGCAGGGTCTTCTCCAGGCATTCGCGCAGCTCTTCCTCGGTGAGCAGGGCCTCGGGCGTGTCCTCGTGCCAGGCCGGCACGGTCGCTGCCCAGTGGCCGTCCTCGGCGAAGCGGGCATCACCGATGGTCCCGTGAGGGGCAGGCAGGTCGTCGAGCAGCACCTCGCGGCGGTTGTGCTTGAGCCGGCTGCGGGCGGTATTGGCGACGATGGTCAGAAGCCAGGTCTTCAGGCTGGAACGCTGCTGAAAGCCGTCGAGATTGCGCACCACGGCGAGCCAGGCGTCCTGCACCACCTCGTCGGCATGCCGTTGGCCGACGATCGCGTAGGCCACCGCGCGCATGGCGCCCTGGTAGGCGCCGATCAACTCGCAGAACGCCCCCTGCTCCCCGGCCAGGAGCCGGGGTAGCAGGTCGGCGTCGGCGGGATGATTCATCAGCGCTTGCGCAGGATCACGCTGCCGATGGAGTAACCGGCGCCGAAGGAGCTGAGCACACCCAGCGCACCGCTGGGCAGGTCGTCCTGGTGCTTGTGGAAGGCGATCACGGATCCGGCGGAGCTGGTGTTGGCGTAGGTGTCGAGGATCACCGGCGCCTCGTCGGCTTCGGCGTCACGGCCCAGCAGCTTGCGGGCGATCAGCAGGTTCATGTTGAGGTTGGCCTGGTGCAGCCAGAAACGCTTCACGTCGGCGACGTTGAGCTTGTTCTCTTCCAGGTGGGTGGCGATCAGCTCGGCGACCATCGGGCAGACGTCCTTGAACACCTTGCGGCCTTCCTGGACGAACAGCTTGTCGCGGGCACCCATGCCCTCTTCCGCCGCGCGGTTGAGGAAGCCGAAGTTGTTGCGGATATTGTTGGAGAACTGGGTCAGCAGCTTGGTGCCGACCACGTCGAACTGGTGCTTGGAGGTGGCCTGGTCGGCACGTTCGATGATCACCGCCGTTGCGGCATCGCCGAAGATGAAATGGCTGTCGCGGTCACGGAAGTTCAGGTGGCCGGTGCAGATTTCCGGGTTGACCATCAGGATGGCGCGGGCCTGGCCGGTCTGCACCGCGTTGGTGGCAGCCTGGATACCGAAGGTGGCCGAGGAGCAGGCGACGTTCATGTCGTAGCCGAAGCCTTCGATGCCGAGTGCAGCCTGGACTTCGATGGCCACCGCCGGATAGGCACGCTGCAGGTTGGAGCAGGCGACGATCACACCGTCGATGTCCGCCGGGATCTTGCCCGCGCGTTCCAGGGCCTGCTTGGCAGCGCCCACGGCCATCTCGCAGAGGATGCCCCACTCGTCATTGGTGCGTTCGGGGATGCGCGGCGTCATGCGTTTCGGATCGAGGATGCCGTCCTTGTCCACCACGAAGCGGCTCTTGATACCGGACGCCTTCTCGATGAAGGCCACGCTGGATTCAGCCAGGGCCTCGATTTCGCCCCGCTCGATGGCGCCGGCGTTCTCGGCGTTGAAGGCCTGCACATAGGCGTTGAAGGACTCCACCAGCTCTTCGTTGGAGATGCTGTTGGACGGGGTATACAGGCCGGTGCCACTGATTACGACGTTGTGCACGGTCGATCCTCTCGATACTGGGCCGCTCGCTCGAACGGCCGGTTCAGGCAGTCAGCCGCCGGCCACACAGGCCGGCAGCGGAAAAATAGTCGTCCCGCCAGGCGGGGTGGAACTGTAAAAGCAAGTTGGAAGCTATTGCGCGAACATCCTTCGCCGCGCCCCGCCGACGCTTTTCGCGCCGTAGGCCAGATCGCCGGAACCCTCTTCGCGGTTGCTCCACTTTTTATCCAGATGCGAAGGGTAACGCCAGAAACGGCGGCTGGCGACGGGGACTTTCGCCAAAATATCGGGGAAGTGACGCGAACGGATAGTCAGTTTGCGACCTTCAGGTGACAAAGCGTAGTTAGGTTCTGCTTGGACAAGTTGAAGCAGAGGATCGCCCTGTAGGAGCGAGCTTGCTCGCGAAAACGGCGCCGGAGAAGCTTCGCGGGCAAGCCCGCTCCTACAAACCCCCAGGCCGCCCTCAGCCGTGGTGCGGAGACAAGCGGTATCGGCGGCCGTGGCCACGAATGGCCACGGCTGCTTCACTTGTCGGTGATGTTCTCGACGTTTGTCCGGAGGGTGAGCTGGCGAGGCATCAGCGGGGTTTTCCGACGTCGCGTCGGGCGTTAATGTGCACGGCTCGCAAATCGGCAAATGGAGAGCCTTCGATGAGCCTGCACGGCACCTACGATCCGCAGAACGTTTTCGCCCAGATCATTCGTGGCGAGGCACCCTGCTACAAACTCTACGAAGACGACGACGTGCTCGCCTTCCTCGATATTTTCCCGCAGTCGTTTGGCCACACCCTGGTGATCCCGAAGCGATCAGCCGCGCGCAACATCCTGGAGATCGAAACCGACGCCCTGGCCAAGGTCATGGCCGTGGTGCAACGGCTGACCCATGTACTGGTGCAGGAGCTGCAACCGGTCGGCGTGCAGGTGGCGCAGTTCAATGGCGCACCGGCGGGCCAGACGGTGTTCCACATTCACATGCACATCGTGCCGCGCTTCGAGGGCGAGTCGTTGGCTATCCACGCCAGCAAGAAAGCTGACCCGAACGAGCTGGAAGCCCTGCAGGCGCGCCTGCTGAAGCACCTCGCCTGACGCCTTCGCCGGGGCACGACGCGGGATGAACATCGCTGTTACACCCTTCGTCGTCGCCCTGCCCTACTCCCCCGCCTTGTCCAGTTTCAGCCGGCTGCGTTCGAACCAGGCCAGCAGGTAGTCCGCCAGCACCTGGGTGCGTCTCGGCAACCCACCCTGCCAGGGGTGCACCAGGAAAACCGGTGTCTGGCGGGTCTGGTACTCACGCAGCAGCCACACCAGACGGCCATCGGCCAGTTCGTCGTAGATCATGTAGGAAGGCAGTCGTGCGACGCCGGCACCGGCGAGGGCCGCCTTCTTCAGCAGGCTGTAGTGATTGCTCGCCAGCGCACCCGCCACCTTGACCCGCTCCAGCCGGTGCTGCCGGTGATAGAGCCATTCCTCGAAACCGCTGTAGTGGGTGTTGAGCAGGCACTGGTGGCGCGCCAGGTCCGCCGGTTGTTCGGGTTCGCCGTGGGTGGCGAGATAGGCCGGGATGGCGCAGGTGATTTCCTGCAGGGAGAACAGCGGCCGCGCCACCAGGCGATCATCCATGTCCATGCCCGAACGGATGGCGAGGTCGAAGCCTTCCGCCACCAGGTCGCGATAGCCGTTGTGCAAATCCAGCTCGATGCGGATCTGCGGGTACTGCCGGATAAAGTCCAGCAACAGCGCATCGAAAAAGGTCTCGCCAAGGGACACCGGTACCGTCAGGCGCACGCAGCCCGTCAGCTCCTCCTGCAAGCGCCGCACCGATTGCCTGGCCCGCTCCGCCTGCGCAGCCAGGGCCTTTGCCTCGGGCAGCAAGGCTGCCCCGGCGGCAGTCAGGCCCAATCGTCGCGTGGTGCGATGCAGCAACGAAGCGCCCAATCCTTGTTCCAGCAAGCGGATGCGCTTGGACAACTGCCCCTTGCTGCAGCCCAGTCGCTCGGCTGCAGCGGTGAAGCTGCCAGCTTCCATCAGCACCGCGAAGGCGGCGAGGTCGTCCATTTCGCTCATTGATTTGCGACCCTATTGTTTCCAATCGAAAACCAAAGTTTTCCAATTGCATGGATTATCGACAATAGACCGCACTCTACACTGGACCTGTCATTCATTCCCTACACAGGATTCCAACCCATGAAAATCATCCTCGTCGGTGCCAGCGGCACCATCGGCAAGGCCATCGAGCAGGAGCTCAAGGAGCGCCACGAAGTCATCCGCGTTGGTCGCAACAGTGGCGACCTGCAAGCGGACATCACCGACGTCGCGTCGATTCGCAGCCTGTTCGAGAAGGTCGGTTCGTTCGATGCCCTGATCAGCGCCGCCGGCAAAGTGCACTTCGGGGCCCTGGCAGAAATGGGTGAAGCCGAGTTCGCCGTGGGCCTGCAGGACAAGCTGATGGGTCAGGTCAACCTGGTGCTGATCGGTCGCGAATTCGCCAACGACGGCGCCTCGTTCACCCTCACCTCCGGGGTGCTGAGCCACGATCCGATCCGCTACGGCGCATCGGCCAGCATGGTCAACGGCGCCATCGATGCCTTCGTACGCAGCGCCGCCCTGGAGCTACCGCGCGGCATGCGCATCAACAGCGTCAGCCCGACCGTGATCGAGGAAGCGCTGCCGAGCTACGGTCCCTATTTCCGTGGCTACAAGGCAGTATCGGCGGCCGATGCGGCATTGGCCTACGCCAAAAGCGCAGAAGGTGCGCAGACCGGCCAGACCTATCACGTGGGCTGAGGGCCCCTACAGTTCGCCGGCATAACACACCGGCGAACTGGGCGGACCACCGCGTTCGAGCTCTTCTTCGAGAAACTCCGCCAGCACCCGGGCATTGTTGCGCGTTTCGTCCTTGGCGGCGTACAGGAGGGTCAGACTTCCCTTGCGGGCCATTTCCAGTAATCCCTGCCAGTGCTCGGGATGGGCCGCGAGTTCCGCTCGGTACAGCAGGCGGAATTCGTCGAACAGCGCCGGGTCATGGCAGAACTGCTTGCGCAACTGGTCTGACGGCGCCACCTCCTTCAGCCAGGAGGCCAGGGCCAGTGACTCCTTTCGGATACCACGCGGCCACAGGCGATCCACCAGCACCCGCTGGCCATCATCGGGCTGTGCCGCCTCATAGACTCGCTTGAACTGGATCATCCCTCTCCTCCGCCCTTGAGCCGGGCGCTGTGCACCGGTAACGTGGCCGCTCCCTGAAGGAGACCCATGATGCGCTTCGCCCGCCCCTTGCTGTTCAGCCTCTTGCCCCTCTTCGGCGCCTGCCAGATGTTCGTCGAAAAAGCCCCCGCTCCCGACGCCAACCTGGTGCGTCTGCAGGGTGAGCTGAGCGTAGTCTCTGGGCAGGTGATGTTCAGCCCGTGCGGCGAGAAGCGCCGCTTCGCCCTGGTCGACAGTGGCGCCACCGGGCTGCTGCCGGAAGCCGCCAACCTCTCCGCGGATGGTCCCGGCAAGCTGTTCGCCGACATTCGCGCCCGCATGGGCGCAACGAAGTTGCCCGACGCCGATGGCCAACTGGACCTGAAGACCCTCTACCGCCTGCAGCGCGAAGGGCATGGCTGCGATGACCTCAACTTCAAGCGCCTGCTGCTGCGCGCCAGCGGCCATGAGCCCGATTGGAGCGTCAGCGTCAGTGGCAAGGGCCTGATCCTCGACCGTCCCGGCCAGCCTTCCCTGGCCCTGCCCTACATGGAAGAACAACTGCCGGATGGCCGCTTCAACCTGTCCAGTGAGGCCAATGGCCAGCGCCTGGAGCTGTGGGTCGCGCCCCAACGCTGCGTCGACAGCATGAGCGGTGCGGTCCAGCACCTGACCGCCGAGCTGCGCCTGAACGGCAAGGTGCAACGTGGCTGTGCCTCCTTCGGCGGTGCCCGCGACAACTGACGACTGGCCGCAATCTCCATCCTCGCCCTTCCCCACTAAGCTTGGGGAAGGATCAAAGGAGGGAGAACACCATGCTGCGTATCGCCCTGAATGGATATGGGCGCATCGGTCGCGCTCTGGTTCGTGCGCTGTTCGAGCGGGGTCTCGACCAGCGCCTGCGTATCGAAGCCATCAATGACCTCGGCGATTTCGAATCGCTGGCCCACCTCACCCGTTTCGACTCGACCTTCGGCCGCTTCCCCGGTCATGTTCACCTGAGCGACGACCGCCTCCAGGTGAACAACCAGACCATCCACCTGCTGCGCGAGCGCGACCCGGTCAACCTGCCCTGGGCGCAGCTGGGCGTGGACCTGGTACTGGAATGCACCGGCAAGATGAAGAAGCGCGCGCAGGTGGAGCAGCACCTGACCGCCGGGGCGCCACGCGTGCTGCTGTCACATCCCCTCGACACCGCCGACCTGACCGTGGTGTACGGGGTCAATCACGAACAGCTGGGCAGCCAGCAGATCGTCTCCAACGCCTCCTGCACCACCAACTGCCTGGCCCCGCTGGCCATGTTGTTGCACCGCGAAGTGGGTATCCGCAGCGGCCTGGTGACCACGGTGCACGCGTACACCAACGACCAGCACCTGTTGGACAAGAGCCACAGTGATCCCTATCGGGCCCGCGCCGCTGCCGTCTCGATGATTCCTACCAGCACCGGCGCGGCCAAGGCCATCGGGCTGGTCCTGCCGGAACTGGCCGGCCGTCTGGATGGCATGGCGGTACGGGTACCGACACCGAACGTGTCGTTGCTGGATTTCTCGTTCATCGCCGAACGCCCGACCAGCCGCGAGGCGCTCAACGCGGCCCTCGAAGCCGGGATGACAGCCTTGCCGCCGGGGGTCATGGAGTGCAACGCGTTGCCGCTGGTATCCAGCGACTTCAATGGCTATCCGGTTTCCTGCGTGGTGGATCTCAATCACACCCGTGTGCAAGGGGAGCTGGTGAAAGTGCTGGCCTGGTACGACAACGAATGGGCCTTCGCCAACCGGATGCTGGATGTGGTCCTGGCCTGGCTGAACCCTTGATCAATCCAGGACCCCTGCCGGCGCCGGCGCTGCGCTTTTCCATTGGCTCAGCGCCACGCCGACGAACACCAGGCCGGCGGCGAGCAGTTGCACCCCTGTCAGCCGCTCACCCAGGAAGCCCCAGGCGAATACCAGGGTGAACACGGGAATCAGGTTGATGAAGCCGGTGGCCTGGCTCGCCGGCATCCGCGAGACGCCGAAGTTGTAGAGGCCGTAGGCGCCCACCGTGACCACGGTGCCGAGGTAGATCATGGCGCCGATGCCCAGCGGGCTGACGGACTCCGGCAAGGGCGAAGTGACCCAGGCCAGGGGCAGGAAGAACAGGCTGCCGATGAAGGCCTGCATGGCGGTCAGGAAAAAGGCCGAGTAGCGCGATGACAGATGCTTGAGCAACAGCGTGTAGCCGGTGGCGCAGAGCATGGCGAGGAACTCGTAGAAATTGCCCAGCAGAGGCTGCGGCGCATGGCTGTCCGAGTCGCTGGCCAGGCTCAGCCAGACAGCGCCAACCACGGCAAGGAAGAAGCCGGCCAGGGTGCCGCGAGTGATCCGTTCATGCAGCAGAGCGTAGGCACCCACCGCCACCAGCAACGGCAATAGCGCGGTGATCATGCCGGCCTGGGAGGCACTGGTGTGCTGCAGCGCCAGGGCTTCGAAGATGAAGTAGAGGCAGGGTTCGCAGGCGGCCAGGCCCAGCAGGTATTTCCAGTCTCCAGGCTGGTAGTCGAGGTTGCCCCGCCAACGCCAGGCGGCCAGGAAGATCAGGCTGCCCAGGGCCATACGCGCGAAGATTACCCAATGCGGGGCGACTTCCTGGAAGGCCAGCTTGAGGGCGATGAAGGAGCTGCCCCAGAGCGCCATGGCCAGCACCAGGCAGGCCACCGCCACCAGTCGACCTTGCTGCGCCATGTTCACCTCCGGGAGAAAGCCGCCAGTCTACGAGGCCGTCCATGGGGCCAGACAGGCACAGCAGGCGGGAAAAACTGTAGTGCTTACTGGTTCCAGGGTTTGCCGCGGGTCTTCTGGTCGAGCGGCAACTGCTGCAACACCGCGGCCTTGGCCAGCATGTAGGCGCTGACCGGGGCGCTGATGAAGAGGAACAGGCTGATCAGCAATTCGTGCAGGCTGAGCCCGCCGGCATCGGCCGAAAAGAACACCAGCGAAGCCATCACCACACCACCCACGCCCAGGGTGGTGGCCTTGGTCGGGCCATGCAGGCGCATGAAGAAGTCCGGCAGGCGATAGAGGCCGATGGCGCCGATCAGCATGAAGGCACTGCCGAGCAGCAGCAGCGCACAGACGAGGATTTCCACCCAGAGGGACAGCGGTTCGCTAGTCATTCGATGATGTCTCCGCGCAGCATGTACTTGGCCACCGCCACTGTACTGACGAAGCCGAGCACGGCGATCAGCAGCGCCACTTCGAAGAACAGGTTGCTGCCCTTCCAGATGCCGTAGAGCACGAGCATGGCGATGGCGTTGATGTAGAGGGTATCCAGCGCCAGCACTCGGTCCGGCAGGCAAGGCCCCTTGATGAGACGCGCGAGCGTCAGCAGCAGCGCCAGCCCGAGCATACCCAGGCAGAGCGGGATCACTAGGCCGAGCATGGGAATATCTCCTTCAGCGGTGCCTCGTAGCGC
Organism: Pseudomonas taiwanensis; assembly: GCF_013393345.1. Taxonomy (GTDB): domain Bacteria; phylum Pseudomonadota; class Gammaproteobacteria; order Pseudomonadales; family Pseudomonadaceae; genus Metapseudomonas; species Metapseudomonas resinovorans_C. The sequence goes on from NZ_QJRF01000066.1 coordinate 209,683, forward strand.
GACTTGATCTCAGCCACCATGGCGACCTTGTCCGGCACGTCGAGGCCATGCACCAGCAGGGTCCGGCGGTCGGCACTGAGGTCGGCGGCCAGCGAACCCGGTGTCAGCGACACCACGCTCACCAGCACGCTGATGGCCAGTTCGTTGTCCAGTTCGATGGGCACTTCGACAAAGGCGGGACGCAGCGCTTCGACGCGGCCGAGGGTCAGGCGTGCTACCTGGAAATTGGCCACCAGCACGTCCCCCACCACCATCAGCAGGAAGCGCATCAGCTTGAGCGGATGCCAGCGTTTCGGGCGCTCGATCAACAGCGGCTGGAAGAAGAACGGAATTGCCCAGCCGAGAAAGCCCCCCAGCAGCCAGTGGCTGAAGGCGAAGGAGTCCACCAGCAGCAGCCAGACGAACAGCAGCAAGAGGCTTTCGGCGGGGTGCGGAAAGATTCGTCGAATCATGCTCCGGTCCCCTCGAGAATGGCGCGGTAGAGGTTCACGTCATGCAGCTGCACGGCGGTGGCCTGGGCGTAGTCCAGGAGCGGCTGGGCGAACGCCACCAGCACCAGGCTGCCGGCCAGCAGCAGAAGGGTGGCGAACAGCCGGCCGCCATCCAGTTCCGCACTGCCCAACACCTGATAGCCGGTACGCCAGAACAGCGTGCTGCCCGCGCGGCTCAGGGCCACCAGGCTGACGAAACCACCGATCAGCAGCACGCTCCACAACGGCAGTGCACCAGCGCCCGGCGGCGCAGCCTGGAGCAACAGGAGCTTGGCGAAGAAACCGGACAGCGGCGGCAAGCCCGCCACGGCGATGGCACCGAAGAAGAACGCCGCACCGAGGATGCTCGGATTCTTCAGGGCCGGCCCTTGCACCAGGTGGCCCGCCTTCTCGCCCCGCTGTCGGCTGACCAGGTCGGCCAGGAGGAACAGCGCTCCGGCCACCCAGGTGCTGTGCAGCAGATAGAACAGTGCCGCGCCCTGGGCCTCGGGAGTCCCCAGGGCGATGGCTGCCAGCAGAGTGCCGGCGGAGACCACCACGAGGTAAGCCAGCAAGCCCTGCAAGGTGGCGGCAGCCAGCGCGCCCAGGGCACCGAGCAACACTGTGGCCAGTGCCAGCGGCCAGAGCCAGGGCTGCGCCAGGTTGGCCAGCTCGCCGGCTTCGGGGCCGAAGACCAGGCTGTACACCCGCAGGATCGAATAGATGCCCACCTTGGTCATGATCGCGAAGAGTGCGGCCACCGGCGCACTCGCGGCGGCATAGGCACGCGGCAGCCAGAAGTACAGCGGCAACAGTGCTGCCTTGAGGGCGAACACCAACAGCAGCACCAGTCCGGCGGCGGCCAGCACCGGGGCATTGTCCGGCCCTGCCGCGGCCACCTGGCGGGCCATGTCAGCCATGTTCAGGGTGCCGGTGATGCCGTAGAGGGCACCTATCGCGATCAGGAACAGCGCCGAACCGGCGAGATTGAGGATCACGTAGTGCATCCCCGCTTTCACCCGTTCGCCACCCCCGCCGTGCAGCAGCAACGCATAGGAGGCGATCAGCAGGATTTCGAAGAACACGAAGAGATTGAACAGGTCGCCAGTCAGGAAGGCGCCGTTGATCCCCAGCAGCTGGAACTGGAAAAGCGCATGGAAGCGCAGGCCGATACGATCGTCGCCACGTACGGCATAGATCACGGCAGCAGAGGCCAGCACGGCGGTCGCCAGCAGCATCAGCCCTGCAAGCCGGTCGAGCATCAGGACGATGCCGAAGGGTGGCTGCCAACTGCCGAGTGCGTAAACGCGCAACTGGCCATCACCCGCCTGCTGAATCAGGTACAGCGCCAGCGGTACCAGGGCCAGGGTGGCGAGCACGGAAAGGCTGCGCTTCAGGCGCTCGTTGGACGGCAGCACCAGCAACAGCGCACCGGTGAACAGCGGAATCAGGACCGGCAGGATCGTCAGGTGGATCATGGCGCCGACTCCTCGTCGGTGAGGCCATCGACGTGATCGCTGTTCAGATCGCCCACCCCGCGCAAGGCCAGCACCACCACGAAGGCAGTCATGGCGAAGCCGATGACGATGGCGGTCAGCACCAGGGCTTGCGGCACGGGATCGGCATACTGCACGTCGCGCCCGAGCACCACGGCTTCGCCGGCCAGCCGACCCATGGCGAAGAGGAACAGGTTGACGGCGTACGAGAGCAGGGTCAGGCCCAGCACCACGGGGAATGTCCGGCCGCGCAGCAGCAGGTAGATGCCACTGGCGGTCAGCAAGCCGAGGGTTACGGCGAACAGCGCCTCCATCAATGAATCTCCTTGCTCGCAGCCGGGGACAGGCTCAGACGTCCCAGGTTGACCAATACCAGCAACGTCGAGCCGACCACGGCCAGGTAGACGCCGAGGTCGAACAGCATGGCGGTCGCCAGTTCGAATTCACCCACCAGCGGCAGCTCGAAATGGCCGAACGCCGAGGTCAGGAAGTTGCGGCCGAAGGCCCAGCTGCCGAGGCCGGTGAGGCCGGCGATCAGCACCCCGGCACCCGCCATGCGCTGGTAATTCAACGGCAGGCGTTGTTCCACCCAGGCAATGCCACTGGCGATGTACTGCAGCACCAGGGCCACGGCGGTGATCAGGCCGGCGATGAAGCCGCCACCGGGCAGGTTGTGCCCACGCAGGAAAATGAACACCGAAATCAGCAAGGCCAGGGGAAGCATCAGGCGCGACAGGGTTTCGAGAATCAGCGGGTGCTTGGCGCCGGCCCAATTTCGCCCCTGGGGATCGCAGGTCGGATTCTCCAGGCGCAGCCCCGAAAGCATGGCGAAGATGCCGACGGCGGCGATCGTCAGGACGGTGATTTCGCCGAGGGTATCGAAGCCGCGGAAGTCCACCAGGATCACGTTGACCACGTTGGTGCCGCCGCCCCCGGACACGCTGTTGGCGAGGAAGAAATCGGCGATACCTTCGTAGGGTCGGGTCAGCACGGCGTAGGCCAGCAACGCCACCATCACGCCCACTGCACAGGCCAGGATGAAATCGCGCAGCCCACGCAGGCTGGAGCTTTCACCCGGCGTACGGGACGGCAGGTAGTAGAGCGCCAGCATCAGCAGGACCAGCGTCACCACTTCCACCACCAGCTGCGTGAGCGCCAGGTCAGGTGCCGAGAATCGAGCGAATGCCAACGCCACCAGCAAGCCGGCCACGCCGAGGATCATCAGCGCGATCAGCCGCTGGCGATGGAAAATCGCAGTCAGCACACCCGATAGCGCCAGCACTGCCAATCCCAGGGTAGTGATACCGTCCAGTGGCGTGAGCGGACGCTCGCCCGCGATCTGCGGCAGGGGCGCGAGCGACAGCGCCACCATCACCATGGCGGCGCCCAGCAACAAGGACAGGTAGCGCTGCAGGGAGCCGTTCTCCAGGTGCCCGGTAATCCAGCGGGCGGCCACCACGGCGCGCTGCACCTGCTGCTCGAACACTTCCTTGGCGTCGGTGTCGGGCAGGTCGGCGTACCAGCGGAACAGTGGCTTGCGCAGCACATAGACCAGCACGCCGCCAACCAGCGCCACCAGACTCATGGCCAACGGCAGGTTGAAGCCATGCCAGATCGCCAGGTCGTATTCCGGCAACGTGCCGCCCAGGCTGGCCGAAGCCGCAGTGGCCAGCAGCGGCGCCACCGTGATGCCCGGCAGCATGCCCACCAGCAGACAGAGGGACACGAGGATTTCCACCGGGACCTTCATGTAGCGCGGCGGCTCGTGAGGCGGGAACTTGGGCAGGACGGCGGGCTCGCCGTTGAAGAACACGTCGTGGACGAAGCGCAACGAATAGGCCACCGAGAAAACCCCGGCGAGTGTCGCCGCCGCCGGCACCACCCAACTGAAACTCCCCAGCAGATCCTGCTGCAGCGTCTCGCCGAAGAACATCTCCTTGCTGAGGAAGCCGTTCAGCAAGGGCACGCCGGCCATGGCCAGGGACGCCACCATCGCCAGCACCGCCGTATGCGGCATGTACCGCCATAGCCCGTTGATCAGGCGCATGTCGCGACTGCCGGTCTCGTGGTCGATGATCCCCGCGGCCATGAACAACGAGGCCTTGAAGGTGGCGTGGTTGATGATGTGGAACACTGCCGCGACGTTCGAGAGTTGCGAATCGAGGCCGAACAGCAAGGTGATCAGGCCGAGATGGCTGATGGTCGAGTAGGCCAGCAGGCCCTTGAGGTCGTGCTGGAACAACGCCATACCGGCGCCGAACAACAGCGTCGCCAGGCCACTCAGACTGACCAGGTAGAACCACAGGTCGGAACCGGACAAGGCCGGATACAAGCGCGCCAGCAGGAATACGCCGGCCTTCACCATGGTGGCCGAGTGCAGGTAGGCGGACACCGGGGTCGGCGCGGCCATGGCGTGGGGCAGCCAGAAATGGAATGGGAACTGCGCGGACTTGGTGAACGCACCCAGCAGGACCAGCACCAGCGCCACCGGATAAAGGCCGTGGGCACGGATCTGCTCGCCTGCGGCGAGCACCTGGGTCAGTTCGAAGCTGCCGGCGATATGTCCCACAAGCAGTATCCCGGCCAACAGCGCCAGGCCCCCGCCTGCGGTAACCGCCAGCGCCATTCGCGCGCCCTTGCGCGCATCGGAGCGGTGCCCCCAGAAGCCGATGAGCAGGAATGAGGACAGACTGGTCAGCTCCCAGAACACCAGCATCAGCAGCAGGTTCTCGGACAGCACAACGCCGAGCATCGCGCCCATGAACAACAGCAGGAAGGCGAAGAAGCGCCCCATGGGCTCTTCCGTAGACAGGTAGTAGCGGGCGTAGAGGATCACCAGCAGCCCGATGCCGAGGATCAACAGGGCGAACAGATAGCCCAGGCCATCCAGCCGCAGGCTGAAGCTGAGCCCGAAGCCCGGTAACCAGGACTGAGCGAAATTGAGGGTGTGACCGGCGAAGATGCTATCGGTCTGGGTCAGCAGGAGAACGAGGCCAGCCAGCGGTACCAGTGCGGTGACGGCCGCGCAGACGGAACGGCCAAGGCGCTCGGCCAGCGGCGGAAGAAGTGCCCCGAGAAAGGGCAGCGCGACAATGAGCGCCAGAATCATCCATATCTCCCCTAGGTCAGCGCCACCTTCCTCCAAGTAACGGAAATGGCATGAAAAAAACCCAGCGATTATCCATTACTATCGATTCATCGCGATAGATTGAATTATTTCAAAACGCTAGCAACTGCAGAGAACGCCCACTCCAAACGGCGATAGCACCCAGGCGCTATCGCCGTCATTCTGGAATGGGGAAAACGACAAGCTGTCCCGATGGGGACAGCTTAGCTTCAGTGAGCGACGCGGCTGGTGCCGTTGACCGTCATGATGCGAACGCGCTCGCCCACGCGGAAGACTTCGTTGGGCTGGACTTCCTGGACGTAGGCGCGCATCGAACCATCGTCTTCACGCACGGTGATTTCCACACCCTGGGTACGGGTGTAGCCTTCTTCTGCCGCCGCCCCCAGCAGGCCGCCGGCTACCGCGCCGATCACGGCTGCGACTGCGCTGCCACGTCCGTGGCCGATGGTGCTACCGCCAATGCCGCCGACCACAGCGCCAGCGCCGGCGCCGACCGGCGTCTTGGTACCTTCGATCTTCACCGGACGCAGCGATTCGATGGTGCCCATGCGCACGGTCTGCACTTGCCGAGCTTCGTCACGGGAATAGGTGTCTCCGGTCAGGCTCGACTGACAGCCACCCAGCGCCAGTGCCACTGCCGTGAAAGAGGCAACCAGCAGATAGGGTTTACGCATAGCAATTCCTCCAGAATTAATTACCCGTCCATTAGACTCCGCGCTGCGTGGGCTGTCACCTGAGCAGGCCGACTACTCAGCTATTGTTCAGCTTTCCGACAGCCTCACGGGAAATCTCCTACAAGCTCCCTGTCCCACAAGGTTAGCCCATGGACTACTTCATCATCGCGATCACCACCATCGCCGGCCTTTACTTCCACTGGTGGCTGTACGTGCGCATCAAACGCTGGATGGATCGCGACCTCGCGTTATCCCTGGCGGAAGGCGACAAGGAAAAGCAGGCGTTCATGCTGGAACAGTTGAAGGTCGCTCGCGCTGAAGGCGTCAAGCGCAAGGACTTGCAGCCCTGGCTGGAACGGGCGGCACAGCGTTACACCGCCTGAGCACGGTCAGACGCGGGCGGCCAGTTTCCACAATCGGGCGATATCCGCGCTACGCGCTTCCAGCTCCACCGCAGCGCACGCCATCGCCCGCTCCAGCTCCATGGGACCGGGCACCAGGCTGAAGGCGGCCTCGATGCCAACTTCACGCAGGCGCTGATAACCCTCTCCCAGGCTCCCGGCAATGGCGATCACCGGCACGCCGGCGGCACCCGCAATACGCGCCACGCCCACCGGGGTCTTGCCATGCAGGCTCTGTGAGTCGAGGCGACCCTCCCCCGTCACCACCAGATCGGCGTCCACTACCGAATCGGCCAGCCCGGCCACTTCCGCCACCAGTTCGATACCGGGGCGGAAGCGCGCGCCGAGAAAGGCCCGTGCGGCGAACCCCAGGCCACCGGCCGCCCCTACGCCCGGATGCTGGCTATGGTCTTCGCCGAGGTGAGCGGCGATCACCTCGGCGTAATGTCCCAGTGCTGCATCGAGCGATTCGACCTGCGCGGGATTGGCGCCCTTCTGCGGGCCGAAGACATGGGAAGCGCCGTGGGGTCCGCAGAGCGGGTTATCCACATCCGCCGCCACCTCGAACTCAACGCCGGCGAGACGCGGATCAAGACCGGAAGGATCGACCCTCGCCAGCCGGGCCAGGGCCGCGCCGCCAGCCGGTAGCGGCGCACCGTGCTTGTCCAGCAGGCGCAGCCCGAGAGCCGTGAGCAAGCCCGCACCGCCGTCATTGGTGGCGCTACCGCCGAGACCGAGGATGATCCGCGTCGCGCCGACATCGAGGGCCTGGCGAATCAACTCGCCGGTGCCGAAGCTGCTGGTGCGCGTGGCATCGCGGGCGTCACGGGCGACCAGGTGCAAGCCGCTGGCAGCCGCCATTTCGATAATGGCGCGCCCCTGCCCCAGCCATCCCCAATGTGCGCGCACCGGGTCGCCCAGAGGCCCCTGTACCAGCGCGTCACGGCGTTCGCCGCCGGTGGCGGCCAGCACTGCGTCCACTGTGCCCTCACCGCCATCGGCCATGGGCTTCTGCACCAGTTCGGCTTCGGGAAATACCGAGCGCCAGCCCCGAGCGATGGCAGCGGCCACTTCGCGCGCACTCAGGCTTTCCTTGAAGGAATCGGGAGCAATGACGATCTTCATCGACGTACCTCAGACTGGGCCGGGAACCACGAGGCTAATGGTAGGTGTTGCAGGCGGGGGAAGAGATGGCGACGAGGCGCAGGATGACGGAGGGCGCAGCCAACGATGAGCTGCGCCATCACGCGGAAAGGTCAGGGGGCCAGTCGCTCGCGAACCCAGGCGTTGTCCACGAGTCGGTAGTTCAGGCGGTCATGCAGGCGGCTCGGGCGCCCCTGCCAGAACTCGATGCGTTCGGGCAGCAAACGATACCCACCCCAATGCGGCGGACAGCTCGGCGCGTTATCAAGGAACCGCTGCTCGGTTTTCGCCAGCAGCGCTTCGAGCTCCGCACGATCGCTGATTACCCGGCTCTGCGGCGATGCCCAGGCTCCCAGTCGGCTGCCCAGCGGGCGTACCTGGTAATAGGCGTCGGATTCGGCCGGGGTCACCCGCTCTACCCGGCCCTCGATACGGACCTGGCGTTCCAGGGCGGGCCAGAAGAAAGTCATGGCGGCGAATGGATTAGCCAAGAGTTGTTCGCCCTTGGCGCTGTCGTAGTTGCTGAAGAACGTGAAGCCACGTTCATCCAGCCCTTTCAGCAGCAACACCCGGCAATGGGGACGGCCTTCGGCGTCGACCGTGGCAACGGTCATGGCGTTAGGCTCGACCGGCAGTTGCTCGGTCTTCACCGCGTCGCCGAACCAGCTCTGGAACAGGCTGAAGGGCTCGGCGGGAGCCTGCTCCTCGCTGAGCCCATCGCGGGCATAGTCACGGCGCATATCGGCCAGGGTCTGGGTCATGGTTGGCAGTCCTGTGTGCGGAAAGCCAATAGCTTACCCAAGGCGTGCTTACTTGGCCTGATCTGCCGCAACCACCTCTTCGACCTTGCCCAGCTGTCCCGGCTTGGCCGGCTTGCTGTACTGGGCAATCAGCGCAACCAGGGTTTCCTGCGGCGTGAGGATCATCTCGACACGACGGTTCAGGGAACGGCCTTGCTGGCTGTCGTTGGCGGCGCGCGGCATATCCGAACCCAGCCCCTTCAGGTGCAGGCGATCACGCTGCAGGCCGCTCAGGCGGAAGATCGCGGCAACGGACTGGGCGCGCTCCTGGCTGATCTTGCGGTTGACGTCATCCTTGCCGGAGCTATCGGCGTGCCCGAGGACCAGCACTGCGGTCTTGGTATCGCCCTCCACCAGCTTCGCCACTTTGGTGATGGGACCCAGGGTGGCGGGCAGCAGCATGCTCGGGCGATCCGGGTTGTACGACGGGTCGACCGGCAGGGTCACCACCAGCACGTTCTCACGGCGCTCCACTTCCAGTTTGCTGCCTTTTACGGCCTCGCGCAGACGCGGCTCGTACTGATCGAGCCAGGCCTGGGTCGCTTTGGTGTCCACCTTGGCAACCTTGGTTTGCTTGGCTTTCTTATCACCGCCGAAGGACCACCAGGACTGGCTGGCGGAAACGGTCTGCTGGGGCTTGGCAGGCACCTCGGCCTTCTGCGGGCCAAGCATGGTGCAGCCGGAGGCAGACACACAGAGTATCAGGGTGGAAATCTTTAACAGCTTCATGGGCAGGATTCCGTAGTCGCTGAAGGCCGCACGCCACCACGAAAAGTGATGGCGTTTTAATCTCTCAACCGAGCTTAAATTTTCGCGCCAAGCCTTTATTCAGCAAAGAAAAAAACAGTCGAAGTGACGAGTGGCTCAGCCCAGGCAGTCCTTGACCACACGGGCCAGCTTCTGGGCGCGCGGATCCATCAGAACGTAAGGGCCGAGGGTGTTGGTGACGAAGCCGAAGGCCAGTTCGCGTTCCGGGTCGGCAAAGCCGGTGGAGCCGCCTGCGCCGGGATGGCCGAAGGCGTATCGGCCCATGCCATAGGTGGCGTTGGGTACGTCGGGTTGGTCGAGCATGCAACCGAGGCCGAAACGAGTGGACGTCAGCAAGGTGAGGTCCTCGCCCTGGGCATGTTCGCGGGTCAGCTCCGCGAGCAGCTCGGAGTCCAGCAGCTCGCCGTCGAGCAAGCCGGCATAGAAGCCCGCCACGCTGCGCGCGTTGCCATGGCCATTGGCCGCGGGTTGCTGCATCCGTCGCCATTCCGGCTTGTTCGTGCTGGTCATGATCGACGGCGGATTGGTGAACGAGCGCGTACTCAGCGAGTTCGGCTCGGTCATCATGCTCTTGAGCAGACGCTGCGCCGCAGCGTCGCCCATGTTGCCCTTGGCGCGGGCGATATGCGCCACGCGATCGAACTCCTCATCGGCCAGGCCCACGTGGAAATCCAGTCCCAGGGGTTGAGCGACGCGAGCCACGATGGACTCGCCCGGGCCCCGGCCATCCGCCCGGCGAATCAGCTCGCCGACCAGCCAGCCGTAGGTGATCGGTGCATATCCATGAGCTTCACCGGGGGTCCACCAGGGCGCTTCGGCAGCCAGGGCGGTGGTCATCGCCGTCCAATCGTAGAGGGCCTCAGCCGGCAGCAAGGCGCGAATTGCCGGTAGGCCGGCACGGTGGCAGAGCAGTTGGCGAACGCTGATGCGTTCCTTCCCGGCTGCGGCAAACTCGGGCCAGTAACGCGCCACGGGGGCGTCCAGCTCAAGCTTGCCCTCCCCCACCAGTTGTAACAGGGTTACGGAGGCGAAGGTCTTGGTGCAGGAAAACAGGTTGAGGATGGTGTCGCTGTGCCAAGCCTGCTGGCCATCCTTGTCGGCCACGCCGGCCCAAAGGTCGAGCACGGTCTCGCCGCCCACCTGCACACAGAGGGCCGCACCGCGCTCCTGGGGGTCAGCGAAGAGTTCGGCGAACGCGTCTTTCGCCGCCTCGAAGCGCAAGTCGAAATAGCCCTGGGTCTGCACCGGCATGCTCCTGAAAGAAATGGAGGCGGCATTGTTCCAGCCTTGCCGCCCCTTGTGAACCGGGTGCCGAAGACGGGTCGCCCATCAGGGCTTCCCGGCTTCCTCCTGCGTGGGAGCTTCAGGCTGGGCGGGTTCGTCAGCCTTGGGCTGATCGGCCGGTTCGGCGCTCGGTGGTTCAGCCGCTTTCGGCGGCTCCGCTGGCTTTTCCGCCGGCGCAGGATTGGCCGTTTCCTTGGGTTGTTCCTTCACCGGGGCCTTGGGCTGCTCCTTGGAGGGCGCCAGCGGCTGGGCAGGCTTGCTGATATCAGCGGCCAGCGCCAGGTTCGCCTTGCGCACGGCCTCGACGAAGCCCTGCCATGGACGGTCGGTAATGCCGACCAGACCGAGGTGACCGTTCTCACCGTCGAGCAGGCGGCCAGTGGCCGGCTGATCGAGGTACTGGAACCAGTGGGCGCCGACGATCAGCGGCTCCTCCGCCGCCTTCTTGAGGTAGGTGGCGTAAGCCGGACCGCGCTCTTCTTCCTTGTAGACCTCGGAGACGCCGCCCCAGAACGGACCGCGGTCACGGGACCCGAAGTGGAACTCCGTGAGCATCAGGGGCTTGTCGAGGCGGCGCAGCAAGTCCATGTCCAGGCCATGCTGCGGCTCACGGGTGTAGCGATTGAAGCTGATCACGTCGCAGTACTGCGCGCAGGACTCGATGGCCTCGGGCACGGTGGCGGCGAAACGACCGCCCAGCATCAGGTGGTTGGGCGCATGCCACTTCATGGAGTCGGCGATGGTCTTGAAGTAGGTGTCCGCATAGAAACGCTGGAAGCGCTTGAAGTCTTCCTCGATGGCCGGGTGCTCCGGGTTCGGCAGCGGCGGTTCGAAGCCCGGGTCTTCCATCAGCTCCCAGGCCTGCAGATCGATGCCCCAGGCTTTCGAGAGGCCCTGCTGGTTGCGGTACTTGTCGCGAAGTTGCTTGAGGAAGGCGCGCTTGGCGGGCACGTCGGTCGTCAGGCGCAGGGTGCCGTAGGCCAATGCGTAGCGGGCTCGCGGGTCTTCACTGTGGCCGCCCCAGGCGAGTTCGTTATCGGCGAAGAAGCCCAGGAGCCAGGGATCATCGCGATGATCGCGGGCGGCAATGGCAATTGCGCGCTCCGCCGCCATCGCGAATCGCGGATCGAACGGGTCAGGCATGCCGCCCCACCAGTCGAAGCCCGTCTTGATGGTGGCGAAGTCACCATGGATGGACAACGGCAGGGTGTAGGGCATGCGCTCACTGGTGTTGAAGGCCGGATCGCTCCAGTTGCCAACGGTGTTGAAGCCCCACGCCTTGAGGCGCTCCAGGCTGTGGCCGACCCAGCGTTGCGGGTCGTTGCCGCCGTAGGTGCGTTCGACGTTGGCGCCGTAGAAGTCGTACCAGCGGCCCTGGTTGAACGCCCGCCCCTTGTTGGCATCGGTTTCGGCGCGGTCGTCGCCTTTGCCGAAATGATTGGCCAGGGGCTCATTGTCCTTCGGCAGCGCCTTGAACATGGCTTCCCGGCCTTCGACGTAGGTCTGGCTCAGGCCAGGGGTCACCGCGTTGACGCCCAGGGAGAAGAACGGATGGCCTTCCGGCGTGACCAGGAACCAGCGGCCATTGCGCTTCTCGGTACGGAAGAAGCCGCTGGCTTCGAAAGTCTCACCACCCAGCCAGCCACCGTAGGTGTCCTGTTGTGGCAACTTGGCCGTCCAGTCGACGAGCTGTTTCGCTTCGTCCGCAGCGCCCTTCTTCAGTTGCTCGTCACTCTTCACCTTGCCCGGCCAGTCAGCACGGGCGTATTGACCGTAGGCGTCCATCAGGCCCTGGTAGAGCGCTTCCTGCAGGTCTTTTTCTTCGGTGCCAAAACGACTGAGCAACACATTCTGCGCGGCATTTGGCTGGTTCAGGGAAAGCGTCACGGAAGCGATCTTGCTGCGGTCGACTTCGCCATTGACCAGCGTGGCCGGCAGCAAACGCTTGCCATCGACGGTCCAGGGCAACGGTGGCGCCGCACGCATCCCGTGGGCATTGGGCGACGTCGCGGCCAGCGGGATCAGCAAGGTCTGCGCCGGTCCGGCCGGTAGCGCGACCTGGGTGGTCAGGACCTTGCCATCGGTGCTCTCGATAGCGACGTCCAGGGTGATCGCCCAATCCTGGGCGCTCTGGATGCGCAGACTCATCGCTTCGGCCTTGGACCAGTCCCAGCTGCCGTTTTGCGGGGTGAGGCGCAGGCTCGGTTTCTCGGCAGCATTGAAGGTAACGCGACGCAGAACTTCACCATTGGCGGTGGTTTCAGCGGTCACGCTCGGCAGACTGGCATCCTGGGTGGTCACCTGCACCGCATCCAGCGGGCGGACGAAATTGAACAGGGTCTCGGCCTGGGCAATCAGGGGGATTCCCGACATGCCAAAAAGGATGGCCAGGGCGAGGGGGCGTTTTGGTATCGAAAGCATCGGACCGGAGTTCCCAAGAGAATGCTGAGCATAGACCGCCAAAAGTTCGTATCTCGCCAACGGTGCGACAAAACGAAGCGGGACAAGGCAGGTGCGCTGGGCACCCGCAAAAACCCCGGCATCATCGCAGATGGGGGGCGCTCAGCGTCAAGGGCAGTCCTGTTTCAGGCAATCTCGCGACGGAATGGCGGCAGCGCATCGAGGATCGCGCGGCCGTAGCGCTGGGTGACCACGCGCCGATCCAGCAATGTGATGGTGCCGCGGTCGGCCTCGGTACGCAGTAGGCGACCACAGGCCTGCACCAGGCGCAGGGAAGCGTCGGGCACGGCGATCTCCATGAAGGGATTGCCGCCACGGGCCTCGATCCAATCGGACAACGCCGCTTCCACCGGGTCGTCCGGCACGGCGAAGGGAATCTTGGCGATCACCACGTGTTCGCAATAGGCGCCCGGCAAGTCGACACCCTCGGAGAAACTCGCCAGCCCGAACAGCACGCTGGGCTCGCCATCGTCGACCCGCGCCTTGTGCTTGTTCAGGGTTTCCTGCTTGGACAGGTTGCCCTGGATCAGCACGCGCTTGCGCCAGTCACGGTCCAGGCCTTCGAATACGTCCTGCATTTGCCTACGCGAAGCGAACAGCACCAGCGTGCCACGCGCGCCCTCTACCAGAGTGGGCAGTTCACGGACGATAGCGGCAGTGTGCGCGGCGGCATCGCGGGGGTCGGCTTTCAAGTCCGGGACCCGCAACAGTCCCGCATCGGCGTGGTGGAACGGACTCGGCACAACGGCTGTGACCGCGACCTTGGGCAAGCCGGCACGCATGCGGAAGCGATCGAACTTACCCAGGGCTGTCAGGGTTGCAGAGGTGACCAAGGCACCGTAGGCCACATTCCACAGGTTCCGGCGCAATGTCTCGGCGGCGAGGATGGGGCTGGCATTGACCTCGATATCATGCAACGCCCCACTTTCCGCCAGCGTCAGCCATCGCGCCATGGGCGGGCTGTCTTCCGGGTCTTCGACGGTGAAAGCCGTCCACAACTCCCAGTTGCCCTGGGCACGAGACAGCAGGCTGCCGAACAGCGGATACCACTCCTCCGCCTGATGGCTGGCGACGCCGGTGCTGGCCTCACCGTCCATGGCTTCCTTGAGGAGTTCGGTAAGCCGGGTGAAGACGTCTTGCAGCCTGGAGAAACCCTTTTTCAGTTCGATGCCCAGCTCTCGCAGGTGCTCGGGCACCACGCCGGCCTCGAATCGATGGCGGGGACGGTCGCGGCCTTCCATGTCTTCACCGGCACGGAAATCAGCAACCTCTTCACAGGCGTTGAACATGAACTGCTGGTGGGTGCGAATCTCCCGGGCCAACTCGGGCACGCCTTCCACCAGACGACCGAACTCGCCAGGCAAGGGATTCTGTGCCAGCAGTTTGGAAAGGTTTTTCGCCACCTGCTCCAGCCAGTCGGCGGTGGACCGCAGGCGGGTGTAATGGGCGAAGTGGCCGATGGCCTTGTCCGGCAGGTGATGGCCTTCGTCGAACACGTACAGCGTCTCGCGCGGGTCCGGCAGCACGGCACCACCACCCAGGGCCAGGTCGGCAAGCACCATGTCATGGTTGGTGACGATGACGTCCACCTTGGTCATGCCTTCCCGTGCCTTATAGAAGGCGCACTGCTGGAAGTTCGGACAATGGCGCTTGGTGCACTGGCTGTGGTCGGTGGTGACGCGAGCCCAGTCCTGGTCCTCGATGGCTTCAGGCCAGGAATCGCGATCACCGTCCCAACGGTTGCCGGCGAGGCGTTCGATCATCTGGTTAAGGAGCTTCTGTCCCTTCTCGTCGACGTCGATGGTGAAGCCCTCGTCGGCGAACAGCTGGGCCGTGGCACTCTGGGCCTGGCCTTCCTGCAGGAGCATGTCGAGCTTGGACAGGCACAGATAGCGGCCGCGCCCCTTGGCCAGGGCGAAACTGAAGTTCAGGCCACTGTTGCGCATCAGGTCGGGCAGGTCCTTGTGGACGATCTGCTCCTGCAACGCCACGGTGGCCGTCGCGATCACCAGGCGCTTGCCGGCGGCCTTCGCAGCAGGAATGGTCGCCAGGCTGTAGGCAACGGTCTTGCCGGTACCGGTACCCGCCTCCACCGCCACAACGGCAGGCTCGCCCTCGCGGTGACCTTCGTCATCCACGGGAATGGCACCCAGGGCCTTGGCAACCTCGGCGATCATCAGGCGCTGGCCATAACGGGCTTTCAGCCCCTTGGCTTCGAGAAAACGGCTGTAGGCGCCCTGGATCTGGGACTTGAGTTCGGTGCTGAGCATGGGTGACTGCGGCGGGAAGAGCTGGATAAATTTTCAGTACTTTAACAGGACGGCTATGATAGCGCGCCTTCTTTTACCCGCCGAATGGAGTTGACCGGATGACTGCCCACGCAGCCCTTTACGCCCTGCACCTGCTGGCCGCCCTGGTATGGGTCGGTGGCATGTTCTTCGCCTGGATGATCCTGCGACCAGCCGCCGTCGCCACCCTGGAGCCCCCGGCAAGACTGCGCCTCTGGCTGGACGTGTTCCGCCGCTTCTTTTATTGGGTCTGGCCGGCGGTGCTGGTACTGCCCTTCTCAGGTGTGGGCATGCTGCATATGTCCTACGCCAGCATGGAAGCCGCGCCGCGATACGTACACATGATGATCGGGCTGTATGTGGCGATGCTGGCGCTGTTCCTGCGGGTGAGCGCCCTGCTACTGCCACAGCTGCGTTCGGCAGTGAATGCGGAAAACTGGCCGGAAGGTGGCGCGGTGCTGGGTCGCATCCGTCGCGTGGTGGGGTTCAATCTGCTGATCGGGCTGGCGCTGGTGACCATAGTCGCCATTCGCCCGAGTTTCTGAATCAGGCGCACGTCCCTGTGCGCCCTCCCTCAATCAGAAACGTACGACCTTGAAGCTGCCGGTATTGCCGGCAGTGCCGGCCTTGCCGGGTTGCCCGGCGCGACCGCTCTTGGCGCCGTCGGCCTTGTAGAGCAGGCAGCCTTTGCCGGCACCGCCATGGCCACCGGCGCCGCCCTCGCCTGCCGCGCCGCCGACGCCGCCATCAAGACGCACGCGAACCAGATCCACCGGGAACGACTCCGGCACTTCCAGGCGCACCTGACCGCCAGCGCCACCGGCCTCGCCATCGTCGCCGGGCTGACCATCCCAGCCACGGCCAGCCGAACCCCAGAGGCAACCGGCGGCATCGCCGTCGGCGCCAGCCAGTCCCGGACGTCCCGGCGCGCCGATGCCACCGCGCACATCCAGGGTCATTTCATTCACATGGACATCCACCAGGCGCAGCTCGAGATTGCGTCCCGCGCTGGCCGGTTTGCTCATGCTGCCGGCCGCGCCTGATGCGGTGATATGGCTGCCTGGGCCGATCTCGCCCCGCTGCACCTCAAGGCGAAAAGCCTTCTCGGACGGTGCGATCCCCAGTCGGGCCTCGCGCCCCATACGCAGTTCGCCGATGCGCAGCTCGGTCACGCCGGCCGGAATCAGCAGCGTGGCGTAATCGGCGACTTCGACCTGATCGAGGCTGAGGCTGCCCGTTCGGGTGGGCAGCTTGAGGAAGTTGTGTGCGTCCACCTTCACCTGGCCGTCGGCCAGGGCGACAGGGGCGATCAGTGCCAGCAGGAGTCCAAGCTTACGCATGGCGTGCCTCCTTGCCGCGGTGACGCGGAATGGTCAGCAGATGGAAGACGCCGAACAGAAGGAGTTGCAAGCGATCCCGCCAGGGATTGGCACGACCGCGCAACAAGGAATTGAACAGCATGATTTCGAACAGGTGGACCAGAACCAGCAGGATGCCGGCGCCGTTGAGCAGCATGTCGAATGGTTGGGTGAACGGTGAAGCGACGTTGGCAATGACGACCAACCAGAACAACAGGGCAACTACCTTGCCCAGCCCCATGAATAAACGCATGCCTCCCTCCTGGCATTGTTCGAGTTTTTGCGGACCATACGCCGAAGCCCGGCGACGCACCAGAGCGTCGCTGGGAAAAGCATCCGCTTGCAACAGACTCGTTGATACAACGCAGGAAATCCGTCAGCGGTCGACCCGGATTTCGACCCTGCGATTCTGCGCGCGCCCGGCATCCGTCTCGTTGTCCGCCACCGGCTGGCTTTCGCCCATGCCTTCAGTCGTCAACTTGTCTGCCGGCACGCCTTGGCTGGCCAGGAAGTCCGCCACGCTCCTCGCCCGGCGCTCGGAAAGCCCCTGGTTGTAAGGGTCGGAGCCGACGTTGTCGGTGTGACCGATCACCTTGGCGCCGATCAGGTTGGCACCAGTGAGCCGGTTGGCAACGGCTGCCAGTTGGTCTTTGGCGGCAGAGGTCAATTCGGCGGAATCGAAAGCGAAGAGCACGTTGCCCATGTCGCTGAGGACGATGACTTCGTCCTGCGGCGGCGGTGCAGGCTCCGCCGGTGCCTGGGTATAAGTCCGTTGCGGGCAACCGCGGCTATCGACGGTCGCTCCGGCGGGTGTGTTGGGGCAGGTATCGCGACGATCGAACACACCATCGCTGTCAGCATCGCCGTCCTGCGCGAAGCAGATGAGGCCACCGACAATGGCGCCCGCCGCGGCACCACCGGCTGCCCAGGCAGAACTCTCCACTGCGCCCAATCCACCACCTACGAGACCACCGACCAGACTACAGATTGGCCAATTCCCCTGATTCAACGCCGCACTGCCATCGCTGGACGTGGACGCGCAACCAGAGAGGAAACTGCTGACCAGAAGAAGTGAAATCGCAACCCGGGGAAGTTGGTTGCCCATGATGATTCTCCTGTGCCACCGGCCAGGCCGGTAACACAGGAGTAAAGACCCGAGGCCCCCGGCGCACAAGGCGTGCGCCGCAGGCTTACCGGGGTTTAACGATCGATCTGGATCTCTACGCGACGGTTCATGGCACGACCGTCTTTGGTGGAATTGTCAGCCACTGGCTGGCTTTCACCCGCACCACCGACACCGACGATATTGGAAGCCGGGATGCCGCTGCGCACCAGATAGTCAGCCACCGCATGGGCACGGCGCTCGGAGAGTCCCTGGTTGTATGCGTCGGAACCAACACTGTCGGTATGACCGGTGATGGTCAGCTTGGCGTCAGGCGCTTCGTTCTTCAGGCGAGTAGCTACGTTGTCGAGGGTGGCTTCATCCGCTGCATCGAGCTTCGAGGAGTCGAAGGCAAACAGCAGGTCACGGACAACGATGGTTTCGTGCTCGACGACCACTGCTTCCACCACAGGCTCTTCTGCCTTGAGCGGGCAACCGTCGGCGTCGACCTGGGTGCCGGGCGGAGTGCCAGGGCACTTGTCACGGCTGTCGAATACACCATCGCCATCTTCGTCGCCATCGCCGTGTACCCAGCAATAGGCAGCTGCCGTGCCGGCGCCGATCAAAGCGCCCCAACCAGCGTATGTACTACTCTCGATCGCACCCAGTCCCGCACCTACCACACCCCCTACTGCTGCACACTTGGGCCAGTCGGTCTTCTGCAGACCGGCGCAACCGGTCAACAAGCTGGTCACCAGGATTAGGGGTAAAGCTGTCCGTGTAATGCTCATAAGCGAGTCTCCTCTTAGAATCGGCCCATACCGACAATAAGGGAGTAAAGACGCCAGCCTCGGAAACCGCCAGCACTAGGCCATGAGTCGCCTTCGGGCTAGTCTTGCTCCACTTGTTCGAGGATTTTCGATGACTGACAGCTTCTCTTCCCGCACCCCGCAGCAGGCTCTTGCGGCCTTGCTCGAACGCTATGCCCCGCAAAGTCTCCTGCTGGTAGGCAACAGCCCGCTTCCGGCGCTGGAAGCCTTCGCCACTGCGCACCCTGACAGCGAGATCGTGCACGTGCCCGCCGGATCGCTTCCAGCCGAGCAGGCCGCGCGCCGCTTCGACCTTGCCCTGCTGGCGGACTGCCTGGAGCACCTGCCCAAGCGAAACGGCCTGCAACTGCTCGGCGGCATCCGCAACCTGAATGCCAGCCGGGTGGCGGTGCTGGCCGACCTCAGCGCCTGCGGCTGGCAGGACACCGACTTCTTTTCCCTCGCCTTGCAGGCCAGCGAGCGCTTTCACCGCGAGCAACAAACCCTCACCCTGTTCACCTACGACCTACGCGAGTACAAGCAGGTCCCCGATTGGCTGAATGCGAAGTTCTGGGCCAACCCGGAATTATTTGGGAAGTACTGGTGGTGACCCCATGAACATCAAGGGCTCACCTCATTATGACCACCATCGAAGCTATGCCCGAGCAGGGCCAAGTGTCACCAGCCTGTCACCAGCACAGCCACCAGAAACGGCCCCTGCGCCTGTCTGTATGGCACTATCGCCGTAACGGAATCTACTACCTCCGCGTCCGCCCTCGGGGCTGCTCCGCCAGTAGCCTCACAGTTTCCCTCCGCACCACAGATAGGCCCTCCGCTATGACGCTCTCCCAGGAAATCCTCCAGGCTTTGGCCGCCTTTCAGCTTGACCGGCCAGAGGCAGACTGGAAGGAACTCAAGGCCCACCTTCTTGAAATCGCTCACTCGATCCTGGCGCAAGCCCATAGCGATAGTGACCTGTCCGCATATGACATGATCTATGACGATCTCGCAGCCTCCCTCGCTGAGGCCGCCGCTAAGGCTCCGCTGAGCGTCGATCAACACAAGGCCCTTACCATTGGACGGGAGATCGCCAAGGCCGCCCAGGCGCGCCTGAAGGGCAACACCGCGCCCCTCATCGGGATCATTGAGCGGCTTGAAGCCCCTGAGCCTTGTAGCACGCCACTACCCCAGGCTTCCGCGTCCCTATCTGTAGGCGCCCCCTCTGAGGCAATCTCCTTCGAGGACCTCGCTGAGCTGTTCATTAAGGAGCGCCAGGGTAACGTCGAGGGCTCCACCCTGCGCGCCATTCAGTCCAATTGCAGGACGCTTTCTAAGCTCCTGGGCGACCTCGACATCACGACCCATACACGGGCTGACATGGTGACGCTCAAGGAGAAACTCATGGAAGACCGGAAGCCCCTGACCATTAACAAGCTGCTTACTCAGCTATCGACCGTCATGGATTGGGCCAAGAACAACGGCCACATTGACCGGGCTTTCGATAAGGGCCTGAAGATCGAACGAGGCGCAGAAAGCGACCGTAAGCCCTTCTCACGGGGTCAGGTAGCAACCATCATGGCCCACGCTAACAGCCTGCCATCAGGCGATTGGAAGCGCTGGGCGCTGTCTCTCGGCGTCCTTACAGGTGCCCGCATAGGCGAGCTTTACCAGCTCACTCAGGGCGATGTGAAACAGGTGGACGGAATCACTGTCATTGATATCAACAAGGATGAGCAAGGCAAGACCCTGAAGAACGACTTCTCCGTGAGGCAGGTTCCGCTTGTCGATGGAACCTACGGGTTCTCCCTGAAGGCATTCCTTGAGTGGGTCGCAGGGGAGCCGGGGAAGTTGTTCAAGGCCAAGGCTCATTACTTCAACAAACCGCTTAATGAGGCGCTACGTGAACCGCTGGGCCTCTCGGCAGGTAGCGACCAGTCGTTCCATTCGCTGAGGCATTCCCTGTCGGGGCTACTGAAGGCCGCCGCAACGCCTGAAGTAATCGCGCAGAGCATCACCGGACATAGCTCCGGGAACATTACATACGATCTCTACGCGGGGTCTCAAAGGGTCCCAGTGGGGACGCTGTATGCAGCACTGCGCGCTGCCTTTGAAGGAGCTTCGGCATGAACGCTTTCGTCACGATGAGCGCCGAGGCTGCCGCACTTCGAGCAGAGTACGACGCTGAGGGCATGTCCAACCCCATCGGCATCTTCCTCTGCCCCCATTGCGAGCGACCCGCTGATGTCGAATATGGGGGCATTTCGCACGACTTTCCCAGCGGAAAGGGTGGGCCTCTCCACCCTGACCTCATAGAAGCGGCACGATGCTTCCGTTGTGGTTGCGTTTCATATTGGAAGCTGGTGGATTTTGACTTGCACTACGCGATTGACGGCGGCAGGGACTGGCGTGACTTTCCCCGAGAGCTGCTTTTCCCAATACCGGATCGCCTTAGTGGTCCCTATAAGTCCAATGGCAAGGCCGAGCCCTGCTCAGGTGCGACTCAAAATGAATCGCATGCACCAGCTTCCGACAAGGTTCTCCTGAGTGTCCTCGCAGAGCTGTACCTCGCAGAGCAGCAAAGCGAGCTGGCTCCAGCCTCCATTCGGGACATGAAGAGCGCCTTCAAGACCCTGGCTGAGGCCCTTACGGACCCTGCTACCGGCAAGGAGCTTGACCTGAAGACCCACACCCGCGAGGACATGGTGAACCTGAAGGCGAAGCTGATGGATGGCCGGAAGCCTCTCACGGTGAACAAGCTACTCACTCGTCTATCGACCCTCATTACCTGGGCGATCAACAGTGGGTATCTCGAAAAGGCATACAACAAGGGCCTGAAGATCAGTAAGGGCGCCGAGAGTGGCCGTAAGGCGTTCACCGGGGAGCAGATTCAGAAGCTCATGGACCAGATGGCCCAGCTCCCAGGTAGCTCGTGGAAGCGCTGGGCGATGTCCCTTGGGGTCATCACTGGGGCTCGCATCGGGGAGGTCTACCAGTTGACCAAGGCGGATGTCCTAAGGATCGGGGACGCTGTGGTTGTTTCAATCAACGACAGTGACGAGAAGACCCTAAAGAACAAACACTCGAATCGCCTTGTGCCTCTCGTTGACGGAGCCTACGGGTTCGACCTGAAGGCGTTCCTTAAGTACGTCGAGGGCTGCGAGGGGAAGCTGTTCGACAGGGTGGCCCACAACTTCACTCGGGTTCTGAATGAGACCCTTAGGGACACCCTACAGCACGACTCTGGTGAGGGTCTGACGTATCACTCCCTGCGCCACTCCCTGGCTGGCCTGATGAAGCACCACGGGGTCCAGACAGAGATCGCACAGAGCATCATGGGCCACAGCTCCCAGTCGATCACCTTCGATCTCTATGGTGGGAGCCAGCAGGTAGGCGTCAAGAAGCTCGAAGGTGCCCTTAAGGAATCCTTTGGGGGGGCCAAGGAATGAGCCAGGCCACCTTCGTGAATCGAGTGCTTTCACTTGTGGACATCCTCGTCAAGATCGTCTCGGCACTGCTGGTCCTCTCCATGATCGCCCTGATGATCCTGGGAGCATCGATGACCATGATTGGTGGGATGGCTATGCTGACGGCTGTAATCAACTGGCCACTGGTGGCTTACAGACGCAAACGCCAGCAGGGGGACCCACAATGTACGACCTGAGCCCCGAGAGTTTCTTCTTCCTGATTGGCGGCGGGATTCTCCTCTTTGTCGTACTTCTCGACTCCGATTGGAAACGAAAACTCCTCCGTCGCCACGGTGAGTTTGATCGGCACGACTGAAGGCGCAGCCAAATCCCCTCACTCTTAGGGGAACAGAAAGATAAGCCCGCCCAATTCACTGGGTGGCCCTTTCGTTTCCACTGCTGGCCGATCACAAGGCCGCCTCCCTGTTCGTCGCCAGTCGCTACCCCTCCGGGGTCATGCCAAGGCGGACACCCGGAGGACAATCGGGACCGATGAGCCCGAGCCTCAAGCAGACAGGCGTATCGTGGTGTTCGCTCGGATGACTTCTTCACCTGGGCCTTTTCGAGAACTGGGGGCGCTCGAACTGACCACGAGAACAGAGGGGCTTATCTTAAAGTTTTCTAAGGGAATCAAATATTTATCTTGTTTAAACAAATAAATAGCTCCTTGAGAATTCTCAAAGTTACCTCCTTGGTTTCCCTGAGTTGGGACGGGTCTTGTCAGACCACGATCCCGATTCCCTTGAGGTCAGCTATTGAGCTGTCTTCGGTCCTTCAGCCCGTCGCTGGGCGTCTCCATCAACACAGCTTTTCTGATTGCTCCTTGTGCCGATGCCGATCCCTTGTCGTGGGTCTGTGTGCCGGTCATCGGGAGCGAACTCAGGGAGCAATCAAAAAGGAACAACGACAATGCGTCACCCAATCCAAGCCCGATCCGACGCGACGGAAGAGCACTTAGCGACCTTGGGTCAGCTCCGCGAAGCTATCGATAACCGAGCGAAGCTATCGCTGCTGATCGGTCTCAGGTCTTCTTTCAAGCCGCACCGGGAATGGCAGAGCGAGCGGCAGTATCTGATAGACCGCCATAAGTCGCCGCTGCTGCCCAAGCTGCTTGCGTCCCTTGAGGCGTCCGGGGTTCCCCTGCGGGATGCCCTCACCGTCCCGCTTCGATTCGCAATGGATGTCCGTTAGACCGAACGAACAACCTACAAGAATCCTGTAGGTTGCTGCCCACCGGTCCTCCCCGTTTCACCTTCAGCTCCCACCTGAAGTCTCCACAGTGCCCTTCCCACGGGCCTCAATCGAAATCAAGAATCCATAGAGCAGCCTTCAGGGTCGGCGTGATCACGTCTCCTTGTGTCTTGTCGCGCCCACCGTGCGGACTGAAGGTTGCTCTATGGGAAGGAGACATCCACCCATGAATATTGAAATCACCCCTGTAACTCCCTCCAAGGTGACCGTCAATGGTCAACCCCTGGCCCGTGAGTACGTTGAGGGCATCCTGCTTCCCTTGCTGGTAGCAGCTCAAGGCGGGAACCACGCTGGTGTCTTCAAGGTGGCTAAAGCGTTTGCCCTTGCTGGCCTGTCCCTGGATGCAAGCCCCGTGGCTTCCCGTGTCTACCGGGAGCACTTGGCCGAACAGGCGCAACTTGAGGCCCGTCAACGCGCCGAATCCCGAGTCCACGCCGAGCGCTGCCAAGTGCCGACCCCGCAAGAGATCGCGGAGAAGAAGGCCAAGCGCATCGCTGAGGCCGCGCGTATTCGAGACATCGGGGCCGCCATGCGCGCCCAGCTTGGCCGCTGATAGCACACCCTCAGAAATCTTAGGAGTTATAGACAATGAAACCGTTCCAGAACAAAACCCCTGACCGCACCTACACCCAGTCCGTCAAATCTCTCGGGCTTACCCAAGTGACCTTTCACAACTCGGACATTCGAGCCGCTGAGATGGCCGCAAGCGACCCCGTGATCTATGCCCAAGTGATGCAAGAAGCCTTCGATGAGCAACTTAACGGTCCTGAGTGGCGGGAGAACATGAACAATGCATTCCCCTCCGAGGTTCGCCCATTCGGTTCAGTGCCAACGGCCCCCCAGGTCGCCCTCATGGCTGATCGCTCCGTCACCTTCGATCCCCGCCAGACCTACGATGGCCGCACAGTGACCCAAGGTGAAGCCGTAGCGGGCTCGCTGGTGTCCATGGAGGCACCAGACGTGGGCATCCTCGTGTCGGCTCGAATTTCCATACTCGACCATACGGTGCAGTTCGGTTTTACCGAGCGCAGCATGGAACAGACCGGCGACAAGGCACTTAACGACCTTGAGCTAACCCTGGCGGGCAAGATCGCCGAGAGCCTGGAAGGTCAACCCTCGGTGTCCAAGGTCTACGCAGGGCCACTCACTGGCACCCCTGCTGCCCAGGCTGAGGATGTCCTTGACCTCCTTGCTGTCCACTTGGACACCTTCTGGGGTCGAGACATCGCGGAGTTCGGCGTACTGGTGCCGGTAAGCCTTCGCCCCGTGCTCAACCGTGCAGCTCAACGGGCTGGCCTGGAGGACATTGATGACCTTGTGGGCACTCGCGTACAGGTCTACAGCGGCCCAGACCGTGGCATCTTCTTGGTGCCCAAGGCGTTCGCCCTGCTGTCCTTCCGTGAGAACAAGGACGGCGACGTATGGCACATCGAACTGACCCGCAATAGCGCCTTGCTGAGCTGGGAACTTGAGGTCTCCGCTGTGGTGGACGTAATGGCTACCGCTATGGTGGAAGTCAAAGTGGCCGGCTCCGACTGGGAGACCACTTCCGTCGCCTTGCCAATCGTCAAGCAGATCGTACTGACTGAACAGCCGGCCCCTGAAGGCCCGTAAGGAGGTCAGCTATGTGTGAGCCAATAAGTATAAGCATGGCCATGGGCGGCCTCAGTGCAGCAGGAGCCGCAATGGGCGCTCGGGACAAGGCGAAGGCTGAAGGCCAAGCTGAGGACGCCCGAAGGAGGTCCCAGATCGAACTCGTCAAGCAGATGAACATTGCCAACGCGGACCTCTCGCTCGAAGCCAAGGACAAGGCCGAGCAGGCTAACCAGCAGCTCACAGAGATCAACCTGAAGTCCCTCAGAAACCGTGGGATGGTCGCTGCTGCTATCGGCGAGTCGAACCTCTCGGGCAACTCCATGGACCGCATTAAGCGAGTCACGGAAGCGGAGACCTCACGCGAGAAGATGGCCGTAGTGGACAACTACAAGCGCGACTACCAGACGATCTTTGCGAACCAAGTGGGCAACGTGGAGAACACTAAGTCCCAGCTCAAATCCTCGGCGCCTGTGTTCCGTACCTCTAAGATCGCCCAGGCCCTGGATGTGGTGACTGCTGGTGTGGGTGGTTACGTTGCCGCTGGCGGGACTTTCGGAAAGGAAGCCCCATCAGAGTCCCAATCCCGTAAATCATCTCGCAGCCAATCCAGTAGTTAGGCACGCTGGGGAGCCTTTGAGAAAATGGGTCAAAAATCTGAGACCCCATTTCAATATAGAGGCTCCCCAGGTTCCCCCCTTACCCGCCCGGCGCCTGAGGATTCCCAAGGCCCACGATAAGAGCCCGAAAGTTGACCCATCGTGTCACCTTATAGGCTCGTCATCTGTCACCAACACTGTCACCATCGTGTCACCAATAACGCTTGAGGTCCGCTATGAAGCCCGCTACGCTTGGCCTGCCGCCACCTACCTCTCAGTTCTGGGCCAACCCGCAAAACTTCGGCAAGTACTGGTGGTAGCCATGAGCACTGCAATCTGCCCCTGCGGAAGCGGCAATCTCCTCGAGGTCTGCTGTGGCCGTCATCACGCCGGCCATCCTGCGGCCAGCGCCGAGGCGCTGATGCGTTCGCGCTACAGCGCCTATGTACTGGGCCTGGTGGACTACCTCGTGGAGACCACCCTACCCGCCCAGCGCTCGGGGCTGGATATAGAAGCCATCCGCGCCTGGAGCCTCGGCAGCACCTGGCTCGGGCTGGAGGTGGAAAACCATGAGTTGCTCGGCGGCCAGCCGGAGCACGCCTTCGTTACCTTTACCGCGCGCTGGCACGACCAGAGTGGCGAGCACAGCCATCGTGAACGTTCAGCTTTCGTCCAGGCGGACAACCACTGGTACTTCCTCGACCCGACTGTGCCGGTGAAAGCGAGCCGCAACGATCCGTGTCCCTGTGGAAGCGGTCTCAAGTTCAAGAAATGTTGTTCGAGCTATTTCTGATTCGACGACAGAAAAGGCCCGCAATCGCGTAATACTGTTCAGTTAGCCCCGCCAACGAGGTGTCGCTGTTGTTGTAGGAGCGAGCTTGCTCGCGAAGCTTTCCGGGATATCGCCCATTCGCCAGCAAGCTGGCTCCTACAGCGTTTCCCCACTGCAGAAACCAAGAACGCCGCTCACCCGGTAAGGGATTAGCGGCGTTCTTATGTGAACAGCATTACCGCAATCGCGGGCCTTTCTTCTATCTATTTGTGCTCTTCGAGTCGCAGATGGGAGGTGTCAGGCGGCGGCCCTGACGGGGACTTCTTCTGCTGCCCCATGTCGCTACCTACAGGCGCCAGGCTGAAACTGGAAAAGTCGAAACGCGGTGCCGACGCCTGAGGCTTGGCATCCTGCAGGTCGGCGCCAACCGGTGCAATGCCGAAGTCCGGCGCATCCACGCCGACAAAAGCCGCCATGTACTCATCCCGTGGTACCACCTTCAAGCGACCGGTCGATGCAGCCTGCACCGGACTCAGCACGGGCGCGGGCTGGACCTGGGGTTCGGGCTCTGGCGGCGGCGCCAGCTCCACCTCTTCTATTTCCGGCTCCATGGATATCACTTCGACCAGCGCACCGGCGCGTTCCAGGGTCGAGCGATACTTCTCCGCAGAGGCTTCGTCCAGGTTGTTCTTGAGAATCACGCGCCGCCCGGAGAAAAGCATGGCAACGCGTTGGGCGTCAGCCTGGAACAGCTTGGCCAGATTGGCCTGCACCAATTCCAGTTGCGCCCCCGGTACCAGCTTCCCGGAGAAGGCGATCTCATAACGCCCCATTGGTAACACTCCTGTCCAAATTACCTAGCAGTATGGCGCAGCTTTTTTTACCCCCACAACTGGTTGCGGCCGAGCAGTTGCTTGTTACACTGGAGCGTCACTTGGAGTATTGCAATGTTTTACCAGGCGCAAACGATAAGAATTCTCAGCCTACTGTTTTTCTTCGCCCTCCCATTTTCGGGCCTCAGTGGATGCTCTACCTGGATCAGCGGCAGCTTCCAGGACCCCGACGTGCGCCTGATCAAGGTGGACGTGGTACGCGCCAAGCTGCTGGAACAACAGTTCGTGCTGCGTTTTCGCATAGACAACCCCAACGATGTCAGCCTGCCCGTGCGCGGACTGATCTACACCGTTCACCTCAACGAAGTGAAACTGGCATCCGGCGAATCCAGCACCTGGTTCACCGTGCCCGCCCATGGCAGCCAGACCTTCGAAGTCCCGGTTCGCACCAACCTGTGGCGCCACATGAAGTACATCGTGAAGCTGCTGGAAAAACCCGACGAGCCGATCAAGTACCGCTTGCAGGGCGAGGTCAAGACCGGGTTGATGTTCGGCAAGAGCGTGCACCTGAGCCGCAATGGCGAGATAATCCCCGGCAGTTACATCCCGGAGTAGTACTTTCATGAGTCAAGAACCCCACGTCCACGGTCCGAACTGCAACCACGACCATGACCACGATCACCACCACGGCCATGTCCACGGCCCGCACTGCAATCACGGCCACCAGGAGCCGGTGCGCAACCCGCTGAAGGAAGTGGGCCGCAACGATCCCTGCCCCTGCGGCAGCCAGAAGAAATTCAAGAAGTGCCATGGCGCCTGATGCCGCAGCACTCATCAAGGCCCGCCTAGTGCGGGCCTTTTCGTTTCCGGTCACCGTCCATCTCTTCGGACCGAGCCGACGACCGCAAAAAAGTAATCCGGGCGGTGCTTGCACGGCGCGGGGCGGCTCACTAACGTAGCGCGTTTGATCCGATGCCCCCTCTCAGGAGAGCCCGTTCCATGGCTTCGCCAGCCTTCAAGCGCTTCCTTCCCCGGTTCTGCGTTGCCGCCGCTGCTGGCGCCATGATCGCCCTCAGCGGCTGCCAGTCCTGGCTGGATAGCCGCTACTCGGACAGCCTGCCACCCACCTCTGGTTTCCAGCCGGTGAAAGGCCTTGCGCAGAGCGTGTCGATCCGCCGCAACCCGCTGGGCATGCCGCTGATCGAAACCACGACCTTCCACGACGCCCTCTTCACCCTCGGCTATGTGCACGCGTCCGACCGCCTCAGCCAGATGGTCGGGCTGCGCCTGATGGCCGAAGGCCGACTCGCCGAAATGGCCGGCCCCGGCGTGCTGGAAATCGACCGCTTCATGCGCGCAGTGAACCTGCGCAAGAGCGCCGACATCCTCTACAAGAACGCCTCGCCGCGCCTGAAGGAGTTCTTCGCGGTCTACGCCCGTGGGGTCAACGCCTACCTCTATCGCTACCGCGACAAGCTGCCGATGGACCTGGCCGAGTCCGGCTACAAACCTGCCTACTGGAAGCCCGAAGACTCGGTGCTGGTGTTCACCCTGCTGAACTTCGGCCTGGCCGTGAACCTGCAGGAAGAGATCGCCTCCCTGGTCCTGGCGCAGAAGGTCGGTGCCGACAAGCTGGCGTGGCTCACGCCCATCTATCCAGATGAACCCTTGCCCTTCGAAGAAGCGGAGAAGCTCAAAGGCCTGCAACTGGGTGGCCAGATTCCGGGCCTAAGCGCACTGGAAGATACCGCGAGTCAGATCGCCTCGCTCAACATGCTCGGTGTCGCCGCATCCAACAACTGGGCCATCGCGCCACAGAAGAGCCGCACCGGCCGCAGCATCCTGGCCAACGACACCCACCTCCCCATTTCGATGCCTTCGGTGTGGAACTTCGTACAGATCCGCTCGCCGAAATTCCAGGCCGCTGGTGTCTCCGTCGCCGGCGTGCCGGCCATAGTCGCTGGTTACAACGGCAAGCTGGCCTGGGGCATGACCATGGTCATGGGCGACAACCAGGACCTGTTCCTGGAGAAGATCAAGCGCGAAGGCAGCCGCCTCTACTACCAGGCCAACGGCAAGTGGGTACCTGCCAGCGAGCGCATGGAAACCTTCTTCGTGAAGGGCGAGCGCCCGGTACGCGAGGTGATCTACGAGACCCGCCACGGCCCGCTGCTGAACTCGGTGCTGGGCCAGCGTAAACACCCGATGCAGCCACTGGAAATCAAGAGCGGCTACGGCATCGCCCTGCAGACCAGCCAGCTCGAGGCCGACCAGTCACTGGACGCCTTCTTCGCCCTGTCCCGCGCGCAATCGGTGGAGCAGGCTCACGAGGCCACCCGCTCCATCCGCGCCATGGGCCTGAACATCCTCTATGCCGACGACAAGCACATCGCCTGGCAGGTCACCGGCCGCTACCCGAATCGCCGCGAAGGCCGCGGCCTGCTGCCATCGCCCGGCTGGGACGGTCGCTATGACTGGGACGGCTATGCCGACCCGATGCTCCATCCGTACGACCAGGACCCGGCGCAGGGCTGGCTCGGCACCGCCAACCACCGTACCGTCCAGGGCGGCTATGGGGTGCAGTTGTCCAACTCCTGGTACTACCCGGAACGCGCCGAACGCATCGCCGAACTGGCCGGCGGCAGTGGCAAGCACGACTGGCAGAGCATGATCGCCATGCAGTACGACCAGACCAGCCCCTTCCCGGTCAAACTCAAGGCCATGCTGCAAGACCCCGGCATGACCCAGCCGCTCAAGCAGGCGATCAATGCCCTGCCGCCCGCCGACCGGGCCAAGGCCCAGGAAGGTTTCGACCGCCTGCTGGCCTTCGACGGCCGTCTCAGCCCGACATCCGCCGACGCCGCCTACTACGGCGCCTTCCTTCACGAAAGCGCCCGGCAGATCTTCCTCGACGAACTGGGCCCGGAGACCAACCCGGCGTGGCGCGCCCTGGTGCAGACCGCCGACCTGTCCTACTCGGCCCAGGCCGACCATCTGCTGGGCCGCGTCGACAGCCCGTTCTGGGACGACGTGAACACCCCGCAGAAGGAAGACAAGCCGGCCATCCTCGCGCGCAGCCTGGCCGCCGCCGTCAGCTACGCCGAAAGCCGCCTGGGAGCGGATCGCAAGTCCTGGCAATGGGGCAAGTTGCATACCTATGAATGGGTTACCGAGAGCACCCAGCTCGCGCCCTACATGAGTGCGACCCAACGCAGCGGCCTCAACGCCCTGAAGGGTTACCTGGATCGCGGCCCCTACCCAGCCGGCGGCGATCACACCACCCTCAACGTCTCGGCCTATCACTGGGGCGAAGGCTTCGATACCTGGCTGATCCCAGCCATGCGCATCGTCGTCGACTTCGGCCAGCCCGAGCCCATGATCGGCGTGAACAGCTCCGGCCAGTCCGGCAACCCGGCGAGCCCGCATTACGCCGACGGCATCGATGCCTGGCTGAAGGCGCGCTACGTGAAATTCCCCTTCCAGCCGCAGAACCTCGATGCCATCTACGGCACCAAACGCCTGATGCTGACCCCGCAAAAATGATTGGCCGGCGGTGGAACTTCCCACCGCCCCACCGCTCTGATCTGGTGGACTTACTCCATAGATCACATTTCAAGGCGCCCCCGGGCGCCTTTTCTTTTGCCTGATCGCCGGCAGGGAACAGCCTTTACTGTGGGGGCGAATTCATTCGCAAAGGGGATGCACAGCATCCGCAAGCCGGCCCCGCGGTCCGGTCAGCGAATGAATTCGCCCCCACAACAAGCATTCCCGCAACCTTGCGTATCACCCGCCCGTGCCGCATCCTGCGCCCTTTCCACGGTTTGCCCGGAGCCCCGAGAACCGACATGCCCGACAGCGCCTTTTCCGGCCGCATCATCCAGAACCTGCTGGATACCGACTTCTACAAGCTGACGATGATGCAGGCGGTGCTGCACAACTACCCCAACGCAGAAGTCGAGTGGGAGTTGCGCTGCCGCAACGATGAAGACCTGACGCCCTACCTCGCGGAAATCCGCTTCCAGATCGAACAGCTGGCGGACATCTCGATCACGCCCGACCAGTTGAACTTCCTCGAGCGCATCCCCTTCATCAAGCAGGACTTCATCCGTTTCCTCAGCCTGTTCCGCTTCAACCTGCGCTATCTGCAACTGGGCATCGACAACGGCCAGCTCTGCGTGCGCCTGCGTGGCCCCTGGCTGCATGTGATCCTCTTCGAGATCCCCTTGCTGGCGATCATCAGCGAAGTCCGCAACCGCTACCGCTACCGCGACGTCAAGCTGGTACAGGCGCGTGAGCGGCTCTACCGCAAGCTCGACTGGCTCAGCGCCAATGCCAGCGACGACGAACTGGCCGGCTTCCAACTGGCTGATTTCGGAACCCGCAGACGCTTCTCCTACCGTGTCCAGGAAGAAGTCGTGCACATCCTCAAACGCGACTTCCCCGGCCGTTTCGTCGGCACCAGCAACGTGCACCTGGCCCGCGAATACGACATCAAGCCCATCGGCACCATGGCGCACGAATGGCTGATGGCTCACCAGCAGCTCGGCCCGCGCCTGATCGACAGCCAGATCGCCGCCCTCGACTGCTGGGTCCGCGAGTACCGTGGCCTGCTGGGGATCGCCCTGACCGATTGCATCAACATGCAGGCTTTCCTCAACGACTTCGACCTGTACTTCGCCAAGCTCTTCGACGGCCTGCGGCACGACTCCGGCGACCCGCTGCAATGGGCGGAAAGGGCCATCACGCATTACGAGAAGCTGGGCATAGACCCGCAGACCAAGACCCTCGTATTCTCCGACGGCCTCGACATGCCCCGCGCACTCGCGCTCTACCGCGCCCTGCGCGGGCGCATCCAGGTCAGCTTCGGCATTGGCACCAACCTGACCTGCGATATCCCCGGCGTCGAACCCATGAACATCGTGATCAAGATGACCGCCTGCAACGGCCAGCCGGTGGCGAAGATTTCCGATGAGCCGGGCAAGACCCAATGCCGCGACGAGAACTTCGTCGCCTACCTGAAACACGTTTTCCGCGTCACCGACGCCCAGTAAGGACTCCGCACATGAGCAACCGCCAGCAAGAAATCGCCAAAGCCCTGGATGTTGTCCCGCCCTTCGCCGATGAAGCAGCGCTGGTGGCCGAAGTCGAACGCCGCAAGGCTTTCATCAAGGATTGCCTGCGCAAGTCCGGCCTCAAGGTCCTGGTGCTGGGTATCAGTGGCGGCGTCGACTCCACCACTGCCGGCCGCCTGGCCCAGCTCAGCGTCGAAGAGCTACGCGCCGAGACCGGTGATAATGGCTACCGCTTCATCGCCGTGCGCCTGCCCTACAACGTCCAGCACGACGAAGCGGACGCCCAGGTGGCGATGAACTTCATCCGCGCCGACGAAGAAGAAACCGTGAATATCGCCGACAGCGTGATCGGCCTCTCCGAGCAGGTCACCCACCTGAACCACCTCGCCGACGCCCGCCGCGACTTCGTCACCGGCAACATCAAGGCGCGCATCCGCATGGTTGCCCAGTTCGCCATCGCCAACGCCAACAACGGCCTGGTGATCGGCACCGACCACGCCGCCGAAGCGGTCATGGGCTTCTTCACCAAATTCGGCGACGGCGCCTGCGACCTCGCCCCGCTCTCCGGCCTGGTGAAGCACCAGGTGCGCAGCATCGCCCGCTACCTGGGCGCGCCGGAAAGCGCCGTCCACAAGGTGCCCACCGCCGACCTGGAAGAACTGCGCCCCGGCAAGCCCGACGAAGAAGCCCACGGGGTGACCTACGTCGAGATCGACGCCTTCCTGCATGGCCAGCCGGTCAGCCCCGAAGCCTACGCCATCATCGTCCGCACCTACGACAACAGCCAGCACAAGCGCGTCCTGCCGCTGGTGCCCTGATCCTCAGACCACCGGTGCCGGTGGCGGCTCATCCGGAATGGTGGGCTCCCCCGGCTCATGGGGTTGGCTCGGTTCGCCGGGTTGATCCGGATCGCCCGGCCCCTCCTCATGCAAGGGGTCGCGTCCGGCCAGCAGCTCGTGCAGAACGGTCCCCAGCAGGAAGCTGGATTCCGGCGACAGTGCCTCTATGAGTTTGTCGATTTGCATCCCGTATTCCTCAGTGGAAGGGAGTTCCCTGCATAGAGCCCCTCCCAGCGCTGGGCATTCAAGCTTTCCGACCTGCGGACGCCGGGCACAAAAAAACCGGGCTTCGAGCCCGGTTCTTTCATTGCTGGCAGGCCTCAGGCCTTTGGCAGGGTCACACCACGCTGGCCCTGATACTTGCCGCCGCGATCCTTGTAGGAAACCTCACAAGCCTCGTCCGACTGCAGGAACAGCATTTGCGCCACACCTTCGTGGGCATAGATCTTCGCCGGCAGGTTGGTGGTGTTGGAAAACTCCAGGGTCACGTGGCCTTCCCACTCAGGCTCCAGCGGGGTCACGTTGACGATGATGCCGCAACGGGCATAGGTGCTCTTACCGAGGCAGATGGTCAGCACGTCGCGGGGAATGCGGAAGTATTCCACTGTGCGGGCCAGCGCGAAGGAGTTCGGCGGGATGATGCAGACGTCGCTGTTGATATCGACGAAGCTCTTCTCGTCGAAGTTCTTCGGGTCCACCACGGCGGAATGGATGTTGGTGAACACCTTGAATTCGGCGGCGCAGCGCACGTCGTAGCCGTAGCTGGAAACGCCGTAGGAAATCACCCGGCTATCGTCCGCACCACGCACCTGGCGCTCGACGAACGGCTCGATCATGCCGTGCTCCAGCGCCATGCGGCGAATCCACTTATCCGATTTGATGGTCATGGCGGGCGTCCTGTGAGGGGGCTGAAAATTTGACCGCGAATCTTACAGTCCGGCGGAAGCCTCGGCAAAGGCCCCGCCGGATGGCCGGAGCGTCAGTCGTCGCTGATGGTGATGTTCGGCATGGCGGTCGCGGCCTGGTCGGACAGCGCAATACGCGCGCCGACGCAGCGGGCCGCCTGCTGGTAGATCATCGCGATCTGGCTTTCCGGGTCAGCGATGGTGGTGGGCTTGCCGCCATCGGACTGCATGCGGATGGCCATGGAAAGCGGCAACGAGGCCAGCAGATCCACGCCGTACTGGGCCGCCAGCTTCTCGCCGCCGCCCTCGCCGAACAGGTGCTCGGCGTGACCGCAGTTGGAGCAGATGTGCACAGCCATGTTCTCCACCACGCCCAGCACGGGGATGTTCACCTTGCGGAACATCTCCACGCCCTTCCTGGCGTCCAGCAGGGCCAGGTCCTGCGGAGTGGTGACGATCACCGCGCCGGCCACCGGTACTTTCTGCGCCAGGGTCAGCTGGATGTCACCGGTGCCCGGCGGCATGTCCACCACCAGGTAGTCCAGGTCTTCCCAGGCGGTCTGGGTGATCAGTTGGATCAGCGCACCGGAGACCATCGGACCGCGCCACACCACCGGGGTGTTGTCGTCGGTCAGGAATGCCATGGACATCACCTGCACGCCATGGGCTTCCAACGGAATGAAGAACTTCTGGTCCCGCACCTTCGGCCGGGTGCCTTCGGGAATGCCGAACATGATGCCCTGGCTGGGACCATAGATATCGGCGTCGAGAATGCCCACCCGCGCACCTTCACGGGCCAGCGCCAGGGCCAGGTTGGCCGCGGTGGTGGACTTGCCCACACCGCCCTTGCCGGAGGCCACGGCAATGATGTTCTTCACATTGGCCAGCGCGGGCACCTGTTCCTGGGCCTTGTGCGCCTCGATGACGCAATCCACCTGAACCTCGGCGCGGTCCACGCCGCCCAGGTTTTCCAGGGCCATTTTCAGCATCTGCGCCCAGCCAGCCTTGAACAGGCCGGCGGCATAGCCGAGCTCCAGGCGCACGCGGACGTTGCCGCCCTGGATATCGACTTCGCGCAGGCAGCCGGCACTGACCGGGTCCTGATCGAGGTGGGGATCGGTGAACTGGCGCAGGGTGGCTTCGACCTGGGCGCGGGAAAGGCTACTCATCGCATGACTCCGGAAAGACCGAGCAAATCAGGCGGCTATCGTACCCGACCACCTCACCGCTGGGTCGTCCACGGGTGAAAAAATCGCGCCGGGCCTATATAGTTGCCGACTTCCCTTTTGTTCCATATCCGGTAGCCGAGCACCATGAGCGAGCCCCGCAAGATCCTTGTGACAAGCGCCCTTCCCTATGCCAACGGGTCCATCCACCTCGGGCATATGGTTGAGTACATCCAGACCGATATCTGGGTGCGCTTCCAGAAGATGCGTGGCAACCAGGCTGTCTACGTCTGCGCCGACGACGCCCACGGCTCGGCCATCATGCTGCGCGCCGAAAAGGAAGGCATCACTTCCGAGCAGTTGATCGACAACGTGCGCGCCGAGCACACCACCGACTTCGCCGACTTCCTGGTGGACTTCGACAACTACCACTCCACCCATTCGGAAGAGAACCGCGTCCTGTCCAGCAGCATCTACACCAAGCTGCGCGACGCCGGCCACATCGCCACCCGCCCGGTGACCCAGTACTTCGACCCGGACAAGCAGATGTTCCTGGCCGACCGTTTCATCAAGGGCACCTGCCCGAAATGCGCGGCCGACGACCAGTACGGCGACAACTGCGAAGTGTGCGGCGCGACCTACTCGCCCACCGAGCTGAAGAACCCGAAGTCCGCCATTTCCGGCGCCACTCCGGTACTCAAGGAATCCCTGCACTACTTCTTCAAGCTGCCGGACTTCGACGCCATGCTGAAGGAGTGGACCCGCAGCGGCGCCCTGCAGGACTCGGTGGCCAACAAGATCGCCGAATGGCTGGACGCCGGCCTGCAGGAGTGGGACATCAGCCGTGATGCGCCCTACTTCGGTTTCGAGATCCCGGACGCCCCTGGCAAATACTTCTACGTCTGGCTGGACGCCCCGATCGGCTACATGGCCAGCTTCCAGAACCTCTGCGCGCGCCGTCCGGAACTGGACTTCGACGCTTTCTGGAACAAGGACTCCAACGCCGAGCTGTATCACTTCATCGGCAAGGACATCGTCAACTTCCACGCCCTGTTCTGGCCCGCCATGCTCGAAGGCGCCGGTTACCGCAAGCCCACCGCGCTGAACGTGCACGGCTACCTGACCGTGAACGGCCAGAAGATGTCCAAGTCCCGCGGCACCTTCATCAAGGCGCGCACCTACCTGGACCACCTGCAGCCGGAATACCTGCGCTACTACTACGCGTCCAAGCTGAGCCGCAGCGTCGACGACCTCGACCTGAACCTCG
Organism: Pseudomonas taiwanensis; assembly: GCF_013393345.1. Classification (GTDB taxonomy): domain Bacteria; phylum Pseudomonadota; class Gammaproteobacteria; order Pseudomonadales; family Pseudomonadaceae; genus Metapseudomonas; species Metapseudomonas resinovorans_C. The sequence continues at coordinate 245,624 of NZ_QJRF01000066.1, forward strand.
AGGACTTCGTGCAGAAGGTGAACTCCGACCTGGTGGGCAAGGTGGTCAACATCGCCAGCCGTTGCGCCGGTTTCATCCACAAGGGCAATGCCGGCAAGCTGGTGGCCGAGAACGCCGCGCCAGAGCTGTTCACCGAGTTCGCCGCCGCCGCGCCGAGCATTACCGAAGCCTATGAAAACCGTGACTTCGCCCGCGCCATGCGCGAAATCATGGCGCTCGCCGACCGTGCCAACGCCTGGATCGCCGACAAGGCGCCCTGGGCCCTGGCCAAGCAGGAAGGCAAGCAGGCCGAGGTACAGGCAGTCTGCGCCGCGGGTGTGAACCTGTTCCGTCAGTTGGTCATCTTCCTGAAGCCCGTGCTGCCGCAACTGGCCGTTGCCGCCGAGCAGTTCCTCAATGTCGCTCCGCTGAGCTGGGACGACCACAAGGTGCTGCTGGCCGACCACCAGTTGAACCCGTTCAACCCGCTGATGACCCGCATCGAGCCGGCGAAGATCGAAGCCATGGTCGCCGCTTCCAAGGAAGACCTGGCCGCCGCGTCGGCGCCCAAGGGCAACGGCGAACTGACGAAGGACCCGCTGGCGGCGGAAATCGCCTTCGACACCTTCGCCGCCGTCGACCTGCGCATCGCGCTGATCGAGAAGGCCGAGTTCGTCGAAGGCGCAGACAAGCTGCTGCGCCTGACCCTGGACATCGGCGACGCCAAGCGCAACGTCTTCTCCGGCATCAAGAGCGCCTACCCGGACCCGAGCAAGCTGGAAGGCCGCCTCACCCTGTACGTCGCCAACCTGGCGGCGCGCAAGATGAAGTTCGGCGTCTCCGAAGGCATGGTCCTGGCCGCCGGTCCCGGTGGCGAGGAAATCTACCTGCTCAGCCCCGACAGCGGCGCCAAGCCCGGTCAGCGCGTGAAGTAACACCGCAAGCTCCAGCAAAATGCCCGCACATGCGGGCATTTTTGTTCAGGAACACTCGCACCGGAGAACGTAGGATGTGGCGGGCGGCGCTCCGCTGGAGCGAAGCGATACCCATGGCCAGCTTCAACCCGCTAACCGACTCCACATGGACCTGAGCTAGCCTTGTATCAGGGCGCCGGCCATCGCGGCTGCCCCCTGTACCACTCCGGCTGCATTCCGGATAATACGCGGCCCTTTTTCCAGCCTGGCGACGCTCCGTCCCTATGACCGACTTCATCTTCGCCCTGCTCGGCGCGGCCCTGGTCAACAACCTCATCCTCGGCTTGCCCCTGGGCGCCGACAGCCTGCGCCAGCCGCGCAGTCAGGCGCTGGCCCTGGCGGGTGGCGCGCTGATCACCCTGGCCACCCCGCTCGCCTGGCTGCTCGACCAGTTCGTACTGGCGCCGCAGGGGCTGGGTGCGCTGCGTCTGTTCATCTTCCTGCCCTTGCTCGCCCCGCTCACCTGGCTCTGCCTCGAAGGCGTCGGCCGTGTGCGACCAAACCTGCCCCGCGAAGGCCTCTGGCCCCTGCTCCTGGCGAACGGTGCGGCGCTTGGCGCCATGCTGATCGGCAGCGCGAGCGGTTTCGGCGCGGCGATTGGCCTGGGCCTCGGCGGCGGCCTTGGCTTCTGGCTGGTGCTGACCCTGCTGGACGATCTGCTGCAGCAAGTGGATGAAACCAAGGTGCCGGTCGCGTTCCGCGGCACGCCGATGCTGCTGGTGTGCGCCGGCCTGATGGGTCTGGCCTTCCTCGGCTTCAATGGCATGGGGGCGCAATGAGCCAGGCCAACCTGATCCAGAGCATCGATGCCCTCCTGCCGCAAACGCAGTGTGGCAAGTGTGGTCACCCCGGCTGCAAGCCCTACGCCGAAGGCATCGCCCAAGGCGAAGCGATCAACAAGTGCCCGCCCGGCGGCACCACCACCATCATCGCCCTGGCCGACCTGCTGAAGGTCCAGCCGCTGCCGCTGGATGCGCCCAACGGCCCGGTGCCGCCGCAGATCGCGTTCATCCGCGAGGCGGAATGCATCGGCTGCACCAAGTGCATCCAGGCCTGCCCGGTTGACGCCATCGTCGGCGCCGCCAAGCAGATGCACACCGTCATCACCGACGAATGCACCGGCTGCGAGCTCTGCGTGGCGCCCTGTCCAGTGGACTGCATCGACATCCTGCCCCTGGCCGAACCGGCTGCCAGCGCCCAGCGCCAGCACGCTGACCAGTTCCGCCAACGTTTCGAATTCCGCAATGCCCGTCTCGCCCGTGACGACGCCCGCCGCCGTGCCGAACGCGAAGCCCGTGCCGCCCGCGCCGCGCAAGCCCAGCAGAACACGACTGCGGCGCCGTTGGACGCTGTGCAGGCCGCCATCGAGCGGGTAAAGGCGCAGAAGGCTGCCATCCCGAGCCTCAGCGACCAGCAGAAGCGCCTGAAGATCGAGGCCGCCATGGCTCAGGTGGCGCTGAAAAAGGCCGAAGACAAGCTGGAGGTTTACGGCACGTCCGACCTGCAGGCATTGGTCGTCGAACTGCGTGCCGCCAACGAGAAGGCCCAGGCCGCACTCAAGGCAGCCCTGGACGCCGCTGCGCCACAAGCAGACGAGGCCACCCTCAAGCAGGCGAAGATCGCCGCCGCCATGAGCCGCACCCAGTTGGCGCGGGCCGAGAAGGCCTTCGGTGATTCCCCCACCGAGGATCAGCAGGTCCAATTGGCCGAGCTGCGTGCCGCCGTGGAACAGGCCCAGCAACGCCTGGACGCTGCTCATGGCGCCCCGGCCTCGCCAGTGGCCACGGAAGGTGAAGCGCGCCTCAAACAGGCCAAGATCACCCTCGTCAGCCGTCGCGCCGAGCTCAAGGACGCCGAACAGCGCGGCGCCGACGAAGCGGAACTGGCTCCGTTGCGCCAGGCACTGGCCGATGCCGAAGCCGGACTGCACGCCGCCGAGGACGCCTCCGGCAAGCAGCCGCCAGACCTCCAGCGCATCGACAAGCGCCCCGTGGACCCGGCCGTGCGCGCGCTGAAAACCGAACTGGCCTACGCCCGCGCCGACGTCAGCAAGCTGGAGCGCCAGACTGACGCCGACCCGGCAGCGCTGGCCCAGGCTCGCGAGCGCCTGGCCCGGGCTGAGCGAAACCTCAATGAGCAGCGCTGAGCAGTGCATCGTCTGTAGGAGCGAGCTTGCTCGCGAACGGACGCTGCACCGCATTCTTCACGAGCCAGCTCGCGCCGACGATTTCCTGCGAGTCCGGCCATGACCACGCGCCCGGCCTTCGACCCGCGCCCCAGCATGCAGCTGGTGTTGGTCGCCTGCCTGCCGGGCCTTCTCGCGCTGTTCTGGCAATACGGCTGGGGTAGCGTGTTGCAATTGCTGGTGGCCCTGCCGGTCGCCATCGCCTGCGAGGCCCTGGTGCGCCGCCTGCGCCAGCAGCCCGCCCTACCGGAGTCGTCACTCCTCAACCAACCCTTGCTGGGTGAAGGCAGTGCCCTGGTCAGTGCCGTGCTGCTCGCGCTGGCCCTGCCGCCCTACTCACCCTGGTGGCTGACCGCCTGCGCTTGCGCATTTGCCCTGCTGTTCGGCAAGGCGCTGTTCGGCGGCTTTGGCCAGAATCCGTTCAACCCGGCCATGCTCGGCTATGCCCTGGTGCTGGTGGCCTTCCCGGCTCAGCTCAACCAGTGGCCAACGCCCGGCCAGCACCCCGGCCTGGGTGAATCCCTGCAGCAGGTGCTGGGTTTCGGCGGCGGGCTGGTGGATGGCTGGAGCCAGGCCACCGCGCTGGACAGTCTCAAGCACAACAACCGCCTGACCATCGACGAACTCTTCGCCAGCCATCACGCCTTTGGCAGCTTTGGTGGCCGTGGTGCGGAATGGATCAATCTGGCGTTCCTGCTGGGCGGCCTGTTCCTGCTGCAACGAAAGGTGATTCGCTGGCACGCGCCAGTGGGCCTGCTTGCGGGTCTCTTCGTGGTCAGCCTCCTGTGCTGGAACGGCTCCGGTTCGGATTCCAATGGTTCTCCCCTGTTCCATCTGTTCAGCGGCGCCACCATGCTCGGCGCCTTCTTCATCGCCACCGAACCGGTGTCCGGCGCCGGGAGTGATCGCGCGCGCCTGCTGTTCGGCGTCGGTACAGGCGTGCTGGTGTATGTGATTCGCACCTGGGGTGGGTATGCGGACGGCATGGCCTTCGCCATCCTGCTGATGAACCTGGTAGTGCCGACCCTCGACCGCCTGGCCGCACGTGGCCAGGAGACGCAGCCATGAACGGGCGCAGCCTGGCATGGCTGGCGACATTGGCCGGGCTTGGCCTGGCCGTGCTGATCGCCACCAGTCAATTGCTCGACAGCCGCATCGACGCCGAGCGCCAGGCGGCCGATGAGCGCGCCCTGCTCGACCTGCTCCCGCCGGGCAGCTACGACAATCATCCCCTGGCCCACCCCATTGCACTGCCCGCCAGCGAACTGCTGGGTGATCCGGCGCCAACCCGGGCCTGGCTGGCCACCCGCGAAGGTACGCCGGTCGCCGTCCTGCTACCGGCCACGGCCAAGGGCTACGAAGGCCCGATCCATCTGCTGCTGGCCATACGCCCGGACGGCCGCCTGCTGGCCACTAAAGTTCTCGGCCACCGGGAAACCGCGGGGATCGGCGACCGCATCGAACCCGCTCGCAGCGCCTGGCTGAACATCTTCACCGACGCCTCCCTGGCCGGCCATCCCGAAGCGGAATGGCGAGTGAAGGCCGACAAGGGCGAATTCGACCAGATCGCCGGCGCCACGATCACCTCCCGCGCCGTGGTCAGTGCCATCCAGCACGCGCTGCAATACTTCGATGGCCATCGCCAAATACTGCTCAGGAGCCCATCGCCATGAGCGTCCGGCATTTCGACCTGATAGGGCTGGCCCTGCTGTTGGGTGCCACGGACCTGCTGATCAAGGGCGTGGGAATAGCCCTCGCCGGCTTGCCTGTACTGGTGGTATTCGCCCTGGTCCTGCCAATCCTGCGCCGCCATCTGCAAGACGCCGGCTACTGGCTCGGCGCGTTGCTGCTGGCCGCCCTGCTGGCGAGCCTGGCCAGCCTGTTGCTGCAGGCGGGCGCCTTCGAGTTGCATCGCGCCCTCGGCCCTTACCTCTACCTGCTGGTGGTGCCCTGCCTGCAATTGGCCGCAATGGCGTCCACAGACGCCGTCGATGGCCTGTACGCCGGGCTTGTCTTCACGTTGCTCGCCCTATTGCTGGGTGCCCTGCGGGAAGCCCTTGGACATGCCAGCCTGTTCACCCACTTCGACTGGCTGCTGGGGCCTGTCGCGCTCGGCTGGCGCCTGCAGTTCGGTGCCGATGGCATTCCGCTGTTCGCCCTCGCGCCCGGAGCCTTTATCCTGCTGGGTACGCTATTGGCATTGCTGCGCCACTTGACCAACCGGACCGCTGATTCCCAATGAATGCCGCAAAACGCTACGAGATCTTCCGTCGTCTCCACGACGATGACCCCAATCCCACCACCGAGTTGGCCTACAACACGCCGTTCGAGCTCCTGATCGCGGTCATCCTTTCCGCGCAGGCGACCGACGTCGGCGTGAACAAAGCCACAGCCAAGCTGTACCCGGTGGCCAATACCCCGGAAGCCATCCATGCGCTGGGCGTAGATGGCCTGTCGGAGTACATCAAGACCATCGGCCTGTACAACAGCAAGGCGAAGAACGTCATCGAGACCTGTCGCCTGCTCATCGAGAAGCATGGCAGCCAGGTGCCGGACAATCGCGAGGACCTCGAGGCCCTGCCCGGCGTCGGTCGCAAAACGGCCAACGTCGTGCTCAATACCGCCTTCCGCCAGCCCGCCATGGCCGTGGACACGCACATCTTCAGGGTCAGCAATCGCACCGGCATCGCCCCCGGCAAGAACGTGCTGGAAGTGGAAAAAAAGCTGCTGAAGTTCGTACCAAAAGAATTCCTGCTGGACGCCCACCATTGGCTGATCCTGCATGGCCGCTATGTCTGTGTGGCCCGCAAACCGCGCTGCGGCGCGTGCCGCATCGAAGATCTGTGCGAATACAAGGCGAAGACTTCTGACGATTGATGTCCTATTAAATCGCTCAGGTATCTGATTGAAAAAATCTTTTTTACCGGCTCTGGCTTTGTGGTTATAAGGTGCGCCAATAGCGCCCCGCATTGTGGAGTGAACCTTATGACCACTGCCAAAGAAGAAATCGAACTCGAAGAGGAATTCGTCTCCGAGGAAGCCGACGATTCGGATGCCCCGGCCGAGACCGCGAAGACCAACCTGACCAAGCGCCGCATCATCGACAACTACCTCGAAGAACGCCGCCTGCAGAAACAGCTCTCCGACTACGACTTCGACCTGTAGCTGGCGCCTTGCCTGAAAAGCCCCGCAAATGCGGGGCTTTTTGTTGTCTGCGTTAGCGGTTGTAGGAGCTGGCCATTCGCTGGCAAGCCAGCTCCTACAGCGACATGGATCGATAAACTCCTGTAGGAGCCAGCTTGCTGGCGAAGCGACTCCATTCGCTGGCAAGCCAGCTCCTACGGGCAAAAAAAAAGAAGCCGGCACGAGGCCGGCTGAAAGACGCACAACAATTCGATCAGCGCAGCTTTTCCATCATCTGGTAGTACCACATGCCCACCGCCAGCATATGGTTGCCGAGGCGCTCGCTGAGCGGCACGCGAATGTGCTGGCACTGGGCGAAGGTGTCGAACTTCTCCAGGCTGCCGCTCATGGCATTGGCCATGACCTCGCCCATGATGTGGGTGGTCGCCACGCCGTGCCCGGAGTAGCCCTGGCAGTACCAGACGTTCTTCGACAGCTTGCCCAGCTGCGGAATGCGGTTCATCACGATGCCCATGGCGCAGCTCCACTTGAAGTCGATCTCGACGCCCTTGAGTTTCGGGAACGTGCGCTCGATGCAGGGACGCAGTTCCGCGGCAATATCGCGGGAATCCCGCCCGGAGTAGTTGGCGCCACCGCCGAACAGCAGGCGGCCATCACCCGTCATGCGGTAGTAGTCGAGCACGAAGCGGCAGTCGTAGACGGCCAGGTCCTGTGGGTTGATCTGCTTGGCCAGGTCGCCCAGGGGCTTGGTGGTGACGATGCCGCCCATGGCCGGGAAGATCATGCCCTTGAGCTTCTTGCGCTCCAGCTTGTGGTAGACATCGCCGGCCAGCAGGATCTGCTGGGCGTTGATCCGGCCGCGGCTGGTGACCACCGCCGGGCGATCGCCGTGGATGATGTCCTGCACCTCCGAATGCTCGAAGATCAGCGCGCCCAGGCTGGCGGCGGCCTTGGCTTCGCCGATGCACAGGTTCAGCGGGTGCAGGTGCATGTTGCGGGTGTTCTTGATGGCGCCGACGTAGAGGTCGGAGTCCAGGTGCTCGCGCACGCCGGCCGTATCCAGCAGGGTCACATCGTCTGCCATGCCACGGCGTACCGCTTCCTCATAGGAAGCCTTCAACTCGTCCATGTGCGAGGCCTTCATCGCCGCATGTAGATGGCCGTGCTTGAGGTCGCACTGGATGCCGTACTTCGCCACCCGGCTCTTGATGATTTCGTGGCCGCGCCAGCGCAGGTACCAGATGAAGTCGTCCACATCCTTGCCCAGGAACCGGCTCATCTGCTTGCGCATGGCCGCATCGCCCGAGAGGCTGCCCGTCACCTGGCCGCCGTTGCGGCCGGTGGCGCCCCAGCCAATCTTGTGGGTCTCCACCAGGGCCACCTTGTAGCCGCGCTCCGCCATCTCGACCGCCGTCGCCACACCGGTGAAGCCGCCACCAATAATGGCGACGTCGACATTCACCTCACCGTCGAGGGTGGGATAGGCGGTCTCCTCGTTGAGGGTCGCGGAGTAATAGGAGGGCGCGCGCTCGGCGGCGGGCAGCGGATGTTTGATTGCAGCGGTCATGGTGGAGTCCTTCGAAAATTCACAAGGCCGTCAGGGCAGACCTTCGGCCTGCTTGGCGAATGAATTCGCCCCTACAAGAGCAGCCTCGATTCAACATTGAGATTCGGGTTCAAGCCTGGTTCAGGTACCAGCGCCAATCCTGCGCGCCGACTTCGGACATGAACTGGCGGTACTCGGCGCGCTTCACCGCCTGGTAGACGCCCAGGAAGGCGGTGCCGAACGCGTCGCGGGCCCAACTGGATTGCTCCAGGGCGCACAGCGACGTCAGCCAGTCGGTCGGCAGCAACTCCGTCGCCTGGGCATAGCCGTTGCCTTCGATGGGATTACCCGGATCGATGTCCTCGCGGATACCACGATGGATGCCGGCCAGGATGGCCGCCGCCGCCAGGTAAGGGTTCGCGTCGGCGCCGCAGATGCGGTGCTCGATGTGCCGGCTGTTGGCCGGGCCACCCGGAACGCGAAGGCTCACGGTGCGGTTATCCACACCCCAGGTCGGTGCCAGCGGTGCATAGCTGTTGGCCTGGAAACGGCGATAGGAGTTGGCGTTCGGGCAGAACAGCAGCAGCGAATCCAGCAGGCTCTTGAGCATGCCTCCCACGGACTGACGCAGCAGCGGCGTGCCGGCCGGATCTTCGCTGGCGTAGAGGTTGCGGCCTTCGGCGTCAGCCAGGCTCACATGCATGTGCATGCCGGTGCCGGCGATCTCGGCGAAGGGTTTGGCCATGAAGCAGGCCTGCATGCCGTGGGCGTGGGCGACGCCCTTCACCAGGCGTTTGTAACGCACGGCCTGATCCATGGCTTGCAGCGCATCGCCGTGTTCGAGGGTGATTTCCACCTGGCCGGGCGCGTATTCGGAGATCGCGGTACGCGCCGGAATGCCCTGGGCCTTGCAGGCTGCATAGAGATCGGCAAGGAACGGCTCGATCTGCTCCAGCTCACGCAGCCCGTAGACCTGGGTGCCACGCGGACGATGGCCATCGGCATCCAGCGCCGGCTGCGGGCGGCCATCGGCGTCGCGCTTCTGGTCGAGCAGGTAGAACTCCAGCTCGCAGGCCATTACCGGGTAGAAACCATCGGCCTTGAGACGATCGATCACTTCCACCAGTACATGACGCGGGTCGGCGATGGCGGCAGGCATCCCCTCTTGCGGGTGCATGCTGACCTGTACGGCGGCGGTGGGCATCTTGCGCCAGGGCATGCGCACCAGGCTGCCGGCCAGGGGATAGGCGCGGCAGTCGATATCGCCCACATCCCACACCAGGCCGGAGTTTTCCACATCCTCTCCGTGCATGGTCAGGCCGAGGATGGTGCTGGGTAAGGGTCGGCCGCTTTCGTAAACGGCCAGGAGCTCGTCGCGATGCAACAGCTTGCCGCGAGGCACGCCATTGGCGTCGAGGATGAAGAGTTCGAATGCGTCGATGTCCGGATTCTGTTCGAGGAAATCCTGGGCTTCCTGCACGCTGGCAAATGTCATGTCGCTCTCTTTAGTGCCCGTGGGCACGCAATCTGACCCTCGCCGCTTCGGGCAAGGATCGAATTTCTCTTTCTGGGGGTGAGGTGGCCGCTGCGGCGGCGGCCCGATCAGACGAGAGCGCTATCCGGCGGACGAGCGTGACGGCAATGCCAGAGCGCCCAGAAAGCGAGTTCGAGCGGCAGGGAAATCAGAAGGTGGCTGGCCCACTTGCGGGAGAACAGGACCGTCGGGGCGACTCCCGGCGCACGGCGCGCGGCGCGAACCAGCCCTAGGGGCAAGGCGGCCAGCAACGATTGGTGCGCGGTGGAACAACCCATGGGAAAAGCCGTGTTATTGGAATGCGATGGAGGCTCGCACGGCGGGATGGGTGAATAAAATTCAGGTTTTCCTATCTTTAGTTAAGCAACGGATAAACATTAAACCTGGCCGCGGGAGTGAGGTCATCCGTGCTTGAAATGGCTGCGTCTTCATTAAGTGTTGCAAGTAGCTGCATTGCCCGTAGGAGCTGGCTTGCCAGCGAATGGCCCCGTTTCGCTAGCAAGCTAGCTCCTACAAGGCTCTTGGACCGCAGGGCGTCCGCTGCCTAGCCCGGCATACAACCAGGCCTAACGCAGTTTCAGAGGGTCAACCAGGCCTGCCGCGATGGCCATGCCCACCAGGTCAGGCAGGCGTTCGGCCTGCATGCGCTTCATCACGCGGGCCCGATAGAGGTCGATGGTCTTCACGCTGATGTCCAACTGCTCGGCAATCTCGCGGTTGGTGTAGCCCTGTACCAGCGGTAGCAGCACATCGCGCTCACGCGGAGTCAGGCTGTCGAGACACTCCTGCAACTGGCCCTGGCCGCCCGAAGCCGTGCGCTGGTGGTCGACGCGGGACAATGCCTGCTGCACGCTATCCAGCAGGAGCTGCTCGTTGTAGGGCTTCTCGATGAAATCATGGGCGCCCGCCTTGAAGGCGCGCACCACGATCGGCACATCGGCGTGTCCACTGACGAAGATCACCGGCAGGTCCAGGCCGCGGCTGCGCATTTCCTCCTGAACATTGAGGCCACCCATTCCGGGCATGCGTACGTCGAGCAATACACAGGCGTCGAGACTGGCGTCGCAGGCGTCGAGGAAGGCACGGCCGCTGGTGAAGGGCAGCGCCTTGAGGCCTACCGACTCCAGGAGCCAGACCGTGGAATCGAGCATGCCCTGGTCGTCGTCCACCACATAGACCACCTGTTCTCCACTGTTGGACATCAAATCGCTCCTGTTGCCTTCTTGTTATTGCAGTGGCAGGCGGCAACGCATGAGCAGCCCGCCCTCCCCGTTCGGCATCCCGTCCAGTGCGCCACCGAATCCTTCGATAATGCTGCGACTCATCGACAGCCCCAGGCCCAGGCCGTCCGGCTTGCTGGTGTAGAAGGGGGTGAAGATGCGCCCCAGTTCCTCTTCGCCGAGCCCTGGCCCCTGATCGCGAACCTCGATGAGCAGTTGGCCGTCCTGCGCCGAGGCTGCCAATCGGATGATCGACTCCCGGCCCGGATGAGCCTCGCGGTTGGCGTCGATGGCGTTGCGCAGCAGGTTGAGCAGCACCTGTTCGAGCAGCACCCGATCGGCGTAAACCGGCGGCAGATTGTCCGGTAATTGCTCGGCGATCGCCACCTGGCAGGCGCTGGCCTCCCAGGCGCACAGCCGTACCGCTTCGCGGACCACTTCGGCCACGTCCAGCGCCTGCATCTTGCGCTGCCCCTTGCGCAGGAAGGCCCGCAGCCGCTTGATCACTTCCGAGGCATGGTTGGCGTGTTCGGTGATGCGCTCCAGCCCCTGGGCCACTCGCTCCGCCGCCTTGGGGTTGCTGCCCAGGGATTGCAGGTAGCGCTGGCTGGCACTGGCGTAATTGACTACCGCGGCGAGGGGCTGGTTGATCTCGTGGGCGATGCCGGAGGCCAGCTCGCCCAGGGTCACCAGCCGCGCGGTGTGCGCCAGCTCATCCTGGTGGCGACGCTGCTGGGCTTCGCGCAACTCGCGCTCGGTCATGTCGTGGGCCACCAGCGAGTAGTAGCGTTCGCCTCCCGCCGTACTGTGGGCCAGCAGCACCATGGACACCGGCACCGATGCGCCGCCGTCCGGTGGCAGCAGCCGCGAATCGATGCTCCACACCCCCTTGCGCTCGGCGGTGCGCCAGCCCTCGCGCTGCAGGCGCGCAAGATCGTCCGCCAGCATCACCTCGGCCAGCGCCGGCATCGACTGTCGGGCCTCCAGGCCCAGAGCCCGGCGGGCGGCCGGGTTGAGGTAGGTGATGTGCCCAGCGGGGTCGACGAACAGCACAGGGTCGGTGTTGGCCTCCACCACCTCGGCCAGACGCCGCCGGTTTTCCTCGGCCTGCACCCGCGCGGTGATGTCACGGGACACGCTGACCACCTCCACCACCGCCCCGGTGTAGGTCTCGCGGATAGCGCGGCTGGCCGTCTCGAACCAGAGGTAATGCCCTGCACGATGGCGGATGCGGTAAGTCATGGTGTGGTAACCGTCTTGCTCCAGCGCATCCCGGGCGCGCTGCACCAGTTGGGCCAGCTCCTGGGGATGAAAGAGGCACTGGGCGAGCTGTCCGCGCAGCTCTTCCGGCCAGTAGCCGAGCAGGGTCCAGGAGGCCGGTGAGGCGTCGAGGAAGCGGCCTTCGGGGGTATGCCGGGAAATCAGGTCGGTGGTGTTCTCAGTGATCAATCGGTAGAGGCGACGCGCCCGTGCTGCCTCGCGCTCAGCGAGGATCTGCGTGGTCGCTTCGCGGCAGCGCGCCAACACCCGCTGCTCCCGCGGATCGGGAATATAGGTCCAGACCAGCATGCGTTCGCCGCACTGGGCCTCCACCCCTTCGATGGCGCGCTCCTGGACCAGGCAGGCACGCACCAGGGAGGCATGGTTCACCGGCAAAAAGCGCAGCACCTCGGCCATGGGCATTTCCCCGAGCATCGCCAGCAGCGCGGCGTTCAGTTCCAGTGGGGCGGCCCCGGCATCCACCAGCAGGCTCGGTTGCGGGTCATGGCCAAGCAACGGCGAAGCGCGCAACAGGCCGTTGACGCTGCCGAGCAGAGTGGTGAGTAACTCGTGCACGCAGCCCAGCCAATCCAGCGCCACGCCTTCGTGCACTTCCACCAGCAGCAGCCCCCGCTGGCCGATCTCCAGCGTCAGGTCGAACGCTTGGCCATGGCTGATCGCGGCCCGGCGCAGGCGCCCAGCCAGCCAGCAATCGAGCTGGCGGAGTTGATGCAGCGACAGCCGCCCATCCTCCGCCAGACGCTCGACCAGACGTTCGTCGCTGGCCTGCAGCGGGTCACCTTGCCCCGGCGGTAGCTGCTGGCAACTGCCCTCATGGCTGTAAATGCGCGCACCGGATTGCCAGCTCAGATAGAAGGCCTGCCGCACCTCAGCGCAACCGCGCAGCGCCCTGCATAGGGCATCGGCGCGGGCCGCCAGGGGCACGCCCTCGCGTTGCAGGCGCAGCCAAGTGTGAAGTCGAACCGGGGTCTGGGTCATGGCGAGTCCAGCGGCTGGGGGGTGGGCAAGGATATACCGGCCTGCAGAAGGAACAGAAACAATATAGTACTTCTACTATATGACTATAGAAGTACTTCCATACAATTCTGAAATTGGTATATAAATCACCCCAGAGAGCTACCGGCATCTTCCAGATGTGCCGGTGCAGAAGAGCTAATAATCAGCCGCCGGGTATCCAGCATGTCGATCTACGATCAGGGCCTCGCCCCTGCTGCCGTCAACCATATCGCCCTCTCCCCCCTCAGCTTCATCGAGCGTACTGCCGCCGTTTACCCCCATTACCCGGCCGTGATCCACGGCTCCATCCGCCGCAACTGGGCGCAGACCTATGCGCGCTGCCGGCGTCTGGCGTCGGCCCTGGCCGGCCGTGGCATTGGCAAGGGTGACACGGTGGCGGTGATGCTGCCGAACATCCCGCAGATGCTCGAGGCGCACTTTGGCGTGCCGATGATCGGCGCGGTGCTCAACACCCTGAACGTGCGCCTGGACGCCGAAGCCATTGCCTTCATGCTGCAGCACGGCGAAGCCAAGGTGCTGATCACCGACCGCGAATTCCATGAGGTGATCCACGCCGCCATCGGGATGCTCGACCACCCACCGCTGGTGATAGACGTCGAGGACCCGGAATACGGCGAGGGCGTGGCCGTGAGTGAGCTGGACTACGAAGCGCTACTGGCAGAAGGCGACCCGGACTACGCCTGGCAATGGCCCGAGGATGAATGGCAGGCCATCTCCCTGAACTACACCTCTGGCACCACCGGAAATCCCAAGGGCGTGGTCTACCACCACCGTGGCGCCTACCTGAACGCCCTTGGCAACCAGATGACCTGGAACATGGGCAACCATCCGGTCTACCTCTGGACGCTGCCGATGTTCCACTGCAACGGCTGGTGCTACCCCTGGACCGTAACCGCGCTGGCAGGCGTGCACGTCTTCCTGCGCCGGGTCGACCCGCAGAAAATCCTCAACCTGATTCGCGAACACCAGGTCAGCCACCTGTGCGGTGCGCCCATCGTGCTCAACGCCCTGGTCAACATGCCCGAATCGGCCAAGGCCGCCATCGACCACCCGGTGAACGCCATGGTGGCCGGCGCCGCGCCGCCGGCCAAGGTGATTGGTGCCGTAGAGGAAATGGGCATCCGCGTGACCCACGTCTACGGCCTCACCGAGGTTTACGGGCCGGTGACCGTCTGTGCCTGGCACGAGGAATGGGACGAGCTGCCGCTGGAAGAGCGCGCCCGCATCAAGTCCCGCCAGGGCGTGCGCTACCCCACCCTGGAAGGCGTGATGGTGGCTGATCCGAAGACCCTCGAACCCGCCCCCATGGACGGCCAGACCATCGGCGAGATCTTCATGCGCGGCAACACCGTCATGAAGGGCTACCTGAAGAACCCCAGTGCAACCAGCGAAGCCTTCGAGGGCGGCTGGTTCCACACCGGCGACCTGGCGGTCTGGCACCCGGATGGCTACGTGGAAATCCGCGACCGGTTGAAGGACATCATCATTTCCGGTGGCGAGAACATCTCCACCATCGAACTGGAAGGCGTGCTCTACCGCCACCCAGCGGTACTGGAAGCGGCCGTGGTGGCGCGCCCGGACGAAAAATGGGGTGAAACCCCCTGCGCCTTCATCACCCTCAAGGCCGACCAGCAGGAAACGCGTGAGGCCGACATCATCGCTTTCTGCCGCGAACACCTGGCCGGTTTCAAGGTGCCTAGGACGGTGATCTTCACCCAGTTGCCGAAGACCTCCACCGGCAAGATCCAGAAGTACGTCCTGCGGGATATGGCGAAGAACCTCTAACCCGCCTCCGGCAGCGGCCGGACACAGCAGCGCTTCAAGAACAGGGTGGCAGCCAGCGGTTGCCACCAAGGGCCGTCGCATGTCCGAAAAAGCTGCGGCGGCCGGCAACAGGCATCGACAACAACAACAAGCGGAGCCCGTCATGAGTACCCACAACACACCTCACGTCCAAAGCTGCGACCGCATCCGGTCAAACCCCAAGTTCCAACGTCTGGCACGCCAACGCGCGGTGCTCGCCTGGTCACTCAGCGCCGTGGTGCTGGGCGTCTACTACCTGTTCATCATGCTGGTGGCCTTCGTCCCCGGCTGGTTGCACATGCCACTCTACGAGGGCAGCCACCTCAGTCGAGGCATCCCGCTGGGCGCCGCCATCATTGTCCTTTCCTGGCTGCTGACCGCCTGGTACGTGCGCAGCGCCAATACCCGTTTCGACAGCCTCAGCACAGAAATCCTCGCGGAGGCCCAGGCATGAAAGCCCTCCTCGCCCTCTTCGCCCTGGCACCTCTGAGCGCCTTCGCAGACACCATCACCGCGCAGAAGCAACCGCTCAACCTGCATGCCATCGGCATGTTCTTCGTTTTCGTCCTCGCCACCCTGGCGATTACCTGGTGGGCCGCACGCCGCACCCGCTCCACCGCCGACTTCTACACCGCTGGCGGCGGTATCTCGGGCTTCCAGAACGGCCTGGCCATTGCCGGTGACTACATGTCCGCGGCCACCTTGCTGGGCCTGACCAGCCTGGTATTCACCAAGGGCTACGACGGCTTCGTCTACATCATCGGGTTCTTCGTCGGCTGGCCGGTGATCACCTTCCTGATGGCCGAGCGCCTGCGCAACCTGGGCAAGTACACCTTCGCCGACATCGTCTCCTACCGCCTCGACCAGACCCGCGTACGCAGCTTCGCCGCCCTCGGTTCGCTGACCGTGGTCTGCTGCTACCTGATCGTGCAGATGGTCGGCGCCGGTCAGCTGATCAAGCTGCTGTTCGGCCTGGACTATCAGATGGCGGTGGTGGTGGTCGGTGTGCTGATGCTGGTCTACGTGATCTTCGGCGGCATGATCGCCACCACCTGGGTACAGATCGTCAAGGCCGTCCTGCTGTTGGCCGGTGGCACCACCCTGATGCTGATGGCCATGAGCGAGTTCGGCTTCAGCTTCGAGGAACTGGCCGGCCGCGCGGTGGAAACCCATGCCATCGGCAATGGCATCATGGGCCCCGGCTCGATGCTGGCCGATCCGATCAATGCCGTCTCGCTGTCCCTCGGCCTGGTGTTTGGCATTGCCGGCCTGCCGCACATCCTCATGCGCTTCTTCACTGTGCCCAACGCCAAGGAAGCCCGCCGCTCGGTGCTGTTCGCCACCGGCTTCATCGGCTTCTTCTTCCTGGTGGTCTGCGTGCTTGGCTACACCGCCATCGTCATCGTCGGCACCGACCCGCAGTACTTCGTCGACGGCAAGCTGGGCGGCGCCCTGGTGGGCGGCGGCAATATGGTCGCCATGCACCTGGCCCAGGCCGTGGGTGGCAACCTGTTCCTCGGTTTCCTCTCCGCCGTGGCCTTCGCCACCATCCTCGCCGTGGTCGCCGGGCTGGCCCTGGCCGGGGCGTCGGCCATCTCCCACGACCTTTACGCCACGGTGCTGAAGAAGGGCCGTGCCAGCGAGAAGGATGAAATGCGCGTGAGCCGCATCGCCACCGTCTGCCTGGGCCTGGTGGCCATCGGCCTGGGTCTGTTGTTCGAGCAGATGAACATCGCCTTCCTCGTCGGCCTGACCTTCGGCGTCGCCGCGTCGGCCAACTTCCCGGTGCTGATCATGGCCATGTACTGGAAGGGCCTGACCACCCGTGGCGCCCTCTGCGGCGGGTTCGTCGGCCTGGTGTCGGCCCTGGTGCTGGTGACCCTCTCGCCAGCGGTGTGGGTGACGGTGCTCGGCCATGCCAAGGCAATCTTCCCCTATGACCACCCGGCGCTGTTCTCCATGCCGTTGGCCTTCGCGGTGATCGTGCTGGTTTCCAGCCTGGACCGCAGCGCCCGCGCAAGCCGCGAGCGGGCCGCCTACGCCGACCAATTCGTCCGCGCTCAGACCGGCCTGGGAGCCGCGGCCGCCAGCAACCATTGATCCATCCGGCACGGCCTGCGGGCCGTGCCTTCCCGCAATCGCCGTAACAGAGGTTCCTCACCATGCCCGAATACAACGCCCCGCTGCGCGACCTGCGCTTTGTCCTGCATGAGGTCTTCGACGCCCCGTCCCTCTGGGCGCGCCTGCCTGCGTTGGCCGAACGGGTCGATGCCGATACCGCCGACGCAATCCTGGAAGAAGCGGCCAAGGTCACCGGGCAGCTCATCGCCCCGCTCAACCGCAGCGGCGACGAAGAAGGCGCGCAGTGGCATGCGGGCATGGTCAGCACCCCGGCGGGCTTCAAGGAGGCCTATGGCACCTACATCGAAGGTGGCTGGGTAGGGCTTTCCGGCAATCCCGACTTCGGCGGTCTGGGCATGCCGAAGATGCTTGCCGTGCAGTTCGAGGAAATGCTCTACGCCGCGAACTCCAGCTTCGCCCTGTATTCCGCGCTGTCCTCCGGCGCTTGCCTGGCGATCGACGCCCACGCCAGTGCCGACCTGAAACAGACCTACCTGCCCCCGATGTACGAAGGACGCTGGGCCGGCTCCATGTGCCTCACCGAACCACAGGCTGGTACCGACCTCGGCATCATCCGCACCAAGGCCGAACCCCAGGCCGACGGCAGCTACCGCGTCACCGGTACCAAGATCTTCATCACCGGAGGCGAGCAGGACCTGACCGAGAACATCATCCACCTGGTACTGGCCAAGCTGCCGGACGCGCCGGCTGGTCCGAAAGGCATCTCCCTGTTCCTGGTGCCCAAGGTCATGGTCAGTGCGGACGGATCCCTCGGCGAGCAGAACGCCGTGTCCTGCGGCTCCATCGAACACAAGATGGGCATCAAGGCCTCGGCCACCTGCGTCATGAACTTCGACGGCGCCAGGGGCTGGCTGATCGGCGAAGCCAACAAGGGCCTGGCGGCGATGTTCACCATGATGAACTACGAGCGTCTGTCCATCGGCATCCAGGGCATTGGCTGCGCCGACGCCTCCTACCAGGCCGCCGTGGCCTACGCCCGCGAGCGCATCCAGAGCCGCGCACCCACCGGCCCGGTGGCGCAGGACAAGGTGGCCGACCCGATCATCCATCACCCCGACGTGCGCCGCATGCTGCTCAGCATGAAGGCCATGACCGAGGGCGGCCGCGCCTTCGCCTGCTATGTCGGCCAGCAACTGGACCTGGCCAAGTACACCGATGACAGCGACGAACGCACGCGCGCCGAGGCCCTGGTGGCCCTGCTCACTCCGGTGGCCAAGGCCTTCTTCACCGACACCGGCCTGGACAGCTGCGTGCTCGGCCAGCAGGTGTTCGGTGGTCACGGCTACATCCGCGAATGGGGCCAGGAACAACTGGTGCGCGATGTACGCATCGCGCAGATCTACGAAGGCACCAACGGCATCCAGGCCCTCGACCTGCTGGGTCGCAAGGTAGTGGCCAATGGCGGCGCCGCGCTCAAGCTGTTCTGCGCCGAGGTGCGCGCCTTCGCCAGCCAACCTGCCACGCCCTACTCCGCCGAGCTGCTGGAAGCACTCGGGCGCCTGGAAGGCACCAGTGAATGGCTGCTGGCCCAGGCCAGCCGCAGCCCCAACGAAGTGGGTGCGGCCTCGGTGGAATACCTGCAGCTCTTCGGCCATGTGGCCTACGCCTGGCTGTGGGCGCGCATGGCTGCCGTAGCCGAGGCGCGTCAAGCCGAGGACGAGGCCTTTTACGGTGCCAAGCGGGCCACCGCCGAGTTCTTCTTCCGCCGCCTACTGCCGCGCACCCTCGCCCTGGAGGCCAGCATCCGCGCTGGCGCCGAGCCGCTCTTCGGTCTTTCCAGCGAACAGTTCTGACGTTTGAGCGTGGCGCGGCCTGGGCTCCTTTGGGCCGCGCTCTTTTATTCCGCTGTACCTGAAAAAACAACAACAAGAGGAATCATGATGACCCGTAATCCCCTCACCACCGTCCTACTGCTGTCCGGCGGCGCCCTCGGTCTATCCGGCACCGCCACAGCGGACTTCATCAAGGATTCGAAAGCCAGCCTGGAGCTGCGCAACTTCTACTTCAACCGCGACTTCCGCCAGCACGCCGCGCCGCAGGCCAAGGCCGAGGAATGGGCGCAAGGCTTCCTCCTGCGCTACGAGTCGGGTTTCACCGAAGGCAGCATCGGCGTGGGCCTGGACGCTATCGGCCTGCTGGGCGTGAAGCTGGACTCCAGCCCCGACCGCGCCGGCTCCGGCCTGCTCAAGCGAGATCGCGAAGCACCCAAACGCGCCCAGGACGAGTACGGTGAGCTGGGCCTGACCGCCAAGCTGCGGGCCTCGAAGAGCACCCTCAAGCTCGGCACCCTGATGCCCAAGCTGCCGGTGCTGCTGGCCAACGATTCGCGCCTGCTGCCGCAGACCTTCGAGGGCGGCCAGCTCAATTCCCTGGAGATCGACGGCCTGACCTTCGACGCCGGCCGCCTGCGCCAGGTGAACCAGCGCGATTCCTCCGATTACGAGGACATGAGCATTACCACGGTGGGCGTGAAGAACATCCGCGCCCGCCAGACCACCAGCGACGCCTTCGACTTCGCCAACCTCAGCTACAAGTGGAACGACGCCCTCACCACCGGCTACGGCTTCGGCCGCCTGGACGACTTCTACCGCCAGCACTACCTGAGCCTGAACCACCTGTTGCCACTCGGCGATGGCCAGAGCCTGAAGAGCGACCTGCGCTTCGCCCGCTCTACCGACGAGGGCGGCAGCAACGTCGACAACAAGGCCTTCGGCGCCATGTTCACCTACGGTATCGGTGGCCACGCCCTGGGCCTGGGCTACCAGCACATGAGCGGCGACACCGGCTTCGCCTACGTCAACGGCAGCGACGCCTACCTGGTGAACTTCGTGCAGATCAGCGACTTCGCCAACCGCGAGGAGCGCTCCTGGCAAGCGCGCTATGACTACAACTTCGCGGCCGTGGGGATTCCGGGGTTGACCTTCATGACCCGCTACCTCAGCGGCGACGGCGTGGAACTGGGCGCCGGTCGCGAGGACGGCAAGGAGTGGGAACGCGACACCGACATCGCCTACGTGGTGCAGAGCGGGCCGCTGAAAAACCTCGGCGTGAAGTGGCGCAACGCCACGGTACGCTCCACCAACTTCGGCAACGACCTCGACGAGAACCGCCTGATCCTCAGCTACACCCTGCCGCTCTGGTAAGGGGTCACCGTGGCATCCCGCCAGCATTTGTAGGAGCGAGCTTGCTCGCGAACCTTCCGAGCCAGACCCTTCGCGAGCAAGCTCGCTCCTACATCACAACGCTCCGAGCCAACCCCGGCACCCGGCTAACCCGCTGCACCTGTAGGAGCGAGTTCTGCTCGCGAACCTTCCGAGTCAGACCTTTCGCGAGCAAGCTCGCTCCTACACAGAAGCTGTGCTGCGTATTTCGATCGACCTACGGCATCCATCCTACGGCGTTCCCGGCAGCACCCACCTACACGCAGGTTGCGGTTGAGCTACGCGAAGCCCAACGAACGCGCGTCCCGGCAGCCAAGCACCATCACTGCTTGTAAGGGTCCAGAACCGCTTCCTTCGGGCCCTTCAGCATCCACACCACCAGCTTCGCCGGTTTGGAGTCGCTGGCATTGCGCGATTGCAGGTGGACGCTGCCAGCGGGCTCGTACCAACTTTCGCCCGCCTTGTAGTGCTTGGCTTCTTCGCCCTTGAGCTGGGAGATCACCTCCCCTTCCTCCACGTAGGCATACACCGAACCCGCATGACTGTGAGCCACGGAGCGCTGCCCCGGCGCATAGTCCACGGTCAGCAGGATCGCCTGCTTGCCAGGTGCATTGAGCAACTCGTGATCCTGCAGGATGGTGACTTGCTCCTGGCCCTCGCCCGCTTCGTGCGCATAGGCCAACGGAACGTTCAACAGTGCCAGGCCGGCGGCCAGCACACTCAAGGTCTTCAGGTTGCGCATGGTGGCCTCACTCACTCGGGATTTTGCGGAAACCGACTGCCAGCCGGTTCCAGGAATTGATGGTGCTGATTGCCACGGTCAAGTCCACCTGCTCGCGCTCGCTGAACTCGGCGGCCAGCTGCGCGTAGTCCTCATCCGGGGCGTGGGTTTCAGAAAGACGCGTCAGGGCTTCGGTCCAGGCCAGGGCGGCACGCTCGCGCGGGGTGAAGAAGGGGCTCTCGCGCCAGACTGCCACCGCATAGAGACGGCGCTCGGTTTCCCCGCGCTTGCGGGCATCCGAGCTGTGCAGGTCGACGCAGAAGGCGCAGCCGTTGAGCTGCGATGCACGCAGCTTCACCAGCTCCAGCAGCGGCTTCTCCAGCGGCAATTTGCTCACCGCAGCATCCAGGGCGAGCATCGCCTTGAGGGCATCGGGGGAGGCGGCGTAGAAATCCAGGCGGGGTGTCATCGGGGCATCCTCAGGGTGGGAAGGGATGCCTCCAAACTACTGCTGGCGGTGTCTTTGACCTACGGCCAATTGGCCTGAATACGGGGAGGCCAATCCTGATAAATCAGGCGGTCGCAGATCACCTGTAGGGGCGAATTCATTCGCCAACCGGACCGAAGGTTCGGCGCTTGGGCTTGGCCGTGGCAGCTGTGCAGCCATTGGCGATTGAAATCGCCCCTACAAAATACGGTCAGGCTTTCAGCTTGTGTGTCCAGTCCAGCAGGCTGCGCCACAGGCAGATGCCCACGAAGTAGGCCGAGGCCAGCCACCAGATGCCCAGCACCAGGGATTTGTAGAACGGGTGCTGGAGAATGAGCAGCATGCTGCTGATCATCCACACGAAGGTGACCACGATGTTCAGCGGCATCAGCTTGCGTACCCGGAACGGGTGGAGGAACTTCAGTTTGGTCAGTGTCAGCGCTGCGAGGACGCAGATCAGCAGCAGGCTTACCACCGCCGGCGGATCGATGATCCAGATGTACAGCGCCACCACGTTCCACGCAGCGGGGAATCCCACGAAGTAGTTATCGCTGCTCTTCATGTTCAGATTGCAGAAACAGAACAGCGACGACACCAGGATCAGGCTCACCGCCACCAGCGCCGTGTGCTCCGGCAGGTCGATGTAGCGGTAGATGAAGATGGCCGGAATGAACACGTAGGTGAGGTAGTCGATCACCAGGTCCAGGGTCGAGCCGTCGAAATTGGGCAGCATGGTGCTGGTCTGTACACGCCTGGCGAGGGTGCCATCCAGACCGTCTACCAGCAGGGCGGCGCCGAGCCAGAGGAGGCAATCGCGGGGCTGGTTGTCGAACAGGGCGAGAATGGCCATCAGGGCCAGCACAACGCCGGTGGCAGTGACACCGTGAGCGGACCAGGCCTTGGCTTTATTGACGACACTTATGTTGGTGGACACGAGGCAGCTCTGCTCTAAATGGTGGGCGACAGAATCGATAGACCGCGATTATGCGTTAGCTTCTCAAATGCCTTCAGAGTTTTGTGAAGCCGGCCATGTCGTTTTCAGACATCTTCACCTTGCATATTCGAGCCTAGGTCATCCGCGCCAGACGGCAATACCGGTCGGCGGCGCGATCATCCGAAAAACGGCCCCCATCGGCGCGGACTTGCAGCCCGAATCCCAAGGCGGCACCCTTGCGCCCTTTCCAACCTGATCGACTGCCATGAGCGCCCCATCCGATCCCACCCGCTGCCCACTTTGCGGCCAGAGCAACCAGTGCACCCAGGCTGATCCTGCCAGGAGTGGCGAGGCATGCTGGTGTTTCGACGCAAAGATCGACCCGGCTGTGATCGACAGGATTCCTCCGCAGGACATCGACCGCACCTGCCTCTGCCCCCGCTGCGCGCGCGCGTTGCCACCCGATGCACCAAGCTGATGCGCCTTGATCGATTTTTGAGCAATTTCCCGGAATTCAGCCGTCTCGATGCGCGCCTGCTGCTGGCCGCCGGTCGGATTCGAGTGGATGGCCAAACAGTTACCGACAGCCGCGTCGAGGTCCGGGAATTCAGCCGCGTCGAGCTCGACGATCGCCTGCTCCAGGCCGGCAAGCCAGCCCGCTACTTCATGCTCTACAAGCCTTCCGGCCATGTCAGCGCCACCGAGCACCCGGAGCATCCGACGGTGCTCGACCTGCTGGACGAGCCCGACAAACACGAGCTGCACCTGGGCGGACGCCTGGACCTCACCACCACGGGCCTGGTGCTGATCACCAACGACGGACTCTGGTCGCGCCGGCTCACCCTGCCCGGCAGCAAGCAGCCCAAGGTCTACTACGTGGAAACCGAGCAACCCATCGGCGCGGAGTACATCGACATCTTCGCCCAGGGGCTCTATTTCGCCTATGAAGGGCTGACCACCCTCCCCGCCCAGCTGGAAATCCTCGCCCCCCGTGCAGCCCGGCTGACCCTCCATGAAGGCCGCTACCACCAGGTCAAGCGCATGTTCGGTCACTTCCAGAACAAGGTCGTACGCCTGCACCGCGAGAGCGTCGGCCCGCTGAAGCTTGACGCCCACATGCAGCCAGGCGACTACCGGTCGCTCACCGCCGCGGAAGTGGCCTGCTTTTAGCTAGAACACTCGTGAGTCACATCGGGATCGAATAACCCGACGAACTGCAAGAATTTTTCCTTTCAATACGCTTGCGAGTGAAATCATGGCCTGCTTAAATCGAACCCAAGGTCAGAGCGTGACCAAAGAGTCACGCCGACCGTCTAAGCGTTCCCTGCGGTCTCCTGTGCTCTGCACTCGTAGGTTCCCTGCCTGGTTAGAAGACTCGTTCGGTGCCCTGAAAGCGCCGGACTACCTCGTCTTTTCTCGACCTATCCGCTTGATAAATAAAGAATTTTAAAAATTCCCGCCTGACATTCGATTGTCATCGAAAGGCGTTTTCCTACTGCCAAGACTTAGAGCGGACCAAGCCGTTGAGAGGGCCCGCATGACCCATCTGCGCCAGGAGGAAACGACATGAGGCCGGAAACCGCCATCGTCGAGATTCACAGCCAGTACAAGGTTTACACGGAGTTCTACGGCAACCCGGAAGCCAGGGAGACCATCATTCTGGTCAACGGCTCCTTGTCGACGACCGCCTCGTTCGCGCAGACAGTGAAATACCTGCAACCGCATTTCAACGTGGTGCTCTTCGACGAGCCCTATGCCGGCCAATCCAAGCCGCATAACGACAACTCGCGCTTCATCGGCAAGGAGACCGAGGCCGACATCCTCCTCCACCTGATCGAGCACTTCCGGGTGGACTACCTGATGTCCTTCTCGTGGGGCAGCGTTTCCGCCCTGCTCGCCCTGGCCCAGTGCCCGGCTCGGATCAAGAAGGCCATCGTCACCTCCTTCTCGCCCATCCTCAACGCGCCGATGATGGACTACCTCAACCGTGGCCTGGATTGCCTGTCCGCCATCGATCGTGACGCCGTGGGCCATCTGGTCAACAACACCATCGGCAAATACCTGCCGAGCCTGTACCAGCGCTTCAACCACAAGCACTGCAGCAGCCTCGACGATCACGAATACCTGCAGATGCACCACCACGTGTGCCAGGTGCTGAACATGGATTCGCGCTGCTACGTGGATTGCCTGGCCAATGTCGACATCCCGCTGCTGTTCATCAATGGCGACCGGGATGAGTACACCTCCGCAGAGGATGCCCGCCACTTCGCCAAGCACGTGCGTGATTGCCAGTTCGCCACCATCGACAACGCCGGCCACTTCGTCGACGTCGAAACCAAGGCCGCCTGGCTGCAGACCCAGCAAGCCATGCTGGGCTTCCTCAAGACTCCGGCCACCAAGGGCATGGCTCGCCCACAGGTTGCCGACTACCAGGCAGTAGCCGTTTGAACGCGTGGCCGCCCGGACAGGCGCAAGTATTTTCAGTAACTTGTGGCTGCCCCGGGCTTCACCTCGCCCGCGCCTTCTGGTAAAAAGGGCACCCTTCGCGGGCGTCGTATAATGGCATTACCTGAGCTTCCCAAGCTCATGACGAGGGTTCGATTCCCTTCGCCCGCTCCATAATCCTCACGGAACCGCTCTAGCATGGGCCTTCCGCGACGGCTTTGAGGCAAATGGGTAGCTGTCAGTCCAAGAAATTCCATTTCTGAGGACTTACCCATGTCTAAACCCACGCAACGCATCCCCCATCTGGTCTTCACCTCCGGTGTCGGCTTCCAGTACTACTTCGCCCTGCCAAAATCGATGAGCCAGATCCCGGGCCTGCCCAAGGCCGTGCGCTGGTCGCTCGGCTCGCACCACGAGACCGCCAAGCAACTCGCCGAGAAACTCAATGCCGGTTTTGGAAAGCTGGTGGCGAAGGCACCCGGCCTGAGTGCGCAGCAGGTGCTGCAGCAACTGGAACAGCTGCGCACCCTGAACTACCGGGCGCTGCACTCGCTGGACCTGCCCCTCGGCTCGCTGCCCCCCCGCAGCAGTTGGCACTTCAGCCCTTCACGGCGGGCTATCACCGCCTGGAGATTCTGGAAAGCCTGCGGCCGGTGGCCTTCAAAGACGGCGAGCAGTATTTCGCCGCCCTGGACGCGCCACTCAGCAAACCCGGCGCCAGCCAGATGCTTCTCGACTTCAAAACTTGGGGGGTTCCGCTCGGAACGCAAGACCTGAAGCGTGCTCGTTGGCGCACGGCCTTTTTGCTCGAAGCACTGCACCAGCTCAGCAAGTGGCCGGGCGATGGTTACGCGCATGCGAGCGCACCCAAACCGGATCAGGTAAAAACTGCTGGTACGCTGCTGGTAGGATTGAAGATCGCCGGCAGGAGAATCGGCTGGAAGCCGCGGAATATATGGCGTCCCAGAGTGGGTTCGAACCACCAACCTTCCCCTTAGGAGGGGGATGCTCTATCCAATTGAGCTACTGGGACGCGGCACTCGCCAATTGCTGGCGAGGTCCGGAGGACGGGCGGCATGTTAGCGACGTCCGTGCGTTTTGTCATGCCTCGCGGGACCAGTGTCCCGCGAGGCCTTCACCTCAGCGGCCGAAGCGTTCTTCGGCCAGGCTATCTGCCACGGCGGTGGTGGTGCGGCCTTCGCTGTCGGCGCGAACGAAGATTTCCCGCAGGGTCTCGCCGATACCTTCGACATGCTGGCGCAGCGCCGTTTCGCTGCCGTTGCTGCGCTCGTACCAGACGTCGATGATGCCACCGGCATTGATGGCGTAGTCCGGTGCGTAGAGGGTGCCGCGACGGCGCAGCTCCTCGGCCAGGCCCGCGTCGGCCAGCTGGTTGTTGGCGGCGCCGGCGATGATGGGCGCGCGCAGGGCTTCGAGGGTCTGCGGGTTGATGATGCCGCCCATGGCGCACGGCGCGAAGACGTCCACATCGAGGCCGTAGATTTCGTTCTGCCCCACTACCTGGGCGCCCAGTTGCTCGGCGGCTTTACGGGCGTTGGCTTCGTGGATATCGCAGACCCAAAGCTGGGCGCCCGCCTCCTTGAGGTACTGCGCCAGGCTGAAGCCCACCTGGCCAACGCCCTGGATGGCCACGCGCAGGCCGGTCAGGTCGTCACGGCCGAGTCGGTGCTTCGCTGCCACGCGGATGCCGACGAAGGTGCCGTAGGCGGTGGACGGCGACGGGTTGCCGTCACGCACGCCGCCACCCAGGGCTTCGCGGGTGCCGGCGCCGGCCACGTGGCGGCTGCGCTCGGCCATGATGCGCATCTCGGTGACGCCGGTGCCGGAGTCGGCGGCGGTGATGTAGCGGCCACCCAGGCTGTCGACGAAATCGCCCATGGCCTGGAACAGCGCTTCGCTCTTGTCGCGGTGCGGGTCGCCGATGATCACGGCCTTGCCGCCGCCCAGCGGCAGGTTGGCCAGGGCGGATTTGTAGGTCATGCCACGGGACAGGCGCAGCACATCGCGCAGGGCCTGTTCGTCGTTCAGGTAGGGCCACATGCGGCAGCCGCCGAGGGCCGGGCCGAGGTTGCTGTTGTGGACGGCAATGATGGCCTTGAGGCCGGTGGCCTTGTCGTGGCCGAAGACCACCTGCTCGTGATGATCGAACTCGACATGGGTGAAGACGGACATGGAGGTACCTCTGTTTCGGTAGAGATGTGTATCAAGTCGAAGAGCGCCCTCTCCCCCGGCCCCTCTCCCGTATGCGGGAAAGGGGGGAGGTCTGGGGGCGTAATTGGGTTCAGGCAGCCGGATCGAACAGGTGCAGCACCTGAATTTCGCTGGCGGTGAGACGGGCGCGAAGCTGCTTCTCCTGCTCGCGGACCTTGGCCAGGGCGCGATCCTTCACCGGGCCGTAACCACGGATCTGCTCCGGCAGTTCGGCGAGGGCGACGGCGGCGGCGTAGTTGCTCGGCTTCAGCTCCTTGATGAGCAGGTCGACCGTGGCCTCGTACCCGGCGATCAGCTCGCGCTCGACCTTGCGCTCCTCGCTATGGCCGAAGGGGTCGAAGGCGGAGCCACGCAGGAACTTGAAGCGCGCCAGCACACCGAAGGCCTTGAGCATCCAGGGTCCGAAGCGGCGCTTGCGCGGTTCGCCGGTGACCGGGTCGGGCTTGGCCAGCCAGGACGGCGCCAGGTAGAACTCCAGGTGGAAGTCACCCTCGAACTGGGCTTCGAGCTGCTTGCGGAAGGCATCGGCGCTGTAGAGGCGCGCCACTTCGTACTCGTCCTTGTAGGCCAGCAGCTTGGCGTAGTAGCGAGCAACGGCGCGGCTCAGGGCCTTGTCTTCACCGCTGTCGGCCTGACGCACACGCTCCACCAGGGCGCGGTAGCGCTCGGCGTAATCGGCGTTCTGGTAGGCACGCAGGTGATCGGCGCGGTGCTGGATGATTTCTTCCAGGGTTTCGCAACGCGGTGCTTCCACTTCCGCCGGTTTGGCCAGCTTTTCCACCGCCACGAGGTCGTGGGCGGCGCGGCGACCCCAGAGGAACGCCTGCCGGTTGAGGGTGACCGACACGCCGTTGAGTTCGATGGCTTTATCGATGGCTTCGGCAGAGATCGGCACCAGGCCGCGCTGATAGGCAAAGCCCAGCATGAACAGGTTGGTGGCGATGCTGTCGCCGAGCAGGCGGGTGGCCAGGCGCGTGGCGTCGACGAAGTGGGTCTTGGCACTACCGACAGCTTCTGCCAGCGCGTCGCGCATGGCCTGGCCGGGCACCTGGGCATCGGGATTGCGGGTGAATTCTGCGGTCGCGGCCTCATGGCTGTTGACCACCGCGTGGGCGATTCGGTCGTTGAGCTTGGCCAGGGCCTCTTCGCTGGCCGCCACCACCAGGTCGCAACCCAGCAGCAGGTCGGTCTCACCAGCGGCGATGCGCACGGCGTAGATGTCGTCCTGTTTGGCGGCGATGCGGATGTGGGTGATCACCGGGCCGAACTTCTGCGCCAGGCCGGCCTGGTCGAGGACGGTGCAGCCTTTGCCTTCGATGTGAGCGGCCATGCCCAGCAGCGCGCCGACGGTGGTCACGCCACTGCCGCCAACGCCCGGCAGGAGGATGTTCCAGGGACGCTCCAGGCTCGGCTGGCGCGGTTCGGGCAACGCTACGAAGAGCGCCTTGGCACCGGCGGCCTCGGGCTTGCGCAGGCTGCCGCCATGCACGGTGACAAAGCTCGGGCAGAAGCCTTCAACGCAGGAGAAGTCCTTGTTGCAGGCGTTCTGGTCGATCTGGCGCTTACGGCCCAGTTCGGTTTCCAGCGGCAGCACGGACAGGCAGTTGGATTTGACGCTGCAGTCGCCGCAGCCTTCACACACGGCCGGGTTGATGAACGCGCGCTTGGCCGGGTCCACCAGCTTGCCGCGCTTGCGGCGGCGACGCTTTTCGGTGGCGCAGGTCTGGTCGTAGATCAGCACCGACACGCCCTTGAACTCGCGCAGCTCGCGCTGCACGGCATCCAGTTCGCGGCGATGGTGGAAGGTGACGATGGGCGCGAAGGTATCGCGAGTCGGGTACTTCTCCGGCTCGTCGGTGACCAGGGCGATGCGTTTCACGCCTTCGGCGAAGACCTGATGACTGAGCTGGTCGACGCGCAGTTCGCCGTCGATGGGCTGGCCGCCGGTCATGGCCACCGCGTCGTTGTAGAGGATCTTGTAGGTGATGTTGACCCCGGCGGCGACGGCCGCGCGCAGGGCCAGTTGACCGGAGTGGAAGTAGGTGCCGTCACCCAGGTTCTGGAAGATATGCGGGGTATCGGTGAAGGGGGCCTGGCCGATCCAGGTGGCACCCTCCCCGCCCATCTGCGTGTAGGTGTCGGTGTTACGGTCCATCCACTGGGTCATGTAGTGGCAGCCGATACCGCCCTGGGCGCGGCTGCCCTCGGGCAGTTTGGTGGAGCTGTTGTGCGGGCAGCCGGAGCAGAAGTGCGGCGTGCGGGTGGTCGTGTGCTTGGGCGCGGCCAGGGCTTTTTCCTTGGCGGCGAGGAAGGCCAGGCGGGATTCGATCTGCTCGCTGGAGTAGATCGGCGCCAGGCGCTTGGCGATGACGCGGGCGATCATGGCAGGGGTCAGTTCGCTGAGGTTGGGCAGCAGCGAGGTGCCCTCTTCGTCGAACTCGCCCACGACGCGCGGGCGTTTATCCACAGGCCAGTTATAGAGCTGGCCAGTAACCTGGTCCTCGATGACGCTGCGCTTCTCTTCCACCACCAGGATTTCATCCAGGCCTTCTGCGAATTCGTGGACGGAGACGGGCTCCAGCGGCCAGCTCATGCCGACCTTGAGCACGCGCAGGCCGACCTTGGCACACAGCTCTTCGTCCAGGCCCAGGTCATTCAGGGCTTGGCGCACGTCGAGGTAGGACTTGCCGGTGGTGATGATGCCGAGGCGCGGGTTGGGCGAGTCGAGCATCACCTGGTTGAGGTTGTTGGCGCGGGCGAAGGCACGGGCGGCGTAGATCTTGTACATGTTGAGGCGCTTTTCCTGCGCCAGGGGCGGGTCCGGCCAGCGGATGTGCACGCCGTCTTCCGGCAGGACGAAGTCTTGAGGAATCTGCACATCAACGCGCAGCGGGTCCACTTCCACCACGGCGGAGGAATCGACGTTCTCGGCGATGGTCTTGAGCGCCACCCAGCAACCGCTGTAACGCGACAGCTCCCAGCCGATGATCCCGTAGTCGAGGATTTCCTGGACGTTGGACGGGTTCAGCACGGGAATGGAAGCGCCGATGAAGGCGTGCTCGCTCTGGTTGGCGATGCTGGAGGATTTGCAGCCGTGGTCGTCGCCGGCCAGCAGCAGGACGCCGCCATGAGGCGATACGCCAGCGGAGTTACCGTGCTTGAAGACGTCGCCGCAGCGATCCACACCCGGACCTTTGCCGTACCACATGGAGAACACACCGTCGTAGCGGGCACCGGGGAACAGGCTGGTCTGCTGGCTTCCCCAGCAGGCGGTGGCGGCCAGTTCTTCGTTGACGCCGGGCTGGAAGTGGACGTGGTTTTCCTTGAGGAAGGACTTGGCTTCCCAGAGGCTCTTATCGAGGTTGCCGAGGGGCGAACCGCGGTAGCCGGAGATGAAGCAGGCGGTGTTCAGGCCGTGGGCCTTGTCACGTTGCTTCTGCAGCATCGGCAAGCGGGTGAGTGCTTGGGTGCCAGTGAGGTAGAGGTGACCGGTTTCGAGGCGGTATTTGTCATCCAGGCGGATCTCGGCCAGAGACATGCAGGCGCTCCTTTTATTTTTATGGCGACCTTGATGGCAACGGTGAGTGCCATCTTGTGTTCAGTCCGAAGCAGGATCGCTGCGTCGGACGCGTGCCAAGACTATGACCGGACAGTGCTGATTTTTTCTTTCTATTTTCGGGCTCCAACGCCAGACTTGCGCATGATCCTTCCAACAAAAACAAGATTTCGGACTGACTCATGCAAAACCCTCTGAGCCCCATCGACCGCAAGATTTTGCGCCTGCTGCAGCACGACGCCGACCTTTCCGCCGCCGAAGTGGCCGAAAGGGTTGAGCTGTCGCAATCACCGTGCTGGCGGCGGATTCATCGCATGCAGGAGGAAGGACTGATCGAACGCAAGGTGGCCCTGCTCAATCCGAAACTGCTGGGCTTCTCGATCACGGTGTTCGTCAACATCAAGCTGTCCGCCCACGGCCGCAACAACCTCACCGAGTTCGAAGAGGCCATCGTCGGCTATCCGGAAGTGCTGGAGTGCTACACCATGGCCGGCGGCTCGGACTACCTGTTGAAAGTGGTGGCCAAGGACATCGCCAGCTATGAACGCTTCCTGCGGGATCAACTGCTGCAACGACCCCATGTGCTGGAGGCGCACTCGAACATCGCCATGAGCGAGGTCAAGCGCACCACGGAGCTGCCGTTGGATTGAGGACCTTTTTTTAGCGCCGCAGGGCCGACGCGCAGCAGATCGTAAATAGGCTCCTAGGGCTCAGGCCGAGTCGGGCCAGGCGACGGGCCGGTGCTCTTCGATGAGCCGCAGCAGGCGCTGGCAGGTCTCGGCGATGGAGCCGGAATTGTCCAGCAGGCAGAGGTCGTCGTTCTCACCGGCCAACAGGGTGTCGGCGAATCCGGTGTTGCGGGCCAGGCGGGCTTCGATCTCCTCCGCCGACTCACGGCCGCGAGCATGCAGACGCCGACGCAGTACCTCGTCTTCAACCGTCAGCAGCACGGCCAGCAGGTGCGGGTAGCGCCGACGAGCTTCGGGCAGGTAGCCACGGGAGCCGTTGACCAGCACGTCGTCGCCTCCTTCCAGCCAATCGTCGATCAGGCGGGGAATGCCGTAGGACAGTCCATTGGCGTACCAGCTCATGGCGAAGTCGCCGCGCTCTTCGCGCTCAGCGAAAGCTTCGGGACTGACCGCCTCGGCAAGCTCTCCTTTCGCTTCCGCAGAACGAGTGATGACCCGGCGCGCTACGCGGCAGCCCTGCGCGCCCGCCTGCTCTCGCACGGCATCGAGCAGGCTGTCCTTGCCGGAACCGGAAGGGCCTATCAGGTAGATGAGCCTGCCTTTCATGGGTGCACCTGGAGGAATGGGAAATGGCCATGGATCACGGCCGGAATTCGAAGCAAATCACAGATGAAAATTTTGAACCGCTTTCATGACAGCGCAAAGGATTCTTTTGCACAGGGCATGGTCTGACAACTGCAGCTACCCTTAAACATGATGGCCAGACAGCATCATCCTGCCTTCATGGACCTTGAATGGGGCTTCGAGGGGCAATGCGGCTGTCGGACTGTGGTCAATGATGGTTATAGAGCGGTGGAATCGGCCTTTGGGAATTGTCTGGAAAGTGTTCAGCCACTCGCAATTCGGACAATTGGTGCTGGCCAAAAGCCTCTATTACGATCACAATCTGACACCAATTTGACGTCAAGGAAACGTTTTTCCGACCTTAGGGTCATACCGACTCGAATCGCGAAACTGGTTGAACAATTGCTGCTAAGAACAGTCAAACCGGTGACAATCTTGCAGCTCATTGCCAGCATCGCTTTCCTGAACTAACCGGTTGAATGTATGCGCCCTATGAAACAGGCTATCTATTCCAGTCGCACGGCTGACAAATTCGTCGTTCGCCTCCCCGAGGGTATGCGAGAGCGCATCGCTGTCGTGGCCCGCAATCACCATCGCAGCATGAACTCCGAAATAATCGCCCGCCTGGAGCAGAGCATGCTCCAGGAAGGCGCACTGGACGAAGGCGTCTCCATGCGCCTGGACAGCCCGGAGCTGACCCTGCACGAGCGCGAGCTGCTGCAGCGTTTCCGCCAGCTCTCCCGGCGCCAGCAGAATGCCCTGGTTGCCCTGATCGCCCACGATGCGGAACTGGCGGCAGAGGAATCCTGAGGCCACCCGCATTGAATGAAAGACCGGCGATTGCCGGTTTTTTCATGCCCGCGATTCCGGAACTGCGTCTGGGATGATCGCAAAAACGAAGAAGCCGCCCTGTTGAGGCGGCTTCTTTATTGGTTCGATTGTCAGAGCAGGAAGAGCGTGGCCAGCCCCAGGAAGATGAAGAAGCCACCGCTGTCGGTCATGGCTGTGATCATCACGCTCGACCCCATCGCCGGGTCGCGCCCCATGCGCGTCAGCGTCATCGGGATAAGTACGCCCATCAGCGCTGCCAACAGCAGGTTGAGCGTCATCGCCCCGGTCATCACCACGCCCAGCGACCAGTTGCCATAGAGGTAGTAGGCGACGGCACCGATGACCCCACCCCAGATCAGGCCATTGATCAGCGCAACGCCCAATTCCTTGCGCAGCAGGCGCGACGTGTTGCCGGGGCCCATCTGGTCCAGGGCCATGGCGCGGACGATCATGGTGATGGTCTGGTTTCCCGAGTTGCCGCCGATACCGGCAACGATCGGCATGAGCGCCGCGAGCGCTACCAGCTTCTCGATGGAACCTTCGAACAACCCGATCACGCGGGACGCGATGAAGGCGGTGACCAGATTGACCGCCAGCCAGGCCCAGCGGTTGCCGACCGACTTCCACACCGAGGCGAAGATGTCTTCTTCTTCACGCAGACCGGCCATGTTGAGCACTTCGGTCTCGCTCTCCTCACGGATCAGGTCGACCATTTCGTCGATGGTCAGACGGCCGATCAGCTTGCCGTTCTTGTCCACCACCGGCGCCGATACCAGGTCGTAACGCTCGAACGCCTGGGCAGCATCGTAGGCGTCCTCATCCGGATGGAAGCTCACCGGGTCGGTGGCCATCACTTCGGCCACTTCCTTGTCCGGGTCATTGACCAGCAGACGCTTGATGGGCAACACGCCCTGGAGGACGCCGTCGTAATCCACCACGAAGAGCTTGTCGGTGTGGCCGGGCAATTCCTTGAGACGGCGCAGGTAGCGCAACACCACTTCGAGGGCGACATCATCGCGGATGGTGACCATCTCGAAGTCCATCAGCGCGCCGACCTGGTCTTCCTCATAGGACAGCACGGAGCGAACACGCTCACGCTGCTGCGCATCGAGGGACTCCATCAGCTCATGGATCACATCCCGCGGCAATTCGGGCGCGAGGTCGGCCAGTTCGTCGGCGTCCATCTCCTTGGCGGCCGCGAGCAGCTCGTGATTGTCCATGTCCGCGATCAGCGTTTCGCGGACCGCATCGGACACTTCAAGGAGGATGTCGCCGTCGCGCTCGGCCTTGACCAACTGCCAGACCGTCAGACGGTCCTGGAGCGGCAGGGCTTCGAGGATGTGGGCGATGTCGGCAGGGTGCAACTCGTCCAGCTTGCGCTGCAGTTCCGCGAGGTTCTGGCGATGGACGAGATTTTCAACGAGGTCGCGATGCTGGCCTTCCTGACGATGCGTCAGGTCTTCCACCAGCTTGTGGCGATGCAGCAGTTCGATTACCTGGGCCAGGCGGTCCTGCAGGCTCTCTTGCGGCTTTTTGGCTTCTACTTCAGTCATATAGCGCGCTCCACCCCCAGTGGCAGAGCACGCCAGAAGGGGTCAGAAAGTCATTTCGCGATTGTGCAATCGGGATTCTGAGTAACTACTGGGTAAGTCCATGATGGTTGTCCGAATGCCCCGGCGGGGCTGACCGCGCAATGATAACACCGCCTTTAGACTCACGCGTTACAAAATCATGGAAAGAACAATCGCTTGCATCGCAAAGCTGGGATTGCCGTCACCCTCCTGCGACGACGGCACCCATCTGTAGGACACGCCCGCGCGTGGAGATTCAGCGGATACCCTCGAGAGCCCATGCCAAGGAGACGGCACCATGAAACGACTCTCGATATTCATCCTTACCGCCCTACCCTGCTGGTCGCAGCCCCCACTGGAAGCGGCATCGGTCTTCCGCTGCAGCGACGCCGAGGGCAACGTCAGCTTCAACCAGCATGGCTGCCCAACAGACAGTCAGGTCGAACGACATCGCACGCGAACGCCGAATCTCTTGAGCAGCGACCCGATACTGAACGAAGGGAGCGACTCGCATTTTCCGATTCAGAAATGGGAAAGCCCTGAACGCTTTCAGGAAATAGTAGTGGTCGGTGAGCGAGAGGAGGTGTGCGGCGACATGATTTCAGCGCAGGAAAGGCGCAAGGCGATCATTCGCAAACAGATTCGCAGCGGCATGACCCGCACGGATGTGGAAAGCGCCCTAGGCAAGCCAGACCGTATCAGCGGAAGCAATGGCAAGTTGCGCTACCACTACAAGCCGAAGAAAGGCGTCAGCTACCAGGTGGCATTCGACACGAACGGCTGCGTGAAAGAGGGGAAATAACGCGCAAAAGAAAAGGGCCTGCATTTCTGCAGGCCCTTTCGGTATGGCGCACTCAGGAGGATTCGAACCTCCGACCGCCCGGTTCGTAGCCGGGTACTCTATCCAGCTGAGCTATGAGTGCGCAGTTGGTGTTTTTAGACCAGATCACCGCTGGTTTCTTCAGGACCCTGGCAACGCCGCGGATCTTGGAAGATGGCGCACTCAGGAGGATTCGAACCTCCGACCGCCCGGTTCGTAGCCGGGTACTCTATCCAGCTGAGCTATGAGTGCGTTGTGGGCGCGCATTATAGGGATTTTTTTGCTTCGGTCAACTGCTTTTTTGATAAGTTTCAATAACTTATCGATCTAGCACCTAACCACCCCTACAACACTAAATAATGGCGGAGAAGGGGGGATTCGAACCCCCGACACCCTTTTGAGGTGTACTCCCTTAGCAGGGGAGCGCCTTCGGCCACTCGGCCACCTCTCCGCAACACGGGGCGCATGATAACCATGTTTTCCCCGTTTGCAAAGCCAAAAATTGCAGAAAAATTAGTGGCTTGGTTCTTGGTCTTTCTCTTTCTGTATGCGCTGGTAAATTTCCTCACGGTGCACGGCAACCTCTTTGGGAGCATTGACACCAATGCGCACCTGGTTACCTTTCACCCCAAGCACGGTCACAGTGACATCGTCACCCACCATCAGGGTCTCTCCGACCCGGCGAGTCAGAATCAGCATTCCTTTCTCCTTACGGATTCGTTTCGGGACAACAGTCTGCAAAAAAGAAATGGTTACGGCCCCAGAACGAACTGCCGCTGGAGCTTACACCCAAGTATTGACCAGCCCCGGCAAAAGGAAAGTTCCACCGTAGCAGCCAAAAACGACAAAAGGCGCGGGGTGAGCCGCGCCTTTTGAAATTTGCCTTACTCGCCCTGTCGGGTCGGGGCGTCCAGCTCGAACGCAGTGTGCAGCGCGCGCACCGCCAGTTCGAGGTATTTCTCTTCGATGACCACGGACACCTTGATTTCCGAAGTGGAGATCATCTGGATGTTGATGGTCTCCTTGGCCAGGGCTTCGAACATACGGCTGGCCACACCAGCATGGGAGCGCATGCCGACACCCACGATGGAGACCTTGGCGATCTTGGTGTCGCCGATCACTTCACGGGCGCCGAGTTCGCTAGCGGTCTGCTCCAGCACGCGCTGGGCATTCTGGTAGTCATTGCGGTGCACGGTGAAGGTGAAATCGGTGGTGTTATCGTGCGCCACGTTCTGCACGATCATGTCGACTTCGATGTTGGCGGCACTGATCGGGCCCAGGATCTTGAAGGCCACGCCGGGGATGTCCGGCACGCCACGGATGGTCAGCTTGGCTTCGTCGCGATTGAAGGCGATGCCGGAGATGATCGGCTGTTCCATGGATTCCTCTTCATCAAGGGTAATGAGGGTACCCGGACCCTCCTGGAAGCTGTGCAGCACGCGCAGCGGGACATTGTATTTGCCGGCGAACTCCACCGAACGGATCTGCAGCACCTTGGAGCCGAGGCTGGCCATTTCCAGCATCTCTTCGAAGGTGATCTTGTCCAGGCGCTGAGCCTGGGGCACCACGCGCGGGTCGGTGGTGTAGACACCATCTACATCGGTGTAGATCTGGCACTCGTCGGCCTTCAGGGCCGCTGCCAGGGCTACGCCGGTGGTGTCGGAACCGCCACGACCGAGGGTGGTGATGTTGCCGTGCTCATCCACACCCTGGAAGCCGGCAACCACGACAACGCGGCCAGCCTTGAGGTCGCCACGGATCTTCTGGTCGTCGATCTGCAGGATGCGCGCCTTGTTGTGGGCGCTGTCGGTGAGGATGCGCACCTGGTTGCCGGTGTAGGAAACCGCCGGCACACCGCGCTTGATCAGAGCCATGGCCAGCAGGGCGATGGTCACCTGCTCACCAGTGGAGACCATTACGTCCAGTTCGCGCGGTACCGGCTGCTCGCTGATCTGTTTGGCCAGATCGATCAGGCGGTTGGTTTCGCCGCTCATGGCGGAAACCACGACCACGATGTCATCGCCGCCTTCGCGGAACTTTTTCACCTTCTCGGCCACCTGCTCGATGCGCTCGACAGTGCCGACCGAGGTCCCCCCAAACTTCTGTACGATCAAAGCCATTTCAAAAGCCGCCTAATCCCGTGAAGGGCGCCCATTAAACAATCAACGCAGAACACTGCCAAGGCCCGCCGGGCGTGGGGCGGACCGTTGGTGGCGGGCCTTAGAGGCCCTGTTCGACGAACGGTGCAGCCAGGGCCAGAGCCTGTTCCAGGGCCGCAGCGTCGGTACCGCCGCCACGCGCCATGTCAGGGCGACCGCCGCCCTTGCCGCCAACCGCTGCCGCGGCCTGCTTCATCAGATCACCGGCTTTGAGTTGGCCGGTCAGGTCCTGGGTGACACCGGCGACCAGTGTCACCTTGCCCTCCAGCGCACCGCCGAGCAGGATCACCGCGCGGCCGAGCTTGTTCTTGAGTTGGTCGACCAGCGCCAGGAGCGCGTCGCCGTCCAGTCCGTCCAGTCGCGCAGCCAGCACCTTCACGCCTTTGATATCGATGGCGGAAGAAGCCAGGTCGTCGCCGGCAGCACTGGCCGCCTTGGCCTTGAGCTGCTCCAGCTCTTTCTCCAGCTGGCGGTTGCGCTCCAGCAGCGCGGACAGTTTATCCAGCAGGTTGTCGCGGCTGCCTTTGACCAGGCCCGCGGCTTCCTTGATTTGTTCTTCGGCACCGTTCAGGTAGGCCAGGGCAGCAGCGCCGCTCACGGCTTCGATACGACGCACGCCAGCCGCGACACCGCCTTCGCTGGTGATCTTGAACAGGCCAATGTCGCCGGTACGGGATACGTGGGTACCACCGCAGAGTTCGACAGAGAAATCGCCGCCCATGGTCAGAACGCGCACCTGGTCGCCGTACTTCTCACCGAACAGGGCCATGGCACCTTTGGCCTTGGCGGTGTCGATGTCGGTCTCTTCGGTCTCGACTTCGCTGTTCTTGCGGATTTCGGCGTTGACGATGTCTTCCAGGGCTTTCAGTTGCTCGGGCTTGATGGCCTCGAAATGGCTGAAGTCGAAGCGCAGGCGCTGACTGTCGACCAGGGAGCCTTTCTGCTGGACATGGTCACCCAGCACCTGGCGCAGCGCAGCGTGCAGCAGGTGGGTGGCGGAGTGGTTGAGGGCGGTTGCCTGACGAACGGTGGCATCCACCTGAGCGGTGACAGCGCTGCCAACGCGAAGGACGCCGTGATCGACCACACCATGGTGGAGGAAGGCGCCACCGGCCTTGGTGGTATCGCGCACATCGAAGCGCAGGCCGGTTGCAGCGATGAAGCCGCAATCACCCACCTGACCGCCGGACTCGGCATAGAACGGCGTGCGATCCAGGACCAGTACGCCCTCCTCGCCTTCTGCGAGTTGCTCGACGGCTTGGCCGTCCTTGAACAAGGCGACGACATTGGCATCGCCGTGAGTGCAGACGTAGCCGGTGAAATCAGTGTCGGCGTCGACCTTGACCAGGGCGTTGTAATCCATGCCGAAGGCGCTGGAGGCGCGGGACATTTCGCGCTGCTTGTCCATCTCGCGCTCGAAGCCTTCCTCGTCGAGGGTCAGGCCGCGCTCACGAGCGATGTCGCCCGTCAGGTCCATCGGGAAGCCATAGGTGTCGTACAGCTTGAACACCACATCGCCCGGGATCACGGTGCCGGAAAGGCCGGACAGGTCCTGTTCGAGGATGCGCAGACCCTGTTCCAGGGTCTTGGCGAACTGCTCTTCTTCAGTCTTCAACACGCGCTCGATGTGCGCTTGCTGCTGCTTGAGCTCGGGGAAGGCTTCGCCCATTTCGCCGGCGAGGGCCGCGACGATCTTGTGGAAGAAGGCGCCCTTGGCACCCAGCTTGTTCCCGTGACGGCAGGCGCGACGAATGATGCGGCGCAGCACGTAGCCACGGCCTTCGTTGGAAGGCAGTACGCCGTCGGCAATGAGGAAGGAGCAGGAACGAATGTGGTCGGCCACGACTTTCAGCGACGGCGCGTCGTCATTGGCGCAGCCGATGGCGTCAGCGGAAGCCTTCAGCAGGCTCTGGAACAGGTCGATCTCGTAGTTCGAGTGGACGTGCTGCAGCACGGCGCTGATGCGCTCCAGGCCCATGCCGGTGTCCACGCTCGGCGCCGGCAGCGCGTGCATCACGCCGTCCGCAGTGCGGTTGAACTGCATGAACACGTTGTTCCAGATCTCGATGTAGCGGTCGCCGTCTTCTTCCGGAGAGCCGGGCGGGCCACCCCAGATTTCCGGGCCGTGGTCGAAGAAGATCTCGGTGCACGGGCCGCAAGGACCGGTGTCGCCCATCGCCCAGAAGTTGTCGGAGGCGTACGGGGCGCCCTTGTTGTCGCCGATGCGCACCATGCGCTCTTCCGGCACGCCAACTTCCTTGGTCCAGATTTCGTAGGCCTCGTCGTCAGTGGCGTAGACGGTGACCCAGAGCTTGTCCTTCGGCAGCTTCAGCCAGTTGTCGCCAGTGAGGAATTCCCACGCGTAATGGATGGCATCGCGCTTGAAATAGTCGCCGAAGCTGAAGTTGCCCAGCATTTCGAAGAAGGTGTGGTGGCGCGCGGTGTAGCCGACGTTTTCCAGGTCGTTGTGCTTGCCGCCGGCACGGACGCATTTCTGGCTGGTGGTGGCACGGGTGTAGGCGCGCTTTTCCAGGCCAAGGAAGCAGTCCTTGAACTGGTTCATCCCCGCGTTGGTGAACAGCAGGGTCGGGTCGTTGCCCGGAATCAGGGAGCTGGAAGCGACACGGGTATGCCCCTTCTCTTCGAAGAAGCTCAGGAAGGCTTCACGGATTTCTGCGCTTTTCATAGGTTCTTCCACGGAAACTGCGGCCACGACGGCGGGTGCTAATCGTTATCGGCGAAGGGCGGCAAGCGGAAATCGGCGAAAAAGCAGCAGGTTCTCAAGAATATCCCGGCATTTAACGCCTGTTTCCCACGTTGCGCGCGAAACTCGCAGCCGTCTGGCGACAGGCATACGAATCACCGGCAAAGGGCCGCATTATATCGGCCCTGCGCCAGCGGGATAGTCTCTTTGTGCGATAGATGGCGGCTATTTATGCCCGCCATCCGATCAGGCTTGTCGGAAGGCGGCAAAAGCCTCGATCACAGAGGGAATATCAGCGGCTTGCACGTCCAGGTGGGTTACCAGGCGCAAGCGCGCGGCAGGGCTGACGCGAATACCGCGCCCCGCCAGGAAACCGCCCAGCTCGCGAGCCTGGTCGCCGATCTGCACATAAACCATGTTCGTCTGTACCGGCTCGATGCTGTAGCCCAGCTCTCGCAGGCCCGCCCCCAGGCGCTCGGCGTTGGCGTGATCTTCCGCCAGGCGTTCTACCTGGTGATCCAGCGCGTAGAGTCCCGCCGCAGCCAGCAGGCCGGCCTGGCGCATGCCGCCACCCACCATCTTGCGCAGACGCCGGGCCTTGGCGATCAGTGCCGCGCTGCCACAGAGCACCGAGCCCACCGGAGCGCCAAGCCCCTTGGACAGGCACACGGACACCGAATCGAAGTGCTGCGTGATCTCTCGGGCGTCCACACCCAGCTTCACCGCCGCGTTGTACAAGCGGGCGCCGTCGAGATGCAGGCCCAGGCCGCGACGCCGGGTCAGTTCACGGGCGGCGGCCAGGTAGTCCAGCGGCAGCACCTTGCCTTGCATGGTGTTTTCCAGCGCCAGCAAACGGGTGCGAGCGAAGTGGAAGTCATCCTGCTTGATGGCGGCCTCGACCTTGGCGAGATCCAGACTGCCGTCCGCCTCGCCCTCGATGGGCTGGGGCTGGATGGAGCCCAGCACGGCGGCGCCGCCACCTTCGTATTTATAGGTATGCGCCTGCTGGCCGACGATGTATTCATCACCGCGCTCGCAATGGGCCATCAGGCCCAGCAGGTTGCTCATGGTGCCGGTCGGCACGAAAAGCGCGGCCTCGAAGCCCAGGCGTTCGGCCAGGCTGGCTTCCAGGCGGTTTACGGTTGGGTCTTCGCCATAGACATCGTCGCCCAGTTCGGCGCGCTGCATGGCCTCGCGCATACCAGCTGTGGGTTGGGTGACGGTGTCGCTACGCAGGTCGATCAGGCTCATGCCGGGCTCCTTGGATGGGCGAAGGGCCCGATCCTAAATCCCGGCCCCGTGCGGGTACAGGTACAGATGGAAAGAAAGACGTAGAACCTGTTCACGGTCTCGTGAGCAGATCGTGGCCAGGCTCTCAGACGTCGGCAGGCACTATGAGGATTCCAGCCCGCAGGCCGTTCTTCACCTTTGGATTGGGGAAGATGATCCGCGCACCCTGCTCTTCCACCACCCAGCGCGTACCGGCGATGTCCTCGGCCAGCAGATAGCCTACGGGCAGCTCGCTGAAGTTCTCGATATCCGGCGCCAGGTGCAGTTGGAAGGACTCGCTGTGCTTGATGATCTCGCGCGATACCGAGAACAGTTGCAGGCCATCCAGGCTTTCGCCGTCGGCTTTCGGCTCGCATCCTTCGATCAGCGCATGCAGGCGCGCCTCGAGTCGGTCGAGGTTGACCTCCGCGTTGCTGCCGAACGGACGCGCCTTGCCCAGTTCCAGGGTAAAGGCCTCCGCATCCAGCCGCGCGTAGGTGTAGGAGCTGAAGGTGATGCCGGTCTTGTTCTGCAGCAGCACGGCGTCGATACCGGCGTCACGCAGGCGGGCCAGCTCCCTGCGCGAATGCTCACGGCCTTCGACATAGGGATAGAGGGCGAACTGTTCGATTTTCGACCCACGGATGGCGGTATGCAGGTCGTAGTGCAGGCGCGAGCGATCTGGCTTGCTGAAGAAGGCAGCGGCGTAGCGCTCCAGTTCCCCGGCGCGCATGGCTTCGAAACCGCTGGATTCAGCATGTCGACCATTGAACAGGCGGTTGATGTCCTGCTCGACGAAGCGATCGCCGCGACGAATGGCTTCGGGATTGCCCAGCAGGAAGAGAATGCGCGTACGCGGCTTCAACTGGCCGCGTGCGATGGCCTGGACCAGGCGGTCCAGCAGTTCGATCGGGGCGGTCTCGTTACCGTGCACCCCGGCCGAAAGGATCAGGTCAAGCCCACTGTCTTCGGCGGCCGGCGGAGTGACGTCCAGCGCCCCCTCCCCCAGCCAGTGCAGACGCACGCCCCCGGATGTCAGCTGGATCTTCTCGGTCGGCTCGCGGCCGGCGAGGGTCAGTTCGAGCAGTTTTCCGAGGGCTAGCATCCTGTTACCTCAATCGTGATCGCAGTCGGGACCATGTACATGGTCATCGTCGTCGCCAGCGGCGTCGGCCGGTTCCATTTCCAGCTGCAGGCTGACCAGGTTGGTGGCCAGCGGGCGCAGCAGCAGGTTGGCGTACTCGGTGTCGCCCTCCTCCACGTCCACGCCGATCAGCAACTGGCCATTGCCGGCCTGCTGGATCCAGACTTCCTTGCCCTGCCAGACGACGGCGAAGCGGGTGCAAGAGGTTTCGAGCTGGGTGCCGTCGGTATCTTCGAGGATGAGTTGCAGGGCGTCGGACATTTCAGGTTTCTCAGTTGAGCTGGAAGGGATAAACAGCGCCCAGTTTAAGGATCTGCGTCAGTTCATCCAATGCCGTCCGGCATTCCACCAGCAATTGCGGATCAGCCAGGTCGGACTCGCTAACGCGGTCGCGATAGTGCTTCTCGACCCAGGTGGCCAGGGTGGTGTGGAGTTCCGGGGTCATGATCACCCCCTGGTTCACCGCCGCCAGCTCGTCTTCCTTGAGTGCCACGCGCAGGCGCAGGCAAGCCGGGCCACCGCCGTTCTGCATGCTCTGCTTGAGGTCGAAGACCTTCACTTCGCGGATCGGCCCCTGCCCCGAGGTCAGCTCATTCAGGTAGTTCCAGACGTTGGCATTGCCACGGCATTCTTCCGGAACGATCAGCAGCATGCTGCCATCGGCGCGGGTGAGCAGTTGGCTGTTGAACAGGTAGGAACGCACCGCGTCCTCCACACCCACCGCGCTGCGCGGCACGCGAACCGCCTGGAAACGACCACCACGCTTGCCCAGCTTGGTATCCAGCTCGGCCAGCACCTTGTCGGTCTCGAGGAAGGCATCCTCGTGGTAGAACAGCACCTCGCCGTTACCCACCGAAATCACATCGTTGTGGAACACGCCCTGATCGATCACCGCCGGGTTCTGTTGAGCGTAGACCACACCCTCCGCACCCAGCCCATGCAGGCGAGCGACCGCATGGCAGGCTTCCAGGGTCTGTCGCGCCGGGTAACGCTGCGGAGACGGGAAACGGCTGTCAAAGGCGCTACGGCCAAAGACGAAGAATTCGACGCCCGCCTCACCGTAGCCCTTGCAGAACCGGGTGTGGTTGGCCGCGCCTTCGTCGCCGAACTGGCCTACCGCCGGCAGCGCCGCATGGTGGGCGAAGAACTTGTCGTTGGCGAACATCGCGCCGAGCACGCGACTGGTGGTCGGATGCTCGATGGAACGGTGGAACTTGCAGTTCAGGTTGGCGGCGGTGAAGTGTACGCGGCCATCCGCTGTGTCGGCGCTGGGACTGACGGTGCAGGAGTTGGCGGTCCACATGCTGGAGGCGGAACTGCAGGCCGCCAGCAGCGGCA
This sequence comes from Pseudomonas taiwanensis, assembly GCF_013393345.1. Lineage (GTDB taxonomy): Bacteria > Pseudomonadota > Gammaproteobacteria > Pseudomonadales > Pseudomonadaceae > Metapseudomonas > Metapseudomonas resinovorans_C. The sequence continues at coordinate 289,134 of NZ_QJRF01000066.1, forward strand.
TGGCTTCCTTGGCGGCCTTGGCGATGACTTCCGCATCGGTGCCGGCGAAGCCAAGGCTGCGCAGGGCAGCGACGTCCTGGCGCTCCTGCGGCGCGAACACGCCCTGCTTGAAGCCCATTTCCATCAGCGCCTTCATCTTGCCCAGGCCCTGCAGTGCCGCTTCCTTCGGATTGGAAACCGCCTGGCTGTTGCTCTGCGAGGCGACGTTACCGTAGGACAGACCACCGTAGTTGTGGGTCGGGCCGACCAGTCCGTCGAAGTTCACTTCATAGGCGTTCACAGGCTGACTCCTGGAGTAAGGGTTGCAGGCAGGGCAAGGGTTTCGCTTTCCAGCGAGGCGACCGGATAGGCGCAATAGTCAGCGGCGTAATAGGCGCTGGCGCGGTGGTTGCCGGAGGCGCCGACGCCACCGAAGGGCGCGCTGCTGGCGGCGCCGGTCAGTTGCTTGTTCCAGTTGACGATGCCGGCACGGCTCTCGACGAGGAACTGCTGGTAGCGCTCGGCGGAATCGGACAGCAGGCCGGCGGCCAGGCCGTACTGGGTGGCATTGGCCTCGGCAATCGCCGCGTCGAAATCGCTGTAGCGGATCACCTGCAGCAGCGGGCCGAAGAACTCTTCATCCGGACGATCCGCCACGGCGGTGACGTCGAGGATGCCCGGAGTCAGCAGAGCCGCGTTCTCCAGCGGCTGGGACATGGCCAGCAGCACCGAAGCACCGCCCGCGATCAGATGATCCTGGGCCTTGAGCAAGTGGCGCGCCGCATCCAGGGAAACCACCGAACCCATGAAGGGCGCGGGCTGGGCGTCGAAAGCGCCAACCTTGATGGTGCTGGCAACGCTCACCAGGCGCGCCAGCAGGGCATCGCCCCAGGCGCCTTCGGGCACCAGCAGGCGGCGGGCACAGGTGCAGCGCTGGCCTGCGGAAATGAAGGCCGACTGGATGATGGTGTAGACGGCAGCGTCCACATCCTGGACCTGATCCACCACCAACGGGTTGTTGCCGCCCATTTCCAGGGCGAGGATCTTGTCCGGGCGGCCGGCGAACTGCTGGTGGAGCAGATTGCCGGTGCGGCTGGAGCCGGTGAAGAACAGACCGTCGATACCCGCATTGCCAGCCAGGGCGATGCCGGTTTCACGGGCACCCTGTACCAGGTTGAGCACGCCGGCCGGCAGGCCCGCCTCGACCCAGCATTTCACTGTCAGTTCGGCGACTTTCGGGGTCAGCTCGCTGGGCTTGAAGATCACCGCGTTACCCGCCAGCAGGGCCGGGACGATATGGCCATTGGGCAGATGGCCGGGGAAGTTGTACGGGCCGAATACCGCCACCACGCCGTGGGGCTTGTGGCGCAGCACCGCAGTGGCGTCAGCCAGCGGGCCGCTTTTCTCGCCGGTGCGCTCACGGTAGCTCTGGATCGAGATGGCGACCTTGTTGACCATGCTGGTCACTTCGGTGGCCGACTCCCACAGCGGCTTGCCGGTTTCTTCGCCAATGCAGCGGGCCAGTTCATCGGCATGGCTGCGCAGCGCCACCGCGAACTGCTCAAGAATGGAAATGCGCTCTTCCAGCGGGCGACGTGCCCAGGCCGGGAACGCTGCACGGGCGGCCTTCACGGCTTCGTCCACCTGGACGGCGCTGGCACCTTGGCCGGACCAGACGACCGACTGAGTCACCGGGTTCAACGAATCGAAGGCTTCGCCCTGCCCTGCCTGCCAACTACCTGCAATGAAATGAGTGCTCATTTATACGGACTCCTTGGCCGACAGCGGAACAGCGCGAACCGAGGCACCGGCAGAGAGCTTCAGGCGCTTGGCCGTCAGTGCGTCCACCACGAGGGTGCCGGAAGCCAGGCGGGCCGGCGCAGCGGTGATGCGGCAGTCTTCGCGCTTGCGGTTATGGATCAGGAAAGGCGTCGCGTCATCGCCCGGCGTACCGACAGCGAGCACCAGGCTCTGGCTGTCGCGCACTGCACGGATCTTCGACGTTTCGCATTCGATGGCCGGGCCGGCGTCGAAGATGTCGACGTAGCCCTGATAGCTGAAGCCCTCGCCCTTGAGCATGGCCAGCGCCGGCTCGGTGTCGGTGTGCACGCGGCCGATGATGTTGCGCGCCGCTTCGGAGAGGAAGCAGGTGTACAGCGGGAACCGGGGCATCAGTTCGGCGATGAAGGCCTTGTTGCCGACGCCGGTGAGGTAGTCGGCGCGGGAGAACTCCATCTTGAAGAAGTGCCGGCCCAGGCTTTCCCAGAACGGGGAAACGCCATGCTCGTCGGACATGCCGCGCATCTCGGCGATCACCTTGTCACCGAACAGCTCCGGGAACTCGGCAATGAACAGGAAACGCGCCTTGGACAGCAGGCGACCATTCAGGCCGCTGCGATGGCCGGCATGGAGGAACAGCGAGCAGAGCTCGGAATTGCCGGTCAGGTCGTTGGCCAGGAACAGGGTGGGGATCTGACGGTGGATATGCAGTTCCTGGGAGGCGCTGACGGTCAGCCCGACGCGGTAGTTGTACCAGGGCTCGCGCAGACCCACGGCGCCTGCCACGGCGGAAATGCCGATGACGGTGCCATCGTCGTCCTCGAGAACGAACAGGTAGTCCGCGTCGGCACGCTCGGCCTCTCCACGGAATGCCTTCTCCGCCCAGCCGACGCGATGCGACAGGCGCTCCTCATTGGCCGGCAGCGTGGTCAGGCCTGCGCCAGTGCTGCGCGCCAGGTCGATCAGGGCCGGTAAGTCGGCGCTGCGTACGGGACGAACGATCATAGTGCCTCCAGAAATTGCGCTCCTTCCGTCCGGGAAGGAAGCGAGGGAGAGAGCAGTGCCCTCATCCGGCCCACCAGGGGCCACCCCCTCCCGACGGGAGGAGGATCAAAGACTCAAACCGCGATCAGGCGGACGCTGGCGCCTTCACCAACACCCAGTGCTTCAGCGGCTTCTTCACCCAACACCACCGGCTTGCCCGGAACCCAGTCGAGATCGGCGACGATCGCGCGGAAATCCTGCAATTGGCCGTTGCACACCAGGTACTGCCGTCCGCCCTTGCCCTGCTCGCCGAGCTTCACCGGCACCATGCGGCTCTGGGCGATGGAACGGATGCTCGAGGTGCGCGCATGGAGGGTCGGACCGCCATCGAAGATGTCGATGTAGTTGTCGGTCTCGAAGCCTTCGCGCATCAGGATGTCGAAGGTGATCTGCGCGCGCGGGTGCACCTGGCCCATGGATTCCTGGGCTTCGTCCGGCAGCAGCGGCACATAGATCGGGTAATGCGGCATCAGCTCGGCGAGGAAGGTGCGGCTCTTCAGGCCGGACAGGCGCTCGGCCTCGGTGTAGTTGAGGTCGAAGAAGTTGCGCCCCACCGCGTCCCAGAACGGCGACTCGCCGTGCTCGTCGCTGTAGCCGACGATTTCCACGACCACGGCATCGGCGAAGCGCTCCGGGTTGCTCGCCATGAACAGTAGGCGGCCGCGGGAGTTGAGTTCGGCAATGGAGGTGTTCACCAGGTCGCGCTCGACGTAGAAACTGGTCAGCAGGCTGTTTCCAGTAAGGTCGTGGCAGAGCGACAGGACGTGGATCTTGTTGTGGATCGACAGCGAACGAGAGGCATGTACGAACGTCTCGTTGCGGAAGCTGTAGAACGGCTCGGAGAAACCGGCCGAGGCGACGATCGCCGAGCAGCCGGCGAGACGACCGGTCTTGCTGTCTTCGAGGACGAAGAAATAGCTCTCTTCGCCGTTGAAGCTCACTTCGGCGGAGAAGGATGCCTCGGACGCGGCAATCTTCTCGCCCAGTACCTCGGCGTCATCCGGCAACGAAGTGACACCCACGGGGCTGTCCGCGGCCAGACGCTGGACTTCAGCGAGATCGGCCATTTGCGCGGGGCGCATCACCAACATGGGGGTCACTCCTTTTCTTGTTGAAGACTCCGAACGAACCAGTGGTTCCATCCGGAGAAAAGACGGGCCCCAATGGCCCGCACTCACGCATGAATCTGTCCATCCCTGGGATCGCAGCGCAGCGCTTCCGTGCGCTGCGTCCAGCAGAGGTTTACGCCTGGGTCAGCTTGGCGACGGCGCGCTCGAAGCGATCCAGCCCTTCGTCGATGTCCGCATCCGGGATCACCAGGCTGGGGGCGAAGCGCACCACGTCCGGGCCAGCCTGCAGGACCATCACAGCTTCCTTCTCGGCCGCGTTCAGTACGTCCTTGGCCTTGCCTTTCCAGGCATCGGACAGGGCAGCGCCGATCAGCAGGCCCAGGCCACGAACCTCGGAGAAGAGGCCGTACTTGGCGCCGATTGCCTCGAGGCGGGTCTTGAAGCGGTCATGCTTGGCAATGATGCCGCTGAGCACTTCCGGGGTGTTGATCACGTCGAGCACGGCCTCGGCGACGGCACTGGCCAGCGGGTTACCGCCGTAGGTGGTGCCGTGGGTGCCGACCGCCAGGTGCTTGGCGATCTCGGTGGTGGTCAGCATGGCGCCGATGGGGAAACCACCGCCCAGGCTTTTCGCGCTGGACAGGATGTCCGGGGTTACACCGTAGTGCTCGTAGGCAAACAGGTGGCCGGTACGGCCCATGCCGCTCTGCACTTCGTCGAAGATCAGCAGCGCGTTGTGCTCGTCGCACAGCTTGCGGGCGCCTTCCAGGTAAGCCTTGTCCGCCGGCAGCACGCCGCCTTCACCCTGCACGGGCTCCAGGACCACGGCGCAGGTCTTGTCGGAAATGGCTGCCTTCAGGGCTTCCAGGTCGTTGTAAGGCACATGGGTGATGCCTTCCATCTTCGGGCCGAAGCCGTCGGAGTATTTCGGCTGGCCGCCAACGGTCACGGTGAACAGGGTGCGACCGTGGAAGCTGTTGGTGGCGGAAATGATTTCGTGTTTCTGCGGGCCATAGACGTCATGGGCATAACGACGGGCCAGTTTGAAAGCCGCTTCGTTGGCTTCGGCACCGGAGTTGGCCAGGAACACACGCTCGGCGAAGGTGGCGTCCACCAGCTTCTTGGCCAGGCGCAGGGCCGGCTCGTTGGTGAAGACGTTGGAGACGTGCCAGATCTTGTTGGCCTGCTCGGTCAGCGCCTTGACCAGCGCCGGGTGTGCATGGCCGAGGGAGTTCACTGCGATACCGCCGGCAAAATCGATCAGCTCGCGACCGGATTGGTCCCAGACACGGGAACCCTGGCCACGCACCGGGATGAAAGCGGCGGGGGCGTAGTTGGGAACCATCACCTTGTCGAAATCGGCGCGCTCGACCTGCGCATGCTCAACGGACATCAGTTTCTCCTGCCATGAACGGCTAGTGATGAAAGGATTGTAGGGACTGATTCTGGGTTGGCATTGCCGCCATGCGACAACTTCTTACAGCGCCAACCCTGCGAAAACCGGCGCTTATGGAAATGCGACAGAAAGCGTCGGGAAGGCGCAGTTTAAACGCTGATCGCCACCGCTACGCACCCGCCGGGAAATTTTCTCCACGGGGTGACTGGTGGGTATTGGGCAGGCAAGTGATGGGCGGTCCGGTAAGGAACTTTTGTAGGTTGGTGCTGAGCGCAGCGCAGCCCAACAACGCGGGGTTGGACATTGCCTCGTTGGGCCTCGCTTCGCTCGGACCAACCTACGGGCCGCTGCGCCCGAGCTGGCTTGCCAGCGAATGGCCCCCTTTCGCTAGCAAGCTAGCTCCTACAAGGCACTGGACCGATGTCGATCTCTGAATGAATTCACCCCTACAAGAAAAGCTGGGGTGAAACGAGGGTCAGGTCCGCTCCGCCACCGGGGTCGGCAACGGTTGCTGCGTTTCGAAGGGGCTGGAGCCGCGGCGCTGGTTGCGGTCTTCGCGCGGGGTAACGCCGAAGAAATTGCGGTACGCGCTGGAGAAGTGCGGACCGGAAGAGAAGCCGCAGGACAGGCCGATCTGGATGATCGATTTGCTGGTCTGCATCAGCATCTGCCGTGCCTTGTTCAGGCGCAGCTCCAGGTAGTACTGGCTGGGCACGCGATTGAGGTACTGCTTGAAGATCCGCTCCAGCTGGCGACGGGACACGCAGACGTGCTGGGCGATTTCGTCGGTGGTCAGCGGCTCTTCGATATTGGCTTCCATCAACAGCACGGCCTGGGTCAGCTTCGGATGGCTGGAGCCGAGTCGGTTCTGCAACGGAATGCGCTGGCGCTCGCCACCCTCACGGATGCGCTCCACCACCAGTTCCTCGGACACCGCGCCAGCCAGCTCGGCACCGTGATCACGGGCCAGCACAGCCAGCAGCAGGTCGAGCACCGCCAAGCCACCGCATGCGGTCAGACGATCGCGGTCCCAGTCGAACAGATGACTGGTCGCAATGACTTTGGGGAATCGCTCCGTGAAGTCGTCCTGCCAGCGCCAGTGCACCGCCGCACGGTAGCCATCCAGCAGGCCCAGCTGGGCCAGCGGATAGACGCCGGCGGAGAGACCGCCGACCACGCAGCCGGCACGCACGGCCTGCTTGAGCGCGGCAGAGAGTGCCGGCGAGGTCTGGGCTGGCGGCTCGTCGGCCACCAGGAACAGGCGATGCAGGCCTTCCAGCTTGCCCACCCATGCGTCGCCTGGCAGACGCCAGGCTCCCTCGGTGGCCGGTTCGGCCTGCAGGAAGGACATGTCGTAGACCACTTCCGGATGCAGTCGCTGGGCAACGCGCAGAGCTTCCTCGGCCAGCGCCAGGGTCAGTGCCTTGGTACCGGGCCAGAGGAGAAAAGCGATTCGATGGGCAGTCATGGCAGGCAGCTTAGCAGACCCCGGAAAAAGGAAAGAGACGTGGTGAAACAGGGATTCGAACGTGCTGCGGCGGCCCTCAGGCCGCCGCAGCGGGGATCACTTCAGACTGCCGGAAAGGAACTGCTTGAGGCGATCGGACTGCGGGTTTGCCAGCACTTCCTTCGGGCAACCGCGCTCTTCCACCAGGCCCTTGTGCAGGAACACCAGCTGGTTGGATACCTCGCGGGCAAAACCCATCTCGTGGGTGACCACGACCATGGTGCGGCCTTCGACGGCCAGGTCCTTCATGACCTTCAGCACTTCGCCCACCAGTTCCGGGTCGAGAGCCGAAGTGGGTTCGTCGAACAGCATCACTTCCGGCTCCATGGCCAGGGCACGGGCAATCGCCACGCGCTGTTGCTCACCGCCTGACATGTGCGCCGGATAGGCGTCCTTGCGATGGGCAACGCCCACCTTGGCCAGGTAGTGCTCGGCCTTCTCGATGGCTTCCTTCTTCGGTACACCGAGCACATGCACCGGCGCTTCGATCACGTTCTCCAGGGCGCTCATGTGCGACCAGAGGTTGAAGTGCTGGAACACCATCGCCAGACGTGAGCGCATGCGTTGCAGTTGCTTGGCGTCGGCCGCCTTCAGGCCGCCATCCTTGTTGGCCACGAGCTTCAGCTCTTCGCCATTGAGGAGGATCTTGCCGCCGTGGGGCTGCTCCAGCATGTTGATGCAGCGCAGGAAGGTACTCTTGCCCGAGCCGCTCGAGCCGATGATGCTGATGACGTCGCCAGCCTTCGCCGCCAGGGACACGCCCTTGAGGACTTCGTGGCTGCCATAGCGCTTGTGCAGATCTTGGACTTCCAGTTTGTACATGGTTTCGGTCTCGTTTGGCTCAGTCGCTCAGCAGGCGTCCCTGACGAATGGGTTCACGGCCGGCCACCTTGGCCAGCCAAAGTCCAGGTTGCGCGAATCGCATCCGCTCACGCGCGAACAGCACGCCGTCAATCGACGCGCAAATCACTGCATGACGGTCATCCAGCGGGTCGATCACTTCGAACAGCGGATCGCCAGCCTTGACCTTCGCCCCGGCGCTCTGGAGGAAGCTCACGACCCCGGAGTGCGGTGCATAGAGATATTCAGCCCCTTCGAACGGCGTCGCCTCGCAGCAGTCCTGCGGGACAACCGGCCACTCACCGGTGATCAGCCCCTGGTCGGCGAGGAAGGCCAGGATGGCTTCAGCGCGCACCTCGGCCAGCGGCTTGTCGGTATCCGCCATGCTGCCCAGCTCCACGGTGGTCGCCATGCAGGCCGGCGGAATCGATGCGTCGGGGAAACGCTGGGCCAGACGCAGCCAGGGCAGCGAGCAGGACTCATCGAACGAGCTGCCGCCGGAGTCTTCGGCGGTCAGGACCGCACCGGCCTCCAGGCGCGCAGCCAAAGGACGCAGTGCGCTCCAGTGCTGCGGCAGGCAGTAGAGATGTACTGCCGCTTCGAAGTCGCAGTGCAGGTCCAGGACCAGGTCGGCGTCGCAGGCATGCTGCAGGAGCAGACGCTGCATGCCCGCCAGCTCGGAACCTGCCGGTGGCAACCCGGTCAGGGCTTCGCCCATGGCCTGGCGGATGAGCGCCACGTTCGCAGTCGCGTCGGCGCCCAGACGGCCGTCCAGACGATCCACCACGAGGCTGGCGAGGTCCGCGAAATCACGGTTGAAGTTCTTTCCGCTACCCAGCTCGAAGCGGCCCTGCTGGGCAGCCTGGACAAGCTGGCCAAGGCCGACCGGGTTGGCCACCGGCACCAGCTCGATCACGCCCTTCAAGCGGCCCTGCTCTTCCAGCTCGCGCAGGCGGCGCTTGAGTTCCACGGCCACACGCATGCCCGGCAGCTCATCGGCATGCAGGGACGCCTGGATGTACGCCTTGCGCTCGCCGCTGCCGAAACGGAAGACCGTCAGCTGGCGGCGGGTCCCCAGGCATCCCCAGGGCAGTTCATGGTCGATACGCTGCATGAGGTCAGGCCTTGCGCGGGGCCAGGTAGGCCAGGTAGCGGCGCTCGGCCGCCTTGAACAGGCGTACCAGGACGAAGGTCAGGCACAGGTAGAACGCACCCGCGGTGATGAAGGCCTCGAACGGCAGGTAGTACTGCGAGTTCACGGTGCGCGCGGCGCCGGTGATGTCGATCAGGGTGACGATGGACGCCAGGCTGGTGGTGTGCAGCATCATGATGACTTCGTTGCTGTACTGCGGCAGCGCACGACGCAGGGCCGACGGCAGCAGAATGCGGCGGTAGAGCTTGCCGCGGGACATGCCCATGGCCTTGGCCGCTTCAATCTCGCCATGAGGCGTTGCCTTGATGCTGCCGGCGAGAATCTCGGCGGTATAGGCGCTGGTGTTGATTGCGAAAGCCAAACAGGCGCAGAAGGTCGCGTTGGACAGATAAGGCCAGAAGACGCTTTCACGCACCGCTTCGAACTGGGCCAGGCCGTAGTAGATGAGGAACAGCTGCACCAGCATCGGGGTGCCGCGAATCACATAGGTGTAGAGCCAGGCCGGGAAGTTCACCCAGGGCTGTTTGGACACCCGCATCAGCGCCAGCGGCACGGCCGTGGTCAGGCCCAGTGCCAGGGAAATCGCCAGGAGCTTGAGGGTTACCAGCACACCACCGAAGTAGAGCGGCAGGCTCTCCCAGATCACGTTGTAGTCGAAGATCATAGTTCAGCCGCCTTGATGCCCGCCGAGTAACGTCGCTCCATGTAACGCAGCGCCAGCAAGGAGACGCTGGTCAGCACCAGATAGAGCGCGGCAACCGCGAGGTAGAAAGTGAAGGGTTCACGGGTCGCATCCGCTGCACTCTTGGCCTTGAACATCATGTCCTGCAGGCCGACCACCGAAATCAGCGCGGTGGCCTTGGTCATCACCAGCCAGTTGTTGGTAAAACCGGGAATCGCCAGGCGGATCATCTGCGGCACGAGGATGCGGAAGAACACCTTGGTGCCGCTCATGCCATAGGCCAGGCCCGCCTCGCCCTGCCCTTTCGGGATCGCCATGAAAGCGCCCCGGAAGGTTTCCGAGAGGTACGCGCCGAAAATGAAACCGAGGGTGAAGACGCCGGACCAGAAGGGGTCCAGATCGATGTAGTCCTCGTAACCCACCATGGGCGCGACGACGTTCACGATTTGCTGGCCGCCGTAGAAGATCAGCAGGATCAGCACCAGGTCGGGAATGCCACGGATCACGGTGGCGTAAGCCTCGCCCAGCAAGGACAGCCACTTGATCGGGGACAGTCGGAACGCCGCGCCGATCAGGCCGAGCACCACCGCCATGGTTATGGAAGACAGGGCCAGCAACAGGGTGAGCCAGGCACCATCGAGAATGGTCGAGCCGTAGCCGTTGAGCATGATTCAGATCCTCATGCAGCGCGCCGGAATGCACCGGGCGGCACCGCCACAACGAAAAAGTGGCACAAACCGCTATGTGAAGTTTGTGCCACTTTCAGGGAAAAGCGATTACTCGCCGTAGACGTCGAACTTGAAGTACTTGTCCTGCACTTCCTTGTACTTGCCATTGGCGCGGATGGCGGCGATGGCAGTGTTGATCTTCTCGGCCAGGGCGGTGTCGCCCTTGCGCACGGCGATACCGGCACCTTCACCGAAGTACTTCTTCTCGTTGAAGTCGGGACCTACCAGGGCAAAGCCCTTGCCGGCGTCGGTCTTGAGGAAACCGTCATCGATGTTCACCACGTCCGCCAGGGTGGCGTCGAGACGGCCGGCGGTCATGTCCAGGAAGATTTCGTTCTGCGAGCTGTAGCGAACCACTTCGGCACCCGCCGGCGCGAAAACGTCGGTTGCGTAACGGTCGTAGATGGAAGCGCGCTGCACGCCGACTTTCTTGCCTTTGAGGTCGGTCAGCGGGTCATTGATGACAGTGCCTTCCTTCATCGCGAGGCGAGCAGGGGTGTGGTAGTACTTCTTGGTGAAGTCGACCGATTTCAGGCGCTCTTCGGTGATGCTCATGGAAGAGAGCACAGCGTCGAACTTGCGTACTTTCAGGGCCGGGATCAGGCCGTCGAACTCCTGCTCGATCCACTTGCACTCGACTTTCATCTCGGCGCACAGGGCGTTGCCGATGTCGTAGTCGAAGCCGGTGATCTTGCCTTCCGGAGTCTTGTAGGCGAAGGGCGGGTAAGCGGCTTCGATACCGATACGCAAAGGCTTCGCATCGTCTGCAATAGCGGCCAACGGCGACAACAGGGACAGCGCCATGGCGCCGAGAAGTGCAATCTTCTTCATGTTATGACTCCTTCAAAGGGATATGGCTTCTGTTGGCAGCGTGAGATTCGCCCAGACGGTCCACGAATTGTAGAAAGAGTCGTCGTCTTTGCTGGCTGAATGCCGTGTGCAAAAGGCTCCGACTGGGTGTGCGGCATTCTAGCCACAGCCCCGAAGTCGATATTTCTTCAATGCGACAACAAATTACAGAAGCACTGGAGAGAGGTCGAAAGAGGATTGACAGGCACATGGAAAAGTGCCGGAAAGGCGATACACAGAACCTTTTAACAAGGCAATTATCGGACCACAAAATAGAAAGCCCAATAGTTCTGGGGCCTTACGATTTTGAAGTTGTTTTCAATGACGCAAAGAACGCCCCGAAAGAGCGCAACACGTTCCCGTTGGAACCAGATGGGGATACCCCGTAACCGCGACTGTTACCCCCACTCCCCTCCCCCTGCGGAAACCCGATAAAGAATCGGCAATTACAACGCAGTGATGCAGTTTCCATTCGGCCGAAATGGGGGGGGATTTCATCCGCGCGACGCTGCACCAATTCTTCCGGCCATGAAATGCAAAACCCCGCCAGGGCTTGTGGCCCGGGCGGGGTTTTGCTGCAGGTGCCGGTCAGGCGGCCTGCATGGTGCGATGAGTATCGATGAGGTGTTGCACCACGCCGGGATCAGCCAGGGTGGAGATGTCGCCGAGGGAGTCGTACTCGGCGACGGCGATCTTGCGCAGGATACGGCGCATGATCTTGCCCGAGCGGGTCTTCGGAAGGCCCGGAGCCCACTGGATTACGTCTGGGGTAGCGATCGGACCGATCTCCTTGCGCACCCAGTTTCTCAGTTCCTGACGCAGTTGCTCGGTAGTCTCCTCGCCTGCGTTCAGGGTGACGTACACATAGATCCCCTGCCCCTTGATGTCGTGCGGCACGCCCACCACCGCGGCCTCGGCGACTTTCGGGTGGGCCACCATCGCGCTTTCGATCTCGGCGGTGCCCATGCGGTGACCGGAGACGTTCAGCACATCATCCACGCGGCCGGTGATCCACCAGTAGCCGTCTTCGTCGCGACGAGCACCGTCGCCCGTGAAGTACATGCCACGGAAGGTCTTGAAGTAGGTATCGACGAAACGGTCGTGGTCGCCGTACAGGGTGCGCGCCTGGCCCGGCCAGGAATCAATGATCACCAGGTTGCCTTCGGCCGGACCCTCGATGATGTTGCCGAGGTTATCCACAAGTGCCGGCTGAACGCCGAAGAACGGACGGGCTGCGGAACCCGGCTTCATGGCATGGGCGCCCGGCAGCGGCGTCATCAGGCAGGCGCCGGTTTCGGTCTGCCACCAGGTGTCGACGATCGGGCAGCGGCTCTGGCCGACGTTCTCGTAGTACCAGTGCCAGGCTTCCGGGTTGATCGGCTCGCCCACGGAACCGAGCAGGCGCAGGCTGGAACCATCGGCGCCTTCGACCGCAGCCTTGCCCTCGGCCATCATGGCGCGAATGGCGGTCGGCGCGGTGTAGAGCACGTTGACCTTGTGCTTGTCGACGATCTTCGCCACGCGAGTCATGTCCGGATAGTTCGGCACGCCTTCGAACATCACGGTCGTGGCGCCGTTGGACAGCGGCCCGTAGACCAGATAGGTGTGGCCGGTCACCCAGCCGATGTCGGCGGTGCACCAGAACACTTCGCCCGGGCGGTAGTCGAACACGCGCTCATGGGTCAGCGATGCGTAGGTCAGGTAGCCACCGGTGGTGTGCAGTACACCCTTGGGCTTCCCGGTGGAACCGGAGGTGTAGAGGATGAACAGCGGGTCCTCGGCACCCATCTCTTTCGGCGCGCAGGTGCTGCCCGCCACTTTCATGAGGTCTTCGTACCAGACGTCGCGGTGCTGGTTCCACTTGATCTCGCTGCCGGTGCGCTTGACCACGATGATCTTCTGCACGCTGCTGGTTTCCGGGTTGGTCAGCGCGTCATCGACGTTGGCCTTGAGCGGAGTCTTCTTGCCGCCGCGCAAGCCTTCGTCGGCGGTGATCACCACCTTGGAGCGGCAATCGATGATGCGGCCAGCCAGGGCCTCGGGGGAGAAGCCACCGAACACCACGGAGTGGATGGCACCGATGCGGGTACAGGCCAGCATGGCGACCACGGCTTCCGGGATCATCGGCATGTAGATGGTCACGACGTCGCCGCGATGCACGTCCTGGCCGCGCAGGGCGTTGGCGAACTTGCAGACCCGCTCGTGCAGGTCGCGGTAGGTGATGTGTTCGTGCTCGGAAGGATCGTCGCCCTCCCAGATGATCGCGACCTGGTCGCCGCGCTCGGCGAGATGGCGGTCCAGGCAGTTGGCGGAGACGTTGAGGGTGCCGTCGGCGAACCACTTGATATCGACGTGATGGTCGTCGAAGGAGGTCTGCTTAACCTTGGTGAAAGGCTTGATCCAGTCCAGGCGCTTGGCCTGTTCGCGCCAGAATCCGTCTGGGTTGATCACGGACTGCTGGTACATGGCTTTGTAGGTCGCTTCGTCGGTGAGGGACTGGGCGGCCACTTCAGGGCGGACCGGATAAAGAGAAGCAGCACTCATTGGGTCTTACCTCGGTGGGTAGTTGTTTTTGTATGGCGTCTTTTGTATCCCCCACCCTTCTACAGGGCCATTCGACCATGGTCTTACCAAACCCGGACTATGGTCGAAGCACCGAAAATCGCGTAGTGCCGGACAGGCACGCATTTACTTATCCACAGGGCAAAAAAAACCGGCCCATATCCAGGGACATGGGCCGGTGAAGCACTATCGGGTCGTTGGTGAGAGCCCGGGATCAACCCGGAGCACGGCACGCGGACGACCGGCCGCGTGCCGCACAGTGTCAGACGTGGGCGTCCTGGTATTCCTTCTCGGCTTCGTCGAAGCGCTTGATCATTGCAGCGGACGGGCCGTTGCCAATGCGGCTGAAGATCAGGATGCCGAGGATGCAGAGGATAAAGCCCGGAACGATTTCGTACAGGCCGGTCCAGCCGAAGAAGTTCTTCCACACCACCACGGTGACTGCACCGAGGATCATGCCGGCCAGGGCGCCGTTACGGGTCATGCCTTTCCAGATCAGGGACAGGATCACCACCGGACCGAAGGCAGCGCCGAAACCGGCCCAGGCATAGGACACCAGGCCCAGAACCTTGCTTTCCGGATCAGCGGCGATGGCGATGGAAATCACGGCAACCAGCAGCACCATGGCGCGACCGACCCAGACCAGTTCGGTCTGGCTGGCGTTCTTGCGGAAGAAGGCCTTGTAGAAGTCTTCGGTCAGGGCACTGGAGCACACCAGCAGCTGGCAGCTCAGGGTGGACATTACCGCGGCCAGGATGGCGGACAGCAGCACGCCGGCGATCCAGGGGTTGAAGAGGATCTTGGCCAGTTCGATGAACACGCGCTCGTGGTTCTCGGTAACCGCGCCAGCCTGCTCCGGATGGGCGGAGAAGTAGGCGATACCGAAGAAGCCCACGGCCACGGCGCCGGCCAGGCAGAAGATCATCCAGGCCATGGAGATGCGGCGGGCGTTCGGGATGGACTTGACCGAGTCAGCAGCCATGAAGCGCGCCAGGATGTGCGGCTGGCCGAAGTAGCCCAGGCCCCAGGCGAGCAAGGAAATCACGCCGACGAAGCTGGCGCCCTTGAGCATGTCGAAGTTGGCTGCGTCCTTCAGTTCGATGGCAGCGAAGGTAGTATCCATGCCACCGGTGGCAATCATCACGATGATCGGGGTGAGGATCAGGGCGAAGATCATCAGGCTGGCCTGGACGGTGTCAGTCCAGCTCACAGCCAGGAAGCCACCGACGAAGGTGTAGCAGATGGTGGCAGCGGCACCGGCCCACAGGGCGGTTTCGTAGGAGATGCCGAAGGTGCTCTCGAACAGGCGGGCACCGGCGACAACGCCGGACGCGCAGTAGATGGTGAAGAACACCAGGATCACCACGGCGGAGAAGATACGCAGGATGCGGCTGTTGTCTTCGAAGCGGTTGGTGAAGTAGTCCGGCAGGGTCAGGGCGTTGCCGTTGTGCTCGGTCTGCACGCGCAGACGGCCGGCAACCAGCAGCCAGTTGAGGTAGGCGCCGATGATCAGGCCAATGGCGATCCAGCTTTCGGAGAGACCGGAGAGGTAGACGGCACCCGGCAGGCCCATCAGCAGCCAGCCGCTCATGTCGGAGGCGCCGGCGGACAGGGCGGTAACGAAGCTACCGAGGCTGCGGCCACCGAGGATGTAGTCGGAAAGGTTGTTGGTGGAGCGATAGGCGGCGAAGCCGATCAGCACCATGGCCGCGATATAGATCACGAAAGTGATCAGCATCGGGTTGCTCATACTCATGGGGGTCTCCCCTGCTCGTTTGTTTTTATTCGGGGGCGGCGGGTAGTCCGCTCCCGTGGTTAGTATTTGGCGGGCGCTCGTGGCGACCACCGGTTTACTTCCCGACCACCTCGGCCATGGGGCCGATGCAATCCCGATCGGGCAATTGACGCAGGGCATCCGGCCCCGCCAATGCGACGACGGACCAGCTCTGTTGGACCTGGTCCATCGCACGAATCCGTGACGCTCCCGGCGCACCTGCGAACCGCGCTATTGCTCGGTCTAGTACATCCATCAGGGCTCGCAAGAACGATTCCCATTTGGGCCCCGGAAGGCGAGTGCGGAATTTAGAGATATGGCACTGCGCCTTTCTTTTAGGATTCTCTGGTTTCTTTGCCAAATCCTCCGATTCAGGGAACTTTCCGCCAAAAGGTGCAACCCGCGTGCAAGCCCATGAAATGGACATTCCGGCAATTTCCCCATTTCCATCCCGAACATCAGGTTGCCCAGCAGGTACAACCAAAAGGAAGAACCCCGGAAAAGGTTGCAACTCCGACAGTTACCCAGGGCAGAAAACAGATCGATGGCGGAGTAGCAGGAAAGAACTACTTGGCGCTGCGCAGTCGCTTGGGGGTCAGCCCCAGATAACGCCGCATGGCAGTGGTCAACGCGCTCTGGCTGGAGAAGCCGCATTCCTCGGCGATCCGCACCAGGGGTTGTTCGCTCTCGCGCAACAGACGGGCGGCGCGATCGAGGCGGGTTTTCAGCAGGTACTGGTGAGGCGTCAGGCCCAGGTGGTCCTTGAACTGGGCATGGAAGTGGCTCGGGCTCAGGCAGGCTACCTGGGCCAGCTCCGCCACACTGATCCGCCGCGACAGGTTGCCCTGGATATAGCCATCCAGACGCTCGATATCGAGGTTGCCCGCTGGTCGACGCTGCACATCCCCGAACAGGCGCAGATACAGGGCGCGCAACAGCAGTCCACCCAGGGATCTGGCCAGCAGCGGGTCGCTGCCATAGCGCGCCAGTTCCGCGCCGGCATAGCTCAGGAGGTTCTGGAAGTCCGCATCCAGTTCCGGAAAACGCGGTGTCTCGAAGAGTCGACCCAGCAGATCGAGGTCCTCGGCCGACGTGCCGTGTTCGTCCAGATCGAGGATCAGCATGCGGTTCTCGCCCACGCCCGCGAACTCGTGCCCGGCATCGCCCGGCACCAGGCACGCGCGCATCCGGCAGACCTCGCCACCGCGGCCATCCACCTCGAACTCGGCGCGGCCGGCAAGGGACATCACCAGTTGGTGATGGTCGTGGGCGTGGTGACGGGCCTGATCGTCCAGGCGCAGGAGGCGGGCTTCGAGCATGGGGGGCTTGATCAAAATTTGCGCATTCTAGCCGGCGCAACCGGGGTTGCACAGCGCCGCACGGCAGAAGGCCGTGACATCGGGCGGTTGAAAAGGCCATCGCATTGCCCCACATAGCCTGGGTAAGCCAATTGCCAGGTGCCCCCATGAGCGATCAGGACATCAACGCCGACATCGTCGAAGAAGCCACTTCCAGCCAGCGGACAGGCTTGGTACTGCCTGGCCAGACCCTGCCGGACAAGGTCTACATCATTCCCATCCACAACCGCCCGTTCTTCCCGGCGCAGGTACTGCCGGTGATCGTCAACGAGGAACCCTGGGGGGAAACCCTCGAGCTGGTGGCCAAGACGGAGCATCACTGCCTGGCGCTGTTCTTCATGGAGAACCCGCCGGAAGATCCGCGCCATTTCGATCCCAATACCCTGCCGGAACACGGCACCCTGGTGCGCGTGCACCACGCCAGCCGCGAGGGCGGCAAACTGCAGTTCGTGGCCCAGGGCTTGTCGCGCGTACGCATTCGCGGCTGGCTCAAGCGCCATCGCCCTCCCTTCCTGGTGGAGGTGGATTATCCACAGAGCCCCCAAGACCCGCGCGACGAGGTGAAGGCCTACGGCATGGCGCTGATCAATGCGATCAAGGAGCTATTGCCGCTCAACCCGTTGTACAGCGAAGAACTGAAGAACTACCTCAACCGCTTCAGCCCGAACGACCCGTCGCCGCTGACCGACTTCGCCGCCGCATTGACCACCGCCCCCGCCCATGAGCTGCAGGAGGTGCTGGACACGGTGCCGATCCTCAAGCGCATGGAGAAGGTGCTGCCGCTGCTGCGCAAGGAAGTGGAAATGGCGCGGCTGCAAAGCGAGCTGTCCGCCGAGGTGAACCGCAAGATCGGCCAGCACCAGCGCGAGTTCTTCCTCAAGGAGCAGCTCAAGCTGATCCAGCAGGAGCTGGGCATCACCAAGGATGACCGCAGTGCCGACAGCGAGCAGTTCACCCAGCGACTGGAAGGCAAGGTGCTGCCGGAGCAGGCGAAGAAGCGTATCGACGAAGAGTTGAACAAGCTGTCGATCCTGGAAACCGGATCGCCGGAATACGCGGTGACCCGCAATTACCTGGACTGGGCCACGTCCGTGCCCTGGGGCGTGTACGGGGCCGACAAGCTCGATCTCAAGCATGCCCGCAGGGTGCTGGACAAACACCACGCCGGGCTCGACGACGTGAAGAACCGCATCCTCGAGTTTCTCGCGGTGGGTGCCTTCAAAGGCGAGATATCCGGTTCCATCGTGCTGCTGGTGGGCCCGCCCGGCGTGGGCAAGACCAGCATCGGCAAGTCCATCGCCGAATCTCTGGGTCGCCCGTTCTACCGCTTCAGCGTCGGCGGCATGCGCGACGAAGCCGAAATCAAGGGTCACCGCCGCACCTACATCGGGGCCTTGCCCGGCAAGCTGGTGCAAGCCCTGAAGGAAGTGGAGGTGATGAACCCGGTCATCATGCTCGACGAGATCGACAAGCTCGGCGCCAGCTACCAGGGCGACCCAGCTTCGGCCCTCCTGGAGACGCTCGACCCGGAGCAGAACGTCGAATTCCTCGACCACTACCTGGACCTGCGCCTGGACCTGTCCAAGGTCCTGTTCGTCTGCACCGCCAACACCCTGGATTCCATCCCCGGTCCGCTGCTGGACCGCATGGAAACCATTCGCCTCTCCGGCTACATCACCGAAGAGAAGCACGCCATCGCCAAGCGCCACCTCTGGCCGCGCCTGCTGGAACGCACCGGCGTGCCGAAGGACCGCCTGTCCATCACCGACGGCGCCCTCACCTCGGTGATCGATGGTTATGCGCGGGAAGCGGGCGTTCGCCAGCTGGAGAAGCAGTTGGGCAAGATCATCCGCAAGTCCGTGGTGCGCCTGCTGGAGGAGCCCGAGGCGAAGATCAAGGTTGGGCAGAAGGACCTGGAGAACTTCCTCGGCCTGCCGCCGTTCCGCCGGGAACAGGTGCTGGCGGGTATCGGCGTGATCACTGGACTGGCCTGGACGAGCCTGGGCGGCGCCACCCTGCCCATCGAAGCGACGCGCATCCATACCCTGAACCGGGGCTTCAAGCTGACCGGCCAGTTGGGCGAAGTCATGAAGGAGTCGGCCGAGATCGCCTACAGCTACATCAGCTCGAACCTGAAGCGTTATGGCGGCGACCCGACGTTCTTCGACCAGGCCTTCGTCCACCTCCACGTGCCGGAGGGCGCGACGCCCAAGGATGGTCCCAGCGCCGGCATCACCATGGCCAGCGCCCTGCTCTCCCTGGCACGCAACCAGACGCCGAAGAAAGGCGTGGCCATGACCGGCGAGTTGACGCTCACCGGCCAGGTGCTGCCCATCGGCGGAGTCCGCGAGAAGGTCATTGCCGCCCGCCGGCAGAAAATCTTCGAGCTGATCCTGCCGGAGGCCAACCGCGGCGCCTTCGAAGAACTGCCGGACTACCTCAAGGAAGGCCTGACGGTGCACTTCGCGCGCCGCTTCGGCGATGTGGCGAAGGTGCTGTTCGCCTGAGCCTGCGCGTCCGGCGGGTGGGAGCGAAATCATTGGCTATGTCTGCGTTAGCTGTTGCCAGAGATCGGCCATCGGTCCAGGGGCCTTGTAGGAGCTAGCTTGCTAGCGAAACGGGGCCATTCGCTGGCAAGCCAGCTCCTACGGACACTGCAGCCACTTGCAACACTTAATGCGGACACAGCGAAATCATTCGCGATTGAAATCACTCCCACAGCCTCGCTTGAGATGAGATTTCCCCTTCGGAACCTACGCAAGGGCGGAGTCAGCCGTTATGCTGACCCCCGCCCTTGACCGACGGAGCCGCCGATGTCCCTCGTTCCCTCCCCTCGCCTGCTGCTGCCCCTGGGATTCATCCTGCTCGGCGCCTGCGCCCAGCAGAAGACCGGCCCCGTGGTGCTTCAGGACCAGCAGGACGATTGCCCGCTATCCCTTAGCCAGGGCCAGCCACTGGTGCTGACTCTGCCCAGCAACCCCACCACCGGTTTCCGCTGGGTCGTCCGCGACGCCGCCACCAATGTGCTGCAGAGCCTCGGCCCGGAGGTTTATTCGACCCCCGAAGACGCGGGTCTGGTGGGAAGCGCGGGCCAATCCACCTGGCGCTTCAAGGCCAGCCAGCCCGGCGAGGGCCGCCTGCACCTGGATTACCAGCGTCCCTGGGAGATCGATGTGGCACCGGCCGAATCCTTCGACTGCCAGATCAGCGTCAAATAGCGCCAAATGACTGCACCAATGGCGTCCACCGCCTGGCGAGCGCCGTGACGGGTTCCCATAGTGCTGCTCTGACAGATTCGCGGGAGCATTCATGGGAACCTTGATCTTCGGCCTGGCCGGTGTGCTGTCCTTCCTCACCGGCGTTGCACTTGAACTGGATTGGCTGTGCTTCGTCAGCAAGCCGGTTCCCATCATCGCCCTGCTGCTCTGGCTGCGCCGCGCGCCTTCCGGGTCCTATCGCCGCTGGATCACGATTGGCCTGCTCCTTTCGCTGCTCGGCGACATGCTGCTGGAATGGCCGGCCGATCTGTTCGTCTTTGGCCTCGGAGCCTTCCTGCTCGCCCACCTCGCCTACCTGCGCGCTTACCTGCAGCAGAGCAGCCGACTGGCGCCGCTGGCCCTGCTGGTGGCGGTAGGCTGCGGAGGCGGCATCTTCGCCCTGCTCGCCTCTGGCGAACTGGGCACGCTGCTATTACCGGTAGCCTGCTATGCACTGGCTATCAGCGCGATGCTCTGGCGCGCACTGGCCCGTCTAAGCGCGGGCGTCGAGCGCAGGTCGGCGATGCTGGCGGCAGGCGGCGCAGCGCTATTCGTGCTCTCCGACAGCCTCATCGGCATCAACCGTTTCGTTTCGCCATTCGACGGCGCGAGCTACTTCATCATTCTCACCTACTGGCTGGGCCAGTTCTGCATCGCGGCCTCCGTAGTGGCATTTTCGACCGCAGTACCCTCCTCGAAAAAACCATCGGCACCCTCTCGGGAAATCGGCTATAGCAATTAGGCGGACACTGGAAAATGGAGCGTGTGATGGGCAGCCTGGTACGACTGTGGAGCCTGCTTTGCTGTGCGGTTCTTCTCGCAGGCTGCGGTAGCCTGCTGCCCAGCGAGCGGGCCGAAGTTCTGTCGCCGTTCAGGGACTACACCGATGCGGAGATCCGCTATTCGCAGGCGGTTCCCGGCAAGACAACGCGCCCCGAGCTGTTTTCCCTGGGCTTCGACCCGCTGATCCAGGGCAATGGCAAGATGCTTTCTTTCATCGATGTGCGTCTCATGTTCGTCCAGCCCAACGTGCCCATCGACTACCTGCCTGAAGGCTTGATGAAATGCCTGGAAGCCAAGGATCGCTGTATCGGCTACGCCTTCGAGTTCACCAAGACGGATACCCAGCGGGTCGGCAACTTCTGGGCCGACGTGTTCAACTTCCGCAAGAACCGGGAGTTGCAGGGTTGGGTCTTCCGCGCGGTGTTCGTGCTGGTGGATGACGTGGTGGTGCACAAGGTCAGTAACGGCGAGCCGAACATCCGCCGGCATGAGGTCAAGCGCAATCCACTGGGGCCGCTGCAGGGCGCGGGCGAGTTCTTTTCCGATCAGCTGAAGTGAGGGTGGTTTGGCCGCGCCGCGCAGTCCGTTAGAATGCCGGCCTTTTCCATTGCTGGTACCGGCCCGTGACCGAACGTCCCGATCGCATCTACGCCAATCCCCAGGCCCAAGTCGCCGACTTCGCCTTTAACGAGGACGTGGTCCGGGTCTTCCCGGACATGATCAAGCGCTCGGTACCGGGTTATCCCACCATCGTCGAGAACATTGGCGTGCTGGCCGCGCAGTTCGCCCAGCCCGGCACCCCGCTCTACGACCTGGGCAGTTCCCTTGGCGCGGTGACCCAGGCACTGCGTCGCCATGTGAAGACCGACGGTTGCAAGGTCATCGCTGTGGATAACTCCAGCGCCATGGTGGAACGCTGCCGCGAATACCTGCACGCCCAGGACGCCATGTTCCAGGAGTTGTTGCCGGTCGACGTGATCGAAGCCGATATCCTCGCCCTCGACTTCCAGCCCTGCTCGCTGGTGGCGATGAACTTCACCCTGCAATTCGTGCCCCGAGAACACCGTGTCGAACTCCTCTCCCGCATCCACAAGGCGCTGCTGCCTGGCGGTGCGCTGATCCTCTCCGAGAAGCTGCGCTTCGAAGATGCCGAGGAGCACCAGTTGCTCACCGAACTGCATATCGCGTTCAAGCGCGCCAACGGTTACAGCGAGCTGGAAATCGCCCAGAAGCGCAGCGCGCTGGAAAACGTCATGCACCCGGACAGCCTGGAAGAACACCGCGAGCGCCTGCTGGCCGCCGGGTTCTCCAAGGTGGTGCCCTGGTTCCAGTGCCTCAATTTCGCCTCACTGATCGCCCTGCCATGATTCGTAAGCTGGACCTCGATGCCCTGCAGCAAAAGCTGGCAGGCACTCCCCTGCAGGATTGGGCAGCCGACCTGCCCGCACAACTCGACGCAAAGATGACGGTCGGCCACGGCGACCTGGAGCGCTGGGGCGCGGCGGTAAATGCTCTCCCGGACCTGCAACCGCAACAGGTGGAACTGGCCCAGCGCTTCCTGCTCGACGGCCCCTGTGACGAATCGACCCGCGCCGCGCTGAAGTCCGCACTGCAGGGACTCATCCCGTGGCGCAAGGGACCGTTCGAGTTGTTCGGCGTGCACGTCGACACCGAGTGGCGTTCGGACTGGAAGTGGTCACGGGTAGCGCCCCATCTCGACCTGTGCGGCCGCCGTGTGCTGGATGTCGGTTGTGGCAATGGTTACTACCAGTGGCGCATGCTGGGTGCCGGCGCGGATAGCGTGGTGGGTATCGATCCGAACTGGTTGTTCTTCTGCCAGTTCCTGGCCATGAAGCGCTTCCTCCCGGACCTCCCGGCCTGGCACCTGCCGCTGGCGCTGGAAGACTTGCCAGCGAAGCTGGAAGGTTTCGACACCGTGTTCTCCATGGGCGTGCTCTACCACCGTCGCTCGCCCATCGACCACCTCTTCGACCTCAAGGACTGCCTGCGCCGGAATGGCGAGCTGGTGCTGGAAACATTGGTGGTGGAAGGTGATGCCCAGCAAGTACTGGTGCCGGAAGACCGCTACGCGCAGATGCGCAATGTCTGGTTCCTGCCTTCGGTCCCGGCACTGGAGCTGTGGCTGCGCCGCGCGGGTTATGTGGATGTCCGCTGCGTGGATGTCAGCTACACCAGCGTCGAAGAGCAGCGCAGCACCGAGTGGATGCGTTATCAGTCGCTGCCCGAATTCCTCGACCCCGCCGACCACAGCCGCACCGTCGAGGGCCTGCCGGCACCGGCTCGCGCCGTGCTGATCGCCCGAAAACCCTGATCCGCGCTTTTTGTGGGAGCGAATTCATTCGCGATTGAAATCGCTCCCACACTACCCGGCTAAAGCAATTCGCCCCCACAGGAACCGAATCCTGTGGGGGCGAATTCATTCGCTGAGCGGACTACAAAGCCGCACCTATCAGCGTTTGGGGGCAGCCGATACGATCAGTTGCTTCATCTCTACCACCGCCTGCTTGAAACCAACGAACAGCGCGTGGGCCACCAGCGCGTGGCCGATGTTGAGTTCGTTGATTCCCGGGATCGCCGCAACCGGCTCGACGTTGTGGTAGTGCAGGCCATGACCGGCGTTGACGATCAGGCCGAGGCGAAGGCCCAGCGCCACGCCCTCCTGGATGCGTTGCAATTCGCGAGCGGCTTCTTCCGGATTGTGGGCATCGGCGTAGCGGCCGGTGTGCAGTTCGATGGCCGGAGCCCCCACGCGATGCGAGGCCTCGATCTGCTGCGGATCGGCGTCGATGAACAGCGACACTTCACTGCCCACCTTGGCCAGGCGCTCCACGGCGGCCTTGATGCGAGCCTCCTGGCCGGCAACGTCGAGGCCACCCTCGGTGGTCAGCTCCTGGCGCGTTTCCGGCACCAGGCAGACATGCTCGGGACGAATCTCCTCGGCGAAGACCATCATTTCCTCGGTAACGCCCATCTCGAAGTTCATGCGGGTCTGCAGAACCTCCTTGAGCAGGCGCACATCGCGCTCCTGGATGTGACGGCGGTCTTCACGCAGGTGCACGGTGATACCGTCGGCGCCTGCCTCTTCGGCGTCCAGCGCTGCCTTGACCGGGTCCGGGTAGCGAGTGCCGCGGGCCTGGCGAAGGGTGGCGACGTGGTCGATGTTGACGCCGAGAAGTACGCGGTTGGCTTCAGTCACGGGGAGGTTCCTTGATCGTCATGAATAGCTCGCGGCTGACCAGTGGCCGGCCGCCCAGGTGAGGTGCCAGGGCCTGGCGCATCAGGCGCTTGGCCGCACCGAGGGCGCCGGGGGCGCTCCAGTCGGCTTCGGCCAGCGCGAGGAGTTCGCGGCCCTGGAACAGGCCGGGTTGCAGCTGCCCCACCGGCTCCAGTCCGGCATCCGGCAGCAAGCGGTAGATGCCGTCGGGTGCGATGGGTTGCCCGGCGACATCCGAATCCAGGGCGAAACCATAGCCCAGCTCGTCCAGCAGGCGCCATTCGAATGCGCGCAGCAGAGGTTCCAGCGGACGGTTGGCGGCCAGGGCCTGGACGGTGACGGCGTAATGCTCGAACAGCGCCGGCTGCGGATCTTCGGCCGGCAGCAGGCGAATCAGCAGCTCGTTGAGGTAGAGGCCGCTGAACAGCGCCTCGCCAGCCAGCAGGTTGGGAATGCCGGCACTCTCCAGCCTGCCAACGTTCTTCAGCTCGCCGCGGCCGCGGAATTCGGCTTCCAACGGCAGGAATGGCCGCGCCAGGGTGCCGGCCTTGCCGCGAGCACCACGCAGCACCGCGCGCAGGAGGCCTTCAGGCGTGAAGAAGTCGACCAGCGCGCTGCTTTCCCGATAGGCCCTGCTGTGCAGGACGAACGTCGGCAGCGCCGTGCTGATCATGGAGAGGCTCAGAGGTCGTTGTAGCCCAGGGAACGCAGGGCACGCTCGTCGTCGGACCAGCCGCCCTTCACTTTCACCCAGAGGTTGAGCATGACCTTGGAGTCGAACATGGTTTCCATGTCCTTGCGGGCGTCCTGGCCGATGCGCTTGATGCGCTCGCCGCCGTCGCCGATGATGATTTTCTTCTGACCATCGCGCTCAACCAGGATCAGGGCGTGGATGTGCAGGACATGGCCTTCCTGCTTGAACTCTTCGATTTCCACGGTGATCTGGTAGGGCAGCTCGGCGCCCAGCTGGCGCATGATCTTCTCGCGCACCAGTTCAGCGGCAAGGAAGCGGCTGCTGCGGTCGGTGATCTGGTCTTCCGGGAAGAAGTGATCGCCTTCCGGCAGACGCTCGGCCACCAGGCGCTCCAGCGTATCCAGGTTGTGGCCTTGCAGGGCGGAGATTGGCACCAGCTCGGCG
Organism: Pseudomonas taiwanensis; assembly: GCF_013393345.1. Taxonomy (GTDB): domain Bacteria; phylum Pseudomonadota; class Gammaproteobacteria; order Pseudomonadales; family Pseudomonadaceae; genus Metapseudomonas; species Metapseudomonas resinovorans_C. The sequence continues at coordinate 314,268 of NZ_QJRF01000066.1, forward strand.
TTCGGCAGCTGTTCCTGGAGCCAGGACAGGTGCGGGATCAGGTCGCCCTTCTCGTCCATGCGGTCGGTCTTGTTCACCGCGAGCAGCACCGGACCCTGTACATACTGCACACGCTCCAGCACCAGCTGGTCCTCTTCGGTCCAGCGGTCACGGTCGACGACGAAGACGACCACGTCCACGTCCTTCAACGCCGCCGAGGCGCTGCGGTTCATGTAGCGGTTCAGCGCCTTGTCGCTCTTCTTGTGCAGGCCGGGGGTGTCGACGTAGATCGCCTGAACGTTGCCCTCGGTCTTGATCCCCAGCATGTTGTGGCGGGTGGTCTGCGGCTTGCGCGAGGTGATCGCCAGCTTCTGTCCGAGGATGTGATTGAGCAGCGTGGACTTGCCCACATTGGGGCGGCCGACGATGGCGACATAGCCGCAGCGGGGGGTATCGATATCAGTCATTGCCATTCTCCACACCAAGGGCGACCAGGGCGGCGGCCGCGGCCACCTGTTCAGCGATACGGCGGCTGGCGCCCTGGCCCTGGGTCTTGTCATTCAGCAGGGTAACCTGGCACTCGACGAAAAAGGTTCGGCAGTGCGGTTCACCCTGGATATCCACCACTTCATAGCGTGGCAGTTCGCAGGCCCGCGATTGCAGGAATTCCTGCAGACGGGTCTTGGGATCCTTGTTGGTATCCACCAGGGTCAGGCCTTCCAGTTCATTGGTCAGCCAGGCGATAACGCGCTCGCGCGCGGCTTCCATGCCGGAATCCAGGTAGATGGCGCCGATCAGCGCTTCCAGTGCATCGGCGAGAATCGACTCACGGCGGAAACCGCCGCTCTTCAGCTCGCCCGACCCCAGGCGCAGGTACTCGCCCAGTTCGAAGCCACGAGCCAGCAGCGCCAGGGTCTCGCCCTTCACCAGCCGCGCGCGCAAGCGCGACAACTGGCCCTCTCGGGCCTGGGGGAAGCGCTCGAACAACGCCTCGCCGGCGACGAAGTTGAGGATGGCATCGCCGAGGAATTCGAGGCGCTCGTTGTTGCGCCCCGCAAAACTGCGGTGGGTCAGGGCCAGAGTCATCAGACTCTGGTCCTTGAAGGTATAGCCGAGCTTACGCTCGAGACGACTGAGGGATACGCTCACTGGGCTCGCACACGGAATTCTTTGTCGAAGCGCACCACCAGATCGAGGTTCTCGACCAGAGGTTCGCGTTTTTCATACTGCAGGTGCGCCTGGAACTCGTTGTTTTCCAGGGTCACCTTCAATGCCTTGTCCAGGTCCAGGTCACGGATACCGTTGACCTGCATGCCCTTGGATACATGGCTGTAGAAGTCGGGAATCGTCCTGATTTCCAGCGCTTTCTCGGTTTCCACCGAAGTGATTATCTTCTCCAGCGAGAAGAAATCCAGGTAATGCGGGATGACCTTGAAGGCGGTGCTGGCCAGGAAAGCCACTACGGCCAGGACCAGCAGCCAGCCCATAACCGACATACCCTTCTGCTTACGCGCGAACGTCATGATCGACCTCAATGTCTGTTTTTATTGGAGGCCGGTTGGCCCGCAAGCAAGACTATATAGCGACTGCGGCGCTGTCATGAACAACGCCGCAAAACCGCGATGACGAGGGGCCTGTCAGTGAATCAGGCCCACTCGGGAGAAGTTTGGCAGGTTGCGCATCTTCGGATCGGGCCAGCTCATCCACACGGCGAAGGCCTTGCCGACGATATTCCGGTCCGGAACCATGCCAAGCAGGTCCTTCGGAATGCGGGGGTCGTTCCAGTAACGGCTGTCGTTGGAGTTGTCCCGGTTGTCGCCCATCATGAAGTAATGCCCCTGGGGCACCACCCACTCGCGGCCCGGCTCCATGCGGTAGCGTTTCATTTCCTTGCGGATCAGGTGCTCGGCCTCGCCCAGTTTCTCTTCATAGAGATTGGCGCTGCCCAGCGTGCCCGGCTCTTCGCCCAGCAGTTTCTCGGCGACCGGCTGACCGTTGATGGTCAGGTGCTTGTCGCTGCTGTAGGCAATGCGATCGCCCGGCAGGCCGATCACACGCTTGATGTAGTTGATGTTCGGGTCGCTGGGATAGCGGAACACCATGACATCGCCGCGCTGCGGGTCACCCACCTCGATCACCTTGTTATCCAGCACCGGCAGGCGGATGCCATAGGCGAACTTGTTGACCAGGATGAAATCGCCCACTTCCAGCGTCGGCTTCATCGAGCCGGACGGGATCTGGAACGGCTCGACCAGGAAGGAGCGCAGCACCAGCACGATGGCCAGTACCGGGAAGAAGGACTTCCCGTACTCCACCAGCAGCGGTTCCTTGTTCAGCCTGTCGAGGACGTCCGGATCGGGCTCGGTGACCTGCCCTTCGTAAGCGGCAATCGCAGAGCGCCGGCGCGGCGCCAGCAGAACGAGGTCGACAAGCGCGAGGACGCCGCAAACTGCCACGGCGATAACCAACAACAGCGGGAAATTGATCGACATAGACCCTAGCTATCCACTTTGAGCACAGCGAGGAAGGCTTCCTGCGGGATTTCCACGCTGCCGACCTGCTTCATCCGTTTCTTACCGGCCTTCTGCTTCTCCAGCAGCTTTTTCTTACGGCTGACGTCGCCGCCGTAGCACTTGGCCAGAACGTTCTTCCTGAGCGCCTTTACGGTAGTACGCGCAACGATCTGTCCACCGATCGCCGCCTGGATCGCCACGTCGAACATCTGACGCGGGATCAATTCCTTCATCTTCTCGGTCAACGCACGGCCTTTGTAGTGGGCCTGGTCGCGGTGCACGATGAGTGCCAGGGCATCGACTTTCTCGCCGTTGATCAGCACGTCCAGCCTCACCAGATTAGCGGGTTCGAAGCGATCGAAGCTGTAATCCAGCGACGCATAACCACGACTTACCGACTTCAGGCGATCGAAGAAGTCGAGCACCACTTCGTTCATCGGCAGGTCGTAGCAAACCTGAACCTGCGAGCTGAGGAACTGCATGTCGCGCTGGACGCCGCGTTTCTCGATGCACAGGGTGATGACGTTGCCGAGGTGCTCCTGGGGAACCAGGATGTTGGCGCGGACGATTGGCTCGCGCATTTCGGCGATGGAGGCGAGGTCGGGCAGCTTGGACGGGTTGTCGACGTAAATCGTTTCGCCGTTCTTCTGCACGATCTCGAAGACCACGGTCGGCGCAGTGGTGATCAGGTCCAGGTCGTATTCGCGCTCCAGGCGCTCCTGGATGATCTCCATGTGCAGCATGCCGAGGAAGCCGATACGGAAACCGAAGCCCAGGGCCTCGGAGCTTTCCGGTTCGTACTGCAGGGCCGCGTCGTTCAGGGTCAGCTTCTGCAGGGCTTCACGGAAGTCCTCGAAATCGTCGGAGCTGACCGGGAACAGGCCGGCGTAAACCTGCGGCTTGATGCGCTGGAAGCCTGGCAGCACGTCCACATCGGGGGTGTTGGACAGGGTCAAGGTATCGCCTACCGGCGCGCCCAGGATGTCCTTGATGCCGGCGATGATGAAACCTACTTCGCCAGCCTTCAGATCGGGCATTTCGGTGTGTTTCGGGGTGAATACGCCCACGCTGTCCACCTGGTGGAGCTTGCCGGTGGACTTCACCAGGATCTTGTCGCCCTTCTTCACGCGACCATGTTTGACGCGCACCAGAGAGACCACGCCCAGGTAGTTGTCGAACCAGGAGTCGATGATCAGGGCTTGCAGCGGAGCGTCGACCTCGCCTTCCGGCGCAGGGATCACTTCCACCAGGCGCTCCAGCACGTCGATCACGCCCATGCCGCTCTTGGCGCTGCAAGGGACGGCGTCGGTAGCGTCGATGCCGATGATGTGTTCGATTTCTTCCTTCACCCGCTCCGGCTCGGCCTGGGGCAGGTCCATCTTGTTCAGCACGGGCATGACTTCCAGGCCCTGCTCGATGGCGGTGTAGCAGTTGGCCACGGACTGGGCTTCAACGCCCTGGCCGGCGTCCACCACCAGCAGCGCGCCCTCGCAGGCTGCCAGGGAACGGCTGACTTCGTAGGTGAAGTCCACGTGGCCAGGGGTGTCGATGAAGTTCAGCTGGTAGGTCTTACCACTCTGAGCCTTGTAGTGCAGGGTGACGCTGTGGGCCTTGATGGTGATGCCGCGCTCGCGTTCCAGGTCCATGGAGTCCAGTACCTGGGCCTCCATCTCGCGATCGGACAGGCCACCGCACATCTGGATGAAGCGGTCAGCCAGGGTCGACTTGCCATGGTCGATGTGGGCGATGATGGAGAAATTGCGGATATGACTCAGGTCACTCACAGGTCAACACTCAAAAGAAGCCGCAAGCAGGTTGCTCGCCGAAAAATAGCGGGGGAGTTTACCTGATCGGCGACCTGCCCGTCACGCCCATGCGGCGGAAGGCTGGAACGAAAAAGGGCGGCCAATGGCCGCCCTTTCGTACCGCAACCGCTTTACTCGGCCAGCTTGAAGGTAATGAAGCTTGCGCGGCCCTGACGCAGGACACGCATGGACACCGAACGGTTTTTCGGCAGGTCCTTGGCGACCTGGGTGAACGCTTTGGCCGACGTGATGGCCTGGTTGTTCAGGTGAGTGATCACATCGCCCGGACGCAGCCCCATCATGGCAGCCGGACCATCCTGGACTTCCTTGATGACCACGCCACCCTGGATGTCCAGGGACTTTTTCTGCTCATCGGTCAACTCGACCACGCTCACGCCCAGGCGATTGCTGCTGCGCTCGACGCCATCGCCGGTCGCGGCAGCCATTTCGTCACCCTCTTCCGGAAGCGCACCGATGGCCATATCGAGGCTCTTGCGGCTACCGCCACGTACCACTTCGAGCTGAATCTTGCTGCCGGGCTTGAGATTGCCCACGAGGTGCGGCAGGTCAGCGGAAACCACGATCGGCTGGCCGTTCATGCTGAGGATGACGTCACCGACCTGCAGGCCGCCCTTGGCTGCCGGTCCACCTTCCTGGACCTGGGCAACCAGCGCACCGGCCGGCTTGTCCAGACCGAAGGATTCGGCCAGGTCCTTGTTCACTTCCTGGATCACGACGCCCAGCCAGCCGCGGCTGACCTTGCCCTCGGACTTGAGCTGGTCGGCCACGCTCATGGCGACATCGATCGGGATGGCGAACGACAGGCCCATGAAGCCGCCGGAGCGAGTGAAGATCTGCGAGTTGATGCCGACCACTTCACCGTCCAGGTTGAACAGCGGGCCACCGGAGTTGCCCGGGTTGATGGCCACGTCGGTCTGGATGAACGGCACGTAGTTCTCGTTCGGCAGGCTGCGGCCCTTCGCGCTGACGATACCGGCGGTCACCGAATGGTCGAAACCGAAGGGCGAACCGATGGCCAGCACCCAGCTTCCCACCTTGAGTTCGTCGGACTTGCCGATCTTCACGATCGGCAGATCCTTGCCCTCGACCTTCAGCAGCGCCACGTCGGTACGCGGATCGGCGCCGATGAGCTTGGCTTCCAGCTCACTGCGGTCGGACAGGCGCACGATGATCTCATCGGCATCGGCCACCACATGGTTGTTGGTCAGGACATAGCCGTCCTTGGAAATGATGAAGCCGGAACCAAGGGACTGCGCCTCGCGCTGGCGGCCGCCCTGGGGATTGCGCGGCACTTGCGGCATGTTGCGCTCGAAGAATTCGCGCAGCATCGGCGGCAGGCCTTCCAGGTCAGGCATCACCGGGGCACCGGCCGCACCACGCTGGGGCAGCTTCTGCCGGGTACTGATGTTGACGACTGCCGGGGACGCCTCTTCAACCAGAGGCGTGAAGTCCGGCAGTTCAGCACGGGCCACGAGGGTTTGACCGAGTAGCAGCAGGGCTGCCACGGCGGTCATACAGGATTTGAGGTTAAGCATCGACATACAGCTCCCGTCGCATAACGAGTGGTATGAACTCACCGGGCCGCCCGGCCCTGCGAGCAAAACAGAAAAACAAAAGCAAAACGGGCCCGGAGCATCAGCCCCAGGCCCGGTGGAACAACGTGAAAAAGACAAGGCGGGAGCCTGGGCTCCCGCGCTGCAATTCGGATGCAGATCCTGTAGCAGGGATCATTGTGTCGCAGTGGCCTCCGCTGCCCGCATGGACAGGGCGACGCGCTCGGCCGTTCCCAGCGGGATCTCGCCGACCACCGTCACCATCACGTCGCCATCTGGCGTACTGACCCGCTTGGACACCATCACGGTCGGCCCCAGCTGGCTGCGCGCATCTTCGACGACAGCGCCATGCAGCGGCTCGAGGAATACCGAGAAGCGCGCCAGTCCGTCGCTGTAGAGCAGGCTGGACACGGCATCGGATGACACTGGGCTACGACGCTCCTGGGCACTGGACAGGCTGAAGCCCGGAGGCAGCCATTCAGATCGCCAGCGGACAGGCTTTTCGCCTTGCGCCTCGGTGAGCCGCACGGCCTTGCAGGTGGAGCTGGGCTGCAGATCGGCATCGGCCGGGGTTCCGGCAGTATCGAGGCGGGTGAACTGGAAGCGTTCGAGGAGCTGCCCCTTGTCACTGAGCAACAGCGACTTGAGCGGCAGGCCGGTATTGCGGTCCAGATGCAGCTCGAAGCCGTAGCGGTGCTGGTCACGCGGGGTCAGGGTCAGCACCGTTGCCGGTCGCCCGGCTACGCGTGACTCACCTGCCAGGCGCAGGTCGTACCACTCGGAGAGCTGCTTGGTATCCATCGCCCGGGCAGGCCACACCTGGCCATCGGACAACTGATCGGATAGGGAACCACCCACGCACTGGGTGCGGCCATTGACCCGCACCACTTCCTGGGCCGGCCCATCGAGCTGTAACAAACGCTCGCGCACTTCCCCACCCTGCTGGACCTGATGCCAGACTTCGTGAGTGGAGAAACTCCCATTTCGTTCGTAGACGAACGTTCCCTGGAAACTCTGGCGCAGCTCCGCGTCAGCGAGTCGCTGCAGCCAGTCCTGAGCGTCGGCGGCCAGGGCTGGTTGAGCCAACCAGCCGCCAAGCAAGATGATTACCGGTAGTGCGCGCATGTTCCTCCTCAGCGGCTCTCCAGACTGGCAGCGCGGGCGTATGGCAGAGCACTGTCGCTACCGCTCATGGCCGCCTGCTGCGCATGTTGCCGCAGGTAAGCCGGCAAGCGCTTCTCATGCCAACCGGACGACGACTGGGTCGCGCCGATGGGCTGCTGCACTTGCTGGGCTTCCTCACTATAGCCAGCCAGCACGGCACCCTGCTGGGCCTGCGGCATGACCATGGCGGGTTGACCAGCTTGCTGCTGAGCCAGTTGCTGGGTGCCGGCGGCTTCGTCCTGGTTGTACAGGCGAACACCCGCCAGCACTGCCACGGTGACCGATGCGGCCACAGCCAGGCGACCCAGGCTGCGCCAAGGCCCACGAACCACCTTGACCGGCGGTGCGGCCTCCTCGGCCAACGCGGCCGATACGGCGGCGGCAATGTCCAGGCGCGGCTCCAGCAGCTCCTTGTGCATCACGGCCCGAGCGATCTGGTAACGCGACCAGGTTGCCCGCAATTCTTGATCTTCGCTGGCGGCGAGAACTCGACGCAGCTCCAGTTCGTCCGCCTCGTTATCCATCACCGCGGACAGCGATTCCTGCAAAGCTTCACGACTCATGGCGGTTCCCCTCTTGGCTGTCGCCGCTGTCTCAGGTTCCATGCAACAGAGGTTGCAAGGCTTTATCGATGGCTTCCCGCGCCCGGAAGATGCGGGATCGCACAGTACCGACCGGACACTGCATAACGCTCGCAATGTCTTCGTAACTCAGACCGTCGAACTCGCGCAGGGTCAACGCCGTGCGCAAATCTTCCGGCAGTTGCTGGATGCTCCGGTGCACTGTGGCCTCGATCTCGTCACGAAGCAGGGCTCGCTCCGGTGACTCGATATCCTTGAGGGCGTGATCGCCGTCATAAAACTCGGCGTCCTCAGCACTTACATCACTATCTGGCGGGCGTCTGCCACGCGCCACCAGGTGGTTCTTCGCCGTATTGATGGCGATACGGTACAGCCACGTATAAAACGCACTGTCGCCGCGGAAGTTTCCGAGCGCACGGTAAGCCTTGATAAAGGCTTCCTGGGCTACGTCCTGGGCTTCCTGGGCGTCGTGCACGAAACGCACGATCAATCCGAGAATCTTGTGCTGGTACTTCAGCACCAGCAGGTCGAAAGCCCGCTTGTCGCCTCGCTGCACCCGTTCGACCAGTTGCTGATCCTGTTCCTGGGTTAGCATGAACACTCCTCGTCGATCTCGAAGGGGTGTTGCGCCAGCCAGTAGATCGGCTTGCCAAAATAGACTCGGGCGTTGCGCAAAAGTTCTCCCCTCCAAGCAAGCTTCCTGCAGATTGTTTTTTCATCTGCACGGAATTGCGCAGCAGGGCTCGCGGCCATGCTGCGCCGAATATAAGTCGCTTGATCTACAGGCATCCGGGTTGCACATTTCATGTGCATTCGTTGCGTCAATGTAAGCAAGCACCGTCTCTTCAAAATGGTGACCCTGAATGGAACCTGAACGACTAAAAAAGTTCCGTAGGACCATACAGCGTCATAAGCGCGCTATTGTGACGCCCACCCCAGCTATATACTAGCCGCCGCTTTTTTCGCGGGAACCGACATGAGCCAACATTTCCAGCATGACGTACTGGTCATCGGCAGCGGCGCCGCCGGCCTGACCCTGGCCCTTACCCTGCCCTCGCACCTCAACATCGTGGTCCTGAGCAAGGCCGATCTCAGCAATGGTTCGACCTACTGGGCGCAGGGCGGGGTCGCCGCTGTGTTGGACGATACCGACACGGTCGATTCCCATGTCGAGGACACCCTCATCGCCGGTGCCGGCCTGTGTCGCGAAGATGCCGTGCGCTTCACGGTAGAGCACAGCCGTGCGGCCATCCAATGGCTGATCGACCAGGGCGTGCCATTCACCCGTGACGACGAAAGCGCCCGCGAAGACGGCGGTTTCGAATTCCACCTCACCCGCGAAGGCGGCCACAGCCATCGGCGCATCATCCATGCCGCCGACGCTACCGGCGCCGCCATCTTCAATACCCTGCTGGAACAGGCCAAGAAACGCCCCAACATCCAGCTGCTGGAACAACGGGTGGCCGTCGACCTGATTACCGAGCGCAAGCTTGGGCGCGAGGGCCAGCGCTGCCTGGGCGCCTATGTACTGAATCGCAACAATGGGGAAGTGGACACCTTCCACGCCCGCTTCACGGTGCTGGCCTGCGGGGGCGCCGCCAAGGTCTACCTCTACACGAGCAACCCCGACGGCGCCTGCGGCGACGGTATCGCCATGGCCTGGCGCGCTGGCTGCCGGGTCGGCAACCTCGAGTTCAACCAGTTCCACCCCACCTGCCTCTACCACCCGCAGGCCAAGAGCTTCCTGATCACCGAAGCGGTCCGAGGCGAAGGCGGACTGCTGAAGTTGCCCAATGGCGAACGCTTCATGCAGCGTTTCCACCCTCGCGCCGAGCTGGCCCCACGCGATGTCGTGGCTCGGGCCATCGACCATGAAATGAAGCGCCTGGGCGTGGACTGCGTCTACCTGGACATCAGCCACAAGCCCGCCGAGTTCGTGAAGAGCCACTTCCCCACCGTCTACGAGCGTTGCCTGGACTTCGGCATCGACATCACCCGCGAGCCCATCCCGGTGGTTCCCGCGGCGCACTACACCTGCGGCGGCGTGGTGGTGGACAAGCACGGGCGCACCGACATTCCGGGGCTCTACGCCATTGGCGAGACCAGCTTCACCGGCCTGCACGGCGCCAACCGCATGGCCAGCAACTCCCTGCTGGAGTGCTTCGTGTATGGCCGCTCGGCGGCGGAACACATGCTCGGCCAGCTGGACAAGGTGCGCATGCCCACGCACCTGCCGACCTGGGACGCCAGCCAGGTGACCGACTCGGACGAGGACGTGATCATCGCCCACAACTGGGACGAGCTACGGCGCTTCATGTGGGACTACGTGGGTATCGTGCGCACCAGCAAGCGCCTGCAGCGCGCCCAGCACCGTGTGCGCCTGCTGCTCAGTGAAATCGATGAGTTCTACAGCAACTACAAGGTCAGCCGCGACCTGATCGAATTGCGCAACCTCGCGCAGGTGGCCGAACTGATCATCCGCTCGGCCATGCAGCGGCACGAGAGCCGCGGCCTGCACTACACGCTGGATTACCCGGACCTGCTTCCGGAGGCCAAGGACACTATCCTGGCTCCGCCCACCTTCGGCGACTGAAGCCCAGCGTCACCCGCAACCGGCGATGCTGCTCCTGATCGAGGGCATCCGCCGGAATGCACAGCCCGCTACTCCAGTAAGCCCCCGGAACCCGAAAGCGCAGCATCACCGCCGGCGGCAGCGCCATGCTGTCCGGGCGCAAGCGGATCGGCGTCCAGCCATCCAGCGCGCGCCACAGCTGCCAGCCGTCGTCGTTCAGGCGCAATCCGGTAAAGGCTTTGGGGGATGTCAGGAGAATCTGCCTGGGCAGGCACCAGGCGGCGTGTGCGAAGCAGGCGAGAAAGCCGGCAAGCCGCGCCCACAGGGGAATGTCGGCGAGCGACAAAGCCGCAAAGGCCAGGAAAGACAGGATCAGGTAGAGCACCAGCAGGCGCCGCGATGGGCGCCAGTGGCATTCGAAGGCGTTACTTGGGCTGGACACGATCCAGGATCATGCGAACCATGCGGCGCAGGTCCGCATCTTCCGGTTCGCCGCGCTGCATGAACCAGCCGAACATGTCCTGGTCTTCGCATTCCAGCAGCTTGCGGTAGCGGGCCTGGTCTTCGGCGTCGAGACTCGGATAGACCTCCTGCACGAAGGGGACGAGCAGCACGTCCAGCTCCAGCATGCCGCGACGGCTGTGCCAGAAGAGTCGGTTCAGTTCAATTGAGTCGGCCATCACAGCGCCTCCAGGAATGAGGCGCGCATTATAACCACAGCCGTCGTCCCGGGCACCCGCTGACAAGCCACCAGCGGGACTCTATGATGGCGCCCCAGACTTTTTTCCAGCGATCCGCAATGGCCGACTCAGCATTCTTCTGCCCGCTCACCCATGAAGGCCTGCTCGCCGTCCGCGGCGTGGACGCCGCGAAATTCCTCCAGGGCCAGGTGACCTGCAACCTCAATTACCTGGACCAGGCCACCAGCAGCCTGGGTGCCCGCTGCACGCCCAAGGGCCGGATGACCTCCAGCTTCCGCATCCTCATCGAGGGCGAAGGCCTACTCCTGGCCATGGCCAGCGACCTGGTCGAAACGCAACTGGCCGACCTGAAGAAGTATGCCGTCTTCTCCAAATCCACCCTCACCGACGAAAGCGCCGACTGGGTGCGTTTCGGCCTCAGCCAGGGCGATGGTGCGCTGCTTGCCCTGGGGCTGGACCTGCCACACACCGCCGACAGCGTCGCCCGTGACGGCAAGCTGATCGCCGTGCGTATGGCCGACGGCCGCGCCGAACTCTGGGTGCCCCAGGCAGAGGCTGCTACCGTCGAGGCCCGCCTGGCCGCGCAATTGCCGCAAGCTCCCCTGGATGCCTGGCTGCTGGCGCAGGTACGCGCTGGCGTGGGCCAGGTGTTCAGTGCCACTCGCGAGATGTTCATCCCGCAGATGATCAATCTCCAGGCCCTGGGCGGCGTCAGCTTCAAGAAAGGTTGCTACACCGGCCAGGAAATCGTTGCCCGCATGCAGTACCTGGGCAAACTCAAGCGCCGCCTCTACCGCCTGGCCCTGGCCGCCGGCGAGCTGCCCCTGCCGGGTGCCGAACTGTTCTCCCCGGTCCACCAGAGCTCCGTCGGTGAGGTGGTGCTAGCAGCGCCAGCAACGAACGGTTACGAGCTGCTCGCCGTGCTTCAGGAGGACGCCGTGAAGGATGGCCGCATCCACCTCGGCACTGCCGATGGCCCGACCCTGAGCCTGCTCGACCTGCCCTATACCCTGGACGCTGACCGCGAAATACAACGCTAGCCCGCCCCTGACGAGAATCTCAATGAGCAAGCTTGCCGACAAAGTCCTCCAAGACCTCATCAAAGCGATCGAATGCGATGAACTGGTGCTGCCGACCCTGCCGGAAGTGGCGCTGAAGGTGCGCGAAACCGCCGAAGACCCGAACGCCAGCATCCAGGACCTGACCAAGGTAATCGGCAATGACGCCGCGCTGACCGCCCGCATCATCAAGGTGGTGAACAGTCCGCTGCTGCGCACCAACAAGGAAATCACCGACCTGCAGATGGCCATCAGCCGTCTCGGCATCAACTACACCAGCAACCTCGCCACCGGCCTGGCCATGGAGCAAATGTTCCAGGCCACCACCGACGTGGTCGACCGCAAGATGCGCGAAGTCTGGAACAAGAGCACCGAAATCGCCGGCATCTGCCACGTGCTCTGCCGTCACTACACCCGCCTGATGCCTGACCAGGCCACCCTGGCCGGCCTGGTGCACCAGATCGGCGTACTGCCGATCCTCACCTATGCCGAAGAGCACAACGAACTGCTGGCCGACTCCATCAGCCTCAACCACGTGATCGAGCGCATTCACCCGCTCATCGGCGACCGCATCCTGCGTGCCTGGGAATTCCCCGAGCCGATCGCTGCCGTTCCCAACCAGTATCTGGACTTCAGCCGCAACTCGGCCCGCGTCGACTACATCGACATCGTCCAGGTCGCCACCCTGCAGAGCTACCTCGGCAGCGAGCATCCCTACACCCAACTGGACTGGGCCAAAGTGCCCGCCTTCGCCAAGCTCGGCCTCGACCCGAACGTCGACATGCAGGCGGACGAAGACCTCTCCGCCGCCATGGAAGCGGCCATGGGCATGCTCCAGTAAAAGGCCCACGCGCATTCAGCCATACAGCGCTAGACTCAGCCTTCCCCTGACGTCGCTGGATGGATCCGGATGCGCGTACTCCTTCTCGCCCTCTGCCTGCTGTGCCACGGCTTCGCCGCTGCGGAAGAGGTTCGCCTGACCAATGGCGAATGGGCGCCCTACCTGGGCGCCAAGCTGCCTCATCAGGGCGTGGCGTCGCGCATCGTCGAAGAAGCTTTCGCCCTGGAAGGGATCAAGGTGAATTGGGAGTTCTATCCCTGGGCCCGCTCGATGCACCTGGCCGAACGCGGCGAACGCGCCGGTACCGCCGTCTGGCTGCGCAGCCCGGAACGGGAGCAACGCTTCTTCGTCAGCGACCCGGTCGTGGAAAGCAGCTACTACCTGTTCCACCGCAAGGATCGCCCCCTCGACTGGAAACGCATCCCCGACCTCAAGGGCATACGCCTCGGCGGTGCGATTGGCTATGACTACGGGGCGACCTTCCAGCAGGCCGAGCGCAGCGGCCAGATCCAGGTCAAGCGCCTGAGCGGTGAGGAACAAGGCCTGCGCATGGTCCTGGCCGGACGGCTCGATGCTTTTCCAATGGACAAGGTGGTCGCCTTCGCCCTCCTCAACGACAAGTTCAGCTCCGCCGAGCGCAAGCAGATGAGCTTTCATCCCCTCCCCCTGCGCAGCGACAGCCTGCACCTGATGCTCTCCCGCGAGGTGCCCGGCAACGCCGAGCTGATCGCCCGTTTCAACCAGGGGCTGGCCCGCTTGCGCGAAAGTGGCAAGGTTGCCCAGTACCTGATGGAAGTCCAGCAGCCGCTGAGCCTCGCGCCTTAGGTGTTGGGAATATCTCGTAGGAGCTAGCTTGCTAGCGAAAAGGGGCCATTCGCTGGCAAGCCAGCTCCTGCAGGGGCAACCCCGCATCACATGGCATGGCATCACGCCGGCGGGAAACTCACCCGCACCTTCAATCCACCACTGTCACCATCGTGCAGGCTGATTTCTGCCTGATGCGCACGGCAGATCTCACCGACGATGGCCAGCCCCAGCCCTGCACCCCCGCTCTGGGCATTGCGGCGATAGAAGCGCTGGAACACCTTGTCGCGCTCCTCGGGCGGAATGCCGCTGCCGTCGTCCTCGACCTCCAGCAGCGCAGGTGAACGCACCCGCAGGATCACGTTGCCGCCCTTGGGCGTATGGGCCAGCGCGTTGTCCACCAGGTTGCAGAGCAGCTCGTTGAGCAGGGTCGGCTCGCCCATCACCCAGACCTGATCTTCCGCCTCCAGGGCAAGAGCGATACCACGGGCATGGGCCAGGGGCGCCAGCGCCATGCCCAGTTCCCTGGCCAGTTGGCCCAGCTCGATGCGTTCGGCACCGCCTTCGGCGATGGCACGCGCACCGCTTTCGATTCGCGCCAAGGACAGCAACTGATTGGCCAGGTGAGTCAGGCGATCGGTGTTCTGCGCTGCCTCCTCAAGCGTCGAGCGCCAGACCGCCGGTTCGTGCTCGCGCAAGCCCAGCTCCACCCGCGCCTTGAGGGCGGCCAGCGGCGTGCGCAATTCATGGGAAGCATCGGCAATGAAATCCGCCTGGCGCTGGAACAGTCCGCGCAAACGTTCGGTGAACTGGTTGAGCGCATCTACCAGAGGACGCAACTCACGCTGCACCGCGACTTCCGGCAAGGGACGAAGGTCATCCGCCTGACGCTCTTCCACCGCCAGGCGCAGCTTGTTCAAGGGACGCAGGGCGGCGCTGACGGCCAGCCAGACCAGCACCAGTGCCGCCACCACCAGCAACACCAGGCGCCAGATGCTGTCGACCAGCAGGCCCCGGGCGAGGCGCTCACGGGCGCTTTCGGTTTCCGCCACGCGGATTTCCGCAATGCCATTCAGCCTGGGCTCACTCACCGGCTGCAGCAGGCTGACCACGCGCACGCCCGTGCCTTCGTACTCGGCGTCGTAAAAGCGCGCCAAGGCGGGGTAATCGTCCGTGCGAAGGGTGCCCGGCGGTGGCGCCGGCAGGTGGTCGTAGCCGGACACCAGTTTCCCGTCCGGATCGATCACCTGGTAGAAGATGCGCCCGGCACTGTCGTAGGCGAAGACATCGAGCGCCACGTAGGGCACGTCCGCACGCAAGCGACCATCGGTCTCATAGAGGCCATCGGCGATAGCCCGAGCCGAGGCCAGCAGCGTGCGGTCGTAGGCCGTGTCGGCGGCCTCGCGGGCGTTCCAGTAGGAACTCAGGCTGGCGATCAGCAGCAGCACACCCAGCATCAACGCCAGACGCCGCAGCAGCCGCCCGCGCAGGCTCCCGGCTTCACGCATCCTGGCTCTCCAGCAGGTAGCCCAGGCCCCGGAAAGTGACGATACGCACTGCGCTGCCTTCCAGCTTCTTGCGCAGCCGATGGATGTAGATTTCGATGGCATCGGGACTGGCTTCTTCGTCCAGGCCGAAAACCTGTGAGGCCAGTTGCTCCTTGCTCATCACGCGCCCCGGCCGCGCGATCAGCGCTTCCAGCACCGACTGTTCCCGTGACGTCAGGCTGAGGATTTCGTCCGCCAGGCTGAAACGCCGCGTGCCCAGGTCATACACCAGCGCGCCGCAGCGTTGCTGTTGCTCGCCCCCGAGAACACTGCGTCGCAGCAGCGCCTTCACCCGCGCTTCCAGCTCGGTGAGTTCGAAGGGCTTGGCCAGGTAATCATCGGCACCGAGATTCAGGCCATGGACCCGGTCTTTCACCTCGCCGCGGGCGGTCAGCATCAGCACCGGGAGTGTCTTGCCGCGCCCACGCAGACGCGCCAGCACCTCGAAGCCGTCCATGCGCGGCAAGCCGACGTCCAGAACCGCCAGCGCGTAGTCCTCGCTGGCCAGCGCCAGGTCGGCGGCGACACCGTCGTGCAATACGTCCACCGTCCAACCCGCGCCCTTGAGCACCTGGGCAACGCTCTCAGCCAACTGTGGATGGTCTTCGACCAGCAGGATTCGCACGACAAAGTCTCCGGAATGGCAGCGATCGCTCAGAAGTTTAACGGTGCGCCAGCCTCTGTGAACGACATGACGACTTTCTTTCACGCTGAAAGGCTGGCGAAAGTTTCACTGCATAGCATCGCGACAGGGTGGCAAGTACCACCCCCTAAAAGCCGGCCCGTGGTTGCGCCGGCTTACAAGAACAACAATGGAGACCACTCGATGCTCACTGCCGCACGGCAGGCGCTTCCGCCTGTTTGCACACTCAGCCTCGCCATCGCTGGCTACACCCTGGCCACCCCGGCCCATGCCGAGTTCATCAAGGACAGCTCGGCGACCCTCGAAGCCCGCAACATCTACCTCAATCGCGACTTCCGCGACGGCAGCGGCCAGTCCAAGCGCGAAGAATGGGCTCAAGGCTTCATCCTCAATATCGAATCCGGCTACACCGAAGGCACTGTCGGCCTTGGCCTCGACGCGCTCGGCATGCTCGGCATCAAGCTCGACTCCGGCCCCGGCCGCAGCGGTACCGACCTGCTGCCAGTGCAGGACGACGGCGGCACTCCGGATGAATACAGCAAGCTCGGCCTGACCGCGAAAATCCGCGCCTCGAAGAGCGAGCTGCGGCTGGGAACGCACATTCCAGAGCTGCCGGTGGTGAAAGCCAGCGACAGTCGCATCCTGCCCCAGGTCTTCGAGGGCGGCCTGCTGAGTTCGAAGGAAATCAGCAACCTGACCTTCACCGGCGGGCGCCTGTCAGAGGTCAAGGACCGCGCTTCCACCAACTCCGAAGATCTGGCCATCAGCAACAAGAACAAGCGCTTCGCCGCTGCCGCCACAGGGGATCATTTCGACCTTGCCGGCGCCGACTACGCATTCAACCCGCAACTCACCGGCCGCTATTACTTCGCCGAGCTGGACGACGTCTATCGCCAGAACTTCTTCGGCCTGCTGGCCACCCAGCCACTCGGCGCCGGCGTGCTGAGCGCCGACCTGCGCTACGCCATCAGCGATGACAGCGGCCGCGCCGAGGCCGGCAAGGTGGACAACCGTGCCCTCAACGGCATGGTCAGCTACGGACAGGGCAGCCACAAGTTCGGCCTGGGATACCAGCGCATGAGCGGTGACACCGGCTTCGCCTACATCGACGGCAGCGACCCGTTCCTCATCAACTTCGTGCAGATCAACGACTTCGCCAACGCCGACCAGCGTTCCTGGCAAGCCCGCTACGACCTGGACTTCGCCGCCATGGGCGTGCCGGGCCTGAGCTTCATGACCCGCTACATCACCAGCGACAACGCCGAGGTCACCAACAGCCTTGATGAAGGCCGCGAGTGGGAGCGCGATGTCGAGTTCAAGTACGTGGTGCCCAACGGCAGCCTGAAGAACCTCACTTTCCGCGCCCGCCACGCCGGATTCCGCTCCAACTTCGCCCGCGATGCGGATGAACTGCGCCTGATCGTCAGTTACGCGCTGCCCATTTGGTGAACCACAATAAAACTCCACAGGAGAACCCCGATGAAAACTGCCCTCTCCCGCATCGCCCTGATCACCTCCGGCCTGTTGTTGTCCACCCAGCTGATGGCCGAGCCCAAGCGCCCCGAGTGCATCGCCCCGGCCAAACCCGGCGGCGGCTTCGACCTCACCTGCAAGCTGGCGCAGAGCGGCCTGAAGGATGAAGGCCTGCTCAAGGCCCCCATGCGCGTGACCTACATGCCCGGCGGCGTCGGCGCCGTGGCCTACAACGCAGTGGTCGCCCAGCGCCCGAAGGACGCCGGCACCATCACCGCCTTCTCCTCCGGCTCCCTGTTGAACCTCGCGCAAGGCAAGTTCGGCCGCTATGACGAGAACGCCGTGCGCTGGCTGGCGGGCATCGGCACCGACTACGGCGCCATCTCCGTGCGCGCCGACTCCCCCTACAAGACCCTCGGCGAACTGGTCGAAGCGGTAAAGAAAGACCCGGCCGCCATCGTCTTCGGCGCCGGCGCTACCATTGGCGGCCAGGACTGGATGCAGACCGCCTTGATCGCCCGCGCCGCCGGCATCGACCCGCAGAAACTGCGCTACGTAGCCTTCGAGGGCGGCGGAGAAACCCTTACCGCCATGCTCGGCGGTCATGTGCAGGTCACCAGCAGCGGCCTGGGGGAAATCACGCCGCAGCTCGCCGCCGGCAAGATTCGCATCCTCGCCGTGCTGTCCGATCAGCGCCTGCCCGGCAAGCTGGCGGAGATTCCCACCGCCAAGGAACAGGGTTTCGACATCGTCTGGCCGGTGATCCGTGGTTTCTACATGGGCCCGGAGGTGAGCGACGAGGACTTCAACTGGTGGAAGCAGCAGTTCGACACCCTGTTGGCCAGCGACGAGTTCGGCAAGCTGCGTGAACAGCGCGACCTGTTCCCCCTGAGCCTCACCGGCGACCAGTTGAAGGCCTACGTCTTCGACCAGGTGAAGCAATACAAGCAACTCGCTGGCGAATTCGGCCTGGCGCAGTAAACGCCTGATCCCTCCCCTCTCCGACACGGGGAGGGGATTACATCCTTTCTGGGTATTCCGCCATGTACGTACGAATCTTCGCTGCGGTCTGGCTGCTCGTCTGCACCGTGCTCGCCGTGGTCGCCTGGGGCTTCCAGGCCCCCTTCAGCTACGACCCGGTCGGCCCGCGCGCCTACCCCCTGCTGCTGCTGTTCCTGATGGCCACCGCTGCAATCTGGCTGATCTACAAGCCAGGCGATGCCGACAACCTGCCGATCTCCTGGCCACTGGCGCGCAAGGTGGCCCTCTGCGTGTTCGCCCTGTTCGCCTATGCACTGCTCTTCGAACCCCTTGGTTTCATCGTCAGCACCTCCCTGGTCGGCTTCGGCCTCGGCGTGCTGTTCATGGGGCGACCGCTGGCCAGCCTGGTCAGCGGTGTGCTGATGGGCGTGCTGCTCTACGGCCTGTTCGACTACCTGCTGGATGTCCCGCTGCCCCTGGGCCTGCTGGCATTCATGGAGAACTGAGATGGAAACCCTGAACTTCCTGGCCCAGGGCTTCGATGTCGCCCTGCGCCCGATCAATCTGCTGGTAGCGCTGTTCGGCGCGTTCGTCGGCACCGTCGTCGGTCTGCTTCCGGGTCTTGGGCCGATCAATGGCGTGGCCATCCTCCTGCCTCTGGCCTTCGCCCTCGGCCTGCCGCCGGAAACCGCATTGATCCTGCTGGCCGCCGTGTACCTGGGTTGCGAATACGGCGGGCGCATCTCGGCGATCCTGCTCAACGTACCGGGTGACGCCGCGGCCATCATGACCACCCTCGATGGCTACCCGATGGCGCGCCAGGGCAAAGCGGGCATCGCCCTCTCGCTGTCGGCCATGAGTTCCTTCATCGGCAGCACCATCGCCACCATCGGGGTCGTGCTTTTCGCTCCGATTCTGGCCAACTGGGCGGTGGCCTTCGGACCCGCCGAGTATTTCGTGCTGATGGTCTTCGCCATCGCCTGCCTGGGCGGGATGGTCGGCGACAAGCCGGTCAAGACGCTGCTCTCGGCCCTGATCGGCCTGGGCCTGGCCACCGTTGGTGTGGACGCAACCACCGGCGTCTATCGCTTCACCTTCGACAGCGTTGGCCTCTCCGACGGCATCCAGTTCGTGATCGTCGTCATCGGCCTGTTCAGCGTCAGCGAAGTACTGCTGATGCTCGAACACACCGCTACCGGCCAGCAAGCGGTCAAGGCCAGCGGACGCATGCTGTTCAACTTCAAGGAGTTCAGTTTCACCTGGTGGAGCAGCGTGCGCAGCTCCTTGGCGGGCTTCGTTATCGGCGTGCTGCCGGGCGCCGGCGCCACCATCGCCAGCGCCATCACCTACATGAGCGAAAAGCGCATGGCAGGTAGCTCCGGTCGCTTCGGCGAGGGCGACCTGCGTGGTGTGGCAGCACCGGAAGCCGCCAACAACGCATCGGCCTGCGGTTCGCTGATTCCCATGCTGACCCTCGGTGTACCGGGCTCTGGCACCACCGCCGTAATGATCGGCGCCCTGACCCTGTACAACATCACGCCCGGCCCGCTGCTGTTCGAGCAGCAGCCTGATGTGGTGTGGGGCCTGATCGCCTCGCTGTTCATCGGCAACGTCATCCTGCTGGTGATGAACATCCCGCTGGTGGGACTGTTCGCACGCATGCTCAGCGTTCCGACCTGGATCCTGGTGCCGGCGATCACCATCGTCAGCGTGGTCGGCGTCTACGCCGTGCACAGCACCACCTTCGACCTGGTGCTGATGGCCGCCCTCGGTGTGTTCGGCTACCTCCTGCGCAAGATGGACTTCCCGCTGTCGTCGCTGATCCTCGGTTTCGTCCTGGGTGAGCTGATGGAGTCCAACCTGCGCCGAGCCCTGTCCATCACCGACGGTGACCTGGGCATCCTCTGGAGCAGCCCGATCACTATCGCGCTGTGGGTGCTGACCGCGATCATGCTGGCCCTGCCGGGTATCCGCTGGATGCGTGCACGCCGCACCAAGGCGGCCCTGGCCAATGCCTAAGTGGTTGCTGACGCCGCTGGTGGGTGCCGCCGGTGGCTGGCTGGCCAGCCTGATTGGCTGGCCGCTGCCATGGATGGTGGGCTCGCTGCTGGGCGTTATCGCCGTGCGCTGCATCGGCAACCTGCCGCTGGCGGAAGTCCCTGGCGGTCGCAAATGCGGTCAGTGGGTGGTCGGCATCGGCATCGGCATCGGCCTGCATTTCACCCCGGCGGTCATCGAGCAGGTGCTGGCCAATAGCGCGATCATCCTGGTCGGTGCCGTGGCCACTACCCTCTCCAGCGTCATCGGTATCAGCCTGATGCTGCGCAGCGGCGAGGATCGCGCCACCGCCTTCTTCGCCAGCATGCCCGGTGGTGCCAGCGAGATGGTCAACCTCGGCCAGCGCAATGGCGCGGTGCTCAGCCGCGTCGCCGCTGGCCAGAGCCTGCGCCTGTTGCTGGTGGTGCTGAGCGTGCCTGCGCTGTTCCAGCTGTTCGTTGGCGTGCCTGCCACACAGCACCAGGTGGCACAGGTCGACTGGAGTTGGCTTGCCCTTCTGCTGGGCGGTGGCGCGTTGCTGGCGATGCTGATGCAACGCTTTCACCAGCCCAATCCCTGGCTGATCGGCCCATTACTGGTGAGTGCCGCGATGAGCATCGGCTTCGACCTGCAACTCGGTCTACCGCAGGGCGCCAGCCAGCTGGGCCAATGGCTGATCGGCAGCGCCCTGGGCTGCCACTTCGACCGCGCATTTTTCCGTCGGGCGCCCTCCTTCATCGCCCGTACGCTGTTCGCCACTGCCCTGGGCATGGCCTTTGCCGCGCTGGCAGCGGAGCTGCTCGGGTGGCTGGATGGGCTCGATCACCGCTCGCTGATGCTGGGCATGATGCCAGGTGGCATCGCCGAGCTCAGCCTGACCGCGGAAGCCCTGCAACTCTCGGTGCCGCTGGTCACCGCCCTGCAGGTGCTGCGATTGCTATTGGTGCTGTTCCTCGCCGAACCGGTGTTCCGGCGCTGGACGAAACAAGAGAGCCACGCTTAGCCCGCCTTGTGCGGGCTTTTTTTATTCTTCTGCAACATCCGGTTGCGGCCACCGGTCCACAGGAAATGAGACGCGCCTATGCTCTCCCCTATTCGCTGGTCGCCCAAGGCTGACTTTCATGTCCGGACGCATGGCTGCATTCCGCTATTCGCTGCTCGCCACAGCCATCCTGCTGCTGGTCGCCTGCAGCCGCCTCGACCTGGCCTACCGCAATCTTGACCTGGTCATCCCGTGGTGGATCAGCAAATACATCACTCTCGATGACAGCCAGGAAGCCTGGATGACACCACGACTGCAAAAGCACCTCGCCTGGCACTGCAGCACGCAACTGCCGGAGTACGTGGCTTGGCTGGAACAACTCGAGCAGATCAGCCAGCGCCCGCAACTAACCGCCACCGACCTGCGCGGCCAGTTCGTGCAGGTGCGCAATGCCGTGCACGACATCTCCGTACAAGTCACCCCTACGGTGCTGGGCCTGGCGAAGGGCCTTTCGCCCAAGCAGATGGGCGAATTCTATGTCGCCATGGACGAACGCAATGCGGAACTTCGCGAAGAGCACGTGGCGCCGCCCCTGAAGGCGCAGGTGACAGCCAGGTCGCTGCGGATGCGCCAACGCGTCGAGGAATGGATGGGGCCTTTGCGGGCGAGCCAGGTGGCGCGAATCGATACCTGGGCCAGAGGCCAGGGCGATTACAACCGCATCTGGGCGGAGAACCGCGAGAACTGGCAGAAGGAGGTGCGCAACGCCCTGTACGTTCGCCATGCCTCGAACTTCCCGGCGCGCCTGACTGCTTTGCTGCAGGAACCGGAAGACGCCTGGACGCCGGAGTACCGCAAGGCCTATCCGGCCGCGGAAAACGCCCTTGCGCAGTTGCTCACCGACCTGTTCAACAGCGCCGATGAGCGCCAGCGCAATGCGCTGCGCGAATACATTGGCGAAATGGTCACCGACCTCAAAGGGCTGGAGTGCTTTCCCGACTGAACCCGACCTCAGAGGTCGGGCAGGCTCCAGTTGATCGGGTCCATGCCGTGCTGGGCGAGGAACTTGTTGCAGCGGCTGAAGTGGCCATTACCGAGGAAGCCCCGATAGGCCGACAGCGGCGAGGGATGCGCCGATTTCAGGATCAGGTGCTTGGTAGGGTCGATCAGCCGTTCCTTGCTCTGCGCGTGGGAGCCCCAGAGCAGGAACACTAGACGCGGACGGCTCTGGCTCACGACTTCGATGACCTTGTCGGTGAAGGGCTGCCAGCCGGCAGCGGCGTGGGAACCAGCGCGAGCCTGCTCGACGGTGAGGGAGGTATTGAGCAGCAACACACCCTGCTCCGCCCAGGACTGCAGGTAGCCGTGGGAAGGAATCTCGATATTCAGGTCGCGCTTGAGTTCCTTGTAGATGTTCTGCAAGGACGGCGGAGTCGGCACGCCCGGCTGAACCGAGAAACACAGACCATGCGCCTGACCCGGCCCGTGGTAAGGGTCCTGGCCGATGACGACCACCTTCACCTGCTCCAGCGGAGTGGAGTTCAGGGCATTGAAGATCAAAGGTCCGGGCGGGAAGATCACCTTGCCGGCGTTCTTTTCCTGGCGCAGGAAGTCTCCCAGGGCCTTCATGTAGGGCTTTTCGAACTCATCCCGCAGGGCTTCTTTCCAGCTCTCTTCGAGCCTGATCCGGTCGTCGCTTTCAGTCATCGCTCTATCTGTTCCGTGGCGGTTGCCGGGGCGCTTCCCGCCCGATGGTCGGGCACCCTAAGAAATGCCCACTACCCTTGTCAATCAAGGACGTCTGGAGCAAGCCCACATGGATAATCGTCACGACACGGTGAAACTCGCGCTCTACGAGCGCTTTCTCAAGGACGCCGGCGCGCTGCCGCCAATGCCTGAGGCCTCCCTGCGCCTGCGCCAATTGCTGACGAGTGACACCCCCTCCCACGAGCAGGCCAGTGCCCTGCTGGAGAACTTCCCCAACCTGGTCGAACGATTGATGGAGTTCGCGGCCCTGCCCCTGCTCGGACACATCCAACCCGGTGCGCGGCTGCTGGACGTGGTCAGGCAACTGGATGGCAGGCGCCTGGTCAACCTGGTGCTGGCGTTCGAGTTGCACCAGTTGTTCGAAGGCGACGAACCCAGCCTGCGCAAAGTCTTCAACAAGCGCTGGCACCTCAGCCTGCAACGCGCCGCCGTGAGCGCCGGCCTGGCCCAGCACCTGCCCCACCTGGAGGAAGAAGACGCGCTGCTGGCAGGCCTGCTTCAGGACATCGGCAGCCTGCCGCTGCTCAGAGAGCTGCACCAATGGCCACAGGTGTCACGCCTGGAAGTCGACGTGCAACGGCTCTGCGAACAGCTCTCGGCCGAAGTCGGCGTGCTGTTGCTCAGCGCCTGGAAATTGCCGACCAGCCTGCAGGACTGTGCACGCCTGCGCCGCGACTGGTGCCGCCAGCACAAGGGCGCGGTTGACCTCGCTGACGTGGTGCAGGTCGCCAGCCAACTGCTGGAAGAACCCCGCAACGATGACCGCCTGGCACGACTACCGGCCTACCAGCGCATGGAACTGCCGACGCCCCAGGTGCTCCGCGCCGAACTGGCCGAGGTGGTCGCGCTGTGGCTCAAGCTGTTGGGCGGCAGGCCGCCGGAGGCGGATTGATCCTGCTGTAGGGGCCCAGGAGCCTTGTAGGAGCTAGCTTGCTAGCGAAACGGGGCCATTCGCTGGCAAGCCAGCTCCTACGGGAAACCCCAAGGGCGAACCTGTGATCCGCTTGGCGATTGAAATCGCCCCTACAGGAACGCGAATCACCCCTGATGCAACACCCGGTAATGACTGGGCGCCATGCCCACCACCTTGCGGAACAGTCGCGAGAAGTAATAGACGTCCTCATAGCCCAGTTGCTCGGCGATCTGCTTCACACCGCGGTCGCCCTCATCGAGCAGACGGCAGGCATGGGCCATCTTCAGCTGGATGAAATCCTGGATCGGCGCATGGCCGGTCAGGGCACGGTAGGTCTTGGCGAAGTGGAAGCGCGACAGCTTGAACTGCGCCGCCAACTGATCGAGGTTGAGGCTGTCGTGCAAATGGGCGCGCATCACCGCTTGCACCGCGTCCACGTCCAGTACGCGGCCTGACTTCAGATACCCCCGCACGGGCAGTATCGCGAGGGACGTCAGCAGGGTCTGTAACTGATGCGCGGCATGGACGAAGTGCGGCAGGTTCAGGCCCTGCTTGCGCAACCCCAGCAAGGCGTCGAAATCCGCCAGCAACCGAGGCTGCACGCCGATCCGGCGCAATGCCGATTTCCCCAGCGGGCGCAGGTAGTCCTCCACCAGCTCGCCTTCGAAATGCACCCAGTAGATGCTCCACGGCCGCTGCGCATCCGCGCCGTAGGCATGGACCTGTCCCTTGGGCAACAGCAGCAGGTCGCCACCGCCCACCTCGAATCGTCCATCCCCACTGTCCAGCCAGCCCTGTCCGGACCGGCAGTAGATCAACAGGTTGTCCTCGGGCTGATGCCGTTCCATACGGTGCCCCAGCGCCTCCGGGTAGTAGCCCAGGGCCAGTGGATAACAGGCAGAAGTCAGCGGGTGGCGGGCCAGCAGGCGACGCAGGCGGGGCGGCGTGGTGAAGCGCACGCCATTGGCCGGCAAAGGCCAGTTGGAGGTCTCGACGGAGCGGCTCATGTGGATTCTTGTAGTGGCCTGCAATGCCAAGATCGTCCATCCCGCAGCCAAGATCGTCAATCCACATCCGGATCGGCGGCCGCTATAAGGGCAAGAAACAACAAGGTCCCGTCTCACGGGTGGAGGACCAGATGCCCCGGACAATTCCGCAGTTGATCGACGGTGAGTGGCGCGACAGCCGTGCCCGCGAGCTGATCGAAATCACCGACCCGGCGACCCAGGAAGTCCTCGCCCTCGCGCCCAAGGCCACGGCGGAGGAAATCGAAGCCGCCGTCGCCAGCGCCAAGCAGGCCTTCCTCACCTGGCGTGAAGTGCCGGTCCCGGAGCGCGCCCGGTTGATGCTGCGCTACCAGCAGTTGCTCAAGGAGCATCACGACGAACTCGCCGAACTGCTGGCCAGCGAGACCGGCAAGACCTTCGCCGATGCCAAGGGCGATGTCTGGCGGGGCATCGAGGTGGCCGAGCACGCCGCCAACGTGGCCAGCCTGATGATGGGCGAGACGGTGGAGAACGTCGCCCGTGAAATCGACACGGCCAGTTGGGTGCAACCCTTGGGCGTGTGCGTCGGAATCACACCCTTCAACTTCCCGGCGATGATCCCGCTGTGGATGTTTCCGCTGGCCATCGCCTGCGGCAATACCTTCGTCCTCAAGCCCTCGGAGCAGGACCCGCTGACGCCCAACCGCCTCGCCGAACTGTTCCTCGAAGCCGGCGCCCCCAAAGGCGTCCTGCAGGTACTCCACGGCGGCCGCGAACAGGTGGACGCCCTGCTCACTCATCCCGATGTGCGCGCCATCTCCTTCGTCGGTTCGGTCCCGGTGGGTCAGCACATCTACCGCACCGGCACGGCCCATCTGAAGCGCGTGCAAGCCTTCGCCGGTGCGAAGAACCACATGGTGGTGCTACCCGATGCCCACAAGGATCAGGTGCTGAGCAACCTGGTGGGTGCGAGCTGCGGAGCTGCCGGCCAGCGCTGCATGGCCATCAGCGTGGCCATCTTCGTTGGCGAGGCGCGTGAGTGGATTCCGGACCTGGCCGCGCAAATGGCCGAACTGCGCCCGGGCCACTGGAAAGACGCCCATTCGGCATTCGGCCCCTTGATCAGCCAGCAGGCTCGCCAACGCGTCCTGCGCCTGATAGCCGAAGGCAAGGCGGAAGGTGCTCAATGCCTGCTCGACGGCTCGCAGTGCGAGGTGCCTGGATATCCGAACGGCAATTGGCTTGGCCCCACCCTCTTCAGCGGCGTAACCGCGAAGATGGGCCTGTACCGCGAAGAAATCTTCGGCCCGGTGCTGGTGTGCATGGAGGTGGACACCCTGGAAGACGCCATCACACTGGTGAACGCCAACCCGTACGGCAACGGCACCAGCCTGTTCACCCGTTCCGGCGGCGCCGCCCGGCACTTCCAGCATGCGGTGGAAGTCGGCCAGGTGGGGATCAACGTCCCCATCCCCGTGCCCCTGCCGTTTTTCTCCTTCACCGGCTGGAAAGGCTCCTTCTATGGCGACCTGCATGCCTATGGCAAACAGGCGGTGCGCTTCTACACCGAGACCAAGACCGTCACCTCCCGCTGGTTCGATGACAGCCCGGTCACCGGTCCGAACATGACCATCCACCTGAAGTAGCGGCGAGGCGCCCGGCTGCGCCACGGGACCGAGCAAAGGCAGACGACATATGGATTTCGACCTCACCGAAGAACAACGCTTGCTGGTGGACAGCGCCCGCGCCTTCGCCAGCCATGAACTGGCACCATCCGCCGCAGACTGGGACCGCAACCACCACTTCCCGCTGGAGGTGATACGTCGTGCTGCGGAACAGGGCTTCCTGGCGCTCTATATCGCCGAAGAGGATGGCGGCCTGGGCCTTTCCCGACTGAGCGCCGCGCTGATCTTCGAACAGCTCGCGGCAGGCTGCGTGGCCACAACCGCCTACCTCACCATTCACAACATGGCCACCTGGATGCTCGCGTCCTTCGGCGACGCCGCGCTGAAGGCGCACTGGCTGCCCGGACTGATCAGCGGCGAACTGCTTGCCTCGTACTGCCTGACGGAGCCGGATGCCGGCTCCGATGCCGCCCACCTGCGCACCCGCGCTCGCCGCGATGGCGACCACTACGTGCTGGACGGCAGCAAGTGCTTCATTTCCGGCGCCGGCAGTACGCAAGTCCTGATCGTCATGGCGCGTACCGGACAGGAAGGCGCCAAAGGTATTTCCTGCTTCCTGGTGCCAGCCGATGCCGAGGGCATCCGCTATGGCCGCAATGAAGACAAGATGGGCTGGCGCGCCCAACCTACCCGCACCATCACCTTCGAAGCTGTGCGCATTCCCGTCGCCAATCGCATCGGCCCGGAAGGCCAGGGCTTCGTCTATGCGATGAAGGGCCTGGACGGCGGCCGTCTGAACATTGCCAGCTGCTCCCTCGGCGCCGCCCAGGCGGCCCTGGAACAGAGCCTGCGCTATGTCGAGGAACGCAAACAATTCGGCAAGCCGCTGGCCGACTTCCAGGCCGTGCAGTTCAAGCTCGCCGACATGCTCACCGCGCTCACAGCCAGCCGGCAGATGGTGCGCCTGGCCGCTCACCGCCTGGACCATCGCCATGCCGAGGCCAGCCTCTACTGCGCGATGGCCAAGCGTTTTGCCACCGACCAGTGCTTCGAGCTGTGCAACGAGGCCCTGCAACTGCATGGCGGCTACGGTTACCTGAACGACTATCCTCTGGAGCGCTGGGTACGGGATACCCGGGTGCACCAGATCCTTGAAGGCACCAACGAGATCATGCGCGTCATCGTGGCGCGCCGTTTACTGGAACAAGGCGGAGCCATCGACCGCCTGCTGTAAGGAGATGCACATGTCTACCGCCGTTGAACCCTACCAGCCCGGAATTTTCGACCTCACCCACAAGCTGACGGTGGAAAAGCACGGCCACACCGCGCTGATCACCATCAATCACCCGCCCGCGAATACGTGGGACCGTGAGTCGCTGATCGGCCTCAAGCAGTTGATCACGCACCTCAACCACGACGACCAGATCTACGCGCTGGTGGTGACCGGCCAGGGGCCGAAGTTCTTCAGTGCGGGGGCGGACCTCAACCTCTTCGCTGATGGCGACAAGGCGCGCGCCCGCGAAATGGCCCGCCGCTTCGGCGAGGCGTTCGAATCCCTGCGGGACTTCCGTGGCGTATCCATCGCCGCGATCAACGGCTACGCCATGGGCGGTGGCCTGGAATGCGCCCTGGCCTGCGATATCCGCATCGCCGAACGCCAGGCACAGATGGCCCTGCCGGAAGCGGCGGTTGGCCTGCTGCCCTGCGCCGGCGGCACCCAGGCGCTGTCCTGGATGGTGGGTGAAGGCTGGGCCAAGCGCATGATCCTCTGCGGCGAGCGCGTGGATGCGGAAACCGCCCTGCGCATCGGCCTGGTGGAACAGGTGGTGGACAGCGGCCAAGCCCGTGGCACCGCCCTGCTGCTGGCCGCCAAGGTGGCGCGGCAGAGCCCGGTGGCGGTACGCACCATCAAGCCGCTGATCCAGGGTGCCCGGGAGCGTGGGCCGAACAGCTGGTTGTCGGAAGAGCGCGAACGCTTCGTCGACCTGTTCGACGCCGAGGACACCCGCGAAGGCGTCAACGCCTTCCTGGAAAAGCGCGACCCGCACTGGCGCAACAAATGACCTCGAGCCCGACGAGAACGATCATGAATGTGAGTTTCGAAGAACGCAGCGGCCATCACGGCGCGCGCATCGGCATCGCCAGCCTGGATGCCGAGACCAGCCTCAACGCCCTTTCCCTGCCGATGATCGAGGCCCTGGACGCCAAACTGCGCGCCTGGGCCGATGACCCGGAAATCGTCTGCGTGCTGCTGCGCGGCAACGGTCCCAAGGCGTTCTGCGCCGGTGGGGATGTCCGCAAGCTGGTGGACGCGTGCCGCGAGCATCCCGGCGTGGTGCCGCCGCTGGCAGGCCGCTTCTTCGCTGATGAGTACCGCCTCGACCACCGCATCCACACCTTTCCCAAACCGCTGATCTGCTGGGCCCACGGCCATGTGCTGGGTGGCGGCATGGGGCTGATGCAAGGCGCGTCCATCCGCATCGTCACGCCCTCCAGTCGCCTGGGCATGCCGGAAATCAACATCGGCCTCTACCCGGACGTGGGCGGAAGCTGGTTCCTCGCCCGCCTGCCGGGCAAGCTCGGCCTGTTCCTCGGTCTCGGCGCCGCAACCATCAACGCCCACGATGCCCTGGACCTCGACCTGGCCGACCGCTTCCTGCTGGAGGATCAGCAGGAAGCCCTGGTCGCAGGCCTGGTCCAGCTGAATTGGCGCGATCACCCCGAAGCCCAGCTCAACAGTCTGCTCAAGGCACTGGAACACGAAGCCCGCGGCCAACTGCCGGAAGCTCAATGGCTGCCACGACGCCAGCGTATCGACGATCTGCTGGATGTGCCCGACGTGGCGGCCGCCTGGAAGGCCATTGCCGCCTTGCAGCATGACAGCGACGTGCCCCTGGCACGCGCCGCCAAGACCCTGGTTGGCGGCTGCCCGCTCACGGCGCACCTGGTGTGGGAACAGATACGCCGCGCAAAGCACCTGTCGCTGGCCGAAGTCTTCCGCATGGAATACGCCATGAGCCTGAATTGCTGCCGCCATCCGGAGTTCCCCGAGGGTGTGCGGGCCCGACTGATCGACAAGGACAACGCCCCGCGCTGGCACTGGCCGGATGTGGCGGCCATTCCCCGTACGGTGATCGAGGCCCATTTCGAGCCGGTGTGGGAAGGCCGGCATCCGCTGGACGATCTCTGACAACTCGCCCGCCGCCACCGCGCCGGGCCCAGGAGAAGCACGATGAGCAAGATCGCCTTTATCGGACTGGGCCACATGGGCCTGCCCATGGCCCGCAACCTGCTCAAGGCCGGCCATGAACTCAAGGTCTACGACCTGGTTCAGGCCGCCGTCGACGAGCTGGCGGCCGAGGGCGCCAAGTCGGCCCGGGACGCTCGCGATGCCGTCAGCGGAGCCGAGGTCGTCATCACCATGCTGCCGGCGAGCAAGCATGTGGAAGGCCTGTTGCTGGGTAGCGACGGATTGCTCGAATCCATTCCCCCCGGCAGTGTGGTGCTGGAATGCTCGACCATCGCTCCGGAATCCGCGCGCAAGGTTCACGCCGCCGCCAAGGCGAAAGGCATCGAGTTGCTGGACGCTCCGGTGTCAGGCGGCACGGCAGGCGCTGCGGCCGGCACCCTGACGTTCATGGTGGGCGGCGAGGCGGCGACACTGGAAAAGGCGCGGCCGGTCTTCCAGGCCATGGGCAAGAACATTTTCCACGCGGGTCCCGACGGCGCCGGCCAGGTGGCCAAGGTCTGCAACAACCAGCTGCTGGCGGTGCAGATGATCGGCACCGCGGAGTCCATGGCCCTTGGTGTGGCCAACGGCCTGGACCCGGCTGTACTGGCCGAAATCATGCGCCAGAGTTCGGGCGGCAACTGGGTGCTGGAACGCTACAATCCCTGGCCCGGGGTCATGCCCAACGCACCGGCGAGCAAGGACTACGATGGCGGCTTCATGGCAGAACTGATGACCAAGGACCTTGGACTGGCTCAGGAAACGGCACAGGGCAGTCTTTCCAGCACGCCGATGGGTGCCCTGGCGTTGCAGCTCTACCGTCTGCTGCTCAAGCAGGGCAAGGGCAGGAAAGACTTCTCGGTGGTGCAGAAGCTGTTCACCGAATGAGGACAGCTTTTCTGTAGGACCGAGGGGGACGCCCAGTTCTTGCTCGCGAAAGGTCGTGCTCGGACTGTTCGCGAGCAAGCTCGCTTCTACAAGTTCGGCAAGTCCTGAGAGCGTGGTCATCAGTCATCGGCTCTGCCTGGGGCAGAGCGAACGTTCCCTTGCTCGCGAACGATCGTGCTCGGGCTGTTCGCGAGCAAGCTCGCTCCTACAAGTTCGGCGGAATCACCGCTCCCGCAACGCCTCGGCACGAGCCTTGATGATGGGCTTCAAGAGGTAGCTCAGGATGCTTTTCTTGCCGGTCATGATGTCCACCGAGGCCACCATGCCGGGGATGATCAGCAGCGGGTTCTGGTCGCTTCCCAGATGGCTCTTCTGGGTCCGCAGCTTGATCAGGTAGAAGCTGTTGCCCTCTTCGTCGGTGATGGTGTCCGCGCCAATCTGCTCGAGGTCCGCGGTCAGCCCGCCGTAGATGGTGTAGTCATAAGCGGTGAATTTGACCATGGCGCTCTGCCCGGGGTGCAGGAAGGCAATGTCCTGCGGGCGGATACGCGCTTCCACCAGCAACGTATCGTCCAGCGGCACGATTTCCACCAGGTCGCTGCCCGGCTGGATCACGCCGCCGATGGTGTTGACCAGCAACTGCTTGACGATGCCCCGCACCGGCGAAGTGACCAGGGTCCGCTTGACTCGGTCCTCCAGGGCCTTGCCGGTGGCGTTGGCCTTGTTCAGTTCGGTGCGCGCCTCGTTGAGCTGGGCCAACGCCTCGCTGCGGAAGCGCGAACGGGTCTCTGCAATCTTGCGCTCGGCTTCCTTGATCGCCGACTCCGCGCGGGGAATGGCCAGGCTGGTGGCTTCCAGTTCGCCGCGGTTCTCGACCTCGGCCCGACGTAGGCGCAGGACTTCCACCTTGGAGATCGCCCCCTGGGCCACCAGCGGTTCGGAAATGGAGATTTCCTGCCGCAGGAGCTGCAGGCTGTTGCGGTACTGGCCCTGCTTGGAAATGAACTCCTGCAGCTCCTGGCGACGCTGCACCAGCTGCTCTTCGAGGCCAGCCACTTCTTCCTGCAACTGCTGCTGGCGACTGCGGTAGAGGGCGTCTTCGCTGTTCGCCTGCTCGGGCGCGAGCTTGCGCAGCTCTTCGGAAATCTGCAGCGGGCGGTCATCCACCTCGGCACTCAGGCGCTCCACCCGCAGTTGCATCGCAGTGCGGTCGGCCTCGGTTTCACCGACGTTGGACTCGAAGCGTGTCGGGTCCAGGCGCAGCAGTGGGTCACCGACTTCCACCACCTGGCCTTCGCGGATGAACAGCTCGGAAACGATGCCGCCTTCCAGGTTCTGCACCTTCTGCAGCTTGGACGATGGAATCGCCTTGCCTTCGCCACGGGTGACCTCGTCCACCTGCGCGAAGTGCGCCCAGAGCAGCATGAACAGGGTGAAGCCAATAAGCACCCAGATGGTCAGGCGCACCACGCGCGGCGCGTCCTCCACCAGAGCCTTGTTGACCTCCGGCAGCGGTTGGTCGGCCAGGGAATCACCACCTTTGAAGTACTGACGCAGTGCGCCGAAACCCTTATGCGACACTGATCTGCCCCTTCTTCAGCGCTTCCATGACCGCTTCCTTCGGACCGTCGGCGATGACCCGGCCACGGTCGATGATCAGCAGGCGGTCCACCAGCGAGAGCATCGAGGCACGGTGCGTGACCAGTAGCAGGGTCTTGTTGGCAATTACCGCGGAGAGACGTTCCTTGAGGCGTTCCTCGCCAGGGTTGTCCATGGAGCTGGTCGGTTCGTCGAGCAGCAGGATGGGCGGGTCCAGCAACAGCGCGCGGGCCAGGGCGACGTTCTGTCGCTGACCGCCGGAGAGGTTCTGGCCCCGCTCGCCGACCTGCAGCTCATAGCCCTGCGGGTGCATCCGGGCGAACTCGTGTACGCCGGACAACTCGGCCGCCTGCAATACCAGCTCGTCTTCCACATAGCGGGCGCCGGACATGAGGTTGTCGCGCAGGGTGCCGCTGAACAGCTGGATGTCCTGGGGTACATAGCCGACGTTGTGGCGCAGCTCGCTGACATCCAGCTGGCGGATGTCGGTGCCGTCCACCAGCAGGCTGCCCGAGTCTGCCTGGTAGAGGCCGACGATCAGCTTGGCCAGGGAGCTCTTGCCCGAGCCGCTGCGACCAATGATGCCGATCTTCTCGCCCGGACGGATGACCAGATTGACCTCACTGAGCGCGAGCGTCTGCTGGTGCGGGTAGGTGAAGTTGATCTGGCGCAGTTCGAGGCTGCCCTGCAATTTGGAACGTACCAGGGGCTGTTCGCTTTCCTGGCGTTCCTGGGGCAGGTCCATCATCTGATCCACCGACTTCATGGTCAGGCGCGCCTGCTGGTAGCGGGTCAGCAGCCCGGAGAGCTGGGTCAGCGGACCGAGGGCACGGCCATTCAGCATGTAGCAGGCGATCAGCCCGCCCATGCTGAGGTCGCCAGCCATGATCAGGTAGACGCCGGCAACGATCATCACCACGCCAGCCAGTTGCTGGATCATCAGCGTCAGGTTCATTGCCAGGCTGGAAAGCATCTTCACCCGCAGCTCGAGGCGACCCAGGGTGCCGATGGTCTGCTCCCAGAGGTACTGGCGGTCGCTCTCGGCATTGTTGACCTTCACCGCATCGAGGCCGGCGAGGGTTTCGATCAGGCTCGACTGGCGCTCGGCGGCCAGTGCCATGGTGCGATCCATGGTCGCCACCAACGGCTTCTGCAACAGCCAACTGATGCCCATGGCGAGCGGAAACGCCAGGATCGGCACCCATACCAGGTGGCCGCCGAGCAAGCCGATCACCAGCAGGATCAACAAGGTGAACGGCAGGTCGATGACACTGGTCAACGTCAGCGAGGCGAGGAAGTCCCGCAGAGTCTGGAACTCGTGGATGTTCTGGGCAAAGCTGCCGACCCGCGCCGGGCGGTATTTCATCGCCATGCCAACGATGCGCTCGAACAGCGTCGCGGAAATGATCAGGTCGGTCTTCTTGCCGGCCAGGTCCAGGCACAGGCCGCGCATGGTCTTGAGCAGCAGGTCGAACACGTAGGCACCGCCGATGCCGACGGCCAGCACCCAGAGGGTGGCGACGGCCTGGTTAGGTACCACGCGGTCGTAGACGTTCATCACGAAAAGCGGAGCGCCCAGGCCGATCAGGTTGATCAGCAGGCTGGCGGCAACCGCATCGGTGTAGAGCCAGCGGGAGCGCTTGAGGGTGTCGCGGAACCAGGACTTGGTGCGCGGGATCAGGCTGCCCTGATTGAGGTCGTACTTGTGCTGGGGCTGGGCGAAGAACACATGGCCGCTGTAGTCCTCCTGCAGCAGCTCGCGGGTGACCTTCACCTCACCGCCATCGCTCTCGCTGAGCAGCAGGCGCGCACTACCGTCGTCGTCCCAGCCAAGCATCACCGCGCAACGGCCTTCCTTGAGCAGCAGCAAGGCCGGCATGGCGATCTTCGGGATCTGTTCCAGGCGACGCTGCAGCAAGCGGCCCTGCAGGCCGACACGGGCGGCAGCGCGGGGCAGCAGTTCGGCCGTCAGGCGTTGTTTGGGCAGCGGCAGGCCGCTGGTGAGCATCGCCCGATTGGCAGGCTTTCGATGCAGGACACAAAGGGATAGCAGCGAGTCGAGCAAAGGATCGTCATGCTGCCCGCGAGGATCGGTATTGATGTGTGCGCGACTGACTTCTGGATCCACGCCTGGATTCTCTGCTCTGGGTTCTTCGGGTATTCAGGTCCCAGGCCGGACGACACGGCGTAGAGGGAGGGGACTTCCTGCTGCGCCGTGCGGATCCGAATCAGGTACCTAGTTGAGGCCGGGGAGCGTTGCTTCGGGCTTGAGTTCGGTTTGCACGACCGTCGCCATCGGTGCCACCACTCCCTGGCTTTTCAGCAACTCGCCTATGGTCGCCTTGATGCGGTACTGAGTAAACAGCTCGGTGTAGCGCAGGTCCACCAGGCGACGTGAGGCGGTGAACAGCTCGTTCTCGCTGTCCAGAAGGTCGAGCAGGGTACGTTCGCCAATGCTGAATTGCTGCTGGTAGGACTCACGCACGCGGGTGCTGTAGTCGACATATTGCTGGGCGATCGGCAGCTGCTCGCGGGCATTGCCCAGGGCGTTCCAGGACAGGCCCAGTTCTTCGTTCAACACGCGCAGGGCGTTGTTACGGATATCCAGCGCTTCGTTGATCTGGTAGGCCTTGGACTCCAGGTCCGCCTTGTTACTACCCCCGGCAAACAGGTTGTAACGCATGCGCAACATCGCCTGCCATTCGTTGACGTGGCCGTCCTCACCGTCGATGTCATTGTCCGCTCCACGGGACAATTCAGCATCGAAGCGCGGATAGAAGAAGGACTTGGCGGCGTCGTACTGCTTCTCGGCAGCAGCGACATCGGACTCGGCGGAACGCAGGATCGGACTGTTGGCCAGCAGG
Organism: Pseudomonas taiwanensis; assembly: GCF_013393345.1. Taxonomy (GTDB): domain Bacteria; phylum Pseudomonadota; class Gammaproteobacteria; order Pseudomonadales; family Pseudomonadaceae; genus Metapseudomonas; species Metapseudomonas resinovorans_C. Next base: position 349,394 of record NZ_QJRF01000066.1, read on the forward strand.
GTCTGGCGGGCTCCCTCGAGGGACTCCGGCAGTTGCCCCGGCAGACCGGCCGGCTCGCTCAGATCCGCCGGGTCCATGCCCACGACGCTGTAGTAGTTGGTGCGGGCATCGTTGAGGTTGGTCTGCTCGGTGATCAGGTTGTTGCGGGCCTGGGCCAGACGCGCTTCAGCCTGGTCCTGGTCGGCCAGACGCCCTACCCCGCGCTCACTGCGCAGGCTGATCTGATCGAAGATGCGCTCGTGGCTGCGCAGGTTGGCCTGGGCCAGGCGGACCATTTCTTCGCGGCGCAGCACATCTATATAGACCTGCGCCACGTCCAGCGCGGTCCGCTCGGAAGTCCCCATCAGGGAGTAGGCACGGGAGTTCACGGTGGCCTGCTGGCGGCCGACTTCGTTCTGCGTGGCAAAACCGTCGAACACCATCTGCTGCAGTCGCAGGCTGGACTCGCCACGGGTCATGGTTTTCCAGTGGTCGTTACCGGTGGCGCGCGTGGTGGTGTTGTCGGTGCCTTCGCGACCATAACCGCCCAGCAGGTCGACGGACGGTAGGTAGCCGCCCTTGGCTGCCCTCAGCTGCTTGTCAGCAGAAAGGCGGCTATTAACGCCCGCCTGGATTTCCGGGTGAACGTCCATGGCTCGCTGCATCGCCTCGGAGAGGCTCTGGGCTTGCACGGGAAGGCTTGCAGCCAGGGCGAAAGGGAGAACGGCGGAGAGTCGCAGACGCATATTCTTGGCATCCTTTTCGTTGAATTTGAGGTCCGAAAACTTCACTGGCGCTTGCTGCCCGTCAAAGCCCGGATTTCGTGAACGGAGTCACATTCGAATCCGGTGGACGCACACATAAATATCAAAGTGACAGCATGAAATCGATTGTTTAGGATGGAAGCCAATTGGTCAATACTTTGGCATATTTCCAATAGCCAATTGTAATAAGCCAATATCTTGGCGCCACCTTTTCGCCATGTAACAACTATAGATAGGGAATGTCAGTCCTGCGCGAAGTCCTGCCAATTCGACCCCAGTGACGACAAGCCAGATCCAATTCAGGAGAGTCACCCCATGAGCAGTGTTATTGCGATCGTCAAAAGCATTGTTGGCCAGGTCTTCGCAATGTCCCCGGAAGGGTTCCAGCGCCTGCTCGTAGAGGGTGACCGCCTGTTCAAGGGCGACCAGTTGCAGACGGGCCTCGAGGGGATGGTGACGCTTGAGCTCACCGACGGTCGTACCGTCGATCTGGGGCGTGACGTTCAGTGGAGCGAGACCGACGCAGTAGCCAGCGTTGAGACCCAGGCTGCACAGCCGGCTCCGCAAACACCTGCTGATGATGTCGCCCAACTGCAGAAGGCCATCGAGGCGGGCGTCGACCCGACCAAGGAACTCGAAGCTACCGCGGCCGGCCCGAGCGCGGGTGGTGCGGGTGGTGGTGCCGCAGGTGGCGGCCACAGCTTCGTGATGCTGGATGCGACGGGTGATCGCGTCGACCCCATCATTGGTTTCACCACCGGAACCGCGCCGCTCGCTTCCGAAGTGCTGGCAGAGGACGACACCACACCCACCGTGGATGCAGCCCCGGCCGATGAGCCCGATACCGGACTGCCGGATGAAACCCTGCCGGGACCGGATGTCCCCAATGGCGCCCCGCAAGCCCAGGACGCCAGCCTCGCCACCGACGAAGACACCCCGGTGACCGGGCAACTGGGCGCCACCGATCCCGAGGGCGACCCGCTGACCTACTCGCCCGGCGACGGCCCGCGTAACGGCACTGTGGTGATCGATCCGGATGGCTCCTACACCTACACGCCCAACCCGAATTTCAACGGCACCGACAACTTCACGGTGATAGTCGAAGACGGCAAAGGTGGCACCGATACCATCGTCGTCACTATCGGCGTGAATCCGGTGAACGACGCCCCCGCCGCAGCCAACGATGGTCCTACGGCGGTGACCGAGGACACTCCGGCCAGCGGCAACGTGCTGACCAACGACGGCGACACCGACGGCGATAGCCTCACCGTCACCCAGTTCAGCGTAGGCGGAACCACCTATTCGGCTGGCCAGACCGCCACCCTCTCCGGCGTCGGCACCCTGGTCATCAATACCAATGGCTCCTACACCTTCACACCGGCGCCGAACTACAACGGCCCGGTCCCGACCGCGACCTACACCGTCAGTGACGGCACCACCACCGACACCGCCGAGCTGAGTTTTGGCAATGTCGCTCCGGTGAACGACGCCTCGGTCCTCAGCCCCGACAGCAGCACCATGGCCGAAGACAGTTCGGCCACCGGCAACGTGTTGGCTAACGATGGCGACGTGGACGACGCGCTTACCGTCGCCAGCTTCAGCGTGGCCGGCATCAACGGCAGCTTCAATGCGGGCCAGACCGCCACCATCAATGGCATCGGCAGCCTGGTGATCAACGCCAACGGCACCTACACCTTCACCCCGGAAGCCAACTGGAACGGTGCGGTTCCGCAGATCACCTACATCACCAACACCGGAAGCAGCTCGACGCTGAGCATCAGCGTCACCCCGGTGAACGATGCGCCGGTCGCGGCCAACGATGGTCCGGTCCCGGTAACCGAGGACACCCCGGCCACTGGCAACGTCCTGAACAACGACAGCGACGTAGAAGCCGATTCCCTCACCGTCACCCAATTCGAAGTGGGCGGGACTACCTACTCCGCCGGCCAGACGGCCACCCTGAGCGGCGTCGGCACCCTGGTGATCAACAGCGACGGCAGCTTCACCTTCACCCCGGCCCCGAACTACAACGGCCCGGTACCGACCGCGACCTATGCCGTCACCGATGGCACTGCCACCGATACCGGCGAGCTGAGCTTTGGCAACGTCATCCCAGTGAACGATGCCCCTGTTGCCTCCAACGACGGCCCGGTCCTGGTGACCGAGGACAGCCCGGCCAGCGGCAATGTCCTGACCAATGACAATGACGCCGATGGCGATGCCTTGACCGTTACCGGCTTCAGCTTCGGCGGAACCAATTACCTGGCTGGCCAGAGTGGCACTGTTGCAGGCGTTGGTACCCTGGTGATCAATGCCAATGGTTCGTACACCTTCACCCCAGCACTGAACTACAACGGCCCGGTGCCGACGGCGACCTATACCGTGTCCGACGGCACCGCCACCGATACCGGTGAGCTGAGCTTTGGCAATGTCACGCCGGTGGACGATGCGTCGGCTCTGGTTGCCGACAGCAACAGCGTCGCCGAGGACAACCCGGCCATCGGCAACGTGTTGGGCAACGACAGCGATGTGGATAACGGCCTCACCATCGCCAGCTTCAGCATCAGTGGCGTGACTGGCACCTTCACCGCTGGCTCCAGTGCGGTCATCGCCGGTGTCGGCACCCTGACCATCGCCGCTGACGGCAACTACACCTTCACTCCGGTGCAGAACTGGAACGGTGACGTTCCGCAGGTCACCTACACCACCAATACTGGCAGCAGCTCTACGCTGGATATCACCGTGACGCCGGTGAACGATGCGTCCGTCCTGGTCGCTGACAACAACAGCGTGACCGAGGACAACCCGGCCATCGGTAACGTGCTGGGCAACGACAGCGATGTGGATAACACCCTGACGGTCACCAGTTTCAGCGTGGCCGGCCTCACCGGCAGCTTCACCGCAGGTTCCAACGCCGTCATTGCCGGGGTCGGCACCCTGACCATCGCTGCGGACGGCAACTACACGTTCACCCCAGCCGCCAACTGGAACGGCACGGTGCCGCAGGTGACCTACATCACCAACACCGGCAGCAGCTCGACGCTGGACATCACCGCCACACCGGAAAACGATTCACCGCTGGCGGCCAACGACGGCCCGGTGCTGGTAACCGAGGACACCCCAGCCACCGGCAATGTGCTGACCAATGACAGTGACGTCGAAAACGACACCCTGACCGTCACCGACTTCACCTTCGGCGGCAGCACCTACTTGGCCGGCCAGAGCGGCACAGTCGCGGGCGTCGGCACCCTGGTGATCAACGCCAACGGCAGCTTCACCTTCACCCCCGCACCGAACTATAACGGCCCGGTACCGACCGCGACCTACACCGTATCCGACGGCAACCTCACCGACACTGCCGAGCTGAGCTTCGGCAACGTGTCGCCGGTCGACGATGCGTCCGTTCTGATTGCTGACACCCAGACCGTCACCGAGGACAACCCGGCCACCGGCAACGTGCTGACCAATGACAGCGATGCGGATAACACCCTGACGGTTACCAGCTTCACCGTCGCGGGCGTCACCGGCAACTTCAGCGCCGGCGATACCGCGACCATCGCCAACGTCGGTACCTTCACCCTCGGCAGCAACGGGGATTACACCTTCACTCCAGCCGCCAACTGGAACGGTTCGGTGCCGGAAGTTACTTACGTCACCAACACCGGCAGCAATTCCACGCTAACCATCACCGTTACGCCGGAGAATGACGGCCCTGTCGCCTCCAATGACGGCCCGATTCCGGTGACCGAGGATATCGCCGCCACCGGCAATGTCCTGACCAACGACAATGACGTCGACAACAGCACCCTGACCGTCACCGGCTTCAGCTTCGGCGGCAGCACTTACCTGGCCGGCCAGAGCGGCACCGTTGCAGGCGTTGGCACCCTGGTGATCAACGCCAACGGCAGCTTCACCTTCACCCCCGCCCCGAACTACAACGGCCCGGTACCGACCGCGACCTACACCGTTTCCGACGGCAACCTCACCGACACCGCCGAACTGAGCTTCGGCAATGTCACCCCGGTTGACGATGCGTCCGTGATGATCGCTGACAGCAACACTGTGGCTGAAGACAATCCCGCCACCGGCAACGTGCTGGATAACGACGGCGATGTGGATAACACCCTCACCGTTACCAGCTTCAGCATCACTGGCGTGCCGGGCTCCTTCACCGCTGGCTCCAACGCCGTGATCACCGGCGTGGGCACCCTGACCATCGCGGCGAACGGCAACTACACCTTCACCCCGGCCGCCAACTGGAATGGCACGGTCCCGCAGGTCACCTACACCACCAACACCGGCAGCGATTCCACACTGGATATCATCGTCACCCCGGAGGACGATGCGTCCGCCCTGATCGCTGACAGCAACTCCGTGGCCGAAGACAATCCGGCTATCGGCAACGTGCTGGACAACGACAGCGATGTGGATAACACCCTCACCGTCGCCAGCTTCACCGTGACCGGTGTTACAGGCAGCTTCAACGCCGGCGATACCGCCACCATCGCCAACGTCGGCACCTTCACCCTCGGCAGCAATGGTGATTACACCTTCACCCCGGCCGCCAATTGGAATGGCACGGTCCCGCAGGTCACTTACGTCACCAATACCGGCAGCGATTCCACACTGGATATCATCGTCACCCCGGAGGACGATGCGTCCGCTCTGATCGCTGACAGCAACTCCGTGGCCGAAGACAATCCGGCTATCGGCAACGTGCTGGACAACGACAGCGATGTGGATAACACCCTCACCGTCGCCAGCTTCA
>NZ_QJRF01000067.1 GCF_013393345.1 Pseudomonas taiwanensis
CTGGTCAGCGATGGCACTGGCAAAGCCGAACCAGGAGGTTTCGCCCCGGTTGGTCAGGTGATAGACGCCCCAATGGCGGTTGCCCGCCTGCCACTGATCGATCAACTGCGCCGTGGCCTGGGCGATGCTGCCCGCCCAGGTCGGCGCGCCTACCTGGTCATCCACCACGCGCAGCTCTTCGCGCTCCTGCAGCAGACGCTGCATGGTGAGCAGGAAGTTGCGCCCGTGCAGCGAATAAACCCAGCTGGTACGGAGGATCAGGTACTGCCCACCAACGGCCTGGATCGCCTGTTCGCCGGCCAGTTTGCTGGTGCCGTAGACGCCCAGCGGCTGGGTCGGGTCGTCCTCGACGTAGCGGCCGTGCTTGGCACCGTCAAAGACGTAGTCGGTGGAGTAGTGGAACAGCGGAATACCGAGGGCGGCGGCCTCTTCAGCGAGTACGCCGGGGGCCGTGGCATTGATCGCGACGGCGGCGTCCGCATCGGTCTCGGCCTGGTCCACCGCGGTGTAGGCGGCGGCGTTGATCAGCAGGTCGGGGGCCAGGGCACGGACCTGCTGGCGGATCTGCTCGGGATGGGCGAGATCGAGCCGGTCGCGCCCCAGGGACACGACCGCGGCCTTGCCGGCGAGGGCGAGCTGGAGTTCCCGCGCCACCTGGCCGCTATTGCCGGTGATGAGAATCTTCATGCGAACAGGTCCGCGTCCTTGAAGTTGACCCCGGCCTGGTCCTTGGCGGACAGCTGCGGCGCCTCGGCCAGCGGCCAGTCGATGGCGAGATCGGGATCGTCCCAGCGAATGCAGCGCTCATGCTCGGGGGCGTAGTAGTCGGTGGTCTTGTAGAGGAACTCGGCGTAATCGCTGAGGACCACGAAGCCGTGCGCGAAACCCTCGGGGACCCAGAGCTGGCGTTTGTTTTCGGCGGAGAGGTGTACGCCGACCCAGCGCCCGAAGGTGGGCGAGTTGCGGCGGAGGTCCACCGCGACGTCGAACACTTCGCCCGCGACGACCCGCACCAGTTTCCCCTGGGCTTGCTGCAGCTGGTAGTGAAGCCCGCGCAGGACGCCGCGCTGGGAGCGCGAGTGGTTGTCCTGGACGAAGTGGCGTTCGACGCCGGTCGCCTCGGCGAAGGTGCGGGCGTTGAAGCTTTCGTAGAAGAAGCCGCGCTCGTCGCCGAATACGCGAGGTTCGAGAATGAGGACGTCAGGGATAGCGGTTGGAATCGCGTTCACGCACCTTCTCCGGCGATGTCGAACAGGTATTGGCCATAACCGGTCTTGCCGAATGCCTTGGCCCGGGTCAGCAATTGCGTCTTGTCGATCCAGCCGTTCTGGTAGGCGATCTCCTCCAGGCAGGCCACTTTCAAGCCCTGACGGTGCTCGATGGTCTGCACATACTGGGAGGCATCCAGAAGGCTGTCGTGGGTGCCGGTGTCCAGCCAGGCGAAGCCGCGACCGAAGCGCTCGACGCGCAGATCACCGCGGCGCAGATAGGCGTTGTTGACGTCGGTGATTTCCAGCTCGCCACGCGGAGAAGGCGTCACCGCCTTGGCGATGCGGATCACATCGTTGTCGTAGAAGTACAGGCCGGTGACGGCATAGCTCGACTTCGGCTGAGCCGGCTTCTCCTCGATGGAAACGGCGCGACCCGCCTCATCGAATTCCACCACGCCAAAGCGCTCGGGATCTCTCACCCAATAGCCGAAGACGGTGGCGCCACTGGGCGATTGCGCGGCGCGCTTGAGCTTCTCGGTGAAGTGCTGGCCGTGGAAGATGTTGTCCCCCAGGATCAGGCATACCGGGTCGTTGCCGATGAACGCCTCGCCGATCAGGAACGCCTGGGCCAGGCCATCCGGCGACGGTTGTTCGGCATAGCTGAAGTGCACGCCGAACTGACTGCCATCGCCCAGCAGGTTGCGGTACTGCGGCAGGTCCTGGGGGGTGGAGATGATCAGGATTTCGCGGATGCCGGCGAGCATCAGCACCGAGATCGGGTAATAGATCATCGGCTTGTCATAGATCGGCAGGAGTTGCTTGGACACCCCCAGGGTGATGGGGTGGAGGCGGGTGCCGGAACCGCCCGCGAGGACTATCCCTTTCATACTGCTGCTCCCAGGCGTTCACGTTGATAGCTGCCGTCCTGCACGCGCTGGCACCACGGGAGGTTATCCAGGTACCACTGGACCGTCTTGCGCAGCCCGGTCTCGAAGGTTTCCTGCGGCACCCAGCCCAGTTCACGCTCGATCTTGCTGGCGTCGATGGCATAGCGCAGGTCGTGGCCCGGGCGGTCCTTGACGTAGGTGATCAGGTCTTCGAAGCGGGCCACGCCGGCGGGCTTGTGCGGCGCCAGCTCTTCCAGCAGGGCGCAGATGGCCCGAACCACATCGAGGTTCTTCTGCTCGTTATGCCCGCCGATGTTGTAGGTCTCGCCCACCGTGCCGCGGCTGACCACTTCCAGCAGCGCCCGGGCGTGGTCCTCGACGAACAGCCAGTCGCGCACCTGCTGGCCGTCGCCATACACCGGCAGGGGCTTGCCTTCCAGGGCGTTGAGGATCATCAGCGGGATGAGTTTCTCGGGGAAGTGATAAGGGCCGTAGTTGTTCGAGCAATTGGTCAGCAGCACGGGCAGACCGTAGGTGCGGTGCCAGGCGCGGACCAGATGGTCGGACGCCGCCTTGCTCGCCGAATACGGCGAACTGGGGGCATACGGCGTGGTTTCGGTGAACAGGTCGTCCGCCCCGTGCAGGTCGCCATACACCTCGTCGGTGGAAATGTGATGGAAGCGGAAGGCCGTCTTGCGTTCGGCGTCCAGCCCCAGCCAATAGGCGCGCACGCTTTCCAGCAGGCTGTAGGTACCGACGATGTTGGTCTGAATGAAGGCCGCGGGACCGTCGATGGACCGATCGACATGGGACTCGGCGGCCAGGTGCATCACCGCGTCGGGCTGGAAGCGCGCCAGCGCTGCGCCGACAACCTGGCTGTCGGCGATATCCGCCTGGAGGAACTGGTAGCGCGGATTGTCCGCGACCGCGGCCAGCGACTCGAGGTTGCCGGCGTAGGTCAGTTTGTCGAGGTTGAGCACCTCATGCTGGGTGTTTGTCAGCAAGTGGCGAACCAGGGCCGAACCGATGAAGCCGGCTCCGCCAGTGATCAATATTCGCATGTGCATTCCTAGCGTTGAAAAATGCCTATGTATAGGCGCTGTTCGCGGTAATGAAGGCCGTCAGACATTGGAGACTGCCGTGTCGAAACTCATTCGAGATGGGTGGGCATCCCTTTCTCACGTAGAAGCAGAGCGGCAAAGCTGCCGCTCAGCACGCCCAGCACGTTGGCGGCGATGTCGGCCCAGGAGGCTGTGCGCAGCGGCAGCAGCGCCTGCCCCAGTTCGATACCCATTGAGACCAGCAAGGTCCAAATGAACAGCCACACCAGCCGGGTGCTGGGAAAGGCAAGCGAGGCGCTCAGGGCCAGGCAAGCAAAGCCCGCCCAGTGGTGCAGCTTGTCCTGATTATCGAAGGCTTCGGGCACCGGTTCGCTGCTCAACCCAGCCACGAGGATCACCAGCAGCACAAGGCCGAAGGTAATCCGCGCCAGCCAGGTGATCCGTATGTCCGTCATTCCACCACCTTGTCGAAGTTGCTGTGGAACATGTCGATGTTGCGTCCCTCGGTCAAGGTATAGAGCGAGTAGCTGCGGCCCAGCGAAGCGCCACCGTCACGGGTCAGCGGCGACCACACCAGATTGGCCCGGCGCATGGTGGAGCTGGCCATCAGCTCGTCGAAGGGAATGGAGAAGTAAATGCCCTTGCCGAAACTACCTTCCCCGTACTCGTCCTTGGTGACGTTAGTGAAGGTCGCCCAGGCGCCAAAGCGCACCCCGTTGTGGAATTCACGGGACAGGTCGAAGGTCACGCCGTAGTCGCGGGCCAGGTAACGGCCAACGCTGACGGCGGCGAGAATGTCCTCGAAGGGCAGGCGGTAGTAACCCGTCACGTGGCCGGTGATCACGCTGTAGTCGCGCAGCCCGAAGTCCTGCTCGAAATCGCGCTGCTTGGCCCAGTTGAGATTGCCGCCGATGGCCCAGCGCTCGCCCATCGGGCGATAGAGCAACTCGCCGCCCACGCCCGCGAACATGGATTCCAGGTAGCCGCCGTAGGCCATGCCGTAGAGGTCTTCGTCCAGCTGACGCACCTTGTTCAGCTGGAAGGTGGGCATGGTCACGTCAGAGGTCGTCATGTACTCGCGCAGGTGAGTACGTACGCGCGGCAGGTTGCTCGGCGCGTCGTACTTGAACTTGTCGAAGTTGTTCACCAGGTTCGCGCTGAGCGTGCCGTTCCACCAAAGGTCACGCTGGAAGCGGTATTCGGCATTCAGGTCGGCCGTGAACTGATAGAGCAGGAAGCCGTCAGGTCCGCCAACGTTCTGCTTGTAGCCAAGGCCCAGGCCGTAGGTGAAGGGCGAAAGCTCCTGAGCAAACAGCTCCATTTCCTGGTGGGGCACGGGCGCGTTCTGTTCGGTGACCCGGCGCAGGTCTTCCACCGGTCGATCCTGTTGCGCCACTTCGCGGAATGTATCGCGGGGCAGGCTGATCTCCTGTACGGCCATGCCATTGCGGCTGTCGACCACAGTGAACCAGTCGATCTCGTCGTTCACGCTGTTGTCGAGAATGCGCGCGGCGCGGCCCACGGCCTTGGGAGAATGGAAGTAACGGGTCTGCTCGCCGTAGACGATCAGTTCGGAGTCGCGCTGAGTAATGCGCTCCACCCGATAGCCGGCGTTGTTGCGCAGGCGCTGGGCTACACCGGCCCACTTCACATCTTCCGGCGCTACCTTGGGCTTGCTGGCCTGGACCTTCTCGGCCGGCGGGTCAAAGCTTTTGGTCGGCGCCTTGCGGGTGGCGAAGTTGGTGTGCAGGGTGATGCCGAACATTGCGGTGTTGCCGCGTTCCCAGGCGGCGTGCAGATCCACCCAGTCGCTGGCCTTGAACACCAGGCCCAGGTTGATGGGGGAGTCCTGCACCTGGTTGTTGTTCTGCGGCTCGTTCTGGTAGTCGTTGCCTTCGTACTCCAGCTTGATCGAGAGCGGATCCCAGGGCGTCTGGTAGTTCACTCCGCCGAAGAAGGCTGGGCTGCCTCGGAAGTAACTATTGCCGTTGAATTCACCTGCATTCGACACGTTGCCATCTGGGGCCGGCCGGTCATCGAACTTATCGCCCAGGACTAGGCTGACGGGATTGTCGATATCACCGCGATTGCCGATGTAGCCCCATGCCAGACCCAGGCTCAGGTCGAAGTCGCCCAAGCGTTTGTTGCCCACAAAGTACTCACTGGAAAACAAGCCGGTACCGCCGATATCGCGCGCGCCGCCTGCGACTTCAGGTAGCCAGTGACTCTCTCGGAGCAAACGCACTTTGGCGTCGATGGCCTTGTCCTTGTAGCTCTGGTCGCCACTGAGTGATTCCGGGCCGTATTTCCGGTTGCTGATGGAGGTATAGCGGAAGCTGCCCTCCAGCCAATCAAAGGGCTGGAAGGACACGCTGTAGCGGCTGTAGGGATCGGTACGGTTAGCATTCACCGACAGTTCGCCCGCCTGGGCCATGCGTGCGGTGGGGGTTTGCAGCAGGCCTACGCCGCCAAAATCGCTCTGCGTATAGCGAGGTTCAGCCTGGGCGCAGGTCGCGCAGCCGAGCAGCAGGCACGGGAGCAAGTGGCGCTTCACGGGGCCACCTCCAGCGGCTGAGTGCCAATGAAGGTGGCGAGCTCGGCGTTCAGGTCTGGCGTCGGGTCACCCAGGCCGGCACCGCGTACAGGTACATAGATGCGTGCGCCAGGCGCAGGTGACGGTGGCGCATCAGTGCGGTTCCACAGCGCAATGCCCTGGCGCTGCACGCGGCCATCGGGCTGAGCCACAAAGAGTTCATCCAGGTCGGCTTCTGCATGCCGTGGGCAGGCTTCCAGGTAATCCCTGGCCGTTTGCATGGGCACAAAGGGCAGTTGGCACTCGGCCAGTACTGCGCCCTCAATCCGCACGTACTCGGGACGTGCCGGGTAGATCAGGCGATCGCCAGCGCTGAGTTCAAGGTTGTACTTGTGGTTGAGTTCCACTTTCACCGGGTCCAACTCCGCTACGCGGCGGCCGGTTACCGGCATCGCCTGGACCTTGGCCGTGAGGCTTCTGGCCAGTTCCGCCAGGGCCGGGCGGTTATCCAGCAGTGCATTGCGCTCAAGGGTTGCGAGGTCGAACAGCACGCCCAACTTCAGGCGCGTTTGCTCCTGGAGAAGGGGGCGATGCAGCCAGGCCGCGCCCAGCAGATAGGCATTGGGGCTGACCTGTGCGGGCAGCAGCACATCGTGCAGGCGAGTCATGGCCGCCACGGGAAATTGGCCGGGCGCCGCGGCATCACCCTCGACCGTCACAGTCGGGGCAGCATTTGCGGCGTAGGCGAAAAGTGCGCTGCATAACAGCAGCCAGGAAGGGCGCAAGCTCATCGTGAAATCGGTTCAATCATCTGTAGGAGCCAGCTTGCTGGCGAACAATCTTTCGCCGCCCGCACCGGGCCCACCCAAGGTTATGCATTAGAGGTCGAGCATCGCTCACTCGGCCCTGTGTTCCGGCCGCAATGGGCGCACCTGCAGGATTCGCAAGGGCAGCTCGGGGGTTACATGCTGGACACTGGCCAGGATGAAACCGTCAGCCGGGTCCACCCAGTACTGATTGCGGGCCGAGTAGTCGAGTTCGGGCATCTCGATGTGCTCATCAACGCGCAACAACTCCAGGTCGCGGTCGAGGATGCGCACCGTCTCCAGCCCTTTCTTCTCGAAATGGCTGATCAGCCGGGTGCCCATCTGGTAACGCCCGGCGAAATCCACCTGGCGCTCGGCACGCAGCCCATCCGCAATGCGATGCAGGCCGGTTCGGAAGGGCGACTCGCCGACAAAACGAGTGCCATCGAGATTGTCATTGAACCCCACGGAGCGGATGGCCAGGCCATCCTCCATCATCAGCACCTGCTGGGTAGAGGCTAGCCAGAACTGCACGCCCTCCTGCAGGCGCACCAGGGCCATCACGGCCTCCCCGGTGGGGGCGGCAATGGTGATCTGGTAGTAGGGAACGGCATCAACCTGCTCCCGGGTCAGGTCCAGGGGCTGCGGCCCCTGGGTGGCTGCCTTGAGCGTGTCCCAGCTCGCCCGCATCAGTGGGTTGCAGGCACTCAGTAGCATTACGGCAAGCGGCAACAAGGCCAGGCGTGCAATTTTCACGTCATGACCACTCAGTTGCTGTTGTTGTCGCCCATGTCATCCTGAATGGCGACGCCGGTGCGCAGCAGGTTGGCAGTGGGGAACACCTGGCTGATGAAGCGGTTCCAGCGGGTGACATCTGCCGGGCCTACATACACCACATCCTGCGGCTGCAACTTGAAGTGCTCGGCCACGATAAAGGCCGACGGGGACTTGAGGTTGAGCTGGTAGACCTTGGCAACGTCCCGTTGCAGGTCATCCACACCGCGGATCACATACACCTCCTTGCCGCTGGAGGTTTCCTGGCGCAGGCCGCCGACGGTGCCCAGGGCATCCGTCAGGTTCATGCTGCTGCCCTTGAAGAACAGGGCGCGGGCGCTGCTTACCTCACCCAGCAGATAGACCTTCTTGTTGTCGTTGTAGGGCAGATGGATCTGATCGCCGTCCCGCAGATAGATGCGGTGCAGGAGCGAGTCCTTGCGGTTCAGCGTATCGAGGTCGATCACGTACTCGCGGCCATCACGCTTCAGCACCAGGCCGGCAATATCGGCGGCGCCAGCTTGAACGCCGCCCTGGCCTACCGCGTCCAGCAGAGTGAGGGGGGTGTTGGTAACGGGTACGGGGCCGGTTTTGCCAAAGGCGCCGGAGAGGATGACCTTCTGGCTAGCAAAACGCAGCACGCTGACGTCCACCTGAGGCTCGGTCACCACGCTGGTGAGGCGCGAGGCGATCAGCGAGCGCAGTTCTTCAATGGTCTTGCCTGCGGCCTCGACATTGCCCACATACGGATAGAACAGCGTGCCATCCGGGCGCACCAGACGGCCGTTGGCCTCGATCTGCTGTTGCGGGCCGGAAGGCGCGGTGAGCTCTGGGTGGTCCCATACGGTGATGTAGATCAGGTCACCTGCGCCAATCCGGTACTCGCCGGGCTGAAAACTCAGCAACTCAGGGGCTACCTGGGTGCCATTCATGGCGGACTCGATGGCCACCAACTTCGGCGTGATGGGTACCAGCTCGATACGGCTGCTTTCAGGGGAGCCCTCGCGCACCAGATTGCCGGAATCCATGTGCTGGCCAGGGGAGAACATACAGCCTTGCAGGGTGAGGCCAAGCAGCATGGCCAGGGGGAGTGCGCGATTCATGTCGGGTGATCTTGTGCGTGGGGCCAAGCGATGCCAAAGCGGCAGGGCCTGACTCGGAATCCAGGGTGTGGGTTACGGCGTTGATGTCCGGGCCAACATAGGCATGTCGGCAGGCTGCATGCAGGTGCGCAAACAGTCGGGAGCTGTGACGATCAACCGGGGCCGCAAGTTACAGGGCCCAATGCGAAACCTCCCAGCGGTGCTGGGAGGTTTCAAGGTGCAGCAACCAAGCGTATTGCTTAGTTGGTGGTGCCGGTAGTGCCGGTGGTACCAGTAGTACCGGTGGTGCCGCCAGCGCCCGGAGTGCTGTCGTTACCGCCGCCGCCGCTGCTGTTGGAAGCAGCAACACCAGCTGCAATGGCCGCAGCACCAACAGCCAGGCCGGTACCCAGGGTCACGCCGCCCGCGATCGGGGTGGTCAGGGTCAGACCGGAAGTGGCGCCCGGAGTGCCAGCGGCAGGTTTGCCAGCACTGGCGGGAGAGGCGGTCTCAGCGGCCATCAGCGAAGTGCTGAAGGCGGCTGCAGTAACGAGAGTCAGAAGTTTTTTCACGTTCATGCTCCTTTTATGAGCGTGTATGTCCCTAAGGAACGGTTGGTGTCGGAGGTTATGTAGAAAACACTTGTATTGCAAGCTGAAACTGGCCCCTGATGGGGCTAAGCGCCTCATTTCAGAAGGCTTTTCCTTAGGCTCTGCCGTACCTGTCATCAAGGCGAACGATGTCGTCTTCGCCCAAGTAGGAGCCGGATTGCACTTCGATCAGCTCAAGCGGGATAACGCCTGGGTTTTCCAGTGCATGGACCTGCCCAATCGGTATGTAGGTGGATTGGTTCTCGGTCACCAGGTACGTCTTGTCTCCATTGGTGACTTTGGCTGTGCCGCTGACGACAATCCAATGTTCGGCCCGATGGTGATGCATTTGCACGGATAGCTTGGCGCCGGGCTGCACCGTAATGCGCTTTACCTGGTAGCGATGGCCATTATCGATGGAGTCGTACATGCCCCAGGGGCGGTACACCTCACGGTGGTTGATGTGCTCTTCGCGGGAACCGCTCTTGAGCTGGTCAACGACTTTTTTGACGTCCTGCACGTGATCTTTGTGCGCAACCAGCACGGCGTCCTTGGTTTCGACGATCACAATGTCTTCTACGCCGACCGTGGCAACCAAACGGCTATCCGCGTGTACATAAGTGTTTCGTGAACCTTGGTCCAACACGTCACCTTTAAAGACGTTGCCTTGCGCATCCTTTTCGCTTACGTCCCAAAGCGCAGACCAGGAGCCGATATCGCTCCAACCGGCATCCAGAGGCACCATCACGGCATCCTGAGTCTTTTCCATCACCGCATAGTCAATGGAATCCTCAGGGCAGGCAGTAAAGGCTGCGGTGTCGACTCGGGTGAAGTGCAAGTCCTGGGAGCCCCCAGCCAGAGCCGTGCGGCAGGCGGCCAGAATATCGGGACGGAATTGCTGCAACTCTTCCAGGTAGCGGCTAGCCTGGAACATGAACATTCCGCTATTCCAGTAGTAATTACCGGTGGCCAGGTAGTCCTGCGCGGTCGCAAGATTCGGCTTCTCGACAAAACGGCTGACCGCAAACCCAGTGTCACCGACTCTGCACCCGCGCTCGATATAGCCGTAGCCCGTTTCCGGATGGCTGGGCACGATGCCGAAGGTGACAAGCTTGCCGGCTTCAGCCAAAGGAAGAGCGTTTAGGATGCTGCTCTGGAAGGACGACACATTCTGAATCAGGTGGTCCGCTGCAAGCACCAGCAAAATTGGATCATCCGTCTCTTGGAATGCTTGCAGTGCCGCCAGCGCAATAGCCGGGGCGGTATTACGACCTACAGGCTCGAGCAGGATCTTGGCCTTATCCATACCGAGTAGCCTAAGTTGTTCTGCGGCCAGGAATCGATGCTGCTCATTACAGATGAGAAACGGAAGGCCGGTACCCAAACCCTCAAGACGCTTGATGGTGTCCTGCAGCATTGAAAGGTCAGAGTCTGCCAGCGGCAGAAACTGCTTTGGATGGAGCTGCCGAGATAGAGGCCAGAGCCTTGTGCCTGAACCGCCGGAAAGAATGACGGGTGTAATCATGATTTAATCAGGAACCTAACCTAAGATGAGAGTCTTTCGAAATTATGTCTGCTATTTTAGCCAGCCTGTAATTAGGCGCTCATAGTCCCCAAGAATCATTTCCCAAGTAAAGGAAGTCTTGTGCCGTGTTCGACTGGAACTTTTCATTCGTGCGATAAGTTCGTCGTCTTTGAGGAGTTCGTCGAGAGCTGAGGAGCAGTCAGATTGGCTGCTAAAATACTTTCCACCATTGTCAGTAACCCATCTATTGAAGTCGTTGTCATGAGCCAAGACGGCGCAGCCGGCACCTAAAGCTTCAACCAAGGAAGGGTTTGTACCGCCTACAGTGTGGCCATGTAGATAGACTCTGCAGTAGTACCTGAGAGCTGATACTACGTCAGGATTATAGATGGCTCCTGGGAATATAACTTCATCACTAGCGGCATCCATTACTTTTTTGTGATACACATTCTTTTGTGGCTGAAAATTTCCAAGGACGACGAGTTTGTGATTTCTCGTTCTGGAGCTGAATGCGCTCACCATTTCTAAGAACGAGTTCTCAGGTTCTGGTCTTGCGATAATAATAGAATAATTGCCTTTCTCGAGACCGAGATTTTCAATCGCGCTAATACTTGCAGTAGAGATTGATCCCGCCCCATATGGGATCATCGTAACCTTACTGCTGGAAACTCGAGTGGAAAGATGCTGCTTGATTTTGGGATGATCTGCGATTAAGTGGTGGCCTACCCAGCAGCCAATGCGCTCATTGAGCCAGAACCAAGCCTTGGCCGGAAGGCTCCATTTGTCTCTGCGCCACTCTATACCATCCATGTTAATTAACACCGTCTGTTGCTTCAGGCGCTGTAGTAAATTAAATATGGCTGTGTTGTAGCCGAGTAGTAAAAAAATCCCATCTTGAGAGAGGGCATGCATTGTTGCTTTCCAGTCAAAAAAGATTGTGCCTAAGGCCCCACTAGTTTGAATTGGAATGTTGATCTGTTTTACTCCATTCCAGACGCTCTCATAAGTGCTGCCACTACCGTCAATTTGGCAATAGACGCTTACATCCCAACCTTGTTCAACAAGGTGGAGGGAAAGTTTCTCAGCAAAAGTCTCAAAGCCACCATGCTGTGCAGGTATCCCTCTAATCCCTAGAATGAAAAGTCTCTTCTTAGACATGTCGCTTATATACCTGCATATGCATTTCTGCGATTATTTTCCAGTCGTGGTCTGATGTTACTTTGCTTAGCGCAGATTTTGAGATTCTGACTTGGTCATCGCTTTTGAGTGATTGAACAATTTTCTTTGCCAAGTCAACATGGTCGCCTGGCGAAAAAAGATAACCATTAACTGTATCAGTTATTATCTCCTCCATTGGGGGGAGACGCGGCGAAACTGTAATCGCTCCGTAAGACATTGCCATTAGTAGTACGCCACTTTGATATATTTTCTTGTATGGTAGAGCTATTACGTCAGCGGCAGAGTAGTAGTTGTCTACTTCGTCGTCTGGTATATACTCAATGCGGCTTAATATGGATTGGCTGAGGTTTAATTCTTCAATTAGCTCGCTATAGCTATCAAAGGAATCCTTCCATACTTTTCCAGCAATTAGAAGTTTAGCTTGCGGCTCTCTCTCGAGAATTAAGGGTAAGGATCTTATTAGAATATCCAGGCCCTTGACTTTTTTGATTTGACCAAAGAATAAGATTATTTTTGAGTCTGTGGGGAGCCCGAGTTTATTGCGGGAGTAGAGCTTGTCTTGAGGGTTGCAGAAATTAATGTAGTTGCCGTGGGGTATCGTGGCTATTTTGATATGTTTGTTTATGTCTTTTATTGAGTTCTCAAGTTCTTTTTTTGAGAAATCATTGTGAACGATTAGTTCATCTGCCAGTTTAAATATGGCAGTTTGAATGCATTTGCTACTGGATCCTGCGAAGGCCTCTACATCGTGGACTGTGGCGATTAGTTTTAGTCCGGATGCTTTTGAAAGTAGGCAGGTTAAAAACTCTAAAGGACCATATTGGAATAAATGTATGTGGCACAGCTTTGAGTTTCTTTTCCTGGTCGACGCCAGCGATTTCGCTAGGGCCGAGAAGTATCGGAGTAGTCTAGTTAGCTTTCTGTCTTTGCCGTAGACGCCGTTGAAGATTTTGTGAATATTGAAGCTTTCATAAGAGTGTTCTTTCGTCTCGGGGCATGTATACAGATCTACCTTGCAATTACTATCTGCTAGGCCTTTACCAAGACCGTAATTGTAGTAGTTCATGCCACCATGGCCGCCAACTGGCTCAATTATAGATATATGCATGGTTATAAATTTCAGCTGGTTGTGGGTGTTCGCTAAGCTTTATGCTATTTAAGCGACGCCGTTATAAAGTCGGGCTTATAGGTTGTTGCAGTTTAGGGGGCGGAGTGAGTATTCAGGAGAGAACTTGGCTTATTAGCTTTTTTTTGAAAATACATTTTGTGCCTATATGTAAAAGGAGCAGTTCCCTAACGTATAGACCGAGGGCGGAAAAGCCAGAGATAATCTTCGTGAGGAATATTCATGCCGATGAGTTATGCATTGATCGTCATGTCACGAAGTGGGCGATTTTTTTGTAATAGAAGAGCTTGTTTCTTCTTCAATTGCATCATGGCATGTGCCAGATTTTTTGTTTTTGGTCAGATATCTTCGTATGACTGACATTTTCTTTGCGTCATCATTATATACAAAGCCCCCATCTTTTAACTCCTTTTCTGGATCCCAGATAGAAGCTTCTCTAAAAGCGTGATAAAACCAGCTCCAGTTATTTTTTTCGAAATACTCTATTAGTCTTTCGGTATACAAAAGGCTGTCATTCGGCGCATAGTTAGATGTGCTGAACTCACCTATTATTAGATTTTCGAAATTGTTTAGCTTTCGTAGTTTTAACTCAAAGTAAGCATCTAGAGTGGCTTGGGTTCTCAGCCCAAACGGGAGTTTTGTGTTGGGTTTGAAATGGATAAGCCCCTGGTGGGTGTAGCTGCCAGGGTCATAAAAATGTATGGAGGGTCGTAGAGATTGATTAGAAAACCTTAGAAGTTCTTTCCAGTTTTCATGTTGTGCCGTGGGAATGCCTTCACTATTCATCCTGATTGTCGGTTGAATTATTAGGGTCTTACTTCCTGATACTTCTCTCAATTCAGAAACTATATTGGATATGAAGTTATAGTAGGTGGCCATGTTTTCTTTCTTTGGGGCGGCTTCGTTAACCAAGTCATATCCGATGATAGTGTCTTCGTGTTTGTATCTTTCAGCGATCTCCTTGTAACTGTTAGTTACTTTTGATCTTAGTTCCTCATCGGTCCATATTTTATCATTCGGTGTCCCGCTGAAAGTTTTTTTGTTCCCGGGATACGTATGGAAATCAAGAAGTATTTTTATATTTCTTTTCTTGGCCTCCCGGATGTAATTGTCAACTTTTATTATTGCAGCGTGATTTACCGCTCCGGCTTCGGTGAAAGCGGATTCTGTGGCTAGGGATACTCGGAGAGCATTTACATTTATATGGTATAAATAGTCGAAGTCACTGGAATTAAGCGTCAAGTCAACATTAAAACCTCTAAGAGTCTGAGGTTGGCATATATTATCGGCTGGAGTTGCTTGCAGCGGTGTCCCCATCAAGGTAACTACGGACAGCAAGATGGCTTTCACGATGGTGCCTTCGGGTTTTATCATGGATGCCTGCTATAAGGGAAATGCACATGATGGTGATTAGCTGAATGCTATCAGCTCTGAACGACCAGCCTTGCAGTCCAGTGATATGTAGGACTATAAGTGATATTGCTGCAGCTCTAATAATGTTCTGGTCTAGTTGATTGGGGCGTAGTCTAATGGTTTTCTTATACAAGCCATATGTTGATAGAAGTATAGAGAAGTAAGCGAGTAGTCCTATAATCCCTGTTTCAGATGCTATTAGTAGCACCATGTTATGCACGGGGTGCTGGAAATATCTGTACACGCCAAAATCATCATAGAAAGGCATGGCATAGATAAAGTTGTTCCATCCGACGCCAAGAATGTAATGCTCGCCTAGCATTTTTATGGCGATGTTGGCTAGAAGTAATCTAGTGGTGGTGCTGGACTCGGGGGCGTTGACAAATCTATCTTTAATGCTCTCAAACTCACTAATCCCGTAAAGCATTACTGCGCTAAATACCAGTGCTGCGCCGTATATTATTTTTTTGTTTAGTATGATTTTCTTCCCGGTCGGTGTTTTGAACCAAAAAAGACACATGGCAAGAGTCAGGAAGTAAAGGACAATCTGCGTTCTTGAGTAAGTTAAGGTAATGCAACCAAATGCGAGAACTATGGCGAACAAGTAGATTTTTTTGTTTTTATAATACACGGCCCCTATTACTGTAAAAGGAATAAGCAGCGTGATGCAGAGGGAAAGCAGCGCTGGGTGCCTTAGTGTTCCAGTGACGCGCGTTATACCATTTTCGATGAAAAGCTCTCGGACTTGGGTGGCGTCTTCTGTAGCCTCTGCTGAGCCTGTAGATAACTGGTATAAAGAGTATAGTGTTTCTAGAATAATAAAAAGCGCTGAAAACTTAATTAAATAATTTGCTTGTAAAGGGTTTTGAAATATTCTTCTTAGCAATATCAGAAGTATAAAGAATTTAAAGCATCTCAGAAGTTCGTAAAATGTGAATTCTGGTTTTTGTGAATTTATTATTGATAGGAATGAGAGGGTTATGAATGCAATAAATGAGATGATTAATGGGTCATGCTTTAGTTTTAGCGAGTATTGTTTTGTAGAGGCAATTGCCAGAGCAAGCAAGAGCGCTAGTGCAAAGTCGTAAGGTGATAAAGCCAGTTCAGCACCGCCGATGTGTATTTCTTGTCCGGGAAGTCGTAGCCTGAAGTTCAGGCTGGCGGTAATAATAAAGAATGGTATTGCGAGTTGGCTGATGGAATATCTAAAGGGATTGAGTTTTGACATGTTATCGGAGTGCACTAATTGGTTGCTTTGGTTTGTGTTGGGGGTGTGATTGAAAGGCTCTCTTCTTTGTTTAAAGTGGCGGGGGGGCTGCAGGATGTTTTCTGTTGTATGTCAGTATGGCGGCTCTTAAGTTTTTTAGTGCGTCATTCACCTCTATTTGCTTGCGATCTTTTACATCGTCTGTCACGGGAGTATATATGGGGTTGTAGTCGAGGATCGCTCTGTTTTCAATTAATCTGTCTAGGCAATCGTGCTCGGAAACCAGTTTTTTGTTTTTGTTAGAATAGTTGAATATTGCGAAAGGCGTTTTACGCTCAAGGGCTATAACTGCTGGGTGTAGTCTCACGGTAAGCAAGAATTTGCAGTAGTTTATTGCCTTGATAGATTCTCGAGTGCTACTTCCTGAGATTATTTCTACTTCAATGCCAGAGGCCTCAAAAACTTTGGCGCATTCAGTGACAATGCCACTGTCAATGGCTGGGTCGGCATTGAGAATGACTATTTTTTGTAGGTGGAGATGTTTAACTATTTTATGGGCTAGCGCTGTCAGTTCTAAATTTGTCTCGTGATAAATATTGGGATAACTATCTAAACTCCTTGGGCAATAGAGAAGATAGTCTGATGCAAGGGGAGTGTTCAGATTGTCGTCAGTGCTGGTGTAAGCGTGTGCGAGATCATGGGTAATATATATTCTTTCTTTGTTTTTTGGATTTGTTGCATGGAATGCTTTTTGGGAGTCTAAGTCTCGCGCATAAATTCTGCTGGAGATTTTTGATGCTAAATACATGCAGAGTTTTGTTTTAAACTTGCGGTAACGGTCTACTCCGATTCCGAAATAATATACTTGGCAGCCTAGAAGTTTAGCTAGCGCCATGTATTTGACACCGCCGGTTCCTCCTTCGTCCATGAAACATGTTCCACCGCCCCAGATTATCGCGGCACTTGATCGGAATGATCTTACGATCTTTGCGAGGTTCTTCTGTGAAGCCTGGATTACAGTTATATTTCGATCTTGAATAAAACTCTGTTCTTCTAGTTCTTCTTTGGCGCCATAGGTAAGGATGTCAATGGAGAATCCTTCAAATCTACTGATCAAGGCGTTGAGCATCAGAAGGTCGCCGAAATTACTTCCGTAATAACCAATAATGCAGATTTTCATTTTGCAAATGTCTTTCTGTAGATTTTTATATAAAGGGAGGCAGTAAGCAGTTCGCCGATTAGTATGCTGGCTCCAATCCCGTATGCGCCATATTTGTATAGGGAAACAATTAATGCTGCTTGGGCGAAAAGGCCGAAGGCAGATGCAGATATTTTCTTTTTTACCAGTTCTTCAGAAAGTATTGCTGCGCCGATTCCTGTAATAAAGAATCTTACAGGTATTGCAGGGCAAACGGCTCTTAATAGGTCGATTGCTTGCTGGTACTGCGCACCAAAGAGAAGGGTTACTATTGGGTCGCTTGCCATGTAAATCAATGCGGACGCGAGGAGGCCAGCGAAGAAGGACACAAGTGAGAGTGTAATTGGCTTTTTTTTCTCTGCGTTACTTAGGGTATGGAAGCGCTTTTGGAGATATGTGCCGAATATTGTGTTTGGTGCAATATATAATGCAGCAGTCAGGGTGTTGCATATTGCCATGTGGCCTGCTGCTTGTACTCCATGAATGCTACCAATTAGTGTTGTTGAAAGCTGGATCTGGGCCATATTTATAGAGCCGTTTACGGAGTACTTGAGTGATGACTTGATATACTCAAGCATCCCGCTGGGTGCTCTTTTTACGGACTCATTACTTATTGGCATCTTTCTTATGGAAAAGATGTAGAGAGCCATGCTTGCCAGATTTGCTGCGCCAATCAGAGCAGCGGCAACTGCTACTCCTGCTGGCGAGAACAACAGTGCAGAAGCTAGGGTTGCGCGCATACTAGGAAGGGTGGTTTGACTTATGGCAATCGTCTTTGCTGAGTTTTTTATCTGGCCTAGTGTCGTGAGAATCGATTGTGCTGATAAGGCGAATATGGCTGTAGATAAAATTACGGAGTAGGTGAGGGGTATCCCATAAAAGATCAGCGTTAGACTGCAAGTTAAGTACGAAATGCTGCTTATAAACAGTGTGCTTGCGATAGCTGTCTTTACTAGTTCGTAAGACTCTGCAGGTGAGATGCTTGCTCTTCTAAGGAGCAAACTTGAAATTCCGCTGCTCGAGAACGTACCTATGATTATGGTTATCGAGTTCGCTAGTGCAAGCAGGCCGAAATCTTGAGGTTCAAGGTTCCTGCTCAAAATTACTTGTAAAATAAAAGTCGCGAAAGCAGCGCCGAAAGATGCAATGAGGGTGAGTATTGCTTTCAATTTTTGAGAATTTCTAAGTTATCTGATATAGCCTTTTAGGCTCTGCTGCGTATCGTAATGAAAAGCTAACGTGACGACGAATTTAGTGCAGAATTGTTTATGAGGCGCCTGCCTTTCTTCGAATATTCCTGATCTATTGCTTTCCAAAGGACCAGTTTCCCTTTGGCCTCTCCATGAACCAACCGAATCTCGCTCGGCCAGTGGCGCATGCGGGTCACGAAGTTCACCAACCCTTTCTGGTCCGCGTGGGCAGAGTAGCCACCTACGGTATGAACACCGGCACGGATATCGAAGCGTTCGCCATCGAGGTCTACATATCCGCCTCTGAGGCCGTGCTTTTGAATCAGTTGGCCGGGTGTGCCGTTTGCCTGGTAACCGACGAACAACACGTTGTGACGTTTGTCGCCCAGCATGGCCTTCAGGTAGTTGACGATGCGGCCTCCGCTGCACATGCCGTTACCCGCAATCACGATGGCGGGGCGGGCGGTGCTAGCGAGGTGGCGCACCATGCGCAGGTGGGCGTCGTGGCTTTCAACCGTCAGCAGTTGTTCGAAGCCCAATGGTTTGCGCCCGACCTTGATGCGCTTTTGCGCTTCGGCGTCCCAGAAGTGCTGGAGGTCGCGGTAGGCGCGGGTGAAGCGGGTGGCCAGTGGGGAGTCGAGGATGATGGGGAGGGTGGGCCAGTGGGTGGTGACCGGGCCTATTCCGTCCTCCTCGTTGGAGTTGCTGCGCGCGTTGGTTTCCCTCTCCCCCGGCCCCTCTCCCGGAGGGAGAGGGGAGGAAGCTCTGGAGTGAGAGGGGAGTAAGTTTGCGTGGTGGATGATGTCTTCGAGTTCGTAGAGCAGTTCCTGGGTGCGGCCGATACTGAAGGCGGGGATCAGTACGGAGCCGTTGTCGGCCAGGGCTTGTTCGACGATGGCTTTCAGGCGCTGTTTGCGTGTGCGGCGGTCTTCATGGAGGCGGTCGCCGTAGGTGCTTTCAAGCACCAGAATGTCCGCCTTCCAGGGTGATCTTGGAGCGGGCAGCAGGGGTGTGTGGGTTGCTCCCAGGTCGCCAGAAAACACAACGCGCTTCTGTTCACCTCGCTTGGGGTAGCGCACATCGCATTCGATGTAGGCCGAACCCAGGATATGACCTGCCCGCTGCAGGCGGATACGCGCTTGCAGGTCAGGGGTGTCGATCAGGCTGTGCCAGGTGCGGAAGGGAAGCGGCATCACGCGTTGCTGTATCAGTTTGAGGTACTTCTGCAGTTGCTGCCGGTCGCGCCCGAAGGTGAACTGGAAGGCGTCCTCCAGTACCAGCGGAAGCAGCTGTGCGGACGGCTGGCTGCAGATAATCGGACCTTTGTAGCCGGCGGCGAGCAGGTAAGGTAGCCGGCCGACATGGTCCATGTGTACGTGGGTGAGCAGCAGCGCCCTGAGGGTGCTGATGTCGAAATCGATATCGAGGTTGTTTGCGCTTGCCCGGCCTTCGGCAGAGGTTTCGGCGCCCTGGAACAGGCCGCAGTCCACCAGCAGGCTGTGTTGTTCGTCCATTAGCAGTTGGTGGCACGAGCCGGTTACGCCGGTTACGGCACCGTGATGATGGATGTCTGGGAAGCGCATGGGCGTTAGTCCTTTAGGTCGAGCTGTAGCCGCTCCGTCCTGGAGCGGGTGGTGCTTGAGGCGATATAGGAAGAGCTTCGCGAGCGAGCTCGCTCCTACGGAGAGCCGGGCGTTGCGTGACGCGATCGAAAGAGCTTCGCGAGCGAGCTCGCTCCTACGGAGAACCGGGCGTTGCGTGACGCGATAGAAAGAGCTTCGCGAGCGAGCTCGCTCCTACGGAGAGCAGGGCGTTGCGTGGCGCGATGGAAAGAGCTTCGCGAGCAAGCTCGCTCCTACGAAAGCGGAGCGGGGGCGCCGGGCTGATTTAGTAGATGTCTTTGCCGAGCAGAGTGAACGGGGTTTTGATCAGGATCTTGATATCCAGCCAGATCGACCAGTTGTTGATGTAGGCCAGGTCGAGTTCCACGCGCCTTGCCATCTTGTCCAGTGTCTCGGTCTCGCCACGGCAGCCGCTGATTTGCGCCAGGCCGGTAATGCCGGGTTTGATGCGGTGGCGGGCCATGTAGGCGTCGATCTTGCCGGTGTAGTAGTCGTTGTGGGCAACGGCATGGGGGCGCGGGCCCACCAGGGACATGCGGCCTTGCAGGACGTTGAACAGCTGCGGCAGTTCGTCGATGGAGGTACGGCGAATGAAGCGGCCAACGCGGGTAATGCGCGGGTCTTCACGGGTGGCCTGCTTGACCTGGGTATCGGCGTGCACGCGCATGGAGCGGAACTTCCACACCTTGATTACCTTGCCGTTCCAGCCATGACGCTTCTGCTTGAACAGGGCGGGGCCCGGGGAAGAGAGCTTTACCGCCAGCGCCGTGCCCAGCAACAGCGGGCTGAGCAGCAGAATGGCCAGCAGGGCGGCACTGCGGTCCAGAGCGGCTTTGGTCAATGCGGCAGTGGGGTAGCTGGTGAGCGGGCTTTCATTGAGATTGATCGCCGCCAGGCCGTCGATATCGGACACCGAGTGATTGAGCAGCTTCAGGCTCTGCAGGTCCGGAATCCACACTACGTCGACGTTGGCATCGAGCAGGTCGATATAGAGACCTTCGATCTGCTCGGCGGCGGAGAGGGGCAGGGCGATATAGAGCCGGCGGATCCGGTGTTCGCAAATCAGCTCGCGCAGATGACTGAGGTTGCCGATGAGGGGGTACAGGCCATCGTCCGGATGGGGATGGTCGTCGGCGGCCACCAGGCCCACCAGGGGCTCGCTGCGCTTGCGCACCAGTTTGTCGGCCAGCTCCTGGGCAAGGTCGCCGGTGCCGATGATGAGTGAGGTGCGCGCGGTCTGGAGCTTGTTGTGATAGCGGCGGGAGAAGGCGTGCAGCGGCAGGAACAGGCAGGCCTGGATGACGTAGCCGGAGCAGGCCCAGATGATGATGACCTCTCGCGAGAAGAGCTCGCTGGTCTTGGTCAGGAAGGCCATGACCGTGAGGCCGGAAAGCAATACCAGCCAGCCGGCCAGCAGCCTGCCTGCACCCACCAGATAGCCATGATGCTTGTGGTACACCCGCAGCAGCGAATAGGCCGGCACGGAGCCCAGCAGGGTGAAGAGGGCAAGGATGCGGTACTGAGTTTCGAACTCCCCCGTCTTGCCCACGGCCAGCGCGCAGAGCAGCAAGCTCAGCATGCCCATTGCGGCGGCCCATTGGCCCCAGAACGTCAGGCCACGGCCTTCCGGTACGGGGTTTTCACGCTTGCCGATCAGGTTGATATGGCTGGTGCGTGCGCTGTTGGCGCCACGGCGAACCTTGGCGGCACGCTCGAATACGCCTGTGGTGGCGCGATGCGTGGCATGGCCCTTGGCCTTTGCAGGGGCTGCCTCAAAGTGATTAGGCACGAGTGAACCTGTCCTGATGATGATGCTACGGTCGGGAAGCTCGCCTGCGTTCCTGCGGCGGGCCCTGGGCTACTGTCCTGCGGATTCCGCTGTGTCTTCCTTGATGATCCAGAGGTTGTCTGGATTCCTCGGGGCTTGTGGCCCCTGCCCTGTTTACCGGGGGGTCGGTTTTGCCCGATCGTGCTTTTGGCACGCTACCGCCCCAGGGTTAATCGTTGATTCCCCGAGAACGATCGCTATAAGCGATGGCTGGCCTCGGGCAGGGCCCGAAGCGGCAGTAGTCTGGCGTGGTTGTAAGCGCGTATGCCGAGTCTGTGCTGGCTTGCGCTTTTACAGGAGGGGGTGTCGTCCCTGAGGGCTTGAACTGCTTATAAGCAATCTGCCTACTTCCTGAGTCGGAATATTTCCGACGCTGCATTTTACGTATTCACGCAGGATTGTGAAGCTCATCACCTTGGACCGCTCGTCGCAAAGTGAATTCTGACTTGCCTGTCGTTTCGAAATGTGTCCGAACAGCCTGATGACTCGGTAGGCGCAAGCCTGCTCTGGGCTGCGGATTCTGAGGCCATGCTTCAGATACTGGAAATTGCACGGAAATTCTGAAGAAGGGGAATGCTCGTGGCGGCTAATTCGACGGGCGGCAAGAACTAAAGCTTATCGATGCTGTTTCGCGGAACGCTGAGTGTGTGTTCGCGCTGCAGAAGTTGCAGGAGGATGAGTACGCGTTCTGTTCCATCCCTGGCCAGGAAGATGGCTTCCATCTCCTGCAAGCAGGCGCTTTTCAGGCGTATGCGGTCGCCAGGGCTCAGACATGGCTCTTGCGGTTGCGGTGATGCCAGGCGTTGCTGCAATTGCTCGATCAGCTCGTCGGCGATGGCAACCGGCTGGTCACCGAAGCACACCAGTTGGCTGACGCCACGAGTCGAGCGGATGGGGTGCCAGTTGTCGTTGACCTGGTCCAGCTGGATGAACAGGTAACCGGGGAACAGCGACTCGACGCTCTCCCGCTTTTGGCCGCCACGCAGGCGCGTGACGCATTGGGTGGGGCGATAGCACCGGAAGGCTTGGCGTACCAAGTGTTCTTCTGCCCTAGCGTCCTGCTTTGGCTTGCACTGGATCAGGTACCAGCGCGGTGGTGCAGGCTTACCTGCCATGCGGGGCACCTCAGTTGTCGGTCTGTGCCGGGCGACCGGACTTGCTCTCGACAAGCCCTCTCCCACGGGTGGGAAAGGGCGGTGTAGGGAGGCTTAAGCGTTGTCCGATTTGTACTCGTACTGATAGTAGGCGTAATTGCCGTAATAGCCGTAGGCCGATGCCTTGCGTTCCACGGCGTTGAAGATCGCGCCCTTGAGGCTGATGCCGTTCTGCTCGAAGCGGCGCTTGGTGAGCAGGATTTCCTTGGCGGCGTTCATGCCGAAGCGGGTCACGATCAGGCTGGTGCCGGCCTGGCGGCCCACCAGGGCGGCATCCGTTACCGCGAGGATGGGCGGGGTGTCGATGATGACCAGGTCGTAACGGCTGCTCGCCTGTTCCAGGAACTGGGTGAAGTTGGCATGCATCAGCAGTTCCGACGGGTTCGGCGGGATCTGGCCACGGGTGATCACGTGCAGGTTTTCCACTTCCGAGGCATAGGCGGCCTGGTCGAGGTTGATCCGTGCGGTCAGCAGCTCCGACAGGCCGTTTTCCGCTTCCTGCTGGAACATCTTGTGGATGTAGCCCTTGCGCATGTCGGCGTCGACCAGCAGGACCTTCTGCCCAGCCTGCGCGATGATGGCGGCCAGGTTGCTGGAGACGAAGGATTTACCTACCGAGGGGCTGGGGCCGGAGATCATCAGGATGTTGTTCTTCGCCTCCAGGGTGGCGAAGTGCAGGCTGGTACGCAGGCTGCGCAGGGATTCCACTGCGAGATCGGCCGGGTTGGTCACCGCCAGCAGCAGGGAGCCGGCGCTGGCATTGCCTTTGACCTTGCTCTTGAAGCTCAGCTCGTGGGTGGCTTGCTCCTTGCTGTGAGGGATGGAGGCGTAAACCGGCAAGCCCATCTGCTCGATCACATCCGGGTCTTCCACGCCACGGTTGAGCGCCTTGCGCACCAGCACATAGCTCACGGCGATCAGGCCGCCGAGCAGGGTGGCGATCAGGACGATCAGGGCTTTCTTAGGTTTCACCGGCTCTTCGAGATCGACATCCGCAGCATCAATGATGCGCACGTTGCCCACGGTACCCGCGCGGACGATGTCCAGTTCCTGGGTTTTATTCAGCAGTTGCGTATAGATCTCGGTGGTGACCTGCATGTCGCGGCTCAGACGCAAAAGCTCCTGCTGGGTTTCCGGCAGGTTTTCCACCTTTTTCTGCAGGTCGCGCTTCTGCTGTTCCAGTTGGCCCATCTGCGTGATCAGCGCCTGGTAGCTGGGGTGCTGTCGGGTGAAGCGGCGCTCCATTTCAGCGCGCTTGAGCTTCTGTTCGGAAATCAGGGTTTCCAGGGAAACGATCTGGTCCAGCACCGCCTTGGTCTCGATGGTGATGTCCACCGAGCGGGTGCTGGTCTGGTAGGCATTGAGCTGAGCTTCGGCCTTTTCCAGCTGCTTGCGCACTTCCGGCAATTGGCCCTGGAGGAACTCCAGGCTCTGGGCCGCTTCGGCGGAGTTGCGTTGTACGTTCTGCAGTACATACAGGCGGCTGACCTCATCCAGAACCTTGGCAGCTTGGACGGGGTCCTTGCTTTCCAGTGAGATGGAGATAATGCCGGATTCTTTGCCGCGCTCAGTGGCGGCTAGGTCTTCCTGGTACTCAAGGATGGTGGTCAGGCGGCGCTGCTTGGTGACGCTGAACTGAGTCCCCGCGTGGGCGTTAAGTTCTGCAATCTGCGCCTTGAAACCGTTCTGCTCGATCTGTTCGCCGACGGAGCCAGTCAGTACGGCTTCTTCGTCTTCATTCAGCAAGGTGAAGACACCGTTGCCGTCAGCGCGCAGGGTCAGTTCTTCGCCGAGGTAGGCGTCCGGAACCTCGAGTTGGAACACGTCCAGTGTCTCACCACCCCAAGCGAAGCTGCTAAGACCGAAGAAAGGCTCTGCCACTTCGTGCTCGCTCACCGGCTGGAAACGTCGTGCCAGGAACTGGCCGAACAACGGGAAATAGTGGGGCTCGACGATGATGTCGAGTTTGAGGTTATCCACTACCTGGCCCAGTACTGCGCGGGATTTCAGCAGTTCAATCTCGGTTATCGCGGTGGACGTCCCTCCTAGAAGCTCGCTCATATCGGCCATGCCGGTCAGCGCAGCCATGCCAGCTTTCTTCTCCTCCACTTGGATTAGTGCGTTGGCCTGATAGACCGGAGGTGCCAATACGGCATAGGCAACGCCCAGTACAGTGAAGAAGGCTGTGATGCCGACAATGATCCACTTACTGTCCAGCAGGGTGCCAAGCAGCCCGAGCAGGTCGATGTCGTCGTCGTCGTCGCGGGTGTCCTGCACGTGCAGGTTGTTCTGGGTCGTCATGGGGCGCGCTTCTTTAGAAGTTCTTTAGATTTTCTGCGACCAGCTTTCGACGCCTTGCGCCATCAGCTGATAGACATGTTCGAAGGCCGGCTTCTGCTGGCGATAGGGGTCCGGAATATCCTGGTTGCCCTGCCATTTGCCGAGGAGGAAGGTCTTGCCACGGGCTTCGGGGGCCATCTGCACGATGCGCTGGATATGGCCTTGCTCCATGGTCAGCACCAGGTCGTACTGGTGCAGCATTTCGCGGCTCAGCTGGCGCCCCTGGTGGTCGGGGTGATCGCCACCGTGCTCGCGCAGCACTTCGAGGGCGGTGCTGTCCATGGGTTTGCCGGCCAGGGCATGGATGCCCGCGGAAGCGACGTTGATACCGCGTGGGGCGAGCTTTGATTTGAGCAGGGCTTCGGCCGTCGGACTGCGGCAGATGTTGCCCACGCAAACGACCAGGATGTTCTTGAACATAGGATCAGCACAGGTTGCGAAATCGGTAGTAAGCCGCAGGTGTGCTGTGAAGACGGAAGGTGGATTCCATTCCAGCGTCCCGGTACGGCATCCCTGAAAGTTGCGCACTTCCAGGGGGGGATAGAAGGGGGTGCACTGTAGGGGGCAGGTGGGGCCGGGTCAATACTACTTGGTCGCTTTCTGCTCAGACGGGTTCTCGGTGAATGGCGACCGACCCCTGCCGGATCACTCGTTGATGGAAGCGCTTCGCCTATCTGTGGACGTCAGCTTCGCATGCAACAGCGTCCATTCCCGCAGGATGACCGAGTAGGGAACGAATACGCTGATGCGCTCTGCGCCTTTCACGCCGGGGTGGTCGCTGAGATCGTTCAGGGTGACCGAGTAAATCCCCATGTTGATACCCACGACGCTGCCGTCACCGGCGACCACCGGACCGCCCGACATGCCCTTGGCGATGGGCGCATCGTGGATGGCGTAGAGCTCTCCGCTGTCTTCGTCGGTGTTGATGAAGGGGGCGGGGTAGACCTTGCCCTGCCCGCTGGCGGCGACCAGGTAGGGGCTTGCACCGGTACTGGTGATGCTTTCGCCTGGTTGCGCGGCCCGCCAGGAAGGGATCCGGGTTTTGGCCTTGTGGCGGAAGAAGACCAGGTCGCAGCCCGTGCTACAGCGAAACTTCTCGTAGGGTATGAGTGGCGTGTGGGCCGTGGTGACGGCGTAATCCTCGTTCCACTGCACTGCGGACGCCATATAGAAGTAGGGCAGGGGGAAACCCGAGAAAACGGGAAAGTAGTTGCTGGTGGTGGAGCTGGCGAATTCCGGTTTCACCACGCCGTTGCATCCTGCACACAAGGCTCCTAGCAGCAGACAGGCCTTGATCATGCTCATTGTCGGTCACCGACATTCGTATGAATGGGTAGCCGACCCTGGCTGTACGACCTTTCCGCGTTGACCCGGAAGGGGTGTGGCGCGTTATTGAAAAGGGTAGTGGGTGGGCGAACTTCGGGAGCGGCGCTCGCGGCCTGGGGGCGCCAGTGGTAACAAAATCGGCGCGAGCGGATTGCAAACCCGCCTCAACCCTCGCGCGGCGCGAAGTAGGGCTATGGATCCGTAGGTTGGTGCAGAGCGAAGCGAAGCCCAACAAGCCCAAACTGGGCCAGCCCCTCTGCGCACGGATGCCAGCAGCGCTTTTCCAAAGGCAATAAAAAAGCCGGCTTGTGGCCGGCTTTTCATGAGAGGTCGGGGCTTACTTTTGGTAAGCCGCAACCGCTTTAGTGATTTCAGCACGGGCAGCGTCAGCGTTGCCCCAGCCTTCTACTTTCACCCACTTGCCTTTTTCGAGGTCCTTGTAGTTCTCGAAGAAGTGCTTGATCTGCTCCAGCAGCAGGGCCGGCAGGTCGGTGTATTCCTTCACGTCCTTGTAGAGAACGCTCAGTTTGTCGTGGGGAACGGCCAGCAGTTTGGCGTCGCCACCGGCTTCGTCGGTCATGTGCAGAACGCCGACCGGACGGGCGCGGATGACGGAACCCGGAGCAACCGGGTAGGGGGTGACGACCAGTACGTCCAGGGGATCGCCGTCGTCAGCCAGGGTGTTGGGGATGTAGCCGTAGTTGGCCGGGTAGAACATCGGGGTGGCCATGAAACGGTCGACGAACAGGCAGTCGCTGTCCTTGTCGATTTCGTATTTGATCGGCGCGTGGTTGGCCGGGATTTCGATGGCGACGTAGATGTCGTTCGGCAGGTCTTTGCCAGCCGGGATCTTGCTGTAGCTCATGGTCAACTCCCAGGGGGGCCAAAAAAGTGGGCGCGATTATAGGCATATTCCAGGGGCGATGCCACGCCGTTGTGCTCATCCATTGGTCGCGTGGCGATAGTCCGGGTGGATGTCCTGGAGGCGTTTGAGGCGCCCCAGCGGGTCCTGGCGGTAGAAGGCCTGGAGCTGGCGGTAGACGGCGGGGAAGGCCTGGTCCAGCAGGTCCGGTGCGGTGAAGAAGTACTCGCTGGCGACCGCGAAGAATTCTGCCGGGTCTTCGGCGGCGTACGGGTCGATGGGCGTTTCCGCGTCGGGGTCGCGGTCGAGCTGGGCATTCAGCGCGTCATAGGCGGTCTGCATGGCCAGGGCCCAGTCGGATTGGCGCATGTCGCGGTGCAGCGGGGGCAGGCCGTTCGGTGAGCCGTTGAGCATGTCGAGCTTGTGGGCCAGTTCGTGGATCACCAGGTTATAGCCGTCCCAGCCACCGCTCGATTTCACGCCCGGCCAGGCGAGGATGACAGGCCCGTATTGCCAGGCCTCGCCGCTGCGCTCGTCATCGTATTCGTGCTCCACGCCCGCTGCATCGCGATGGCGTTGGGGGCTGACGAAGTCGTCGGGATAGAGCACCAGCTCATGGAAGCCCCGATACCAGTCGAGGTCCGGCAGGTGCAGCAGGGGGAGTTGCGCCAGGGTGGCCAGGGTCAGGCGGTCATCGGGGGTGAGCTCGACGCCGGGCAGGGCGGTGATGCGCTTGTCATGCAGAAAGAGCACGCTGCGCTCACGCAGGCGCCGGTCTTCCGTTTCGTCCAGGCCGTCGAGTATCGGCAGGCGCTGGCGCACCCCCTCCCACTGCTGCGGGGATACCGGGTTGCGGGCGAGGATGCGCTGGCGGCGCCAGCGGCGATAGGACCACATGGCGCGTCGGTCAGCTCGAGTGCTCGGCGCCTTTGTTGGCGGGGCGAAAGTGGCTGCGGGCGAAGCCGATCATCATCGGCAGCAGCGAGATGCCGATGATGACGACGATCATCAGCGAGAGGTTCTGCTTGATGAAGGGCACGTTGCCGAAGAAGTAGCCGAGGGTCACCAGGCCGCCGACCCAGAGGATGGTGCCCAGCACGCTGAAGCCGAGGAAGCGCGGGTAGGGCATGCGGCCTACGCCGGCAACGAAGGGGGCGAAGGTCCGTACGATGGGCAGGAAACGCGCCAGGGTCACGGTCTTGCCGCCATGGCGGTCGTAGAAGTCATGGGTGCGCTGCAGGTAGTCGCGGCGGAAGATCTTCGAATTCGGATTACTGAAAAGGCGTTCGCCCGCCGTGCGTCCGACCAGGTAATTGAGGCTGTCGCCACTGATGGCTGCGACCATCAACAGGCCACCTAGCAGCCATGGGTCCATTGCGCCACCGGCACTGACCGCGCCAGCGATGAACAGCAGGGAATCGCCTGGCAGGAAGGGCGTTACCACCAGGCCCGTCTCGCAGAAGATGACCAGGAACAGAATGGCGTAGATCCAGGTGCCGTAGTTGCTGACCAGCAGATTGAGGTATTGGTCCAGGTGGAGGATGAGGTCGATCGGGTTGAAATCCATGAGGCGCCTTGTGGATAACCGAGGCCGGCGAGCGGGGTATTGGGCGCATTATAGGGACAAGAGCCATGACAGCGGCGAGTCCGTTGCCGAATGGTGAGCAGCATGCACGCTGCAACTGTTTCCATTGTTTTCCCGGCGCAGGAATGCGGATAGCGCCTGCGCACCAAACCGGTGCAAGGCTGGAGTGCCGGGAGTTCGGGCTGGGGGACGCAGAAGGGCCCGGCGCACTGGCCGGGCCCAGGCAGCGGGTTCAGTCGCTGTTGATTGGCAGGATGTAGTTCTTGAACTCGGTGTCCTCACGGAAACCGATGGACTCGTACACCTTGTGCGCCACTTCGTTGTCGACGCTGCTGGAAACGCGCATGCGCACGGCGTTGGTTTCCCGCGCCATCTTCTTCGCGGTCTGCAACAGGCGGTCGGCGACCAGTTGGCGGCGGGCGTCCTCGGCGACGTAGATGTCGTTGAGAATCCAGACGCGCTTCAGGGACAGCGAGGAGAAGCTCGGATAGAGCTGACAGAAGCCCATCAGGCGTGTGTCATCGTCATCCGGAAAGGCCAGGTAGATCACCGATTCCTTGCGACTCAGGCGTTTCTCCAGAAACTTCTTCGAGGACTCCGGGAATGGCAGTTCACCGTAGAACTCACGGTACTTCACGAACAGCGGCGTAAGCAGGTCCAGGTGCTCCAGGGTGGCTTGGACGATGCGCATGATGGGCCTCGGTATCTGTGAATGGGCATTTTTGGCGATGCAGATGCTGTGCCAGCCAACGTCGCTGATGCTGCACCAGAAATTGTGGAAAACGCAATCCAAGCAAGCGTTTGAATGGTTGGTTGGCGTGAGCAATACCGGCGCTGGCAGGGTCCAACGTTCATCGCTGTATGCCAAGGAGGACGCCATGCTCCGTTGCGCGCTGGATCAGGCCGTCGAGCAGGTACTTGAACGCATCGACGGCCCCATTCGGTTGGGACTGCCGCTCGGGCTCGGCAAGCCCAACCGGTTCGTCAATGCGCTTTACCAGCGGATCAAGGCCCTGCCGGAGCGGCAGCTGATCATCTACACCGCCTTGTCCCTGGCCAAACCGCAGCCCGCCAGCGAACTGGAGCAGCGCTTCAGCGGCCCCTTCCTGCGCCGGGTCTTCGCCGATTACGTCGAACTCGACTACCTCAGCGACCTGCGTTGCGGCGAGTTGCCGCCCAATGTGCAGATCGAGGAGTTCTACCTGCAGCCCGGCAGCCAGCTGGACAATCCGCAGGCCCAGCAGAATTACATCAGCCTCAATTACAGCCAGGTGGTTGCCGACCTGCAGCGCAAGGGCATCAACCTGATCGCCCAGATGGTGGCCTCCAGGACGCAAAGCCCCGGCCGCTTCAGCCTAAGCTGCAATCCCGATGTCACGCTCGACCTGCTTCCCGGCCTCCGCGAGCGCCGGGCAAGGGGCGAGGCCATCGTCATGGTCGCCCAGGAACATGCCGAGCTGCCCTACATGACGGGGCCGGCGGAAGTGGACGCGGACTGCTTCGACCTGGTGCTGGAACGGGTGGAGCGCAGCCGACTGTTCTCCACGCCGAACATGCCGGTCAGCACTCAGGACCACGCCATTGGCCTGCACGCCAGCACCCTGGTGCGCGACGGCGGCACCCTGCAGACGGGAATCGGCGCGATGGCCGACGCGCTGACCGCCGCGTTGCTCGCGCGCCATACCGACAATGCCGGCTACCAGGCGCTGCTGGGGGCCATGGATGTGCCGGGTCGATGGGGTGAGCTGATCAAACGTGAAGGCGGGCTTGCGCCCCTCACCCGGGGCCTTTACGCCAACAGCGAAATGTTCCTGTTCGGCCTGCTGGTGCTGATGGAGGCAGGCATCCTGCGCCGCCCCGTGTACGCGGATATCGAGCTGCAGCGCCTGGCCGACGCCGGGGTGCTGGACGCTAACGGTGTGATAGTCGATTTCGATGCCCTGGCCGAGCGATTGCCCCGCGGGCTGGATGCCGAAGGACTGGCCTGGTTGCAGCAACATGGGCTGCTCGACGAAGGCATCCGCTTCGAGGAAGGCCGGCTGCGCCTGCCGGATTGCCGCAGCAGTGCCTGCGATATCCACAACCCCGACTTGATGCCCTATTGGGGCAAGGCCAGCGGGGGGATTCTTGTGCACGGCGGTTTCTTCCTGGGGCCCCAGGTCTTTTACCAGCGCCTTCGCGAAATGGGCGAAGCTCGGCGTGCGCGCATTTCCATGGGGCCCATCAGCCAGATCAACCGACTTTACGGCGATGAGCCGCTCAAACGCCTGCAACGACGCGATGCGCGCTTCATCAACAGCTGTTTCATCGTCACCCTGCTCGGTGCCAGCGCTTCCGATCAGTTGGCGGATGGCCGGGTGATCAGCGGCGTCGGCGGCCAGTACGATTTCGTCGCCCAGGCCCATGAACTCGAAGGCGCCCGCTCCATCCTGATGCTGCGCAGCTGGCGTGAGTCGGGCGGCGTGGTCAGTTCCAACATCGTCTGGGAATACGGTCACGCTACGATTCCCCGGCACCTGCGGGACCTGGTGGTTACCGAGTACGGCATCGCCGACCTGCGCGGCAAGAACGACGCCGAGGTGATTGCAGCCCTGCTGCGCATCGCCGACTCGCGATTCCAGGGCGGGCTGATCGCCGACGCGCAACTGGCCGGCAAGCTGCCCGAGGATTTTGTCCTGGAGCCGGTCTGGCGGCAGAACACGCCCGAGCGGCTGGAGGCGTTGCGCGCGGAATTCCCCCAGCTGTTTCCCGAGTACCCCCTCGGCTGCGATTTCACCCCGGTGGAGCAGGACCTGCTGCGCGCCCTGCGCTGGCTCAAGCGCAAGCTGAATCTCGGGGAGATCATCGACCTTGGCCGGGCGGCACTGTTCGACCTGCCCGATCCGAACAGCTTTGCCGGACATCTTGAGCGAATGGGGCTGCTCACGCCGACAGGCCTGCGCGAGCAGCTGTATCAGAAGCTGGTGCTGACCGGTCTCAAGGCGACAGCCAAGGGCGATTGAACGGGCGCGGCAGTGCCACGGCGGCGTGTCTGCGCCGCAGGTTCAGTGGTGGTCGCTGGCCAGCAGGAAATTGCCGGCCAGGGCGCGATCCGGCTCCCCGGACAGGCTCGGTACTTCGGCCTCGTCCTTCAGGTTCACCCCGGACAGCTGACGACGGCAGGCTTCGCGCATCAGGTAGAGCAGGCGGTGGGCGGCCATGCCGTAGCTGAGACCTTCCAGGCGCACGTTGGAAATGCAGTTGCGATAGGCATCGGTGAGCCCCACTTTCGGCGCCCAGGTGAAGTACAGGCCGAGGCTGTCGGGTGAGCTGAGGCCGGGACGTTCGCCGATCAGGATCACCACCATCTTCGCGCCAAGCAGTTCGCCGATTTCATCGGCCACCGCCACGCGTCCTTGTTGCACCAGCACCACGGGCGAGAGCGACCAGCCTTCGGCCGTCGCCTGTTCTTCCATGCGTTCCAGGAAGGGCAGGCTGTGGCGTTGTACGGCGAGGGCGGAGAGACCGTCAGCCACCACCACCGCGAGGTCGTAACCGTTGGGGTTGGCTCGGGCATGTTCCTGCAGTTTTTCCCGTGAGGCTGCATCGAGGCGCCGGCCGAGGTCCGGGCGTTGCAGGTAGGTGTCGCGGTCCGCTGCGGCGCTGTGCAGCAGCAGGGTGTCACGGCCGCGTTCGGCCAATGAGGCACTGAGGCCCGCATGGTCGAACGGCAGGTGGACCGCGTCCCGTGCCTGGGCGTGGGCGTACTGGAAATTCAGCTGCGCGTGGGTGGGAAGGCTGATGCCGGCGCGACCCAGGGCGATGCGCGCCGGGGTGAGGCGGCGCAGCTCTTCCCAGGGGTTGGCGGTGTGGCCGGAGGTGGGGCGTGGAGTTTTCATACATCTCTCCTCGGGGTCAGGCCAGTCGTGCAATGGCCTGACGGAAGGCGGGCGGCAACTGGTCGCCGAGCATGACCCGGCCATCGCTCTGCACCAGGATTCCCATGCGTTCCAGCCAGGCCTCGAACTCCGGAGCCGGCTTCAGGCCCAGGCTCTGGCGGGCGTAGAGGGCGTCATGGAAGGAGGTGGTCTGGTAGTTGAGCATCACGTCGTCGGAACCGGGGATGCCCATGATGAAGTTGATACCGGCCACACCGAGCAGGGTAAGCAAGGTATCCATGTCGTCCTGATCGGCTTCGGCGTGGTTGGTGTAGCAGATATCGCAGCCCATGGGCACGCCGAGCAGCTTGGCGCAGAAGTGGTCTTCCAGGCCGGCGCGGATGATCTGCTTGCCGTTGTAGAGGTACTCCGGGCCGATGAAGCCGACCACGGTGTTCACCAGGAACGGGTTGAAGTGTCGGGCAACCGCATAGGCGCGCGTTTCGCAGGTCTGCTGGTCGACGCCGTGGTGGGCGTTGGCCGACAGCGCGCTGCCCTGGCCGGTTTCGAAGTACATCAGGTTGTTGCCGAGGGTGCCGCGCTTCTGCGACAGGCCGGCTTCGTAGCCTTCCTGGAGAATCTTCAGGCTGATGCCGAAGCTGGCGTTGGCTGCCTCGGTGCCGGCGATGGACTGGAACACCAGGTCCAGCGGCACCCCGCGCTCGATGGCGGCGATGGAGGTGGTGACGTGGGTCAGCACGCAGGCCTGGGTGGGAATCTCGTAGCGCTGGATGATCGCATCGAGCATTTCCAGCATCGCGCAGATGGAGGAAATGCTGTCGGTGGCCGGGTTGATGCCGAGCATGGCGTCGCCGTTGCCGTAGAGCAGGCCGTCGAGAATGCTTGCAGCGATGCCGGCAGGTTCGTCCGTGGGGTGGTTGGGCTGCAGGCGGGTGGAGAGCCGGCCGCGCAGGCCCATGGTGTTGCGGAAGCGGGTGATCACGCGGATTTTCTGCGCCACCAGCACCAGGTCCTGCACGCGCATGATCTTCGACACGGCGGCGGCCATTTCGGGCGTCAGGCCCTTGGCCAGGGCGCGTAGGCTGGCTTCGTCTGCGTGCTCGCTGAGCAGCCAGTCGCGGAAACCGCCGACGGTTAAGTGGCTGACCGGGTCGAAGGCGGCGCGGTCGTGGCTGTCGATGATCAGCCGCGTGACTTCGTCTTCCTCGTAGGGAATCAGCGCCTCGTCGAGGAAGTGCTTCAGGGGAATGTCGGCCAGGGCCATCTGCGCGGCGACCCGCTCGCCGTCGCTGGTGGCGGCTACACCGGCAAGGTAGTCGCCGGAGCGCGCCGGGCTGGCCTTGGCCATGACTTCCTTGAGGCTGTCGAAACGCCAGGTTTCACCGCCGACGCTGTGGGAAAAACTGCTCACTCGAAGCTCTCCTTGGTGAGGCGCCCCAGCCTTCTTGCGCTGGGGCGCGAGAGGGTCAGGCGCGGTTCAGCAGCGCATCGGCCGGGGCATCGGCGCGATGGTGGGCGGTGAACTGGAAGTAGATATACCCCGCCGCCATGAAGCCAAGGAAGATGAATCCGATCAAGGTGTTGAACCAGGCCATCGCCAGCAGGCAGACCACGGCCAGAACCAGGGCGATGGCGGGAACCACCGGATAGCCCGGCGCGCGGAAGGTGCGCTCCAGGTTCGGTTCGCTGGCGCGCAGCT
Source organism: Pseudomonas taiwanensis (assembly GCF_013393345.1). Taxonomy (GTDB): domain Bacteria; phylum Pseudomonadota; class Gammaproteobacteria; order Pseudomonadales; family Pseudomonadaceae; genus Metapseudomonas; species Metapseudomonas resinovorans_C. Next base: position 34,077 of record NZ_QJRF01000067.1, read on the forward strand.
TGAACAGGCTGAGCATGCTGATGATGTACATCACGATGGCGCCGAACACACTCATGGTGATCATCGCGGCGGTCAGGGTCATGCCCTGCAGGTTAACCAGGCCGTCGCTGTAGATGGCGGCGATGCCCACCACGCCGCCGGCGATGATGGCGCGGTGCGGGGTCTGGAAGCGCGACAGCTTGGCCAGGCCACGAGGCAGGTAGCCAGCGCGGGCCAGGGCGAAGAACTGACGCGAGTAGCCGAGGATGATGCCGTGGAAGCTGGCGACCAGGCCGAACAGGCCGATCCACACCAGCATGTGCATCCAGGTGGAGTCATTGCCGACCACGGCTTTCATGGCCTGGGGCAGCGGGTCGTTGATGTTCGACAGTTGGCGCCAGTCGCCCACGCCACCGGCCATGATCATCACGCCGATGGCCAGGAATACCAGGGTGAGGATGCCGGCGATGTAGGCACGCGGGATGGTGCGTTTCGGGTCCTTGGCTTCCTCGGCCGCCATGGCCGCGCCCTCGATGGCGAGGAAGAACCAGATGGCAAAGGGAATGGCGGCGAAGATGCCGGAGAGAGCCTCGCCGCTGAACTCATTGGAGCCAGCCCAGCCGTTGAGGACGAAGTTGGAGAAGCTGAAGCCCGGCGCCACCACGCCCATGAACACCAGCAGCTCGGCCACGGCCAGCACGGTCACAACCAGCTCGAAGGTGGCGGCGATGCTGACGCCGAGGATGTTCAGGGTCATGAACACGATGTAGGCGCCCACCGCTGCGTGCTTCGGGTCCAGCTCCGGGTACTGCACGTTGAGGTAGGCACCGATGGCCATGGCGATGGCCGGCGGGGCGAAAACGAACTCGATCAGCGTGGCGATCCCGGCGATCAGCCCGCCCTTCTCGCCAAAGGCGCGGCGGCTGTAGGCGAAGGGCCCGCCCGCGTGGGGAATGGCGGTGGTCAGTTCGGTGAAGCTGAAGATGAAACAGGTGTACATGGTGGCTACCAGCAGTGCGGTAACCAGGAAACCGAGGGTGCCGGCGGTGCCCCAGCCGTAGCTCCAGCCGAAGTACTCACCGGAGATCACCAGGCCGACGGCGATGCCCCAGAGGTGCAAGGTGCCGAGCGTTGGTTTTAGTTGTGTTGTGCTCATCAGGACTCCTCGCCCTTGGGGGCGTCGTTGGTGGATGACCAGTCTCGATCTTATCCAGCGACTCTCCGCAGGACTTGACCGTGGAACGCCATGTGCGGCCTGTGCGGTCAAGTTGTGTCCCTTTGTTACCCATCGCCCCACCAGCCCTGCTCCGGCGTGGGGCGAGCCTTTGGAAAATGCCCCGAAAAGGCCCGCAGATGCCGTCCTGAAAGGCCTGTGGAGGCCCTGGCTGAAGAGCGGGGCGAGGGCATGGGTTTTGCTTGTTTGTCCGTTCAAAAAAGAATCGGTGGACCGTGATGAATCCGTCCCTGTTTTCCAGCGCCAGTCTGCAGGCATCCGCCGCGAGCAACGTCGGTGTGCTTTCGGCTGCCGCCAGTGGTCTCGATCGTTTCATCACCGGACACGGCGGTGACCTGGACCGCATCTTCGGCCGCTCCGGGATCAATCCGGAACAACTGCGGCACCCGACCCTGAGCCTGGCCCTGACCAACTACTGCCAGGTGCTGGAAGAGGCTGCGCGACAATCCGGCTGCGACAATTTCGGCCTGCGCTATGGCCAGCAATTCCAACCCCGCGACCTCGGCTTGCTGGGCTATGTCGGGCTGTTCTCGAACACCCTGGAAGAGGCACTGAAGAACTTTGCCGCGGCCTTCCCCTATCACCAGCACAGCACCCTGATCCGCCTGGTGGATTGCGGCGAGTGCTATCGCTTCGATTACCAGGTCCGTCACGGCGCGATCCTCGATCGCCGCCAGGATGCCGAGCTGACCATGGGCATGGCGCTCAACCTGGTCCGCCATGCGTTGGGCCGTGACTGGGCCCCGCGTGCGGTGGCCTTCGAACACGAACGGCCCGAGGGCTGGCAGGAACATAGCCAGGCATTCGGTGCGCCGGTGCAGTTCGGCCGGCCCTGCAATTTCCTGCTGGTGCCCAAGGGTGATGTGCAGGGCAGGCTGATGCCCGAGCGTGATCCCAATCTGCTGTTCCTGTTCCAGGACGTGATTCGCCGGCTGGGCGAGCAGGGCGCGGGGCCGAACCTGCTGGAGGAAGCCAGCACGCAGATTCGCCTGGCCCTGGCGTTGGGCGAGCCCTGCCTGGAGCAGATCGCCGAGCGCCTGGAACTGACCCCGGCGGCCCTGCAGCGCCGCTTGCGCGAAGAGGGCTTGAGCTTCAGCCAACTGGTGGAACAGACCCGCCGCGACCTGGCGCTGCATTACCTGCGTCAACGCCAGCGGCCAATCTCCGAGCTGGCTCCATTGCTCGGCTACTCCGAAACCAGCGCCTTCTCCCGCGCATTCCGCCGCTGGTTCGGCGTGAGCCCGCGGCAGTGGCGCGGGGATGAGCGCTGAGGCCTGAAATCTCCCGTGGGATTGGGGAGGAAGGTAGGTTGGGCAGAGCGCAGCGAAGCCCAACAATTGGGGTTTGAACCCTGGCACGTTGGGCTTCGCTGCGCTCTGCCACAACCTACGGGAAGAGGTTCGTGCTCCATGAAATAAAAAAACGCGGCCGAGGCCGCGTTTTTTATTCAGGTGCCGGGGATCAGAAGAAGCCCAGCGGGTTGATGTCGTAGCTCACCAGCAGGTTCTTGGTCTGCTGGTAGTGGTCGAGCATCATCTTGTGGGTTTCACGGCCGACGCCGGACTTCTTGTAGCCACCGAAGGCGGCGTGCGCCGGGTACAGGTGGTAGCAGTTGGTCCACACGCGGCCCGCCTTGATGCCACGGCCCATGCGGTAGGCGCGGTTGATATCGCGGGTCCACAAACCGGCACCCAGGCCGAACTCGGTGTCGTTGGCGATCGCCAGGGCTTCGGCTTCGTCCTTGAAGGTGGTAACACCCACCACCGGGCCGAAGATTTCTTCCTGGAACACGCGCATCTTGTTGTGGCCCTTCAGCAGGGTCGGCTGGATGTAGTAACCGGTGGACAGGTTGCCTTCCAGTTTTTCCACCGATCCGCCGGTGAGCACTTCCGCGCCTTCCTGCTGGGCGATGTCGAGGTAGGAGAGGATCTTCTCGAACTGCTGCTGCGACGCCTGGGCCCCGACCATGGTCTCGGTGTCCAGCGGGTCGCCACGCTTGATCGCTTTGACCTTCTTCATCACCTCGGCCATGAACGCCGGGTAGATGGATTCCTGCACCAGGGCACGGGACGGGCAGGTGCAGACTTCACCTTGGTTGAAGAAGGCCAGCACCAGGCCTTCGGCAGCCTTTTCGATGAAGGCCGGCTCGGCCTGCATGATGTCTTCGAAGTAGATGTTCGGGCTCTTGCCACCCAGCTCCACGGTGGAGGGGATGATGTTCTCGGCGGCGCACTTGAGGATGTGCGAACCCACTGGGGTGGAGCCGGTGAAGGCGATCTTGGCGATGCGCTTGCTGGTGGCCAGGGCTTCGCCCGCTTCCTTGCCGAAGCCTTGCACCACGTTGAGCACGCCGGCCGGCAGCAGGTCGCCGATGAGTTCCATCAGCACGGCGATACCCAGCGGAGTCTGCTCGGCAGGCTTGAGCACCACACAGTTGCCGGCGGCCAGGGCCGGGGCCAGCTTCCACGCGGCCATCAGCAGCGGGAAGTTCCACGGGATGATCTGGCCGACCACGCCCAGCGGTTCGTGGATGTGGTAGGCGACGGTGTTCTCGTTGATTTCGGCAGCGCCGCCTTCCTGGGCGCGGATGCAACCGGCGAAGTAGCGGAAGTGGTCGGCTGCGAGCGGGATGTCGGCGTTCAGGGTTTCGCGTACGGCCTTGCCGTTGTCCCAGGTTTCGGTGACGGCCAGGACTTCCAGATTCTGTTCGATGCGGTCGGCGATCTTCAGCAGGATGTTCGAGCGATCCTGCACCGAGGTGCGGCCCCAGGCATCGGCCGCAGCATGGGCGGCGTCCAGGGCTTTCTCGACGTCTTCGGCAGTGGAGCGGGGGAATTCGGCGATCGGCTGGCCATTCACCGGAGAGGTATTGGTGAAGTACTGACCCTTGACCGGGGCGACGAACTCGCCACCGATGTAGTTGCCGTAGCGGGACTTGAAGGAAACGACAGCGCCGGGGGTACCGGGTTGGGCGTAACGCATGGTGTTTCTCCTGTCTCTTGTTTTGTTGGAGATAACGCAGGGTGGCGTATGTCTTCCACAGAGCAAGGGTTGGGCCATGGCGTGGAAAGCACCGTTCCAGAGCGGTTCTTGCGCCACGCACTTGAGGTGCTGGCGGGCGCATGTGGCATGCCTGCCACAGTTGAGGGTGACACTTTGTCACGTATCTGGCACAGCAGGTGACCAGCGGGTCAGGGGGCCATTGCAAAGGCCCCTTTGCTGGAGGATGCTGCGTCGACGCGAATGCCGTTCCACGGCCCGGGCTGCCTCCCGGAAGCGCGCAGGAGAAGAACAACAATGCAGAATCCTCTCAGTCGTCACGCCCAACAGGTGATGACCCTGGCACAGGGGAAGGCGCAGGCCAGCGGGCCGGCAGCCGACCCTTCGATTGCTCGCTCCTGGCTGCGTTGCCTGGAGGACTATCACCTCGATCCCGCCCAGCCAGTGGCGCCCACGGTGCTGGAGCACGGCCGCATGCTCGAATGCCGCGAGCGCATGCAGCAGGTGCTGGAAGTGGCCAACGGCGAGATGAACAACCTCTACCGGCAACTTTCCGGGGCCGGCCACGCGGTGCTGCTGACTGACGCCCGCGGGGTGATCCTCAACTGTGTCACCGCCCATGCCGAAAGACCCGCCTTCGAACGCGCCGGGCTCTGGCTGGGCGCCGACTGGAGCGAGTCCAGCGAGGGCACCAACGGCATTGGCACCTGCGTGGTGGAGCGCCAGGCGCTGACCATCCACCAGGACGAACATTTCCGCAGTCGTCATACCGGCCTCACCTGCTCCGCCAGCCCGGTGTTCGACCCGCAGGGCGAGCTGATGGCGGTGCTGGATGTGTCCTCCGCACGGCACGATGTTTCGCGCCAGAGCCAGTTCCACACCATGGCGCTGGTCAACCTCTCGGCGAAGATGATCGAGAGCTGCTATTTCCTGCGTCGTTTCGAAGGCAACTGGCTGCTGCGTTTCCACCTTCAGGCCGAGTACATCGGCCTGTTCAGCGAAGGGCTGCTGGCGTTCGATGGCGAAGGGCGCGTCAGTGCGGTGAACCAGAGCGCGATCAACCTGCTGGGCGTGCCTCGTGAGCGCCTGATCGGCCAGTCCGTGGAAGCCTTCTTCGATTGCCGCCTCGACGATCTGCTCGGCCGCGCTACTCCGCAGCCCGTGACGAGCTGGCCGCTGCGCACGCACAATGGCCGGTCCCTGTTCGCTGCTCTGCGCGGCGAATCACGCAGCGTTGCGCAGCCCGTACCGCTGGAGCCGCCGAAGCCCACGCGGCCGGGTATCTGCCTCGGCGATGCGGCGCTGCAGAACGACTTCCGCCGGGCGTTGCGCGTGTACGAACGCGATGTGCCGCTGCTGATCAACGGCGAAACCGGCTCCGGCAAGGAAGCCTTCGCCCGTGCGCTGCACCAGGCCAGCTCCCGTGCCGAGCAGCCCTTCGTGGCGCTGAACTGTGCGGCGATTCCGGAAACCCTGATCGAGAGCGAGCTGTTCGGCTATCGAGGCGGCAGCTTCACCGGCGCCCGCAAGGAAGGCATGCGCGGCAAGCTGCAGCAGGCCGACGGCGGCACCCTGTTCCTCGACGAGATCGGCGATATGCCGCTGGCGCTGCAGACCCGCCTTCTGCGCGTGCTGGAGGAGCGCCAGGTAGTCCCCATCGGCGGCGAGCCGCTGTCGGTCGATGTGCGCATCATCAGCGCCACCCACCGCGAGCTGGAGGAGCGTGTGCGCAGCGGTGGCTTCCGTGAGGACCTCTTCTATCGCCTGAACGGCCTGGTCCTCGATCTGCCGCCCCTGCGCGATCGCAGCGACAAGCCGGAACTGCTGCACTACCTGCTGGCGGAAGAGGCACGCGGGATGCGTGTCGTCCTCACCGAAGAGGCTCGCCAGGCCCTGCTCGACTATCACTGGCCGGGCAACGTGCGGCAGATGCGTAACGTGCTGCGGACCCTGGCGGCGCTGTGCGAGGACGGCATCATTCGTATGACGGACCTGCCTCGCGAGGTGGTACGAGCGGCGCCCTCGGTCGTCGTACCGGAGCCGGTGGCGAGCCCCTTGGGCGATGCCGAGCGCACCGCCTTGCTCAATGCGCTGGACAGCCAACGCTGGCACATGACCCGCACCGCCGAGCAGCTCGGCATCAGCCGCAATACCCTGTACCGGAAGCTGCGCAAGCACGCCATCGCTACGCGGGGGTAATGATGTGGGAGCGCCAGGGGCGGGCGTGGCACGGACAACCCCCTCTCCCTTCGGGAGAGGGCTGGGGTGAGGGGGGATCAGTCCATCCTTCGAACTTAGCAAGGAGATGCTGCGCATCCCTTCGCGAATGAATTCGCCCCCACAGGGTTCGAGTCTCACTGGAGGCTGCGGGCTGCTGCTTGTTTGTGGGGGCGATTTCAATCGCTGACCGGACCGCAGGGCCGGCCTTCGGGATTTCAGGGGGATGCTTCGCTTCCCTTCGCGAATGAATTCGCCCCCACAGGGTTCGAGTCCCGCCGGAAGCCGGGAGTTGCTGCTTATTTTGTGGGGGCGATTTCAATCGCTGACCGGACCGAAGGGCCGGCCTTCGGAATTGCAGGGGAACGCTGCGCATCCCTTCGCGAATAAATTCGCCCCCACAGAAATAGAAAAGCCCGGCCCCTTTTCAGGGGCCGGGCTTTTTCATGAGAGGTGCGGGCATCCTTGCCCGCCGGGGGAGGGGCCGACGGCTGACCCCGCTTCCAATCAGCTGGACTGGGGCATCTCGCCACGGGCCAGGCGCTTGTTGATGTCATCGATCACCGCCGGCATCTCGGCGATGGTGTCGATCAGGTAGTGCGGGCGGGAGCCTTCGAACATCTGGCCGATGCGTGCACGTTCCTGGTCCAGCTTGTCTTTCGGCAGCGCCTTGAACTGTTCGTACGTCAGGCCGAGGGCGTTACCCGAGCAGGTCAGGGCCACGGTCCACATGCCGGCGCTGCGGCCTTCGAGGATGCCCGGCCAGGTGTCGTCCACCTTCACGCAGGCGGCCACGTCGTTGATGCCGAGGGCGATCACGTTGGCCAGGGACTGCGCCGGGTGCGGGCGGCCGTTGGGCACTTCGTCGGTGGCCACCACGTGGTCCGGCGTGTAGCCGTTCTCGCGGGCCAGTTCCACCACCTTGGCCATCACCACGGCTGGGTAGCCGGAGCAGGTGCCGATCTTCAGGCCCTTGTCGCGCAGGGTGGCGATGGTGTCGAGGGCGCCGGGGATCAGCGCCGAGTGCAGGCCGATCTTCTCGATCTGCAGCGGCATGAAGCGCTCGTAGATGGCGGTGACGTCATCGTCGGTGGGCAGTCGGCCGAAGGCGGCGCGGTAGCGTTCGGCGATGGCCGGGATGTCGCAGAGCGTGCGGATGTGGTCCCACTTGCCCATGCCCATCGGGCCGCGCGCTTCTTCCAGGGAGACGGCGACGCCGAACTCACCGAAGGCCTCGACGAAGATCTGGGTCGGTGCGAAAGAACCGAAGTCGACGACGGTGCCGGCCCAATCGAGGATGACGGCTTGCAGTTGGGTGGGTTGCTTGTAATGCATGGTGATGACTCCAGCGGATTGCAGGTTGGGCTAAGGGAATTCAGGACTTGGCCCCGGCCAGGGCCGGTTGACCGGTTGCCGGGAAGCTTTCCGGCGCTTTCAAGGGTTGCGGGCGGCTGTTCCAGAAGGGCACCAGCATCAGGCTGGCCAGCAGCGCCGCTGCGGTGAACACCACGAATACAGTGTTGGTGTCGAAGTAGCCCGGCAGCAGGCCGCCGAGGATGGCGCCGACCGAGCCGCAGCCGTTGACGAAGCCCGCGGCGGTGCCGGCGGCTTCCTGGGTGCCGAAGTCGATGGCGGCGGAGCTGCTGATCATCGAATCCGGTCCGTAGAGGGTCATCCCCATCATGAACAGCAGGCCGACCACCAGGTACAGGCTGCCGCTCTGCATGGCCGGGACGAACAGCGCCAGGCACACGGTGAGGGCGATCAGGCTGAACACGCAGGCCGGCATGCGGCGGGCACCGAAGAGCTTGTCGGAAGCCAGGCCGATCAGGATCGGACCGACCAGGCCGGCCAGTTCGAAAGCGGTGGGGACAATGGCCGAGGCGACCTTGCCGATGGCGGGCATGCGTTCGTAGACGATGACCGGACCCCACAGCAGGATTGCGTAGCGCGCGGGTTTCAACAGGAAGTAGGCGAGGCCGAGGATCAGCACGGTGCGGTTTTTCAGCACTTTGCGCAGGGCGTTCCAGTGGCCTTCACGCGGTCCGTTGGTGCTGGTTTCCACTTCGACCGGCGCATGGCCGACGTCTTCTGGCTTGTTGCGTTGCAGGAAATAGAACAGCACCGCGACCACGCCCACCACCAGTGCACTGGAGATGAACGCCATGCGCCAGTCATGGAACACCTCGTAGGCCCACCAGCCGGCGAAAGGGGTGGCGACCAGGCCGCCGAAGGCGTAGCAGGTGCTCCAGTAGCCCAGGACGCGGCCGCGCTCGCTGGTGGCGAAGAAGCTGCCGATGTTCTTGCACAGGCCCGACCAGCCGGTGGACTGCGCCAGACCCTGGACCACCATGCAGGTGGCGAAGATCGGCAGGGTGGCGAAGGTACCCATGACAACGGCTACCAGGGCCGAAATCACCAGGCCGCCGAGTACCACCACGCGTGGACCGAAACGGTCGGCGAAGATGCCCCAGGTGAACTGACCCACGGCGTAGGCGGCCAGGTAGAGGGCGTCGAGGTTGGCCATCGCGGCCTTGTCGAGTTCGAAGCTTGGGTCTTCGCCAATGCCGAGCTTGGCGACGGAGAAGGCTTTACGCGTGAAGTAGAAGGCGGCGTAGGCCAGCCAGGTGATGAGGAAAATCTGGACACGCCAGCGCTGGAGGGACTTCCAGCCGCTGTGCAAGGCGCCTGCGTTGTTGTTCATGGTTTTCTGACCCCGTGTGGGTATGCCGGACAGTGCAAATAGGGAGGTTGTTGTTGTTTTGCTGCTGGGCTGTCTAAACGCACGACCTTGGTCAGATGGCAGCGGTCGTGGCGTCAGGCTGGTGAATGAGATTCGGCGTTGGTCTTGGCTCCTGCCCGGCGTGGCCGAGCGGTCGGTTTACTACGGAAATGTTTCAGAAAAAGGTCACCGCACCACGGCCCCGCTACCCGCAGCGGGAACCGTCTCAGGACGGTGGGTGACCTGGAATGGGCTACCTCTCGACTCAGGCAGCCGCACCAGGGCCTGTGATAGCTGCTGCACTCGCTCATGCTGCGTTGAAAACGCCCTCAAATTGCTCATTTACAGCTCGTAAACTGCGCATTCTCGGCCGCTTTCGCCTTGCCTGAGCTTCGCTCGCGACGCTCTCACAGGCCCCGGATTACTCGATCTCCACGCCCATCGCTTCCAGGGAGTCGGCGATGGCGCGCAGCAGTTGGCGGACGATGTGTTCGTCGATCTGGCCGATGCAGCCGATGCGGAAGCTCTCGGCGACGGTCAGCTTGCCGGGGTAGATGACGAAGCTGCGGGCCTTCAGCTCCTCGTAGAAGCGCTTGAACTCGAAGTTCGGGTGCTCCGGGCTGAAGAACGTGGTGATGATCGGCGACAGCCACTGGTCTTCCAGCAGGGTCTTGAAGCCGATTTCGCGCATGCCGGCGACCAGCACGTCGCGGTTGCGGCTGTAGCGCGCCAGGCGGCCCGGAACGCCACCTTCGGCAGCGTGTTGTTCCAGCGCCGCGCGGAAGGCCACCACGCTGTGGGTCGGCGGGGTGAAGCGCCACTGGCCGGTGCGCTCCATGTAGAGCCACTGCTCGTAGATATCCAGGGCGAGGGAGTGGGCGCGGCCCTTGGCGGCTTCCAACACCGAGCGACGGATGATCACGAAGCCGAAGCCGGGGATGCCCTCGATGCATTTGTTGGCCGAGGACACCAGCACGTCGAAGGCGATTTCATTCACGGTCAGCGGTACGGCGCCGAAGGAGCTCATGGCGTCGACGATCAGGCTCTTGCCGTGGGCCTTCACCACATCGGCGATTGCGCGCAGCGGGTTGAGGATGCCGGAGCTGGTTTCGCAGTGGACCAGGAAGACGTTGGTGACGTCCGGGTTGGCCTTCAGCAGGGCGGCGACTTCATCCGGTTGCGGCGGCAGGTAGTCGCCCTTGTCCAGGGTGATGTAGGCGCGGCCGAGGTAGTCCAGGGTCTTGGCGGCGCGCTGGCCGTAGGCACCGTTCATCAGGATCAGGCATTTGCCGTCGCGTGGGATGGCGGTGGCCAGGGCGGCTTCCACGGAGAAGCTGCCGCTGCCTTGCAGAGGGACGCAGGCGAAGCTGTCGTCCTGCACGCCGGCCATGGAGAGCAGTTCCTGGCGCACTTCGGCAGTCACCAGGTTGAAGGCGCCGTCCCATGAGCCCCAGTCACGCAGCATGGCTTCCTTGGTGGCCTTGGAGGTGGTCAGCGGGCCGGGCGTCAGCAGGTAGGGCTCGCCGAGGGCAGGGGCTGCCAGCGGTTGGGTGTTAGTGGGGAATTCGGCTTTGGTCATGGTCGTCTCCAGCGTTGTTCTGGTGAGGGCGCGTTGCGATGGAGAGATAAAACCAATTCCCTAGAAATAAAAAAAATCGATTTATAGTATTTCAAAAATAAGTTGAGCTTATTTATCGAGGAGCAGGCGAATGGCGGTTTCCCAGGCCCAGCTGAAGGCCTTCCACGCCGTGGCGGTGCACGGCAATTTCACCCGTGCGGCCGAGGCGCTTTTCCTCAGCCAGCCGGCGGTTTCCGACCAGGTGCGCAAGCTGGAGGAGCGCTTCGGCATCCTGCTGTTCCACCGCAACAAGCGCTCGGTGCAACTGACCGACCTGGGCGAGCGCCTCCTGACCATCACTCAGCGGCTGTTCGCCGCCGAGGCCGAAGCACAGGAGCTGCTGTCCACTTCGCGTGCACTGGAGACCGGTAGCCTGACCCTGGCGGTGGATTCGCCGGTGCACCTGCTGGGGCACATCGCGCGCTTTTGCGAACGCTATCCGGGGATCCGCGTCAGCCTGGTCACCGGCAACAGCGACGAATGCCTGCGTCGCTTGCAGGAGTACAAGGCGGACTTCGCCCTGCTGGGCCGCGTGGTGGAAGACGACAGCCTGATCACCCACGTGCTCAGCGCCGATCCGCTGGTGGCCTTCGTGGCCCACTCGCACCCCTGGGCGGCGCGTAAGTCGATCGTCCTCGCCGATCTGGAAGACATGCCAATGGTGTTGCGGGAGCGCGGCTCCATGACCCGGCAGATACTCGAGGAAGAGATGCGCCGCGCCGGTATCGCCATCCGCCCGGCCATTGAGGTAGAGGGCCGCGAGGCGACTTTCGAGATGGTCGCGGCGGGCCTGGGCGTGGGGCTGGTTTCGGCGGCCGAGGTGGGTGCCAGCGCCAACGTGCATGTGCTGCCGATCCGCGACTGCCTGCAGCGCATGACGGAGACGCTGGTGTGCCTGCGGGAGCAGGGTTCGCGGCGCATCATCGAGACCTTTTTCGACATCGTGCGGTCGAACGGCGGCTAGCTGGTTCGCTCTTTCCTTGTAGGGGCGAATTCATTCGCCAAGGACCGCATAGCGGTCCCTAGGGCGGGCGTGGCAGTCCTTCGGCCTGCTTGGCGAATGAATTCGCCCCTACACCAGTCTCCTGGGGCTCCCAGAGGGGCCGCTGTGCTAACCTGCGACAAGTTTTTTCCGGGCCGGGGCGGCCCGTTTCAGAGGTCATCCATGCATATCCACATCCTCGGCATCTGCGGCACCTTCATGGGTTCGCTGGCGGTGCTGGCCAAGGAACTTGGCCACCGTGTCACCGGCTCCGACGCCAACGTCTACCCGCCCATGAGCACCCAGCTGGAAGCCCAGGGGATCGAGCTGATGCAGGGGTACGAGCCCGCCCATCTGGAGCCCGCTCCAGACCTGGTGGTCGTCGGTAATGCCTTGTCCCGTGGCAACCCCGCCGTCGAGTACGTACTGAACAAGGGCCTGCCCTACGTCTCCGGCCCGCAGTGGCTGGCCGATCATGTGCTGCAAGGCCGTTGGGTGCTGGCAGTGGCCGGCACCCATGGCAAGACCACCACCACCAGCATGCTGGCCTGGGTGCTGGAACATGCCGGCATGAGCCCGGGCTTCCTGATCGGCGGCGTACCGCAGAACTTCGGTGTGTCGGCCCGACTGGGCGGCACGCCTTTCTTTGTGGTGGAGGCAGACGAGTACGACAGCGCCTTCTTCGACAAGCGCTCCAAGTTCGTCCACTACCGCCCGCGCACCGCCATCCTCAATAACCTCGAGTTCGATCACGCGGACATCTTCCCCGACCTCGCTGCCATCGAGCGTCAATTCCATCATCTGGTACGGACCATTCCCGGCGAGGGTCTGGTCATCCATCCGACGTCCGAAACCGCGCTCAAGCGCGTGCTGGACATGGGTTGCTGGACCCCGGTGCAGGCCACCGGTGAAGGCGGTCAATGGCAGGCTCGGTTGCTGGCCGAAGACGGCTCGCGTTTCGACGTGCTGTTCGAAGGTCAGGTCGCCGGCACCGTGGACTGGGAACTGACTGGCCAGCACAACGTCGCCAATGCCCTCGCCACCCTGGCTGCGGCCCGCCATGTTGGCGTGGTTCCGGAGCTGGGTGTCGCTGCGCTGTCGGTCTTCAAGAGCGTCAAGCGGCGCATGGAGAAGGTGGCCGAGGTGAAGGGCGTGACCATCTACGACGATTTCGCCCACCACCCGACTGCCATCGCCACCACCCTCGACGGCCTGCGCAAGCGCGTGGGCGACGCCCCGGTGATCGCGGTGATCGAGCCGCGCTCCAACTCCATGAAGCTCGGCGCCCACCGCGATGGTCTGCCGGATTCGGTGAAGCTGGCCGATCAGGTGTTCTGGTACGCGCCGCCGAATCTCGGCTGGGATCTGGCGGCCACAGTCGCCGGCTCCACTGTGCCGACCCAGGTGTGCGAATCCCTGGAGTCCATCATCGAGGGGGTGAAGGCCATCGCCGCGCCCGGCACCCAGGTGGTGATCATGAGCAACGGCGGTTTCGGCGGCCTGCACGGCAAGCTGGCTTCGGCCCTGGCGGAGTGAGGCGATGAACGGACCGTCCCGCATCACCCTGGCAATGACGGGCGCCTCCGGCGCCCAGTACGGCCTGCGTCTGCTGGATTGCCTGATCCAGGAAGACCGCGAGGTGCACTTCCTGATCTCGAAGGCCGCGCAGTTGGTGATGGCCACCGAAACCGATGTCACCCTGCCGGCCAAGCCCCAGGCCATGCAGGCCTTCCTCAGCGAGTACACCGGTGCCGCACCGGGCCAGATTCGCTGCTATGGCAAGGAAGACTGGATGTCTCCAGTGGCTTCCGGCTCTGGCGCGCCGGCGGCGATGGTGGTGGTGCCCTGTTCCACCGGAACCCTCTCGGCCATTGCCACCGGTGCCTGCAACAACCTGATCGAGCGCGCCGCTGATGTGACCCTGAAGGAGCGTCGCCAGCTGATCCTGGTGCCGCGCGAGGCGCCGTACTCCAGCATTCACCTGGAGAACATGCTCAAGCTGTCCAACCTCGGCGCGGTGATTGTGCCGGCCTCGCCGGGCTTCTATCACCAGCCGCAGACCATCGATGACCTGGTCGACTTCGTGGTGGCGCGAATCCTCAACCTGCTGGATATCCCCCAGGACATGCTGCCGCGTTGGGGCGAACACCATCAGGGCGTCGATGACTAAACCCTTCGCCGTTATCGCGTTGGCGCTGAGCCTCCTGCAAGGCTGCGCCAGTGTCTGGACGCTCAATGCCGCCAAGCCGGGCGCGCCGATCATCTATTCCGGCACCCGTCTGGACTGGTATTCGCTCAATGGTGGCTGCTGCCCCACGGACCGCTTCGGCGTCGAGCCGCCGGCCTATCCGGCATTGGACCTGCCCGCCAGTGCATTGCTGGACACGCTGCTGCTGCCCTTCGCAGTGGCGGCGGAGTTGGGTGTGAGTCTGGGGGTAACGGGCGGGTATTGAATCGCCTTGTAGGAGCCAGCTTGCTGGCGAAGAGGGGGCATTCGCTGGCAAGCCAGCTCCTACAGGGCGCATGTGCATTTGCTCATGGCGCGATGAATTTCTGTAGGAGCCAGCTTGCTGGCGAAGAGGGGTCATTCGCTGGCAAGCCAGCTCCTACAGGGTGCATGTGCATTGCCTTATGGAGCGATGAATTCCTGTAGGAGCCAGCTTGCTGGCGAAGAGGGGGCATTCGCTGGCAAGCCAGCTCCTACGGGGTGCATGTGCATTGCCATATGGATCGATGAATTCCTGTAGGAGCCAGCTTGCTGGCGAAGAGGGGTCATTCGCTGGCAAGCCAGCTCCTACAGGGCGTATCCCAATCAGCCGTGCATTTCCTCTGCCGGCTCCTGGCACACATCCACCCATTTCGCTTCCACCAGCTCGGCCATGTAGGCCGGGGTGATGCGCACTGCGCTGTGGACGGCACCTGCCGCTGGCACCACTTCATCGAAGGCTTGCAGGGATCGGTCGCAGTAAACCGGAAGTGGGGTGGCCAGGCCGAATGGACAAACCCCGCCCACTGGATGACTGGTCAGGGCTTCCACCGTTTCGGCATCCAGCATCTTGGCTTTGGCGCCGAAGGTTTCCTTGAACTTGCGGTTGTCGATGCGGGCGTCGCCACGCGCCACCACCAGCACGGCATCTTCGCCTACGCGAAAGGCCAGGGTCTTGGCGATGCGGCCCGGCTCGACGCCATGGGCTTCAGCCGCCAGGGCGACGGTGGCGGTGCTGGTCTGCAATTCGATGATGTCTATTTCCGGCGCCTTCCCGGCGAAGAAGGCTCGGACCGATTCGAGGCTCATGGGGCGATCCCTGTGGATAAAGGACGAATCCTTGTTCAGCCGCAAGCCGGCGTCAATCCGCCCAGCCGCGGTAGACGAAGGTCATGGGTTTCGGGCCGGGCAGGTAGCTGCTGTGCAGCTCGCCAATGTTGAAGCCGCCGGTTTCGATCAGGCGCGGGATGTCGCGATCGAGGTGACAGCCGCCGGCCAGCGGTTTCCACAACGGGGTGAGCCGGTGCTGCCAGCGCACCACGGACAGGTCTGGCGCCAGGCCGTGTTCGGCGAAATGCAGGCGTCCGCCGGGCTTGAGTACGCGACGCATTTCACGCAGGGCGGCGATGGCGTCCGGAATGGTGCAGAGGGTGAAGGTGCAGACGATGCTGTCGAAGCTGGCGTCGGCAGCCTGGATCTCGCCGAGCTCCAGCGCAATGGTGTCCACGGGGATCGCGATGGCTTCGGCGCGTCGGCGCGCCAGGGCCTGCATCTGTGCAGCGGGGTCGACACCGGTGACGCGGCTGACACGGGAAGAATCGTAGAACGCAAGGTTGAGCCCGGTGCCGATGCCGATTTCCAGCACCTGGCCTTCAGCCTGGGGCACGACCAGGGAACGGGTCTTCATCACATGCCCCATGCCGCAGGCGAAGTCGATCAGGTGGGGCAGGATGTGGCGATCATAGAAGCCCATGCTGGCTGTCTCCGGCGAAGGACGCCGTCCACCTTAGCAGGGGCGAATCGCAAGGGCGCGGGGATTTCGGCCATTGGCGGGCGTGCTCCCGCCGTTGTCAGCGCCCAAGGCGGCGCAGGTCGTCCGACTCGATAATGCGAACGCCGTCTTCCTCCTCCAGCGCCAGGCGCCAGAGTGCGCGGGCCAGGGTGCAGACGTCGATGCCGCGGAACTTGCCCGGCAGCCAGCGCATGAAAGCGGCGGCCAGGCGTTCGCCGAAGCGGAACTCGCTGCGTGGCCCGATCAGCAGCGACGGGCGGGCAATGGTCAGTTGCGGCCAGTCCATCGCCTTGAGGGCTTCCTCCATCTCGCCCTTGACCTTGTTGTAGAAGATCGAGGATGCGCGGTTGGCACCCAGTGCGCTGATCACGATGAAGTGCCGGGCGCCCAGTTCGCGGGCGCGTTGGGCGAACGCCAGGACCAGGTCCAGGTCCACTGCGCGGAAGGCCTCCTGGGAGCCGGCCTGGCGGATGGTGCTGCCCAGGCAGCAGAAGGCGACGTCGACCTGTCCCTGCAGTTGCGGCAGCAATTCGGGCAGCGGACCGACGGGGTTCAGCAGGTGTGGATGTTCGGCCAGCGGGCGCCGGGTCGGGGCCAGGACACGGGCTACCGTGGGTTCGTTGAGCAGGCGGTCGAGCAGGTGCTCGCCGGTCAATCCAGTGGCGCCGGCGAGCAGTATGTGCTGGGGCGTCAGATGCATGCTGTTTCTCCGCTGATACACGCTGAGCTTAGTGGCTAAGCGCGGTTTTGTCGGGGTCCTCGGCGCTCTGTGCGGTCAGGGCCTGTTCCGCCTGGTGTTCGCGGAGTGCCCGCCAGCGCGTGGTGACACCCTTGGGCGCCCAGATCTGCGGTTCCGAGGCCTCGAAGTCGTCGGCCTTCTCGCGTTCGGCGACTTTCTCCCGGGCGATGCCGAATGCGCGTTCCAGATCGTCGGTTTCGCTGAAGGCGTCAGCGAACAGCGCTCGGCCGAAGTAGGTGAAGTCATTCTCCTCGGAGCAGCCGAAGGAGACGCGATCGGTACGCGCAGCCGTCATGATCAGCGTTCTGTCGTCCTTGAGCGGTGGAATGAATCCGCCGGAGTAGCAGGCGGAGATCACCAGCACCTTGTACCTGTCCTTGAGAGGAGTGAGCAGGTCCGCAAGTTCCTGTGCCGGCAGGTGACCCAACTGAAGGCCGGGTTGCTCCAGGGCCAGTTCGTGGGTCGGTGAGCCGTGGCTGGTGAGGTAGATGAACACCAGGTCTTCCGGGCCGCTGCGCCTGGCGACGGCCTTGATGGCACGGGACAGGCTTTCGCGGGTGGCCAGCGGACGGTCGGCCATGTGTTCACGGTGGTTGACCAGGGTGAGCTGACCGTGGGCGCCGAAGCGTTCGGCCAGGAGTCTGGAGACGTAATCCGCTTCACGCAGGAATACGCTCTGGCGGCCGTCGCCGGCGACAGTTATGGAGTAAAGTTCCACCTCGTGGGTGGAGACCGGCAGGGCATCGATGGCCTGCTCGAGCAGGTGACCCTGGGCCAGCAGGCCGATTTCCAGTGGGTCGGGCAGGGCCTTGCCCTTTTCGTCGCGGATGCGGACCCCGTCCTGCCAGGTGCCGGTTTCCTGCTTGCCATCCGATCGCGTCAGGCTGCCAGTGCCGCTGTAGAGCCCGTCGCTGAAGTTCCCCTGGTAACGGCTGCCGTCGGCCAGCGAAAGGATGCCTTCGCCCTGGTAGCGCCAGTGCCGGAAGTGCCCCACGTAGTGGCTGCCGTCGGCGCCTGTGAATTCGCCCTGGCCAATCAGGTTGCCTTCCTTGAAGGTCCCACTCCAGACATCGTCGTCACCACTAGTGAAGCGCCCCTTGCCGTCGAAAAGGCTGTTGCGGAACTCACCGATATAACTGGAGCCGTCCTGCCCCTGATAGGCCCCTTGGCCCACCAGCTGGCCGCGTTTGAAACGTCCGCTGAAACGGTTGCCGGCTTCATCGGTGCGGACGCCTTCGCCCTCTGGCTGGCCGGCCTTGAAGAGCCCCTGGTAATTGCTGCCGTCGGTCCATTCGAGGATGCCGAAGCCCTGGTATTTGTCGTTGTGGAACTGGCCGCGATAGGTGACCTCGCCTTGGCGCAGGGTGCCTTCGCCGTGGAACTGGTTCTGGGCGAAGCCGCCTTCGTAGGTCGTGCCGTTTCCGTATGCGAGGCGGCCCTGGCCATGGAACAGGCCCGCCTTGAATTCGCCGATGTAGACCAGGCCGCTGGGGCCATGCCATTCACCCTGGCCCTCCGGCTGGCCATCCTTGAACTGACCTTCGAACCAGGTGCCATTGTTGTAGTCGAGACGGCCCGGTCCCTGCAGCAGGCCATCGACCAGTTCGCCGCGGTAGCGGGAACCATCCGGCAGGCGGGCGTCCGGCGGTGTCAGGGGTTCGCCCTCACCGCAGGCTGCGAGCAGGATGGCGAGGGTCAGGGGCAGAAACGGCTTCATCGGCGTGCTTGTCCTAATCGGCATCTGCCTTTCAGTGTGGCGCAAAAAAGCCCGCTATTGCGGGCTTTTTTGGCGGCGAGGAGCGGCTCAGACGAAGCAGAGGCTGAGGGACTCGGCGATGTACGCGGGCTTCTGCTGGCCTTCGATCTCCAGGGTGCAAAGGGCCTTGATCAGCCACTGGCCGGGGTTCTTCTCGTTGACGTCGATGACCTTCACGGCCAGGCGCACACGGGAGTCGACCTTGACCGGCTGGATGAAACGCACGCTGTCGAGACCGTAGTTGACCACCATCTTCGCGCCTTCGGGCAGGACCAGCAGGCCGTCGATCAGCTTCGGAATCAGCGACAGGCTGAGGAAGCCATGGGCGATGGTGGAGCCGAAGGGCGTCTGCTTGGCGCGCTCCGGGTCGACATGGATGAACTGGTGGTCTTCGGTGCATTCGGCGAACTGGTTGATACGGTTCTGGTCGATGCTTATCCAGTCCGAGTGGCCGAGTTCCTTGCCAACGTAGTTCTTCAGTTCCGCTACTGGTACGAACGCCATTACGTCATCCTCCGTGGATGCAGTGTTGTAATTCTTATTGATTCGGGGGTGAGCCCGGTCTTGCATGCAGCGCTTAGATCATCATGCCGGACCCGTCGGGTCAAGACGCCATGCCCCCTGCGAATGGCGGGTTATAGCGAGGCGTCGGGCGAGCCTATAATGCCCCCGTCCCGGCCGAGGCCCTGCCTGGCCGGACCTGACCCGTGGAGAATTTCATGCTGTTGCGCGGACTGACCTGGCTGGTGCTGTTCCAGCTGATCGGTAGCGGGCTCAATGCCCTGTTCCTGTCCATGCTGCCCGGGCCCATCATCGGCCTGGTGCTGCTCTTCCTCTATCTGCTGGCGCGTGGCGAAGTAAGCGAGCCGCTGAGCCTGGCCGCCAGCAGCCTGCTGCGCTACCTGCCACTGCTGCTGGTGCCTCCGGCAGTGGGCGTGATGGTTTATGCGCAGGCCATCTGGGCGGACTTCTGGGCCATCGTCGGCGCGCTGGTGCTGTCCCTGTTGGCGACCTTCCTCTTCTCTGGCTGGCTGATGCAGAAGCTCATCGATCGACAGGCGAATCGCCGGGAGGACACATGAGCCTCGACTGGCAAGCCGCGATACAAGCGATCGTGCATCACCCGCTGTTCGGCTTCGGCATGACCCTGGCGGCCTATCAATTGGCCTTGGCGGCCTACGAGAAGACCCGCTGGGTATTCCTCCAGCCGGTGCTGCTGTCCATGCTGCTGCTGATCGGCGTGTTGCTGGCCTTCGGTATCACCTACCAGGAGTACCGCCAGAGCACGCAATTGCTGACGGTCTTCCTCGGTCCGGCCACTGTCGCGCTGGCCGTACCGCTCTTCCTCAACCTGCGGCGAATTCGCCAGCTGTTCTGGCCGACCCTGCTGACACTGGTGTTCGGTGGGCTCTTCGCTACGCTGTCGGTAGCTGTACTGGGCTGGTGGTTCGGCACCGAGCGCATGGTCCTGATGACGTTGTTGCCGAAGTCGGTGACCTCGCCCATCGCCATGCTGGTGGCCGAGCAGCTTGGCGGCGTGGCAGCCCTGGCGGCGGTGTTCGTGCTGATCACCGGCGTGCTCGGCGCCATTCTCGGTCCGGAGCTGCTGCGCCGCTGCGGTGTCCGTCACCCGGCGGCACAGGGCATGGCCCTGGGACTCACCGCTCACGCCGTGGGCACCGCGCGGGCTTTGCAGGAAGGCGAGGAGTGCGGTGCGTTCGCCGCCCTGGCGATGAGCCTCATGGGTGTCGCCACAGCGGTGCTGCTGCCGCTCGCCGTTGCCATGATTGCTTGAGGTCGATGCATGAAGTTGCCGCTGTTTCCGCTCAACACCGTGCTGTTTCCGGGTTGCACGCTGGACTTGCAGATATTCGAGGCGCGCTACCTGGACATGCTGGGGCGCTGCATGAAGCAGGGCGAAGGCTTCGGCGTGGTCTGCATTCTCGAGGGCCAGGAAGTGGGCGAGGCGGCCAGTCGCTTCGCCGCCATCGGTTGCGAGGCGCTGATCCGCGACTGGCAGCAGCGTCCCAACGGTTTGCTGGGCATCCGCGTGGAAGGTGGGCGGCGCTTCCATGTGAGCAAGGCGGAAGTGCTGCGCGACCAACTGACCCTCGCTGAAGTCGAATGGCTGGCCGATGAGCCTGAGCGCCCCCTGCGCGGGGAGCATGCTGATCTGGCCGCATTGCTCAACGCCCTGGCCGAGCACCCCATGGTCCAGGGGCTGGGCATGGGCGGCGTGGTGGAGGGGCAGCAGGCGCTGGCGAATCAGCTGTCCTACCTGCTGCCGTTCCACATCAAGGAAAAGATCCACCTGCTGACCTTGAGCGATCCTGACGAACGTCTGGATTTCCTCCAGGGCCTGCTCGATCAGCTGCAGGGCGAGGGCGAATCCATCGCCTGATATTTCCTGTCGGGCCTGATGCAGCAGCTAGTAGCTGTAACGCGCCAGCGCTTCCGGCAGGGCCCAGGTGGCGACGCCGCCGAGCAGGGCCAGGCAGGCCGGCAGGATCAGCACCCACACCCTCGCACTCATCGCAGTCAGTGGCGCCGCACGCTGCATCAGCGCGAGGCCGGCCGCCGAGATGCCGCCCGCCAGCAAGGCGCCAGCGAGGATGTCGGTGGGCCAGTGCACGCCGAGGTAGACCCGCGACAGGGCAATGGCCAGGGCCGGCAAGCAGGCCAGCAGCAACCATGTCAGGCGCAGGCGCCCCGGTTGGCCGCGCCCGGCAAGAATCCCCAGTACCAGGAAGAACGCGAAGGCCGCGGAGCTGTGGCCGCTGGGGAAACTGAACGTGGTCAGCGGCTCGACCAGAACCTCGGGACGTGCGCGTGCGTAGAGGTGCTTGAGGCCGGTATTGGCCAGCCCCGTGATCAGCAGCGTGCCGATGGCAAAGCAGGTGGGGCGCCACTGGCGCAGTAGCAGCAACAGGGCGCCGAGCAGCGCGCCGGCGAGCAACTGGGTCTCGAAGTCGCCGACACGAGTGACCAGCACCATCCAATGATCGAAGCCGTCCCGGCGCTGCTCCTGAACCAGCGCCATCAGTCCCTGGTCCAGGGCCTGCAAGTGGGGCCAGCCGATCAACAGCGCCCCCAGGGCTGCCAGGCACAGTCCGGCCGCCAATGGGTTGGCCGAGCGTTTCTCACGGAGCGTGCTGTGGATGATCAGGCCCAGTATGGCGACGACCACGACTATCACGACCCCGGCTTCGCTCCAGAAGCCATCCGGCAGCGGCAGGCGCAGTGCCGCGCCGGTGGCCCAGCCGGGAACCAGGTAGGCCACGGCCCAGCCGGCGGCTGCCAGCATGCTGACGGCGACGAAGCGCGGGAAGGGCATGTCGAGCATGCCCGCCACCATCGGCAGCATGGGGCGCAGCGGGCCGATGTAGCGACCCACCAGCAGGCTGGCGATGCCATAGCGCTGGAAGTAGTTTTCAGCGCCGGTGATCCATTCGGGGTGGTCGCGCAGCAAGGGCAGGCGGCGGATGTTCTGGTGGAAGCGTCGCCCCAGTCCGTAGGAGATCATGTCGCCCACCAGCCCGCCGCAGTAGGCCAGGAGCAAGGTCTGCCAGAGTTCCAGTGCGCCGCTGCCGGCCATCACGCCGACGGCGAACAGCAGCGCCACGCCCGGTACAACGATGCCGGCGATGGCCAGGCATTCGATGCAGGCGATCAGGAAGATGGCCAGGCCCAACCATTCCGGGTTGGCGCCAAGCCAGGCGGTGACCTGGTCGAACCATTGACTCATGCGGGTGTGTCCTCGATCAGCGTGTAGTCGAATCCTTCGACCTGCCCGCGGCGCAGCGGGTTGCGTGTGCAATGGCGAGCATAGGCGGCATCGACGAAGCGGTAAGGCAGGTGTTCATCGCGGCCGTGGGGGATGCCCAGGCGCGCGGTCTGGATGATGCAGGCGGGACGTTCGTCGACGTCTTCGACGAACAGGCGCTGCCAGTCGAAGCGCTGGCCGTCCCAGTCAGGCACTTTCAGGCCAAGGGATTTGCACAGCAGCGTCTGGCCGGCGCAGAGCCGTTCGGTGGGGCGGGGCTGGCCCTGGGCGTCGGGGTTGTTGCGTTGCATGGCTGTCAGGGCGTCGGCGGAAGAGATGGCGTCCACCCAGGGATGCCCGGACTTGATCAGTACCGCGTTGCCGGCGCCGTGGGCGCTGAAGTTCAGCGAGTCACCGCCACGGGAGTAGTACATATAGATGTGCCCGCCATCGAGAAACAGCGCGCGGCGCTTGTGCGTGTAGCCGAGGGACGCGTGGCTGCCCTTGTCCACCAGGTAATAGGCCTCAGTCTCGATGATGCGGGCAGATAGCCAGCGGTCGCCTGCCCGGTGGCGGATCACCTTGCCCAGCAGCTCGCGGGCCACCAGTTGGGCGTCGCGGTCGAAAAAGGCATCGGTCAGCGGGCGGGCACCCGGCCAGGGCAAACTAAGGATGGGATCGCAGGACATGGGGCTGTCGCAGGGTTACGGGTCGGAATAGGCTCGCGATTATACGGAAGCATGCTGAGCCGAAGCTGAACGCCGGCGTCGGAATCGTCACGCAAAATAACAAGAGCCCGTTGCCATGTCCCGAGCTGCCCGTCTCGACAGTGCCCACATCACCCCCAGTGCGCACTACACCGGTTACGTCTGGTATCGCCACCAGCTTGCCGAAGCCCCCTTCGTTACGCCCTTCGGACGCTTCGCCCACGGCGTGCTGGCGCCAGTGAGCTGGGGCGCGCGGGTGGCCTTCGGGCTGGATGTCGAGCGCTTCCTGTTGCAGCGCCATCTGTTGATCGATGCGCTGTTGAGCGAGGCCATCGAGCGGCGCGGGGTACGCCAGGTCGTGGAGATTGCCTGCGGTCTGTCGCCCCGGGGACGGCGCTTCTGTTCCCGCTATCCGGAGCTGCGTTACCTGGAGGCCGACCTGCCGCCCATGGCTGCACGCAAGCGGCTGCTGCTCCATGAAGAGGGCTGGCTGGGCGCGCGGCATCAGGTGCGTCCTGTGGATATCCTCGCCGATCAGGGCGCGAACGACTTGCAGGCGCTCTTTTCCGGGCTGGATCACGAAGCGCCAGTGCTGGTGATCACCGAAGGGTTGGTGAACTACTTCGAACTGCCGGTGATAGAAGCCTTCTGGAGCCGGTTGGCGGACCAGCTGAAACAGTTCCCGGCCGCCACCTACCTCACTGATCTCTATCCCGACCTGCACGAGCATCCACGCTATCGCCAGTTGCGCTGGGGCATCGATCTGGTTGGGCGGCTGACCCGAGGCCGCTATTACCTGCATTACCGGGGAGACGACGCCATCGTTTCGGGCTTTGAAGGCTGCGGCTTTGGAGAAGTCCGGGTGCATGACCCGAAGGAACTCGAGTCGGCGCTGGCGGATGCCGGGCCGGCGCTGGTGAGGGTGGTGGAGGGACGAGTGTGATGGCTGGAGGGCGGATTCATTTGAACTCGGGAAACCACGTCCTGAGGGTGTGGTCATGAGTTATCGGGTCTGCCTGTGACGATCGAAATGCTCCGATGGGCAGGTTGAAGTCGCATTTTCTGTAGGAGCGAGCTTGCTCGCGAACAGCCCGGGCGAGATCTTTTCGCGAGCAAGCTCGCTCCTACACGTTACCCGAGCCGGAATATCGGCGTGCAGGCAGGCTGGGGTCGCTCCGCGTCCCATAGCGAATGAATTCGCCCCCACAAGAGCAAGCCAAAGGCGACTTCCCTGTCGTCACGCGTTAACCACCGCGCGCGGCTCGGCCTGCACCATCTGCGCTGCCAGGGCGTCGCTGGCCTGAGCATCGGTGTGGGGGAAGACCAGGGCGAGGCAATCGCCCTCATGGCGCAAGGGCAGGACATCCAGTTCCGGCAGATCGCCGGCCTGCAGGCGCCATCCACGCGAGGGCAGCGCGCTCGGCAGGTTGCCGGCCAGCAGGCCGCCGAAGAAGCCCAGTTCGTTGACTTCCACCGGCCACTCACCTGCTTCGTCGTGAAGCAGCCGGCCGCGCCGGTTCAATGGGGCCAGGCGCGGTTCCTGCCGTCGTTCCAGGCGGTCCAGACGATTGCGGGCAAGGCGCGTGGCGCCAGGGGCGGCAAGGGGCAGGGCGCTACCGAGGAGGAACGGACGGTAGAAGCTGGCGCAGGCCTCACGCTGTTCGAACTGGGCGAGGTGATCGCCATTGTGGATAAGTGCGCAGTCGGCATCGGTGCAGGCAGCGGCGAAGCCCGCATGCTCCCAGGGCTGGGTGAAGTGATCGAACTCGCCGGCCAGCACCAGGGTGGGGCAAGCCGGGTGGCGCGCGAAGCCTTGGAAATCCAGCAGGCGTTGGCTGTTTTGCCGGTATCGTTCGAGTTCCTGCGGGGAAAGACGCTGCATCTGTCGCAAAAGTGCCTTGCGAAAGACCAGTGAGATGCCGGTTTCCTCCAGACGCAGGGGATTGATCAGGCCGGTCAGTGCGCCTTGGACGAAGCGCTGGACCTGGCCTTCGGCTAGCAGGTCCAGGCTTTCTTCCAGCATGCGGCGGGCGCCGGGGCGGCCGAACGCGGTGATTCCAGCGAGCAGCAGGCGTGCGCAATGTCGTGGATGGCGAACCGCGAACAGGGCCGCCAGGGCGGAGCCATAGGACAGGCCGATGGGGATCAACGGTGGTAGCCGGAGTTCTTCGGCAAAAGCGGCGATCAGGTCAGCCAGCTGTTCGAGCGAAAGTTCGGGCGCCAGTTGCAGGTTGCCGCCCTGGCTCGGGAGATCGAGCAGGATCACCGGGTGGCGGGGCAACAGCTCCTGCACCTCGGAGACGAAAGAGCGGAAACTCTGGAAGGCGCCGCCAAGCATCAGGACCGGCTCGCGAGTGTCTTCGGCGTGCTGGGAGAAGGCCTGGTAGTGCAGGGTCCAGGGGCCGACCTGGAGGATGCGGGGCGCATCGTTCAGGTGCTGGGGGGCGAAGTCGGTCTGGTAACGCATGGCGGATTCTCCGGCGCCGGGGGCGCTTCTTGTTCTTCTGCGACGACTGCGATTGGAAGGTAAACAGCGGAGACACTTTTGTTTACCCAACCTTCGGGCGGGCGCGGTGGCCGGGTGTCACCGTCCAGGCCGCGGCCCGCCTGGGCCGAGGTTTGCGTCGTTACCGAAAAAGGCCCGTGGAATGGCCTGTCTACCATCCGCCCGGCGCCGCTGGGCGCGAGCGAGCGCGGCCGCTATAATCAGCCGCTTTCCTTTCGCCAGAACCCGAGACCATGACCGAGTCCGTTCTCGATTACATGACCCGCCTTGGCCGCGCCGCACGCGCCGCCTCGCGTGTGGCCGCCCGTGCCAGCACCGCGCAGAAGAACCGCGCCCTGCTGGCTGCCGCCGATGCCCTGGATGCAGCTCGTGCCGAGCTGTCCACCGCCAATGAGCAGGACCTGGCCAATGGCCGGGCCAATGGCCTCGAGCCAGCCATGCTCGATCGCCTGGCACTCACCCCGGCGCGCATCGACGACATGATCGAGGGCCTGCGTCAGGTCGCCACCCTGCCGGACCCCATCGGCGAGATCCGCGACATGCGCTACCTGCCGTCCGGTATCCAGGTGGGCAAGATGCGCGTGCCGCTGGGTGTGATCGGGATCATCTACGAATCGCGGCCGAACGTGACCATCGATGCCGCCAGCCTTTGCCTGAAGTCCGGCAACGCCACCATCCTGCGCGGCGGTTCCGAGGCCATTCATTCCAACCAGGCCATCGCCCGCTGCATCCAGACGGGCCTGGCCGAAGCCGGTCTGCCGAGCGAGCTGGTGCAAGTGGTGGAAACCACCGACCGTGCCGCCGTAGGCGCGCTGATCAGCATGCCGGAGTTCGTCGACGTGATCGTCCCGCGCGGCGGCAAGGGCCTGATCGAGCGCATCAGCCGCGAGGCCAAGGTGCCGGTGATCAAGCACCTGGACGGCATCTGCCACGTCTACATTGACGTTGCCGCCGACCTGGACAAAGCGATCCGCGTGGCCGACAACGCCAAGACCCAGCGCTATGCGCCGTGCAACACCATGGAAACCCTGCTGGTGCACGAGGCTATCGCCGCCCGCGTATTGCCGCCCCTGGCCGCCATCTATCGCGACAAGGGTGTGGAGTTGCGCGGCGACGCCGCCACCCGCGCCCTGCTGGGCAAGGACGTGTTGGAGGCGACCGAAGAAGATTGGCGCACCGAGTACAACGCGCCGATCCTCTCGATCCGCATCGTCGACGGCCTGGACCAGGCCATCGAGCACATCAATGCCTATGGCTCGCAACACACCGACGCGATCATCACCGAGAACTTCAGTGATGCCCGGCGCTTCATCACCGAAGTGGATTCCGCTTCGGTGATGGTCAACGCCTCGACCCGCTTCGCTGATGGTTTCGAGTACGGCCTGGGCGCGGAGATCGGCATCTCCACCGACAAGCTGCACGCTCGTGGTCCGGTCGGTCTGGAAGGCCTGACCAGCGAGAAGTACGTGGTCTTCGGCGACGGTCACGTACGCACCTGATGGGCAAGCGCATCGGTCTCTTCGGCGGCACGTTCGATCCTGTGCACATCGGTCATCTGCGCAGTGCCGTCGAGGTGGCCGAGCAGTTCGGCTTCGACGAGCTGCGCCTGATTCCAAGTGCACGGCCGCCGCACCGCGACAGCCCGCGAGTGTCCGCTGCGCAGCGTCTGGAAATGGTGCGGCTGGCCGTGGCCGGAGTAGCGCCGCTGGTGGTGGATGACCGTGAGCTCAAGCGCGAGCGGCCGTCCTGGACCATCGAGACGCTGGAGTCCCTGCGTGCCGAATTGGACGCCGATGACCAGTTGTTCCTGCTGGTCGGCTGGGATGCCTTCTGTGGACTGCCGAGCTGGCATCGCTGGAGCGAGCTGCTCGACCACTGCCACATCCTGGTCCTGCAACGTCCGGATGCCGACAGCGAGGCTCCGGAAGACCTGCGTGACCTGTTGGCGGCGCGTAGCGCCGTCGACCCGCAATCCCTACAGGGGCCGGCCGGGCAGATAGCCTTCGTCTGGCAGACCCCCTTGGCAATTTCCGCCACCCAGATTCGCCAATTGCTGGGGGAGGGGCGCTCGGCGCGCTTTCTCGTGCCCGACGCCGTATTGGCCTATATCCATGCGCACGACCTTTACCGTGCGCCGAACTGATTCACTGAGGTAGTTGAACCCGATGCAAAACGAAGAACTCGTCAAGGTCGCCATCGCGGCCCTGGAAGACCTGAAAGGTCAGGAAATCACCACCATCGACGTACGCGGCAAGACCAGCATCACCGACTTCATGGTGATTGCCAGCGGCACCTCCGGCCGTCACGTCAAATCCATGGCCGAGAACGTGCTGGAGAAGGTCAAGGAGCAAGGCGTGCGTCCCCTGGGCAGCGAAGGCCTGGACGGCGGCGAGTGGGCCCTGCTGGACCTGGGCGATGTCGTGGTGCATGTGATGCAAGTCGCCACCCGCCAGTTCTACGATCTGGAGCGCCTGTGGCAGGGCGCTGAGCAGAGCCGCGCGCACCACAGCCACGAGTAAGCGGGGCGTCCCTTGCGTCTACGTCTGATCGCTGTTGGCACGCGGATGCCGCGCTGGGTGGAAGAGGGTTGGCACGAGTACGTCAAGCGCCTGCCTTCCGAGCTCAGCCTGGAACTGGTGGAAATTCCCCTGACCACGCGTGGCAAGAATGCCGACGTGGCGCGGATGATCCGCCAGGAGGGCGAGGCCATGCTGGCCAAGGTCCAGCCGGGGGAACGCATCGTGACCCTGGAAGTCCAAGGTCGGCCGTGGAGCACTGAGCAGCTGGCCGCCGAGCTGGACCGCTGGCGTCTCGATTCGCGCACCGTCAACCTCATGGTCGGCGGCCCGGAAGGGCTGGCGCCGGAGGTTTGCGCGCGCAGCGAGCAGCGTTGGTCGCTGTCGCCGCTGACCTTGCCGCACCCGCTGGTTCGCATCCTCATCGGCGAGCAGATCTACCGCGCCTGGACAGTGCTGTCCGGCCATCCTTATCACAAGTAAGCCCTGTCCATGCCGCAGCCGATTCGCCTGAAAGACCATGAGAAGGACGCCCGCCTGGTGCGTCGGCGCGTGGTCGTGGGCGCGGTGGCGGTGCTGCTGCTGACTTGCGTGCTGATCGCCCGGCTCTATTACCTGCAGGTGATCCAGTACGAGTACCACTCGACGCTGTCCGAGAACAATCGCGTCCATGTGCAGCCGATTCCGCCCACTCGCGGGCTGATCTTCGACCGCAATGGCGTGATCATCGCGGACAACCGGCCCAGCTTCAGCCTCAGCGTCACGCGCGAACGGGCTGCCGACTGGGAGAAAACCCTCGACGTGATAGTCGAGGTGCTGCAACTGACGCCGGATGATCGCGCACTGTTCGAGAAGCGCATGCGGCAAGGGCGTCGGCCCTTCGAGCCGGTTCCCATCCTGTTCGAGCTGACCGAAGAGCAGATCGCCCGCGTGGCGGTGAACCAGTTCCGCCTGCCTGGCGTGGACGTCGTGGCGCAGTTGGTGCGCCACTATCCGCAGGGCGCGCATTTTGCCCATTCCGTGGGTTATGTCGGCCGGATCAACGAGAAAGAGCTCAAGCAGCTCGATCCGGTGAACTACAGCGGCACCCACCACATCGGCAAGACCGGCATCGAGCGTTTCTACGAAGACCAGTTGCACGGCGAAGTGGGTTACGAAGAAGTCGAGACCAACGCCCGTGGCCGCGTGCTGCGCGTGCTCAAGCGGACGGACCCGAAACCCGGCAAAGACCTCGTGCTGACCCTCGATGTCCGTCTGCAGGAAGCAGCCGAGCAGGCACTGGCAGGTCGGCGTGGCGCCATCGTCGCCATCGAACCGTCCTCTGGCGATGTACTGGCGATGGTCAGCCAGCCCAGCTTCGACCCCAACCCCTTCGTCACCGGCATCAGCTTCAAGGCCTACGCCGAGTTGCGTGACTCCATCGATCGGCCGCTCTACAACCGCGTTTTGCGCGGTCTGTACCCGCCAGGCTCGACGATCAAACCGATGGTGGCGGTGTCCGGCCTGGACGCGGGCGTGGTGACGCCCGCCTCGCGCGTGTTCGACCCGGGCTTCTACCAACTGCCGAACTACGACCACAAGTACCGTAACTGGAACCGCAGTGGCGACGGCTGGGTGAACATGGAAACCGCGATCATGCGGTCAAATGACACCTACTTCTACGATCTTGCGCATAAAATGGGCATCGATCGCCTGCATGACTACATGAGCCGCTTCGGCTTCGGGCAACGTGTGGCCCTCGATATGTTCGAAGAGTCCCCCGGCCTGATGCCGTCGCGCGACTGGAAGCGTGCCCGTTATCGCCAGGCGTGGTATCCGGGCGAAACCCTCATTCTCGGCATTGGCCAGGGCTACATGCAGTCCACGCCGCTGCAGCTCGCCCAGGCCGTGGCGCTGATGGCCAACCGCGGCAAATGGATCCGTCCGCACCTGGCCAAGACCATCGAGGGACAGCCGCCGATCGACCCGAACCCGATGCCGGACATCACCCTGCGCGACCCGAAATACTGGGATGCCGGCCGCAATGGCATGGAGCAGGTGGTCCATGGTGCGCGGGGTACGGCGCACAAGGTCGGCGCGTCCTCTGTCTACCGTATCGCCGGCAAATCCGGTACCGCCCAGGTGGTGGCCATCAAGCAGGGCGAGAAGTACGACCGCTCCAAGGTGCAGGAGCGCCACCGTGACCATGCCCTGTTCGTCGCCTTCGCCCCGGCTGAAGATCCGAAGATCGCCGTGGCGGTGATGGTGGAGAACGGCGAATCCGGTTCGGGCGTTGCCGCACCTGTGGTCAAGCAGGTGATGGATGCCTGGCTCCTCGGCGAGGACGGCCAGTTGAAACCCGAGTTCCGGCCACCGCAACCGCTGGCCGAGCAGCAGAGCGCCATTCGATGAACAGCAACTTCGACCGCACCATCTCCCAGGAGGACGTGCTCAAGCGCCGCGCCACACTCCTGCAGCGTCTGCACATCGATGGTTGGCTGCTGCTGATCATCCTGATGCTCGCGGCCGGTAGCCTGTTCGTTCTCTATTCGGCAAGCGGCAAGCATTGGGACCTGTTGATGAAGCAGGCCAGCTCCTTCGGTCTGGGTATTGGCGCGATGATCGTCATCGCCCAGTTCGAGCCGCGCTTCATGGCCCGTTGGGTGCCCCTGGCCTACGTGGTCGGAGTCGCATTGCTGGGGGTTGTGGAAATCATGGGGCACACGGCGATGGGCGCCACCCGCTGGATCAACATCCCCGGCGTGATCCGCTTCCAGCCCTCGGAATTCATGAAGATCATCATGCCGGCGACCATCGCCTGGTACCTGTCGCGGCACAACCTTCCACCCAAGCTCAAGCACATCGCCATCAGCCTGGTGCTGATCCTGATGCCCTTCGTGTTGATCCTGAAGCAGCCCGACCTCGGCACCGCCTTGCTGATCCTGGCGTCCGGCGCCTTCGTGCTGTTCATGGCAGGCCTGCAATGGCGCTGGATCGCCGGCGCGGTGGCTGCGGTGGTGCCGGTGGCGGTGGCCATGTGGTACTTCGTGCTGCACGACTACCAGAAGCAGCGTGTACTGACCTTCCTCGATCCGGAGAGCGATCCGCTGGGCACCGGCTGGAACATCATCCAGTCCAAGGCGGCGATCGGTTCGGGCGGGGTGTTCGGCAAGGGCTGGCTGCTGGGCACTCAGTCGCACCTGGATTTTTTGCCCGAAAGCCACACGGACTTTATCATTGCCGTCCTCGGCGAAGAGTTCGGCCTGGTGGGCGCCTGCCTGCTGCTTCTGGTCTACCTGCTCCTGATCGGCCGTGGCCTGGTGATCACCGCCCAGGCGCAGACGCTGTTCGGCAAGTTGCTGGCAGGCAGTCTGACCATGACCTTCTTCGTATACGTGTTCGTCAACATCGGCATGGTCAGTGGACTGCTGCCGGTCGTGGGGGTGCCCCTGCCCTTCATTAGCTACGGCGGAACCCATCTGGTGACGCTGCTGTCAGGGTTTGGGGTGTTGATGGCGATCCATACCCATCGCAAATGGATCGCCCAGGTTTGAAACGAGTGAATGATTTGAAAGCACTGCGCAAATGGATGCAGTTGGCAGCCTCCGGGGCTGCCCTGGTGGGACTGCTGGGGGCAGCCGCACCTGCATTTTCCGGAGACTACGAGGGATCGCCGCAGGTGGCCGAATTCGTCGCCGAGATGACCCGTGACTACGGTTTCGCTGGCGAGCAGCTGGTGGACCTGTTCCGTGAAGTGGAACGCAAGCAGTCCATCCTCGACGCCATTTCCCGGCCTGCAGAGCGGGTAAAGCCCTGGAAGGACTACCGCCCGATCTTCATCACCCCGGCACGTATCCAGAAGGGTGTCACCTTCTGGAATCAGCACGCCGAGGCTCTGGCCCGTGCCGAGAAGGAATACGGCGTGCCGGCCCAGGTCATCGTCGCAATCATCGGCGTCGAGACCTTCTATGGCGGCAACACCGGCAACTTCCGCGTGATCGACGCGCTGTCCACCCTGGGCTTCGATTACCCGCCGCGCGCCGACTTCTTCCGCAAGCAGCTCAAGGAGTTCCTCCTGCTGGCGCGCGAAGAGCAGGTCGATCCGCTGATGCTCAAAGGTTCCTACGCCGGCGCCATGGGCCTGCCGCAGTTCATGCCGAGCAGCTTCCGCGCCTATGCCGTGGACTTCGACGGCGACGGCCACATCGATATCTGGAACAACCCGGTGGATGCCATCGGCAGCGTCGCCAGCTACTTCAAGCGCCATGGCTGGGTCGCCGGGGCTCCGGTCGTCACCCGTGCCCAGGTTCGGGGCGCTCGAATCGACGAAGGGTTGACCCAGGGACTGGACCCGGTGAAGAACGTCGGCGATCTTAGGACGCTGGGCTGGGCAAGCAGCGACGCACTGCGCGATGATGTGCCGGTTACGGCTTTCAGGCTGGAGGGTGACGAGGGGGCGGAGTACTGGATGGGACTGCCGAACTTCTACGTCATTACCCGCTACAATCGCAGCGCGATGTATGCCATGGCAGTGCATCAGCTATCCGAACTGCTGGTCAACGCAAGGGGCGGGCGTTAACCGATGCCACAAACGATAAGAGTCGCTTTCTACGGCGCCGTAGCATTGTTGCTGGCCAGCTGCTCGAGCAGCCGAGCGCCGGAACCGGTCCAACCGGGCGGGCAGATTTCTGGTCCTGGAGACTATGCGCGTCCCCACAGGGACGGCGCGCCATGGTGGGACGTCGACGTCTCGCGCATTCCCGATGCCGTGCCGATGCCGCATTACGGCTCGATCAAGGCCAATCCCTATACCGTGCTGGGCAAGACCTACTACCCGATGAACGACGCGCGTCGTTATCAGGCGGTGGGCACGGCGTCCTGGTACGGCACCAAGTTCCACGGCCAGGCCACCGCCAATGGCGAGGCCTATGACCTATACGGCATGACCGCTGCACACAAGACCCTGCCGCTGCCGAGCTATGTCCGGGTGACCAACCTCGACAACGGCCGCACCGTGATTCTGCGGGTCAACGACCGTGGCCCGTTCTACTCCGATCGCATCATCGACCTGTCCTTCGCCGCAGCGAAGAAGCTTGGCTACGCCGAGACCGGAACCGCCCGGGTCAAGGTCGAGGGCATCGATCCCCATGAGTGGTGGGCTGCCCAGGGGCGTCCGGTGCCCATGGTCCTCGCCCAGCCGAAGATGGCTGCACAGGCGAAACCTCAAGCTCAACCCCAGCCTGCCGTGCAGGTCGCCAGCGCGCCGATCGAGCAATACACCCCGCCGCCGCAGCAACATGCCGCCGCCGTCCTGCCCGTGCAGATCGACGCAAAAAAAAACGATTCACTCGCAGCGTCTGGCCTGTATCTCCAGGTGGGCGCCTTCGCCAATCCGGACGCTGCGGAACTCCTCAAGGCCAAGCTGAGCGAGACGGTGAGTGCGCCAGTCTTCATCAGCTCGGTCGTGCGCAACCAGCAGATACTGCACCGGGTACGCCTGGGGCCGATCGGAACTCAGGGTGAAGCACAAGAGGTGCAAAACTCCGTGCGCCTGGCCAAGCTCGGCCAGCCCACCCTGGTGAAGCCGGACTGACGGCTTCTTCTTTGCCCGCAAGGGCCTGATAGACCATTAGCTATTTCTCAGAGAGACGGATGAACATCTTCAGCTTTGCCAAACGCGTACTTCTGCCCGCAGCCCTGCTCATCGTCGCGCCGGTCTCCATGGCGGCCCAGCAGATCATTCCGTCGCCGCCGCAACTGGCCGCCAAATCCTATGTTCTGATGGACGCCCAGAGTGGCCAGGTCCTGGTCGAGAACAACGGCGACCAGCGCCTGCCCCCGGCAAGCCTGACCAAGCTGATGACCGCCTACATCGCCACCCTGGAGATCCGCAAGGGCCAGATCGGGGAGAGCGACCCGGTGACCATCAGTGAGCACGCCTGGCGCACCGGCGGTTCGCGCATGTTCGTCCAGGTGAACACCCAGGTGACCCTGAGCGACCTGCTGCACGGCATCATCATCCAGTCGGGCAACGACGCCAGCGTGGCCGTGGCCGAGCACATTGCCGGCAGCGAAGACGCTTTCGCCGACATGATGAACACCACTGCCGAGAAGCTCGGCATGACCAACAGCCACTTCATGAACGCGACCGGCCTGCCCAATCCTGAGCACTACTCCACCGCTCACGATATGGCGACCCTGGCCCGCGGGATCATCTACGAAGACCCGGCTCACTACGCCATCTACTCCCAGAAGGAATTCTTCTGGAACAACATCAAGCAGCCCAACCGCAACCTGCTGCTGTGGCGCGACAAGACCGTCGACGGCCTGAAGACCGGCCACACCGACGAAGCCGGCTACTGCCTGGTGGCGTCCGCCGTACGTGACAACATGCGTCTGATCGCCGTGGTGTTCGGCACCAACAGCGAGCAGGCCCGTGCCGCCGAAACCCAGAAGCTGCTGACCTACGGCTTCCGCTTCTTCGAAACCCAGACCTTCTATCAGAAGGGCGCCGAGCTGGCGAAAGCCCAAGTGTGGAAGGGTGCCGTCCGCGAAGCCAAGGCGGGCCTGGCCCAGGACCTGACGCTGACCCTGCCGAAAGGCCAGGCCAAGAAGCTGCAGGCCAGCATGACCTTGAATCCGCAACTGATCGCCCCCATCAAGCAGGGTGACGTGATCGGCAAGGTGGAGGTCAAGATGGAAGACCAGGTTGTCCACAGCGCCGATCTGATCGCCCTCGAGACCGTTGAGGAAGGTGGTTTCTTCCGCCGCCTGTGGGATAGCATCCGCCTGTTCTTCTACGGCCTGTTCAACTGACCTACTGAGCCGACGCCTCGCACCCAGCACGGGAACGAGGCGTCCGCATCGCGGATCAAGAGTCCGCCGCTGCCATGACCGATACCCCTGACGTACAACCCCCGAAAATCGAGTTTCCCTGCGAGCGCTATCCCATCAAGGTGATCGGCGATTCCTTCGATGGTTTCTCCGACCTGGTGATCGAAATCATCCGGCGCCACGCTCCCGACCTGGATGCCGGCACCCTCGTGGTGCGCGATAGCCGCAATGGTCGTTTCCTCTCGGTGCAGGTACTGATCACCGCTACCGGCGTCGATCAGCTGCAAGCGATCCATGTCGACCTGCGCGCCACTGGCCGCGTGCACATGGTCCTCTAGTGGCGTCCGCCGAACTCATCGTGCGTCATCTGGGGTTGGTGGACTACCTGCCGACCCTGGAAGCGATGCGCCACCTGACCACCGAACGCGATGCGCAGTCGCCCGACGAAATCTGGCTACTGCAGCACCCGCGCGTGTTCACCCAGGGCCAGGCCGGCAAGGCCGAGCATCTGCTGGAGACGGGAGACATCCCGGTCATCCAGGTCGAGCGCGGTGGCCAGGTTACCTACCACGGCCCTGGCCAGTTGGTGGCCTATGTGATGTTGGACTTGCGTCGCCTGGGACTGGGTGTGCGTGAGCTGGTGACCGCCCTGGAGCAGAGCCTGGTCGATGTGCTGGCAGGTTACGGCGTCGAGGCGGCGCCCAAGGCGGACGCTCCCGGCGTCTATGTGAACGGCGACAAGATCGCCTCGCTGGGACTTCGGGTCAGCCGCGGCTGCTCCTTCCACGGCCTGGCGCTCAACGTGGACATGGACCTGTCGCC
Source organism: Pseudomonas taiwanensis (assembly GCF_013393345.1). Taxonomy (GTDB): domain Bacteria; phylum Pseudomonadota; class Gammaproteobacteria; order Pseudomonadales; family Pseudomonadaceae; genus Metapseudomonas; species Metapseudomonas resinovorans_C. Next base: position 69,449 of record NZ_QJRF01000067.1, read on the forward strand.
GTTCTGGCGAATCAATCCTTGTGGTTACGCCGGATTGAAGATGGTGCAGCTCAAGGACCTGATCGACACGCCGCCGCAGCTCGACGAGGTTGCCCAGCGCCTGGAGCAGGCTCTGCGCCGGCGGTTGGGCTACACGCAGTAGACGCAGACTCCCGAAAAACAACGGCCCCCTCTTCCATCGGAAGAGGGGGCCGTTGTGTTTCAGCCTTGCTGCGCTCGCGGGCCCCGCAGTCTCTGCTTAGCCAAGGTTGAGTGCAGGAATGATGCTCGGGTCGAGGGCCTGGCCAGGTACTGGCACCGGCGCCGCCAAGCCCAGGTTGTTCTTCTCGAACACCCGGTCAGCCCGGTAGCTGGAACGCACCAGCGGACCGGCTGCGACTTCCATGAAACCCTTTTCCAGGCCGATATCGCGGAAGCGGTTGAACTCTTCCGGGCTGACCCAGCGCTTCACCGGCAGGTGGTTGCGCGTGGGTTGCAGGTACTGGCCGAGGGTCAGGATGTCTACGCCGATTGCGCGCAGGTCATCCATGGTTTCGATGATTTCTTCGTCCGTCTCGCCCAGTCCGAGCATCAGGCTGGTCTTGGTCAGCACGTCCGGACGGTGGCGCTTGGCGTGCTCCAGCACGCGCAGGGTCTTCTCGTAGCCCGCGCGCGGGTCGCGCACGACATGGGTCAGGCGTTTGACCGTCTCGACGTTTTGCGCGAAGACCTCCAGACCGGAATCCACGACGCGTTCGATGGCCAGGTGGTCGCCATCGAAGTCGGGGGTCAGGGCTTCCACGACCACCTGCGGAGTATTCGCCTTGATGGCGCGTACGCAAGCGGCGTAGTGACTGGCGCCGCCATCGTCCAGGTCGTCGCGATCCACCGAGGTCAGCACGATGTAGCGCAGCGCCATCAGCTCCACCGACTTGGCGGTGTTCTGCGGTTCTTCCAGATCCAGCCAGCCATTGGGGTTGCCGGTGTCCACGGCGCAGAAGCGGCAGGCGCGGGTGCAGACCGAGCCCATCAGCATGATGGTGGCGGTGCCGTTGGACCAGCATTCGCCCATGTTCGGGCAGTGCGATTCCTGGCACACGGTGCTCAGGCGATGCTCGCCGACGTTGCGCTTGACCGCTTCGAAACGGCTGCCGCCCGGTGCCTTTACCCGCAACCACTTGGGTTTGGGCTCGAACACCTGGGGTTCGGCGGAGGCACGGCGCTTCTGGCCATCCTTGATAGCGGTGATGCCCTGGGCAGTACGGAACTTTTCGCCGCTCGCGACGTGTTTGGACGAGTCTGTATCGGACATCGGAAATCGGGCTCCGCTGGTGGCTCCGTGGCTGCCGCAGGGGCAAAAAGGGGTGGCGCAGTTTATCACAAAGGCGTTTGCACGAACTCGCAGCCGTCTGGTGGCGGGCGCGTGCGGCGGCCGCAAAAAGGGCAGGGCGCTTCAGCGCCCCTCACGCAATTGCTTGAGCAGATCCAGGTTGGGATAGCCGTCCGCCGGCCATCCCAGGCGTTGCTGGTAACCACGGATTGCCTTGCGGGTATTGGCGCCGATGATGCCATCCGCCGCGCCGGGGTTGTAGCCGGCACCCGCCAGGGACTCCTGCAACTCCACCCGCTCGGTGCGGCTCAGCGGACGCTCGTCGCGCGGCCAACTGCCGGTGAGTTGTCCACCGCCATCGAAGCGCTCGCCCAGCAGGCTGACCGCCAGGGCGTAGGACGAGGAGTTGTTGTACTTGAGGATGGCGCGGAAGTTGTCCAGCACGAGGAAAGCCGGACCACGATGGCCGGCCGGGAGCAGCAGGGAGGCGCTGTTGTTGCCGAGACTCGCGCCTTGCGGGCCGACTTGTACGCCCATCGCCTGCCATTGCGCCACCGACTTACGGATGTCGCCGTCCGCGTGGGCGTAGTCGAAGCCCTGTGGCAACTGCACCTGCAGTGCAGCGGGTTGGCCCTTGCGCCAGCCCGAGGCCTGCAGATAGTGGGCGGCGGAGGCCAGGGCATCGGCTGAGGAGTTCCAGATGTCGCGGCGACCATCGCCATCGAAGTCCACGGCATGGCTGTTGTAGGTGGTCGGGATGAACTGGGTCTGTCCCATGGCGCCCGCCCAGGACCCGAGCATGCTGTCGGGCTGGATGTCGCCATGCTGGAGGATCTGCAAGGCAGCCAGGAGCTGCGCGTGGGCGAACTCGGGGCGACGGCCTTCGTAGGCCAGGGTCGCCAGGGAACGGATCACCGACTTGTCGCCCATGAACTGGCCGAAGCTGCTCTCCATGCCCCAGATGGCCACCAGCGGCTCGCGGTCCACACCGAAGCGTTGCTCGATGGCATCCAGCGTCGCGGCGTTCTCCGTTATCAGCGCCTGACCCTTGCGTACGCGATAGGGAGAGATGGCGCCTTCCAGGTACTCCCACACCGGCCGGGTGAATTCGGGCTGGCTGCGGTCTGCGGTGATCACGCTCGGATCGGGGGTGATGCCAGCGAAGGCTCGGTCGAAGAGACTGGCGTCTATGCCTTGGGCCAGGGCTTCGCGGCGGAAACCATCGCGCCACGCACTGAAGCTGATGGCGGGCATCTGTACCGGAGTGTCCGCGGGCGTTGCGGCGGGTTTACTGGCGGGCTGGGTCGCCTGAGGCAGGGGAGCAGTAGCGGATTTCTGGGCCGGGGCATCGGCGCAGGAGCTGAGCAGGGTGAGGGCAGAGGCCACGGCCAGGCTGCGGAACATCAGGCCGGGGGCGGGGGCATCGAACATACGCGAGTCTCGAGGCAGACGAATCAAGTCGCGACCTTAACATGTCCGAGCCATTTCAGACCGCTATAAGCGACGAAGCCTCCCAATCGTGGGAGGCTTCGCGGCGGTAACTTCCTTTGCCCTTCATGGGTTTTTCCTGGCGGCAGCGGAAGAGGGGTTGGGCTACCAGGGTTTTGGCGCGGTTGGGTGCGCCTGGCTTGCGTTTCTTGGCCATGGTCGATCCTCGATGGGGCCCGCCTCGGTGCGGGCGGCGCATCATCGGGCGCTGATCAGAAAATGTCCAGTCATTCCGCCGACAGCGGCAGGCGCTGGCCGGCCAGCAGCAGGGCTAGACGAGCGAGTCCGTTCCAGGGATCGCCAGGGGCCTGGCCCTTGATCTGCGCGTCGATCCGCTGGGCATCCTGCAGCAACAGGTTCCAGCGCGACGCCGGGTGACGTTGCAGGGCCCGGGTGACCAGTGGGCGACGCTTGTCCCAGACGGGCGGACGGGCTGCCGCAAAGGCTTTCTCCAGCGGCACACCCTGGCTGTATTGCTGGGCCAGTCCACCCAGCAGGCGCAGCTCCCGGGCCAGCGCCCAGAGGATCACGGGAGGCTCCACCCCTTCGCCGCGCAGGCCTTCCAGCGTCCGCAGGGTGTGGGCGGGCTCGCCATTGAGGGCAGCGTCGATCAGGCCGAAGACATCGAAACGGGCGCTGTCGGCGACTGCGGCCTGTACGGTGGCGGCATCCACCTGGCCGCCCTCCGCGAGCAGTTTGAGCTTCTCGATTTCCTGGGCGGCAGCCAGCAGGTTGCCTTCGACCCGGGCAGCGATCAGGTCGACCGCTTCCTGGCTGGCGGCGAGGCCGGCCTGGGACAGGCGTTGGCGTATCCACTGCGGCAGGTTGTGGGCCTCGATGGGCCAGATCTGGATGAACTGGGCGTCGGCGCCGTCGATCAGGGCCTTGGCCCATTTGGTCTTCTGGGTGCTGCCGTCGAGCTTGGGCAGGCTGAGCAGCAGCACGGTGTCTTCCGGCGGGCGGGAAAGGTATTCCAGCAACGCAGCTGCGCCCTTGTCTCCTGGCTTGCCCGAGGGCAGTCGCACTTCCAGCAGACGTTTCTCGGCGAACAACGACAGACTGGCGCCGGCTTCCAGCAGCAAGCCCCAATCGAAGTTGGCCTCGGCGTTGAATACCTGGCGCTCGCTGAAGTCCCGTGCACGAACGCTGGCGCGGATCGCGTCGCAGGCCTCCTGGCAGAGCAGCGGCTCATCGCCGCTGACGACGTACACAGGCGCCAGTTGGCCCTGCAGGTGTTTGCCCAGTTGTGCGGGATTGAGTTTCATAGGCGCAAATGACAGGGGCCGCTGTGGCGGCCCCTTTTACTCACTGGATGGGCAATTGCAGCGGAGACTGCTGCGGCTGCTGGGCCTTCTCGGCCTGGCGTGCGGCTTCCAGGGCTTCGGCTTCAGCCTTGGCCTTGGCTTCTGCAGTCTGCTGCAGTTGGTCGAGCTGGGCCGGGGTGATGAGCTGCAGGCGCATGAGCATCTGCTGAACCATTTCCTGGCGCATTTCCTGACGCAGCTGGGCCGCTTCCTGGTCGGAGCCGATCAGGTTGTTGCTGTCGAAGACGTAGTACTTCTGCACGGTCAGCTTGTCGTTCATCAGCAGCAGGCCGTTGTTGCCGCGGATCTCGTACTGCAGGGTCTTGGTCAGCTCGTATTCCGCGCTGCGTGCGCCGGAGGTGTAGGAAGCAGTGCGCTGGCTCTCGTCTTCGCGGGCCAGTACCAAGGTGTAAGGAGCGCCGGCATGGACGTTCACCCCGTTGCTTTCCAGCGCCTCGCGCATTTCCTTGATGGTCTGGCCGTACTGGTTGCGAGCGGTTACGTCCAATTCATCCAGGGCGAACTGGGCGTCACCGGTGCCGCGCAGTTGAAAGCCGCACGCACTCAGCAGCACGGTAAGGCCCAGGACCAGCAGATTCCGTTTCTTCATTTCTTGCTTTCCCCTTGCGAGCAGTCCGGCGCCACTCCCGGAGGAGGGCGCCGGCTTCGATCAGTTGGCGACGATATTGACCAGTTTGCCGGGCACCACGATGACCTTGCGGATGGTCAGGCCGTCGGTGAAGCGCAGCACGTTCTCGTTGGCGCGCGCAGCGGCTTCCACCGCTTCGCGGCTGGCGTCTGCCGGCACTTCGATATGGCCACGCAGCTTGCCGTTGACCTGCACGACCAGTTGCAGGCTGTCCTGCACCAGCGCGGCTTCGTCCACGGTGGGCCAGGCAGCGTCGATGGCAGCATCGCTGTGGCCCAGCTCGCGCCAGAGCTCATGGCTGATGTGCGGAGTGATGGGCGCCAGCAGCAGGGCGATGGCTTCCAGGCCTTCCTGCAGCAGGGCGCGGTCTTCGGCGTTGGCTTGCGGGGCCTTTTCCAGGACGTTCATCAGGGTCATCACGGCGGCGATGGCGGTGTTGAACTTGTGGTTCTGGCCAATATCCTGGCTGGCCTGCTTGATGGCCAGGTGGATGGAACGATGCACGGCTTTCTGCTCGTCGTTCAGGGCGCTGCGATCCAGGGTGGACGGCAGGCCGGCAGCGACGTGGGCCTGGGCCAGACGCCAGACGCGACGCAGGAAGCGGCTGGCGCCTTCTACGCCGGAGTCGGACCACTCCAGGCTCATGTCCGGCGGCGAGGCGAACATCATGAACAGGCGGCAGGTGTCGGCGCCGTACTGGTCGATCATCGCCTGCGGGTCCACGCCGTTGTTCTTCGACTTGGACATCTTCTCGGTGCCGCCGATTTCCACCGGCAGGCCGTCGGTCTTCAGGCGGGCGCCGATGACCTTGGCCTTGGCGTCGCGCTCGACTTCGACATCGGCCGGGTTGAACCAGTCCTTGCCGCCATTGGCTGCAACGCGATAGTAGGTGTCCGCGACGACCATGCCCTGGGTGAGCAGGTTCTTGAACGGCTCGTCGGAGCTGACCAGGCCTTCGTCACGCATCAGCTTGTGGAAGAAGCGCGCGTAGAGCAGGTGCAGGATGGCGTGTTCGATGCCGCCGATGTACTGGTCCACGGGCAACCAGTGGTTGGCTGCGGCCGGGTCGACCATGCCCTGGTCGTAGTTCGGCGAGGCATAGCGGGCGAAGTACCAGGAGCTTTCCACGAAGGTGTCCATGGTGTCGGTTTCGCGCTTGGCTGCGGTGCCGCATTTCGGGCAGGTGCAAGCGTAGAACTCGGGCATCTTCGCCAGCGGGCTGCCGGCGCCGTCCGGTACCACGTCTTCGGGAAGGACGACCGGCAACTGGTCTTCCGGCACCGGTACGTCGCCGCAACTCGGGCAATGGATGATCGGGATCGGGCAGCCCCAGTAGCGCTGGCGGCTGATGCCCCAGTCGCGCAGGCGGAATTGGGTGCGGGCCTGGCCCAGGCCTTTCTTCTGCAGGGCGACTTCGATGGCGTCGAAGGCACCCTGGTAGTCCAGGCCGTCGAATTCACCGGAGTTGATCAGTTGGCCGTGGTCGCCGTAGGCGTCCTGCCACGGGGCAGGGGTTTCGTCACCGGTGGAGGTGCGGACCACTGCTTTCATCGGCAGGTCGTACTTGTGGGCGAAGGCGAAGTCGCGCTCGTCGTGGGCCGGCACGGCCATCACGGCACCTTCGCCGTAGTTCATCAGGACGTAGTTGGCGACCCAGACCGGGAGCTTGTCGCCGGTCAGCGGGTGCTCGACGAACAGCGGCGTGGGCAGGCCCTTCTTCTCCTGGGTGGCGATGTCGGCTTCGGCAACGCCGCCGCGCTTGCACTCATCGATGAAGGCTTGCAGTTCAGCGGCCTTGTCAGCCGGCAGCTTCTGCACGGCGAGGGTCGCCAGCGGGTGCTCGGCTGCGACGGCTACGTAGGTGGCGCCCATCAGGGTATCCGGACGGGTGGTGAAGACCTTCATCGCGCCGGCCTGGCCGATGCTGGCCTGGTCGTAGGGGAAGCTGACTTCCATGCCGCGCGACTTGCCGATCCAGTTGCGCTGCATGGTCTTGACCTGCTCGGGCCAGCCGTCCAGGTCGTCGAGGCTGCTCAAGAGTTCATCCGCGTACGCGGTGATCTTGAAGTAGTACATCGGGATTTCGCGTTTCTCCACCAGCGCACCGGAGCGCCAGCCGCGACCGTCGATGACCTGCTCGTTGGCGAGGACCGTCTGGTCCGCCGGGTCCCAGTTGACGGTGCCGTTCTTGCGGTAGATCACGCCCTTTTCGAACAGCTTGGTGAACAGCCACTGCTCCCAGCGGTAGTAATCGGGCTTGCAGGTGGTGACTTCACGGGACCAGTCGATGGCGAGGCCCAGGCTTTTCAGCTGGGTCTTCATGTAGTCGATGTTCTCGTAGGTCCACTTGGCCGGCGCGACGTTGTTCTTCATCGCGGCGTTCTCCGCCGGCATGCCGAACGCGTCCCAGCCCATGGGCTGCAGCACGTTCTTGCCGAGCATGCGCTGATAGCGGGCGATCACGTCGCCGATGGTGTAGTTGCGCACGTGCCCCATGTGTAGCTTGCCGCTCGGGTAGGGGAACATCGACAGGCAATAGAAGGTGTCCTTGCCGGGCTGCTCACTCACTTCAAAGGATTTATGCGCGTCCCAGTGGGCTTGCGCGGCGGCTTCGATTTCGCGGGGCTGATACTGTTCGTGCATGGCTACTGGCGCTGGAGGATGGAGTTCCCTGGGGCCGGTTGCGCTGGCCGTGACCGTGGCGTCGGACCCTGGAGGAAAAGGAAATTCAAGCGACGTAGCATACATGACCCCCGCCGACCGAGGGAAACCCTGAATGCACGGGTGGACGTCCGTCGCCAATACCGGCGCCGTTTGTCGCGGGCACCTTGCAGCAGGGAACCGAACGCTAAGCTTTTCATAAGCAAGGCAAGCGTTTACGTGTTTTCGAGGTGTTGGGATGGGTGAGTTGCGGCGGACGGAAGCAGGGAACGGGCCCTATGAACGGTTGTTGCACCGGCTGGCCCTGGCACTGGATGAGGCCGATACGGCGGTTCGCTTGCGCGACGAGGAACCGCTCGAGTTGGAGCTGAAGGGACTGACGCCTGCCGAGATGGAGCTTATCCGCGCTTACCTGGATCGGGACATGCGCTGGCTGCGCGGCTGGCACGCGGCCGCCGAGGAACTGGCGGCCATCGAGCAATTACCCCGTCGATCCCCGCGTGGCGACAACGGGCCACCCAAGAGTTTCGCGCTCAAGCCCAAACCCCTGTTCAAGCGCCGCCAGCAGCTCTGCTGCGCCATGTGCGGTACGCCTGCCATCTGGCAGCGCGGCCAGGGTGTGCAGGCGTGCATGTCCTGCGGTTCGCAGCTTTTCCGGACATCCAATCCCCGCTAGTCTCCGGGCACCCTGGAGGTGCCCATGCCAATTCGTTACATCATTAAGCAATTCCTGCTGCCGCCTGGCGGCCTACTCCTGTTGCTTCTGCTGGCCTGGTGGCTGCGCCGGCGCATGCCGCGCCTGTCGCTGGCCTGCTTCGTCATGGGGCTTGGCGGGCTCTGGTTGATGAGTCTGCCGATCGTGGTCGAGTGGTCCGCCAGGGCGCTCGAGCGCGATGCGCCACTGCCTGAGTCGGAATGGACGCAGTTGGCCGGGCGGGTGGATGCGATCGTCGTGCTGGGAGGCGGGCGTCAGATTTCCGACCCTGCCTGGGGTAGCGATCAGCCGTCGGCCATGGCCCTGGAGCGTGTGCGTTTCGCGGCACGTCTGGCTCGTACCAGCGGCCTGCCACTGTTGACCAGCGGTGGCCTGCACTTTGGCGCGCCACCCAGCGAGGCGCGGATCATGGCCGATACCCTCAAGCGCGACTATGGCCTGGAGGTGCGTTGGCAAGAGGGGGAGAGCCGTACCACCTGGGAGAACGCCACCTATAGCGCGAAAATGCTCCAGCCCGAGGGAATTCGGCGGGTCCTCCTGGTCACCCAGGCTGCGCATATGCCACGGGCGCGTTGGTGTTTCGAGCGTGCAGGCTTCGAGGTGGTGGCAGCCCCCATGGGCTACCTGGGTGTGCCCAATGGCTGGCCTTTGGGTGGCTGGCTGCCGGAGAGCAAGGCCGTGGCGCAGAACGGAATGCTGTTGAACGAGGCCATTGGACTGCTGGCCTATCCCTTGGCCTACGACTGAGTTCTTCCTGTAGGAGCGAGCTTGCTCGTTCGCGAGCAAGCTCGCTCCTACAGGGGTTTACACCGTCTTGGCGATTCGGCTGGCCATCAGCGCCCAGGCGAAGAGCAGGCCACAGAGAATCACCAGCGGCCAGGCGCGCCACTGCAGATAGGGCGTCAGGCCCTGCATGGGCAGGACTTCACCGTAGAGCACGCCTTGCTGGAATTGCGGGATGCCTTCGGTGACCTGGCCGAAGGGGTCGATCAGCACGGTCACGCCGTTGTTGGTCGCGCGGATCATCCAGCGGCCGGCTTCCAGGGCACGCATCTGCGCCATCTGCAGGTGTTGCAGCGGGCCGATGGAGGTGCCGAACCAGGTGTCGTTGCTGACGGTCAGCAGGATGTCGCTCTGTGCGGCCAGATCGGCGGCGAACTCGGGATAGACCACTTCGTAGCAGATATACGGGGCGATTCGGTATCCCTTGGCCATCAGCGGACCCTGATCGGAGTCACCGCGGGCGAAGTCGGACATCGGCAGGTCGAAGAAGGCGATCAGCCCGCGCAGAACCTCCTGCAGTGGCACGTATTCGCCGAAGGGCACCAGCTTCTGCTTGAGGTAGGTGCCCTCACCCTGGCCGACCACGGTGATCCCGTTGTAGTAGCGCTTCTCGCCGCGTTCGTTGTTCTGGCGGATCGGGACGCCGGTGATCAGCGCGGACTGCCGATCGTTGGCGAAACGGTTCATCACGCCGAGGTAGCCGTCGACGAATTCCTTGAGCACCGGTACCGCGGTTTCCGGCCAGATGATCAGGTCGGCCTTCTGCGAGCTGAAGGTCATGTCGCGATAAAGCGCGAGCTGGGCGTTCAGCTGCTCCGGGTCCCACTTCAGGTTCTGCTCGATGTTGCCCTGCATGGCCGCGATCTTCAGCGGCGCGCCAGCGGGCTGGGTCCAGGCATGGCCCTTGAGCGCCAGACCGACGGCCCAGGGGGCGATCAGCAGGGCGATACCGGCCCCCAGAAATGCAGGACGGCTGCGCAGGCGAGCCAGGTTCACCAGCAGGGCTGCGGTCAGCGCCAGGGCGAAGGACACCAGCCAGACACCGCCGACCGGCGCCAGGCCCGACAGCGGGCCGTCCAGCTGGCTGTAGCCCGCGTAGAGCCAAGGGAAGCCGGTGAGGAACCAGCCACGAAAGGCTTCCTGGACCAGCCACAGCGCGGCGAAGGCCAGGGTATCGGCCAGGGCCGCCTCGCTGCGGCGCAGCCAGCGCGCCCAGATTGCCGCGGGCAGGGCGAAGAACAGTGCCACGCCAGCACTGAAGCCGACGGTGAGGAACGCGGCCAGTGGCACGGACGCCGCGCCGTAGTCGTGGATGCTGACGTAGATCCAGCCGGTGCCGGTCAGGAACAGGCCGAGGCCGTACCACCAGCCGCGCCAGAACGCGGCCTTGGGCGTCAGGTCGCGCAGGCCCAGATAGAAGAGGGCGAGCGACAGTAGTTCCAGAGGCCAGAAATCGAAGGGGGCGAAAGCCAGGGGCGTAAGGGCGCCAGCGGCGAGTGCCAGCAAGTTGCCCGGCCAGCCGGGGCGGGTGATCCAGTTCATGCTCGGTCCTTGGGCGGATGGGGAGCTGGAGAGGTGCAGCGCGAGCCTTTAGTTGCCGGCTCGGGGCGCGATTATCCACGGACGCCCCTCCGCTGTGGAGGGGCGCGCGCGAATCAACGGGACAGCGGGGAGAGGCGCAGCAGATGGATGCGGCGGCTGTCAGCGTTGAGCACGCGGAAGCGGAATTCGCCGATCTCGGTGGTTTCGTTGCGCTTGGGCAGGTGGCCGAAGGCGCCCATCACCAGGCCGCCGACGGTATCGAAATCGTCCTCGGAGAAGTCGGTCTCGAAGAATTCGTTGAAGGCATCCACCGGGGTCAGCGCCTTGACGATGAAGTCGCCGCTGGGCAGTGGCTTGATGTAGCTGTCTTCCTCGACATCGTGCTCGTCTTCGATGTCGCCGACGATCTGCTCCAGCACGTCCTCGATGGTCACCAGGCCCGCCACGCCGCCGTATTCGTCGATGACTACGGCCATGTGGTTGTGATTGGCGCGGAACTCACGCAGCAGCACGTTGAGGCGCTTGGATTCGGGCACGAAGGTGGCCGGACGCAGCAGGTCCTTGATGTTGAAGGCCTGGCCGTTGTCCTGGAGGATCAGTGGCAGCAGGTCCTTGGCCAGGAGGATGCCCATGACGTCATCGAGGCTTTCGCCGATGACCGGGTAGCGGGAGTGGGCGGCGTCGATGATCGCCGGGAGGAACTCCTTCGGCGTCTGGTTGGCCTTGATGCTGATCATCTGCGAGCGCGGCACCATGATGTCGCGCACCTGCAGGTCGGCGACCTGAATGGCCCCTTCGACGATCGACAGCGCTTCGCTATCGAGCAGCTTGTTCTGGTGGGCCTCGCGCAGCAGCTCGAGGAGCTCCTGGCGGCTTTTCGGTTCATGGGCAAAGGCCTGGGTCAGCTTTTCCAGCCAGGACCTGTGCCCGTTACTCGATCGATCTTCGCTCATATGTCCTTTGCTCGGTGCTTCTTATTGGTCTTCGTCGTCTATGTAAGGGTCGGGGTGGCCAAGTTCAGCCAGCAATTCCCGTTCCAATGCTTCCATTTCCTCGGCTTCCTCATCCTCGATGTGGTCGTAGCCGAGCAGGTGCAGGCAACCGTGGATGACCAGGTGCGCCCAGTGCGCTTCCAGGGTCTTGCCCTGTTCCGAGGCTTCCCGGGCGACCACCGGCGCGCAGATCACCAGGTCGCCGAGCAGCGGGATATCCAGCAACTCGTCCGGCACGTCCGCAGGGAAGGAGAGTACGTTGGTAGCGTAGTCCTTGTGGCGCCAGGTGCGATTGAGTTCGCGCCCCTCGGGCTCGTCCACCAGTCGGATGGTCAGTTCGGAATCGGCGCTGCGCTGGCGCAGGGCCAGTTCGCACCAGCGACGGAAGTCCTCCTCGCTCGGCAGGCCCTGGGCCTCGCTGGCGAGTTGCAGGTCGAGTTCAAGCATTGTCGTCTATAGCGCCCGGGTCGTTGTCGGCAGGCTTGGCCTTGGCGGGTTGCTGACGGCTGTCGAAGCGGTCGTAGGCTTCCACGATGCGCTGGACCAGCGGATGGCGAACCACGTCCTGGGACTTGAAGTGGGTGAAGCTGATCCCCGGCACGTCACGCAGCACGTCGATCACGTGGATCAGCCCGGATTTCGTGCCGCGCGGCAGGTCGATCTGGGTGATGTCGCCGGTGATGACCGCTGTGGAACCGAAGCCGATACGGGTCAGGAACATCTTCATCTGCTCGAGGGTGGTGTTCTGACTCTCGTCGAGAATGATGAAGCTGTTGTTAAGGGTGCGGCCGCGCATGTAGGCCAGCGGTGCGACCTCGATCACCTGCTTCTCGATCAGCTTGGCGACGTGGTCGAAGCCGAGCATCTCGTAGAGGGCGTCGTAGAGCGGGCGCAGGTAGGGGTCGATTTTCTGGGACAGGTCGCCGGGGAGGAAGCCGAGCTTCTCGCCCGCCTCGACCGCCGGGCGCACCAGCAGGATGCGGCGGATTTGCTCGCGCTCCAGGGCGTCCACGGCGCAGGCGACTGCCAGATAGGTCTTGCCGGTGCCGGCCGGGCCGATGCCGAAGTTGATGTCGTGATCGAGGATCGACTTCACGTAGCGCTGCTGGTTGGCGCCGCGGGGGCGGATATTGCCCTTGCGGGTGCGCAGGCTCACGGCCTCGGTCTTCGGATTGGCCGCTTCTTCCATGCCGGTTTCGCGCAGGAAGAGATGCACCATGTCGGGCGACAGCTCGATGGCCTCGGTTTCGCGATAGAGGCGGCGCAGGAGGTTTTCCGTTGCACGGGTGAGTTGCGGGTCGCCGACCAGTTCGAACTGGTTGCCGCGGTTGCGGATTTCGATGGCCATGCGTTGCTCGATCAAGCGCAGGTGCTCGTCGAGTTGGCCGCACAGATTGGCGAAGCGGCGGGCTTCAAAGGGTTCCAGGGTGAAGCGGTGTAGATCCAGGGAGGCGTTCAATGTCGTGTGTTCGCCCTTGGGCGGTAGGAATGGGATGTCATGCAGAATAACCCCGGTGGCCCGCCTCGAAAAGCGCGGACCCCGAAGGTCGATCAGTGCGGGCTTTCTTCGAGCAGGCTGCCACGCAGGGAATGGGGCAGTGCATCGTCGATGTGCACATCGACGAACTGGCCGATCAGGCGCGGGTTGGCGCTGCGGAAGTTGACGATGCGGTTGTTCTCCGTGCGGCCCTGGAGCATGCCCGGGTCCTTCTTGGAATAGTCGCTGACGAGGATGCGCTGGACGCTGCCGACCATTCGTCGGCTGATCTCGTAACCCTGCTGGTGGATGCGTGTCTGCAGGATCTGCAGGCGCTGCTTCTTGACCTCTTCCGGCGTGTCATCCAGCAGGTCCGCAGCAGGGGTGCCGGGGCGCGAGCTGTAGATGAAGGAGAAGGAGAAGTCGAAGCCGACTTCTTCCACCAGTTTCATGGTGGCCTCGAAGTCCTTGTCGGTTTCGCCGGGGAAGCCGACGATGAAGTCCGAGCTGATGCAGATGTCTGGCACCGCCGCCTTCAGCTTGCGGATGCGCGACTTGTATTCCAGTGCGGTGTGATTCCGCTTCATGGCCGCGAGGATGCGATCGGAGCCCGCCTGCACGGGCAGGTGGACGAACTTCACCAGTTCCGGCACGTCTGCGTGGGCCTGGATCAGCGCGTCGGAGAACTCCAGCGGGTGCGAAGTGGTGTAGCGAATGCGTTCGATACCATCGACGGCGGCCACCACGCGGATCAGCTCGGCGAAGTCGGCGATGCGGCCGTCATGGGTCAGGCCGCGATAGCCGTTGACATTCTGGCCCAGCAGGGTCACTTCACACACGCCGTTCTCGGCCAGGTGGATGACTTCGGCCAATACGTCGTCGAACGGACGGCTGACTTCCTCGCCGCGGGTGTAGGGCACCACGCAGAAGGTGCAGTACTTGCTGCAGCCTTCCATGACCGAGACGAAGGCGCTGGGGCCATCGACGCGGGGCTCGGGCAGCCGGTCGAACTTCTCGATTTCAGGGAAACTGATGTCCACCTGGGGTTTGCGGGTGACCCGTGCGGCGTCGATCATCTCGGGCAGGCGGTGCAGGGTCTGCGGGCCGAACACGACGTCCACATAAGGGGCGCGTTCGCGGATGGCGGCGCCTTCCTGGCTGGCTACGCAGCCACCCACGCCGATGACCAGCTCCGGGTTCTGCCGCTTGAGCTCGCGCCACTGGCCAAGTTTCGAGAACACCTTCTCCTGCGCCTTCTCGCGGATCGAGCAGGTGTTGAGCAGGATCACGTCCGCTTCTTCAGCGTGTTCGGTGACTTCCAGTGCCTGATGCTCGCCGAGCAGGTCGACCATGCGCGACGAGTCGTACTCGTTCATCTGGCAGCCGTGGGTTTCGATATAGAGCTTCTTGGCCATTCGCTTTTGAATCAGGTGGTTCGAAGAACCGCGCATTATAATCGCCATGCCCTCGGTGTTCCTAGCGCCGGCTGCCTGGCGGCTGTGCTATGATCTGCGCCCCCGAAAATCCCCCGCGACGACCCGCCGACTTCCCATGAGCAAGCCTGCCCCCATCTACAAGGTGATCTTCCTTAACCAGGGCCAGGTGTACGAGATGTACGCCAAGCAGATCTACCAGAGCGATCTCTGGGGCTTCCTGGAGGTGGAGGAGTTCGTCTTTGGCGAGCGCACCCAGGTGGTGGTCGATCCCAGCGAGGAGAAGCTCAAGGCTCAGTTCGAAGGCGTGGTCCGCAGTTTCCTGCCGATGCATTCGATCATCCGCATCGATGAAGTGGAGCGCCTTGGCACGCCGAAGATCAGCGAAGCGCGAGGGGGCGGCAACGTGATGCCATTCCCTATGCCGATGCCGGAGAAGTAGGTCGGATAGTCTGATGGGTGCCTCTGCCCCGGGTTCAGGGCAGAGGCGAGAAGGGCGAGCCGCCGTCGGCAGCCTGTAGTTCCAACAGATAGTTGCGGAAGATCTGCCCGAGTACCTGGGTGGCGATTTCAAGCTCGTCAGAACGCATTTGCGCGGCCACCAGGTCGGCGCTGTCCATCGCCTCGTCCGAACCGTTCACCGCTGCCATCTTGAGCACGATGTAGGCCTGCACGTTATTGGCCGGTACGCCTTCGCCCCTGAAGAACATGTTGCCCAGTCGCAACTGAGCCTGGGCGTGTCCCTTCAGGGAAGCCTGTTCGAACCATTGCAGGGCCTGGGCGAGGTCGCGCGGGGTGCGTTTGCCGTCGTAGTAGAACTCGCCGAGTTCGTACTGGGCTTCAGCGTCGCCTCCCTTGGCCGCTTGTTGGCAAGCGGAAATGGCTTCCGAAAGGTTTTCCGGCAGGCTGTTCAGGTTGCAGCGCCCGGTGGCTGGGATCAGCAGGGAGTTACCGCCGGCATTGGCCAGCAGTGGCTGGAAGAGCAACAGGCAGCCCAGGATAAGGGTGCGGCCGGTGCGGTTCATGGGGATCACAGTGCCTCGGAAGCAGTGCGGGCATCATGCCCGGCCGGCGAGAAACGCGCCGACCGTCACATTATGAAATAAGCGAGGCCGATCTTACAAAGCCTTTACTTTGTTTGCGCTTGGCACTGTGTCGCGAAGTTGCAGGAGCAGCCAGACCATCAGCGGGTAGGCGGGCGTGAGAAGGGCGTGGAACAGATCGACCCGGAGTAAAGGGCCGATAACGCCCTCGGTCCCCACCAGCAATCCGGCCACCAGGAACAAACCCACGATGGCGAAGGCCAGCAGCGCTGGCGAAACCCGCTCCGGCAGCCTGCCAAGGCCTGCCAGCAGGATCAGGGCGAACGCGGTGAGGCTGAGCAGCAGTCGGTACTCGGCGAGCAATCCGGTTCGCCGGGCCAACTCGAAACTCACACACAGGCCGATCACCAGGCACCCCCAGGAGGTTTGGTTCCAAGTGAGGCTGCGGGAGAAGGCGAAGGTCGCCGAGGCGACCAGTGGCAAGGCGAGGAAGGTGCCGGCCTGGCTGAGCAGGCTGTGAGCCTCGCGCCAGGACGGGTCAATAGAAAAGCGCACCACCCCGCACAGGGCTGCAGTCGCCGGGATCAGCAGCCCGAGCAGGGCGCATGACCAGGCCGGCCACTCTTCGTCGGCGAACCCCTTGCCGGCCCGGACCAGCGCAAAGGCGCTGGCCAGGCAGGCGAGGGCGAGGATGCCGTCGGAGAGGGCGGTGCTGTATTGCATCAAGCCTGTTTCAGTTTGGCGAAGGCACGCTCGGCTGCGTCCAGGGTAATCGCCAACTCCCGGTCGCCGTGGGCGATGGAGGTGAAGCCTGCTTCATAGGCGCTCGGTGCCAGGTAGACGCCGCCATCCAGCATCAGGTGGAAGAAGCGCTTGAAGCGATCCGCATCGCTGGCCATTACGTCCTGGAAGGTGACGATGTCGTCAGCGCCGCTGAAGTAGAGGCCGAACATGCCGCCTGCCTGGGTGGTGACGAAGGGGATGCCAGCGGCATCGGCGCGCTGTTGCAGGCCGTCGAGCAAGCGGGTGGTGTAGTCGGTCAGCTCGGCGTGGAAGCCGGGGCGGCTGATCAGTTTCAGGGTGGTCAGGCCGGCGGCCATGGCCAGCGGGTTACCGGACAGGGTGCCGGCCTGGTAGACCGGGCCCAGCGGGGCGATGTGCGACATGATCTCGCGCTTGCCGCCGAAGCAGCCGACCGGCATCCCGCCACCAATGATTTTGCCAAAGGTGGACAGGTCCGGGGTGATGCCGTAGTGGGCTTGGGCGCCGCCGAGGGCGACGCGGAAGCCGGTCATCACTTCGTCGAAGATCAGTACCACGCCGTGCTTGTCGCACAGGGTGCGCAGGCCTTCGAGGAAGCCCGGTGCCGGCGGTACGCAGTTCATGTTGCCGGCCACCGGCTCGACGATGATGCAGGCGACTTCGTTGCCCACGTCGGCGAGGGTCTTTTCAACGGCGTCGATGTCGTTGAAGGGCAGGGTCAGGGTGTGCTGGGCGAAGGCCGCAGGCACGCCGGGCGAGCTCGGTACGCCCAGGGTCAGGGCGCCGGAACCGGCTTTCACCAGCAGGGAGTCGGAGTGGCCGTGGTAGCAGCCTTCGAACTTGATGATGCTGTCGCGACCGGTGAAGCCACGGGCCAGGCGAATGGCACTCATGGTGGCTTCGGTGCCGGAGCTGACCATGCGCACCATCTCCATGGACGGCACCAGGGAGCAGACCAGATCGGCCATTTCCACTTCCAGCGCGGTCGGTGCGCCGTAGGACAGACCGTGGTCCAGCTGCTTGCGCACTGCGTCCAGCACGTCCGGATGGCTGTGACCGAGGATCATCGGACCCCAGGAGCCGACATAGTCCACGTAGCGCTTGTCGTCCTCGTCCGTCACGTAGGCGCCTTCCGCGTGCTTGAAGAACAGGGGCGTGCCGCCGACGCTCTTGAAGGCGCGGACCGGCGAGTTGACGCCGCCGGGGATGTGTTTCTGGGCGTTGGCGAAGAGGGTTTCGGAACGGGACATGGCAGGTCTCTCTTTCAAGCGAATTCGGGGTCAGGCGGCGTCGAACAGGGCGCTGAAGGCACGCGCGCGGCGTTCCACCTCGGCGGCCGAATCGGCGCCGAACAGTGCGTGGATCACCGCCACCATGCTGGCGCCGCGGTTGATCAGCTCGGGGGCGTTTTCCAGGGTTACGCCGCCGATGGCGACGATCGGTGCCTGGAAGCGCTGCTGCGCCTGGTCCAGCAGGTCCAGGGTGGCGGCGGGGGCGCCCGGCTTGGTCTGGGAATTGTAGAAGCGGCCGAAGGCGATGTAGCTGGCGCCTTCCTTGATTGCCGCAGCGGCCAGGTCGAGGCTGGCGTGGCAGGTGCCGCCGATGATGGCCTGGCGGCCGAGCAGGGCGCGTGCCGCAGCAAGGGAACCGTCGCCCTGGCCCAGGTGCAGGCCGACGCCCAGGCGGGCGGCCAGTTCGGCGTCATCATTGATGATCAGGTGCGCGCCGTAACGGGTGCACAACTCGCCAAGGGCTTCGGCTTCGCGCAGGCGTCGAGCCTCGTCGCTGGACTTGTCACGGTACTGCAGCAGCTTGGCGCCGCCCTTCAGGGCCGCTTCGACGTAGGGCAGCAACTTGCCGCCGGCCAGTAACTGGCTGTCGGTGATGGCGTAGAGGCCGCGCAGTTTCATTGGCAGAAGTCCAGCGGCAGGCGGCGCGGCACGTACTGGCCGTGACCGGGTTGTTCGGCGTCGCGCAGGGTGCGCCAGGTGTAGTCGAGGGCGCTGCGTACCGCGCTGGACAGCTCCTCACCCAGGGCCAGGCGGCCGGCGAGGGCGCTGGCCAGGGTGCAGCCCGAGCCGTGGTAGCTGCCGGGCAGGCGCTGGCAGGTATAGGTGAAGCGCTGGCCATCCTGGGTGTACAGGCGGTTGTGCACTTCGTGCTCGTCGCCATGACCGCCGGTGATCAGCAGGTTGCGGCAGAAGGGCAGGAGCTTCTCCGCGCACTCGTCCGGGGTGCCTTCAGGCAGTTCGGCGAGGATGCGCGCTTCCGGCAGATTCGGGGTGGCGATGGCGGCTACCGGGAGCAGGCGTTCGCGGATCGCATAACCCACTTCGTCCTTGCCCAGCGCGCCGCCGCCGCCGGCACGCAGTACCGGGTCGCAGACCAGCGGAACGCCAGGGAGGGATTGCATGATTTCCACGACGGTCTCGACCATCTGCACCGAGCCGAGCATGCCCAGCTTGACGGCGGCTACCGGCAGGTCAGCGATCACGGCATTGGCCTGGGCCAGCACCCATTCGCGGTCGAGGACGCGGAAGTCGGAAACGTTGACGGTATCCTGCACGGTCAGGGCGGTCACGGCCGGGGCGGCGTGGCAGCCTTGTGCGATCAGGGCTTCGATGTCCGCCTGGAGGCCGGCGCCACCACTGGGGTCGTGGCCGGAAAGGCAGAGGACTACGGGGCGAGAGTTGGTCGTTTTCATGGTCGGCGAGCTTACCACTAATCACCTCGCCGGGCCGCACCGGCGGCGCTATGCCTCAGGGGGAGCGCGAAGGGTCCTGCTGGTGCGGCTGAAAGCACCGGAATAGAGCTGTTCCATAGTGATGGCAATGTGCAGCTTTCAGCCGCCTTGCGCTGTGCTAGAGTGCACTTTTCGAACAACCTGGCCCAGGGTGGCGCGTCGGATAAGGAGGTGGGGCTCCCGGACGCGGTCAGTAGGCCACTGCGGGGCTGCATGCGTACCCTCTTTTTCCTCTGCCTTTACCTGCTCGCCGGCCTGGCCAATGCCGTGCAATTCGACGAGCAACTGCGCAGTCTCCCGCTGGGCCAGCACATGGACGTGTTCGAAGACGTTCGTGGTGATGCCGAGATCGACGACATCACGGCCCCGGCCCTGGACAGCAATTTCCGCCGCCATGAAATGCCCGTGCTCAATGCCGGCTATTCGCACTCGGTCTTCTGGTTGCGCATCGACCTGGATTACCAGCCGCATGGTCGGAGCGACCAGCAGAACTGGCTGCTGGAGTTGGCCTACCCACCGCTGGACCGCCTCGATCTCTACCTTCCGGACGACCAGGGGGGTTACCGCCTCGCCCACAGCACCGGCGACGCGCTGCCGTTCGACAGCCGGCAGATCAGGCAGAACAACTATGTCTTCAGCATTCCCCTGCAATCCAACCAGCCCAAGCGTATCTACCTGCGCCTGCAAAGCGAAGGTTCCATCCAGGCGCCGCTGACGCTCTGGTCACCCCAGGCCTTCGTAGAGGAACAGCCGGAACGCATCTATGTACTGGGCATCATCTACGGCGTGCTGCTGGTGATGCTCTTTTACAACCTGTTCATCTACCTCAGCGTTCGCGACACCAGCTACCTCTATTACATCCTTTATATAGGTTCGTTCGGCCTCTACCAGATTTCCGTCAACGGCGCCGGCATCCAGTACTTCTGGCCGGACAACCCCTGGTGGGCCAATGCGGCGACACCCTTCCTGATCGGTTCGGCGGCGCTGTTCGGCTGCCAGTTCGCGCGCAGCTTCCTGCACACGGCCGACCACAGTCCCTGGGTCGACCGTACGCTGCTCGGACTGATGGCGTTCGGCGGGCTGGCGATGGTCCTGGCGCTGACGGCCAGCTACGGCCTGGCCCTGCGGCTGGCCACTTCGCTGGCGCTGATCTTTACCGTGGTGATCTTCGCCGCCGGCGTGTTGGCCTGGCTGCGCGGCATGCGCGTGGCGCGCTATTTCATCATCGCCTGGAGCGCCTTCCTTATCGGCGGCGCCATCAACACCCTGATGGTGCTGGGCTATCTGCCCAACGTCTTCCTCACCATGTACGCCAGCCAGATTGGTTCGGCGCTGGAAGTGGGGTTGCTGTCCCTTGCCCTGGCCGACCGTATCAATGCCATGAAGGAAGAGCGCACGCGTATCCTCCAGGATGCCGGACGCAAGCTGGAGGCGCTCAACCAGGAGTTGGCCAACAGCAACCGCCTGAAGGACGAATTCCTCGCCACGGTCACCCACGAACTGCGAACGCCGATGAATGGTGTCATCGGTTCCCTGGAACTGATGCAGACGCTGCCGTTGCACGATGAGCTGGAGCAGTACCAGCGCACCGCCTCCGGCTCGGCGCGGGACATGATGCGCCTGGTCAACGACATCCTCGCCATGACCGAACTGCAGGCCGGCAAGCTCTACCCGCGACGCGAGCCATTCAGCCTGCGCGGGCTGATGGACAGCCTGCGGGTGCAGTACGGTCTGCGCGCGGTGGAGAAGGGGCTGGTCTTCGAGCTGGACCTCGATCACCGGCTCCCGGATACCCTCGAAGGGGACGCTGGCAAGCTGGCCCAGGCCCTGGGCTATCTGCTGGACAACGCCATCAAGTTCACCAGCCGTGGCAGCGTTGGCTTGCGAGTCAGCGGTCACGAACCGGCCGACGGCGAACTGGCACTGCACATCGACGTCATGGACACCGGCATCGGTTTCTCCACCCCGTCGGATGGCCTGATCTACCGGCGCTTCTACCAGCTCGATGGCTCCATGACCCGCGAATACGGTGGCCTCGGCATCGGGCTCGCCCTCAGCGATCAACTGGTGACGCTCCTCGGCGGCAAGCTCTCCCATCAGTCCCAGCCGGGGCGGGGCAGTACCTTCACCCTGGAGCTCAAGTTGTCATTGCCGGTCCAGAGCCAGGTCCTGCCCGCGCGCCGTCCCGGCGGCCAGCCCCTGCGCCGGCCGGAGCAGTGCACCGTGCTGGTGGTGGAAGACAACGCCATCAACCAGTTGGTGACCCGCGGCATGCTGCTCAAGCTCGGCTATCGCGTGCTCACCGCGGACAACGGCGCCGAAGCGCTGGAACAGATTCGCCGCGAATCCGTCCATGCCGTGCTGATGGACTGCCAGATGCCGGTGATGGACGGCTTCGCCACCTGTCGGGCCCTGCGTGCAATGCCCGGCTGCGCCGATCTGCCGGTGCTGGCCATCACCGCCCACAGCCACAGTGGCGACCGCGAGCGCTGCCTGGCCGCCGGGATGAGCGACTACATGGCCAAACCGGTCAAGTTCGAGGAACTGCGCTCGCTGCTCCATGACTGGCTGCTGTGCAAGCCGGTGGAAGCTGCCAAGTCGCTGGGCTGATTCGGCAAGAACCCGGCATATATGGCATTAAACGCGGCATTTATCCCACTTCCTGCAAGGTCTGAATCCTGATTCACTGAAAGAAGTGAATCAGGATTCAGATCATGGCCTATCGCACCACCACCTCCCGAATCGACCGTGACCAGGCGCTACGCAGCCGCATCCTGGCCTGCGCCCAGGCGCGGGTGGTGGAGGGCGGGTTTGCCGCATTGACCATGCAGGCGCTGGCCGAAGACGTGGGCATTGCCACCGGCAGCCTCTACCGGCACTTCTCCAACAAGGGCGAACTGGCTGCGGAGGTCTTTGCCCAGGCCAGCCAGGTGGAAGTGGACAGTCTCGCAGTGGTGCTGCGCGGCGAAGGTTCGGCCGCAGGCCGGCTGGCGCGTGGGTTGCGTCAGTTCGCTGCACGAGCCTGGCACAGCCGGCGACTGGCTTTCGCCCTGATCGCTGAACCCGTGGACCCTGAAGTGGACGAGCAGCGCCTGCTCTATCGCGAGGCCTACGCCGACCTCTTCTGCCAACTGCTGGAGGAGGGCCGGGCGCGCGGTGAGTTCCAGGTGCCCTCGATTCCCCTGACTGCAGCCTGCCTGGTCGGCGCCATCGCCGAATCCCTGGTCGGCCCGCTGTCGCCCCCGGGCCGCGCAATGTGCGACGCCGAGCATGATTCGGACGACCTCGAGAGCGTCTGCGCCAACCTCGTTACCTTCTGCCTGCGCGCCCTGGGCGCCAGCCAACCTGTTAAGGAGAACCTGCGATGAGCCTGCACGAATTCGCCGAAACCCACGAAGTCTTCAACCAGGTACCGCCGCTGGATGGCGCCAACCTCTATCGCGTCGACCTGCCGCTGCAGGAGTGGGTCCGCCGCTATCAGGGCGGTTGGGCCGATGAGCGCCTGGAGGCCTACGGGGCCCTGGCCGGCGGTCCGCTGATGAGCGCGGGCTTCCTCGCCAACGAGAACAAACCGGTGTTCAAGAGCCATGATCGCTACGGTCATCGCATCGACCTGGTGGAATTCCACCCGGCCTACCACGAGCTGATGCGCGCCTCCATCGAGCACGGCATTCCTTCGATGCCCTGGACCGATCCGCGCGCCGGCGCCCAGGTTGCCCGGGCCGGTCTGAGCTACCTGCACAGCCAGGCCGAAGCCGGCACCGGCTGCCCGCTGACCATGACCTTCGCCAGTGTGCCTGCCTTGCGCCTGCAGCCGGAGATCGCCGAGAAGTGGCTGCCGAAGATCCTTTCGACCGAGTACGACCCTCGCAACCTGCCCATGGAGCAGAAGTCCGGTGTCACCATCGGCATGGCCATGACTGAGAAGCAGGGTGGCACCGATGTTCGCGCCAATACCACTCGCGCCCATCCCGTCGGCATCCCGGGGCCAGGCCAGGCCTACGAGCTGGTGGGCCACAAATGGTTCTGCTCGGCGCCGATGTGCGATGCCTTCCTGACCCTGGCCTACACCGACAAGGGTCTGTCCTGCTTCCTGCTGCCCCGCCACCGGCCGGACGGCAGCCGCAACGAGTTCTATATCCAGCGCCTGAAGAACAAGCTGGGCAACTGGTCCAACGCCTCCAGCGAAGTGGAGTACCGCGGCGCCCTGGCCTGGATGGTAGGAGAAGAGGGCCGTGGCGTACCGACCATCATCGAGATGGTGTCCCTGACCCGCTTCGATTGCATGATCGGCTCCAGCGCGCTGATGCGTCAGGCCCTGACCCAGGCCGCGCACCATTGCGCCTACCGCAAGGTCGGCGGTCGCGTGCTGGCGGAGCAACCGCTGATGCAGAACGTCCTGGCCGACCTCGCCCTGGAAAGTGAAGCCGCGCTCGCCCTGACCATGCGCATGGGACGTGCCCTGGACAATGCCCACGACGAGCAGGAAGACAAGTTCGCTCGCCTGGTGACCGCCGTGGGCAAGTACTGGATCTGCAAGCGCGCGCCCGCGATGATCAACGAGGCCGCCGAGTGCCTGGGCGGTGCGGGCTACGTGGAGGACACCATCCTGCCGCGCCTTTACCGCGAAGCCCCGGTGAACTCCACCTGGGAAGGCTCCGGCAACGTGCAGTGCCTGGATGTGCTGCGCGCGCTGTCGAAGGAGCCCGGTGTGCTCGATGCGCTCTTCGCCGAACTGGGCGACGGCCATGGCGACGCCCGCCTGGCGTCGTTCATCGGCAATCTGAAGAAGGGCTTCGCCGACACTGCCGACATCCAGTATCGCGCCCGCCAGCTCACCGAAGAGGTGGCCGTGGCATTGCAGGCCAAGCTGCTGCTGGAGGCCGGCAACGCGACGGTCGCCGATGCCTTCATCGCAAGCCGCCTGGGCGATCACGGGCGTGTCTATGGAACCTTGCCACGCGGGGCCGATGTCGAGGCCCTGGTAGCCCGTTCGACGCCACACCTGGCCTGATTTCCAGTTCTGCCACCCG
Source organism: Pseudomonas taiwanensis (assembly GCF_013393345.1). GTDB lineage: Bacteria > Pseudomonadota > Gammaproteobacteria > Pseudomonadales > Pseudomonadaceae > Metapseudomonas > Metapseudomonas resinovorans_C. The sequence goes on from NZ_QJRF01000067.1 coordinate 93,383, forward strand.
CCCTTGCGACGGGTGGCGCCAGGGGCGCGGCGTCCTGCCGAATCGTTCTATGCCTTTACCTGTCCAAGCAGGCAAGATAGGTCCAGAGCGAACAGACAGGATGCCGACCGTGAGCCTCGAACCGAATGATTTTGTGATTGCCGAAACCGCCGAGGAAGCCGTTGATCGCCTCGCCGAGCTGCACAGGCAGGCCACTGGTGCCCTCAGTCAGGCGTTGAAACACTACATCAAGGAACGCATCGAGCCGAGCGCCGCCCAGCGCGCCTCATTCCGCTACCCGCTGCTGCGCATCACCTACCGTTGCCAGGGCGAGGTTCCTTCCACGACCCGGGCCTTCGCCAAGATTCAGGTGCCGGGTAACTACAGTGTCACCGTCACCCACCCGGACGCCTTCCGCACCTATCTCCTGGAGCAGTTGCGCCCGTTGATGCACGACTTCACCGTGCAGGTCGAAGTGGGGACCAGCCAGCAGAACATTCCGTACCCCTACGTGGTGGAACATGGCGAGGAGTTGGCGGGGTCCGGGGTGACCGCCGCCGAGCTGGCGCGGGTCTTCCCCAGTACGGACCTTTCCGCCGCCACCGATGGCGTAGCCGACGGCCTCTACGATTGGGAAAACGCCGACCCGCTGCCCCTGGCCCTTTTCGACGCCGCGCGGGTGGACTTCTCCCTGCGCCGCCTGGTGCATTACACCGGCAGCGACTGGCGCTACGTCCAGCCGTGGATCCTGCTGACCAACTATCACCGCTACGTCGACCAGTTCATTCGCCACGGCATCGATCAACTGCGAGAAGACCCGCGCTTCGTGCGCATGGTCCTCCCGGGCAATGTGATCGTGGAGCGCGGCATGGACGAGGGCGAGATGCAGGCCATCGTCGACGGCGTGATCTGGCACCGCTACCAGATGCCGGCCTACCACCTCATCGCCGCCGACGGCCACGGCGTAACCCTGGTGAACATCGGCGTCGGCCCGTCCAACGCGAAGAACATCACCGACCACCTGGCCGTACTGCGTCCGCACTGCTGGCTGATGATCGGCCACTGTGGCGGGCTGCGGCAGTCGCAGACCATCGGCGACTACGTGCTGGCCCACGCCTACATGCGTCGCGACGGCATTCTCGACCGGGTGCTGCCGCCTCACATTCCGTTACCGGCGCTGGCCGAAGTGCAGCAGGCACTGCAGGAGGCCGCGGCGCAGGTCACCGGCGAGCGCGGCGAAGACCTCAAGCGGCGCTTGCGTACCGGCACCGTGCTCACCTACGACGACCGCAACTGGGAGCTGCGTTGGGCCCAGGAACGGCCGTTGATCAACTTGTCGCGGGCCGTGGCGGTGGACATGGAGAGCGGTACGGTGGCGGCCCAGGGCTACCGCCTGCGGGTGCCTTACGGGACCTTGCTGTGCGTATCCGACAAGCCCCTGCACAGCGAAATCAAGCTGCCCGGCTCGGCCAGTGCTTTCTACCAGCGGGCCGTCAGCCAGCACCTGCGCATCGGCATCGCCGCCCTGGACCTGCTGCGTAACCAGCTCAATTCGCTGCACTCGCGCAAGCTGCGCAGCTTCGACGAACCGCCGTTCCGCTAACGTTCAACAAGAAAAAGGGCCGCATTTTGCGGCCCTTTTCATTTGAGCGGAGTAGGAGCGTGCGGCATGGGCGGAATCAGCCACTGATAGCCCGGCGTCGGTACGCGGAACACCTCCGCTTCCACCTTCCAGTCGGCCAAAGCCTTGTCGAGGTCGCGGAGCGGGGCGAACTGGCCTTCGTCGGTCAGGTTGAAGGTGCCGAAGTGGATGGCCAGGCTGTGGTGGGATTCCAGTTGCTGGTGCGCCTGCACCGCATCGTCCGGGTTCATGTGGTTGTCGCGCATGAACCAGCGTGGCGCGTAGGCTCCGATGGGCAGTGCGGCGAAGCGCATCGGCCCGAAGCGCTCGCGAATGAGGCGAAACTCCGGTCCCAGGCCGGTATCCCCGGGGAACAGGAACGGGCCGTCGGGCGACTCGATGACAAAGCCCATCCACAGCGTTTCATTGGTGTCGCTGCGGGTCCGCGCCGACCAGTGCTGAACCGGCACCGAATGGAGCTTCAGTCCACCGGCCAAAGGCAGCTCCTGCCACCAGTCCAGTTCGACAGCCCGCTTGAAACCGGCCTCGCGGATCAGCATCCCATTGCCCAGGCCGCTGACGACCGTCGCCTGCGGGAAGCGCTCCACCAGTCCGCGCAGGCTTTCCAGATCGAGGTGGTCGTAGTGGTTATGGCTGACGAGGATCAGGTTGATGGGGGGCAACTGATCCAATTGCAGGCCAGGCGGGTGATGGCGCTTCGGGCCCACGAAGCTGAACGGGCTGACCCGCTGCGACCACACGGGGTCGGTCAGGATGTTCAGCCCACGATGCTGGATCAGCAGCGTCGCGTGGTTGATATAGGTGACGCGGAGTTCGTCGCCTTCCACGCGTGCGGGAACATCGGGCGGCACGGCAGGGCCCGGCTGGTCGAGCCAATCTGCCTGCTTCTCACGGCTGAACTGCCAGCGCAGGAAGGAACGCAGGTCCTTGTGCGGCTTGGGCTCAAGGTTACGAAAGCGGCGGCCGTCGAAATTGTTCGATGCCGGCCCTCGGTAGGGCGAACGGTGATAACCGGCGAGAGTCATCAGGTTGATCAGCCAGGTGGGGCGCAGCGCACGCGGCATGGCGTTCTCTCTTGCGGCGGGAAGGCAGTCAACCTAGCATGCCTCTCCCATTTCCAGACCGCCAACCCGTTTCCAGGCATGTCGCGCCCAACTCGCCCCTCCCGCCCCGTTTCCCGCCCCGCTGCGCCTCGTCGTGTGGCCAAGGCGCCGCCGGTCGAGCCGCGCCTGGTGCTGTTCAACAAGCCCTTCGACGTGCTGACCCAGTTCAGCGACGGCGAGGGCCGCGCGACCCTCAAGGACTACATCCCCATCCCCGGCATCTACCCAGCCGGCCGCCTCGACCGTGACAGCGAAGGCCTCCTGCTGCTGACCAACGATGGCCAGCTGCAGGCGCGCATCGCCGATCCCAAGCACAAACTGGCCAAGACCTATTGGGTGCAGGTGGAAGGGGAACCCAGTGAGGAGCAGCTGAAACGGCTGCGTGAAGGTGTGGAGCTTAACGATGGCCCGACACTGCCCGCCGAAGCCCGTCAGATCGAAGAGCCCGCGCTCTGGGAGCGCAACCCGCCGGTGCGTTTTCGCAAGAGCGTGCCCACGGCCTGGCTGGAACTGGTGATTCGCGAGGGGCGCAACCGTCAGGTGCGGCGCATGACTGCTGCAGTGGGCTTGCCGACGCTGCGTCTGGTGCGAGTGCGCATCGGGCCCTGGAGCCTCGAAGGGCTGGGGTTGGGAGAGTATCGCGAAGTGCCGGCCAAGCTCTGAGCCGCGTTGCTGCGCGTCGGCGACACGGCGTTGCTCACAACCTCAGAATGCTCATTTACAGTCGTAAACTCCGCTTTCTCGAATGTGAGCGCCTTGTCTCGCGCTAGCTCGCGAACGCGGTAGTACCGTCCTCAAAGGCCTTCGATACTGCCGATCACCAGCGTCTTGATGACGAAGCCCAGCACGCCCAGTCCGAGGGCCAGGAACAGGATCATGGTGCCGAAGCGGCCGGCCTTGGACTTCTTGGCCAGGTCCCAGACGATGAAGGCCATGAAGGCCACCAGCACGGCGATCATCGCCGTCATCATCAACTCTTCGAACTTCTCCGGACTCATCTCGCACCTCTTGGACTGAATACAGGCTGCACCCGCCGGGCCGAGGGCCGGGCGGAAAGCGAGGCGGTGCGCTTGTGATTCCGTGAGCCGGAAGGCTCTTGTGAGGCGGGGCCACGCGAGGGGTGCAGCAAAGCGCGGCGATTATACGCCAAGCCGCCTGCCGCGCGAGGCCCGTTCAGCCACGCAGATGACCCAGGGGCAGTTCGGTGCTGCTCAGCACCTGATTGAGCACGAAGCTCGACCGCACGCTGGTTACCCCTTCGATCCGGGTCAACTGGCCCAGCAGGAACTGTTGGTAGTGGTCCATGTCCGGTACCACCACTTTCAATTGGTAATCCGCCTCCATGCCGGTCACCAGGCTGCACTCCAGTACCTCGGGGCACTGGCGGATCACTTCCTGGAAGTGCTCGAAACGTTCCGGTGTGTGCCGGTCCATGCCGATCAGCACGTAGGCAGTGAGGCTGAGGCCGAGCTTCTTGCGGTCCAGCAAGGCGACCTGGCGGACGATGTAACCGTCGTCCTCCAGTTGCTTGACGCGCCGCGAACAGGGCGAAGGTGAAAGTCCGATCCGTTCTGCCAGCTCTTGATTGGAGATGCGCGCGTCGCGCTGCAATTCGGCGAGGATCTTGAGGTCGTATCGATCGAGCTTTTCCATTGAGTGGGGCGTCGCGTTTATTTGGTTGCGGTAAATATTGCTACTTTAGTGATTAATTGCGCAAGTGATGCTTGTATGAGCAATCTTCGCAATCATTCGTCGCGCTTGTCGCCGTAATATTTCTCTCAGTTTCAAGGCCCGGACAGCAAGTCCACCCGACCCGCCCAATCAGGTGCGTCGGCGCCGCCGATCCAACCGGTTCGAGCAGGCACCCGGGTCCGCACTGCCCAATCAGGCAGGCGATGAAAGCGGCGACACAATCGCCAGCACAGGACGAATTTCCCGAAGGGGGCCCGCTGTATGGGGCTCCCTTTTTTATTGGTTGCTCGGACGTCAGGCAAACCCGGCCAGCTTCAGCAACCACCAGGCCATGATTGCCAACTGCACGAAGAAACCGGCGAATCTCAGCCAGACGAACAGCGCGCTGGTGCTGATGAGATGCGCGACGGTCTGGAACAGGCGAGCGCCCAGCAGCAGGCCGGCAAGTGGGTCGGTGATGACGGTCTGTTCGGTGGTGATCGCGTAGAGCAGCAGCGCAGCCTGCAGCGGCAGGTTTTCCACGGTGTTTGCGTGGGCGCGGACCAGGCGTTGGCCGAAAGCGCTGGGCGTATTGCTGCCATCGGCGGCGAAGGCGTTGACCTTCATCCGCCCGGCCAGCACCAGCAGGCCGCGCTGGTTCACCATCAGGAAAACCAGCAGCAGACTCCAGGCCACCAGGCCGAGCAGGGTGACGGCAGAAAGCGACAGGGGCATTACGGACTCCTCGTTCTTGTTATGAAGCGAGCGAGTCTAGAAGTTTTAGAGCAATTGCTCTAGTCGTGTTTCACCACTTCGCTGGGGTCGGCGTGCACCAGCACTTCGGCGCGTGGGTACTGGGCGGTGATGGCTTCCGCCGCCGCCTCGCACAGTGCGTGGGCGCGGGATAGCGTCAGTTCACCCGGCAATTCCAGATGCAGTTGCACGTACCAGTGATTGCCGGAAATGCGCGTGCGCAGGTCATGCGCGCCAAGCACGCCGGGAACCCCACAGGCGAGCCGGTGCATGTCGGCGCTGATGGCCGGGGTCAGCTCCTCGTCCATCAGGACCGAGATCGATTCCCGGGCAATACCGATCGCGCTCCAGAGGATGTATCCGGCAATGCCGATGCCGAACAACCCATCGGCCTGCTGCCAGCCGAAGCTCGCCAGCACGAGGGCGAGGAGGATGCCGCCATTGAGCAGCAGGTCGGAGCGATAGTGCAGCGCATCGGCGCGGATCGCGGTGGAGCCGGTGGCGCGGATCACCCGCCGTTGCAGCATCAGCAAGCCGGCGGTGAGCGCCAGCGACAGGATCATCACGCCGATGCCGAGCGCTTGCGCGCCGAGCGGTTCCGGGTCTTTCAATCGCTCGTAGGCCTGCACGGCCACCAGCACGGCACTGACGCCGATGAACAGCGCCTGGGCCAGGCCTGCCAGGGCCTCGGCCTTGCCATGTCCGTAACGGTGGTCGTCGTCGGCCGGCTTCAGCGCGTAGCGCACCGCCAGCAGGTTGAGCAGTGACGCCGCGCTGTCCATCAGCGAGTCGGTAAGGCCGGCCAGCAGGCTGACCGAGCCGCTCATGGCCCAGGCAATGGCCTTGGCGATGACCAGCGTAATGGCAACGGCGAGCGAGGCGCGGGTGGCCAGGCGCAGCAAGTGCGCGTGCTGGCGGGATGAAGTCATGCCGGCTCCGGCTTGAAATGGATGAAGTCCTTGGCCAGCGTCTCCAGACTCACGGCGGAGATTGCGGCCTCCGATGATTCAAGGTGCCGTGCGGGCCGCCGAAGAACAGCCCGCACGAGGCGCCTGCATATCAGGCAGCCGGGCGCAGACCGTACGCCGCCAGTTGCTGGAGGTTGCCGCTGCGCTGGAGCAGCTGCGGGTTGTCCAGCGGCAGGTCGTGGCCGGTTTCACGGGCGATGATCGACTTCAGGCGGACCGGGTCGACCTTGCCGTCGGCGCCGATGGCTTCGCGCAGGGTTTCGGGGGCGACCTGTGCGGTCTGGCCATCGGGCAGGTAGATCGCGCCGGTGGCGAAGTCCACGGCGAAGGCGATCAGGCCGGGAATCACATAGAAAAGAATGCCGATAGCATCCAGCGCCGCGACCACGGGGTCGATCTTGCCTTCGATCTGGCCACGACGATCCGGATAGAAGAGCGTGCCGCAGGCGGTGAGCTGGGTGAGCAGAGCAGCGGCGACGGCGCCGCCGATCCAACGGGAAGCAATGCGCATATGCATCTCCTGGTCGAAAGATCGCAACTATACCAAGGCGTTCGTTGCAAAACTGCCTGGTTCATTTAAGACCCCGGCAAGGAACTGGCGGTTCGCCGGTATACTTCGTGCCTGCCTGGAGTACCCATGAATCCCCTACCCATCGATGCCGTCCTGCCCGACCTGCGGGCCGCCCTGCAATCTCGCCACGAAGCCGTGCTCGAGGCGCCGCCCGGCGCCGGCAAGACCACCCGCGTTCCCCTGGCGTTGCTGGACGAATCCTGGCTCGCCGGACAACGCATCCTGATGCTGGAACCGCGTCGCCTGGCCGCCCGTGCTGCCGCCGAGCGCCTGGCCAGCGAACTGGGCGAATCGGTGGGCGAAACAGTCGGCTACCGCATCCGCCTGGAATCGAAGGTCGGCCCGCGCACGCGCGTTGAAGTGGTGACCGAGGGCATCCTCGCTCGTCGCCTGCAGGAGGACCCGGCGCTCGAGGGAGTGGGTCTGGTGATCTTCGACGAGTTCCACGAGCGGAGCCTGGATGCCGACCTCGCCCTGGCCCTCTGCCTGAACGGCCGCGCTTTGCTGCGCGACGAGCCACCGCTGAAAGTGCTGCTGATGTCCGCCACGCTGGAGGGCGAACGCCTGTCGCGCCTGCTGGACGAGGCGCCGGTGGTGCGCAGCGAAGGGCGCATGTTCCCGGTGGAGCAGCGCTGGGGGCGCGCTAGCCAGCCGGGCGAGGCGCTCGAACCCAGGATTGTGCAGACCGTGCTCCAGGCGCTGGCCGACGAACCCGGCAGCCTGCTGGTGTTCCTCCCCGGGCAGGCGGAGATACGCCGCGTGGCCGACCAGTTGGGCGAGCGGCTCGACGGCCGCGCCGACATCCTGCTCTGTCCGCTCCATGGCGAACTGGACCTGGCCGCCCAGCGCGCGGCCATCGAGCCGGCTCCCGCGGGTAAGCGCAAGGTCGTGCTGGCCACCAACATCGCCGAGACCAGCCTGACCATCGACGGCGTGCGCGTGGTGGTGGATGCCGGGCTGGAGCGGGTGCCGCGCTTCGACCCGGCCAGCGGCATGACCCGGCTGGATACCCAGCGCATTTCCCGCGCCTCGGCGACCCAGCGCGCGGGACGGGCCGGCCGCCTGCAAGCGGGCGCCTGCTACCGGCTCTGGTCCGAGTCCCAACATGAGCAACTGGCGGCTCACGGCAGCGCGGAAATCCTCCAGGCCGATCTCGCTGGCCTGGCCCTGCAACTGGCTCGCTGGGGCATCGCCGATCCCAACGAACTGGCCTGGCTCGACCCGCCTCCTGCCGCCGCCTACGCCCAGGGGCGCGATCTGCTGCAACGCCTGGGTGCCCTTGGCGAAGACGGCGGCCTGACCCGGCACGGCCAGGCCATGGCTGAGCTGCCTGCCCATCCGCGCATCGCCCATTTGCTCTTGCGTGGCCAGGCGTTGGGGCTCGGTTCCCTGGCCTGCGACCTCGCGGCCCTGCTGGGCGAGCGCGACATCCTGCGCGGCGGCGGTGCCGACCTGCATAGTCGCCTCGCGCTGCTGGCGGGCGATGATCGCGCGGCACGGGGCGCCCGTGGCGGCGTACAGCGCGCCCGTCAGCTGGCGCGGCAATTCCGCTCCTACCTGCGTGGCCCGGCCAGTGAGCTGGTGGCCGACCCGGAGCACCCGCGCTGGCTCGGCTGCCTGCTGGCCTTCGCCTACCCGGACCGGGTCGCCCAGCAACGCCGTGCCGGGGGCGCGGACTATCGCCTCGCCAATGGACGTGCTGCCACCTTCGGCGAGCCGGATGCGTTGATGAAGGAGCCCTGGCTGGTGATCGCCGATCTCGGCAGTCGCCAGGGCCAGCGCGAGGAACGCATTTACCTGGCGGCCGACCTCGATCCGACGCTGTTCGACAGTGCCCTGAGCGAACAGGTAAGCCGCCAGGACCTGCTGGACTGGGACGAGCGCGAAGGTGTGCTGCGTGCCGAGCGCCAGGTCAGGATCGGCGAGTTGGTGCTGGCCCGCGAAGCGCTCTCTGAACTGGACGACGCGGCGCGTTCGCGGGCCCTGCTCGGGCTGGTGCGGCGCAAGGGACTGGAGCTCCTGCCGTGGACGCCCGAGCTGCGCCAGTGGCAGGCGCGGGTGAACCTGCTGCGTCGGCTCGACCTGGAAGGCAAGGGTGAGAGCGAGTGGCCGGATGTCAGCGATGCGGCGCTGCTGGCGTCGCTGGAAAACTGGCTGCTGCCCTATCTGGGCAAGGTTTCGCGACTGTCGCATTTCGCCAGCCTGGAGCTCTCCGGCATCCTCCAGGGGCAGCTGCCGTGGCCGCTGCCACAACGTCTGGATGAGCTGGCGCCGCGCACCCTGCAAGTGCCTTCGCAGTCGAATATCCGCCTGGACTACCACGAGTTCCCGCCCGTTCTGGCGGTACGCCTGCAGGAGCTGTTCGGCCTGGCCGACACCCCGCGCATCGCCGGTGGCCGCCTGGCGGTGAAGCTGCATCTGCTCTCGCCCGCACAGCGCCCGGTACAGGTGACCCAGGACCTGGGCAGCTTTTGGCGCAATACCTATGCGGATGTGAAAAAAGATCTGAAGGGCAGGTACCCGAAACACTATTGGCCCGATGACCCGCTGGTGGCAGAGCCGACCGCGCGGGCCAAGCCGAGGAAGTCGTAGCGCTATGCCGAGGGGAAGGGCGGCAGTAAACCGCCCTTCAGCATCCGGGCCTCAAACGAGCGGAAGGTTCTTGGTGACGCAATGGATGCCGCCGCCGCCAGCGGCGATCGGGTCGATGTTGATCTGCTCCACCACGCGGCCCGGATAGAGTTTGGTCAGCAGGTCCTTGCAGTACTTGTCCGCCGCCGCGTCGCCGAACTGCGGGGCGATCACCGCGCCGTTGATGGGCAGGAAATTAATGTAGCCCGGCGCGAAATCCGGATTGTTACTGGTGTACTGGTTGCTGCGCACCTTCAGGGGCGGCGGCAGGGTGTGGACCACCAGCTTGCGGCCGTCGGCATCGGTGGCTGCGTTGAGGATTTCCAGGTGCTTGCGGGTCACCGCGTAGTCGTAGGACTTCGGGTCGTTGTCGAGGTTGGCGATCACCACGCCAGGTTTGACGAAGCGCGCATAGAAGTCGACGTGGGCGTCGGTGATGTCCTTGTCCTTGATACCCGGCAGCCAGATGATCTTGCGCAGGCCGAGGTTGGCCTTCAGTTCGGCTTCGACCTGCCCACGGGTCATCCCGGGGTTGCGGTTGCTGTTGACCCAGCAGCTCTCGGTCATGATGGCCGTGCCATGGCCGTCGACTTCGATGCCGCCGCCTTCACCGACCAGCGCGCTGCGAATGTAGCTGGCTTCCATCTTATAGCTGAGGGTGTCCGCGACGCGGGTGTCGTTGGACGCGGTCTGCTTGTTCCCCCACCCGTTGAAGTTGAAGTCCACCAGGCCCAGGCCGCCGGCCCCGTCGACCACGAAGCAGCCGCCGTAGTCGCGTACCCAGACGTCATCCAGCGCAATGGTCAGGAACTCGATGTTGGTGGTGCCGCATTTGCTCTTGGCCTGCGACAACTGACTGGCCCGGCACAGCACCGTCACCGGCTGGTACTTGGCGATGGTCTTGGCCAGTAGGGCAATGGTGTTGTTGACCGCGGACTCCCAGCCCTCCCAGACGCGGGAGGAGGCGGCGAACGCGAGGATGACCCGTTCCTGCGGACCGTGTTCGTCGGGCATGTACCAGCTACCGGCCAGCGCCGCGGGTACGCGGGCCGCCCCGAATCCGAGGCCAAGGGAGGCGACTGCGCCGATTCCGCTGGCAGCCATCAGCTGCTTGATGAAGTCACGACGTGTAGACATGGATGTTCCTCTGTTGAGTGGGGCGGGCCGGTGTACTCGGGGGATGCTTTGGCGGATCAGTCGTGAATGGACGTCTTGAAGGTGGTCCATGCGCGCATCCGTGCGCGCATGTCGCGCTGCGGGATGTCCTTGCCGGGGATCAGTCGGGCGTAGGTGGCTTCGTCGACATAGATGTCCGGGTTGTTGCGCATGTCGTCAGCGACCATCGGCCGGGCCTTGGCGCTGGAGGTCGGGTAGCCGGTGGCATTGCTGATCGCCGCCATGTTCTCGGGACGCATGATGAAGTTGATCAGTGCGTAGGCGTATTCCGGGTGGCGGGCATCGGCCGGGATCGCCATGGTGTCCATCCACACCGTGGTGCCCTCCTGCGGGATGCGGTACTGGAAGTGCGTCGCCTTGCCGGCCTCATCCGCGGTGCGCTGGGCCTGGGTCATGTCGCCGCTGTAGCCGAGCGACAGGCAGATATCGCCGTTGACCAGCTGCGTGACCGGCTGCGACTGGAACTTGCGGATGTAAGGCTTGATGCCCTTGAGCAGTGCGACCGCCTCGGCCAGCTCGGCGGGCTTCGCGCTGCGGGGATTGTGGCCGAGGTAGTTGAGCACCACGGCCAGCACCTCATCCGGCGAGTCGATCATCGAGATGCCGCAGTCGGCGAACTTCGCCGCAAACTCGGGCTTGAAGATCAGGTCCAGGCTGTTGACCGGTGCACCGGCCAGGCGCTTGTCGATCATTTCCTGGTTGTAGGTGATGCCGATGGTGCCCCAGGTGTAGGGCACGGTCGCCTGGCGCGAGTACGGGTAGCGGGTCTGCAGCGTGCGCAGGCCGGGCTCGATGTCATCCAGGTGTTCGAGCTTGGCCTTGTCCAGCTTCTGCAGGGCACCTGCGCGCATCAGCCGCTCGGCCACGGTGTCGCCGGGGAAGATCAGGTCGTAGCCGCTGTTGCCGGACATCATCTTGGCTTCCAGCGTCTCGCTGCTGTCCATCACGTCGTAGATGACCTGGATGCCGGTCTCCCGGGTGAAGGCACTGAGGGTTTCCGGAGCGAAGTAGTCCGCCCAGTTGTACAGGCGCAGGACCTTGTCCTCGGCCTGGGCGGCAAGATGTGCGCCGCCCAGGCCGAGGGTCAGCGAGACGATCAACAGCTTCTTGGAGGTGTTCATCTTCAGGCTCCCTGGCGCTGCCAGTGTTGGTGGATTTGGCGGCCATCCAGCCCCAGCAGCGGGCCGTACATTTCCGGGCGGCGATCACGGTAGATGCCCCAGTTAAGGCGCTCTTCGCGCATGGCTGCGAGGTCGAGCTGCTGCACCAGCACACCGGTGCTGTCGCGGTCGGCCTCCGCCAGCAACTTGCCCTTGTGATCTGTAATGAAGGACGAGCCGTAGAAGCGCATCCGCAGTTCTGGATCAGTGGTCGCCACTTCCTCGCCGACGCGGTTGGCGGCGATCACCGGGAGGATGTTGGCGGCGGCATGGCCACGCTGGGCCACTTGCCAATGGTCGCGGGAATCCAGCCCGGCAGCGCCTGGCTCGGAGCCGATGGCCGTGGGATAGAGCAGCACTTCGGCGCCCATCAATGCCAGGCAGCGGGCGGTTTCAGGGAACCACTGGTCCCAGCAGATACCCACGCCAATGCGGCCGAAGGCGGTATCCCAGATGCGGAAACCGGTATCGCCGGGGCTGAAGTACTCCTTCTCCTGGTAGCCGATGGCATTGGGGATGTGGGTCTTGCGGTACACACCGAGCAGATGGCCGTCGGCATCGGCCACCGCCAGGGAATTGAAGTAAGCGTTGCCGGAGCGCTCGAACCAGCTCAGCGGCAGCACCACGCCCAGTTCCCGGGCCAGGTCGGCAAAGCGCTTGAGTATGGGGCTGCGGCCATATTCCTGGGCCAGTGCGAGGTGCTTGTGGTCCTGTTCGATGCAGAAGTATGGGGTGGCGAACAGCTCCTGCAGGAGGATCAGCTGCGCGCCCTTGGCGGCGGCCTCCCGCACCAGTTTTTCGGCCTGGTCGAGGTTGCTTTCCAGGTCCCAGCTGCAGGCGAACTGGGTGGTTGCGACGGTGAGCATGGTCATCGCATCACCCCTTCAGCGGCCAGGCCGGCTGTTGCTGGGTGATGCAATGCACGCCGCCGCCGCCATGGGCCAGCTGGTTGATCTGCACCGGCACCACTTCGCGGCCGGGGAACGCCAGGCGCAGGGTCGCGGCTGCTTCTTCGTCGGCGGCAATGCCATAGGCCGGCATGATGATCGCGCCATTGGCGATGTAGAAGTTGGTGTAGGAGGCGCAGAACACCTCGGCGTCCTGGTCCACCGCCTCGCTGGCTTCATAGAGCTCGAGCATTTCGAAGCGGCGCCCCTGGGCATCGGTGGAAAGCTCCAGGGCACGACGGTTCTCGCGGGCCACCCGGGCGTAGTCCGAGGACTGGTCGCGGGTCGCATCGATCAGCAGCGCACCCGGACGCGCGAAGGCGCACACGCCATCGACGTGTCCGTCGGTCATGTCACCGGTGATGTACTCGGGGTCGCCCGGCAGCCAGATGGTTTTCTTCACGCCCAGCAGGCGAGCGAAGATTTCCTCCATCTCCACCTTGCTCATGCCCGGGTTGCGGTTGCCGTTGAGCAGCACGGACTCGGTGGTGATCAGGGTGCCCTGGCCGTCGACATGAATGGCGCCGCCCTCGTTGGTCAGGACGGTGTCGAAGCATTCCAGGCCCAGGTGGCCGAGGATGCGCCGGGCCAGGCTTTCGTCCAGGTCGAAGGCTGACTTGCCTCCCCAGGCGTTGAAGCGCCAGTTGACGCCGGCGGTGCCCAGGCGCGGATGGCAGACGAAGCTCGGGCCGGAGTCGCGGCACCAGCTGTCGTTGATCGCCAGCTCGATCAACTCGACGTTCGGCCCGCACAGCTCTTTCGCCCGCGCCACGGCGGAAGGGTCCACTACCATCTTCACCGGTTCGAAGCGGGCGATCGCGTTGGCCACTCGGGCGAAGTCGACCTGAACATCAGCCAGGGTCACGCCCCAGCCGTTTTCCCACAGTGCCTGGTTATGGGGAAAAGCCATCCAGGTGGCAGCGTGCGGAACCCATTCGGCGGGCATGACCCAGCCGTTCTGCGAATCGGAGAATTGCATACAAGAGCCTTCAGTTAAGATTTTGTTATCACTGATGAACCGCAGATGCGGTGATGGCTTGCATGCTAGGCCTGTAAAAACGGTCGAACAAACGATAGATTTTGCAGATTACTGATTAGTAGGACTTATCGATGATGCTGAAGCACTGGCCACCTCTGAATGCTCTGCGTGGCTTTGAAGCGGCTGCGCGCCTGGGCAGCTTTCACAAGGCCGCCGAAGAGCTGCACCTCACCCAGTCCGCCATCAGCCAGCAGATTCGCAGCCTGGAAAGCTTCCTCGAACAGCCCCTGTTCTTCCGCAGCGGCCGTAGCGTGGCGCTGACCGACGCTGGCTTCGACCTGCTCAGTACCACCCAGTCGCTGCTGCAGCAATTGGCCGTGGGTATCCGTCGACTGGACCAGTACCGCAAGCCCAACCAGTTGGTGGTCAACACCACGCCGGCCTTTGCCCGCCATTGGCTGGTGCCGAACCTGGCGGACTTCCACAAGCAGCATCCACAGGTTGACCTCTGGCTGCTGACCACCGATGAAACGCCGGACATGGCCACCCAGACCATCGACATCGCCGTGCGTGACGACCTCACCGCGCAGGCCGAATGCAGTTACCGCGTGCTGTTGGAGGATCGTCTCTATCCCGCCTGCCATCCCAGCCTGCTGGACGTGGCAGAGGCGGCGCGCACCACCCTGCATGGTGAGCGCGAAATGGACTGGAGCCACTGGGAAGTGCAGGGCGGCGCCGATATCGGCCAGCACAGCCAGGGCCTGAACTTCTCCGATCCCGGCCTGCTGCTGGATGCTGCCTGCCAGGGGCTGGGGATTGCCCTGGTCAGCCAGCTGCTGGCCGGACGCGCGCGCGATCAGGCGCTGCTGGTCCCACTGGCGGAGCAGACAGTACGTGGGCCGAACTGGAGCTGGCTGGTGCACCGCGACAGCGAAGGCGACCCGCTTACCCGCAGTTTCTGCGAGTGGCTGCTAGGCGCGCTCGAGGCCGATATGAAGCACGGCTCTGTGCACGTGGGGCTGGCTGGTCGCTGTTAGGCCTGCTCGAAGCCGATACGAAGCACGGCTCTGTGTAGGAGCGAGCTTGCTCGCGAAGGTTGGCACAGGAGGTTCGCGAGCAAGCTCGCTCCTACAAGTGCGCCACGCACCTCAATGCCCCGATGGCAGGAAGAACCTCGCCGTCAGCGGCAGATGGTCGGAGATGCGCAGGGTGTCCTGCTGGCGCACGCGGGCTTCGATGCGGGTCAGACTGGGGCTGTGGAAAACGTAGTCCAGTGTGCGGTCCGGGCCTTTCACCCGTGGATCGTTCGGGAAGTGTGTGAACCACTGCGTCTGCTGTGCGCCGCTGGCTTCCGTGATGCTGGGAATCATCGGGTAGCGGCTCCACAGCGCTTTCAGCTCGCTGTCACGGAGATAACGGCTGCGTTGGGCTTCGGATAGTCGCTCGTACTGGCCGGGTGGCAGCTGGTTGAAGTCGCCGGCCAGCACCCAGGGCACGCCTTCGCTCTGCAATTGGTCGAGCAGGCCGCGGGTCATGGCCACCTGGCGCTTGAGGGTTTCCTGGTCGGCGGCCAGGGCATCCAGGTGGGTGTTGATCGCGGCCAGGCGTCCACCGCCGCGAATCGGCAGGTAGCTCACCAGCAGCGCGCGTTTCTTGTCGAACTGGCGACTGATCGGGTCGTTCTCTTCCAGCGGCAATTGCAGGCGTTCGGCACTCTCGATGCGGAAGCGGCTGAGGGTAGCCAGCTTCATGCCGACGCTGCCGAGGATGTGCGGATGCGGCACGAAAGCGGCCTTCCAGTAGAAGGCCTGGCTGGCGCACGGGTAGAGATCGGCCAGGCGTTCCTGGAGCAGGGCCAACTGATCCTGGTAGTCGGTGGCGCGGGCGCCTTCGTGCAGTTCCTGGAGATTGACGATATCCGGCTGCTCTTCACGAATCACCCGGACGACCTCGTCGAGGCTGTAGGCCAGGTCCTCCGCGGTAGGGCGCTCGTCCGGGCCATTGCCCTCGGGCAGGTCGTAATAGAAGACGTAGCGCTTGCCGGCCAGGTACTGCAGGTTCCAGGTCATCACCTTGAGCGCCTGGCCGGGTTGCAATTGCGGGGCCTCGGCCTGACAGGCCAGGATGGCCGGCTCGCGGGCTGCGGGATGCCAGGTCAGCGCATAGATCAGGGCGATCACGCCGATCGCGAGAATCGACAGGCAGAGCAGAGCGAAACGCAGGACTCGGGGCATCGTCTGGGGCTGGCATCTATGCTGGAAGAGGGCGAGCATAACCGAGCCGCCGCCGCGGCCCAAGCCGAGGCGCGCCCGGGAGGAACGCCATGAACAGCGAAGCCTGGATCGCGCAGAAGGGCCCCTATGAAGTCGAGGTGGTGGCAGGCAAGGACTACTTCTGGTGTCGCTGTGGCCGGAGCCAGCAGCAACCATTCTGTGATGGCTCTCACAAGGGCACGGGCCTGGCGCCACTCAAATTCCATGCAGATGTCAGCGAAACCCTGTATTTCTGTGGGTGCAAACATAGCCACTCGCCACCTTGCTGTGATGGCACCCATAACGAACTACAAGACTGATCCGGGAGCCGGCATGCAGCTGGGCGTAGCCCTCTGGTCATTCCTGGCCTTGATGTCCAAAACGGTGCGTCTCCGGCTTGCAAGCCTGTTGTTGTTGCCTGCCCTGGCCGTTGCCGACAACCCGCCTCCGCTGCGCGTGATGACTGACGTTTGGCCGCCTTTTCGCATCGCCAGCGAAGCGGGGCAGCTGCGCGGCCTGGACATGGACCTGCTGGCCGAGCTTGAGCGCCGCACCGGGCTGCGCTTCGAGGTGCAGCGCGCACCCTGGTCGCGGGGGTTGGCCGCGCTGGAGAAGGGCTCGGCGGACCTGATGACCGGGCTTGCCCGTACGGCGGAGCGCGAGCGCTATATCGACTATCTTGAGCGGCCCTATTTCACCTGTGCGCCGCGCTTCTACAGCCTCCCCGAGCTGGCCCAGCGCGTTTCCGGTTACCCACAGCTGGGTCAGTACGACATCGGTTTCGTAAGGGGCTCGGCCTATTTCGAACCCTTCGACTCCGACCAGGCGCTGCGCAAGGTCGGGGTCGGTAACGAAGGGCAATTGCTCGACATGCTGCGCCACAAGCGGTTGCAGCTGGTGATCGGTACCGACTGCCAGGTGGACTACGAACTGCTGGGCGATCCGGCGTTGGCCGGGCGCATCGTCAAGCTCGCCTACCGGCCGCCGGCCCGCACCGAACTCTTCCTCGGCTTCTCGCGCCAGCGGCCGCTGCAGGCCCAGCGCGCAGCCATTGCCCAGGCGCTTGGGCAGATGATCGACGAGGGCTGGGTGCTGGACGCCGCGCGGCGCTACCGTCCTGGCGCTCAGTGAGCGTGGGGCTCGACGTACAGTTCGTAGCCCGAATCCAGTTCCATGTCCCAGAACGCTGCTTCGATTTTGTGCCCGTCCAGGTCGCGGACAAAGCAGCCGTAGTAGGGCTCGCCATACTCCGGACGCGGTCCGGGCTCGCCATCACCCTGGGCGCCGGCGTCCAGTGCCGCTTCGAAGAAGGCCCGTACCGCTTCCTTGCTGGGGGCGAAGAAGCCGATGTGGGTGCCGTTGCCGACGCTGGCCGGTTTCCCGTCGATGGGAGATTGCACCCAGAACTCCGGATACTCGCGGCCGTACGCCACGGCTCCGGGGTGCTCCATGATGCGCTTGCAGCCCAGGGTGGGCAGGACTTTGTCGTAGAACGCGACGGCGCGGGAGAAGTCGTTGGTGCCCACCGAGATGTGGGACAGGATGCTGGGGTTCTCGGCCACGGGAAATCCTCCTTGAGTGGACTGAAAAGCCTAGCAGCCTGCTGAAAAACTATGCGGTTCGACGCTCACTGTTCGACCGGGCGTTCCGTCACCAGGGTGAACATCCGGTACAGCGCAATGCTGACGAACAGCTGGAAGAAGCTGTTGAAGCTTTCCAGGATCACCGTGCCCACCGGATCGGGGTTCTCCCCGAGCTCACGATAGGCGAACCAGTCCACCACCCAGATCGGCCCCATCACCAGCAGCACGCAGGCGAGGATGGTCCAGAAGTGTCCAGCGGTCAGGGTGAAGCTTTCCTTGATGGCATCCAGCGGGGACCTGCCCTCCAGCACCAGCAGGTACTCGGCGAAGGCCAGTTTGATCATCACGTAGAGCCCGGGAATGATCAGCATCCAGGCCCCGACCATGATCAGCAGGGTGCTGATGGCCGCCAGCACGGCGAAGGACGGCCAGCGGAACAGGGCCATCTCCAGCACTTGCCGGGGCTTGAGGCGGATGCGGTGGCTGCGGCTGTCGACAAAGATGATCAGCGCACCGACGTAGAGCGGGTAGAACAGCATGCTGACGATGATCGACGCACCCTGGGATTTGTCGGGGCCGAGCCAGGCGACCAGGCCCTGCTGGGCTATGGCTTCGGTGAGGATCGCCGGCAGGCAGAGCAGGGCGATTTCCCCGGCGTTGCGGGAGAAGAAATACCAGGAGGCGCGCAGCAGCTCGAACGGATTCATCAGCGGGCATTCACATCTTGCGGCAGTGGGTCTTGGGCACTTTAGCCCAAGCCTGCGCAGCCTCCAAAGGGCGCTTCACTCGGAACGGTAGTGCAGGACGCGGTTGGGTAATTGCGGCAACAGACGGGCGAGGTCGGCGGTTGCCACTTCCAGGGTGTACTCCGGCGGGCCGGGGGAATAGATCAGGAAGTCGTGGCGGAAGATCGCCTCGTCGAATACCAGCGCGATTTCCTCTGCATGACCCAGGGGACAGGCGCACTGGGGGACGCAACCGGTCAGCGCTACCAGCTCTTCGTCGCTGGCAATGCTGGGCCGAGCGCCCAGCAGTGCCTTGAGCTGGGCCCAGTCGGCGCGCGCGCCTTCCAGGGTCACCAGCATCGCGTAGCCGCCGTTCTTCAGGCGCAGGAACAGGCTCTTGCTTTCCACTCCGCGCAGGCCGAAGCGCTCGCGCACCGCATGCGCGGTGGGATAGTCGAGCACGGGTTCGTGGCTGACTTCCCGGTAGCGGATAGCGTGTTCGTCGAGCAGGGTCAGGTTGCGGGCGTGGAGCGACATCGGATATCCGGGGGACGAGAATCGGGAGCGCCATCATAGTCGCTCACGGAGGGCTGAGATCATCCAGTCCTGCCTCATGCAGGACCTGGCGCTCGATTTCCTGCAGACGACCCTTCTGCGCCATGTGCCGCAGCACCTCCTCCAGGCGCGGCGCCAGGTCGCGATGGCGCGGGTTCAGGTAGTGGTGCATGGAGAAGCGCTCCAGTACCGGATGCAGTGGCTGGATACCGCGCATGCCGCTCTGACGCAGGATGCACATGCCCGAGTAGTAATCCTCCACATGCACGTCGACGCGGCCACCGGCGAGCTTGCGCATGCCGTTCTCGGCCCCGTTGGACGGCGACATCCGCACCCCCTTGAGTCGCAGTTCCAGGGCCGCCTTGCCGCGCTCGAAACCGACGAGGTACGGCTTGAGGCTGGACCAGCCGCGCAGTTGCAACGGGCGATTGGCGAAGGCCACCGCATAGGATTCGAACAGCGGAGTGCGGATCAGCAGCAGGTCGCTGCGCTGCTCGGCCACCAGCCGGGTACGGCACAGCTCGCCGTCATTCAGGCCGCGCTCGGCATACTGCAGGGCACGGGCGGCGGGTGCGGCGCGGGTTTCGATACTGATGCCCAGCTCGCTATAGGCTTCCACGAGGATGCGCTTGCAGATCTGGAACAGCGGCAGGCCCTGATCGGGAAACGCACTGAAAACCAGACGCGCCTCGGCATGGCCGGGTGCGGACAGGAGCAGCAGGGCAAGCAGGCAGCATCCATGAACACGCATTGCACTAAAGCCCTGGGGCACGGCCTGCGGCTGGAGTGACTGCCAGACGGCGCCGCCTGCCATGGCGGGCACCTTGCTCCCTGCAACAGACCCATGCGGTGGGTCACGGCGTCTTCCCCGTTCTCGATACGTGCGGGGTTAGCTGAAACTATAGACGCCCGTCTTCAGGGTGTTGGCCAGTTCGCGAGCAGTTCGTCCGTGCACAACACGCGGGCGTACTCGCCTTGCAGGTTGGCCATGGCCATGTCGTGGACCTCGTCGGCGCTGCGCGGGCGGCCGGCGAAGTCGGCCTTGGCGAAGGTGTAGCAGGCGTCCGCGACGACGGTGGTCGCGAAACCCAGGTTGCCAGCGCTGCGGGCCGTGGCTTCCACCGAGTTCTCGCTGGCCACGCCGACGATCACCAGCGCATCGATGCCGCGCACTCGTAGCCAGTGCTCCAGCCCGCTGGCGATGAAAGCGTCGGGAACGTTCTTTTCCAATATCTGCTCGCGCTCCCGGGGCATGAACTCGGGTTGGAAGAGGGCGCCTGGTTGGCCGGGCGCGAATACCGAATCCGCCTCCCGCGAAATGTGGCGGATATGCACCAGCGGCCAGCCGGATTCGCGCCAGCGTGCCAGCAGGGCTGCGATGCGGACTTCGGCATCGGGGTTGTTGCGCGGCTTGTCCAGGCGGCGGATACCCTGCTGCTGATCGATGATCAGCAGGGCACCGGGAGTGTTCTGCACGGTCGTATCCACTTTCCGTTCCCTGAGGCTGGCATACTGGCCGCAATCTACCCTTATCAAGTCGCCGCCAGCCAGCGGCGAGGAGCCGCGTTGAAGAAAATCGCCGTATTCGCCGACGTGCAGAATCTGTATTACACGGTGCGCCATGCCTACGGCTGCCACTTCCACTACGGCGCGTTCTGGCAGAGCGTCAGTGCCGAAGGGGACATCGTCGAAGCCAGCGCCTACGCCATCGACCGCGGTGATCCCAAGCAGCAGCAGTTCCAGCAGATCCTTCGCAACCTGGGCTTCAACGTGAAGCTCAAGCCGTTCATCCAGCGCGCCGACGGTTCGGCCAAGGGTGACTGGGACGTTGGCATCACCATCGACGTGCTCGATGCCGCGCCCAGGGTCGACCTGATCGTGCTGGCCTCGGGTGATGGCGACTTCGACCTGCTGCTGGAGCGGGTGGCCCAGGCCCATGGCGTGGAGACCCTGGTGTATGGCGTGCCCGGCCTGACTGCGCAATCGCTGATCCGTGCCGCCAGCCGCTACCAGCCCATCGAAAATTCTCTGCTGAAGCGCAACTGAACCGCTTCCAACCTGGAACATCCCGTGGACCCCATAGCTGTCATCGACTTCGAAACCACCGGCATCACGCCGGGTAATGATTGCCGCGCCACCGAAATCGGCGTCGTCATCCTGGAGAACGGGCGCATCGTCGATCGCTACCAGAGCCTGATGAACGCCGGCGTCCCGATACCCGCCTTCATCCAGGGCCTCACCGGCATCACCAACGCCATGGTGCGTGAGGCACCGCCGGCGGCGCAGGTGATGGGCGAGGCGGCTGACTTCATCGGCGATCTGCCGCTGCTGGCGCACAACGCGTCCTTCGACCAGAAGTTCTGGGATTACGAGCTGGGGCGCATTGGGCGCTCCCGACGTCAGGCGTTCGCCTGCTCATTACTGCTCGCCCGGCGCCTGTTGCCCGAAGCGCCCAACCACAAGCTCGGCACCCTCAACAGCTGGGCGCGCCTGCCCGACACCGGCAAGGCCCACCGGGCATTGGCCGACGCCGAAATGGCCGCCAACCTCACCCTGCACCTGGCAGGCCGTCTACGGGAAACGCATGGGATCAGCGCGGTGTCGCACCAGCTCTTCTGTACCTTGCAAAAGGTGCCAGCAGCAAAGATTCCCGAAGCGCTCAGGCGCCATCGGGAAGCCTGACCCGCTTTTGTAGGTTGGTCCGAGCTCGGCGAGGCCCAACGATTCCGGGTCGGGTCCGCCTGTTGGGCCTCGCGGGGCTCGGACCAACCTACAGGTATTCAGCCCTTTGCCGTGCGCAGGGTTTCCACCTTGCCGCGCTCCTGGAGCACGCCTTGTAAAAAGTGCCAGCGGCAAAGATTCCCGAAGCGCTCAGGCGCCATCGGGAAGCCTGACCTGCTCTTGTAGGTTGGTCCGAGCTCGGCGAGGCCCAACGATTCCGGGTCGGGTCCGCCTGTTGGGCCTCGCGGGGCTCGGACCAACCTACCAAAAGCTCAGCCTTTTACCGTACGCAGGGTTTCCACCTTGCCGCGCTCCTGGAGCACGCCTTGTAAAAAGTGCCAGCGGCAAAGATTCCCGAAGCGCTCAGGCGCCATCGGGAGGGCTGAACTGCTTTTGTAGGTTGGTCCGAGCTCAGCGAGGCCCAACGATTTCGGGGCGGGTTCGCCTGTTGGGCTTCGCTTCGCTCTGCACCAACCTACAGGACGCTCAGCCTTTTACCGTACGCAGGGTTTCCACCTTGCCGCGCTCCTGCAGCACGCCGGGAATCCGTTGCTCGAAGGGCGTGGAGAGGATGAGAGACGTCTTGGTCGCGCCGAACTTGCCGATCTGGTCGATCAGGTCCTGCAACTCCGGCATCGACGACACGGCCGCTTTGATCAGCAGACAGGCATCGCCGGTGACGCGGTGGCAGAGGTTCAACTGCGGGATCTGCTCCAGGGCTTCCTGGGTGCGTTTGTAGTCGCGGTCGGTGATGCGCAGTTCGATCACGCACTCGATGGGCAGGCCCAGTTTCGCCAGGTCCACGCTGGCGTGGTAGCCGGTGATCAGGCCGCTGGCTTCCAGCTTGGCCACCCGGTCGGCCACCGCCGGTGGCGACAGGTTGACCCGGCGTGCCAGGTCGGCGAATGACGCGCGGCCATTCTCGATAAGCGCCGCGATCAGCAGGCGGTCGTATTTATCCACAGGGACCTCCGAAATCAGCTTCTGTCGAATCGACGGTAGAAGCCGTTGAAAACAGTTCTTTCAAAGGCAAGGGGCGCGATGAATAAGGCTTTCATCCTTATTTCGCCCGGCTTGCCTTACTTAGAATAGACACCTCATTCCTGCCTGTGTCGAGTTCCGATCATGCCTGCGCGCCGCTTTCCGCTCCTGCTCATAGGGGCCTTCATCGCTCTCTACCTGATCTGGGGTTCCACTTACCTGGCGATTCGCATCGGCGTGGAATCCTGGCCACCGATGTTGATGGCCGGCGTCCGCTTCGTGGTCGCGGGCGCACTGATGTACGGCTTCCTGCGCTGGCGCGGCGTTCCCAACCCGAGCTGGCAGGAATGGAAGTCCGCCGCAGCCATCGGCTTCCTGCTGCTCAGTTGCGGCAACGGTGGCGTCACCCTGGCCGAAGACCTTGGCGTAGCGTCCGGCGTTGCCGCCCTGGCGGTGGCCACGGTACCGCTGTTCGCCCTGCTGTTCGGGTTGATCTGGGGGCAGCGCACCACGCGCCTGGAATGGGCCGGCATTCTCCTCGGATTGATCGGAATCGGCCTGCTCAACCTCGGCTCCAACCTCCAAGCCAGCCCCCTGGGCGCCGTCCTGATCATCTTCGCCGCGGCGGCCTGGTCCTTCGGCTCCATGTGGAGCAAGAACCTCAAGCTGCCCGCCGGCCCCATGGCCAGCGCGGCGGAAATGCTCGCCGGCGGCGTCGCGTTGCTGATTGGCAGCCTGCTGAGTGGCGAGCGTCTGGTTGCCGCACCG
The DNA here is from genome assembly GCF_013393345.1 of Pseudomonas taiwanensis. GTDB lineage: Bacteria > Pseudomonadota > Gammaproteobacteria > Pseudomonadales > Pseudomonadaceae > Metapseudomonas > Metapseudomonas resinovorans_C. The sequence continues at coordinate 116,548 of NZ_QJRF01000067.1, forward strand.
ACCCTCGCCGGTTGGGGCGCACTGGCCTACCTGATCGTGTTCGGTTCCATCATTGCCTTCAGCTCCTACCTCTACCTGCTGAAGAACGTGCGCCCGGCCGCAGCCACCAGCTATGCCTACGTCAACCCGGTGGTGGCGGTGCTGCTGGGGATCGGCTTCGCCGGTGAGAGCATCGGTCTGGAAGAGGGCCTGGCCATGCTGGTGATCATCAGCGCGGTGGTGCTGATCGGCCTGCCGCAATGGCGCGAGCGCAACGAAGCGAAGGTGCAGAAGGGCGATGGGATGGAACAGCAGACCAGTTGATCCCGGAGACCACGGGCAGCCTGATAGAATTGCGCCTTTTCCGCACACTATGGCTGCCCCAATGACCTTCGCTTCCCTCGGCCTGATCGAACCCCTGCTGCGCGCCACCGAGGCGCTTGGCTACAAGACCCCGTCGCCGGTGCAGGCCGAAGCGATTCCCGCCGTCCTCAAGGGCCGTGACCTGATGGCCGCGGCCCAGACCGGTACCGGCAAGACCGCTGGCTTCGCCCTGCCGCTGTTGCAGAGGCTGACCCAGGAAGGCCCGGAGGTCGCCAGCAACTCGATTCGCGCGTTGGTACTGGTGCCCACCCGTGAGCTGGCCGAACAGGTCAACGAAAGCTTCCGCGTCTACGGCCAGCATCTGCCGCTGCGCAACTACGCGGTCTACGGCGGCGTCAGCATCAACCCGCAGATGATGAAGCTGCGCAAGGGCATCGACGTCCTGGTCGCTACGCCCGGCCGGCTGCTCGACCTCTATCGGCAGAACGCCGTGAAGTTCAACCAGCTCCAGACGCTGGTGCTGGATGAGGCCGACCGCATGCTCGACCTGGGCTTCGCCCGCGAGCTGGACGATCTCTTTACCGCGTTGCCGAAGCGCCGCCAGACCCTGCTGTTCTCCGCCACCTTCTCCGATGCCATCCGCCAGATGGCCCGCGAACTGCTGCGCGATCCGCTGTCCATCGAAGTCAGCCCGCGCAATGCGGCGGCCAAGAGCGTGCGCCAGTGGCTGATCCCGGTGGACAAGAAGCGCAAGAGCGAGCTGTTCCTGCACCTGCTGGAAGATCGCGGCTGGGGCCAGGTGCTGGTCTTTGTGAAAACCCGCAAGGGCGTCGATCAACTGGTGGATGAACTCCAGGCCCGGGGCGTCAGCGCCGAGTCGATCCATGGCGACAAGCCGCAGCCGTCGCGCCTGCGTGCACTGCAGGCCTTCAAGGCCGGCGAGGTGCAGATACTGGTCGCCACCGATGTCGCGGCCCGTGGCCTGGACATCGACGACCTGCCGCTGGTGGTCAATTTCGATCTGCCCATCGTCGCCGAGGATTACGTGCACCGTATCGGCCGTACCGGTCGCGCTGGTTCCACGGGTGAAGCGGTATCGCTGGTCTGCGCCGACGAGGTACAACTGCTGGCGTCCATCGAGGTGCTTATCCGCCAGACCATCCAGCGCCGCGACGAGCCGGATTTCTTCCCCGATCACCGCGTGCCCGTTACAGACGCCACCGGCCAGGTGATCAAGAAGCCGAAGAAGCCCAAGAAGCCGAAGGAGCCCCAGGCTGGCGCTGCCAAACCGGGCAAGGGCGCGGCACTGGGCCGCTGGGTCGACAGCGAGAAGCCCAAGGTCAAAGCGGTGCGCAAGTCACCCGGCTTCGGTAAGGCGAAGAAAGGCTGATCGTGGCTCCGGGCGTCACCTGATTGTGGTGATGGGTGACGCCTGATGGGGCAGTGGGAACCGGAATGGGGCAGGGCAGGGAACCGGCACCCCCGTACTAGAAGGCCTCGGCGGGCTTTCAGGATATTGGCTCACTTCCTGCATTTCTGTGCGAAATGCTGAACGCCTATAGTGATTGAAGCGCAGCCCAACCTCAGGCATTTCCCACATGCGCCACAAGGAACTCAAACACTGGACCACCGGTGTTGCCCACCTGCTTTCCCAGCCCGCCGGACGGGCGCGTCTGCTCGGCCTCAGCCAGTGGCTGCAGCAGGTCTGCCATGTCGACCATTTCGTGCTCTTCGTCTACGAAGGCAACCATCGGCCGCTGGCGCTGTTCGATACCTTTCCACCGGACAAGCGCCACGTGTACGTCGAGGATTACCAGGTCGGCCCCTACCTGCTCGATCCCTTCTACCTCGCCTGCACGCGCAACCAGGCCTCCGGACTCTGGCGCTTGCGCCAGTTCGCCCCGGACCACTTCTACCTCGGCGAGTACTACGTCACCTACTACCAGCAGACTGGCCTCACTGAAGAAATCGCCTTCTTCATCGACCTGGCCGATGGTGCCAAGGCCGTCCTCTCGCTGATGCGCAGCGCCTGCAGCCCGGCCTACAGCCGCGATGAAATGCAGTTGCTGGACTGCGCCCAACCGGTGGTGGAGCAGGTGGTCAACGAAGCCTGGGAGCAGGCGCGCGCCCATGCGCCGCGCCCGGTGCAGGACCTGGACTACAAGATCCGCGAAGCCTTCGACCAGTTCGGCGCCCACGTGCTGACGGCGCGGGAGCAGGAAGTGGTGCAGATGCTTCTGCGTGGCCACTCCAGCGCATCCGTGGCCGAGCACCTGGCGATCAGCCCCGGCACGGTAAAAATCCATCGCAAGAACATCTACGCGAAGCTCGGCATCGGCAGCCAGTCGGAGTTGCTGGGCCTGTTCGTTCGGGAGCTGGGCGGGCAACGAGATGAGCCCGAAGACCTGCTGAAGGCGGTATAGGTTTATCGCTGTTAGCGATTAAAACACCGTTGATCAATAACCATACAACCTGTTCCTGCCCCAGCTGCCATCGGCCTTCGACGTGGATGCCCACGAGTTATCCACAACGATTTGCACAGAATTTGTGAGTAGCAGCGGTGGGGCGCCGCAACTGCCCAACTTGACGCGGCAGACCTTCGGCCTGCTTGGCGAATGAATTCGCAGGTTGAAGTCGGATTACTGTAGGAGCGAGCTTGCTCGCGAAAAGGTCCCGGCCCGGCTATTCGCGAGCAAGCTCGCTCCTACAGATTCTTATCGCCCCCGCAACGAGGGGGTTGCTCAAAATTTGACCGCAAAGCTCTGGCCCTAGCCCCCCGTGGCCTGCAGCCCACCATCCATAACTTATCCACAATGGATTCCACAGTTTTTGTGGAATGCATATCTATCCCCCGAGGGATATATACAGCCTGGAATCACCATTGCTAGCGTGTTGCCACATGCCAAGAACACCTAAAAAAGGGGCCGGCCGTGAGTGATGCAAGCGAGTTCGTCGATATCGAGTTCCGCAATGTGGTCAAGCGCTATGGCGCGGTCACGGCGGTCAACGGCTTGAACTTCAAAGTCCGGCGGGGCGCGTTCCACTCCTTCCTCGGCAGCTCCGGCTGCGGCAAGACCACGACCTTGCGGATGATCGCCGGCTTCGAGCAGCCCAGCGAAGGCGAGGTGCTGCTGGCCGGGCATTCGGTAGCCGGGATTCCCGCGCACCAGCGGCCGGTGAACATGGTGTTCCAGAGTTATGCACTGTTCCCGCACCTGACGGTGGCGGAGAACATCGCCTATGGCCTGCGCTACCACCAGCCACGCCCGGATCGCGCCGCGCAGCGCCGGATGGCGGACGAAGCCCTGGAAATGGTGCACCTGTCCGGCTTTGGCCAGCGCAAGCCCCACGAACTTTCCGGCGGCCAGCAGCAGCGGGTGGCCTTGGCCCGTGCGCTGGTGAACAAGCCCACCGTGCTGCTGCTGGATGAGCCCCTGGCGGCGCTCGATCGCAAGCTGCGCAAGGAGATGCAATCCGAGTTGCTGCGCCTGCAGCGCGAAGTGGGCATCACCTTCGTGCTGGTCACCCACGACCAGGAAGAGGCGCTGTCCATGAGCGACAGCATCAGCGTCATGCAGGACGGCCAGATCCTCCAGAGCGCCAGCCCCGAGCAGCTCTACGAAACCCCGGCGAGTCGCTATGTGGCGGACTTCATCGGCGAATCCAACCTGTTCGACGGCACCGTGCGGCGCATCGAGAATGGTCGCGTGCTGCTGGACACCACCCACGGCCTGCAACTGGCGAGCCCGCAGACGCCCACCGGCCCCGCCCTCAAGGCCACTGAGCCAGGCTGCATCGCGGTGCGCCCGGAACTGATCGCCATTGGCGCCAGCGAAGAGGCGTTGCCCCGCGAAGTCAGCCTGCCGGGCCAGGTGGTGGACCGCATCTACCTCGGCAACCTCACTGAATACCGCGTACGCACCGAGCCCTTCGGCATCGTCTGCGTGCGCGTGCAACGCCATGGCCAGCACGAGCGTTCGGCCTTCGAACACGGCTCGCCGGTACGCATCGGCTGGGACCAGGCGAGCGGCCTGGCCATGACGCTGTAGAGAGACGCAGTAGGCGAAGGACCAGAACAACCAACCCTTGAAAGGCAGGTGGCAGCAATGGATCGGAAAGACTTCATCAAGCAACTGCGCAGTTGGCAGAACGGCTCCATCAGCCGTCGCGAGTTCCTCGGTCGGACTGGCCTCGGCGTGGCCATGGCGGTAATGGCCGCGAACATGCCGGGCCTGCTCACCAGCAACCGGGCCTTCGCCGCCGAGAAAGGCGCCCTTGGCGACCGCGTGGTCCTGGCTACCTGGCCGAACTATCACAACGCCAACAACTTCGCCGCCTTCGCCGAACAGACCGGCGCCCAGGTACAGATGAACGTGTTCGGCTCCAATGAAGAGATGCTCGCCAAGCTCCAGGCGGGTGGCAGTGGCTGGGACGTCTTCGTGCCCACCAACTACACCATCAGCACCTATGCCGAGCTGGGACTGATCGAGCCGCTGGACCTCTCGCGCCTGCCCAACTTCGATCCGGCCTCCTATGAAAAACGCTTCATGGAGCAGGGCGTGATCAACGGCAAGACCTACGCCGTGCCGAAGAACTGGGGCACCACCGGCTTCGTCTACGACGGCAACAAGATCAAGGCCAGGCCCACCACCTGGAAGGAATTCTGGGAGCTGAGCAAAGGCGAAGCCAACGGCCGGGTGATGGTCCACGACTACCAGCTCACCGTCATCGGCAATGCGCTGAAGTCATTCGGCTACAGCTTCAACTCGCTGGACCCGAAGGAACTGGCCCAGGCCGAGAAGCTGCTGCTGGAGGTCAAGCCGCACCTCTTCGCGATCAACTCCGACTACCAGCCATCGATGCGCAATGGCGATGCCTGGATGTCCATGTGCTGGACCGGAGACGCCTCGCAACTGCATCGCGACATGCCGCAGATGACCTACGTGCTGGGTAGCGAGGGCGGCGAGCTGTGGAGCGATTTCTTCGCCATTCCGAAGAGCGCCGAGCGGCCGGACGCGGCCTACGCGCTGATCAACTTCCTGCTCGATCCGCAGGTGAACAAGCTGGAAGTCGAGGCCCACGGCTATCCCACCGGTGACAAGCGCGTGGATGCGCTGTTGCCCAAGGACTTGCTCGACGACCCGATCATGTATCCCGCAGCCGACTTGCTCAGTGCGCTGGAGTTCGGCGCCGCCGCCACCCTGACCAGCCCGGCGCGAGCGGAACTGATGGCGCGCTTCAAGGCGGCCTGACGCATGGCGTTGTAGGAGCGAGTTCGGCTCGCGAAGGCGTTTGCGAGCAAGCTCGCTCCTACAGCGTCCGCTTCCATGAATCGCAAGGAATCTTCCATGAACGTCGCTCTCAGCGTCCCCGCGCTGGCCGATGCGGGGCAGGCCGTGCCGGTGGAAAGCCGTAGCCTCGCCCGGCGCGTCACGCTGCTCCTGCTGCTGCCGTCCACGCTGTGGTTCCTGCTGCTGCTCCTTCTGCCGCTGGTGATCATCCTGGTCTTCAGCCTCGGCGAGCGCAGCCCGGTGGGAGGCTACAGCGCGGCCCTGACCCTGGAGAACTACCTGAACCTGGGGTCGCGGGCGAAGGCCTTCTACAACACCCTGGTGCTGGCGCCGCTCGGCACCCTGGTGTGCCTGGTGGCGGCCTACCCGCTGGCCTATTACCTGGCGGTGAAGGTGCAGCGCAGCCGTTCGCTGCTGCTGACCCTGGTGATCGTGCCGTTCTGGACCAGCTTCCTGATCCGCACCTACGCCTGGATTTTCATCCTCGGCGGCAAGGGCATCCCGGCGCTGCTGGCGATGGTCGGGCTGGAGGATGTGCGCCTGATCAACACCCCGAGCGCGGTGCTGATCGGCATCGTCTACGGCTACCTGCCGCTGATGGTGTTCCCCATCTACGTCAGCCTGGAGAAGCTCGACAAGCGCCTGCTGGAAGCCTCGTCCGACCTTGGCGCCGGCGCCTTCGAGACCTTCCGCCGGGTGACCCTGCCGCTCTCGGCACCCGGCGTCATCACCGGCAGCATGCTGGTGTTCATCCTGCTCATGGGCGAGTTCCTGATCCCGGCGATCCTCGGCGGCGGCAAGGTGTTCTTCGTCGGCAACGCCCTGGTGGACCTCTTCCTGCAATCGCGCAACTGGCCATTCGGCAGCGCGGTGGCGATGACCCTGGTGGCGATGATGCTGGTGATCATCGCCCTCTACCTGAAGCTGGTGGCGCGCTATGGCAAGCGCGGCACGGAGGGGATGCTCTGATGTGGCTGCGCAGCTATTCCACCTCGCTCTACCTGTTCCTGTACGCGCCCATCGCGCTGATCGTGCTGTTCTCCTTCAATGCCGGGCGCAGCGGGCTGTCGTTCGAATGCTGCTCGGTGCAGTGGTTCGGCCGCGCCTTTAGCAACCCCTTCATCATGGAATCCCTGGGTACCAGTGCGCTGATCGCCTTCAGCTCGGCGCTGATCGCCACGCTGTTCGGCACCCTGGCAGTGTTCGGCCTGCAACGGGCGGGCAAGCGGGTGCGGCTGTTCTTCGACGCCATGACCTATTGCGCGATCATCATTCCGGGCATCGTCATCGGCATCGCCACGCTGATCGCCTTCATCAGCCTGTTCGAAGTGGTCAATCCGCTGCTGGACATGCTGCTGGGAGCCGGCCTGCCGCGTCTGCGCATGGGCTTGTTCACGGTGATCGCGGCGCACTCGCTGTTCACCATGGCGCTGGTGATCGTGATCGTCCGCACCCGTGTCGAGTCCCTCGACAAGGCCCTGCTGGAAGCCTCCGCCGACCTCTACGCACCGCCCCTGGAAACCTTCCGCCGAGTGACCTTGCCGCAGATTGCCCCGGCCATCCTCGCCGGCTTCCTGCTGGCGTTCACCTTCAGCTTCGACGACTTCATCGTCGCGTTCTTCGTCGCCGGATCGGAAACCACTTTGCCGATCTACATCTTCTCGTCGATCCGCCGGGGCATCACGCCGGAGATCAATGCCATTTCGACGGTGATCATCTGCGTCTCCCTGGCGCTGCTGTTCACCTCCCGCTACCTGCAGAACCGCCGCAGCGGCGCCTGAGCGCCCATGGAGCAGAGCCATGCGTGACCAGTTGTACATCAACGGGCAATGGGTCCGTCCCGACCTGGGCGGCTATTTCGAAGTGCTGGACCCCAGCAGCGGCGACCTGATCCAGCGGGTGCCGGCGGCCACCGAGGAAGACATCGACCACGCCGTGCATGCTGCCCGCCAGGCCTTCAACCGTGGCTGGGGCCAGAGCAGCGGGGCCGAGCGCGCCGGCTGGCTGGAGGCCCTGGCCAACGAGCTGGAGAGTCGCCAGGATGCCTTGGCGGTGCTGGAAGTGCGTGACAACGGCAAACCCCTCCCGGAGGCGCAATGGGACATCGCCGACGCCATCGGCTGCTTCCGCTACTACGCCGAGCTGGCGCGGGAACTGGACAGTCGCCAGGACGAGCCGCTGGCACTGCCGGATGATCGCTTCAGCTGCCGCATCCGCCACGAGCCGGTGGGGGTGGCGGGGCAGATCATCCCCTGGAACTACCCTCTGCTGATGGCGTCCTGGAAGGTCGCCCCGGCCCTTGCGGCAGGCGCCACCTGCGTGCTCAAACCATCGGAACTGACGCCGCTGACCGCCCTCGAACTGGCCGGCGCCGCCGAGCGTATCGGCCTGCCTTCCGGCGTGCTCAACGTGGTGACAGGACTGGGCAGTGAGGCGGGCGGCCCGCTCAGCCAGCACCCCGGCGTGGATAAGCTGGCCTTCACCGGTAGCGTGCCGACGGGGGCGAAGATCATGTCGGCGGCGGCGGCCGACATCAAGAACATCAGCCTGGAGCTGGGCGGCAAGTCGGCCTTCATCGTCTTCGATGACGCCGATGTGGAAGCCGCCGTGGAATGGATCATGTTCGGCATCTTCTGGAACCAGGGGCAGGTGTGCAGCGCGACCTCGCGCCTGCTGGTGCAGGAGGGTGTCGCCAACCGGCTGATCGAGCGCCTGGTCGACGAGACGCGGCGCATCACCATCGGCCCGGGCCTGGAGCGCGGCGTGCTGCTCGGGCCGCTGGTCAGCGCCGGGCAGTATCAGAAGGTCATGGGCATGATCGAACAGGGCCGCCAGGAAGCTAGCCTGCTCACCGGCGGCAAGCGCCCTATGCATCTGTCCCATGGCTACTTCGTCGAGCCGGCGGTGTTCGACGAGCCGGCGGACAACAGCCGTATCTGGCGTGAGGAAATCTTCGGCCCGGTGCTGTGCGTAAAACGCTTCAAGACCGAGGCCGACGCCCTGCGCATGGCCAACGACAGCCGCTTCGGCCTGGCCGCCGCGGTGATGAGCGCCGACCTCGACCGCGCCGCGCGGGTGGCCAACGGCCTGCGCGCTGGCATCGTCTGGGTCAACTGCTCGCAGCCGACCTTCAGCCAGGCGCCCTGGGGCGGCATGAAGCAGAGCGGTATCGGCCGCGAACTGGGCCGCTGGGGGTTGGACAACTACCTGGAGGTGAAACAGGTCACCGAGTACAGAAGCCAGGAGCGGTGGGGGTGGTACATCAAATAGGGAAACGTTGGGGGTGAAATCGGTGTGGGAGCGAATTCATTCGCGAATGGGGCGCTCTGCGCCCCCTGGGCAGGGCAGGCCTGCGGCCTGCATCGCGATTGAAATCGCTCCCACAATATACGCAGTGCCTACAAAAAACGCGGACGACTCGTCTCCGCCAACTGCCGTTTCAGTCGCGCCACCTCGGTCATGTCGGTGATCAGCAGGCATACGCGCTCCACCTTTCCACCTGCGGCAGCCAGCGGCAGGATGGTGAGGTTCTGGTACATGAAATCTTCTTCACCAGTGATCGGCCGGTAATTCTCGAAACGGATCAGGTAAGGCCGCTGTTCCCACAGGCTGAAGGCGCGGGTGCCGAGTTGCAGCACGCTGTCCACCTTGCGCCGTAGCCAGTTGCGTTCGATCTCCGGGAACAGCTCGAAAATGTTCTTGCCGTGTACCCGGTCGGGGCCGAGGCCCGAGTGGTTCTCCATGAAGCTGTTCCATACCTCGACGCGGTACTGGCGGTCCAGGACCACCACGCCGACGTCCAGGCACTGGACGATGTCGAGCAGCCAGTGGAGTTCCTTGAAATCGATCTGTGCCGGCATGGATCAGTCCATCAGGTAGTGGATCTTCTGGGTCAGGCGCGCGATGGAGGTCTCGGTGAAGAGCAGCAGCAGGTCGAAGTGCAGGTTGTGATCTTCGATGGCGTAGCTGATCTCCACTGCCAGCGTCTTGCGCCAGCGCCGGTTGTTGAGCTGGAACAGTCGCTCGATGGAGCTGTGCCGGCCGAGCAGTTGCGGATGGCCCTGGGAGAAACGCACGTCGATCTGCTCGGCGATGCCGGCCAGGCAGGCGCCGATCAGGATGCTCGCGAGGTCGAGTTGCATCTCCGCCTCGTCGTGCTCGCCTTGTGGCTGCCAGCCAAGCAGGCGCGCCACTTCGGCACTCTCTGCGTCGTGGAACAGCAGCAGCGCCTCGCCGGCGATGGATTCCCCGATGAAGCCCTGGCACACCGCCGACAACCGCTCGCCGCGCTGGGCATCGGCCAGGGCCATGTGCAGTTCACTGACTTCGAACAAATTGACGTTGGGCACCGGCAGTTGCACGAACACCCCGAGCACGCGTGCGAGCAGGGCGGCGGCGCGGCCCATGGCAACGTTGCTGACCTCGCGCAGGGCGTCGCGGAAGTTCACCCGCAGGTCCGGATCGTGGCGTCCGGGCACCCCGGTGACCGGGCTGGTGGACGGCGCCGGGCGCAACAGGCCGAGGCGGATCAGGGTCTCGCGCAATTCGTCTGGGTCGGCCGGCTTGCGGATGAAAGCCAGGGCGCCGAGATCGTGGACGCGGCGCTGGGCTTCTTCCTGGATATCACCAGATACGACCACCACCCTGGATTTCAGGCCTTCTGCGCGAATCCGGCTGAGGACCTGATAGCCATCCAGCACCGGCATGGTCAGGTCCAGCAGGACCACCTGGCCATGACCGTGGCGGATGGCTTCAAGCGCTTCTTCACCGTTGCTGGCCTGGGTGATATGCACCGGCCAATCCAGCGGCAGCGCGCGAATCAACTGCTTGCGCGCCATCATCGAGTCGTCGCAGACGAGGAGGGGGATCACCTTGGGGGCACCGCATGAAGAAAGCTGGGCTCAGGGCAAGCATAGACGCTGGCCGCGTGCCAACCGGCACCTCGCGGCCAGCTTCCGATCAGATGTTCTGTCCGATGCGCCAAAGGACGCCGCTGGGGTCGATGAGGACAAAATCGCGCATCCGCCAGGGCTGATCCTGGGGGGGCACCACCCGCAGGCCGTAGCGCTCGATCACGCCCGAGGCTTGCACGTGCTGCCACCAGGCTTCAACGTCCTTCACCTGCAAATGCATCATCAGGTTCTCCGCAAACTCCTTGGTGTAGAAGTTCTGCAGGAGGAAGGCATTGTGGCCGTATCGGAAGTAGCTGACCTCGTCCGAAGTACTGCACATTTCGAAGCCGAGTTCGCGGTAGAAATCCTTGCTCTGTGCGTAATCCTTCGCCGGAACGAAGGCCTTGATCTCGATGGTGTCCAGTGTGCTCATTGGGTGTTCCATGACAGTGGCTGGAAAACGAGCCATCACGGTGGCAGGTGGCCCTCTGACGGGGCCTGGCGAGCGATGCTACTCCAGTGCACCCGGGCGCGATAGCCAGCGCAATACGCCTTGCGCGGCGACTCGACCACTGGCGAAGCAGGCTGTGAGCAGGTAGCCGCCGGTAGGCGCTTCCCAGTCGAGCATTTCCCCTGCGCAGAACACACCCGGCAGGCGCTTGAGCATCAATCCGTCATCCATCGACGCGAACGGCACTCCACCGGCGGTACTGATGGCCTCGTCCAGCGGACGCGCCCGCACCAGCGTCAGTGGCAGCGCCTTGAGCGTCGCCGCAAGTCGCAAGGGGTCGAGGAAGTCGTCCTTGGCCGACAGCTCCCGCAAAAGACCGGCGCGGGCGCCATCGATGCCCAGCTGGCTGTGCAGGTGCTTGGCCATGGAGCGCGACCCGCGTGGACGGGCCAGGGCCTTGGCAATCTTTTCCACAGGCTGGCCGGGCAGCAGGTCCAGATGGACGGTGGTACTGCCCTTGGCGTTGATCCGTTCACGGATGGCGGCGGAGAAGGCGTAGATCAGGCTGCCTTCGACGCCGTAGGCGGTGAGCACGAATTCGCCCTGGCGTGCGGGTTCGTCGTCCAGGCGGATCGCCACCGGCTTGATCGGCGCCCCGGAGAATTTCTCCTTGAGCAGCGGGCTCCAGCCGCCCACTTCGAAGCCGCAGTTGGACGGCTGCAACGGCGCGACAGCAATGCCGCGCGACTCCAGCAGGGGAACCCACGCCCCATCCGACCCCAGCCGCGCCCAGCTACCGCCACCCAGGGCGAGCAGGCAGGCATCGGCGTCGACGGCTTTCTCGCCATCCGGCGTAGCGATGCGCAGGGCGCCGTCGTCGGTCCAGCCCAGCCAGCGGCTGCGGGTATGGATGACCACGCCCTGCTCGCGCAGGCGCTTGAGCCAGGCGCGCAACAGCGGAGCGGCCTTCATGTCGGTGGGGAAGACCCGGCCCGAACTGCCGACGAAGGTCTCGATGCCCAGGTCGTGAATCCAGCTACGTAGCTCTTCGGCGCCAAAGCCGTCCAGCAGCGCGGCCACTTCTTCGCGTCGCGCGCCGTAGCGTGCGACGAAGGGCGCCTTGGGTTCAGAGTGGGTGATGTTCATCCCGCCCACGCCGGCCAGCAGGAACTTGCGTCCTACCGACGGCATGGCATCGAACAACTCCACCCGCGCGCCGCCCTGGGCCAGGACTTCGGCGGCCATCAGGCCCGCGGGGCCGCCGCCGATGACGGCGACGAAGGGGGAGGAGTCGTTCATGGGAATGAGTCGAAGCGGGAAATGGGGGAGGGCGCATTCTAATGCACGCCGCTCGGCTGGACACGGCATGTTGTGGGGGCGAATTCATTCGCGATGGGCGGCGAAGCTGCCCCGAGGAAATCTACCGGGCAGGTCTATGGCCTGCTCAGCGATTGAAATCGCTCCCACAGGAAAGGCACATTGCTCAGCGCCCCAACCCCAGCTCCCGCCACACCTTGTCGGCGCTGTGGTGCAGGATGCCATGCCGCCTTGCCAGGGCCGCGCGGTCCTTGCTGTAACCGCCACCGATTACGCCCAGCACCGGGATATCCCGCCCGAGGCAATGGCGGATCACCCGTTCATCACGCTCGGCCACGCCGGCATCGGTCAGTTGCAGGTAGCCGAGCGCATCGTCCTTGTGCACGTCGACGCCCGCGTCGTAGAGCACGATGTCCGGCTGGTACAGCGGCAACAGATAGTTCAGCGCGTCCTCCACCACCTGGAGGTAATCGGCGTCGCCCATGCCCATGGGCAGGGGGATGTCCCAATCGCTATCGGCCTTGCGTGCGGGGAAGTTCTTTTCGCAATGCAGGGAAACGGTGATGGCCTCGGGCGTATCGGCCAGCAGCCGCGCGGTGCCATCGCCCTGGTGCACGTCGCAGTCGAAGATCAGCACCCGCTGCACGCTGCCGGCTTCCAGCAGGTAACGGCTGATCACCGCCAGGTCGTTGAAGATACAGAAGCCCGCCGCATGGTCGAAGTGGGCGTGATGGGTGCCGCCGGCCAGGTGGCAGGCAAGGCCGTGCTTCAGGGCCAGGTCGGCGGTCAGCAGCGAGCCGCCCACCGCACGCACGGTGCGACGCGCCAGCGGTTCGCTCCAGGGCAGACCGAGACGGCGCTGTTCGTCGCGGCCGAGGTCGCCGTCGAGGAAGCGCTGGATGTACGCCGGGCAATGGGCCAGGGCCAGCACCTCGGGCGGGCAGATCTCCGGCCGGTGCAGGCGCTCGTCGGTGGTCAGGCCGCTCTCCAGCAGGTGCTCGTAGAGCAGGCGGAACTTTTCCATGGGGAAGCGGTGCTCCGCCGGGAAGGGCGGGCTGTAGTCGTCGTGATAGACCAGCGGCAGGAACATCGATAGGCACTCGGGGCGGTACGCACGGCAGTATGATTGGGCCTTCGAGCCCACCTCAAGAGACGCGCCCGTGCATCCGATCGAACTCATCACTCCACGACTGCGTCTGCGCGGCTGGCGCGACGACGACCTGCCGGCCTTTGCCGCCCTGAATGCCGACCCGGAGGTGATGCACCACTTCCCCGCCTGCATGACCCGCGGACAGAGCGATGACCTGGCGGCACGCATCCGCGCCCATTTCCGCGACCATGGCTTCGGCCAGTGGGTCGTCGAGCATCGCGGCGATGGCGCCTTCGTCGGCGTGCTCGGCCTGCAGAACGTGAACTTCGAAGCACACTTCACGCCGGCGGTGGAGATCGGCTGGCGGATGATGCGGCGCTTCTGGGGTCAAGGCCTGGCCAGTGAGGCGGCGCAGGCGACCCTGGCTTTCGCCTTCGAACCGCTTCAACTGACGGAGGTGGTGGCCTTCACCGTGCCGGCCAACCTGCGCTCGCGGGCGGTGATGGATCGCATCGGGATGCAACACGACCCCGAGGGCGACTTCGAACACCCGCTCCTGCCTGAAGGACACCCACTGCGCCCGCATGTGCTCTATCGCCTGGGACGCGCCGAGTGGGAAGCGTTGCAATGAACGACGCGGTACGCGGCTATCACGAACTCAGCAAGCATCGCCCTGATCGCTTCGCGCCGGGGCCGGGGCAACTGGACTGGGCGACCCAGCCGGCGCCTTTCCGTCGCTACAGTGGCGCGCGCTTGCTCGAACTCTGGCATCGCCCGCTGGAGGAAACCCCGCCCTACGATGCGGTGTTCGCCGCTCCAGTCGGCGAGCCTGCACCGCTGAGCCGCGACAGCATTTCCCAACTGCTCTACGACAGCCTGGCGGTTTCCGCGTGGAAGGAAGCCGGGGCCAGCAAGTGGGCACTTCGGGTCAATCCATCCTCGGGCAACCTGCACCCCACCGAGGCCTACTTGCTGCTGCCGCCGGGTGCGGTGGAGGAGGGCGGCGTGCTGGCGCATTACGCGCCGGATGCCCATGCCCTTGAAGTCCGCGCCGACCTGCCAGCGCCGTTGGGCGCGCAACTGTCGGCAGCGTTGCCGCCCGGCGGCTTCCTGCTGGCGCTCGCCAGTATTCCCTGGCGCGAAGCCTGGAAGTACGGCGAGCGCGCCTACCGCTATTGCCAGCACGACCTGGGACACGCGCTGGCTGCACTGGCGATTGCCGCATCGGCATTGGGCTGGCAGGTGCGGGTCATGGCCGGCGTTGCCGAAGAGACTCTGGACGGCCTGCTGGGGTTGGATCGTCCCGGCTTCATCGAACCCGAGTTCGCCGATGCCTTGCTGTGGGTCGGGCCGATCCAGGCGCACGAGTTCGCCTTGCCGTCGTCGCTGCTGGAGGGCCTGGCCGCACTTGAGCTGCAGGGCACGGCCAACCGGCTGTCCCGCGAGCAGCGCCAATGGCCGGAGCTGGAGCGGGTCCATGGCCTGTGCCGCGCACCGCGCTTGCCCCTGGCCGAATGGCCGGCCACCACGGCCACCGCGCTTGTGGATAACCCCGGTCTGCCCCTGCGTCCGCTGTTGCACCGCCGGCGCAGTGCCCAATCCCTGGACGGCCGCAGTGGCATCCAGGCGGATCTGCTGCTGGCCTGGCTGCGTCGCCTCATGCCGGCGAACTCGCCGGTCCCCTTCGCCAGCCTCGGTGAAGCGCGGGTCGATCTGCTGCTGTTCGTCCATCGTGTCCAGGGCATGGCGCCCGGCCTTTATTGGCTGGCACGCGGTGCAGCCGCGGAGGCGGAACTGGCGACTGGCATGCGCGAGGATTTCGCCTGGGAGCGGGTCAGCGACGAGCTGCCGCTGTACCGCCTGCTGGAAGGGGACGCCCGTGGCCTGGCGGGCTTTCTCTCCTGCGGCCAGGACATCGCTTCCGACGGTTGCGTTGCCCTGGCCATGCTCGCCCGATTCGACGCTGCCCTGGAACAGGGCGCCTGGCGCTATCCGCGGCTCTATTGGGAATGTGGGCAGATCGGGCAGATGCTTTACCTGGAGGCCGAGGCCGCCGGGTTGTCGGGAACCGGCATCGGTTGCTACTTCGATGATTCGGTACATGAATTGCTGGAAATGGCCGACAGTCGCTGGCAAAGCCTTTACCATTTCACCATTGGCCGAGCGCTGTGGGACGAGCGCCTGACGACGCTGCCGGCCTATCCCGAACTACGACGACCGCCCCGGCCATGACCAGGGCGGCAGCCTTGCAGAGGAGAATTCCATGACCCAGGTGCTCGACGAGCTGGTCGCGCTGCTGAGCCTCGAATCCATCGAAGAAAACCTGTTTCGTGGTGTCAGCCAGGACCTCGGTTTCCGCCAGCTGTTCGGTGGCCAGGTTCTCGGCCAGTCCCTTTCCGCCGCCAGCCAGACGGTGGAGTCCGAGCGCCATGTGCATTCCCTGCACGGCTACTTCCTGCGCCCCGGCGACGCCACCCTGCCGGTGGTCTACTCGGTCGAGCGGGTGCGCGACGGCGGCAGCTTCAGCACTCGCCGGGTCACCGCTATCCAGAAGGGCCAGCAGATCTTCACCTGCAGTGCCTCCTTCCAGCAGGATGAAGGCGGCTTCGACCATCAGATCACCATGCCCGATGTGCCGGGGCCGGAAAACCTGCCCAGTGAGCAGGAGCTCGCGCGCCAGAATGCTCACCTGCTGTCCGAGCGGATACGCGACAAGCTGCTCTGCGCCAAACCCATCGAGATTCGCCCGGTCAGTGCGGAAAACCCCTTCAGCCCGCGTCCGGGGGAGCCGATCAAGTACGTCTGGTTCCGCGCCGACGGCAGCCTCCCGGACATCCCGGCGATCCACAAGTACATCCTCGCCTACGCCTCGGACTTCGGCCTGCTGACCACGTCCATGCTCCCCCATGGCGTATCGGTGTGGCAGAAGTTCATGCAGGTGGCCAGCCTCGACCACGCCCTGTGGTTCCACCGCGACCTGCGCGCGGACGACTGGCTGCTCTATTCCATGGACAGTCCCTGGGCTGGCAATGCCCGCGGCTTCTCTCGTGGCAGCATCTTCAACCGTGCCGGCCAGTTGGTCGCCTCGGTGGCCCAGGAAGGCCTGACTCGCGTGCGCGAGGATTGGAAGTGACGGCTCCGAGCGCCCAGCTTGGGCGATACCGCCATTGGGTGTTCGACATGGACGGCACCCTGACCATTGCCGTGCATGACTTCGCCGCCATCCGCGTGGCCCTGGACATCCCGCCGGAGGACGACATCCTCCACCACCTCGCGGCCCTGCCCGATGACGAGGCCGCCGCCAAGCACGCCTGGTTGCTGGAGCACGAGCGGGAACTGGCCCTGAACGCCCGACCCGCCGAAGGCGCCATCGAACTGGTGCGCGAACTGCACCAGCGCGGCTGCCGCCTCGGCATCCTCACCCGCAACGCCCACGAGCTGGCACTCCTCACCCTGCAGGCGATCGGACTCGGTGACTGCTTCGCCACTGACGACATCCTCGGCCGCGGCGAGGCCCCGCCCAAGCCGCATCCCGGCGGGCTTCTGCACCTGGCCGAACGTTGGCAGGTCGAGCCGCGTGAGCTGGTGATGGTGGGCGACTACCGCTTCGACCTCGACAGCGGCCGCGCGGCGGGAACGAGCACGGTGTTGGTGAACCTGCCGGAAAACCCCTGGCCGGAACTGGTCGACTGGTTTGCGCGGGATTGTGGGGAGTTGTTGGGGATGGTGAGGGAGTAAGGGGCGGGTGATTGCGAGCAAGGAGGCTCAATGGAACTCAAGAAATTTGCCAGGGAACTGCGCAGCAACATGACCGATGCCGAGCATCACCTCTGGTACTACCTGCGCGGACATCGGTTCTTCGGACTCAAGTTCAAACGACAGAAGCCAATGGGTCGCTACATAGTCGACTTCGTTTGCCTGGAACAGCGGCTGGTGATTGAACTGGATGGTGGCCAGCATCAGGAACAGGCTGACCGGGATGGCGAACGCGATCGCTGGCTGTCAGAGCAGGGCTATCGGGTGTTGCGCTTCTGGAATCACGAAGTGTTGGGAGATACGGACGCTGTGCTTGAGGTGATAGCACGTGCGCTCGGTAAGCTCTGACCCTCTCCCCAGCCCTCTCCCACGCGTGGGAGAGGGGGCGGTCCGTGTGCGTCATGACTTGGTCGCTCCGATCCGGCTCTCTCCCGGCTGCGTGAGCGGGGCGGTCCGTGCGCGTCATGACCAGATCGCGCCGATCAGGCTCCCTCTCCCGCCTGCGGGAGAGGGCGGGGGGAGAGGGCAAATGACAGTCCGCTAAAGCCTTGCCGTCGCAAACGTATCGCACTTGCCCACTTCGCCCTTCTCGAACCCCATCTTGAACCAGCGCACCCGCTGTTCCGAAGTCCCATGGGTGAAGGAGTCGGGAACCACCTGGCCACGGCCCTGGCGTTGCAGGCGGTCGTCGCCGATGGCGTTGGCGGCGTTGAGGGCTTCTTCCAGGTCGCCGGGTTCCAGCCAGTTCAGGCGTTGCTGGGCATGGAAGGCCCAGACGCCGGCCAGGCAATCGGCCTGGAGTTCCTGGCGTACCAGCAGGCCGTTGTCGCCTTCGACCTTTTCGCCGCGTTGGCGGGCGGCGTTGACCTTGGCGGACACGCCCAGCAGGGTCTGCACGTGGTGACCCACTTCATGGGCGATGACGTAGGCCTGGGCGAAATCGCCGGCAGCCTGGAAGCGGCTGGCCATTTCCTCGAAGAAGTCCAGGTCCAGGTACACCTTGCGGTCCCCCGGGCAATAGAAGGGGCCGACTGCCGATGAGGCGAAGCCGCAGGCCGATTGCACGCCGCCGTTGAACAGCACCAGCGTCGGGTCCTGGTACTGGCGACCAGCGGACTGGAAGATGGCGCGCCAGGTGTCTTCGGTATCGCCGAGGATGGCGCGGACGAACTCGCGCTCCTCCGGTGTGCCGGTGGGATTGGCCGATTGTTGCTGTGGATTGACCGAAGCGTTCTGCTGGGTGATCTGCCCCAGGATCTGCAGCGGGTCTTCACCCATCAACAGCGCCACGACCACGACAATGGCGATACCGCCCAGACCCAGCCCCTTGCCACCGCCCAGGCGCATGCCACCGCCACCTGCGCTTCCGCCGTCTTGCACATTGTCGCTGCGTCGCGCACGTTGCCAGCGCATGATCGCTCTCCGTTCGTATGCGAGTTAATCAGTGTTGACGCTGACTCCGGTCACCGCCAGCCCGGTCGTCAGTCCAGCTCTCCGGGAGAGGGCAGCAACCGGGCATGGGCCAGCAGCTGGACCTCGCCACCCACCAGCGCATTGCCGGCTGCGGTGACGCAGACGTCAAGCCGGCTCGGACGGCCAAGGAAGCGTCCCTGGGCCAGGGTAAAAGGCGTGTCGGCGGGCTCCAGGCCCTGGGCCACGCGCCAGGCCGCAACCGGACCGGCGGCGCTGCCGGTGGCAATGTCTTCCACCACGCCCAGCGGGTCCCAGGTCCGGCCTTCGCGGGCGTCGACGTCCATCAGGAAGACGAAGGCCGCATCGATGCCGGCCAGGGCGTCATCCAGGAGTTCGCGCTGTTTTGCTCCGGCCAGCCCAGCGACGGTCACCGGCAACAGCAGATAGGGCAGGCCGGTGCTGACCACCTGGGCCGGATAGCGGCGGTCGCGCTCGCTGCCAAACGCGGCGGCGAAGGCATCGGCGGTGGCTTCGTCCAACACCTTGCCGAATGCCGCGGGCCCCTGATCCATCTCGGCGTAGAAGCCCTTGCCCTGGCGGCGAGTGGCAATGCGCACCTGCTTCTCCGGCAGGTGCAGCGACCAGTCTGCGTCGGACTTGCCGCCGTGCAAGTGATGCAACAGGGCGGCGGCACCGAGGATCGGGTGACCGGCGAAGGGCAGTTCCTCTTCCACGGTGAACACCCGGGCGGAGAAGGCATTCGGGGCGTCCAGGGGGGCGAGGAAGATGGATTCGAACTGCCGCAGCTCGCGGGTCAGTTCCTGCATCGCCGTGGCGCTGAGGCCGCTGGCATCAGGAAAAACCGCCAGGCCGTTGCCGGCCAGCACCCGTTGGGCGAACACATCGACTTGCCAATATTCCATTTCAGGCTCCAGAAAAAGAAAACGGCCGCATCAGGCGGCCGTCGACGAGATGCTGATCTTCAGCGAGCAGGATACTCGCTGAGCACGCTCAACTTGCCACCCTGGGCGACGCCGACCACTTGGTAGGCGTCCTGCTTGTCACCCATTTCCATGCCGGGCGAACCCACGGGCATGCCGGGTACGGCGGCGCCGAGCAGGTCGGGGCGCTCGCGCAGCTTGAGCACATCGCTGGCCGGCACATGGCCTTCGACGAATTTGCCGTCCACTACCCCGGTATGGCACGAGCCGAGCTGGTAGGGCACGCCGACGCGCATTTTGACCGCCGCCATGTCGGTTTCCTCGTGATCACGGACCTGGATGCCGTTATCCCGCAGATGGCTGATCCAGGCCTTGCAGCAACCGCAATTGGGGTCGCGGTAGACGTCCATGGTGATGGGCTCGGCGGCCTGGGCGATGCCGGCGAAGAGGGTGGTGAGCAGGAGGAGGGAACGCATGTGGACTCCTTGCGGCCAGGCGGGCCGGAGACAAAGAAAGGCAGCATAGCGCCGCCGCTTCGCGGCCCCAAGCACGGCTCTGTATCAGACTATTCCCGAGCGCCTATGCTCAATTCTGACCGCGTTGCGAGACCTCTGGCGATGCTCTTCACCCGCGTCCTGTTGGGCCTGCAGGCCCTGATCCTTGCCGTCTTCGGCCTGGCCTACTTCATTCGACCGGAAGAAATGGCGAGCCTCAGCGGCATGCTGCTGATGGACCCTTCGGCGGTCACCGATGTGCGTGCCTGGTACGGTTGCCTGCCGCTGGGCATTGCCGCGTTCCTCCTGCTGTCGCAACTGCGCCTGCAACTGGCGCGCGCCGCGCTGGACCTGCTGGTGCTGGTCTATGTCGCCCTGGCCCTGGGGCGGGTCAGCGGCCTCTGGCTGGATGGCAGCCTGGGGCAGACGTTCAATCTCTACGCGCTGCTGCTCGAGGTGGTGTCGGCGGGCCTCGCCTTCGCCGCGCTGCGCAAGCTGGATGGCTGATATGCAAAAAAGAGCTATAAATATTTTTATTTCGAATTTTTAGAAATAAAAAATTGCCTTTATAAGAGCGAGAACGACACCTCTCCTCGCCCTGAAAAAGGACTTTCCCGATGAACGCCAAAACCGAAACCCCAGCCATCCCCGAAGGCGCCTGCATCACCGCCAAGGTCCCCGAGCGCGGCACCGCACTGCTCGGCGACGTGGTGGTCAACCCCTACAAGCTGGCGCCCCTGACCGCCATCATCCGCGACGGCGGCCAGGCCATCAGCGCCGCCCACGTCCGCGTGCTGGGCAAGGGTGAGCGAGGCGTGGACATCGCCTACGAAGTCTCCGACCGCTCCCTCTGGAACTACGGCGGCATCCCGGTATTCGGCCTCTATCCGGACCACGTCAACCAGGTGGAGGTGAGCTACAAGCTCGATGGCGAGCGTATCCGCGAGCGCTATCAGGTCTACGCCCCGGCCGTGCGCCTGCCGGTGGTGGCCAGCCAGACCGCCGCGCTGCCGCTGGTGGAACCGATCAAGGTGGCGCCCGGCTTCGAGCACCGTCTGTACCTGTTCAACCACCTGCTCGGCGAGATTCCCGGCGGCCGCGCCTTCAAATGGAACGCCCTGGGCGGTGCCGCGGAGTGGGACCAGGTGGGCAACAACTGGATTGCCGACAGCAACGGCGACGTGCGCTGGTACCTGGATATCGAGCAGATTCACGACTCTGGTCGCCGGGACGGCCTGGGCGGCACCATGGGCTTCCAGCAGACCCGCGACGGCAAGCTGATCTGGGGCCAGGGCCAGACCTATTCCAAGTACGATCTGCTGGGGCGCCGCGTGTGGCAACGCGCCCTGCCGGACAAGTTCGCCGACTTCTCCCACGAGATCCGCGAAACCCCCAACGGCACCTACCTGCTGCGCGTCGGCACCAGCGACTACCGCCGCCCGGACGGCAAGCGCGTGCGCTCCATCCGTGACCACATCATCGAAGTCAACGAAGCCGGCGATGTACTGGACTTCTGGGACCTCAACCAGATCCTCGACCCCTATCGCGGCGAACTGCTGGAAACCCTTGGCAAGGCCGCGCTCCAGCTACCGGAAGGTGTGCAGAAGCAGGACAGCACCGCTGCCAACGAGCTGCTCGAAGGCGACCTGCCGTTCGGCGACACACCCGGCGTCGGCACTGGCCGCAACTGGGCCCACGTCAACGCCATCGACTACGACGCGAGCGACGACAGCATCATCATCTCCGCCCGCCACCAGGGCGTGGTGAAGATCGGTCGCAACAAAGAGGTGAAATGGATTCTCGCCTCGCCGCAGGGCTGGCCGGAGCGCCTCAAGTCCAAGGTGCTGACCCCGGTGAATGCCAAGGGTGAAGCGCTGTCGGAGGAGGGCGGCCTCTATGCCGAAGGCTTCGACTGGTCCTGGACCCAGCACACCGCCTGGCTCACTGGCAAAGGCACGCTGAGCGTGTTCGACAACGGCTGGGGCCGCAACTTCGCGCCGACCAAGCTGGCCGGCAACTTCAGCCGCGCGGTGGAGTACCGCATCGACGAGGTGAAGGGCACGGTCGAGCAGGTCTGGGAATACGGCAAGGAACGCGGGGATGAGTGGTACAGCCCGGTGACCTCGGTAGTCGAATACCGCGCCGACAAGGACACCCAGTTCATCTACTCGGCCTCGGTGGGCTTCCTCACTCCGGAAAAACTCACCACCACCGTGCTCAACGAAGTGAAGTACGGCACCCAGGAAGTGCAGGTGGAGCTCAAGGTGAGCAGCCGCCAGCCGGGTAGTGTGGGCTATCGGGCGCTGGTGATCGATCTGGCGCGCGCCTTCTCGTAGGCAAGCGCTTTTGTAGGTTGGTGCAGAGCGCAGCGAAGCCCAACGATGGCGGAAACACCGAGCGAGGCTTGGCTACCCTCATCCGAACGCGGCCCGCCCCGGCCCCTCTCCCAAGGGGAGAGGGGTGACTCACGCCGGTCAGTCCCAGCACGGACCGCCCCCTCTCCCTCTGGGAGAGGGTTGGGGTGAGGGTGTTCGATTCCGCTCCGGACCCCAACCTACGAGCGCCGCTCCAACAACACACCCGACTCCATGTGGTGCGTATAGGGGAACTGGTCGAACAGGGCACAGCGCACCACTTTGTGAGTGTCGCTGAGCTGCTGGATGTTCGCCGCCAGGGTCTCCGGGTTGCAGGAGATGTAGAGGATGAGGTCGAAGCGGCGGGTCAGTTCGCAGGTGTCCGGGTCCATGCCGGCACGCGGCGGATCGACGAAGACGTTGCCGAACTCATAGCCCTTGAGGTCGATGCCGGCGAGGCGACGGAACGGGCGGACCTCGTTCAGCGCCTCGGTCAGTTCCTCGGCGGACAGGCGCACCAGGGTGACGTTATCCACAGCGTTGTCGGCCAGGTTGGCCAGGGCGGCGTTCACCGAGGTCTTGCTGATCTCGGTGGCCAGCACCTTGCGCACGCGGGTGGCCAGCGGCAGGGTGAAGTTGCCGTTGCCGCAGTACAGCTCCAGCAGGTCGTCCTGGCGCTCGCCCAGCACGTCGAAGGCCCAGCCGAGCATCTTCTGGTTCACCTCGCCATTGGGCTGGGTGAAGGCACCTTCCGGCTGGCGATAGCGGAACACGCGGCCAGCGACGGTCAGTTCTTCCTCGACATAGTCGCGGCCGATGACGATGCGCTTGCCCTTGGAACGGCCCACCAGGCTCACGCCAAGGTCAGCGGCGAGCTTTTCGGCTTCGACTTTCCAGGCCTCGTCCAGCGGACGGTGGTAGCAGAGGGTGATCAGCGCATCGCCGGCCAGGGTGGTGAGGAACTCCACCTGGAACAGCTTGAACGACAGCACCTGGCTCGCCTGCCAACCCGCCTTGAGGCGCGGCATCAACTCGTTGATGCGGCGGCTGGCGATGGGGAAGTCCTCGATCAGGATCGGAGTGAACTTGTCGCCGGCTTCGAACATCGCGTAGTGGCGAGTCTCGTTGCCGGTTTCGCGCCACAGGCGGAACTCGGCGCGCAGGCGGTAGTGTTCGCGGGGGGATTCGAAGACTTCCGGTTCCGGGGCGTCGAAGGGCGCCAACAGCGCCTTCAGGCGCTGCGTCTTCTCGTTGAGTTGGGCGGTGTAGGCCGCCGGGTCGAACTGGGGACGACTCATCAGTGGAAGAAACCCATCTTGATAACGAAAAGCACGGCGAGGATCACCAGCGCTGGGCTGAGTTCCTTGTAGCGGCCAGCCAGGGTCTTGATCGCGGCCCAGGCAATGAAGCCGAAGGCGATGCCGTCGGCGATGGAATAGGTGAACGGCATCGCCAGGGTGGTGATCAGGACCGGCGCGGCGGTAGTCAGGTCGTCCCAGTCGATTTCGGCCAGGCCCGAGGCCATCAGCACGGCAACGAAGAACAGCGCCGGCGCGGTGGCGAAGGCCGGAACGCTGCCGGCCAGCGGCGAGAGGAACAGTGCCAGCAGGAAGAGTACCGCCACCGTCAGGGCGGTGAGGCCGGTACGACCGCCGGCGCTCACGCCCGCTGCGGATTCGATGTAGCTGGTGGTGGTGGAGGTACCCAGCAGCGAGCCGCCCATGGCCGCGGTGGAGTCGGCGATCAGCGCGCGACCCATCTTCGGCATGTAGCCGTCGGCGCGCATCAGGCCGGCCTTCTTGGCCACGGCGATGAGGGTGCCGGAGTTGTCGAACAGGTCGACGAAGAGGAAGGCGAAGATCACGCTCACCAGGCCGATTTCCAGGGCACCGGCGATGTCCAGCTGGAGGAAGGTGGGCGCCAGCGACGGCGGCATGGAGAAGATGCCGCCGAACTGGGACACGCCCAGCGCGATGCCGGCGATGGTCACGGCGAGGATGCCGATCAGCACGGCGCCGGTCACCTTGCGGGCTTCGAGGGCGACGATCAGGAAGAAGCCGAGCACGGCGAGGATCGGCTCGGGCTTGGTCAGGTCTCCGACTGTCACCATGGTCACCGGGTGGGCGGTGACGATGCCTGCTTTCTGCAGGGCGATCAGGCCGAGGAACAGGCCGATGCCGGCGGCGATGGCCGAGCGCAGCTCCAGCGGGATGCTGTTGATGATCCATTCGCGGATCTTGAAGATCGACAACAGGAAGAACATGCAGGCGGAGAGGAACACCGCGCCCAGGGCCACCTGCCAGGTGTGCCCCATCTGCAGCACCACGGTGTAGGTGAAGAAGGCGTTCAGCCCCATGCCGGGAGCCAGGGCGATGGGGTAGTTGGCGATCAGCCCCATGACGGTCGAGCCGATGGCCGCGGCCAGGCAGGTGGCGACGAACACCGCGCCCTTGTCCATGCCGGTCTCGCCGAGGATGGCCGGGTTGACGAAGAGGATGTAGGCCATCGTCAGGAAGGTCGTCAGACCGGCCAGGATCTCAGTGCGCACATTGGTGTTGTGCGCCTTGAGTTGGAATAGCTTTTCCAGCATGTGTGGGCTCCCCGTGACGCATTGCGTCGTTGTCATTCAGCTGGCGAACAGCAAAGCACAAATGCACGGCACACGCGGGCGCCATGGACTTTTCTCTGCCAGTCTGAAAAAAGGCGCGCATCATACCAGCTCACCCGGGAGCGGTGAATTTATGACCGGACGGACAGCTTCGGTTTCCGGGAACAGGAGAATGCCATGCATACCCAACCTCAACTCCAGGCCCTGATCGCCGTTGCCGAAGGCGTGGAGGACCTGGAGACCGTGACGCTCATCGACGTGCTGCGGCGCGCCGACATCAAGACGGTGGTGGCCAGCATCGAAACCCGGCGCATGATTACCCTTGCCCGTGGCACCCGCCTGACCGCCGACACCATGTTGCTCGACGTACTGGCGCAAGATTTCGACCTGATCGTGCTCCCCGGCGGCATGCCGGGCGCGCAGCGCCTGGGCGAGCACGAGCCGCTGGGCGAAAAGGTCCGCGAGCAGGCGAAGGCAGGCCGGTTCTTCGCCGCCATCTGCGCTGCCCCGGCCATGGCCCTGCAGCCGTTCGGCGTACTGCGCCAGCGGCGCATGACCTGCTACCCGAGCTTCAGTGACCGTCTGTCCGGCTGCACCTTCGTCGACCAGCCGGTGGTGGTGGATGGCAACTGCATCACCAGCCAAGGCCCCGGCACCGCCCTGGCCTTCGCCCTGACGCTGGTTGAGCAGCTGTGCGGCAAGGCCAAGCGCAACGAAATCGCCAAGGCGATGTTGGTGCCTTGATCGGGATGAGGTAGCTCTTGTGGGGGCGATTTCAATCGCTAGGCAGGACGAAGTCCTGCTCGACGGATGTTGAGGGGGGCAGCTGCGCTGCCCATAGCGAATGAATTCGCCCCCACAAGGAAACGCACCCGGGATGGGCTCAGTGCAGCTTGTCCCGCTTGGCCAGGCTAGGGAACAGCTTCATCCACAGCCCGGTCACGATCAGCGTGCCGACGCCGCCCATGACCACTGCCGGAACCGTGCCGAACCAGGCGGCGGTGACGCCGGACTCGAACTCGCCCAACTGGTTGGAAGCGCCGATGAACAGCCCGTTCACCGCACTGACCCGGCCGCGCATCTCGTCCGGGGTATGCAGCTGCACGAAGGCGCCGCGGATCACCATGCTGATCATGTCTGCCGCGCCGAGCACCGCTAACACGGCGAGGGAGAACCAGAAGGACGTCGACAGGCCGAAGGCGATGGTGGCCACGCCGAATATGCCCACCGAGGTGAACATGATCCGGCCGACATTGCGCTCGATGGGGAAGCGCGCCAGCCAGAAGGACATCAGCAAGGCGCCGACCGCCGGCGCCGAGCGCAGCAGGCCCAGGCCCCAGGGACCGGTGAGCAGGATGTCCTTGGCGAACACCGGAAGCAGGGCGGTGGCGCCACCCAGCAGCACGGCGAAGAGGTCCAGGGAGATGGCGCCGAGGATATCCGGGCGGCTGCGGATGAAACGGATGCCCGCCAGCAGGTTCTCCAGATTGGCCGGGGCCTTGTTGGCCTGTTGCTGGCTGCTGGAGAGGCCCAGCATCAGGAAGCAGGCGGCTATATAAAGGGCTGTCGTCAGTCCGTAGACCCAGAGGCTGCCGAAGGCGTAGAGCAAGCCGCCGAGCGCCGGCGCGACGATGGTCGCGGCCTGCATGGCCGAAGCCGAGGCGGCCACCGCACGGGGGAAGAGTTCCTTGGGCACCACGTTGGGCAGCAGCGCCTGGGTGGCCGGCATCTCGAAGGCGCGTGCGGCGCCGAGGACGAAAGCCATGAGGAAGATCAGCTCGCGGCTGGCACTGTCGGTGGCGCTGGCGAAGACCAGCGCACCGGCTACCAGGGCCTGGAGAACCTGGCAGATGGCGGCGACGCGGCGACGGTCGAAGCGGTCGGCCACATGCCCGGTGTGCAGCATGAACAACACGCGCGGCAGGAACTCCACCAGTCCAACCAGGCCCAGGTCGAGCACGTTGCCGGTGAGCTCGTAGATGTGCCAGCCGATGGCGACGGTGATCATCTGGAAGCCGCTTGCCGTGCAGACGCGCGCGAACCAGAAGGCCAGGAAGGGGCGGTGATGACGTAGGAGGAGTGCCTGGGACATATCCGAAAATGCTTAGGCTGCTATCGATGGCGCAGCCTAGCACGGCGCCCGAAACATGCGGTTGCATTTACCGAACAAAGCGTTCGATCAGCGCGTCGCCTTGGAAAATTCTGACCAAAGAGACAGATTCCCCCTTTGTCTCTGTCAGTGATTTCGCTAGAATTTGACTTTCAAGTCAGGTTCATCCCTCCGACTACTCTCATATCGACGACCCTTCTCTCTTGAAGGGCCGACAACCGTGTTTTGCACAAAGAAAAGCGCCGGCCAACGCCGGTCGATGAGGAACGGGCATGTCCACTCCTGAGTTATCCCGCCGCGCCTTCCTGCAAGGCAGCGTCGTCGCCGGTATCGGCATCACCCTCGCTCCATTGGGCAGCAAGGCCTTCGCCGCGCTGTTCGAAGAGCAGGTCACCCGCACTCCTGAGCCCTGGTACACCGCTGGCGGCCAGGCCCGTGGACGGATCGACGGCGTCAGCAAAGTCTGCGGCGGGAAGGTGTTCGCCCGTGATATCCGCGCCAAGGACATGCCCGGCTGGCCGCAGCAGCAAGGCCATGCGCTGCTGCTCAAGGCCACCCGTGCCGACCACCTGTACCAGGGCTTCGACCTGTCGATGCTGGGTGATGAGCTGAAACCGGATCGCGTGGTGACCGCCGCCGATCTCGCGCGCGACGGCATTGCCTTCCCCGAAGGCCACAGCCCGGACCCCTTCCTGCCGGAAGGCCAGGTGCCGATGTTCATCGGTCACCCGGTCGCGCTGCTGATCTGGAAGGATTTCGACCGCTATCGCCGCGCGAAGAACATCCTCAAGTTCAACGAAAAGGTGGTGCGCTACGGCGACAAGGCTCCGCTGTACCAGCGCGACCCCTACGGCAGTTTCCGCTTCGTGCGCGTGGGCGGTGCCTCGGCGTTCGAGCCGGATACCTTCTCCAGCCTGAAGGACAGCATGCTGTTCCCGCTGATCCGCGAGCGCAAACCCACCTGGGGCGCCGGCAACCCGGCAGGCGACCTGACTGCCCAGGGCATCTACCACGCCGAGCAGATGCAATCGAAATTGGCCAATCCGCCGGAAGGCTGGATGGTCTTCGACGAGCGCTTCAAGACCCAGTCCATCGAACCGGCTGCCCTGGAAGCGGACAACGGCAACGGCTGGTACGACCCGGCCACCGGCACCCTGCATTTCGTCGTGGCCACTCAGTGCCCGTTCGAAGTGGCCGAGCAGACCGCGCACATGCTGGCGCCGTCCCGCTTCAAGGTCACGAAGCTGAACATGCACCCCGGCTACACCGTGGGTTACGGCTCCAAGGACAACAACATCTTCGTCTTCTACGCCGCCCTGGCCGCCATCTACGGCGACGGCGTGCCGGTGCGCCTGGCCAATGACCGCTACGAGCAGTTCCAGAGCGGCATCAAGCGCCACCCCTTCGACATGCACTACCAACTAGCGGTGAAGAAGGACGACCTGTCGTTCCAGATCTTCCGCGCCCACATGGACGTCGACGGTGGCGGACGCATCAACTACAGCCCCTCGGTAGCTGCCGTGGGTGCCACCGCCGCGCAGTCGATCTACTACCTGCCGCAGAGCGACCTGGCCGCCACCGCCTACCACTCCCGTGGCGTCGAAGCCGGCTCCATGCGTGGCTACGGCACCCTGCAGACCATGGCCGCCACCGAAATGATGGTGGACGAGGTGGCCCAGCGCCTGGGCGTCGACCCCATCGAGCTGCGCCGCAAGAACGTCTTCAAGTCCGGCATGAAGAACACCCAGGGCGCGATTCCCGCCGGCGCCCTGCGCCTGGAGGAAATCCTCGACAAGGCCGCCCAGCACGACGTCTGGAAGAACCGCGATGCGCGCAAGCGCGAGGAAGAGGCGAAGGACCCGGACAACTACTACGGCGTCGGCTTCGCCATCTGCCAGAAGGACTTCGGGACCGGCTCAGAAGCGCCGATGGCGAGCGTGGAGTTCACTGCCGACGGCCGTGTGACGCTGCGTCAGATCGCCATCGACATGGGCACCGGCATGGCCACTTCCCAGGCCTTGCTGGTCGCCGACTATCTGGGTCGCCCGGCGCACGAGATCCGCACCGGCGTCACTGAATGGTCCGAACTGGCCCTGACCACCAGCGGCAACCCCTACCTGATCAGCCAGGCCGAGCAGGATGCCGCACTGAAGAACCCGCGCTGGGTCGGCAAGTTCGCCTCGCCGTCCTCCGCGACCAACTCGGCCTATTACTCCGGCCACGGCACCCGCGAAGCGGCGCGCATCCTCTTCAACCACGGCCTGTGGCCGGCGGCATTAGCCATCTGGGGCCGTGGCGAGTTCGGCGGTATGGCCAACCCCTACGTGGTGCGTCGTGAGGACGCCAACTGGGTGGAAGGCAAACTCACCGCTAACGGCCTGCCGCCGATTCCCTTCGAGCTGCTGGCGCACAAGGCCCATGAACTGGGCCTGGTCACCGGCGTCAGCGTCCATGGTTTCAACCGTTGGGCCTGGGCCGAGGGCGAGTTCGAGATCGACGGCAAGCGCGACACCTTCCCGCTGGACGCCGTGGCCGTGAAGTACGGTGACGGCGCGTCCAAGGAGAAGAAGGCGAAGATGACCAGCCACGGCTTCCACCTGCTGGATCGCACCGCCATCACCTATCCACCGACCCAGTTGAACAACGCCATGGTCACCTACTACAGCCCGGTCGCCACCCTGGTCGAGGTGAAGGTGAACAAGGGCAGCGGCGAGGCACGGGTGATCAATCACCACTCCTGGCTGGAGTGCGGTCGGGTCATCGTCCCGGAACTGGTGCGCGGCCAGCTCGAAGGCGGCATCGCCATGGGCATTGGCCACGCGCTGCTGGAAGAAATGCCGCTGTACGAGGGCGGGCCCGGTGAGGGCACCTGGAACTTCAACCGTTACCAACTGCCGCGCGCCAAGGACTGCGCAGTCTGGACACAGACCGCTGAAATCCTTCCGCCGCTGTCGCCCAGCGACCCGGCCAAGGGCATCGCCGAAGTGGTGATGATCCCCGTGGTCGGCGCCATCGTGAACGCCGTGGCCCACGCCACCGGCAAGCGTCTGCGCGACCTTCCCCTGACCCCGGCCCGCATCAAGGAGGCCCTCCATGGCTAAGCGCGCCCTGAGCATGACCCTCAACGGCCAGGCCGTCGGTCCCTTCACCGTGGACGACGACCTGATGATGATCGAGTTCCTCCACGAACACCTGAACCTCACCGGCTCGCGTCTGGGCTGCGGCCAGGGCATCTGCCACGCTTGCGTGGCGATCCTCGACAAGCCGGACGGCACCAGCGAGGAAATCCGCACCTGCATCACCGGCGCGCACTTCTTCGACGGCAAGAAGGTGCGCACCATTGAAGGCCACGCCAAGCGTGACGCCAAGGGCGAAGTCACCGAGCTGAACCCGATCCAGCAGAAGTTCATCGACCAGTTCGCCTTCCAGTGCAGCTACTGCACCCCCGGCTACGTCAACGCCGCCACCGTGCTGGTGGAAAAGCTCCAGCGCCAGCCGGTCAAGCGCAGCGAACTGGAAGGGGAGATCGAGCACGCCCTGGGCAACCACATCTGCCGCTGCACCGGCTATGTCCGCTACTACAACGCCGCGCGCGAAGTGGTAGAAGGCCTCGGCCTGGTCAAGGAGGGTTGAGGATGCGTTCTTTCCTTCTCGCGGCACTGCTGCTGCCCCTGGCCGCCCAGGCGGCTGAAGAACCGGCGGACAAGGCGCTGGTCGAGCGCGGCAAGTACCTGGCCCGCGCCGCCGACTGCGTGGCCTGCCACAGCATCGAAGGCGGCGCCGAGTACGCCGGCGGCCTGCCGTTGGTATCGCCGTTCGGCACCATCTACGGCACCAACATCACCCCGGATAAGGAACACGGTATCGGCAACTACACGGCCGACGAGTTCTTCAAGGCGGTGACCCAGGGTGAGCGCAAGGATGGCGGCAAGCTCTACCCCGCCATGCCGTACACCTCCTACCACCTGCTCAAGCGTGAAGACTCCGATGCCATCTACGCCTACCTGATGAGCCTGGATCCCATCGCCAAGCCGAGCCCGAAGACCGACCTGGCCTTCCCGTTCAACGTGCGTTTCGGCATGACCTTCTGGAACATGCTCTACAAGAACCGCGTGCAGCTCGAAGCGGCCGATGGCAAGGGTGAGGAGTGGCAGCGCGGCCAGTACCTGGTGGAAGTGCTCGGCCACTGCGGCGAATGCCATACCCCGCGTAATGCCGTCGGCGCCTTGCAGCAGGACCTGCGCATGACGGGCGGCGTGATCCTCGGCTACGAGGCTCCGAGCCTGCTGGCCAAGGACCTGGCCGAGCGCGGCTGGACCACGGATGACCTGACCACCTTCCTCAAGCACGGCATCAGCGACCAGGGCTCGGTGTTCAACGAGATGTACCCGGTGCTGCACCACAGCACCCAGTACCTGCCGAAGGACGATCATCGCGCCATGGCCACTTACCTCTTGGGTGAGCAGCCGCCGACACCGCGCAAGATCGCCGCGGTGGCCGACGCCGAGCTGGGCGAAAGCGCAGCCCGTGGCCGTCAGGATTACCTCAACGTCTGCGCCGGTTGTCATGGAGCGGCGGGGGAGGGCGTGCCCCATGTGGCGGTCGCCATGAACGGCAACACCACCCTGCGCCTGGCGGATTCCCGCAACCTGCTGCGGGTGATCGACGACGGCATTCGCGAACAGCAGTTCACCGGTTTCGAGCGGATGCAGCCAATGCCCGGCTTCAGGGATAAACTCGACGACGGCCAACTGCGCGACCTGCTCAACTACCTGCGTCAGACCTGGGGCGGCCTCGATGGCGAGGTGAGTCCGGAGCGGGTGGCGGAGCTGCGCAGCGAAGTCCAGTCCCACTGACAGCGAGCACCCTCGATGCAACACCTGGATCTGCTGGTGGTACGCAAGGCCCTCGAATGGTCGGCTTCCGGCCAGCGCGTGTGGCTGTGCACCGTCCTTGCCACCTACGGCTCGGCGCCTCGCGCGCCGGGCTCGCTGCTGGCCGCTACCGCCGACGGCCACTGGATAGGTTCCCTGTCCGGGGGCTGCGTGGAGGATGATTTCCTCGAACGCCTGGCCGCCGGCGCTTTCCCCGAACCGGTGCAATTGGTGCGTTACGGCGACGGCAGCGATACCCAGTCGTCGATCCGCCTGCCCTGTGGCGGCATCCTGGACGTGCTGGTGGAAAACCTGCCCTCCGACTGCGATGTCCAGGCCCACCTGCGCGAGCTGGAAAGCGCACTGGCGGGCCAGCGCCGGCTGATCCGCGAGGTTTCCCTGCCCGATGGTGCACGCCGTCTTCTGCCGGATCGCGAGCATGGCCCACGGGTAGAGCGCCAGGGCGATCTGCTGCACCTGCGCGTGGGCGCTGCCCAGCGCTTGCTGCTGGCGGGTTATTCCACGGTGGCTCAGGTGTGCGCCGAGTTCGGCCAGAGCCTGGGTTTCGAAGTGGTGCTCTGCGACCCGCGTGACGAGGCGCTGCAAGGCGTCGAGCTGCCGGGCGTGGAAATCCGCCGCGAACTGCCCTCGGAGTTCATTCGCCTGGGTGGCTGCCATGCCGACACCGCCGTGGTCGCCTTGACCCACGATCCGAAGATCGACGACCTGGCGATGATCGAAGCAGTGCGCACCGAGGCTTTCTACATCGGCGTGATGGGCTCCATGGCCACCAGCGCCAAGCGCATGGAGCGCCTGCGCCGGGTCGGCGGCCTGAACGAGGCGGAACTCGCCCGCATCATCGCCCCCATCGGCCTCAACCTGGGCAGCAAGACGCCGTCCGAAATCGCCCTGGCGGTGCTCGCGGATATCCTGCGGGTGCGCAATGGGATTGGGCGGGAAAGGGTGTAGGGCCATACGCAGGTGCTGGTGTTTCCTTGTGGGGGCGAATTCATTCGCTTTGGGCAGCGCAGCTGCCCCCTACAAACTTTCAGGGCAGACCTGCGGTCTGCATAGCGAATGAATTCGCCCCCACAGTGTTCGTGCCGCCCTAGCTGAACGGAGCTGACCGATGCCCACCGTCCCCGCCCTGATCCTCGCCGCCGGCTTCGGCACCCGCTTTGGCAGCGACAAGCGCCGCGCCACCCTGGTTGATGGCCGCACCCTGCTGGCAGCCAGCCTGGAACGGGCCAAGGCGGTGTTCGGCGAGGTGCATATGGTGCTGCGCCCGGAGGACGATCCGGCCGCATTGGGGCTGCCGGAAGGCTGCAACATCATCCTCTGCGAAGACGCCGGACAGGGCATGGGCCACAGTCTGGCGGCCGGGGCGAGGGCGCTGGCCACGGGGGAAGGGGAGGCCATCGCCGTGCTGCTCGGGGACATGCCCTGGATAGCCGAATCCAGCCTGCGCGCACTGGTGGCCAAGGCCGCGCCGGGCCGCATCGTCTTCCCTGTCCACCACGATGAACGTGGGCACCCTGTGCTCTTCGGCCGGGAGTTCTGGCCCGAGCTGCAGCAATTGACTGGCGACGAAGGCGCGCGCCGGGTCCTGCGCGCCCACGCCTCTGCCTGGGTAGCGGTGGGTGTGGATGATCCAGGCGTGCTGCGCGATGTGG
Organism: Pseudomonas taiwanensis; assembly: GCF_013393345.1. Taxonomy (GTDB): domain Bacteria; phylum Pseudomonadota; class Gammaproteobacteria; order Pseudomonadales; family Pseudomonadaceae; genus Metapseudomonas; species Metapseudomonas resinovorans_C. The sequence goes on from NZ_QJRF01000067.1 coordinate 150,115, forward strand.
ACAGTCCTGAGGCAATCCAACCGTAGGTTGCGGCAGAGCGCAGCGAAGCCCAACGATTCCCGGTGAGTCCGCATGTTGGGCTTCGCTGCGCTCAGCGCCAACCTACATCCCCCCAACGACCTCATGCGGCGCGCGGCCGCGCGTCAACCTGTCGCGCGGCAACGAACCACAGCTTCCTAAATGCCTTGACCGGCTACTCTCTATGCATTGCTTGATCCGCGTCAAAACCCCCGACGCGGGTTTGTGAAGGGCCTGGCTGGCCCGCATCCAGTCGCAGCAGCTATCCATAAGAACAATTCGATCCGGCGCGAATCCTCTATAGGGTGGAGTCGCGCGGGGCCGCACCCGTATCAACCTGATTAGAGGATTCGCCATGTTCGGATTGGAGGCTCTCGATCTCGCCCGAATGCAGTTCGCCTTCACCGTGTCCTTCCACATCATCTTCCCGGCCATCACCATTGGCCTGGCGAGCTACCTCGCCGTGCTGGAAGGGTTGTGGCTGAAGACCCGTGAGGAGGTCTACCGCGACCTCTATCACTTCTGGTCGAAGATTTTCGCCGTGAACTTCGGCATGGGTGTGGTTTCCGGCCTGGTCATGGCCTACCAGTTCGGCACCAACTGGAGCGCCTTCTCCGACTTCGCCGGCGCGGTCACCGGGCCGCTGCTGACCTATGAGGTGCTCACCGCATTCTTCCTCGAGGCGGGATTCCTTGGCGTCATGCTGTTCGGCTGGAACCGCGTGGGGCCGGGCCTGCACTTCTTCTCCACGGTGATGGTGGCCATCGGCACCATCATTTCCACCTTCTGGATTCTCGCTTCCAACAGTTGGATGCAGACCCCGCAGGGCTTCGAGATCATCGATGGCCGCGTGGTGCCGGTGGACTGGTTCGCCGTGGTGTTCAACCCCTCGTTCCCCTACCGTCTGGTGCATATGGCGACAGCGGCCTTCCTCGCCACCGCGTTCTTCGTCGGCGCGTCGGCGGCCTGGCACCTGCTGCGTGGTCGCGACAACCCGGGCATCCGCAAGATGCTCTCCATGGCCATGTGGATGGCCCTGCTGGTGGCGCCGGTACAGGCGTTCATCGGCGATTTGCACGGCCTCAATACCCTCAAGCACCAGCCGGCGAAGATCGCCGCGATGGAAGGCCACTGGGACAACAGCAGCGGCGAAGCCACCCCGCTGATCCTCTTCGGCTGGCCGGACATGGAGCGCGAGGAAACCCGCTTCAAGGTGGAGGTCCCCTACCTCGGCAGCCTGATCCTGACCCACAGCCTGGACAAGCAGGTGCCGGCGCTGAAGGAATTCCCCAAGGAAGACCGGCCCAATTCCACCGTGGTGTTCTGGTCGTTCCGCATCATGGCGGGCCTGGGCATGCTGATGATCCTCACCGGCGTCTGGAGCCTCTGGCTGCGCTGGCGTGGCGGGCTGTTCCAGTCCCGGCCGTTCCTCTACTTGTGCCTGTGGATGGGCCCGTCCGGACTGATCGCGATCCTCGCCGGCTGGTTCACCACCGAGATGGGCCGCCAGCCCTGGGTGGTCTACGGGCTGATGCGCACGGCCGATGCAGTGTCGAACCACAGCGTGACGCAGATGAGCCTGACCCTGGTGAGCTTCGTGGTGGTGTACTTCGTGCTCTTCGGCGCCGGCCTGGGCTACATGATGCGCCTGGTGCGCAAGGGCCCGGTCACCAACGAAGGCAAGGAACAGGGTATCGGCGGCCCCGGCCAGCATCGGACCCCCGCCCGCCCGCTCTCGGCGACCGAAGAGGGCATGGACGATGACGAAAACGCTGTAACCGAGCCGAGGAATTGATCATGGGCGTCGACCTTTCACTGATCTGGGCGATCATCATCATCTTCGGCGTGATGATGTATGTGGTGATGGACGGTTTCGACCTCGGAATCGGCATCCTCTTCCCCTTCGTCAAGGACAGCGGCGAACGCGACGTGATGATGAACACCGTCGCGCCGGTCTGGGACGGCAACGAGACCTGGCTGATCCTGGGCGGTGCCGGCCTGTTCGGCGCCTTCCCGCTGGCCTACTCGGTCGTGCTTTCCGCGCTCTACCTGCCGCTCATCCTGATGCTGCTGGGGTTGATCTTCCGCGGCGTCGCCTTCGAGTTCCGCTTCAAGGCCAAGCCGGCCAAGCGTCACCTGTGGGACAAGGCGTTCATCGGTGGCTCCATCGCCGCGACCTTCTTCCAGGGCGTCGCGCTGGGTGCCTTCATCGAGGGCATCCCAGTGGTGAACCGCACCTTTGCCGGTGGTTCGCTGGACTGGCTGGCGCCGTTCCCGATGTTCTGCGGCCTGGGCCTGATCGCCGCCTATGCACTGCTCGGCTGCACCTGGCTGATCATGAAGACCGAAGGCCGCCTGCAGCAGCAGATGCACGACCTGGCGCGCCCGCTGGTGATGGTGCTGCTGGCCATCACCGGCATCGTCAGCATCTGGACGCCGCTGGCCCACGAGGAAATCGCCACGCGCTGGTTCAGCCTGCCCAACCTGTTCTGGTTCATGCCGGTGCCGATCCTGGTGCTGGTGTGCACCTGGGCACTGCTGCGTGCGGTGGCCGACAACGCCCACCACGCGCCCTTCGTGCTGACCCTGGTGCTGATCTTCCTCGGCTACAGCGGCCTGGGCATCAGCCTCTGGCCGAATGTGATCCCGCCGTCGATCTCCATCTGGGAAGCCGCGGCACCGCCGCAGAGCCAGGGCTTCATGCTGGTGGGCGCGCTGTTCATCATCCCCTTCATCCTGATGTATACCGCCTGGAGCTACTACGTATTCCGCGGCAAGGTGACCCAGGAAGACGGCTACCACTAGGAGCGCCTTGTGGATAAGTCAGAGAAGAAACCGCTGTGGCAGCGCCTGGGCTGGCTGGTGGGCATCTGGGCCCTCAGCGTGCTGGCCCTCGGCGCCGTGGCCTACCTGCTGAGGATGTTCATGACGGCGGCGGGGTTGAGTACGCACTGATCCTGTGGGGGCGAATTCATTGGCTAAGGGCTGCGCAGCAGCCCCCATGAGTCTCGAAAGGCAGACCTTCGGTCTGCATCGCGAATGAATTCGCCCCCACAAGGTTTCCTGCAAGTCGCGGCGTTATTTGCTCGCCTTCAACACCACAAACTTCGGCGTCGCCGCCACCTGCTCCACACCCCGGAACAGGCGCTTGAGCTTGGCGTGGTAGCCCAGGTGGCGGTTGCCGACGATCCATAGCTCGCCCCCCTTCACCAGCGCATCGCGCGCTTGCACGAACATGCGCCAGGCGAGGAAATCGCCTACCACCTGCTGCTGGTGGAACGGCGGATTGCACAGCACCAGGTCCAGCGAATCCTCCGGCTGTTCGGCCAGGCCGTCGCCAGCGCGGATGTCCGCCGGGCGATCACCCAGTGCCGCGCGCCAGTTTTCCTGCGCCGACTGCACCGCCATGTAGGACTCGTCCACCAGGGTCATCTGCGCCTGCGGGTTGGCCAGGGCGTAGACGATGCCGAGAACGCCATTGCCGCAGCCAAGGTCCGCCGCGCGGATGTCCGCCAGGCTGCGTGGCAGGTGCGGGAGGAAAGCGCGGGTGCCGATGTCCAGGCCTTCGCGGCAGAACACGTTGGCGTGGTTCACCAGCGTCAGGCGTGGCTGGTCCAGCTGATAGCGCGTGGGATAGGGCGAGGAGATGGCCGGCTTCTGCTCGGTCGTGGCGATCAGCAGGCGTGCCTTCTTCACCGCCAGCGACGGCTGCATCGGGCCGATGTATTTCGCCAACAGATCACCGGCGGCGTGGGGCAGGTGTTTGACCATGCCGGCGGCGACCACAGTAGCGCCTGGAGCCAGTTGGCCGTGCAGGCGGATCAGTTGTTCCTCCAGCAGTGCCAGGGTCTTGGGCACGCGGATCAGTACCCGGTCGAACGGACCAATAGCCGCTTCACTGGCAGGCACGAAGCGTACGCCACTGACATCCAGTTCATTGCGCGCCAGATTGCGTTGCAGGGCGATATGACCGAGGTGGGAATCGCCGCTGCTGGTGACCTGGGCGTGGGGCGCGAGGCTGGCCGCCAGCGCGCCGAAGCTGTCGTTCAGTACCAGGATGCGCGTATCGGCCGTGATGCCCTGCTCGTGCAGGTGGCTGAGCAGGTATTCATCGGCAGCATCGAAGGCCTGCAGCGGATCGTCCTGCTGTTCGGGCTGGCGAACGAGGTCGAGCTGGGCAAAAGGCGTAGCAAATATAGGCATAAGAACCGGCGGTGTTTCTGAAGGCCGCTTTGCGAGACACTGGGGCGGCCTTCGAACGAATCGGAAAGAGTGGGAGCGGAGTATGACCGCCAGCGAAGAGAAGTTCACCCGTCAGACCCTGCTGGAAGTGGAGACCCTGACGCCCAGCCTGTTCACCCTGCGCACCACCCGCGACGTGGGCTACCGCTTCCGCGCTGGCCAGTTTGCCCGCCTGGGCGTCACCAAGGCCGACGGCAGCACCGTCTGGCGCGCCTATTCCATGGTGTCGGCACCCCATGACGAGCACCTGGAGTTCTTCTCCATCGTCGTGCCGGGAGGCGAATTCACCAGCGAGCTGTCGCGCCTGAAAGAAGGCGACACCCTGATGGTGGACAAGACGTCCTTCGGTTTCCTCACCCTCGACCGCTTCGTCGATGGTCGCGACCTCTGGCTGCTGGCCACCGGAACGGGCTTGGCGCCCTTCCTGTCGATCCTCCAGGACCTGGAGGTCTGGCAGCGTTTCGAGCGCATCATCCTGGTCTACAGCGTGCGCCAGGCCGCCGAACTGGCCTATCAACCGCTGATCGATGACCTGAAAAACCGTGATTACCTGGAAGGCGTGGCCGACAAGCTGCTGTACATCCCCGTGGTGACCCGCGAGGAAGTGCCCGGCGCGCTGCATGGGCGCATCACCACCCTGATCGAGAACGGTGAGCTGGAACAAGCCGCTGGCCTGGAACTGACCCCGGAACATTCCCGCGTGATGCTCTGCGGCAACCCGCAGATGATCGATGACACCCGTGCTGTGCTGAAGAAGCGCGACATGAACCTGAGCCTCACCCGCCGGCCGGGGCAGGTGGCGGTGGAGAATTATTGGTAGGCAGTGGTTGCTCTCGCTTTTTTGTGGGGGCGATTTCAATCGCTAAGCAGACCGCAGGTCTGCCCGACAGTTGATAGGGGCTGCTGCGCAGCCCTTAGCGAATGAATTCGCCCCCACAGGGTTCGGCCCTCAGGCGTCCATCTCCACTCGGCTCGCACAACCCCCATCACACCGCCCCGGGCAACTACACCCCGTGCTGCTGCGGCCTGTGGCGCGTTCCATGCGCCGGGCCACGGGCTCGTCGTCGGCGAAGGGCAGCATGGTGGCTTCGTCCAGCTGACGCTGGCTCCTGCCGCCCAGGCAGGCCTGGGTGGCGAGGTAGAAGAAGGTCAGCGCGGCGAGGCTGAGCAGGGCGTAGGCGCTCTCGCTATCCATGGACCACCGCCTGCGGTACCACTTCGGTGGTGCGTGCATCGCCCACGCGGATGGTGCGCCAGGTATTCCAGGCCATCAGCAGCATGCCGGTGACGAAGAAGATGCCGCCCACCATGCGTACCACGAAGCCCGGATGGCTGGCTTCCAGCGCTTCCACGAAGGAATAGGTGAGGGTGCCGTCCTCGTTGACTGCGCGCCACATCAGGCCTTGGGTGATGCCGTTGACCCACATCGAGGCGATGTAGAGCACGGTGCCGATGGTGGCCAGCCAGAAGTGGGCGTTGATCAGGCCGACGCTGTGCATCTGCGCGCGGCCGTAGAGGCGCGGGATCAGGTGGTAGAGTGAGCCGATGGTAATCATCGCCACCCAGCCCAGCGCACCGGCGTGTACGTGGCCGATGGTCCAGTCGGTGTAGTGGGAAAGGGCGTTGACGGTCTTGATCGCCATCATCGGGCCTTCGAAGGTGGACATACCGTAGAAGGCCAGCGACACCACGAGGAAGCGCAGGATCGGGTCGTCGCGCAACTTATGCCAGGCGCCGGACAGGGTCATCATGCCGTTGATCATGCCGCCCCAGGATGGCGCCAGCAGGATGATCGACATCACCATGCCGAGGGACTGCGCCCAGTCGGGCAGGGCGGTGTAGTGCAGGTGGTGCGGGCCGGCCCAGATGTACAGGGTGATCAACGCCCAGAAGTGCACGATGGACAGCCGGTAGGAGTACACCGGGCGCCCGGCCTGCTTGGGAATGAAGTAGTACATCATCCCGAGGAAGCCGGTAGTCAGGAAGAAGCCCACGGCGTTGTGCCCGTACCACCACTGGACCATGGCGTCGGTGGCGCCTGAATACACCGAGTAGGACTTGAACCAGCTCACCGGAATGGCCATGTGGTTGACGATGTGCAGCATCGCGGTGACCACGATGAAGGCGCCGAAGAACCAGTTGCCCACGTAGATGTGCTTGGTCTTGCGCTTCATGATGGTGCCGAAGAACACCACCGCGTAGGCGATCCAGACGATTCCCATCCACACCGCGCCGGTGAATTCCACCTCGGCGTATTCCTTGGTGGTGGTCAGGCCCTGAGGCAGGGTCACCAGCAGGATCACCACCAGCGCCTGCCAGCCCCAGAAGGTGAAGGCGGCCAGCCCGCCACCGAACAGTCGCGCCTGGCAGGTGCGTTGCACCGTGTAGTAGCTGGTGGCGAACAGCGCGCTGCCGCCGAAGGCGAAGATCACCAGGTTGGTATGCAGCGGGCGCAGACGGCCGAAGCTGGTCCAGGGCAGGTCGAGGTTCAGCGCCGGCCAGACGAGCTGGGCGGCGATGAACACGCCCATGCCCATGCCGACGATGCCCCAGACGAGCGTCATCAGGGCGAACTGGCGAACCACCTTGTAGTCGTAGGTCGGTTCCGGGAATGCGGTGTTCATGTGCGGGCCTTTCGGTTGGGAAGACTGAGCGGCCGCCATTCTGGAAATCCCGACGACGGGGAAACAGACTCAGATAAAGGCACTTTTTAGAGCTCAGATGGAAGGCGGCCCTGTAGGAGCGAGCTTGCTCGCGAACCGCAGCCCTTCGCGAGCAAGCTCGCTCCTACAGTTTCATCTGATACGGTTTTTTGCAGCGAACCTGAAGCTGTTTCCATCTCGCTCGCACGCACATAGTGACGGCTCCGCCCGCCTTGCTGGAGCCCGCTTGCATGTACCACTACGACGACTACGACCGCGCCCTGGTGCAGGAGCGCGTAGCGCAATTCCGCGACCAGGTGGCGCGGCGCATCAGCGGCGAGCTGAGCGAGGAAGAATTCCTGCCGCTGCGCCTGCAGAACGGCCTCTACATGCAGAAGCACGCCTACATGCTGCGGGTCGCCATTCCCTACGGCACCCTGTCGTCGAACCAGCTGCGTTGCCTGGCGCACATCGCCCGCGCGCACGACCGCGGCTACGGCCATTTCACCACCCGGCAGAACATCCAGTTCAACTGGATCGAACTCGCTGAAGTCCCGGACATCCTGCAGCAGCTGGCCGAGGTGGAAATGCACGCCATCCAGACCTCCGGCAACTGCGTACGCAACATCACCACCGAGGCCTTCGCCGGGGTGGCTGCCGATGAACTGCTGGATCCGCGCCCGCTGGCGGAAATCCTCCGCCAGTGGTCGACCATCAACCCGGAATTCCTCTTCCTGCCGCGCAAATTCAAGATCGCCCTCTGCGCCGCCGAGGAAGACCGTGCCGCCGTGCAGATGCACGACATTGGCCTTTACCTGTACCGCGACGACGCTGGCGAAATGCGCCTGCGGGTGATGGTGGGCGGCGGGCTTGGGCGCACGCCGATCCTCAGCCAACAGATCCGCGACGGCCTGCACTGGCGCCACCTGCTGTCCTATGTCGAGGCCATTCTGCGGGTCTACAACCGCCACGGGCGGCGCGACAACAAGTACAAGGCGCGGATCAAGATCCTGGTGAAGGCGCTCGGCATCGAGGCGTTCGCCCGCGAGGTGGAAGCCGAGTGGCAGCACCTGAAGGATGGACCCGCCGAGTTGACCGAGGACGAGTACCAGCGGGTCGCCGTCAGCTTCGATGCGCCGTCCTATGCCCATCTCGATGACGCCGATCTCGGCTTCGGCACGCACCTGGCGCGGGCCCCGGCCTTCGCCCGCTGGTGCGCGCGCAACCTGCAGCCGCACAAGGTGCCGGGCTACGCCGCTGTGGTGCTGTCCACCAAGCCGGGGCCCGAGGCACCACCCGGTGACGTCACCGCCGCGCAGATGGAAGCGGTGGCCGACTGGGCCGAGCGCTTCGGCTTCGGTGAAATCCGCATCGCCCACGAACAGAATCTGGTGCTGCCTGACGTCCGCAAAGCCGACCTGCACACCCTCTGGCTGCTGGCCTGCGAGCAGGGCCTGGCGACGGCCAATATCGGCCTGCTCACCGACATCATCGCCTGCCCGGGAGGCGACTACTGCTCCCTGGCCAACGCCAAGTCCATCCCCATCGCCCAGGCGATCCAGGCGCGCTTCGTCGATCCGGCGGCACTGCAGGACCTGGGCGAATTGAGCCTGAACATCTCCGGCTGCATGAACGCCTGTGGCCACCACCACATCGGCAACATCGGCATCCTCGGCGTGGATAAGGGCGGCAGCGAGTGGTACCAGATCACCCTCGGCGGCGCCCAAGGTATGCAGAGTGAGCTGGGCAAGGTGATCGGACCGTCCTTCAGTGCCGACGAGGTGCCGGACGTCATCGAGAAGGTGGTGGCGACCTTCCGCGACTACCGCGAGCCGGAGGAGCGCTTCGTCGACACGGTGCGCCGCATCGGCCTGGAGCCCTTCAAGGAACGGGTCTACGCCAAGACGGAGGTGCCGGCATGAACAACCTGATCAAACTGGTGGAGGGAGAAGCGCGCCTGGTGGACGACCCTTGGACCCTGGTGCGTGAGGCGGGTGAAACCTTGCCGGATGGGCAGTTGATCCTGCCCCTGGCGCTCTGGCGCGAGCGAGACGGTACGGATGGGCTGTTGCTGCAGCCGGACGATGAGGTTGAGGAACTGGCCTCGCTGCTGGAAGGAGTGCCCCTGATTGCCGTGGATTTCCCCAGCTTCCGCGACGGCCGGGGCTACAGCCAGGCTTACCTGCTGCGTACCCGCCTGGGCTGGCGTGGCGAGCTGCGTGCGGTGGGCGATGTGCTGCGCGACCAGCTCAGCCACATGCGCCAGTGCGGGTTCGATGCGTTTGCGGTGCGGGAGGACAAATCCGCTGAAGACGCGCTCAAAGGACTGGCCGGTGTGAGCGTACTTTATGGCCGCTCAGTAATAGAGCCGAGACCACTCTTTCGCCGGCGCTAAGAGATTTCATACATGATTGGTAAAAATTCCCTACTTAGAGTTGGTGAATTTCTGACCTAGCATTCGCAGTTCGTTTATCCGAACTGGAAACCAATGGACAGCGATAGTTGTAAGCCGCCCCCTGCAACCCTGGGTGCGGCCGCCCCCCTCCCCACTGGCGTCTGCGCACGCCAATTCGAATTGCAGCTCACCGCTGCCTACCCTTCGTGCATGTCGATGCAACGCCCGCAGGCGTCGTTTGCGCCTGCCTGTAACCCTGGTTCGAGAGCCTGATCCCTATGGAATGGATAGTTGACCCCACGGCCTGGTTGGGCCTGCTGACTTTGATCGTCCTGGAGATCGTCCTCGGCATCGACAACCTGGTGTTCATCGCCATCCTGGCTGACAAGCTGCCGCCCCATCAGCGTGACCGCGCGCGCCTGATTGGCCTGTCGCTGGCGCTGGTCATGCGCCTGGGCCTGCTGGCGAGTATTTCCTGGCTGGTCACCTTGACCACGCCGCTGTTCGAGGTGTTCGACAAGAGCTTCTCCGGCCGTGACCTGATCATGCTCTTCGGTGGTGTGTTCCTGTTGTTCAAGGCCACCATGGAGTTGCACGAGCGCCTGGAAGGTCGCGTCCACAGCCAGAATGGCAGCCGAGCCTACGCCCTGTTCTGGCCGGTGGTGGCGCAGATCGTGGTGCTGGATGCGGTGTTCTCCCTCGACGCGGTGATTACCGCCGTGGGCATGGTCGAACACCTGGAAGTGATGATGATCGCCGTGGTGGTGTCCATTGGTCTGATGATCATCGCCAGCAAGCCGCTGACCGCCTTCGTCAACGCCCACCCGACGGTGATCATGCTGTGTCTGGGCTTCCTGATGATGATCGGTTTCAGCCTGACCGCCGAAGGCCTGGGCTTCCACATCCCGAAAGGCTACCTGTATGCCGCCATCGGCTTCTCGTTGCTGATCGAGGCTGCCAACCAGTTGGTGCGCTGGCGCCGCAAGCGCCAGCTCCAGGGCGACCGCAGCGTGCGCGAGCGTACTGCCCACGCGGTGCTGCGTTTGCTGGGTGGGCGTGGTGTCGAGGCTGATGAGGTGGGCGAAGAAATCGCCGACCTGCTGGATGGCGACGACATTGGCAAGGTGCCGTTCGACCGTCGCGAACGGATCATGATCAGCGGCGTGCTGGGGCTGGCCGAGCGCCCGATCCGAACCCTGATGACCAACCGCAACGAGGTGGGACGCATCGACCTCGACGAGCCGCGCGAAAGCATCCGCGACGCCCTGCTGCGTTCGCCGCACTCGCGCCTGTTGGTGATCCGCAGTGGCGATGTAGACGAGCCCCTGGGCTACGTGCACAAGAAGGAACTGCTGCGCGAACTGTTGCAGGGTCAGGAACCGGATTTCGAGCAGATGCTGCGGATACCGCCGAACCTGCCGGACAGCGCCTCCGTGCTGGGCGCCCTGGAAGAAATGCGCAAGGCCTCCACCCACGTGGCGTTCGTGGTCAACGAGTTCGGCGGCTTCGAGGGGCTGCTGACCATGACCGACATTCTCGAGTCCATTGCCGGTGAGCTGCCCGATGCCAGCGAAGTGGACGGCCTGGATATCGAGCCGTGCGACGGCGGCTGGAAGGTCAGCGGCGCGGTGAACCTGAGCCTGCTGGGGGAGCGCGTCGGCTTTGCCGCCAAACCCGGCGAGGATTACCAGACCCTTGCGGGGCTGGCCATGAGCCTGCTGGATCGCCTGCCGGTGATCGGCGACGCCCTGGAAGTCGAAGGCTGGCAGCTGGAAGTGATCGAGGTGAAGGAAAGACGCGTCAATCGCCTGTTGCTCAAGCCGCTGGTGTAGATGAGCAGAGACTGTGTGGGGGCGATTTCAATCGCTGAGCGGGCTGCAGGCTCGCTCCACGAAGTCAGAGGGTCGCTGCGCGCCCCATCGCGAATAAATTCGCCCCCACAAGAAGAAACGGCGCCATCAAGGCGCCGTTTCTTTTGCGATGTCCTTCAGGGCTGCCTGTCCTGCTGCGATTTCAGCAGGTCGCGAATCTCGGTCAGCAGGGTTTCCTCGGGGGTCGGCGTCGGCGGCAGCTCGGGAGCGGCGGCCTCTTCACGTTTGAGCTTGTTGATCACCTTCACCCCCATGAAGATCGCGAAGGCGACGATCACGAAGTCGAGGATGGTCTGGATGAACTTGCCATAACTCAGCATCACTGCCGGGATTTCCCCCTCGGCGGCCTTGAGGGTGATGGCCAGGTCGGAGAAGTCGACCCCGCCGATCAGCAGGCCTATGGGTGGCATGATCACGTCGCCCACGAAGGACGAGACGATCTTGCCGAAGGCGGCGCCGATGATGATGCCCACGGCCATGTCGACCACATTGCCTTTGACGGCGAAGGCTTTGAATTCATTGAGCAAGCTCATGTTTCACTCCCTGAGGTTCTGGATTCAACGCTGAAGTGTAATTCAGCGGGTCGAGGCTGCCAGCGATGGCCACCTCCTTGTGCCGGCGCACATGCTAGGGGGCGGCGGCCGCAGTGCCAAGTCCGGCGAGGTTTCCGTCAGGCGGCGCTTTCGGCCTCTGGTCCCTGGTCTAGCCTGAGAGGGAGGCTGCAAGAGGAGGGTCGCTGCCATGCCACTAGAACACCACCCGCTCAACCGTGAATTCCCGGAGTTCAAGGACACCATGCGCGCACTGCTGCAGAGCGATGCGCACTTTGCCCGGTTGGCGGGGGAGTACCAGGATCTGGATTCGCAAATCTACGAAGTCGAGGACGGTAACAAGGCCCTCGATGACAGCGCCCTGCACGGTCTGAAGGTGCAAAGGGTCGCCTTGAAAGATGAAATCGCCCGAATGCTCAGGAGCGCCAAGGGCTGACGCCTTGATTTGATCGGGGTCAACAGGGCAGGACGAGCAGGGGCATAGGCTGGGCACCATCTTTTCTTCCCGGAGCCTTTGCCATGACCGCCTCCATCCTGATGTCCGGCGTGGGCATGATGCCTGCGTCGTCCATTTCCCCTGAGCGCCTGGAAGCCATCGAACGTCTGGGCCGCCTGCAAAGTCAGCTCGACCTGCTGCAACTCCGCATCCGCCGCGTGGAAGAGGGCAGCGAGCCGTCAGACGGCTCCAGCCTGACCATGCTGCACATGCGCCTGGATGGTCTGCTTGAGGACCTCGAACGCCAGCGTCGACGCGCCAGCGGCCAATGCTGCAACTGCGGCGGCGGTTGCCGGGATTGATCCGCTATCATGCGGGCTTTCGTGTTTTTGACGGAGTCCGCTGATGGCCAAGGCCAAGCGCATGTATGGCTGCACCGAGTGCGGCGCCACTTTCCCCAAATGGGCCGGCCAGTGCGCTGATTGCGGGGCCTGGAACACCCTGGTGGAAACCGTGCTGGAGGGGGCCGCCGCCACGTCGAGCGGGCGTACTGGCTGGACCGGCCAGCAAGCGCAGATCAAGACGCTGGCGGAAGTCAGCGTCGAGGAAATGCCACGCTTTTCCACGGCCTCCAATGAGCTGGACCGCGTGCTCGGCGGCGGTCTGGTGGACGGCTCGGTGGTGCTGATTGGCGGTGATCCCGGCATCGGCAAATCCACCATCCTCTTGCAGACCCTCTGCAACATCGCAGCGCGCTTCCCTGCGCTCTATGTCACGGGCGAGGAATCCCAGCAGCAGGTGGCCATGCGTGCCCGCCGCCTGGGCTTGCCGGAAGACAAGCTCAAGGTGATGACCGAGACCTGTATCGAAAGCATCATCGCCACCGCGCGGCTGGAGAAGCCCAAGGTGATGGTGATCGACTCCATCCAGACCATCTTCACCGAGCAACTCCAGTCGGCCCCCGGCGGCGTTGCGCAGGTCCGTGAGAGCGCGGCGCTGCTGGTGCGTTTCGCCAAGCAGAGCGGCACGGCGATCTTCCTGGTCGGCCACGTGACCAAGGAAGGCGCCCTGGCGGGCCCACGCGTGCTGGAGCACATGGTGGACACGGTGCTCTATTTCGAGGGCGAGTCCGACGGCCGACTGCGCCTGTTGCGAGCGGTGAAAAACCGTTTCGGCGCGGTCAACGAGCTGGGCGTGTTCGGCATGACCGACAAGGGCCTGAAGGAAGTGTCCAACCCCTCGGCGATCTTCCTCACGCGCGCCCAGGAATCCGTGCCCGGCAGCGTGGTGATGGCCACGTGGGAGGGGTCGCGGCCGATGTTGGTGGAGGTACAGGCGCTGGTGGACACCAGCCACCTGGCCAATCCGCGCCGAGTCACCCTGGGCCTGGACCAGAACCGCCTGGCCATGCTGCTGGCGGTCTTGCACCGCCACGGCGGTATCCCAACCTATGACCAGGATGTGTTCCTCAACGTGGTGGGTGGCGTGAAGGTATTGGAGACCGCGTCCGACCTGGCGCTGATCGCCGCCATCATCTCCAGCCTGCGCAACCGCCCCCTGGCCCATGATGTGCTGGTGTTCGGCGAGGTGGGGTTGTCCGGCGAGGTGCGCCCGGTGCCCAGCGGCCAGGAGCGCTTGAAGGAAGCCGCGAAGCATGGATTCAAACGGGCGATCGTGCCCAAGGGCAACGCCCCCAAGGAAGACCCGCCGGGTCTGACCGTTGTCGCGGTGACACGGCTGGAGCAGGCGCTGGATGCGCTGTTCGAGTAGTGGGAAGTGAGGCTGAGGTGGGAGGTTATTGGCAGGCCTGCGGTCTGCTTAGCGATTGAAATCGCCCCCACAGGAAAACGGGAAGGCTATTACTTGCACGGACGGCTCCCTCTCCCTCTGGGAGAGGGTTGGGGTGAGGGGCTCTTGGCAGACCTGCAGTCTGCTTGGCGAATGAATTCGCCCCTACAGGAGAAGCGATAGCCCATTACCGGCACGTTTAGCTCCCTCTCCCGCTTGCGGGAGAGGGAGGGGGAAAGGGGCTTTTGGCAGACCTGCGGTCTGCTTGGCGATTGAAATCGCCCCTACAAGAAGTGGCTGCCGACGGGCTATTCCTCACCCAGCGCGGTCAGATCACGTTCCAGCAGCTCTTCACTGCCCAGGTTGAGCTCTACCAGGCGGCGCAGGTGGCTGATGGAGTCCAGGTCGATATGACGGCAGACGAAGCCGAGCTGGTCGCCCTGGGCGCGGGTCAGTTCCACTTCCATCTCGACCTTGGCGTCTGCGCCCAGATCGACGCGCACATCGAACAGGCTTGTTGGATCGCCATCCCAGTCCGCCGGGCGGATCACCAGCAAGCCCTTGAGGGAAATGTCATGCAGCTCCGCCGTCCAGCGTTTGTCGCCCTGGGTGATTGTGGTGGCGGCGTCGAAGTTGATGCGGTGGAAGCGCCGACGGTCGCTGGCGGTTTCACTCATGGTCATGCTCCTGCGAGATTTCACCCACTATAGCCAAGGCGCTCCGGGCTGTTCATTTGCCGCGGCGACGCCTGATCCAGAAAATCGACAGGGCAACCACCAGCGCGCCGGCCCCGACCAGCAGGTACTTGTAGGGGCGCAAGTGGGCGCGTAACCCGTTCCCGCGCTCTTCCCAGACACGCTTGCCGGCGGCGTCGAAATCCGGCTCTTCGCAGTTGCGGCCGAAGTTGGCCGCCCAGGGCACGTAGGGGCCATCTTCCACGTAACGCAGGTAGTAGCCGCGCGCGTCTTTCAGGTTGCTGCCGAGCAGGAAACCGGTGGCCTTGCACAGCACCGCGGCAAAGGCCTGGCTGCTTTGTGGCAACTGGTCGGCGGCGCGGCCGGCCAGTTGCGCCGCGACCCAGCGATAGTGATAGCGGGTGTTGGGCCGAGCGAGGTTTTCGTTCTGCCGGCTCACCTCGTCCGCGCTCAGCAGGTCGCCTGGCTGCTGCTGTCCGACCTGAAGCAGGGCGAAGGAACCACCCAGGCTGTGGAAGTCCGGCGACATCTCGTACCCCAGCAGCTCCATGCCCTGTTCGCGGGCGATCAGTGCGGCTTCATAGAGCGCCTCGGCGCGTCCGGTAGCGGTCCAGCGGGTTTCCGCCTCCTCGCGGGCCTGGCCGTAGCGACGGGCGGTGTCGCGCAGTTCGTCATCGTCAAAGTAGGGTAATGCCTCGGCATAGTGGCCTTCGCGCAGCAGACGCCGGGCCAGCAGGTTGCGCAGCTGGGCGGCGACCGGGCGTGGCTGGTAGTTTTCGCGCTCTTCCGCAGTCTGCGGTTTGGGCGCCGGCACCTTGCCGTCGACATAGCCCTTGAGTTCTTCCAGGGTGAGCACCCGTTCGGCGATGGTGGCGCTGTCCCACCAGTAGATCTCGCCGGTGCGCCAGAGCAGGTCGAAGGCATCCAGATAATCGCCACGCTGGAGCGAAAGGATGGCGTTCTCGCCGTCCACGCGGCAGCGTGGCTTCACGTCTTCCCAGTCCCAGTTCTCGGTGCGTCGGTAGCCCCAGTCTTCGTCCTTGGGGAAGGCGCGGGCGGCCTTGGCATAGGCTTCGGTGGCGCGAGTGGAGTCGCCATCGCGCAGGGCCAGCTTGGCCCGCAGCCACCAGGCAAGCCCGCTGTCGCCGGCCTTGGCGACGAAGTGCTCGGCGTCGGCATAGCGGCCGAACTGGTAGCTAAGGGCGGCCAGACGATCGGCGTTGGCCAGGTCGAGGCCAGCGTTCTCGATCAGCAGCGCGCTGATGCGTTCATCACCGCTCTGCTCGCCGTCGATGCGGCTGAGCAGGCGGGCCGTGAGCAGCTGCTGCACTTCCGGCAGGGCCAGCAGCGGCGCCAGCTCTTCGCTGGGCATCCGCGCCAGTTCGCCGGCGAGCTGGCGCAGGGAGCTGTAGCCGGTACTGGATCGATGGGCGGTCTGGCTGGCGTAGAGGCGGATGGCGCTGGCCCAGTCACCGGCCAGATAGGCCAGGCGGGCTTCCTCGCCGAGGCTGGCAATGCCCAGCTCCAGCGGGTCGGCATAACCCTGGATGGCGAGCTGGCGAGTCTGCTGGAACGCTTCCCGTGCGGACTGGGCGGCGTCCTCCATGAACAGGCGTTGATCTTCCTCGCTGCGCCGGGCTTCTTCGACGGGGACGCCTTCGGGGCGGCTCAGGCTGGCCTGGGCACGTCCGAGCGAGTAAGCAGCCCAGGTACCGCGCAAGCGGCGCTGGTCTGCCGGGAGTTCCAGCACGCGGCGGAAGTAGGCGCTGGCCAGCAGGTAGTCCTGCTGGGCAAAGGCCACTGCGCCGGCACTGTAGAGGCGCAGTTCGGCGGGCAGCTCCTGGCCCTGGTCTTCCACCTGGCTGGCGTCGGCCAGCGTGCGCAAGCGTTTCACCTGCTGGTAGAGGGTGTCTCCCAACTCCTTCTGCTCGATCTCGTCGCGCTGCTGGAGGTATCGCTCTCCTCCGTCGTCCCAATAGCCCACCAGGGTGGCATCCCCGGACTGGCCGAGGCCCGGTACAGGCTTGCCCAGGCGCGCGGCTTCAAAGGCGAAGTTGCCTTCGGGAAGTTCGGCCAGGGTCTGGGCACGGTCGCCCAGCAGGCTCAGGGGAAAGTCCGGTCCACAGGCCTGGGCACTCATGAGCGGCAGGCAGAGTGAGATGGCCAGGGCCAGGCGCCGGCGGCGTTCAGGGGTAGACATGGGATCCTCCTTGATCGATTTGCTGGCAGCGTGCCCAACCCAGGGCACGTTGCTGGCCGGCGGTGAGCTGGCCTTCGGTATGACGGGTGAATACCAGCGCGTTGGCCGTGCGTTCCAGGCGATAGCCGGCAAGGGCATCGGCGGAATCGCAGGCTTGCGCCGGCAGCTCGATGCGTTGGGGCAGCGCGGTGGTCAGGTTGCCCTGATTGGCCAGTGCCAGTTCATGGAGCGTTCCACGCTGACGGATCAATGGCTGGGCGTCGGCGTACAGGCTTTCGCCGCGCGCCACGGCCTTGAGGGTCGTCAGTGGCCAGGCGCGCCGGTCGCCTTCCAGTGGCAGGCGGAACCAGATGACGCCGGCCAGGTGTTCGGGACGTTTCTGTCGCAAGTCGGCGAGCAGTTCGGCCAGTTGCTGTGGGTCTGCCTGGAGTTCGTGGCGTGGGCCAGCCAGCGCCAGCGGGCTTTCGCTTTCCACCTGTCCATTGACCAGGGCAATGCCATAAGCGGGCAGGGCGAGCTGGAAGGGGCGGTCGGAGGCCTGGCTCCAGCGTTGAGCCCAGGCCAGGGCGCGGGTAGGGTCGAAAAGACCGCTCGCGGGTGCGCTGACCGCATGGACCTGCAGCACGCTGCTGTCCACCTCGCGCAGCAGGTCCGGAAGGGTGGGGGTGTCGAGCCAGGCGGGCAGGGCGGTAATGCTGAGTTTCAGCTCAGATGGCAGTGCCTGGCGCAGGTCACGGAGGAAGGCGCGATAGCCCGGCAAGCGTGCGCTGGCGCAGTCGTGGTCGATCTCCAGGCCTTGCACGGCAAGGCCCTGTGCGCGCCAGTCTGCCATCAGCGCGAGGATATCGTCGCGGGTGCGCTGCAGGTCCAGCTCCGGCAGTTGACCATCCAGGCGCACCACGGCCACCAGCGGTCGGCCATCGGCCCGGAGCATCCCGGCATTCACCCTGATGCGAGACCAGCCGGCACCGGGATGGGCCTGGGCGGCAAGCACCCGCAGGGTGGAAAAGTCGGTGCGGCTCGCGGCCAGGGCTTCGGCATGGGCGGGTCGCCATTGCCGTTGCCAGATATAGAGTTGCTGGTCGAGCGCGGGCGGAGCTTCCGGCCGGCAGCCAGCGGCGAGGAGCAGCAGAAGGGCGAGGACGGCACGTAGATGAAAGACAGGCATGGATGCGACGCGCACGGGGGGGCGGAGTCCTTGGGCATTCGAGCCGGAATGCGGCGAATTACATCCGCATTCCCACGCGCCGGCAAGGCCTGCTGGCGCTGGTTTGACAGTTACCCATCCGTCACCAAAGCTGCTTAGGCGGTTTCTCTATAAATCCATGCGGAGCGCAGAATATGGATAAGCGACTGCTGAGCAAGGGGTTGATCGTAGGCCTGTTGAGTGCGGCGAGTCTGGCTGCCCAAGCCGACCAAGCCGGGGGTGGCGGCTGCGGTTGGGGCCAGATGGTCTTCGAAGGTCAGCGTGGCCTTGTGCCACACCTGCTGGCCACCACTACCAACGGTACGTCGGGCAATGCCACCTTCGGCCTGACGTCGGGCACCAACGGTTGCGACTCCAGCGTCCGCATTGGCTATGGCGGCCGTTCCCTGCTGGCCATGAACGGCATGCTGGACAACATCGCCGAAGACATGGCTCAAGGCCAGGGTGAAGCGCTGGATGCCTACGCGACCCTGCTGGGAATCGAGCAGGGCGACCGTGCCCACTTCGCCCAGGTCACTCACGCCAATTTCTCCACCATCTTCTCCGGGGCGGACGTCACCGGCGAACAAGTACTGGCCGCGACCCTGGACGTGATGAGCCGAGACCAGCAACTGGCCCGATACGCCAAGCAGCCGAGTTAAGTTCCGCAACGCATAAAAGAGCCGGGCAATGCCCGGCTTTTTTCTAGCCCCCGGTCGCGCAAAGGGGCGTTGCAGACGGTGGCCGGCCAACGGTTGCCTCCAGACGGACTAAGCTTGTGCGGCAGCTTGTCTGTCCATCCATTCGGAGCTTCCTATGAACAATAACAACAGCGTCCTGCGCCACCTGCCCTGGGCAGTGCTGGCTGTAGTCGGCGCCTGTGCTCTGGGCGTCGTCGCGCTGCGTCGCGGCGAAGCGATCAACGCCCTGTGGATAGTGGTGGCCGCCGTTGCCCTGTACCTGGTTGCCTACCGCTACTACAGCCTGTTCATCGCCAACAAGGTGATGCAGCTCGATCCCGCCCGTGCCACACCGGCGATCATCCATAACGACGGTCTGGATTACGTTCCGACCAACAAGCACGTGCTCTTCGGCCACCACTTCGCCGCCATCGCCGGCGCCGGCCCGCTGGTGGGCCCGGTTCTCGCCGCGCAGATGGGCTACCTGCCCGGCACGCTCTGGCTGATCTCAGGTGTGGTCCTGGCTGGTGCGGTGCAGGACTTCATGGTGTTGTTCATTTCCAGCCGCCGTGATGGTCGCTCGCTGGGCGAACTGGTGCGCGAGGAAATGGGCCAGGTGGCCGGCACCATTGCGCTGTTCGGCGCCTTCCTGATCATGATCATCATCCTCGCGGTCCTCTCGCTGATCGTGGTGAAAGCCCTGGCGGAAAGCCCGTGGGGCATGTTCACCGTGATGGCGACCATCCCGATTGCGATGCTGATGGGCATCTACATGCGCTACATCCGCCCCGGCCGCATTGGTGAGATTTCCGTCGTCGGCGTGGTGTTGCTGCTCACCTCCATCTGGCTCGGTGGCCAGGTGGCCGCCGACCCGGTCTGGGGCCCGGCCTTCACCTTCACCGGTATACAGATCACCTGGATGCTGATCGGCTACGGCTTCGTCGCCGCAGTGCTGCCGGTGTGGCTGGTGCTGGCGCCGCGTGACTACCTGTCGACCTTCCTCAAGATCGGCACCATCATCGCGCTGGCCATTGGCATTCTGATCACCATGCCGGAACTGAAGATGCCGGCGCTGACCCAGTTCGTCGACGGCACCGGCCCGGTGTGGAAGGGCGCGCTGTTCCCGTTCCTGTTCATCACCATCGCCTGCGGCGCGGTGTCCGGCTTCCATGCGCTGATCAGCTCCGGCACCACGCCCAAATTGCTGGCCAGTGAGGCCCACGCCCGCTACATCGGTTACGGCGGCATGCTGATGGAGTCGTTCGTCGCCATCATGGCCATGGTTGCCGCTTCGGTGATCGAGCCGGGTGTGTACTTCGCCATGAACAGCCCGCCTGCCGTGGTGGGGGCGGATGTCACCAGCGTCGCCGCAGCAGTCAGCGGCTGGGGCTTCGCCATCACCCCCGAGCAACTGGAGGCGACCGCCAGGGACATCGGTGAGCACACCATCCTGGCCCGAGCCGGTGGTGCGCCGACCCTGGCCGTGGGGATCGCGCAGATCCTCCACCAGGTGCTGCCGGGCGAGAACACCATGGCCTTCTGGTACCACTTCGCGATTCTCTTCGAAGCGCTGTTCATCCTCACTGCGGTGGACGCCGGTACCCGTGCCGGGCGCTTCATGCTGCAGGACCTGCTGGGCAACTTCGTCCCCGCGCTGAAGAAAACCGAGTCCTGGACCGCCAACGTCATCGCCACCGCGGGTTGCGTGGCGCTGTGGGGCTGGCTGCTGTACCAGGGCGTGATCGACCCGCTGGGCGGCATCAATACCCTGTGGCCGCTGTTCGGCATCTCCAACCAGATGCTGGCCGGTATCGCCCTGATGCTGGGCTGCGTGGTGCTGATCAAGATGAAGCGCCAGCGTTATGTGTGGGTGACGCTGATTCCTGCCACCTGGCTGCTGATCTGCACCACCACCGCAGGCGTGATCAAGCTGCTCGACCCGAACCCGGCCGTCGGTTTCCTGGCCCTGGCCAAGAAGTACAGCGATGCGCTGGATGCTGGCCAGATCCTCGCCCCGGCCAAGGACATCACGCAGATGCAGCACGTGATCTTCAACGCCTACACCAACGCGACCCTGACCGTGCTGTTCCTCTTCGTGGTGCTGAGCGTGCTGTTCTACGCGCTCAAGGTGGGGCGCAACGCCTGGATGAAACCGGAGCGCACCGACAAGGAATCGCCATTCCAGCCAATTCCGGACGCTTGAGGAGGCTGCGCGCATGTTCAATGACCTGAGCCGCATGGGCAAATACCTCGGCCAGGCTGCCCGCATGCTGGTGGGCATGCCCGACTACGACAATTACGTCGAGCACATGCACAACAAGCATCCGGACAAGCCGGTCATGACGTACGAGGAGTTCTTCCGCGAGCGCCAGGAGGCGCGCTACGGCGGCGGCAAGGGACGGCCCATACGTTGTTGCTGAGCTGAAAGGCAGAGGCAGGGAGGCGCCACGCATTGTCGTGGCGCTTCTTTTTTTCGCGTCAGATCCGACGAATGTGGACAGGTTCGCGTTCCGGGCAATCCGGCAGCCAGACACAAGCGACTGGCAGGCACGGCCATGACGATGCCGCTCGTGATCGTTTAAATCCTCCCCAGCCCTCATGGGAGCAGGGCGGGAGGGAACCATGAAGAAGACGCTCTGCCTGTTGCTGTGCACCTTGCTGGCCGGCTTTGCCCAGGCCGAGGAGGTGCTGCGGGTCTACAACTGGACCAACTACATCGATCCCGACGTGCTCGCGGCCTTCCAGCGTGAGAGCGGGGTTCGCGTCGAGTACACCACCTTCAATACAGCCGCCGAGCTGGATGCGGCCCTGGTCGGGGCGACGCCGTACGACCTGGTCGTGCCCTCGCATTTCCAGCTCACGCGATTGATGGGCGAAAAGCGCCTGCAGCCGTTGGACTTCAGCCAGTTGCCCCATTACGGCAGCCTGGACCCGGCACTGCTGGCCATGCTGGCCGGATTCGATTCGGCGAACCGCTACGTGGTGCCCTATCTCTGGGGATCGGTAGGCCTGGTGAGCAATCCGTCCCTGGCCGAAGCCGCACTTGGCGGCGCCTTGCCGAACAGTTGGAGCCTGCTCTTCGACGAGCAACAACGATCGCGCCTTGCGAGCTGCGGTCTGGGGATGCTGGATGCGCCGGAGGAAACCCTGTCGCTCTGGCTCAACTATCGGGGGCGCAACCTGAGCAAGGGTGGCACCCGGCAGGTCGATCAGGCGGGCAAGCAACTGCTGGCCATGCAGGGGCAGATTCGTAACCTGGACAACGACGGCTACGTCGCCGATCTCGCCAGCGGCAAGCTCTGCGTGGCCATGGCCTGGGTCGGACATGCGCTGACGGCCGCAGAGAAGAATCCTGCCCTGCGCTTCCGGATTCCCGATGAGGGCGCGCTGGTCTTCATCGACAGCCTGGCCATCCCCGCCAACGCTGCGCGGCCGGACCTGGCCTATCGCTTCATCGACTTCCTGCTGCAGCCGGATAACGCCCGCCGTAATGCCCTGGCATCGCATTTCTACTCGCCGCTGAAGGCCGACTCGCCGGAAATGGCCCGGCTGGCGAAGGAGCAGCCGATGCTGGTGCCCAACCAGGCCGAGCGCAAGCGGCTGTACCTGCTGGAACGCCTGACGCCGGCGCAGAAGGAGAGGGTGGATGCGCTGTGGCAGCAGATCAAGGCGGCGCGTACTGGTGGGTGAGGGAAGCCCTGCTCGCACACAATCTTGCCAATCCGGCATGAGCTGAACACCCATGAAAAAGCCCGGCATTTGCCGGGCTTTTTCATTGCGCTGTCGCTTACTTGCCGTAAACCGGCAGCTTGGCGCAGATGGCCTTGACCTTCTCGCGAACCGCGTCGATCACGGACTCGTCGCCCATGTTCTCGAGGATGTCGCAGATCCAGCCAGCCAGTTCGCGGCACTCGGTTTCCTTGAAGCCACGAGTGGTGACCGCCGGGGTGCCGATACGCAGGCCGGAGGTGACGAACGGGGAACGCGGGTCGTTCGGCACGGAGTTCTTGTTCACGGTGATGAAGGCGCGACCCAGGGCGGCGTCGGCGTCTTTACCGGTGATGTCCTGCTTGATCAGCGACAGCAGGAACAGGTGGTTCTGGGTGCCGCCGGAAACCACGTCGAAGCCGCGGTCGATGAAGACCTGGGCCATGGTCTGGGCGTTCTTCAGGACCTGCTGCTGGTAGGTCTTGAACTCAGGCTGCAGGGCTTCCTTGAAGCACACGGCCTTGGCGGCGATCACGTGCTCCAGCGGGCCACCCTGGGCGCCCGGGAATACGGCGGAGTTCAGCTTCTTCTCGATCTCTTCGTTCTTGCGAGCGAGGATCAGGCCGCCACGCGGACCGCGCAGGGTCTTGTGGGTGGTGGTGGTGACCACGTCGGCGAACGGAACCGGGTTCGGGTAGACGCCAGCGGCGACCAGGCCGGCAACGTGGGCCATGTCGACGAACAGGTAGGCGCCTACCTTGTCGGCGATGGCGCGGAAGCGCGGGAAGTCCAGGACCTGGGAGTAGGCGGAGAAGCCGGCGACGATCATCTTCGGCTTGTGCTCGACGGCCAGGCGCTCGACTTCGTCGTAGTCGATCAGGCCGTTGGCATCGATGCCGTACTGCACGGCGTTGTACAGCTTGCCGGAGGAGCTGACGCTGGCGCCGTGGGTCAGGTGACCGCCGTGGGCCAGGCTCATGCCGAGGATGGTGTCACCGGCGTTGAGCAGGGCCAGGTAGACGGCGCTGTTGGCCTGGGAGCCGGCGTGCGGCTGGACGTTGGCGTAGTCGGCGCCGAACAGTTCCTTGGCGCGGTCGATGGCCAGTTGCTCGACGATGTCGACGTACTCGCAACCACCGTAGTAGCGCTTGTGCGGGTAGCCTTCGGCGTACTTGTTGGTCAGCACGGAGCCCTGGGCTTCCATCACCGCCGGGCTGGTGTAGTTCTCGGAGGCGATGAGCTCGATGTGCTCTTCCTGGCGCTGGGCTTCTTGCTCCATGGCGGCGAACAGGTCGGCATCGTAGCGGGCGAGGGTCAAATCACGGCTGAACATGGCGGTCCTCTTAAGGATCGGTGCTAGGAAAGGGCCGCATTCTACCTGATCGGTCGCTGGCTGGCATATGAAGGTCGGTCATGTGACAGACAAGTGGCCCTCATGGCCACCATCACCGTCCAGGACGGAACGCCGCCTCAGCTGAGGATGAAGTTGGCGCTGGTGCCGAACAGGTGCTCGAAGCGCGCCGCCGGCACCGGATGGCCGAACAGGTAGCCCTGGACTTCGTCGCAACCGTGCTCGCGGAGGAAGTCGAGCTGGGCCTGGGTTTCCACGCCTTCGGCGATCACCGCCAGGTTCAGGCTGTGGGCCATGGCGATGATGGCGCGGGCGATCTGGGCGTCGCGTTCGCCATCGGGCAGCCCGTCGACGAAGCTGCGGTCGATCTTCAGCACGTCGATGGGGAACTGCTTGAGGTAGTTGAGGGACGAGTAACCGGTGCCGAAGTCGTCCACCGCGATGCACAGGCCGAGGCGCTTGAGGTTTTCGAGGATGTCCATGGCTTCGGCCACGTCGCGCATCAGGATGCTCTCGGTCAGCTCCAGCTCCAGGCAGGCCGCTGGCAGGCCGCTGTCTTCGATGATGGCGGCGATACGCTCTGCCAGTTGGCCGTCGGCGAACTGGCGGGCGGAGATGTTCACCGAGATCTTGGGCAGGCGCATCTTCTTCTGGTGCCAGGCCTTGAGCTGACGGCAGGCTTCGGCCAGTACCCAGTCGCCCACCTGGACCACCAGGCCAAGTTCCTCCAGTACCGGAACGAACTCTCCCGGCGGAACCAGCCCGCGCTTGGGATGGCGCCAGCGCAGCAAGGCCTCGACGCCGGTCAGGCGCTTGCCGTCGCCGGAGAACTGCGGTTGGTAGTAGAGCAGGAATTCGCCCTGCTCCAGGGCGTGGCGCAGGTCGCTCTCCAGTTCCAGGCGTTCCAGCGCGCGGGCGTTCATGTCCGCCTGGTAGAACTGGAAGTTGTTCTTGCCGCGTTCCTTGGCGTGATACATCGCCGTGTCGGCGTTCTTCATCAGTTGGCTCAGCTCGCGGCCGTCCTGGGGGGCGAGGGCGATGCCGATGCTGGCGGTGACGAAGAACTCGCGGCCTTCAAGGACGAAAGGACGGGCCAGGCTGTCGAGGATCTGCTCGGCGACATGCACGGCCCGATTCAGGGCGCCTTCGCGGGTGGCGCGCGGCTGCAGCAGCAGGGTGAACTCGTCGCCCCCCATGCGTGCCACGGTGTCGTCTTCGTGGACGCAGGCCGCCAGGCGCACGGCCACATCCTTGAGCATGCGGTCGCCCGCCGCGTGGCCAAGGGAGTCATTGATCGGCTTGAACCGGTCGAGGTCGAGGAACATCAGCACCACCCACTCCTGGTTCCGCTCGGCGTATTGCAGGGCGGTATGCAGGCGGTCCTGGAACAGCGTGCGGTTGGGCAGGTGGGTCAGGCCGTCGTAGTAGGCCAGGCGGTGAATGCGCTGCTCGCTGGCCTTGCGCTCGCTGATGTCGCTGAAGAAGCAGACGTAGCTGACCAGGTCGCCGTCTTCGTCGTGCACGGCGGTGATGCCGACCCAGGCCGGGTAGGTATCGCCCTCGCGGCGCTTGAGCCAGATCTCGCCTTCCCAACTGCCGCGCTGGTTGAGCTGGCCGATGATGTAGTTGAGCTGATTGGCTTGCTGGCGGTCGGCGGTGAGCATCGACGGCAGTTGGTCCAGCACATCGTTGGCCTTGTGGCCGGTGATGCGGCAGAAGGCTTCGTTGACCTGGACGATGTAACCCGCCGGGTCGGTGACCAGGATCGCCGAGGTGGAGTGCTCGAACACCGTGGCCGCCATGCGCATGTCTTTCTCCGCGCGGCGTTGCTGGCTGATGTCCCGGCCGACACCGAGCATGCCCTCGAAGCGCCCGTATTCGTCCCACATCAACATGGTGCGCAGTTCCACCGGGATCTTCTGGCCATCGGCGCGCATGCAGTCGAACAGGAACAGCCGCGCCGGCGTCTGGCTGCGCAGCTCGGCCAGGCGCTGGGGGTTGCCCAGGGCACTGCGGATCTGCTCCAGCTGCTCGAACAGCTCGAGCATCTGCCGCGGATCGGCAGCCATGCCCTGGAAACCATTGGCGATGGCCCAGTCGGCGTTGTAGCCCAGCACCGGCAGGACCGACGGGCTGACGTAGTTGAGCTGCAGTTCGCTGTCCGTGGTGAAGATCACGTCGCTGATACTTTCGGCCAGCATGCGGTAGCGGCGTCCGCTCTCGCGCATGGATTCGGTGGCCTCGATCTGCTCGGTGATGTCCTTCGCCACGCCGATCAGGCGGCTGACGCGGCCCTTGTCATCGCGGGCCAGGGCCTGCTCGCGAATATCGAACCAGTGCCAGCTGCCGTCCTTGTGGCGCCAGCGCAGCTGGCACTGCAGCAGCGCACCATCGCCGACGACCTGCTGCAGATTGCGCACGCGCCAGTACTGTTCTTCGTCGTCGGGGTGCAGCAGCTCTTCCCAGAAGCGCTCGCCCATCCTGAGGACATCCCTGCGGCTATAACCCAGCTGCTGGGCCAGGCGATTATTGGTGAGCATCACCCGTTTGCTGATGACGTCGTGCACGTAGAGGGTGTCGGGCACTGCGAGCACCACGTCGGACCAGAAGCGTTCGCGCTCGATCAGCGACAGCTCTACCTGCTTGCGGCTGGTGATATCGCTGATGCTGAGGGTGACGGCTTCGAGGTCCTGGATCATGTCCGGCAGGTGCAATACCAGCCAGATGTGCCGTACTTGACCCTGGGCGGTGACGATCTGGCTTTCCATCTCCAGGTGCCGGTTGCCCCCCAGCAGGGCGGCCATCACCTGGAAGCGGATGCCGCCTTCGCGCAGCGGGTGGGTACCGATCAACTGCCGCCAGGCCTGCTCGCTGCTGCTGACTTCCAGCAGGTGCATGGCCACCTGGTTCACTTCGGTGATACGCAGCAGGCGCAGCGCTTCGGCGTGGCGCTGGCGATTGTCCTTGACCCATGCCGCCAGGCTGGCGTGATCGCGCATGCCTTGCTGGATCAGGTACCGGCGCAGTTCGGCGAGGTCGAGCACGCACAGCGCGATGCCGCTGCCTTCGAAGATGTCCTGGTAGCGCCGCCGGGTTTCCTGAAGTACGCGCAGCGCTTGCTGTTCTTCGGTGACGTCGCGCACCACCCAGACATAGCCCAGCAACTGGCTACCGTCGTTGAGATCGTTGCGGGTGACGGCCAGCAGGCGGGTCTCGCCATTGCGCCGGAACTGCACCAGGTCCGATCCCAGTTCATGGTCCAGGTCCGGTGCGTTGAGCAACAGCGGGTCCAGGCCCGGCAGCAGGGCCAGCAGATGGTGGTCCTGGGCCGCCGCGCCGCAGATGCCGAACATCGATTCGGCCTGCGGGTTGAGGTAGCTCAGGCGGCCGTCCACCTGGGTCACCAGCACGCGTTCCTCGATCACGCCGAGGGCGCTGGCGGCCTGGCGAAGCGAGCGCCGCGATGCGGCATTGAGTTCGCGCAGGCCGCGTTGTTCGCGTTGCAGGTAGTAGAGGGCGATCAGCGCCAGGCTGGCGCTGATGAGGAACAGCAGCAGCTTGCTGAGCAGTTCGGGCAGCAGCCGCGTGCGTACTTGGCGTTCGTCGTGCAGGGCGCGCAGCTGCCAGTCGCTGTTCCGGAGCTCGGAAACGAGAATGGTCTGCCCTTCCTGCTCGGCGGTCACCGGCATCACGATGGGGCTGCTGCGGCTGAGCTTGCCGCTCTGCGCCAGGACCCGCTGGAGGAAGCGGTCTTCCAGCAGCCAGCGGTAATCGCGGTCCTCGTGCTTGAGCAGCCAGGTGCGAATGGCTTCGGCGTCCAGGCGCAGGGCCCAGTAGCCGCTGGGCTCGGGCAGCGGTGACTGGCGCAGGATCAGGTAGACCTCGCCGCGACCCTCGGTACTGAAGGCGAAGTGGTAGGTCTGGCCCTCGCTGCGCTGGGCCAGGCTGGCGAGGAACAGTTCGTCGTCGCTGTCGGCCTGGGTATCGGCCAGTACGCCGCCATTGGGGTTGAGCCAGGCCAGGCTGGTGATCGCCGGCAGGATGGGACGCACGAGTTCGAGTTCCGCCAGCCGCTCGTCTTCGACCTCCGGCCTCGTCGGTTGCTGGCGCAGCAGGGCGAGTACCGCGTCGGCCTTCATCTGCATGACCAGTTCGAGATGGCTGGCCAGTTCGCGGGTCAGGGTGTAGTTGCGCTCCCGGGCGCCATCCTGCAGCTGGCGGTATTCCTGGTGCAGTTGCCAGAGGAGGAGGGCGAGCATCAGCAGCACGAGGCCGGCCAGCAGGCCCTTTACCGAGCCGCGCGCAGGTGCGTTGGCCAGGGGAAGTCCTGGCTCAGGCTGGGCGGGAGGGCGGGGGCTGACTGGCAAAGAATGGCGTTCCTGCTACTGCTCGATGGGCAGGTGACGGGGTGTCGCGCGCAACCGGGCGCGCGGGGCGGCTAGCATGCCCTGAAGGCACTCAAAGTGCCAGTACGACCGTCGCCTGTTGTTTGCCCTCCCCGGTGCATTCCGGTAGCTTTGCCGCACGCGCGCGGGAGCGCCTGTTCCCTGATTGTCGCTCCCCGCCTTATTCCACATTCGCTACAGCACCAAGGTCTGTCATGGCTCAATACGTCTACACCATGCACCGGGTCGGCAAAGTCGTGCCCCCGAAGCGTGAGATTCTCAAGGACATTTCCCTTTCCTTCTTCCCGGGCGCCAAGATCGGCGTGCTCGGTCTGAACGGCGCGGGTAAGTCGACCCTCCTGCGCATCATGGCCGGGGTGGACACCGAGATCGATGGTGAAGCCCGCCCGATGCCTGGCATCAAAGTCGGCTACCTGCCCCAGGAACCCAAGCTGGATCCGACCAAGACCGTGCGCGACATCGTCGAAGAGGCGGTGGGCGAAATCAAGCAGGCCCAGGCCCGCCTGGACGAGGTCTACGCCGCCTACGCCGAGCCGGACGCCGACTTCGACGCCCTGGCCGCCGAGCAGGCCAAGCTGGAAGCCATCCTCCAGGCCTCCGATGGCCACAACCTGGAGCGCCAGCTGGAAGTCGCCGCCGACGCCCTGCGACTGCCGCAGTGGGACGCGAAGATCGAACACCTTTCCGGTGGCGAGAAGCGCCGCGTGGCCCTGTGCCGCCTGCTGCTGTCCGCCCCTGACATGCTGCTGCTGGACGAGCCGACCAACCACCTGGACGCCGACTCCGTCGCCTGGCTGGAGCACTTCCTCCACGACTTCCCCGGCACCGTGGTAGCCATTACCCACGACCGTTACTTCCTCGACAACGTTGCTGGCTGGATCCTAGAACTGGACCGTGGCCATGGCATTCCGTTCGAAGGTAACTACTCCGGCTGGCTGGAATCCAAGGCCAACCGCCTGGCCCAGGAAGCCAAGCAGGAAGCCTCCCACGCCAAGGCCATGAAGGCCGAACTGGAGTGGGTTCGCCAGGGCGCCAAGGCTCGCCAGTCCAAGTCCAAGGCTCGTCTGCAACGCTTCGAGGAAATGCAGTCCCAGGAATTCCAGAAGCGCAGCGAAACCAACGAGATCTACATCCCGGCCGGTCCGCGCCTGGGCGACAAGGTCATCGAGCTGAACAACGTCACCAAGGGCTACGGCGATCGCGTGCTGATCGACGACCTGTCCCTGAGCATTCCGAAGGGCGCCATCGTCGGCGTGATCGGCGGTAACGGTGCGGGCAAGTCGACCCTGTTCCGCATGCTCACCGGCAAGGAGCAACCGGACTCGGGCACCATCGATATCGGTGAAACCGTGCAGATCGCCAGCGTCGACCAGAGCCGCGAGATCCTCGACGGTGGCAAGACCGTATGGCAGCAGGTTTCCGACGGCTTCGAGCAGATCAAGATCGGCAACTACGAAGTCCCGTCGCGCAGCTATGTCGGCCGCTTCAACTTCAAGGGCGCCGACCAGCAGAAGTTCGTCAAGGACCTCTCCGGTGGTGAGCGTGGCCGCCTGCACCTGGCCCTGACCCTGAAGCAGGGCGGCAACGTGCTGCTGCTCGACGAACCGTCCAACGACCTCGACGTGGAAACCCTGCGTGCGCTGGAAGAAGCGCTGCTGGACTTCCCCGGCGCCGCCATCGTGATTTCCCACGATCGCTGGTTCCTGGACCGTATCGCCACCCACATCCTCTCCTACGAGGACGACGGCAAGGTGAACTTCTTCGAAGGCAACTACACCGAGTTCGAGGCAGACCGCAAGAAACGCCTTGGCGAGGCTGCTGCCCAACCACACCGCGTACGTTACAAGAAGCTGGCCCAGTAACCCGGCCGGGCAAGCGTCACAAGACAACGGAGCCCTTTGGCTCCGTTGTCGTTTCAGGAGGTTCCGTGAAGGGATTCAATCACTACCTGTTCTGGCTTTCGACCCTGGCGCTGTTCGGGGTCTGCGGCCTGTATTTCTCCTTCTACCCATCGCCTGCCTGGAAAGCCGGTTCCGTCGGCTGCGCCCTCGTGCTCGGCAGTGGGCTTTATGCCTGGCTGGCCTGGCGCGAGCGCTTCGTCAGCCTCTTCCAGCTGGAGACGGACAGCGCGCGCTGGCAGTTGCACGCTGTCTTGGGGGCACTCCTGATCCTGGTGGTCTGGGGCGCGCTGCAGGTGCCAGCGGCCGCGCTATATACCCAGTGGTTGGGGGAGGATTCCGAGTTCGCCGCGCGGATTCTGGGCAAGGCTGACGGTGGCCTCGGCTGCCAGTTCCGAGTGGAGCTGGTGCTGGACGATGCGGCAATGGGCGTCGGTGTCTGCGTTGCGGAGGACGTCTGGCATGCCCTGCCGGACCACGGCACGGTGGTGATGCGCGGCAAGCGCAGCGCCATGGGCATCAATCCCCGAGAGGTGCTGAAGGTGTCCGCGCATTGATGGCGGGTCGGCGCCATGGGCAGATCTGGTGCGCTGGATGCTCAAGCGTGGTGCGACCATTGGTCGGCTGGCTGTGGTGCCAATCCCCAGAAATAGAGCGTTAAGGTACGGAAATCCGCTGCTTTCAGTGCTGATTTACATTTAATGCACCAAAAAGATTCAGATATGCGTCATTTTGCCCTATCGAGGTGCCGTGCAGATTGGTAGAGTCTCGCGCCATAAATTGTTCACAAAAGAAGAAATTGGTGAGAGTCATGACGCAATCTGTCGACGCCTTCCTGCTGCGCCTCAAGCAGCGCGACCCCGACCAGCCTGAGTTCCATCAGGCCGTGGAAGAGGTCCTGCGCAGCCTTTGGCCGTTCCTTGAAGCCAATCCACAGTACCTGCAGGCCGGCATCGTCGAACGTATCGTCGAGCCGGAACGCGCAGTTCTGTTCCGGGTGCCGTGGGTCGACGACCAGGGGCAGGTCCGCGTCAACCGTGGTTTCCGTGTGCAGATGAGCAGCGCCATCGGCCCCTACAAGGGCGGCCTGCGCTTCCATCCTTCGGTGAACCTGGGCGTGCTGAAATTCCTCGCCTTCGAGCAGGTCTTCAAGAACTCCCTGACCTCGTTGCCGATGGGCGGTGGCAAGGGCGGTTCGGACTTCGACCCGAAGGGCAAGAGCGACGCCGAAGTCATGCGCTTCTGCCAGTCCTTCATGAGTGAGCTGTACCGCCACATCGGTGCCGACCTCGACGTGCCGGCCGGTGACATCGGTGTGGGTGCCCGCGAAATCGGTTTCCTCTTCGGCCAGTACAAGCGCCTGTCCAACGAGTTCACCTCGGTGTTCACCGGCAAGGGCCTGGCCTACGGTGGCAGCCTGATCCGCCCCGAGGCCACCGGTTACGGTTGCGTTTACTTCGCCCAGGAAATGCTCAAAGGCATCGGTCGTGACTTCGACGGCCAGCGCGTGACCATTTCCGGCTCCGGCAATGTGGCCCAGTACGCGGCACAGAAGGTCATGGAACTGGGCGGCAAGGTGGTTTCCCTGTCCGATTCCGAAGGCACTCTGTTTGCCGAGGCGGGCCTGACCGTCGAGCAGTGGGAAGCCCTGATGGAGCTGAAGAACGTCCGTCGTGGCCGCCTCAGCGAGCTTTCCGGTCCAGGCCTGCGCTTCCTGCCTGGCCAGCGTCCCTGGGCCCTGGCTTGCGACATCGCCTTGCCCTGCGCGACCCAGAACGAGTTGGATGCCGAGGACGCCCGCGCCTTGCTGGCCAATGGCTGCGTCTGCGTCGCCGAAGGTGCCAACATGCCGTCGACCCTGGCAGCGGTGGACGTATTCCACGAAGCAGGCATCCTCTTTGCCCCGGGCAAGGCCTCCAACGCCGGTGGCGTCGCTACCAGCGGCCTGGAAATGAGCCAGAACGCCATGCGTCTGCACTGGACCGCGGGTGAAGTGGACCAGCGCCTGCACGGCATCATGCAGAACATCCACCACGCCTGCGTGAGCTATGGCGAAGAGAACGGCCGGGTGAACTACGTGAAGGGCGCCAACATCGCCGGCTTCGTGAAAGTCGCCGATGCCATGCTGGCGCAGGGCGTGGTGTAACGCTGCTGTAGGCCTTGTAGGGGCGAATTCATTCGCCAAGGGCAGCGCAGCTGCCCCCTTCAAGGTCTGTAGGGCAGACCTTCGGCCTGCTTGGCGAATGAATTCGCCCCTACAGATTCACTGCCGTCAATCCGGATGCAACGCCCGCCCCAGGGCGTTGCTCCTGTCCCGCTCCCACTCATCATTGTGCCGATCTCGGCGCCAATCCTCGTAATCGCGGCGCTCCTCGCTCTGCACCTGCGCCTGGCATTGACGAAAACCATCGCTCCAGCCTTCGGCGTACGTTGCGTCCTTTAGATAGCGCGGCACGTCCTTGCGGAACTCTCCGCTGATAGTCCCGGCTGCCTGGCGGCCGCTGCTGCAGCCATCGGCGAAACCGTCGGCGAAGGCGGGTGGATAGCCCTGGGCGATCAGATGGTCATGGGTGGTTTCACAGCCTGCGATCAGACTGCCGACAAGCATGAAGAGGGCGACGTGACGCGACGCCATGGTGGCTCCCGTGCACCAAGAGGCGGGCGCACGCGCAATGGGGGTTGCGAACGACTCTAGCGCGGGCCTTGTGATGAAAACGTCAAGGCGCTCAACCCTTGACGCAGACCACCTGGCGCAGGGTATGCACGACTTCGACCAGGTCACGCTGGGCCGCCATCACGGCATCGATGTCCTTGTAAGCCATGGGGATCTCGTCGATCACGTCCTTGTCCTTGCGGCATTCGACGTGGGCAGTGGCGCGGATCTGGTCTTCCACCGTGAACAGCTTTTTCGCCCGTCCACGGCTCATGGCCCGACCGGCACCATGGCTGCAGGAGCAGAAGGCGTCCTCATTGCCGAGGCCCCTGACGATGAAGCTCCTGGCTCCCATGGAACCGGGAATGATGCCCAGCTCGCCTTTCTGCGCAGACACCGCGCCCTTGCGCGTCACCAGCACCTCGTGGCCGAAGTGCCGCTCCTTCTGCACGTAGTTGTGGTGGCAGTTCACCGCTTCCAGGTTGGCTTCGAAGGGGCGCTTGAGCGCCTTGCGGGCGGCGTCGATAACCGCCTGCATCATCAGGGCGCGGTTTTGCCGGGCGAAGTCCTGAGCCCAGCCCACCGCTTCCACGTAGTCATCGAAGTGTTTGCTGCCTTCCTCGAAGTAGGCCAGGTCGCGGTCCGGCAGGTTGGCGATGTGCTGGCGCATGTCGGCCTGGGCCAGTTCGATGAACAGGGTGCCGATGGCATTGCCCACTCCGCGCGAACCACTGTGCAGCATGAACCAGACGCGATCGGTCTCGTCCAGGCAGACCTCGATGAAGTGGTTGCCGGTGCCCAGTGTCCCCAGGTGATGGCGGTTGTTGGTCTTCTCCAGGCGCGGGTACTTCGCGGTGATGGCCTTGAAACGCCTGGCGAGAGGGCGCCAGGCCTGATCAGCGATATCCGGCACATCATCCCAGGCGCCCTGGTCATGTCGACCGAAGGTCTTACCGTGCGGTACCGCCCGTTCAATGGCGCTGCGCAGGCCGTGGAGGTTGTCCGGCAGGTCGCGGGCGTGCAGGGAGGTGAGGGCGGCAATCATCCCGCAGCCGATGTCCACGCCGACTGCGGCAGGAATGATGGCGCCCACGGTGGGAATCACGCTGCCGATGGTCGAGCCCTTGCCCAGGTGTACATCGGGCATCACCGCCAGGTGCTTGAAGATGAACGGCATCTTCGCCGTGTTGATCAACTGCTGGCGGGCTTCGTCTTCCACCGGCACGCCCTGGGTCCAGAGCTTGATCGGCTTGCCGTTGGAGACTTCCAGCAATTGGGGACCGTTGGTGTTCATCTGCATCGCCTGACGAGGGTGTGGATAACCATTCTGAGCCCGTTGTGGCGGGCCGGGCGCGCATCTTACCGGTGGCGCCAGTGATGGGTATCGCAGGCTCGCGGAACGC
The DNA here is from genome assembly GCF_013393345.1 of Pseudomonas taiwanensis. Classification (GTDB taxonomy): domain Bacteria; phylum Pseudomonadota; class Gammaproteobacteria; order Pseudomonadales; family Pseudomonadaceae; genus Metapseudomonas; species Metapseudomonas resinovorans_C. Next base: position 184,238 of record NZ_QJRF01000067.1, read on the forward strand.
CGCCCGACCCATCCTGCAAAGGCGAGGTGGGGGTCGGCCGTAGGATGGGTGGAGCGAAGCGATACCCATCAATAGTGGTACCACTTCAGTTCCAGCATCACTTCGTTCACCGGCGCGGCGAGCTGGCTGAACTCCCGCTGCGCGGTCAGGCGCAGGCCGAGGTTGCGGGAAATCTCCCATTGCTGGTTGAGAGACAGTCGGCGACGGACTTCGCCGTTGTGGAAATAGTCGCCGGCCGCTTCCAGGCTGAGGCTGCCCAGTGGGTTGTGCCAGAGCAGGCCAGTGTTGAAGCCTGCTGCGGTGGCGATGAACGGCGCGAAGTCTTCGTTGTGCTCGATACGGGCGGTCGCCAGGGCGAAGCCGAGGGCGTCATCCCCCAATTGCCAGGAACCGCCGACGCCGCCATTGAGGTGGCTGACCAGGCGTTCGTCGCCATCCTCGCCCAGTACCCGCTCCAGGCCACCCGCCACCTGCCAGGACAGCGGCTTCAGCAGGTCCCCACGCGGGGTCAGGGAGCGGATGGTCGCCAGGTCCAGGCGCTGCAGTTGCCAGTGGTTGTCCTCGTACTGGCGCAACTTGAGCTGGAGGATCTCGATCTGCGCGCCAAGCGGGAAACCGGACAGGTTGTCATTGAGGTCGTGATAGGCCATGCGCAGGCCGTACTCGGCGAAGGCACGGTCCTCGCGGGTACCGGCGCCGAGTTGCCAGGTGCGCGATTCGTGGCCTTCTTCGGGCAATCCGGGGCGGTCCAGGCTCAGCTCCGGCGGCGGATTGCGATTGATGCTCTGCAGCAGCTTGTAGCTGCGTGTGGCGCTTTCGCGGGTGCGCTCTTCCCCGGTGGCGCGATAACGAACCAGGCGGAAGGCGGCGTCCTGGATCAGGGCGCGACGCGGAGCGGGCAGGGCAAGAAAGGTCGGGTCATTCAGTAGCTGTTCGTTTTCGGCGAGCTGGCGTACCCACTGCTGTTCGGCGTGGTCCAGCGGCTCGGCGCGCGCCAGCAGTTCCTTTTCCCGCGAGGGGCGGTAGTCGATCGACTCCACCAGACCGGCTTGCTTGACCGCGCGCACGGTATCGGTGGGGATGGCGGTAATCGGGAACTGGTCGGTGAGCTCGATTCCGGGGCGGGCGATCTCCAGCAATTCCAGCAGGCGGTAGGAGCAGTTTTCGTCGAAGAAGTAATAATCGAAGCGGATCTGCTTGAGTTCCCAGACGTGCTCCACCATGCGCCCGGTTTCCTCGGCGGTGAGATTCAGGCGGTATTCCCAGAGATCGCGATTCTCCAGGCGGCTGTATTCCTTGAGCTTGTCGCGGTAGGGCACCAGGGCGAACAGGCCGGGATAGCCCCCCATCAGCCCCTTCCAGGCGTAGAGGATGCTGTTGTCCGCCCCTTCGATGAAGGCGCCGAAGTTCAGCGCATAACTGAGCATTGCGGTGTTGTTTTCGTGGATGTCCGGCTGGTCGATCCGCAACAGGGTATGGCCGAACATGGAGGACGGGCTGTTGAGGTAGGCTGCGGGGAACACCAGCACGGTGCTATCCGGGTTGATGTCGGCGTACCAGGCCTTGTACTCGCCGCAATCCGGCTGTGGCAGGTCGCTGAGCTGGAGCTGCGCGCGTAGCCAGCGGGTACGCGCGGGATAGACGCATTGCGGATGTTTGTCGCCTTGTTCGGCTGGCGCGTAGAGCGCGGCCAGGGTAGCGCGCAGTTCGGCTTCCGGGTCGTTCGCCCCCGTTTCGGCCAGGAAGAACTCGGAATCGTCCACATAGCTGCGCCAGCCGCCCAGCTTCCCGGTCTCGTAGTGGCCAAGGGCAATCCAGTAGGAATCGTTCGCCAGCGCCTGGATGCGTTCGGCGGGGAACTGGGGAGCGGCGTGGGCGGCGATCGAGGTGCACAGGGCGAGGTACGGGAAAATCCGTTTCAAGGGCACAGCTCTTCCTGGTGAGAGATTCGTCCGAGCTTTGGGTAACGCCGGGGCGGGTGTCAAGCAAGGCGATGACGCGCATTTACGCAAGTTTGCACAAGTGGGATGCAGGCTGCGTTACAGCGTCCACACTTAGGGAGTGAACTGGGGAGATTCCAGCATGACAACTACCGACCCTCGGGCCGCACTCGATGCCCTGATAGTGGAGTACACCGCCCGCGCCAACTCCATTCGTGAAGACCTGGCCAGCAGCCACTCGCCGGATTTCGCCGAGCAGGCGGGGGAGCGCGAGAACGACGAAGTACTGACTGCGATCCTCGCCGAAACCGAGGCCGCCCTGCGCCGTGTGGGCATGGCCAAGTTGCGCCTGGCGGACGGCAGCTACGGTTTTTGCCAGCGTTGCGGCGAGCCCATAGAGCCGGCGCGACTGGCGGTGCTGCCGGCGGCCGAGTACTGCCTGAGCTGCGCTGACCTGGCCCACTGAACACCCTGGCGTTTTGCCTTGCCAGTGATGTCAGGGCGGCGCCAGAATGCGGCCATTGCTTTCTTGCCGAGCCATTAAGGACACTCGATGCCTGACTCCTTCGCTGCCAGCCTGCGACTGGCGCCCGATGCGCTGACCCGTCCCTTCGAGCCCCACCAGTTCAGTTTTAAGTCGACCGAGGACCTGGAGCCCTTCCGCGGCGTGCTCGGCCAGGAGCGCGCGGTGGAGGCCCTGCAGTTCGGCGTGGCGATGCCGCGTCCCGGTTACAACGTCTATGTGATGGGCGAGCCCGGCACCGGTCGCTTCTCCTTCGTAAAACGCTACCTCAAGGCCGAGGGCAAGCGCCTGGAAACCCCGGCGGACTGGCTCTACGTCAACCACTTCGAAGAACCCCGCGAGCCTCGTGCCCTGCAATTGCCGTCGGGCGAGGCGAACGATTTCATCTGCGACATCGAGCATCTGGTGGACAACCTCCTGGCCACCTTCCCGGCGGTATTCGAGACACCCACCTTCCAGCAGAAGAAGAGTGCGATCGATCGCGCCTTCAACCAGCGCTACGACCGTGCGCTCGACGTCATCGAGCGCCTGGCCCTGGAGAAGGATGTCGCCCTCTACCGTGACAGCGCCAACATCGCCTTCACGCCCATGAAGGACGGCAAGGCTCTGGACGAAGCGGACTTCGCCCAGCTGGACGAAGCCGAGCGCGATCGTTTCCACGATGACATTTCCATGCTGGAGGAGCGCCTGAACGAGGAGCTGTCCAGCCTTCCGCAGTGGAAGCGCGAGTCCAGCAACCAGCTGCGCCAGCTCAACGAGGAAACCATTACCCAGGCCCTGCAACCGCTGCTTTCGCCCCTGTCGGCCAAGTACGCGGAGAACGCCGGCGTCGTGGCCTATCTGCAGGCCATGCAGGTGAACCTGCTTAAAACGGTGGTGGACCAACTGCTGGACGACAAGCCGGACGCCCAGCGTCGCGAAATACTGGAAGAGCAGTACTGCCCCAGCCTGGTGGTGGGTCATCACGCCAGCGGCGGCGCCCCGGTGGTGTTCGAGCCGCATCCCACCTATGACAACCTGTTCGGCCGCATCGAGTACGGCACCGACCAGGGCGCCCTCTACACCAGCTACCGTCAGCTGCGCCCAGGTGCGCTGCACCGTGCCAACGGTGGTTTCCTGATCCTGGAAGCCGAGAAGCTGCTGGGCGAGCCCTTCGTCTGGGATGCCCTGAAGCGCGCACTGCAGTCGCGCAAGCTGAAGATGGAGTCCCCTCTTGCCGAGCTCGGTCGCCTGGCCACCGTTACCCTGACACCCCAGATGATCCCGCTGCAGGTGAAGGTGGTGATCATCGGTTCGCGCCAGCTCTACTACACGCTGCAGGACCTGGATCCCGACTTCCAGGAGATGTTCCGCGTGCTGGTGGACTTCGACGAGGAAATCGCCCTGTCGGACGACAGCCTCGAGCAGTTCGCCCAGTTGCTGAAGACCCGCACCTCGGAAGAGGGCATGGCCCCGCTCACCGCGGCTGCCGTCGCCCGCCTGGCGACCTACAGCGCCCGTCTGGCCGAGCACCAGGGCCGGCTTTCGGCACGCATCGGCGACCTGTTCCAACTGGTCAGTGAGGCGGACTTCATCCGTCAGTTGGCGAACGAGCCGATGACCGATGCCGATCACATCGACCGCGCCCTCAAGGCCAAGGCGACCCGCACTGGCCGTGTATCCGCGCGCATCCTCGACGACATGCTGGCGGGCATCATCCTGATCGACACCTCCGGCGCCGCCGTGGGCAAGTGCAACGGCCTGACGGTGCTGGAAGTGGGCGATTCGGCTTTCGGCGTGCCGGCGCGGATTTCGGCGACCGTCTACCCGGGCAGCTCGGGCATCGTCGACATCGAACGCGAGGTCAACCTGGGCCAGCCGATTCACTCCAAGGGGGTGATGATCCTCACCGGGTACCTCGGCAGCCGCTATGCCCAGGAATTCCCCCTGGAGATCTCCGCGAGCATCGCCCTGGAGCAGTCCTACGGCTACGTGGATGGCGACAGCGCTTCCCTCGGTGAGGCCTGCACCCTGATCTCCGCGCTCTCGCGCACGCCGCTCAAGCAGTGCTTCGCCATCACCGGCTCGATCAACCAGTTCGGCGAGGTGCAGGCAGTCGGTGGGGTCAACGAGAAGATCGAAGGCTTCTTCCGCCTCTGCGAGGCCCGTGGCCTGACGGGCGAGCAGGGGGTCATCATCCCTCATGCCAACGTCACCACCCTGATGCTGGACGAACGCGTGCTGGAGGCCGTGCGCACGGGCCGCTTCCACGTCTATGCGGTCCGCCAGGCCGACGAGGCGCTGAGCCTGCTGGTGGGCGAGCCTGCTGGTGTGCCGGACGACAAGGGCCAGTTCCCCGAAGGCAGCGTCAATGCCCGCGTAGTGGCGCGACTGCGGGAAATTGCCGAGATGGGGCTGGAAGAAGAGGAGAAACCAGCAGTTGCCCAGGAGGTAGTGGAGGCCGTTGCCAAGGCCGCAGCACCGCCCAAGCCTGCGCGTAAGGGGCCAAAGAAGGAGCCCGGCAAGGCGCCGGTCCCGGACAAGACCCAGGGTCCGTCCTGAGTCATCGACCGTCGCGCCGGGTTGGGTGCCCGGCGTGGCTGGTCAGTCATTGAGCGGTGGGGAAGGCCCCTCGGGTAGCCGGCGTCCCACCGCCTTTCCCTCACCCTGTGCACAGGGTTATCCACAGTTCACGTGGATAAGCATCGCGCTTTCGCAGGTCTAAACTCGGGTGTAGGCTGAAAAACAGGCCTCTGCGAGGAAAGCCGCCATGACGCGCAACCTCTGCCTTACCCGTCAGTGCCTGGGACTCGTGACCCGGATCGAGTGTGTGATCCGTCCGCTGGCGGGAGAGAATGGACTCTGGACGCTGCTCTGTGCAGCGGGAATGTCGGGGGAACAACCCTCGGCGATCAAAGCCCAGGGCCCATTCCATGGGCCTATCGTGGCGGAGTCGGTGCTCTCTGCGATTGCCGATTGCCTCGCCGAACAGGGTTACACCGAAGCCCACGATCCGCCGATCTGGCGCCTGCACCTCCAGGGTGAGTTGCGACGCATCAATGGCACGCGTTGTCGAAGCCTTGGCGACTGCCAGTTCCGCCCCGAAACCTGACGGGCTTCAGTTGGCCAGCTTTTGTGCAGCGGCTGGGAGCCTACGGCGGTAGCGGCGTGCGTCGGACGTTCCAATGTTCGCTCACAGACTTATCCACAGTGTTTGGGGATATTTCGCTGCTCGTTGCCATTATTTTTCTGTAAGAAGCACCTCGCTATACTCGCGGCCGGTTTTTTACTGACTACGAGAAGCCATGGAACGCATTCTAGAAAACTCGATGTACGCCGCACGCTGGTTGCTGGCCCCGATCTACTTCGGCCTGTCCTTCGCGCTGTTGGCGCTGACCCTGAAATTCTTCCAGGAAGTCGTGCACATCCTGCCGCACGTCTTCGAGAAGTCCGAAGCAGACCTCATCCTGGTGCTGCTGTCGCTGATCGATATGTCGCTGGTGGGCGGCCTGCTGGTGATGGTGATGATTTCCGGCTACGAGAACTTCGTTTCTCAGCTGGATATCGATGACAGCAAGGAAAAACTGAGCTGGCTCGGCAAGATGGACTCCGGCTCGTTGAAGATGAAGGTGGCCGCATCCATCGTGGCGATCTCCTCCATCCACCTGCTGCGCATCTTCATGGACGCGCAGAACATCGATAACAGCAAGATCATGTGGTACGTGGTGTTGCACATGACCTTCGTCATCTCCGCCTTCGCCATGGGTTATCTGGACAAGATGACCAAGCACGACCACTGACAAGGTTTTTGCGCTGCCCTGACCGCCCGGCCGCTGAAAAGCGGACGGGCGGTTGCGTATCTGCCGTCCACATACGGTCCTGTGCATTAGATTTGAGGTGTACAGCGAGCGAGGGCGACGCCATGAAATTGCACGACCTCAGCAGTCATGCCCGTGCCGGGCACATCGAAGAAATCAACCTGATCTCCCTGGAAGGCGGTATCTATCTGCTGGAAGCCCGGATCGATGGCCGTAGCCATCATCTGGATGACGGCCAGGGCCATGCGACGCACCTTCGCTCGGTGGAACACGCCCGGGAAGTGCTTCGCGAGTTCCCGGACCTGCCCTTCCATCTGGTGCACAGCGTGGTGCACGACGAGATGTGCGGGATGGAGGCAGACAGCCAGGATACGGTGCGCGTGCCCATCTCGACCCGCGTCTCCCACTGACCTGCGGCTGTCGGCGGGAGCCCGCGCCGGGGAAGGGAAGCTGTGCTAGTCTGGCCGACCTTTTTTCCCGGAGCGGAGTTCCGCCATGTCTCAACTCGATCTCTCTACCGACGAAACCCGCGTCAGCTACGGCATCGGCCGTCAGCTCGGCGACCAGATCCGTGACAATCCCCCGCCCGGCGTAAGCCTTGAAGCAGTGATCGCTGGCCTCAGCGATGCCTTCCAGGGCGTGGAAAGCCGTGTCGATGGTGCTGCCCTGTCTGCCAGCTTCCGCGTGATTCGCGAGCGCATGCAGGCTGAAGCCGAAGCCAAGGCCGAGGCCGCTGCTGGCGCTGGTCGCACCTACCTGGAAGAGAACGCCAAGCGCGAAGGCGTGACCGTCCTGCCGTCCGGCTTGCAGTTCGAAGTACTGGTAGCGGGTGAGGGCGCCAAGCCGTCCGCCGAAGACACCGTCCGCACCCACTACCACGGCACCCTGATCGACGGCACTGTGTTCGACAGCTCCTACGATCGTGGCCAGCCGGCCGAATTCCCGGTGGGCGGCGTGATCGCCGGCTGGGTCGAGGCCCTGCAACTGATGAACGCTGGCAGCAAATGGCGCCTGCACGTTCCGAGCGAACTGGCCTATGGCGCCCAAGGCGTCGGTAGCATCCCGCCGCACAGCGTGCTGGTGTTCGATGTGGAGCTCCTGGACATCCTCTGATCCAGGGCGACCCCTGGGCGAGCCATCCCTGGCCCGTCCAGGAACCGGCGAGGGCGCCTTTGCCCTCGCTGCAAGCGCGGCGCCCGGGCGCCGCACTTGCGGATGACGCATCCTGGCGTCATCCAGATTCCCGAATGACCCTCAGTGCAGCTCGCCGTGCGGACGCAATGCCCTGGCGTAGCAGAACAGGAAGAGGTTTCGCACCAATTCCTTGAGCACCAGCGGCTCGCTTGAGTTGAGGCAGGCCAGGTCGAGTTCGCCCTGTTCGCGCAGTTCGTCGAGGGCTTCTTCTTCCAGCACGGCGCAGACCTCACCGGTTTCCCGATGGAGTATCCGCAGGTAGGGGTGGGGGCGATCCAGCCAGGCATCGATCAGGTAGGTCATGGCTCATCTCCTTGAAAACCGTAGAGATGAGAATAATTACTATTATCAAAATGGCAAGCGCTAATCGATACCTTTCGTCGAGGCAGAAAAAAGCCCGTCACCAGGACGTAATGCTGTTCAGTTAGCCCCGCCCACGAGGTGTCGCTGTTGTTGTAGGAGCGAGCTTGCTCGCGAAGCTTTCCGGGATATCGCCCATTCGCCAGCAAGCTGGCTCCTACAGCGTTTCCCCGCTGCAGAAACCAAGAACGCCGCTCACCCGGTGAGGGATTAGCGGCGTTCTTATGTGAACAGCATTACGTCACCAGGACGGGCTTTTTCGACTGATCAGGGCCTCAGTGGGTTCGCGCGACAGCGAACTCGGTGAGCTCGACCAGCGCATCGCGATAAGCGCTGGCCGGTAGCGTATTCAGGCAGGTGATGGCACGGGCGGCGTAGTCGCGGGCCAGTTGGGCGGTGTAGTCCAGGGCGCCTGCTGCTTCCACGGCTGCGCGGATACCTTCCAGGTCCTGGCTGCCACCTTGCTGGATGGCCTTGCGCACCAGGCTGGCCTGCTCCGGAGTGCCATCGCGCATGGTGGCGATCAGCGGCAGGGTGGGCTTGCCTTCGGCCAGGTCGTCTCCGACGTTCTTGCCGAGGGTGGCAGCATCGCCGCGGTAGTCGAGCAAGTCGTCCACCAATTGGAAGGCGATGCCCAGGGCGTCGCCGAACTGGCGCAGAGTCTCGGACTGCTCGGCGCTTGCGCCGGCCAGCACCGCGGCGCTGTGGGTCGAGGCCTCGAAGAGCATCGCGGTCTTGCCGCGAATGACTTCCATATAGGTTTCTTCGGTGGTGCTGGCGTCACGGATTTTCGACAGTTGCAGCACTTCGCCTTCGGCGATGACCCGAGTGGCCTGGGAGATGATGCGCATCACCGGCATGGAGCCGAGTTCCACCATCATTTCGAAGGAGCGGGCATAGAGGAAGTCGCCCACCAGCACGCTCGGCGCGTTCCCCCAAAGGGCGTTGGCGGTCGAGCGGCCGCGGCGCAGGCCGGAGGCATCCACCACGTCATCGTGGAGCAGGGTGGAGGTGTGCAGGAACTCGATGGTGGCGGCCAGCAGGCGCAGTTGGTCGCCGCCGAAGCCAAGGGCATTGCCGCTCAGCAGGACGAGCAGCGGGCGCAGGCGCTTGCCACCGGCGGAGACGATGTAGTCACCGATCTTTTCCACCAGGGGGACGCGGGAGGTCAGCTGCCGGCGAATGATGTCGTCGACTGCGGTAAAATCGTCCGCCACCACGCGGTAGAAAGCCTGGGGTTGCATCGGCCAGAAGTGCTCCTGTTGGGATGCGCGGCATGCTAGGGACCGGGCCGGGGACTGTCAAGGCGAGCCCTGGCGGTGCTTGCGCGGCAATCGCGCCTTGCGTACAATCGCGGCCCCTGAACTTCCTTGGGCATTTTCCTGCCTTACGCAATTGCACGGGCGTCAGTTCCGGCCCCATGCAGCCATGCCGACCGATACCTCTTTTTATAAAGCGTCGGGTGAGCAGGTTTAACGGAGAAAATCCATGTACGCAGTTATCGTTACCGGCGGCAAGCAATACAAAGTCGCTGAAGGTGAATTCCTGAAAGTCGAGAAGCTCGAAGTCGCCACCGGCGAATCCGTGACTTTCGACCGCGTCCTGCTGATCGGCAATGGCGAAGACGTGAAAATCGGTGCTCCGGTTGTTGACGGTGCCAAAGTAGTCGCTGAAGTGGTCTCTCAAGGCCGTCACGACAAAGTGCGCATCATCAAGTTCCGCCGTCGTAAGCACCACATGAAGCGCCAGGGCCACCGCCAGTGGTTCACTGAAATCAAAATCACCGGCATCCAGGCCTAATTTCCTTTTTGGAGGATTTGACTCATGGCACACAAAAAAGCTGGCGGTTCTACCCGCAACGGCCGCGACTCAGAAAGTAAACGCCTTGGCGTGAAGCTGTTCGGTGGCCAGGTTGTCAAAGCTGGCAACATCATCGTGCGTCAGCGCGGCACCAAGTTCCACGCCGGCGTCGGCGTTGGCCTGGGCAAGGATCACACCCTGTTCGCGAAAGTGGACGGCGTGATCAAGTTCGAGGTCAAAGGTGCTTTCGGCCGCAAGTACGTAAGCATCGTCGCAGCCTGATTGCGACTTCGCTGGAAAAGCCCCGTCTTGCGACGGGGCTTTTTCGTTTCTGCTTCATGGAAACTCTGCATTGAGCGGGGTTCCCTGTATCCTATGTGCTTTGTTTCACTCAACCCGTCCCCGTGGCGGGAGGCGTCCTGATGAAATTCGTCGATGAAGTATCGATCTTTGTAAAAGCGGGCGACGGCGGCAATGGCCTGATGAGTTTCCGTCGCGAAAAATTCATTGAAAAGGGCGGCCCCAACGGTGGTGACGGGGGCGATGGCGGCTCCGTATTCATGGAGGCCGATCCGAACCTCAATACCCTGGTCGATTACCGCTACACCCGTCGTTTCGACGCCCAGCGCGGTGAAAATGGCGGCAGCAAGGACTGCACTGGTCGCAAGGGTGATGACCTGGTCCTGCCGGTGCCGGTAGGGACCACGATCATCGATGCGGCGACCCAGGAAATCATCGGCGACCTGACCAGGCCGGGACAGCGCCTGATGGTCGCCCAGGGTGGCTGGCACGGCCTGGGCAACACCCGCTTCAAGTCCAGTACCAACCGCGCACCGCGTCAGACCACCAAGGGCAAGCTGGGTGAATCCCGCGACCTCAAGCTGGAGCTGAAGGTGCTGGCCGACGTGGGTCTGCTCGGCCTGCCGAACGCGGGCAAGAGCACGTTCATTCGTGCCGTTTCCGCTGCCAAGCCGAAAGTGGCTGATTATCCCTTCACTACGCTGGTGCCGAACCTTGGTGTGGTCAGTGTGGGTCGATTCAAATCCTTCGTGGTGGCCGACATCCCTGGCCTGATCGAGGGTGCTGCAGAAGGCGCCGGCCTGGGCATTCGCTTCCTCAAGCACCTCGCGCGTACTCGCCTGTTGCTTCACATCGTCGACATGGCGCCGCTGGATGAAAGTGATCCGGCCGAAGCTGCTGCAACCATCATCGAAGAGCTTGCTCGCTTCAGTCCTGCGCTGACCGAGCGTGATCGCTGGCTGGTGCTGAACAAGGCTGACCAGCTGCTCGATGACGATCGCGATACCCGCTTGAAGGCAGTGCTCGAGCGTCTGGGGTGGGATGGTCCGGTGTTCGTGATTTCCGCCCTGGAGCGCGAAGGAACCGAGGCGCTCTCTCAGGAGATCATGCGTTACCTCGACGAGCGCACACTGCGCATGGAAGAGGAGCCGGAGTATGCCGAGCAGCTCGCTGAGCTGGATCAGCGCATCGAGGACGAGGCGCGTGCCCGCCTGCAGGCCATGGATGATCAGCGTGCGCTGCGCCGTGCCGGCATGAAGAGCGCTGGCGTCGACGATGATGACGATTTCGATGACGACGAGGATGACGGCGACGGGCCGGAAATCTTCTACGTACCCTGATCCTGGCGCCACCCGGCGCTGTGGGATGTTCGCATGGCCGCGCGCCTTGCCGCGCGGCCTTCTAGCTAAGGTTGGACGATATGCGGGACAAGGTGACTGGCGCGCAGCGCTGGGTGGTGAAGATCGGTAGTGCTTTGCTCACGGCTGACGGTCGCGGGCTGGATCGTTCGGCGATGGCGATCTGGGTTGAGCAGATGGTGGCCTTGCGTGATGCGGGTGTGGAACTGGTGCTGGTGTCCTCCGGTGCTGTGGCGGCGGGTATGAGTCGCCTGGGGTGGCAGAGTCGCCCGAGCGCCGTTCACGAGCTGCAGGCTGCCGCTTCCGTAGGGCAGATGGGGCTGGTCCAGGCCTGGGAATCCAGTTTCGCCGAGCATGGTCGCCACACTGCGCAGATCCTGCTGACCCACGATGATCTGTCCGATCGCAAGCGCTACCTGAACGCTCGCAGCACCCTGCGCACCCTGGTTGAGCTGGGTGCTATTCCGGTGATCAACGAGAACGACACCGTGGTTACCGACGAAATTCGTTTCGGTGACAACGACACCCTGGCTGCGCTGGTGGCCAACCTCGTGGAGGCGGACCTGCTGGTGATCCTTACGGATCGCGACGGTATGTTCGACGCCGACCCTCGTCACAATCCCGATGCCCAACTGATCTTCGAGGCGCGTGCCGATGACCCGGCGCTGGATGCTGTTGCCGGTGGTACCGGTGGTGCTCTGGGGCGGGGTGGTATGCAGACCAAGCTGCGCGCGGCGCGGCTGGCGGCACGCTCCGGTGCGCACACCGTGATTGTCGGTGGGCGGATCGAGCGGGTTCTGGATCGCCTCAAGTCTGGCGAGCGCCTGGGTACGCTGCTTGCGCCTGAGCGCGGCATGCTGGCGGCGCGCAAGCAGTGGCTGGCTGGCCATCTGCAGACCCGCGGCACCCTGGTGCTCGATGCGGGTGCGGTCAAGGCGCTCCGTGAAGATCGCAAGAGCCTGCTGCCGGTCGGTGTGAAGGCTGTGCAGGGTAGTTTCCGTCGCGGTGAGATGGTGGTTTGTGTCGGGCTGGATGGTGCGGAAATCGCCCGTGGCCTGGCCAACTACAGCGCCCTCGAGGCGCAGAAGATCATCGGCCAATCGTCCGATCTCATCGAGAAGCTGTTGGGCTACGTCGACGAGCCGGAGCTGGTGCATCGGGATAACCTGGTCCTGGTTTGAGTTGGAGGGACAGATGCGACTGATCAAGGGAGTGGCGGCTGCGCTTCTGGCGATGCCGCTGGCGGTTGCTGCGGAGGAGATCGGCTCGGTCTCCACCGTGTTCAAGTGGATGGGGCCGAACGACAAGATCACGGTCGAAGCATTCGATGATCCGAGGGTCGAGGGCGTGACCTGCTACCTGTCGCGAGCCAAGACTGGCGGAGTGAAAGGTGGCCTGGGATTGGCCGAGGATCGTGCCGAGGCGTCCATTGCTTGTCGCCAGGTGGGGCCTATCCGCTTCAATGGCGAGCTCAAGGATGGCGAAGAGGTATTCAAGGAGCGTACGTCGCTGGTGTTCAAAGCCATGCAAGTCGTGCGCTTCTTCGATCGCAAGCGCAATACCCTGATCTATCTGGTCTACAGCGACCGCGTGATCGAGGGCAGTCCACAGAATGCCGTTACCGCGATCCCGATTGTTCCATGGCCGAACCGGCCTTGAGTTGATGCCAGAAAGCAGAAAGCCCGGAATTGCCGTAATGCTGTTCACATAAGAACGCCGCTAATCCCTCGCCGGGTGAGCGGCGTTCTTGGTTTCTGCAGCGGGGAAACGCTGTAGGAGCCAGCTTGCTGGCGAATGGGCGATATCCCGGAAAGCTTCGTGAGCAAGCTCGCTCCTACAACAACAGCGACACCTCGTTGGCGGGGCTAACTGAACAGCATTACGGAATTTCCGGGCTTTTTCATGGCTGTAAATCCTGTTTCAGGAAATGCAGGCAATAAAAAACCGGCCAGAAGGCCGGTTTTTCGCAAGAACTCAAGCTTAGGCAGCAGCTTGACCGAGCGCCTTGATGTGGGCGTTCAGGCGGCTCTTGTGACGAGCAGCTTTGTTCTTGTGGATGATGCCTTTGTCGGCCATGCGATCGATCACCGGTACAGCGGCGGTGAAAGCGGCTTGTGCCTTCGGCAGGTCTTTGGCGTCGATAGCCTTGACCACGTTCTTGATGTAGGTACGAACCATGGAGCGCAGGCTGGCGTTATGGCTACGACGCTTCTCAGCCTGTTTGGCGCGTTTTTTGGCAGAAGGTGTGTTGGCCACCGTCAAGCTCCTCGAAACTGGGGAATTGAATCAAATTAAGGCCGCGAATCATGCCCACGTGATGTGGGCTTGTCAAGGGCGATCAGGCAGGTCGGGCGACGAGCGTGCGCTTTTCTTGCCGGATGCTTTTATCCCGCACGGACTCTACACTCGGCAGCCTCGATTGTCCCCTGGCAGCATTGCCGAAGGACCGCGCAACACCTGTCCGGACCCCTGAATGAACCTGCTCAAGTCGCTGGCGGCCGTCAGCTCCATCACCATGCTTTCCCGCGTATTGGGCTTCGTGCGCGATACCATCGTCGCGCGCTATTTCGGCGCCGGCATGGCCACTGATGCCTTCTTCGTCGCGTTCAAGTTGCCCAACCTGCTGCGCCGAATCTTCGCCGAGGGGGCGTTCTCCCAGGCATTCGTCCCGATCCTGGCGGAATACAAGACCCAGCAGGGCGAAGAGGCGACTCGCACGTTCATCGCCTATATCTCCGGCCTCCTGACCCTGGTACTGGCGTTGGTGACCCTGCTCGGTGTGCTCGCGGCGCCGTGGGTGATCTGGGTGACCGCCCCGGGTTTTGCCGATACCCCTGAGAAGTTCGCCCTGACCACTGACCTGCTGCGGGTGACTTTTCCGTACATTTTCCTGATTTCGTTGTCATCGCTGGCGGGAGCGATCCTCAACACCTGGAACCGTTACGCGGTGCCGGCCTTCGTGCCGACCCTGCTGAACGTCAGCATGATTGTCTTTTCGCTCTTCCTGATTCCCTATTTCGATCCGCCGATCATGGCCCTCGGCTGGGCGACGCTTGTCGGTGGCTTGGCACAACTGCTCTACCAATTACCGTCACTCAAGCGCATCGGCATGCTCGTGCTGCCTCGCCTGAACCTGCGCGATACCGGGGTCTGGCGTGTGCTCAAGCAGATGGGGCCGGCGATTTTCGGGGTTTCCGTGGGGCAGATCTCGCTCATCATCAACACCATCTTCGCCTCGTTCCTGGCGGCGGGGTCGGTGTCCTGGATGTACTACGCCGACCGCCTGATGGAGTTGCCGTCCGGTGTGCTCGGCGTCGCCTTGGGCACCATCCTGCTGCCATCCCTGGCCAAGACGTACGCCAGTGATGACCGCCATGCGTACTCGCAGCTGCTCGATTGGGGCCTGCGGCTGTGCTTCCTGCTGGTACTGCCTTGCACCCTGGCCCTGGCGCTGCTCGCCGAGCCGCTGACAGTGGCGCTGTTCCAGTACGGGAAGTTCACCGCCACCGACGCGCTGATGACCCAGCGCGCCTTGATCGCTTACGCCGTGGGCCTCCTCGGGATAATCCTGGTCAAGGTGCTGGCTCCTGGTTTCTACGCGCGGCAGAACATTCGCACGCCGGTGAGGATCGCCCTGTTCACACTCATCGCCACCCAGTTGATGAACCTTGTCTTCGTCTTCCCGCTGCGCCATGCCGGATTGGCCCTGGCGATCAGCCTGGCAGCTTGCATGAATGCCGGGCTGCTCTATTGGCAGCTGCGCAAGCAGCAGCTCTTCCAGCCGCAGCCGGGCTGGGGGAAATTCCTGGCAAAGCTCGTTCTGGCGGTACTGGCGATGTGCGCTGTCCTGCTCGGCGTGATGTACCTGCTGCCCGCATGGGAGCAGGGAGGAATGGCCGAACGGTTGCTGCGCCTGGCCGTTCTCGTGGGTGCCGGTGTGATCACCTATTTCGGCGTGCTGGCGCTGCTGGGTTTCCGCCTTCGCGACTTCGCCCGGCGGGCGGTGTAGTTCGCCGAGCTGCGACTCGTCGCCGCTTGTCGTGGTGACGGGTCTGTAGCGCCTGTTGTCCAGCCTCGGCTGTGCGTATAATCGACCACTTTGTGAACAAGACTTGTGCTATGCAGCTGGTTCGAGGTTTACACAACCTGCGGCCCCACCATCGGGGCTGCGTCGCCACCATCGGCAATTTCGACGGCGTGCACCGCGGCCACCAGGCCATTCTCAAGCGGTTGCGCGAGCGTGCGGCTGAGCTGGGTTTGCCTACTTGCGTGGTGATTTTCGAGCCGCAGCCGCGCGAATATTTCGGCCCTGACACCGCTCCAGTACGTCTGACGCGGCTACGCGACAAGCTTGAGCTGCTGGCCCGCGAAGGGGTGGACCGGGTGCTCTGCCTGGCCTTCAATGACCGCCTGCGTGAACTCAGCGCCGCCGAGTTCGTGCATGCCGTGCTGGTGGAAGGACTGGGCGCCAAGCACCTGGAGATCGGTGACGATTTCCGCTTTGGCTGCGACCGCGCCGGAGACTTCGATTTCCTGCTGCAGGCCGGCGAAGCGGAAGGTTTCAGTGTCGAAGCCGCGGCAACCGTCGAGCTGGATGGCTTGCGGGTCAGCAGCACCCGCGTGCGCCAGGCCCTGGCCGAAGGTGACTTCGTGCTTGCGGAGCGGCTGCTGGGGCGTCCTTTCACCATTACCGGCCGAGTGCTGCACGGGCAGAAGCTCGGTCGCCAGCTGGGTACCCCGACCGCCAACGTGCAACTCAAACGCCGCCGCGTCCCGCTCAACGGGGTGTACCTGGTCAGCGTGGAGCTGGAAGGCCGGCAACTGCCCGGCGTTGCGAACATCGGCGTGCGCCCCAGCGTGAAGGGCGATGGACGCGCCCATCTGGAGGTCCATCTGCTGGGCTATTCCGCCGACCTCTACGACCGGCGGATCAGCGTGACCTTCCACCACAAGCTGCGTGATGAGCAGCGTTTTGCCTCCCTGGAGGCGTTGAAGTCGGCGATCGATGCGGATGTCGCTGCCGCCCGTGCCTATTGGCAGGGTACTCAATCAAATTGAAGAGCCTGGACTTGAAATGACCGATTACAAAGCGACCCTGAACCTGCCCGAGACGGCATTCCCGATGAAGGCCGGTCTGCCCCAGCGCGAGCCGGAACTGCTGCAGCGCTGGAACAGCATCGACCTGTACGGAAAGCTGCGGCAGATCGGCGAAGGTCGCCCGAGGTTCGTCCTGCACGATGGCCCGCCCTACGCCAACGGCAGCATTCACATCGGTCACGCGGTCAACAAGATCCTCAAGGACATCATCGTTCGCTCCAAGACCCTGGCGGGCTACGACGCGCCCTATGTTCCGGGCTGGGATTGCCACGGCCTGCCCATCGAGCACAAGGTCGAGACCACCCACGGCAAGAACCTGCCCGCGGACAAGACCCGGGAGCTGTGCCGTGCCTACGCCTCGGAGCAGATCGAAGGCCAGAAAGCCGATTTCATCCGCCTCGGTGTACTGGGCGACTGGGGCAATCCCTACAAGACCATGGCCTTCGGTAACGAGGCTGGCGAAATCCGTGCACTGGCCGAAATGGTCAAGCAGGGCTTCGTGTTCAAGGGCCTGAAGCCGGTGAACTGGTGCTTCGACTGCGCTTCTGCCCTGGCTGAGGCGGAAGTCGAATATGCCGATAAGAAGTCCGACGCCATCGACGTCGCCTTCGCCATTGAAGATGCCGACAAGCTGGCTGCCGCCTTCGGCCTGCCGAGCCTGGCCAAACCTGCTGCCATCGTCATCTGGACCACCACCCCCTGGACCATCCCGGCCAACCAGGCGCTGAACGTTCACCCCGAGTTCAACTATGCGCTGGTGGATACCGGCGCGCGCCTGCTGGTTCTGGCTGAAGAGCTGGTGGAATCCTGCCTGCAGCGCTACGGCCTGGAAGGCCAGGTCATCGCCACCGCCAAGGGCGAGTCGCTGGACCAGATCCGCTTCCGCCACCCGTTCTACGAGCGTCTGTCGCCCGTCTACCTGGCCGAGTACGTCGAGCTGGGCGCCGGCACCGGCATCGTTCACTCCGCGCCGGCCTACGGCGAGGACGACTTCCGTACCTGCAAGCAGTACGGGATGAGTAACGACGACATCCTAAGCCCGGTGCAGAGCAACGGTGTCTACGTTCAGGACCTGCCGTTCTTTGGCGGCCAGTTCATCTGGAAAGCCAATCCGGCCATCGTCGCCAAACTGGAAGAAGTGGGTGCGTTGCTCAAGCACGAATCCATCAGCCACAGCTACATGCACTGCTGGCGTCACAAGACCCCGCTGATCTACCGCGCCACCGCGCAGTGGTTCGTCGGCATGGACAAGCAGCCGGAGCAGGGCGCCACCCTGCGCGAGCGTGCGCTGACCGCTATCGAACAGACCGAATTCGTTCCGGGTTGGGGCCAGGCGCGCCTGCACGGCATGATCGCCGGCCGTCCTGACTGGTGCATCTCCCGCCAGCGCAACTGGGGCGTACCGATTCCGTTCTTCCTGCACAAGGCCACCGGCGACCTGCACCCGCGCACCGTCGAGCTGATGGAGCAGGTTGCCCTACGCGTCGAGCAGGAAGGCATCGAAGCCTGGTTCAAGCTGGATGCCGCCGAACTGCTCGGCGATGAGGCCGGCCAGTACGACAAGATCAGCGACACCCTGGACGTCTGGTTCGACTCGGGCACCACGCACTGGCACGTCCTGCGCGGCTCCCATGCCGAGTTGGGCCATGCCAGCGGTCCGGCTGCCGACCTCTACCTGGAAGGTTCCGACCAGCACCGTGGCTGGTTCCATTCTTCCTTGCTGACCGGCTGCGCCATCGACGGACACGCACCTTACCGCCAACTGCTGACCCACGGCTTCACCGTGGACGAAAGCGGCCGCAAGATGTCCAAATCCCTGGGTAACGTCATCGCTCCGCAGCAAGTGACCGACAGCCTCGGCGCCGACATCCTGCGCCTGTGGGTATCGGCTACCGACTACTCCGGTGAGATGGCGGTTTCCCAGCAGATCCTCCAGCGCAGCGCCGATGCTTACCGCCGCATCCGTAACACTGCGCGTTTCCTGTTGGCCAACCTGAACGGCTTCGACCCGGTCAAGGATCTGCTGCCCGCAGAAGACATGCTGGCCCTCGACCGTTGGGCCGTGGACCGCGCCCTGCTGCTGCAGCGCGAACTGGAAGAAGCCTACGGCGAGTACCGTTTCTGGAACGTCTACTCGAAAGTGCACAATTTCTGCGTGCAGGAACTGGGCGGCTTCTACCTCGACATCATCAAGGACCGCCAGTACACCACCGCCGCTGACAGCGTGCCGCGCCGTTCCTGCCAGACCGCACTGTTCCACATCGCCGAAGCCCTCGTGCGCTGGATTGCGCCGATCCTGGCCTTCACCGCCGAGGAAATCTGGCAATTCCTGCCGGGCGAGCGTAACGAGTCCGTCATGCTCAACACCTGGTACCAAGGCCTGTCCGAGCTGCCGGAAGGCACCGAACTGGACCGCGAATTCTGGGAGCAGGTCATGGCCGTCAAGGCCTCGGTCAACAAGGAACTGGAAAACCTGCGCAGCAACAAGGCGATTGGCGGCAACCTGCAGGCTGAAGTCACCCTGTTCGCTGAAGACGCCCTGGTGGCGAGCCTGGCCAAGCTGGGCAACGAACTGCGCTTCGTGCTGATCACTTCTGCTGCTGACGTCCAGCCCCTGGCCAATGCCCCGGCCGATGCCGTGGATACCGAAGTCGCCGGCCTCAAGCTGAAAATACACAAATCCGTCCACACCAAGTGCGGCCGTTGCTGGCATCACCGCGCCGATGTTGGTCAGTTCGTGAAGCACCCGGAGCTGTGTGGCCGTTGCGTCGACAACATCGATGGGGCCGGCGAGGTTCGTCACTATGCCTAAGGCATACGGCCGTCTCGGCTGGCTGTGGCTGACCGCCCTGGTGTTCATACTGGATCAGGTGAGCAAGTGGTTCTTCGAAACCGAGCTCAACCTCTACCAGCAGATCGTGGTCATTCCCGACTACTTCAGCTGGACCCTGGCGTACAACACCGGCGCGGCCTTCAGCTTCCTCGCCGATAGCTCTGGCTGGCAGCGCTGGCTGTTCGCGTTGATCGCCCTGGTCGTGAGCGGCGTGCTGGTGGTCTGGCTTAAGCGCCTGAAGCCTGAAGAAACCTGGCTGGCCATTGCGCTGGCCCTGGTTCTGGGCGGTGCCCTCGGCAACCTCTACGACCGCGTGGTGCTTGGCCACGTGGTCGATTTCATCCTGGTGCATTGGCAGAACCGCTGGTACTTCCCGGCGTTCAACCTGGCCGATAGCGCCATCACCGTCGGCGCCGTGATGCTGGCGCTGGATATGTTCAAAGCGAAGAAGTCCGGAGAACCTGCCCATGACTGAACATCGCATAGGGCCGGACATGGAGGTCACCCTGCATTTCGCCATCAAGCTGGATAACGGCGACGTGGTGGACAGCACCTTCGAGAAGAAGCCGGCCACCTTCAAAGTAGGCGACGGTAACCTGTTGCCTGGCTTCGAAAGCCTGCTATTCGGACTCAAGAGCGGCGACAAGCGCGTCCTCGCCGTCGAGCCGGAGCAGGGATTTGGCCAGCACAATCCGCAGAACGTGCAGGTGATGCCCCGTGGCAACTTCCAGGACATGGAGCTTTCCGAAGGCCTGCTGATCATCTTCAATGACGCGGCCAACGCCGAGTTGCCTGGGGTGGTCAAGCTGGTCGACGACACGCATGTGACCATCGACTTCAATCACCCATTGGCCGGCAAGCCTCTCGCCTTCGAGGTGGAGATCCTGTCGGTTCGCCCTATCTGATGGGGGCGGGACACCTGTTGGAGCGAGGGGGACGCCGAGTTCTTGCTCGCGAATGGGCGATTCCCGGCTGCGACGGCTGCACGAGGTAAACAGCATGCAAATCAAACTCGCCAATCCGCGCGGCTTCTGCGCCGGCGTCGATCGCGCCATCGAGATCGTCAACCGCGCGCTGGAAGTCTTCGGTCCGCCGATCTACGTGCGCCATGAAGTGGTGCACAACAAGTTCGTGGTCGAGGACCTGCGCGCCCGTGGCGCGGTCTTCGTCGAAGAACTGGATCAGGTGCCGGACAACGTCATCGTCATCTTCAGCGCCCACGGCGTTTCCCAGGCCGTGCGCCAGGAAGCCGACCGCCGCGGCCTGAAGGTGTTCGATGCCACGTGCCCGCTGGTGACCAAGGTGCACATGGAAGTCGCACGCTACAGCCGTGACGGCCGCGAATGCATCCTGATTGGCCACGCCGGTCACCCCGAAGTGGAAGGCACCATGGGGCAGTACGACGCCAGCAATGGCGGCGCGATCTACCTGGTGGAGGACGAAACGGACGTGGAACGCCTGCAGGTCCGCAATCCAGAGGCGTTGTCCTTCGTGACCCAGACCACCCTGTCCATGGACGACACCAGCCGCGTCATCGACGCGCTTCGCGCCAAGTTCCCGAGCATCGGCGGCCCGCGCAAGGACGACATCTGCTACGCCACCCAGAACCGCCAGGATGCGGTGAAGCAATTGGCTCACGAGAGCGATGTCGTCCTGGTGGTCGGCAGCCCCAACAGTTCCAACTCCAACCGCCTGCGCGAATTGGCCGAGCGCCTGAACACCCCGGCCTACCTGATCGACGGTGCCGAAGACCTCAAACGCGAGTGGTTCGAGAACGCGCAGCGAGTGGGCATCACTGCCGGGGCATCCGCCCCTGAAGTACTGGTGCAAGGCGTGATCGACCAGCTCCGGGAGTGGGGCGCAGAGTTAGCCGTCGAACTGGATGGCCGGCCGGAGAATGTGACGTTCTCGATGCCGAAGGAGTTGAGGGTGAAGGCGGTTTGAGTCTTTGCTGCTGAATAAAAAACGGGGCCTGATGGCCCCGTTTTTGTTTTTCATAAGGTCAGATGCCGCGGCAACTGGTCCAGGCGTTGGCCAGGGTACCGGTACCGGCTTTCACTCCCGCCGAATTCAGCGTCAGGGTGCCTACTCCGTTCATTGGGCCGCCGTTGATCGCGGCAGCCTCGATTGCATAGGTCGAGGCTGTCGGGGCGGGGTTGGCGACAATTGTCAGGTTAAAGTTTTTCGGCGTGCCATCAATGGGGCTCTGGCTAGCGAATATTCCTGGTGCTCCGGTGTTGGCCCCTGCAGCCCCGGCTGCCAAGTACGACCCAGTTTGCGCCCGGTGTCTTTCCAGTGCATTGGCCAGGCCGAGGAGGGCTCCCTTCGCATCCTCGCAGGCGGTACGGCGGACGTGGCCCTGATAGGCTGGGTAGGCAATGGCGGCCAAAATAGCCACCACCGCAACCGCAATCATGAGTTCAATAAGAGTAAAACCGGTGTTGGGTTGCCTCATAAGGTCAGTACTCGTCAATCCAGTAGGTCTTGCCGACTGTTACATCAGCTTCGAGGAAGTCGCATTCCGTGGCTGTACATTTGACGCCCTTGCCATTGTTGGCGCCTTCCGGGAACAGGATCACGGGTTTGGGTGGAATGCCTCCGGTAAGCAGGTTCTGCGAGCGAGTCACGTTGCCATCCGTGGTGACTAAGGCCGGGGTGGCATCGTAGAGGTTGACACTGTACTCGCGACCCGTGCCCTGGACAGGGCGACAAGTATTGCGCGCCGTGGCAGCTGGTGAGTACGTGTTGAAGAACACCTTGCCGCCGAAAGTGGTCGCTTCGGCCAAGACTTTCTCACCGCTACTGGGCAGGCGAATGTACCAGCCGCCGGTGGTGCGTCGGAACGCTGCAGCGGCGGTAGCCGATTCGGCACTGGTGCCGGTCTGGATAAGGTTGCTGGTGGCGTCGTACAAATCGCTCTCGGTGAGAACTGTATGGTCATTCGCCGCGTTGGTGCCGGGATTGGCAACCAGAGGGGTGCGGAATGAATAGAACCTATCCAGCGTCACTTCATTCAACGGGTGGCCTCTGTAGCCGGAGCCGATGTTCACCACCATCGTTCGTGTACCGTTGACGTTCAGGAGCGCGACATCGGGTTCGTTATAGAAACGACGGAGTTTGTTCTCCAGGTTCGTCGCATTCTCCGATCCTGTGTCGGCAGCGATGACGTTGGCGAACACACCGTCGTCAGCTCCCGCGCTGCCAGCGCCATCGCTGTTCACCGGCGTGACCAGGCCGCTGGCGTCGCTTCCATTGTTGATGAAGAAGCGCCAGATCTGGCCGCCCATATCACCAACGAAGAACTGATCCGCCTTCCCGTCGCGATCTACATCGATGACGCGCAGGCTGCTGGGGATGCTGTAGATCATTTTATTCAACTGCATCGTGTGGCCGCTGACGCTACTTGCCGACCAGATTAGTTGTCCCGTACGAGCGTTGACGATGTAGATGGAGTTCCCAACATCGTCGGCGGTGCGCCTGGTGACGGTGTCCTGCTTCGTGTCGTAGCCGCCTGCGAACATGATGACGTCCGTCGGTGGGTTCGAAGTGCTAGCGGCCCCAATCTGGATGCTGGTGACCACCGGAGTCGACCATGTCTGGCCGAGGCGCTCGAAGCCGGTCGTTTCTCCGCCCTTGATGAGCCAGCGCATCTGGGGAGAGGCACGGTTAGTCACGTCGAGCGAGTAGAGGTTACGGCCGCCACGACCCATGGTTGCGAACGCGTAGACGAACTCATTGGCGTTCGGATTGGTGGCGTCGAGCTTTGCCGGTGGAACGGTTGTGGACGAGGGGTCCTTGCCGCCGAATATAACCCCGTTCTTGTTCACATCGTTTGCCCAGACGACAACGGTATTGTCCATTCCGTATAGGCGTGGCTTGACGGTGGTGGATTCCTCGTTTCGCTTGAGTGCTCTGATATTCAGTAGCAGTTGCTCTGGCATGAAGGCGAGCTGTTCCGCCCCAGTGTTGGTATTGAATGCGTGGACGAAACCTTCGTTCGTGCCTACGAAAAGAGACTGGTCCTCAACCCTGCATCCTGTGAGGGTATCGTCGGTGAAGTCGTTGTTCACACAGCCATAGGTGACCAATCGGGGAACGGAGTGCAGCGGATCACCCAATGTCCGCCGCTCGACTCCGTTGTCGTTCCCCCTGATCCAATTGATCAGTTCGGTACGTTCGGCATCGTCGTTGGCTCGTACATTTCCTCGGGTGATGGTGGTGTTGGCAGTGTTCAGCAGATAGTTCGCCTGGTTCAGGTTCACCGGGCTGGTAGGACTATTGCCGATGAAAGTGAATACCTTCCGATCGGCTGCAAGCGGGATCTGCTTAGCAACACCGCCCAGTTCGGTGTTGTTGCCGTCGTCCCCGGTGGTCCATACGCTGCGGGCATCGTTCACGAAGAAGCCAGTGCGAGGATCGATCGCAGCGATGTTATCCGCGTCGAGAATGATCTCGCCGGTGTTGTTAAAAATCTTGTATCGCTTCACGTTACCCGGCCAACGGTCATTCTTGGTCGGCTTGAACAGGGCGAAATACACCTCGTTCTTGTTGTTCTGCCGGTTGAACTGGTTGACCGTGGCGCCGGGGCTGACGAACGTGGTGTCGGTCGACATGACGCTCTGGATAATCTTGCTGAATGCGTTGGCCAGGCCTTGGTAGTCTTCCGCGGTATAGGTTGATTTGGTCGTGCTGTTTTCGCTGATGGGGGAAGCCATGTCTCTCAGGAAGGCTTTAACGTTCGTACTCTGAGTCGTACCACCTGCGTTCAGCGCAAAGCCGATGGTATGGGTGGTGATCGTCTGTTTGTCGGCGATGCTTCCAAGCACGTCATTGTTGTAAACCCAGTTCATGAGCGTACGACCGCACTGTTCGCCGGAGTTTGTTGCATCACCACTGCAAGAACCGGTAAGCGCAGCGATGCTGCTTCTGGTTCCGCTGGTGTTTTCGTTGGCTTGGCCGTCGGTGAGCAGCACTAAGTGGTTGGGTTGGCAGGCGCTTGTGATGGGAGTGTCGAATGACTGGCGTTCACCGCGGTAATACTTCACCGCTTCGTCCAGCGTCGGGACTATCGGGGTGGAGTCGTTGGCCGTCATCGCTTGCACGAGCGCATTCAGGTGCTGCCTGACCGTGGCGCTGCTGGCAATCAGGTCACCGCTCGCCACCTTGAACACCAAGCGAATGCTTTCCGTTGGCGACGTCTCGAAGCTTCGCAGCTTGAGATCGTTGTCCGCTGTAGGCGTGACGAACAGGCTTAGCGCGCTGCCAGGTGCCCAGCCACTCCGGGCGAAAATGCTTTGCAGTTCAGTCGCAATGCTGGCGTTGGTGCACGTGAAGCTATGGCCAGCGGTCCAGCCGCCACCATTATTGTCGATAGTGCAGGTACTGCCAGTGGTCTTCGTTCTTCCACTCAGATCTCTGGCGTTGGTGGTGAACTGCGCAGAGCTGTTTGCCCTTTCGAAGGCGATGCTTGTACTGACACTCGGATCGCTGGTGGTTTCCTGTGGTGTCATCAGAACCTTGGCGCTAAGGACGGTAGCGCCCTGACGAATCTGCAGGTTTTCGAAGCGGGCCCCGACAAGGCTTCGCGTCATCGGGATGATTTCACCGGCGAGGTTTACGCTGCCAGCCGTATCCTCGTGACCATCGTTCTTCTGGGCGATGACTCGCGCCTCGACGATGGGGTTGAGACAGCCGCCCGAGCCGCCGGTGTACTGGACGTTCAGCACCGGCTGCAACCCAATGCCACCGTCGATGCTTCTAGCTGTCCTGGTGCCCGTGCTTGCAGCCGTAGGCTTCAGGTAGAAGGCCATGGAGTTATTGCCACACCAACCGCTGGTGCCGCCCAGGTTCACCACCTCCTGGACAGCACTGGTGACATCTGGCCCTTCCACATAGACCGCAGGGTTGTTGTTGACCCAGGCGGGGGCGGCCCAGGTGGTCAGCGCGGAGGTAGTCGTCCTGGTCGTGAGGTCGCTGGTGTTACTGAACGCAGTCGCATCGCCTACTTTCTCGGCTCTCACCTCGAAGGTTACTGGCACGTCGCTGGAGGAGGCGGGCACGAAATCGATCCTGGCGGATTGAATGGTTGCTCCCCTGGGAATGCCGACGTTCTGGAAACGTAGGGCTCCCATTCGCGATTCGACTGCCGTGACCTGGGTCGTGTACTCGATATAGATGCGTGGTTTAGTTGTTTCCGAGCAACGGCGGGCACAGAAGCTGTAGTTGGTCGTACTGTTCGCCTTGAAGCGGATAACCAGATCACCGATCTGGTCAGCTACTGGGTCAATCCCTTTGAGCGTATTGAGTTGGTCGGTGATTCGGAAGCGGGTGGCGGTTCCGTCTCTCCAAGTCGTAGCACTGCTGTTCACATTGTTAGGGAACGTTCTCGACGCCGTGGAAGTGCCATCGTTGGGATCGTCGGGAGTTTTGTCCTGCTCAAGTGCGAAGCCGATTGTCGGTGCCGTGCTCTGGGTGTTGGTCGGGGTGACTTCCAGCCAAGCATTGGTAATGGTGGCCGAACTGGGAAGGTTTAACCCCTTGAAGATAAAGAACGCGGTTTCCGCACCAATGTTCAGACTGTTTAATCTGTCATTGTCGCAGCGATTGCCGCTATTTCGGTTCGGAGAGGAAAGCGAGCAGGCAACTTTGTATGGGGTTCCACGGTCAGTACCTGACTTCTCCAAGAAGGCGCCGGCATTCTCCAGAAGTGTGCTATTGGTTCCCGGTTGGTTCGTTGGCTGATTTGCCAGAATATTTCCCATCAATAGGGAGGCGCTGTCAGCGACGGCTCGCTGGCTTGGAGTGACGTTAACCACCTGGGTCGCGTCATCGTCACTTTGAAGTATTTCTGGTTGGGATGCGATTTGCGATATCGATGTTAGCGGTTGGTCGATATTGGTGATCGGATACACCATTCTGGTGTTGTTGTATGCACTGCGTGGGTTCAGCACCATGATTCCGGCGTTTATATTGCTCGCAGTGCTGATAATGTCTCCGAAGGCCTGTTTGAGGATGGCCATGCGCGACTTTTGGCTACCAGACGGATAACTGTCGTCCTCGTCGGTACGCCACGCCATCGAGCCTGAGTTGTCCAGGACAAACAGTACGTTCGGGCGAACGTTGCTGCCGATGGCAGGGCCGGCAAAGAATATTTCGGTGTCATCCGCATAACTGTTGGCCGCGCTCAAGATAAGAAGGCTCGAAATAGAACTGATGAGCAGGCGGGGCAGGAAATTTTTGTGTTTATTCATAATGGCTCCGTATGCCGAATCAGCGAATTTCGCGATCGCGGTAACCTTGGAGGTGAAGTGCGTTCGTGTTCGAGCCGTTCGTGGGAATGCTCGATGGTGTAGTACTTGCGGTATCTGCAAGGCTGGCGCGGCTTGATATGTCGTAGATGACTATTACCGGCGTGCCCGGCTTTACATCCAAGCTATAGCCATCGGCCAGATCACCTGTCGTCTGAACCCTTGTATGTGCGACCCGGCCGCTCGGATAGGTCATTGCTACAACGGTATCAGTCGGTGGTACTGCCTGAGAGTCCAGCGTGTTGACGGTGGCAGCAATTCCACTTTCCGAAGTCTGGAAAGCAATATTATTTTCCTGCGCGTTGTAAGCCATCTTTTCCTGCAATGAGGAAAGGTTTGCTGCAGAAATCGCCAGTAAAGTCAGTAGTAACAAGAGAATCAGGCTGACAAACAGCGCTACGCCTCTCTGATCTTGGATTTTTGAACTGGTCATTAACGGTTTCTCACATCAATGATGGCGTTGTATGCGCGTCGCAGGCGATTCTGATCTGACGTGGGAGGCGTCCAGGTGAGGTTCGTCCCGAGATTAGCAATGGGATAGCTAGCGGTGCTGGATGTGATTGAAGGTGTGTCCGGGCTGGACATCACCAGACTAATTTGTAGTTGGCTAACCTGCGCGCGGAGTGCATCGGTCAGGCTTGATGCATTAATCCATCTGATCTGGTTTCCGGTATTTATCCCATACAGGATCTGGAAGTTATCAACGTCAGCAATCAACGCATCATTATTCTTGTACAAAGTGGATCGGTTGTTGTTCGTGTTATCGCTACGAATGCTGTAAGACGCAGTGAGGATAGGGTGAACACGTGCTCCTTCAGCTATCCCATTGAAGCTTGGGGCAGGGCCCGCATTTCCATTTACAGTAGCTCCACTGATGCTGCTGATCGTGTAGCGCCATCGTGGTGAAGCGTTGGCCCCTAAATCAGTTGGAGCTGCGATGTTGCCAGTAAAGGTCGCAACTCGTTCGCAGTCCGTAATCAGGAATTCTTGACCGTTCCCATTATTGACCCGCAAGTTTCCATTGGTACTTGTAAAGGTAATGGACGACGACGATATGCTGGTCGCTCGACCGTTCACGGGAGAGGCATAGACAATTTCCACTCTGTCGCTACCAGTGTTGGCGGCTTCGCATGTCAACGTTGCTGATTGACTGCAATCCGAGGCTTGGCTGGTTATGGCGTCACGTGGAAACATTCGAAAGGAGTTGGTAATTGAGACATCCGAAGGGCTCGCACAGCCCTGATACCCGAGACGCCTGAAGTCCCTTTTCAGTATTTCTAGCGCGACTCGACTGCTTTCCTGAAGCCTGGCCATCTCGGTATTTGTCCGGCTGCTTGCTTGGGAATTGCTGAAAATCTGGACTACCCCAAGTAGAAGAAGTGAGCTGAGCAGAATCGCTACCATCAACTCGATCAGAGAGAGGCCAGCCTGTCGACCAAAGGCAGGGGTGTGGCGAATTCTCATAGGTCGACTCTCAAGGCAAATGAGCATTGGGGAACATTGTTGACGCGCGGGCAGGACGCGGAACTATCTTCCAGCCAGATGATGGTGATGGTGTATTGGTTTCCGTTTCTGGACGCCGTACCTGTAAGTCCTGCTTGTCCCAAACTGGTAAGCCACTCCCGTACATCCAATGTGGCAGCATTGCTCAGCGAGCAGCCGTTAGAGGATGACTTGCAACCAGGGTCGCTAGGAATGGTAGTGGCCGACGTAACGACGTAATCGTTGGTGGTGGTCGCACGGGTCTTATTTAGACGCATGCGTTCAGCGAAGTCGTAAGCCAGAGTGACTGCCTGGTTGCGTTGAAAGGAACTCTGATTGGACTTCATGCTGGTCATCATGAGCGTGGCCATGCCCAAAAGACCGATAGCCAGTACCAAAAGCGCAATCAATACCTCAATCAATGTGAAGCCACGGCACTTGATTTTCATGGGCATTGTCCGTTCCCCCCGGAACGTGCCTGGCCCGCAATATTGACGGTGACCTGGCGAGAGCTGCCTACACCGCGGCTATCACAGACCCGCAGTGATGACGTTTGGGCCGAGGTTCCGTCGGTCTGGAAATCCACGGAGGTGGCTGCGTTCGCGACCCCTCGAATAGTATTGCCGTCATTAGAGGCTGGAATGATTCGCAGGAGCTCGGCCGTTGCGGCAGACCCATTACCGTCGATGTCACGGAAGGCGATCACACCATTCTCCCAGTCGGTCGTATTGCAGGCCTTGGGGAATGTGGCGTTGTTTGCATCGGTGCTACCGCAAACTCGGGTTAGCGTTCGAGTGGTTACAGCCTCTGACCTGGCATATTGCAGAATTCCAAGGAGGCTGTTGGTCTGAGTGGAGATGCGGCTGTTCAAGATTGCGGTCATGAAACTCGGATAGCCGATGCTGCCGAGTATCGCAACGATGGCAACTACTACCATCAGTTCGATCAGTGTGAATCCATTTCGGGACTGCATTGCGTCACATCCTGTTGGGCCCACCTGCACACTAACTTTTGGGCAGGAAAGTGCCAGTGTACTAGGACAGGCGTACAGAATCCGCGACGAATAACCACTCAGTTGCACCGCGCGTTTTCAAGGGGTGCACGGGTTCTCGGACGACCTGTTACGTTGATCACAATCTGCTGGAGAGGCCGGTTTTGCCGGCATAAGGTCAATGTGCCATTCAGGGAGTGCGTCGTTCCATCGGGCAGGAACTGGAGATAGGTTTTTCGCCTGAAGTTGACCCAGAACCAGCTATCGCTCTCGGGCAGATCTAACGAAAGCATTATGTCTTCGCCAGGGCTCTGCTGCCCATCCTTGTTCTGGTCGTGGAAGACGACGATTTGTCCGCGCCATTCGACGCTCTCTGCACATGGGTTTCCGCCACCACATATAGCTACTACCTTGCGCTCCATCACCGCCTTGCCACGTGCATAATGCAGCGCCCCCAGCAACTGGTTAACGGCTTCGGTCTGGCGATTGCGCTCGACAGTCGAGACAAACGAAGGAAGCGCGGCGCCAAGCAGGATGCCGGCAATGAGCAGACAAAATAGAAGCTCGACCAGCGTATGGCCGTAACGTGATTTCATGGTCGGCGTCCTTGCCGGGGCGGGAATGTGTGTGCGGGCAGTCTAAGGTGGGGTTTTTTGATGCCAACCGATGTAGGAAAAAGCGTCGCCATTGTGGGTGGCGGTGCGATAGGACTTCTGAGCGCCCTGGAGTTGGCGCGCAATGGGCAGCAGGTTTGTCTGCTGGAGCGCGGCGACACGGGGCGCGAGTCTTCCTGGGCGGGGGGCGGTATCGTTTCTCCGCTGTACCCATGGCGATACAGCAGTGCAGTGACGGCATTGGCGCATTGGTCCCAGGACTTTTACCCACAACTCGGTCAGCGATTACTCGCTGAAACCGGGATAGATCCTGAGGTCCACGAGACCGGCCTCTATTGGCTGGATCTGGACGACGAAGCCGAAGCCCTGGCCTGGGCCGCGCGCGAAGGGCGGCCGCTGGCGCCGGTTGACATCGCTCAGGTGCATGCCGCGGTGCCGCCGCTGGGAACGGGATTTCAGCGGGCCATCTATATGTCCGGTGTCGCAAACGTGCGTAACCCGCGCCTGGCGCGAGCGCTGCGTGAAGCGCTGCTGCGGATGCCTAACGTGTCTGTGCAGGAACACTGCGAAGTGCATGGATTCGTTCGTCGGGACGGGCGCGTGATCGGAGTGGAAACGGCCCAGGGCGAAGTGCTGGCGGATCGGGTCGTGCTGGCAGCGGGTGCCTGGAGCGGTGAGCTGCTTGGCCTGCTCGGGCTGACGCTTCCGGTGGAGCCGGTGAAGGGGCAGATGATCCTGTTCAAGTGCGCCGCGGATTTCCTGCCGGCCATGGTGCTGGCCAAGGGGCGTTATGCGATCCCGCGCCGAGACGGTCATATCCTCGTGGGCAGCACGCTGGAGCATGCCGGCTTCGACAAGACGCCCACGGACGATGCACTGGAAAGTCTCAAAGCCTCGGCTTTCGAGCTGTTGCCGCAACTGGCTGAGGCCGAACTGGTGGGGCATTGGGCGGGGCTGCGTCCCGGCTCACCGGAAGGCATTCCCTTCATCGGCCCGGTGCCGGGGGCGGATGGGCTTTGGCTGAACTGTGGTCACTACCGCAATGGGCTGGTGCTGGCACCGGCCTCGTGCCGACTGCTGGCGGACCTGATGCTGGGGCGCGAGCCCATTATTGACCCGGCGCCGTACGCTCCCGCCGATAGATTGGCGTGAGGAATCTATTCGCTGTGCTGAATTGCCAGCGAATGGCTGTTTTTCGCTAGCAAGCTAGCTCCTACAAGGTTCCTGGAACAGCGGTCGATCTCTGGCATAGCCAACCTATTCGCCAGCAAGCTGGCTCCTACTTTTTGCGGGAGCCGGCTTGCTGGTGAATGTCAGTCGATGCCCAGCTTCTTCAGGCGATAGCGCATGGAGCGGAACGTCAGGCCCAGGCGCTGGGCTGCGGCGGTGCGGTTCCAGCGGGTTTCCTCAAGCGCTTGCATGATCAGCTTGCGTTCGATGTCTTCCAGGTAGTCTTCCAGATTGTCGATCTGCGCGAGGTTGGCCTCTCCGCCTTCGATCGCACCGCCCGCTTCGGCCAGCCGCAGGTCGCGTGCCTGGATCTGGTCGTCCTCACAAAGCGTGTAGGCACGCTCGAGCATGTTCTCCAGCTCGCGCACGTTGCCGGGAAAGCGATAGCACTTGAGCTTGTCCAGGGCCTCGGAGGCGAGGCTGGCGGCGGGCAGTCCGCTTTGCTGGGCCAGGCGCTTGAGCATGGTTTCGGCCAGCAGCGGGATGTCTTCCCGACGTTCGCGGAGCGGAGGCACGCTGAGTTCGATCACGTTGAGACGGTAGTAGAGGTCCTGGCGGAAGCGGCCAGCGGCGACTTCAGCGGCGAGGTCCTTGTGGGTAGCGCTGAGGATGCGCACGTCGACGACGACTTCCTGTTGGCCACCCACAGCGCGCACGGCCTTTTCCTGGATGGCGCGCAGCAGCTTGACCTGCATGGCGAGTGGCAGATCGGCCACTTCGTCGAGGAACAGGGTGCCGCCGTTGGCCGCCTGGAACAGGCCCTGTTTGTCCTCGACCGCGCCGGTGAAGCTGCCTTTTTTGTGGCCGAAGAATTCGCTTTCCATCAGCTCGGACGGAATGGCGCCGCAGTTGACCGGTACGAAGGGGCGCTCGGTGCGCGGACCCTGTTCATGGATCAGTCGAGCGACCAGTTCCTTGCCGCTGCCCGATTCGCCGCTGATGTACACGGGCGCCTGGCTGCGGGCGAGTTTCTGGATCTGCTTGCGCAGGGTGCTCATGGGCGGCGAGTTGCCCAGCAAGCGACCATCCACGGGGGCTTCGCCTTCTTCCGGGGTACTCAGGCGCAGTGCGGTGTTGACCAGTTCGCGCAGGCGGCCAAGGTCCACCGGCTTGGTCACGAAGTCGAAGGCGCCGGCCTTGAGTGCGTTCACCGCCGTATCGAGGCTGCCGTACGCGGTGATCATCGCCACAGGCACCATCGGGTGGCGCTGCTGGATGTACTGCACCAGTTCCAGGCCAGTGCCGTCGGGCAGGCGCATGTCGGTCAGGCACAGGTCGAAGGGCTCACGTGCCAGCCACTCGCGGGCTTCCTTGAGGTTGCGGGCGCTGCGCGTGTCGAGCTTCATCCGCCCGAGGGTGATCTCCAGCAGCTCGCGGATATCGGGTTCGTCGTCGACGATCAGGGCTCGTTGTCGGGTCATGGTCAGCTCAGTTTGCGCGGATGGGCGAAGGTGATGCGGAAGCAACTGCCACCTTGTTCGCGCGGTTTGTAGTCGAGGCGGGCCTGGTTGCTCTCGCAGAGTTCGCGGGAGATGTACAAGCCAAGTCCGGTGCCCTTGCTCTCAGTGGTGAAGAAGGGCTCGAAGATATTGTGTACCTGCTCGGGTGGGACGCCGTCTCCGTCGTCTTCCACCTCCAGTACGGGCAGGTCGCTTTCCGGGTCGCGGAAGAGTTTGAGCCAGACCTGGCCCCGGGTGTTCTTCTGGGTGCTGTAGCGCAGTCCGTTCTGCACCAGGTTGGTCAGCACCTGGGTGAGCTGGTGCGGGTCCATGCGGGTCTGCAAGGTGCTGCCGAGCGTTGACAGGTGCAGGGTCTGGTCGGGGCTGGAGGATGTGCGGAACTCGCTGGCGAAACGGGTCAGCCAGTATTTGAGGTCCAGCAACTGGGGCTCGGACTGCCGCCGACGGGACAGCTGCAGCACGTTCTCGATCACCAGGTTCATGCGCCGCGAATGGTCCTGGATGATATGCGCCAGCCGCCGATCAGGACCCTGGAGCTCTTCCGATTCCTGCAGCAGTTGCGCCGCATGGCTGATGGCGCCCAGGGGATTGCGGATCTCATGGGCGATGCCTGCGGTCAGGCGACCGAGGGAGGCGAGCTTCAGCTGCTGGGCCTGCTGGGTGATCTGCGAGATGTCTTCGAGGAAGACCAGGACGTTCTGCTGATTGCCACTCTGCAAGTGAACGAAGCTGGGCTGCAGCGTTGGGCCATTGGCGAACGCCTGGAGGCTCTGCGGGCGCAAAGTGGGGTTGGCCAGCCACTGTTGCAGGCTCTCCAGCAGTTCGGGGCACTGGCCAACCAAAGGGCGTCGGGCCAGCGAATCCTTGCCCAGCAGGGATTGCGCGCCGTTGTTGGCGAGGAGAATCAGGTTCTGCGGGTTGAGTACCAGGATGCCGGTGCGCATGCGTTCGAGAATCTGCGCGTTCAGTGCTTCCAGATTGGCCACATCCGCCGCGCGTTGCTCCGCGAGGTTTTCGCTGAGTTGCAGGCGCCGGCTCAGGCCCTGAAGGAGCAGCGCCGCGGCGAAGCACAAGGCGCCAAAGCCGCCGGCCTGGACGAACTGGCTGGCAGCCTGGGGGTGGCTAATGCTCAGGTAGAAGGTCAGGTAGATCAGCCCTATGGCCGCGACCGCCGCCACCAGCAGGCCGATGCGTCCGCGCAGCAGGATGTTGGAGATGGCGACCGAAACCACGATGAGGTTGGCGATACCGCTGGGGGTGCCACCTGCCGCGAAAAACAGGGCGCACAACAGCAGCACGTCTACCACTGCCAGGCTGAAGACCTGCACCATGCTCCGCGGGCGAGGTACCAGCGCGGCGATCAGGGTGTTGAGGATCAGGTAGAACCAGCTGGCGTTGCGGAACAGCTCCGGTCGCGCCAGGTCCAGGAGGCTGTCGTCCAGTTCACTGGAGATAAGGAGGACCAGTGCCAGGCCGATCAGCAGTCGATACAGGCTGTACAGGCGGAATATGCGCCGGCCCTGGGCGCTGAGTGCAGCAGGGGCGGGGAGGGTATCAGCGCTCACCAGTGCTCTGGTCCTGTTCCAGGTGGGCCCGGCTGCAATACCAGCGATTGTCCTGGGACAGGGCGTGGCTACGGGGGACGTGCACGCCGCATTGAGCGCAGCGCACCATGGGCTGGTTGTCGTCCTGCTGGCGCGGCTGGGGGCGGGGCTTGGAAGGGGTCTTGAAGCGGCGCCACAGCCAGATGGCGGCGAAGATCACGACAATCCAGAACAGCAGGCGAAACATGCCGAAGGTGCTCTCTTCTTGATGGAAAGCTGGCAGTTTAGCCAAGCCGGTTCTCCTCGCACAGAGACCCGTCGCACGCTGTCACGACTTGCATGGTTTCCGCTGCGGGCGCTGCGGAGTATGTTGGCGTTGAGACGTATTCGATGCCTTGTTCAACGCCCGGGAGGCGGTCATGCGCCAGAGCCTGCGAATCGTGATGGCCCAGCTCAATCTCCGAGTCGGTGATGTCCAGGGCAATGTCGAGCGGATGATCGAGGAAGCGAACGCCGCCCGTGAGGCCTGGGAAGCGGATGTCATCGTCTTTCCTGAGCTGTCCCTGTGCGGTTATCCACCGGAGGACCTGCTCCTGCGTTCCAGCATGCAGCGGCGCATCGAGCAGGGGTTGCGGCAACTGCGCGACGAAGTCCGCGGCATCTACCTGGTGGTGGGGTATCCGTGGCTCGAGGAAGAGCTGCGCTACAACGCCTGCGCGGTGATCGCCGATGGCCAGCTGCTGGCCAGCTACTACAAGCAATGCCTGCCCAACTACCGGGTGTTCGACGAAAAGCGCTATTTCGAGCCGGGGCAGCAACCTTGCGTCGTGGATATCAAGGGCGTGCCGGTGGCGCTGGCGATCTGCGAGGACATCTGGTTCCCCGAGCCCATGGCCCAGGCCCGCGCTGCCGGGGCGAATCTGATGCTCAGTCTCAATGCCTCACCCTTCCATCTGGACAAGCAACTGGAGCGCGAGGAAGTGCTGGCGGAGCGGGGCGCCGAGGGTGGGATGCCGATCATCTACGTGAACCAGGTCGGCGGCCAGGACGAACTGGTGTTCGATGGCGGAAGTTGCGTCATGGACGCCAGTGGGATGATCTGCCAGCGCGCGCCAGCGTTCGTCGAAGGCCTGTATCCGGTGGACCTGCAATTGCTGGACGGGCGTTGGCTGCCCCGCCGGACCCACTGCGCCGAGCTGCCGGAGGTGGAAGCCAGCGTTTACCAGGCGCTGGTGGTGGGCGTGCGCGACTATGTGCAGAAGAATGGCTTCAAGGGTGTGGTCCTGGGGTTGTCCGGCGGTATCGACTCGGCGCTGACCCTTGCGGTGGCTGTCGATGCCCTGGGCGCCGAGCGTGTAGAGGCAGTGATGATGCCCTACCAGTACACGTCGCAGATCAGTCTGGAGGATGCCGAGACCGAGGCGCGTCTGCTCGGCGTGGCCTATCGCGTACTTCCCATTGCTCCTGCCCTGGAGGGATTCCAGCAGGTGCTCGCACCGGTATTCGACGGCCATTCCCGCGATGCCAGTGAGGAGAACCTGCAGGCGCGCTGCCGTGGGGCGATCCTGATGGCGATTTCCAATAAGAAGGGCAGCCTCGTGCTGACCACCGGCAACAAGAGCGAGCTGGCCGTGGGCTACGCGACCTTGTATGGCGATATGGCCGGCGGCTTCGATGTGCTCAAGGATGTGCCCAAGACCCTGGTGTTCCGCCTTGCCGAGTACCGCAACAGCCTTGGGCCAGTGATTCCGCCGCGAGTGATCGAAAGGCCGCCCTCTGCGGAGCTGGCACCCGGACAGCGCGATGAGGATTCGCTACCGCCTTATCCGGTGCTGGATGAGCTTCTCAAGCTCTACGTCGAGCACGATCTGTCGGCCAACGCCATCATCGCCGAGGGATTCGATGCGGACATGGTGAATCGCGTGCTGGCCATGGTCGATCGCAACGAACACAAGCGGCGCCAGGCGGCGATCGGCATCCGCGTGACCCAGCGGGGATTCGGCAGGGACCGGCGTTATCCGGTTACCTCCGGGTGGCGGTTGGGGGACTGATGCCGGCGGCTGAAACGAAAAAGGGAGGCCAGTGGCCTCCCTTCTCTATCGCTTGCGGCGTTGTTCAGTCGAACAGGCCGAAGGTCATGTAGCTGAACCAGGAACGATCGTTCTGGTTGGCTTCGGACTCGTGCTCTTCTTCCTGCACTTCGTCCTGGTTCTCTGGCAGCAGTTCTGCAGGAATTTCTTCCTTGGCGTTTTCGTACTGCTTGATCACGTCCTGCGCGGCGCGGGTTTCGCCCGGCGGCAGCGGCGCGTCGCTCTCGATCAGGCCGAGGGTCGACTTGGCCAACCAGGAGCGGTTGTCGGCTTCTTCTTCGCGAGCCACGAACTGCCCGTCAACCAGTTGTGGGTGGTCCGGGTAGTTCAGTTTCAGGGTTTCCAGGCTGGAAGCAGACAGGTCGTTAAGACCCAGGCGTTGGTAGGCTTCGACCATTACGGCCAGGCCGTCGCCGACAGCGGGGGTTTCCTGGAAGTTTTCCACCACGTAGCGGCCGCGGTTGGCAGCGGCGACATAGGCCTGACGGGTCAGGTAGTAGTCGGCAACGTGGATTTCGTAGGCGGCCAGCAGGTTGCGCAGGTAGATCATGCGCTGCTTGGCGTCCGGGGCATAACGGCTGTTCGGGTAGCGGCTGGTGAGCTGGGCGAACTCGTTGTAGGAGTCGCGGGCGGCGCCCGGGTCACGCTTGGTCATGTCCAGCGGCAGGAAACGCGCCAGCAGGCCGCGATCCTGTTCGAAGGATGCCAGGCCCTTCAGGTAGTAGGCGTAGTCGACGTTCGGATGCTGCGGGTGCAGGCGGATGAAGCGCTCCGCGGCAGACTTGGCTGCTTCCGGCTCGACGTTCTTGTAGTAGGCGTAGATCAGCTCGAGCTGGGCCTGTTCGGCATAGCGGCCGAACGGATAGCGGGATTCCAGGGCCTTGAGCTTGGCGATGGCGGGGGTGTAGCTGCTGTTGTCCAGATCGGCCTGGGCCTGCTGATACAGCTCGGCTTCGCTCAGGTTCTCGTCCACCACTTCTTTATTGGAGGAACAGGCGGCGGTGAGGGCGAGAGTGGCGATCAGCAGCAGGTGTTTCACTTGCATGGCGGCTTGCGTCCCTGTGACGGCTGGCTGTCTTGCCTGGAGCCGTCCTGTTATGATGGGCGCCCCGGAACCCCCGGGACAAAGACGCAGTATTTAACCACAAGCGCGTAACCGAAACCAAAGGCTGCGCCCCCTCCGTTGTCGAGCATGTCTTCCAATATCAAGCAGGTCATTCAACTCAGCGCCGAAGTGCCTTCCGAACTGGGCGGGCAACGTCTCGACCAAGTCGCTGCGCAACTCTTTTCCGAGCACTCCCGCTCCCGCCTTTCCGGCTGGATCAAGGACGGGCTTCTCACCGTTGATGGCAGCGTGCTGCGTCCGCGCGACATCGTGTATGGCGGAGCTCAGCTGGAGCTGAATGCCGAGCAGGAGTCCCAGGGTGAGTGGATAGCCCAGGACATCGAGCTGGATATCGTCTATGAAGACGATCACCTGTTGGTGCTGGACAAGCCCGCCGGACTGGTGGTGCATCCGGCCGCCGGCCATGCCGACGGCACGTTGCTGAACGCACTGCTGCACCATGTGCCGGGGCTGGAGAATGTGCCGCGCGCCGGTATCGTCCACCGTCTGGACAAGGACACCACCGGTTTGATGGTGGTCGCCAAGTCCCTCGAGGCCCATACCAGCCTGGTGGCGCAGCTGCAGGCGCGCAGCGTGAGCCGTATTTATGAGGCCGTGGTGGTCGGTGTGATCACCTCCGGTGGCAAGGTGGATGCGCCGATTGGTCGTCATGGCCAGCAGCGCCAGCGCATGGCTGTGGTTGCCGGTGGCAAACCCGCAGTCAGTCATTACCGGGTGCTGGAGCGCTTCCGTTCGCATACGCATACCCGCGTCAAGCTGGAAACCGGCCGTACCCACCAGATTCGCGTGCACATGGCCTATGTGAACTTCCCGCTGGTGGGCGATCCGGTCTACGGCGGTCGTTTCCGCATTCCGCCTGCGGCGAGCCCGACGCTGGTCCAGACGCTCAAAGAGTTTCCGCGTCAGGCCCTGCATGCGCGCTTCCTCGAGCTGGATCACCCAGTGAGCGGTGAGCGCATGAAGTGGGAGTCGCCGCTGCCTGATGACTTCGTCTGGTTGCTGAGCCTGCTGCGCCAGGACCGCGAGTCCTTCGAGCAATGAATACCTGGCTGACGCCCGACTGGCCCGCCCCGGCGCGGGTGAAGGCGTGCGTCACCACTCGCGAGGGTGGATTCAGCCAGTCTCCCTATGACGGCCTGAATCTCGGCAGCCATGTCGGCGATGAGCTGCAGACCGTGGAGCAGAACCGTCTTCTGCTGACCTCCAGCCTGGGCTGCCGCCCCGCATGGCTGAGCCAGGTGCACGGCGTGCGGGTTTCCAGGGCTGATCCGTCCCGAGTGGACGAAGCGGATGCCAGTTGGACCGACGAACCAGGTATTGCCAGCGCGGTGCTGACCGCCGATTGCTTGCCCGCTCTGTTCTGCGACCGCGCCGGTACCAAGGTCGCCGCCGCCCATGCCGGCTGGCGTGGGCTGGCCAATGGCGTACTGGAGGCCACGCTGGATGCACTGGCCCTGCCGCCCGAAGAGGTGTTGGTCTGGTTGGGGCCGGCCATTGGCCCCGCGTCATTCGAAGTCGGCCCCGAAGTGCGCGAGGCCTTCGTCACCCTTCATCCGCAGGCTGAGCAGGCATTCCAGGGCAGTAGCAATGCCGGGAAGTTCATGGCCGACCTCTATCAACTGGCCCGCATCCGCCTGGCCGCGCGAGGTGTGCACGCCGTTTCGGGTGGTGGCTTCTGCACCGTCAGCGACCCGCGCTTCTATTCCTACCGCCGTGCTTCGCGCACCGGCCGTTTCGCCAGCCTGGTCTGGTTGGCCGACTGACTGCCTGTAACGGTCCTGCGCAAGCCATTGGCCTCGGATGATGGGTTTCGTTCCTCAACCCATCCTACGGGGTTTGCAGATTCGCTCCGACAGGCAGTCTGCTGCAACGCCACATGATGCCGGTCAATCGCATAAAGGTTGAATCGCCCAGAATCGTCCCTATCTAAGCTTCATCCCGGCGGGTTTTCGTAATCGGCGCCTTCATCGTGCCGCCCGCTATCTGAAGGAAGGACGAATCCATGCGAATTGACCGTTTGACCAGCAAGCTGCAACTGGCGCTCTCCGATGCGCAGTCCCTGGCAGTTGGCCATGACCACCCCGCTATAGAACCTGTACACCTGGTGCTGGCCCTGCTCGACCAGCAGGGCGGCTCCATCAGGCCGCTGCTGATGCAGGTGGGCTTCGACATCGCGGCGCTGCGTCAGGGCCTGACCCGCGAGCTCGATCATCTGCCGAAGATCCAGAATCCCACGGGCGACGTGAACCTGTCCCAGGACCTGGCGCGCCTGCTCAACCAGGCCGATCGACTGTCCCAGCAGAAGGGCGACCAGTTCATCTCCAGCGAACTGGTGCTGCTCGCCTCCATGGACGAGAACACCCGCCTCGGCAAGCTCCTGCTTGGCCAGGGCGTGACCCGCAAGGCGCTGGAAAATGCCGTCACCAACCTGCGCGGTGGCCAGGCCGTGAATGATCCTAATGTCGAGGAGTCCCGCCAGGCACTGGACAAATTCACCGTCGACCTGACCAAGCGTGCCGAAGAAGGCAAGCTGGACCCGGTGATTGGTCGTGACGACGAAATCCGCCGGACCATCCAAGTCCTGCAACGTCGTACCAAGAACAACCCCGTGCTGATCGGCGAGCCCGGCGTCGGCAAGACTGCCATCGCTGAAGGCCTGGCCCAGCGCATCGTCAATGGCGAAGTGCCGGACGGCCTGAAGGACAAGCGCCTGCTGGCCCTGGACATGGGGTCGCTGATCGCCGGTGCCAAGTTCCGCGGCGAGTTCGAGGAGCGCCTGAAGGGTGTGCTTAATGAACTCTCCAAGCAGGAAGGCCGAGTCATTCTCTTCATCGACGAGCTGCACACCATGGTCGGTGCCGGCAAGGCTGAAGGCGCCATGGATGCGGGCAACATGCTCAAGCCGGCGCTGGCCCGTGGTGAGCTGCACTGCGTTGGCGCGACCACACTGGACGAGTACCGCCAATACATCGAGAAAGATGCTGCGCTGGAACGCCGCTTCCAGAAGGTACTGGTGGATGAGCCGAGTGAGGAAGACACCATCGCCATCCTGCGCGGCCTGAAGGAGCGCTATGAGGTGCACCACGGTGTGACCATCACCGATGGCGCCATCATCGCCGCCGCCAAGCTGTCGCACCGTTACATCACCGACCGCCAGCTACCGGACAAGGCCATCGACCTGATCGACGAAGCGGCCAGCCGCATCCGCATGGAGATCGACTCCAAGCCGGAAGCGCTGGACCGCCTCGATCGTCGCCTGATCCAGCTGAAGATCGAGCGCGAGGCTCTGAAGAAGGAAGAGGACGAAGCCACCCGGAAACGTCTGGCCAAGCTGGAAGAGGACATCCAGAAACTGGAGCGCGAATACGCTGATCTGGAGGAAATCTGGAAGTCCGAGAAGGCCGAGGTTCAAGGCTCGGCGCAGATTCAGCAGAAGATCGAACAGGCTCGTCAGGACATGGAGGCCGCGCGACGCAAGGGTGACCTGCAGCGCATGGCCGAACTGCAATACGGCGTGATTCCGGACCTGGAACGCAGCCTGCAAATGGTTGACCAGCACGGCAAGACCGAAAACCAGCTGCTGCGCAACAAGGTCACCGACGAAGAGATCGCCGAGGTGGTCTCCAAGTGGACCGGCATTCCGGTCGCCAAGATGATGGAAGGCGAGCGCGAGAAGCTGCTGCACATGGAAGAGGGGCTGCACAAGCGGGTCATCGGCCAGCACGAGGCGGTGGTCGCCGTGGCCAATGCCGTGCGTCGCTCCCGCGCCGGCCTGGCCGACCCGAATCGCCCCAGCGGCTCGTTCCTGTTCCTCGGCCCGACCGGGGTGGGCAAGACCGAGCTGTGCAAGGCCCTGGCCGAGTTCCTCTTCGACACCGAGGAGGCGCTGGTGCGCATCGACATGTCCGAATTCATGGAGAAACATTCCGTGGCGCGCCTGATCGGCGCACCGCCGGGCTATGTCGGCTACGAGGAAGGCGGCTACCTGACCGAAGCCGTTCGCCGCAAACCGTACTCGGTCGTGTTGATGGATGAGGTGGAAAAGGCTCACCCGGACGTGTTCAACGTGCTGCTCCAGGTGCTGGAAGACGGTCGCCTGACCGACAGCCACGGCCGCACCGTGGACTTCCGCAACACGGTAATCGTCATGACCTCCAACCTCGGCTCCTCGCAGATTCAGGAACTGGTGGGTGATCGGGAAGCTCAGCGCGCTGCGGTGATGGACGCGGTAAGCATTCACTTCCGTCCCGAGTTCATCAACCGGATCGACGAAGTGGTGGTATTCGAGCCCTTGGGTCGTGACCAGATCGGCGGCATCGCCGAGATCCAGCTGCAACGCCTGCGCAAGCGCCTGGCCGAGCGCGAGCTGAGTCTGGAGCTGAGTCCGGAGTCCCTGGACAAGCTGATTGCCGTGGGTTACGACCCGGTCTACGGTGCCCGACCGCTGAAGCGGGCAATCCAGCGCTGGATCGAGAACCCGCTGGCCCAGCAGATTCTTGCTGGCCAATTCGCGCCGGGTGCCACTATCAAGGCCAAGGTGGAAGGCGAGGAAATCGTCTTTAACTGATTCCCGCTGATACGAAGAAGCCCCGCTATGCGGTAATGCTGTTCAGTTAGCCCCGCCCACGAGGTGTCGCTGTTGTTGTAGGAGCGAGCTTGCTCGCGAAGCTTTCCGGGATATCGCCCATTCGCCAGCAAGCTGGCTCCTACAGCGTTTCCCCGCTGCAGAAACCAAGAACGCCGCTCGCCCGTGAGGGATTAGCGGCGTTCTTATGTGAACAGCATTACCGCTATGCGGGGCTTTTTTTGCTGTGGCTGCATTACGTAGCAGCTGGCTTGCCAGCGAATGGCTCCCTTTTTCGCTAGCAAGCTAGCTCCTACAAGGCTCAGGGCGTACGAATGGATTGCAAGAGGTCTTCCAGTACGATGGCCTGATCTTCGGCCAGATCGATGATGTGGAAGCCCGCCCAGCAGTTGTGCTGATCTTCGCCCATGCGCGTCCACAGGCAATCGGCACCCAGGCGGAT
Source organism: Pseudomonas taiwanensis (assembly GCF_013393345.1). GTDB lineage: Bacteria > Pseudomonadota > Gammaproteobacteria > Pseudomonadales > Pseudomonadaceae > Metapseudomonas > Metapseudomonas resinovorans_C. The sequence continues at coordinate 226,311 of NZ_QJRF01000067.1, forward strand.
TTCCTCCAGCCCTTCCACCCAGGTCAGGGGGACGAGCCGGCATTCCCACACCGAGTCGGCGACCAGTGACAGCTCGCTCAGCAGCATGAAGCCATCCATCGACAAATCGACGATGCGACCCAGGCGCTGTCCCGAGTGCAGATCGAATACTTCCAGCTGTAACTCTGTGGGATGGCGACTGTGCTGGCGACGTTCTTCCATGGCGAACTCCTACGGCGGGCTCAGGTGGTGCGGCCGGTAAAACGCTGCAGTACCCGGTAGATGGCGCCCAGGGCGCGATCCACCAGCGGGGCACCGCGTTCCGGCGGGACCAGGCGGGCCAGTCCTTGCTCCATGTCCAGGGCCAGCTGGGTAATAGGCATGATTGCCACCCGCTGGCCACTGTGGTCGACGAACATATAGTTGCGTGTGGTCGGGCTGTACCAGGACAGTTTGAGGATTCGGCTGTCGGGGCCATCGATGAATTCGAACCAGGTGCCGAACTCCAGGCGGGAGAGCTCCCGGATCAGCGCTTGGGCACGGTTGGAAAGGGTGACCGGGCGCGGTGTGTTGGCCAGATCCGCGTCATCACCGAGCATCTCGCCCAGCTTGCTTTCCGGCAGCGGGCTGTCGATGCGCGCGGCCACCTGGGGCTGCTGTGACTGAACGGCGTGCTGGCAGGCAACCAGGTCCTGAAGCAGGCGGCGGATACCGTCTTCGTGGTAGCCACCGAGCAATTCCAGGCCTTTGCGCAGGTCTTCCAGCATCGGGATACGCAGCTGTTGCAGGCGGGCACGGCCGTCGGCGTCCAGCGGGGTGCCGCTCCAGGCCAACTGTTCGGCGACTTCCACCGAGCGCTGCCATTCGTTGCTGCGGTCGCCGTGGCGGAGCAGGACGAAGACCAGCACGTCGGTCCAGGTGAGTTCGAGGAAGTGCTGGATGATGCCCGGCAGTTCGCGACCGGCGAGGAATCGACCTACTGTATCGACAGCCTGCTGACGGGCGCCGAGCAGCTTGTCGCGACCTTTGGCGGCTTCCACGGCGCGCTGTTCGCGCAGCTCCACCTTGTGCCTCAGCGTGCCGACGTATTCGTTGAACTCATCCAGCAGGCTGTCGAACAGCAGCAGATCGCCACTGAACCCATGGACGACGCGCTCGACGACCCAGTGCATTTTCGCCAGCAGTCCGCGCTCCTCACCCTCGCCGGCGTAGAGCACGCCAGCCTGGGCCATGCAGTTGAGCAGCCGACGGGCCGGATGATGGTGCTGGGTGAACAGCGCCTTGTCCTGCAGGGCAACCTTGAGATAGGGCGTGTGCAGGTGGGAGAGGGCGGTCTTGTAGACGTCGGCCAGGTTGTCGTCGTCGAGGATGAAATCGAAGAGCATGCCCACCAGGTCGATCACGTCGGCTTCGTAATCGGACAGCTTCTGCTGGCCGGGCACGCTGCTGTGGCTTTCCAGTTGTTGTTGCAGGTCGGCTTTCAGGCCCTCGACCCGCTGCGGTTGGCGCAGCTTGCTGGCGAGGTCCTGGGCCGATTGCTGCTGCAGCCGGTTCAGGGCTTCGAGCAATTCGGCCGCGCTATAGGTACGGGTCGCGCCGCGCGGGGCAAAGCTGGTAATACTCGGTGTGCCGCCGGGCAACGGCGCATCGCTGTGGTGCTGGCGGCGCTCACCCAGCAACGCAGCCAGGCCGCTGAACAACTGGCCGGGATCGCTGGGAGGCGCGCCCGTCAGATCCGGCGGGCCGCTGGGCTGAGTGCCCTGTGTCGATTGCGGCGGTTGCTCGGCGGTGGGGGGCTGCTTCGCGGTGGGCGATTGCGGCTGGGCCGCGCTGGTGGAGCGTTGCACGCCGTATTTGAGGTTGGGCAACACGCCAGCCTGGATCAGCCGCTGGTTGAGCGCCTCATAGACGCTGTCCAGGCCGTGCATTACATGCTGGTCGAAGAGCATATAGAGGATGGTCTTGATCCGCAGCGGGAACGGGCAGGGTTCCAGCGCTTCGCGGAAGGCCACCGCTACGGCTTGTGGACCGAAGGGGTTTTCATCATCACCCAGCTTGCGCCCGCCATTGAGCACCGCCAGGCGCTGGTCGAGGGCGAACAGGGATTGCGAGCAGCGCGCCTTGACCCGGCTGACCATATTGGTGACCAGCAGGCTTTCCTCGTACTCGTCGTTTTCCATCAACTGAAGGTGGTCCGCATCCAGCTCGCTGGCCTTCAGCTCGGGTTTCAGCTTTCCACTGAGGAAGTCTTCGAAGGTCTTGGCGATGCGCTGGTGGTAAGCGCGCTCTATCTGGGGACGCTGCTTGCGGATGTCCCGCATGCTATCGAAGAAGAGGGTCTGGACCTGGTTGTTCTCGGCCTTTTCGGCGCATTCGAACAGCGTGTCGTCCACCTGGCCGAATACGCCGGTCAGATGTTCCGCCAGCCGGTTCATGACCAGCTTGCGGCAGCTTTGTACCAATTCACCGAAGCGCGGTTGTATGCCGCGGCTGGCCAGGGTCGTCACGGGGCCGGAAGGGGGTGGAGGGCGATCCTGATTGCTCATAGCTGTCCTGTAGGGAGACAGGCCGCGACCACGACCTGTAACGATCTCACCACGGCTCAGGTATAGCACTCGGACGGCCATCTGCAAATCATTGTAGGAATTCGTTTTTTTAGGGGTTGACAGGGCGTTCGCTATCCGTAAAATGGCGCGCCTCTGAAGCGCTAAACCAAAACGGTGAAGCGAATAAGAGTTGGAAGATCGAAGTTCCGCGATAGCTCAGTCGGTAGAGCAAATGACTGTTAATCATTGGGTCCCTGGTTCGAGTCCAGGTCGCGGAGCCAACTTCCAGACGGGGTATAGCGCAGTCCGGTAGCGCGCCTGCTTTGGGAGCAGGATGTCGGGAGTTCGAATCTCTCTACCCCGACCACCTCATTTTGGGTCGTTAGCTCAGTCGGTAGAGCAGTTGGCTTTTAACCAATTGGTCGTAGGTTCGAATCCTACACGACCCACCATACAAGACCTCTCGAGAGGTCCGAAGAAGCGGTAAGGCGAAAGCCTTACCGCTTTTTTGTTTTCCCGGAAAAAATGCGTGTATGGGGAAGGGCGGGCTGGGTCTGTAGGAGCCAGCTTGCTGGCGAAGCCGGGATTCCCTGGCAAGCCAGCCCCTACGGGCAATGCAGCCTTGTCATTCGTAGATTGGAATCGGGCGAGGCGCCTTGTAGGAGCTTGCTGGCGAACGATGCGATGGAGTTCGCGAGCAAGCTCGCTCCTACTAGTGTGAATGGCGGTTCGGGCGTGCCTCAGTGAAGCTTCAGGCGAGGATCGGTGCTGCGGCCGATGCGATCGCTCAGCATCAGCAGGCCTGTTCGGAAGGCGCCGTAGAGCGCCATCTGGTGCATGCGATACAGCGAGATGTAGAACATCCGCGCCAACCAGCCTTCGAGTTTCACGCTACCCATGAGGTTGCCCATCAAGTTGCCGACGGCGCTGAAGCTCGACAGCGAAATCAGCGAGCCGTAGTCCTTGTACTGATAGTCAGGCAATGGCTGGTCCTGCAGTCGTAACTTGAACGACTTCACCAGCAGCGAGGCCTGCTGGTGCGCGGCCTGCGCGCGAGGTGGCACGTTGCGTTCGGAGCCGTCGCCCATGGGGCAGGCGGCGCAGTCGCCAAAGGCGAAGATGTCGTCGTCGCGAGTGGTTTGCAGAGTCGGGCGCACAACGAGCTGGTTGATGCGGTTGCTCTCCAGTCCATCCAGGTCCTTGAGGAATCCCGGGGCGCGAATACCCGCAGCCCAGACCTTGAGGCTGGCGGGAATATTCTCGCCTTGGGCGGTAAGCAGGCCCTCAGCGGTTACCTCCTTCACTGCCGCGCCGGTCAACACGGTGACGCCAAGCTTCTCCAGGGTACGGTGCACCGGCGCGCTGATGCGTTCCGGCAGTGCTGGAAGAACGCGTGGGCCGGCTTCGATCAGGGTGATGCGCATGTTCTCAGGCTGGATACGATCCAGGCCATAGGCGGCCAGTTCATGGGCCGCATGATGCAGTTCTGCAGCCAGTTCGACGCCAGTTGCACCGGCACCCACGATGGCGACGCTGATCTGGTCGTTCGCGTTCTGCTGGGCATGGGCGCGCAAATAGTGGCTGAGCAGCTTGCGGTGGAAGCGTTCGGCTTGCTCGCGGGTGTCGAGGAAAATGCAGTGCTGGGCCGCGCCTTCGGTACCGAAGTCGTTGGTGGTGCTGCCTACCGCGAGGACCAGGCTGTCATAGGCCAGCTCACGGGCAGGCACCAACTCGCGCCCGTCCTCGTCATGGGTAGCGGCCAGCTGGATGACCTTGCGCTTGCGGTCGAGCCCGCTCATGCGGCCGAGCTGGAACTCGAAGTGGTTCCATTTGGCCTGGGCCACGTAGTTCAGCTCGTTCTCTGTGGAGTTCAGCGAGCCGGCGGCCACTTCATGCAGCAGGGGTTTCCAGATGTGGGTGAGGTTGGCGTCGGCCAGGACGACCTTGGCCAGGCCTTTCTTGCCGAGGGTTCTACCCAGACGGGTAGCAAGCTCCAGGCCGCCGGCGCCGCCGCCGACGATCACGATACGATGGGACATGGGAAAGTCTCGCAAGGCTATAGGAATTCTTTTTCGCCGAGGGCGAGCGCAGGAGGCAGCTCATAGCACCAGTCGGCTCAGGAGGCGGCTGAGGACGCCCAGGACGATGACGATGGCCAGTACGATCCATAGCAGGCGCCATGGGCGGAACGGTTGGCGTTCCACCTGGTGCTGGGGAAGGTTCAGGTACTGGTCGACCTTTTGCTGGTCTTCGGGCGTCAGGCGGCTGGGCATGGGGGCCTCGACTCTGGAGTGGTTGGCATTCTAGCCGGCGAATTCACAGGGGCTCAACGCGCGGCGGGGGAAATTTGCGGCGTGCTTGTCAAAGGCCGATGCCCACATCGAAGAGAATGGTCCGGCCGAGGTTGCTGCGGAGGAAGTCCGGAGCGTCTCCATGGGCGAAGAGCACTCGGGCGAAGTTCGGTCCGATGAGCGACAGCGAACGCCAGCCCTGCCGCAAATACTCGGTCGGGGGTGGAAACGGGCTGTTGAAGTCCGGCGTGGCGCGTTTGAGATTGACGAAGGCCAGCAAATCCAGATCGCCGAGATCGAGGCCGCGCTCACCATAATTGCGTGCCTTCTTGCGCAGCGTCGGTGCCAGGCGCGCCTGGAGTTCGGCGGCGGCGATGCGCTTTGGGCGACTTTCCCGGCGAACCAGTTGAGCGAGGGAAAACGCGCTGCGCCGTCGCTCCAGTTCAGCTCGCCATTCCTCGTTCAGACGCCGACCTTCATCGAGCACGAAGAACACTTCGAAATTGGCTTCGCGGAACTGTACGTCCGGTGGTTCCTGCCCGGTACTGAAGTCCTCGAGTCGATAGGGCAGGTTGAGCGCCTGCAGGAGCCGCTGGCAGACCCAGCGTTCGCGTTCCCACTTGCGCGCATTCGACAGAAAGTCGTTGGCTTGCTCGGCCTGCCGCGTCAGCAGGCGCAGGTAGTCGGACTCGTTCATGCTCCGCAGCTTAGCCTCCCCGCTAGGCCCCTGGGTACCCCTGAAGTGCGGGCGGAGACGCTCTCGCGACAAATGCGCACAGCTTGACCGGCGCCTGGGCGGTGTAAACTTCCAGCAGTTGCCTGGAGCTGACCATGCGCATTCGTCCCATTACCTCCGCTGACCACGCCGCCCTGCTTGATCTCTGGCGCCGCACGCCCGGAGTTCGTGTCCGCGCAGAAGATGAGCTTGAACCCTTCTGCGCCTATCTGCAGCGCAACCCGGACCTCTCCCTGGTGCTCGAGGATGACCGCGGACATCTGGCTGGGAGTCTGCTGGTAGGTCATGACGGGCGTCGCGGTTATTTGCAGCATCTGGTCGTAGACGGGCCATTTCGAGGCAAGGGCTGGGCGCGGGCCTTGTTGCAGGAAGCGCTGCGACGGCTGACCGCGCTGGGTATTCGCAAGTCCCATGTGTTCGTGCTGGAAGACGCCCCGGAGGCGCTCGCCTTCTGGCAGATGCAGCGGGGCTGGTCGGAGCGCGAGGACATTCGGGTCTACTCGACCACTGGAGATTGAATCGATGCGGATCTGTGTTGGCCTGTTGCTTTGCCTGCTTACCTCATTCAGTCAGGCGCTGGAAGTGGGGGAGCGCCTCGCTCCCTGGACCCTTCTGGACCAGTTCGATCAGCCTTACAGCCTCGACGAAGGACTGAAAGTGCTGCTCGTAGCCCGCGGCATGGACGGCGGGAAGCTGGTGAAATCAGCCCTGGAAGGTCAACCCAAGGGGTACCTGGAAGCGCGTAATACGGCGTTCGTGGCCGATATCAGTCGTATGCCGTCGCTTGTTTCCTCGCTCTTTGCGGTGCCGGCCATGCAGGACTACAACTATCGCGTCCTGCTGGATCGAGAATCCCGCGTCGCCAGCCGCTATCCGGGCGATGAGTCCAGCGTGCTCTGGCTGCAGCTGGACCACGGAAGGCTGATAGATCGCCAGGAGTTCCGTGACGCAGCGGCTTTACGCACGGCGCTGGAGTCTCTGGTGCCGTGATTGCTGCAGAGCTCCTGTCCACCGAAACCCTGACGCTTGGCTGGGCGATCTACCTCCCCGTCATCGTGTGGGCGATCTGGCGTGCTCCCTGGGTCGAGCTGTTCAGCGACTCCCGACGCCAGCACCTGCTCTGCGGTACCGTGCTGGTGCTCTTCCTGCTCTGGTTGATGCGGCGGGATTTCGAGTCAGGTGTGTCCTACCACTTCATCGGCCTGACCGCGGTGACCCTGCTGCTGGATTGGCCTTTGGCGGTTCTCGGCGGCTTGGCAGCACAACTCGGCCTGTTGGCATTGGGCAAGCAGGACCTGGCGGCCCTGGGCATCAATGGTGCCTTGCTGGTGCTCCTTCCGGTCCTGGTCACCGAGCTGTGCGCCAAGTGGGTCGAGCATTACCAGCCGCGCAATCTGTTCGTGTACATCTTCTGCTGCGGATTCTTTCCAGCGGCCCTGGCGGCACTGCTTTGTGTACTGATCGGGCTTGGGTTGCTGTGGATGGATGGCGTCTTCCCCATGCCGCCCTGGCTGGAAGACTTCATCGGCTATCTCTGGCTGGTGATGTTCCCCGAGGCCTTCATCAACGGCACGGCAGTGACCGCCTTCGTGGTGTTCTGCCCGGATTGGCTGGAAACCTTCAATCGCACCCGTTACCTCCAGGCGCCCTGGAAGGACGACGACACGCCGCGCTGATTGCCCGGGATTCGCCCGTTTGATGCCATGCTGACGCATGATCTGCATCAAGTATTTCGCGGGGATGGGTTCGTAGGGTGGATGGCGCTTTTCCATTGGCTATGTCTGCGTTAGCTGTTGCCAGAGATCAGGGGCCTTGTAGGAGCTAGCTTGCTAGCGAAACGGGGCCATTAGCTGGCAAGCCAGCTCCTACGGGCGCAGTCACTTGCAACACTTCATGCGGACCATTCACCAACAAGGGGCAGACAGCATGGGGATTCACGATTGGGCGAGAGCCGCATTGGGACAGAGCCTCGACACGGCAAAACGGGACGGCTTCAGTGAGGAGATGGCTCTACGCGCCTTGCTGAGCGCGGTCGTCGAGCGCAGCGCGCAACTGCGCCCGACGGACGATCTGGCTCAGGAACTGACCTTCCTGGCGGACAACCTCGACCCGGAGCGGGACTACGGTTTCATGCGCCCCTGAGAATCAGTGCTCGCGCGGAGGCAAGTCGCCGGAGAAAAGCTCATCTTCCAGGTTGTCGCCGGGAATCGCGTGTTCCTCGGCGGCCCAGGCACCCAGATCGATGAGCTTGCAGCGTTCGGAGCAGAAGGGGCGGGAAGGGCTTTGCGGGCCCCATTCCACCGGAGCGCCGCAAGTCGGGCACTCCACAGTGACGGGTTGACTCATGGCTGGCCTCCTCGCAGGGTCAGGTAGAAGTTGTGCAGGCGCTCCACCTCGGTACGCAGCCACTCCAGGCCGCGGTCGTTGAGCAGCACGTCGTCCGCATGCTTGAGGCGCTCTTCGCGGGTGGCCTGTACTTTCAATATGGCTTGGACCTGCTCTTCGGGCACTTTGTCCCGCTGCATTGTGCGCTGGACTTGCATCTCTTCCGGCGCATCCACCAGCAGCACGCGCTGGGTCAAGCGAGACTGGCCGGACTCGATCAGCAGCGGTGAAACCAGAATGGCGTAAGGGGATTCGGCGCGAGCCAGGTACTGGCTGATTTCTTGGCCAATCAGTGGATGCAGCAGGGCTTCCAGCCAGCGACGTTCGTCGGCGTTGTCGAAGATCCGTTGACGCAGCGCGGCACGGTCAAGCTGACCATCCGCTTGCAGTACGTCATCACCGAAATGCTCGGCGATTTTTGCCAGTGCGGGGCGACCGGGTTCGACAACCCAACGTGCGGCATGGTCGGCGTCCACCAGATGCACGCCAAGCTCGCTGAAGTGGGCGGCAACGGCGCTCTTGCCGCTGCCAATACCGCCCGTAAGGCCAAGAATCCAGGGTTTGTTCATTTGAAACCGGCGAATTGCAGATAGGTCGCCGTTATTTGATCACCCCAGAGCAGCGCAATCCAGCCGGCAATCGCCAGGTAAGGACCGAAGGGGATGGGGGTTGCTGTGTCCTGGTTGCGCAGGCGCAGCATGATCACGCCCAACACCGCGCCCACCAGGGAAGACAGCAGGATGGTCAGCGGGAGCACCTGCCAGCCACCCCAGGCGCCGAGCATTGCCAGCAGCTTGAAGTCACCGTGGCCCATGCCTTCCTTGCCCGTCACCAGCTTGAACAGCCAGTAAACCGACCACAGGCTCATGTAGCCGGCAACCGCTCCCCAGAGCGCGTCTTCCAGGCTGGCGAACAGGCCTTGGCTGTTGAGGATAAGGCCAAGCCAAAGCAGAGGCAGGACCAGTACGTCCGGCAGCAGTTGGTGATCGACGTCGATCATGCTCATCGCCAGCAGACCCCAGGTCAGCACCAGGAAAGTCCCGGCTTGCCAGCCGAAACCGAAATGCAAGGCGACATAGGCGGACAGCACACCACACAAAAGCTCCACCAAGGGATAGCGCTTGCTGATGGGGGCCTTGCAGGAGGAGCACTTACCGCCCAGAGCCAGGTAGCTCACGACCGGGATATTCTCCCAGGCGCGAATTTCATGGCTGCAATGAGGGCAGCGGGAGTTCGGGAGAATGAGGTTGAACACGGGGCCTTTCGGCTCGGCCGGCAGTTCCAGCGCCTCGCGGGCCTGTTCCTGCCAGTCGCGCATCATCATTGCTGGCAGCCGATGGATCACCACATTCAGGAAACTGCCCACCAGCAGGCCAAGCAGCAGGACGCAGAAAGCAAAGGCCAGCACGTGGCTGGCCAGAAAGTCGATCAACTGCATTTGCTTAGACGACGCTGCCGAGTTGGAAAATGGGGAGGTACATCGCGATGATCAGGCCACCGACCAACACACCGAGCACGGCCATGATCATGGGCTCCATCAGGGAAGTTAGGCCGTCGACGGCGTTGTCCACTTCGGCTTCGTAGAAGCCTGCAACCTTGTCGAGCATGTCATCCAATGCACCGGACTCTTCGCCGATAGCGGTCATCTGTATAGCCATGGCTGGGAATACGCCGGTGGTGCGCATCGAAAAATTTAGCTGCATGCCGGTGGAAACATCCTGCTTTACCTTGAGCACCGCCGTTCGGAACACGACGTTTCCGCTGGCTCCTGCCACCGAATCCAGCGCGTCCACGAGAGGAACGCCTGCCGCGAATGTAGTGGCCAATGTACGCGCGAAGCGAGCTACTGCAGATTTGTAGAGGATGTCGCCAATGATCGGGAGTTTCAGCACTGACCGATCAGTCCAATCCCGAAACTTCTCGGAACTCTTGTGGGCGCGTTGAATGACAAAACCCGCGACGAAGAATACCGCAAGGACGACAAACCACCAGTTCTGCAGTAATTCCGAAAGACCAATCACCATCAGTGTGAAAGCGGGAAGCTCCGCACCAAAGTTCTCGAAGACCATCTGGAACTGTGGCACAACCTTGATCAGCAAGATCGCTGAAACGACGATGGCGACAACGACCACGGCGATCGGATAGTTCATCGCCTTTTTGATCTTGGCCTTTAGTGCCTCGGTCTTTTCCTTGTAGGTTGCGATACGGTCTAGCAGGGTTTCTAGGGCGCCCGCCTGCTCACCAGAGTCCACTAGGTTGCAATACAGCTCATCGAAGTATTCAGGCTTCTTCCGGAGGGAGTTAGCTAGGCTATTACCTGACGAGACTTCCTGCTTGACCTCATTCACCAGCGTGCGCATCGCCGGCTTCTCGAAGCCTTCACCAATGATGTCGAACGACTGCATAAGAGGCACGCCGGCCTTCATCATGGTGGCCAGTTGGCGGGTAAACAGAGCGATGTCCAGGGGCTTGATCTTCTTCCCTGCACTCAGCAGCGAGGTAGATTTCTTGCGTACCTTGGTAGGGTTGATGCCCTGTTTGCGCAACTGCGCTTTTACCAGCGCCGGATTCTGTCCCGAAAGTTCACCCTTGACCTTGCTACCTTTCTTATCCGTGCCTTCCCAGGTGAAGGTACTAGTTTTCAGCGCTTTTTCCGCCATGGTTAATCCTTGGTCACGCGGTTGACTTCCTCAAGGCTGGTGATGCCTTTCATGGCTTTTACCAGGCCGGAGGTTCGCAGGTCACTGAAGCCATCGCGGCGCGCCTGCTGGGCGATCTGGATGGAGTTGCCTTCCTCCATAATAAGCTGCTGCAGGGGGGGCGTGATTTTAACCACTTCATAAATACCCACTCGGCCCTTGTAGCCCTGGTTGCAGTTTTCGCAGCCTACCGGCCCGTAAAGCTTGAAACTGCCAACTCTGTCCTCCGGAAAACCTTCTTTGAGCAGTGTTTCTCGTGGGATATCCAGTTCCTTCTTGCAATGGCCACACAATTTGCGCGCCAGGCGCTGGGCGATGATGAGGTTGACCGACGTGGCAATGTTGAAGGCCGGCACGCCCATATTGCGCAAACGCGTCAACGTTTCGGCGGCGCTGTTGGTGTGCAACGTCGAAAGCACCATATGGCCGGTTTGGGCCGCCTTGATGGCAATTTCGGCCGTTTCCAGGTCACGGATTTCGCCCACCATGATCACGTCCGGATCCTGACGCAGGAAGGCACGCAGGGCCTGGGCGAAGTCCATGCCCTGTTTTGGGTTGACGTTGACCTGGTTGATGCCTTCGAGGTTGATCTCCACCGGGTCTTCAGCCGTGGAAATGTTTATATCCACGGTGTTGAGAATATTGATGCCGGTATACAAGGAAACCGTTTTGCCTGAGCCAGTAGGTCCAGTTACCAGAATCATCCCCTGCGGTTGCTTCAGGGCGGTCAGGTAGAGCTCCTTTTGTTCTTCCTCGTAGCCCAATGCATCAATACCCATCTGCGCACTGGTGGGGTCGAGAATCCGCATCACGATCTTCTCGCCCCACAGGGTAGGCAGGGTGTTGACGCGGAAGTCGATGGATTTCGCCTTGGAAATCTTCATCTTGATCCGGCCGTCCTGAGGCTTTCGGCGCTCAGAAATATCCAGCGCAGCCATGACCTTCAGACGGGCTGCAATGCGGCTGGCCAACTGGATCGGTGGTTTGGCCACCTCATGTAGCATGCCGTCGGTGCGGAAGCGAACCCGGTAGGCGCGCTCGTAGGGCTCGAAGTGCAGATCCGAGGAGCCGCCCCGAATGGCGTCCAGCAGCATCTTGTTGACGAAGCGTACCACCGGCGCATCGTCGGCATCTGCACCGCCCGGATTATCCTTCTTGTCCTCGTCAACTGCTTCAACGTCCACGCCATCTAGGTCAACGTCTCCAAGGTCCTCCATGCCGCTGTTGGCAGAGTCGAAGAATTTCTCGATAGCATCTCCCAGCTTGTCGTCTTCGACCAGGATCGCTTCGGTGTTCAGACCGGTACTGAACTGGATATCGGTAACGGCTTGGTGATTCGTGGGGTCGGAAATGGCGACGAATAACTTGTTGCCGCGACGCCATAAGGGAAGGGCACGGTGCTGGCGAATCAGCTTCTCGCTGACGAGTTCCTTGGGTTGTGAATCCTTGTCGACGCTGCTCAAGTCGAGGAAGGCGACCCCAAACTGTTCGGCAGCCATCTCAGCCAAGTCGCGGCTCTTCAGCAGCTTGTTCTGCACAAGATACGTAATCAGCGGAATCTTGTTGCGCTGTGCTTGGGTGTGGGCCTGAAGCGCGCTTCTTTCATCCAGCAAATTGGTGAGAACCAACTGTTTGGCAAGGCCAGAAAGCGTGGGCGAGGTTTCAGTCATGACAAGTGTCGTCGATGGATTTGACATTGCCTTATAACGTAGATGCGACGGGCCGCCAAATGGTCAGCCAGCGGGTGACAAAAAAAGGCAGTTACTGGCTTTTCGTGTGCTGTCGAGCGTCTGAGGGTTTGGCTGCAAGCGGGCGGAGGCCGTATTGATCGGTGGGAGGTTGGCGCGGCGAGATTTGGCACGGTAAGTGCTTTAAAGCGTTTAGGTCGTTCGACCTTCAACAATTTGGAGATACATAATGAAGGCTCAAAAAGGCTTTACCCTGATTGAACTCATGATCGTGGTTGCCATTATCGGCATCTTGGCGGCAATTGCTCTGCCGGCATACCAGAACTATGTAAAGCGTGCTGCTTACTCTGAAGTTACTGCCGGTATGGAGCCCTTCAAGGTTGGCGTGGCTGAGTGCTATCAGACTGAAGGTGGTCTGGGTACGTGCGGTGCAGCAGGTACTCATGGCATTCCGCCGGCACTGGCCAGCCGTACCGTTGGCGTGCTTAACGCGGTTAGCGTAGGAGCAAACGGGGTTATTACCGCGACGCCGAACGCAGTCAAAGGTATTGCGGCGACTGAGACCTGTGTCCTTACTCCGGCTGAAGGTGCCGGTAGCGTGCTGACCTGGACCTTCAGCGGTGGTTGTGTCACTGCAGGCTACGTCAAGCAGTAATGAATTCTGCAGCAGCTTCGGCTTGACCGTTCTGCTTGTGTAGTAACAATGCCTCGCGACGCGAGGCATTGTTTCATTCGGGTTTTAGAAAAGTGAGGCTCTTGAAATGAGGGAAGCGCAGCGTGCCTTGGTGTTGCTCTTGCTGTTTTGTGCGCTGCTGGGATTGTGCCTCCCGTTCCTGTCAAATCCGCTGATTTTTGATGATCTCTATCTGTTTCGACCTGAGGCAATGGCAAGTTACCTTCAGCATGGATTCCTGCTTGAACCGCGCGGGTGGGTAAATGCAAGCTTTGCATTAACTCAGTCTATATTCGGCGATGAGGTACTCTGGGAGCGTCTTGGTAATTTGTTTGTACACATGCTGGTCTGTGTCGCACTGTACTTCTTCTCGCATAGGCTTATTTTGGATCTGGACGTATATCCGGGCCGTTATGTCAGCTCGGGTGCGGCTGCTCTGTTGGCAGCTGGGTTGTTTGCATTTCATCCTATTGCTGTTTATACCCAGGCTTATCTAGCTCAGCGCACAATCCTGTGTGCTACGCTCTTTGTGCTTTTGAGTTTGCATGCGTTTTGGCGTGGTCTATCTGGAGCGAGAGTTGCTCTTTGGGGGGCTGTCCCTCTTTTTGTTATTGCCAGTCTAGCCAAGGAGCACGTAGTGATGCTTCCTGTGGCGGCCGTGTTGCTTTTGGCGCTGCATCTTCGAAGTGGGTTGCAATTGAGGGTTCCGAGATTTGAAGTGTTCGCTGTTCTGGTGTTGTTGTTTGCCACTTCTATCGCAATCACTTGTTACTCCAAATGGGTTCTCCTTAGTCCTTATGAGCAAATGACTGGTGAGGTTCTGGAGGGTGAGCTAGATGTTTCGAGTTCATTGCTCTACCCGCTAAGTGTTCTTAATCAGGCTGGCCTGTTCTTTAAGTATTTCTTGCTTTGGTTGCTACCAAATCCCTCTTGGATTTCGATAGACATGCGAGAAGCCTTTCCCCTGGATTTTAATTCTCTGTCCCTCTGGCTAGGGGTTGCTGTCTTCTCTGTATATGGTGTTGTTGCGGTTCTGTTGCTTTGGAAGGGGAGGGTATTGGGTTTGTTAGGGTGGGCTTTAATTATGCCCGGTATAATGTTTTTCACTGAATTTTCCACCGTGAGACTGCAGGAATGTTTCGTTCTGTATCGTAGCTACTTGTGGATGCCTATTGTTTTTGTTGCAGTTGCGGTGTTGGCTAGGCGTTTGAGTAGGAACATTATTTTTGTGCTTGTTCCGCTGCTTTCGCTGTTTTATCTGTCTCTATCATTGGACCGGCTAAGCGTGCTTTCCCATCCATTTTCGGCCTGGATGGAAGCACAGCAGTTATTGGAGCGACGCGGTGAGGCGGCTGGAGTTCTAGGTGGATATAGAATTTATTATAATGTCGCAGTAACTCAGTATGCGGTTGGGCGGAAGCAGGAGGCGCTTGAGAATTATACAAAGTCACTGGAGCGTAAACCGTCATACGCTATTGCTCGACTTAATCGCGGAATCATATATTTGGAGCGGAAGGAGTGGGTGTTTGCGCTGGCGGACTTTGACCGAGCGATTGAGGCATTTCCCGGGTTTGTAAAACCCCACTTGGGGCGAGCGGAGGCGCTGGATGGTTTAGGGCGACATGACGAAGCGAAAGCGGCATTGCAAACAGCTTGCGATATGGGCGCACGCAATATCTGCTCTCAGCTTCAAGCACGAAAATAGATCCGTTTGCCCATGGGATGGATGAAGTGCTAGCTTACGCTCCGCCGCCGGTGTAGCTCAGTCGGTAGAGCAGCTCATTCGTAATGAGAAGGTCGAGGGTTCGATTCCTTTCACCGGCACCATGATCCAAACAAAAAGCCCCGCAATCGCGGGGCTTTTTTGTTGTCTGGTGTTTGGCTCAGAGGGTCAGTCGCATCGACAAGTCGATGGCCTTGACGTCTTTGGTCAGGGTGCCGATGGAGATGTAGTCGACGCCGGTTTCGGCGATGGTGCGCAGGGTGGTTTCGTTGACGCCGCCGGAGGCTTCGAGTTTGGCGCGGCCTGCGGTGAGGGTGACGGCGGTGCGCATGTCGTCGAGGCTGAGTTCGTCGAGCATGATGATGTCGGCGCCGGCTTCGAGGGCCTGCTTCAGTTCGTCCAGGCTTTCCACTTCAACTTCCACGGGCTTGCCGGGGGCGATGCGGTGGGCGGCTTCGATGGCTTGGGCGATGCCGCCGCTGGCTGCGATGTGGTTTTCCTTGATGAGGAAGGCGTCGTACAGGCCGATGCGGTGGTTGTGGCCGCCGCCGCAGGTCACGGCGTATTTCTGTGCGAGGCGCAGGCCGGGCAGGGTCTTGCGGGTGTCGAGGAGCTTCACCTGGGTGTCTTTCACCAGTTCCACATAGTGGCCAACGCGGGTGGCGACAGCCGACAGGCACTGGAGGAAGTTGAGAGCGCTGCGCTCGCCGCTGAGCAGGGCACGGGCCGGGCCGTCGAGGTGGAACAGGGCCTGGTTGGCTTCGGCGCGCTGGCCGTCCTGGACCTGCCATTCCACTTTCACGCGCGGATCGAGCTGGCGGAATACCTCGTTTACCCAGGCGGTACCGCTGATGATGGCCGCTTCGCGGGTAATCACGGTTGCGCGGGCCTGGCGATCCTCCGGGATGAGCTGGGCGGTGATGTCGCCGCTGCCGATGTCTTCCTTGAGGGCGGTGCGTACGTTGGCCTCGATTTCAGCGGCGAGGTCAGCGAGGAGAAGGTTGGGCATGGTGGGCTCCGCAAGCAGGATGGCGGCGATTATAAAGGCTGCCGACGACCGGCGCAGTGCCGATGAACAACCGGTCCGCGCTTTCTGCTAGAAGTCAGAGGGCATGCCGTGCGTTTGTCGGTGGGAAGCCCTGCATCTGTGACTTAATTCATGTCTGTAGGAAAACGCCGCTTGGTTGTCACAGCAGCATCCCTATAATGACGTCGGAAATTTCTATTTTTGACGCCAGATGCTTGACGTTATGGATGACTCCCCATGTTCGAATCGTGGTCCGATAGGTCCTTTGGAAGGGCTCGGCCTGCGGGAGGCTCGTGATGCAGACCGACGCTAAGGTGGTGCCGCTGAACAAGGGGGCCGCCCAGCAATCGCCAACCTCGCCGGTAGGAAGGCTGCCCGTGGCCTTGATCCAGGTGCGCGACAAAGTGGCATTGCAGCTGAAGCAGACGCTTCAGGTGCTGTTCGACAATGCGGACGACACCCTCTTCGAGATGGCGGACCGTGCCACCAGCAACGCCGAGCAGAATGCCTTCTTCGAGGCGATGCGCGACCTGCGGCTCAAGCGCAAGAGCATCGAGCGGACCTTCCTGCAGAAGGTCTTCGAGTCATTCTCGTCCCTCAATCAGTACGAGATAGGCAAGGCGCCGCAACTGGATAAGGTGTCCTTCGACACCCTGTCCCTGGTGCAGAACGACGAACTCGAAGAAGCCGTGGCGCTGGACGCCATGGTCGCCAAGGTGATGACTCGCGATGGCATTGCCCTCGGCCACCTCACCACCCGCCTGAATACCCTGGTCAGCAAGAAGGTCGAGGACAAGTCCAACCCGTTGGGCCCGCGTCTGCTGTGCGAGGTTTTCCTCGATGCGTGTCGCAGCCTTGGCGTCGAGATCAAGGTCAAGCTGATCATCCTCAAGCTGTTCGAGAAGTACGTACTCACCGAGCTGGACCAGATCTACGCCGAAGCCAACCAACTGCTGGTAGCGGCCGGCGTGCTGCCGGACCTGCGTTCTGCACCGGCGCGGCGCCAACCGCATCAGTCCGCCCCCAGTGCGCCGCCACCCCAGTCTGGTGCTGCGACCGTGGGCGCTGGGCAAGCCCATGACGAGGGCGTGCAAGAAGTCTTCGGTGTACTTCAGGACCTGCTGTCCCAGGTTCGCGGCACCGCGTTTCCAGCACGCCAGCATCCCGCCGACGCGGTGCCGGTGAGCAGCATCGATCTGATGCGACTGCTATCGCACCTGCAGCAGCATCTGCCACAACAGCACAACGATGACTACGACCTGCGCGTGAGCCTCGACCAGTTGCTGACCCGCGCCAGTGCCCGCAGCGGCCGCGCACGGGTGGTGGGGCAGGTGGACGACGATGTCATCAACCTCGTTTCGATGCTCTTCGAGTTCATCCTCGACGACCGCACCCTGCCGGATTCGCTCAAGGCCCTCATCGGCCGGATGCAGATCCCCATGCTCAAGGTCGCCCTGCTGGACAAGACCTTCTTCAGTCGTGGCAGCCATCCGGCGCGTCGCCTGCTCAACGAAATCGCCTCCGCCGCGCTGGGTTGGGTGGAGCAAGACGATGCCCAGCGCGACAATCTCTACCAGCGCATCGAACAAGTGGTGCAGCGCCTGCTGAACGACTTCGTCGACGATCCGGCGATCTTCTCCGAGTTGCTTGCCGAGTTCCTTTCCTACACCGGTGACGAGCGCCGTCGCAGCGAGCTCCTGGAGCAGCGCACCCGCGATGCCGAAGAAGGCCGCGCGAAGGCGGAATTGGCTCGTCGGCAGGTAGAGGAAGCGCTCAATCAGCGTCTGCTGGGCCGCACCCTGCCGGAAGTGGTGGTGCGCCTGCTGCAGGAAGCCTGGAGCAAGGTCATGCTGCTGAGCTGCCTCAAGCACGGCGTGGAGTCGTCTGAATGGCAGGCCAGCCAGCAGACGATGGACGACCTGATCTGGAGCGTGGAGCCTCACGAGGCCCCCGAGGCGCGCGCCCGCCTGCTGGAGTTGGTGCCGGGCCTGCTCAAGTCCCTGCGCGAAGGGCTGGCCAGCGCCGCGTTCGATCCCTTCTCCACCAGTGAATTCTTCAGCCAGCTGGAGGCCTTGCACGTCCAGGCTTTCCAGCGTTTCCGCAAACCCGAGCCGGTGGAAGTGGTGGCCGACGACGGCCTCGAGTCACCGCCTCTGCTGCTCGATCTGCCGGATGAAGATGAGCCGGAAGAGGACGCACCGGCCATGGTTGCCGTGGTCGAGGAAATCGTCCTGGCCGCACCCGGTGAATCCCAGGTGCAGGAGCCCGAGGTCAGCCTGGCGGATGACGAAGAGGCCCTTGGTTTTGTCGATAACCTGCGAGTCGGCAGCTGGGTCGAGTTCCAGGAAGACGAAGAGCACAAGCTGCGCTGCAAGTTGGCGGCGCTGATCAAGCCCACCGGCAAGTACATCTTCGTCAACCGTACCGGTATGAAGGTGCTGGAGAAGACCCGAATGGGCCTCGCGGTGGAGTTCCGCCGTCAGGCGATTCGTCTGCTGGACGATGCCCTCCTGTTCGATCGCGCACTGGAATCGGTGATCGGCAACCTGCGTCGGCTCAAGGGAGCTTGAGCCGGACCAAAGTGCGGGACTTCTGCACACCGCTTTTGTAGGTTGCGGTAGAGCGAAGCGAAACCCAACATGACCATGCCTCCACCCTGCACGTTGGGCTTCGCAGCGCTCAGCCTCAACCTACGAATGTCAGCTTCCGCTCACCTCTCGCTAAAATGGCTCCACTGCGCCTAAAGTGGGCGGCAGACCAAGGAGCCGACATGCAGCTGGACCTCGCATCCGGTTGGTGCCAGGGCATCAGCCACTGCCCATCGCCCAACTTCAACTGTCGCCCGCAGGGGGAAGTCTCACTGCTGGTGATCCACAACATCAGCCTGCCGCCCGCGCAGTTCGGCACGGGAAAGGTGCAGGAGTTCTTCCAGAATCGCCTCGATCCCGCCGAGCATCCCTACTTCGAGGGCATTCGCGATCTCAAGGTGTCCGCGCATTTCCTGATCGAGCGGGATGGCGACGTCACCCAGTTCGTGTCCTGCAATGAACGTGCGTGGCACGCGGGCGTTTCCCTGTTCGACGGGCGGGACAACTGCAACGATTTTTCCCTGGGAATCGAGCTGGAAGGCACCGATGATCTGCCGTTCACGGAACCTCAGTACGCTGCGCTGATCGCATTGGTGGAGCAGTTGCGCCTCGCGTTCCCGGCCATCACGCCGCAGCGAATCTGCGGCCACAGCGATATCGCCCCGGGCCGCAAGACCGATCCGGGGCCGGCATTCGATTGGGCGCGTCTGCGGGCTGCACTCAAACCTTAGGAAGAGGAGGGACTCATGTATTTTCTGGTGTTGTTGCTGGTGCTCTGGATCGAGAAGTTCTCTGCCTGGCGCCGGCATATCCAGCAAGACGGCTTCTGGCTGCGCGAACTGGCCAAGGCTGAGACCAACCCACGCTTGAGCGAGCGTCCCTGGGCGATCCTGGCGCTGCTGGTATTGCCGCCGCTGGTGTTGCTGGCGCTGGTCCTGCTGCTCCTGGAACCGGTGGCCTATGGCTGGCTGGCGTTGCCGGTGCACCTGCTGGTGATCATCTACAGCCTGGGGCGTGGAGATGTGCTGTCCGACCTCGGCCCCTTCCGTGATGCCTGGCGTCGCGGTGACACCCAGGCTGCCTATCACGTCGCCGAACGCGACCTCGGACTGGAGGCGGACGAGGGCGGCGACCTGTTGCAACAGGTTCAGGGTTATCAGCTCTGGCAGGCGTATCAAGGCTTCTTTGCGGTGATCTTCTGGTATGCGCTGCTGGGGCCCGTGGCGGCCCTGGCCTACCGGCTGTTTGCGCTGGCGGCCGAGCATGCTGCGACGCCTGCCCTGCAAGAGCGTGCGGAGTCGATTCGTCATGCCTTCGACTGGCTGCCTGTCCGCGTGCTGGCAGCGAGTTTCTCGCTGGTGGGCAATTTCGTCGGGGTCAGCCGGGTGCTGCTGCATGAATTGCTGAACTGGGACATCTCGGCCCGGCAGTACATCGAACTGGCCGGTCGTGCCGCCGCCGAACTGCCGGAGCCCGTCAGCGGCGATGCCGGCGTGGCAACCCTGGACGCTCTCTGGCAACTGCTGGTTCGCGCCGCCGTGCTCTGGTACGCCGGCTTCGCCGTCTGGGCGCTGCTGTTCTGATCTCCGCTCCATCCCCGCCCGATGCAGCCGTCGGGCGGGTCCTTCCTGCTTAACCTTTAGTTACAGAAACTCCTGCCGATATCGGGTACACAGATGGGCGCGCCAGAATTGTCTGACATAGCTCACAGAAGTAGCTGATTGAAATCCGGTCGCCGTCTGGCAGTGGGGAGAAGCTGCCGGGCCTTGGCGGAGCACTGTCAGTCGTTCGGAGCGCGCCCATAACAATAAATGAGAACAGGAGACGTCTCGTGAAGACCCTGTTGTATCCTGCCATC
The DNA here is from genome assembly GCF_013393345.1 of Pseudomonas taiwanensis. Lineage (GTDB taxonomy): Bacteria > Pseudomonadota > Gammaproteobacteria > Pseudomonadales > Pseudomonadaceae > Metapseudomonas > Metapseudomonas resinovorans_C. Next base: position 246,504 of record NZ_QJRF01000067.1, read on the forward strand.
GCCCTGATGAACCGACTCAGCTTCGGCATGAAGTTCAGTCTGATCAGTGTTCTGTTCTTCCTGCCGATGTTGATCACCAATTTCTACTTGGTGCGCGACTCCTACCGTCAATTCGTCAATACCCGGTCCGAGCTGCAGAGCTTGGACCTGCTGGGTGCCAGCCTGAATGTGCGGCGCAATCTGGAAAGCCTCAACGACCTGGTCCTGATCAACTCGATGATCGGCCAGTCGGGTCAGGCCGGGGACCTGGAGAAGCGCATCACCAGCCTCGAGCAGGATCTGCTCAAGACCCTCCAGGGGCTGGCGCCGGTCGCCTCCGAGCCTGAGCAGGTCGAAGCCTTCAATACCAAGCGCGACGAGCTGGTTGCCGCCTTGCAGGCTGCCAAGGGCGAGACGTCCCTGCAGAGCAAGAGCGCGATGATCGAGAAGCTGCTGGGCAACTCCCAGGTCTTCATGAAGTTCGTCTCCGGCCAGGCCGGCCTCAGCCAGGACGACCAGGCTGACGTGCGCCAGATCACCGAGCTGGTCACCACTACCACGCCGCAAGTCACCATGGCACTCGGCAAGGGCCGCGCCATTGGTGCCTATTCCCTTGGCCAGGGCTTCCTCAACTCCGCCGCCAGCACCAAGCTCGACGACCTGCTGCTGGACCTGGACAAGCTCAACGCTGAGTACGGCCTGAAGATCGCCGATGCCCTCGACGGCAGTCCGCGCGGTCATCAGGCGCTGGATGCGCTGACCGCCGCCAGCCGCGACACCATCAAGCAGAACGCCACGCTGTTCGAGGACAAGGTCATCATGGCCGACACCCTCGACACGCCCTGGCAGCAGTTCTACGACCAGGTCAGCACCTCTCTGGAAAAGACCTACCAGCTCAACGACGGCGCCCTGGCGTTCCTCAAGGCCGAGCTGGAAAGCCGCCTGGCTGGCAAGCGCGTACAGACCGTGTTGCTGGTGGTGGCGCTGGTGGTGGTGTTCCTCGCCATCGTCTACCTCTACAGCGGCTTCTATGTGTCCACCCGCACCACGTTGAAGAGCCTGGGCAAGGTGATGGACCAGGTTGCCGGCGGCGACATGACCGTGAGCTTCCGCGCCGAGAGTCGTGATGAGCTGGGTGAGTTGGGCCAGGTGTTCAACGGCACCGTGGCGAAGATCCACGATCTGATCGAACTGGTTGGCCACACCGTCTCCGAAGTGGAGCGCCAGGCCGGCCGCGTCGAGCAGGTTTCGGGTGAAAGCAACATCGCCGTCGCCGGGCAACGCAGCCAGATCGAGCAGGTGGCCACGGCCATGAACCAGATGTCTGCCACCGCGCAAGAAGTGGCGCGCAGTGCCGCCGCGGCCGTGGACAGCGCCCAGAGCGTCAACCAGGAAACCGTCAGCGGGCGCGCCCTGGTGGAGTCCCAGTTGGGCAGCATCGAGAAACTGGCCAGCGAGATCGACCAGTCGGTGAGCGTGATCAACCAGCTGGCTGCGGACAGCGCCTCCATCAGCCGCGTGCTGGAAGTGATCAAAGGCATCGCCGAGCAAACCAACCTGCTGGCCCTGAACGCTGCCATCGAAGCAGCGCGTGCGGGAGAGCAGGGGCGTGGTTTCGCCGTGGTGGCAGACGAGGTGCGTACGCTGGCCAAGCGTACCCAGCAGTCCACCGAGGAAATCGAGCAGATGATCGCCAAGCTGCAGGGCGGAGTCGGCGCTGCGGTCAAGGCGATGAATGTCAGCCACCAGATGGCCGACGGCACCGTCAACCAGTCCGGCAAGGTGCAGGCCGCGCTGGAAAACATCCTCGGCGCGGTGGGCATGATCGTCGACCAGAATCAGCAGATCGCCGCCGCCGCTGAACAGCAGACCGCAGTGGCCCACGATATCGACCAGAACATCGTGGAGATCAACCACGCCGGCGAGCGCACCGCCGCAGGGGCGAGTCAGACCGAGAAGGCCAGTCGCGAGCTGTCCGGCCAGGTCGCGCAGCTCAAGCAACTGATTGGTGCGTTCCGGGTCTGAGGTTTGATCTCATGAAAAAGCCCGCCGATTGGCGGGCTTTTTTGTGCGTGTTTTTTGCGTTTTCTGTAGGAGCTGGCTTGCCAGCGAATGGCCCCTTTTCGCTAGCAAGCTAGCTCCTACAAGGCTCCCGGACCGATGTGCGAAACGTCATGCTCACTCCGCCAGGTCGTGCCAGCCGAACACTTCACAGGCGTTGCGGGTGCTGGCGTTGGCCAGCTCCTCGGGCGTAACGCCACGAATCTCCGCCAGTGCCAGGCAGATATCCGGGAGGAACTCCGGGCTGTTGCGGCCGTAGGGATGCATGGCGGGCGCCATGTCCGGCGAGTCGGTTTCCAGGACGATGTCCTCCAGCGGCAACTGCGCCACCACCTTGCGCAGGCGATTGGCCTGGGTCCAGGTGGGAGCCCCGCCAAGGCCCAGGCGGAAGCCCAGCTTGCGGTACTCCTTCGCCTCCTCGAGGCTGCCGGCGAAGGCGTGGATGATGCCGGGACGCTTGAGACGGAAGCGCTTCAGGGTAGCGATCACCGCTGCATGACTGCGTCGTACATGCAGCAGCGGCGGTAGCTCGAACTCCGCCGCGAGCGCCAGCTGTGCCTCGAACAGGCGCTGCTGGGCGTCACGGTCCAGCTCGGCGACGAAGTAGTCCAGGCCGATTTCGCCCACCGCGCAGAGCTTGGGATTGCCCGCATGGCGCTCCAGCCACTGGCGCAGTTCCCGCACGTGCTCATCCCGGTGTTGCGCCAGGTAGATCGGATGCAGGCCCAGCGCGGTGCAGAAGTCATCCCCGGCATTGGCCATGTCCCAGACCCGCTCCCAGTTCTCACGGAAGACGCCGAGCAACACTTGCCGGCGAACGCCCAATGCGCGGCAGCGCGCCAGGACCTCGTCGCGGTCAGCGTCGAAGTCGGGGAAGTCCAGGTGGTTATGGGTATCGATCAGCATGGCGCCAGCATATACCGCCTTTTCCCGGTTCGACATGCCCATTCCCAGGGCGTTCGGGCGGATTTTTCCGGTGCATCCGCTCTGCCTCGGGGCATCGCGGAGGGCCAGGGAAACAAGGCTGAAAACGCTATTGAACACTCGTTCATGCTGGGCTATGGTTGGCCCCACTCGCCGGTTCGCCGATGCAGCCACGTGACCCGGATTCCACCCTTAGCAATGGGGCCCGAACATGCGTTTCGCTTCGCTTGTGGAGAGAATGGCAGGGCCAGGCACAGCCGCCTGGGATATTCACTACGCGGCCATCGCCGCCCAACGTGCGGGCGAGGATGTGATCGTCCTCAGCATCGGCGACCCGGATTTCGCCACCCCGGAACCCATCACCGCCTCAGCCATACAGGCCTTGCAAGCGGGTGATACTCATTACTGCGACGTCGCCGGCCGCCCTGAGCTGCGCCAGGCCATCGCCGATCTGCACGGCCGCCTGACCGGCCAGCCGGTGACTGCGGACAGCGCGATCCTCGTGGCGGGCGCGCAGAACGGGCTCTATGCGGCGGCCATGTGCCTGCTGGAAGCCGGTGATGAGGTCATCGTCTTCGATCCGGTCTACGTCACCTACGAAGCCACCCTGAAGGCCACCGGCGCCACGCTGGTGCGCGTGCCCTGTCCGGCGGAGGGCGGCTTCCGCCCTGACCTCGGCGCCTTGCGCTCGGCCATCAGCGAACGAACTCGCGCCATCTTCTTCGCCAACCCCAACAACCCGACCGGCGTGGTACTCAACACCGAGGAAATGCAGGTCATCGCCGAGCTGGCGCAGCAGCATGACCTGTGGGTCGTCGTGGATGAGGTCTACGAGAGCCTGACCTTCGAACAGCCTCACCGCTACTTCGCCACATTGCCGGGCATGCACGAGCGCACCGTCAGTATCGGCAGCCTGTCCAAGTCCCACGCCATGACCGGCTGGCGCACCGGCTGGGTGGTGGCTGGCCCCGAGCTGGTGGCCCATATCGAAAACCTGGCGTTGAACGTGCTGTATGGGCTTCCTGGCTTCGTGCAGGAAGCGGCGTTGACCGCCGTGCGCACCTACGACCAGGTGACCGGGGAAATGCGTGAACTCTACCGCCGTCGCCGCGACCTGGTGGTCGAGGCGCTGCAGAATTGCGCACCGCTCAAGGTGCTGAAGCCCGAGGCGGGGATGTTCGTCCTGCTGGACGTACGCGGCAGCGGCCTCAGCTCCCTGGACTTCGCCTGGAAACTGTTCCGCGAGACCGGCGTCTCGGTGCTGGATGCCGCGGCCTTCGGCCCTTCCGCAGATGGCTTCGTGCGCCTGTCCTACAGCTTGGGTGAAGCGCAATTGGCCGATGCCTGCGCGCGCATTCGCCGTTTTGCCAGCAGCCTGGGATCAGGCTCGTTCATCGAAGTACGCCCGACCGTTCCCGCCGATGTTCGGGCCGAGAAAATCGAGCGGCCGAAAATGGTGGAGGTGGATTCTATCCACAAGCGCTTTGGCCAGTTCGAGGTACTCAAGGGCGTTTCGCTGACCGCCCGGGAGGGCGGAGTGGTGTCGCTGATCGGCGCCAGCGGATCGGGCAAAAGTACATTGCTGCGCTGCATCAACATGCTGGAGATCCCCAACCAGGGCACCGTCACGGTCGATGGCGAGAGTATTCGTCTCACCACCAGCCGTATCGGCGAACCGATGGTGGCGGACCAGAAGCAACTGACCCGTATTCGCTCGCGTCTCGGCATGGTGTTCCAGAGCTTCAACCTCTGGCCGCACCGCACCGTGTTGGAAAATCTCATCGAGGCGCCCATTCAGGTATTGCGTGAAAGCCGCGCCGAAGCCATCGAGCGGGCCGAGGCACTGCTGGAGCGGGTGGGACTGGCCGCCAAGCGCCATGAATACCCGTCATTCCTCTCCGGCGGCCAGCAGCAGCGCGTGGCGATCGCCCGTGCATTGGCGGTCGAACCCAAGGTCATGCTGTTCGACGAGCCTACGTCGGCGCTGGACCCTGAACTGGTGGGCGAAGTGCTGCGGGTGATCCGTTCCCTTGCCGAAGAGGGCCGCACGATGATCCTGGTCACCCACGAAATGGCCTTCGCCCGCGACGTTTCCAGCCATGTCGCCTTCCTCCACCAGGGCCGCATCGAAGAGGAAGGGCCGCCTCAGGAGGTGTTCCTGAGACCGCGCAGCGAGCGCTGCCGGCAGTTCGTCACCGCCCACCAGAATCGCTGATTCCGGCCGCCGGGCGCGGCCAGTTCGACAAGCTCTAACCACAACAACATCAAGCAGGGCAGAAACCATGAAGAAGTCTCAACTGGCACGTTGGATGGCGGGTGCGGTAATGCTCATGGCAGGCGCGGTGGGCGCGCAGGCCGAAACCCTGAAGTTCGCGATGGCGGCGGAGCCCTATCCGCCGTTCTCCAGCAAGCAGCCGGACGGCCAGTGGGCAGGCTTCGAGCCGGACCTGATCCGTGCGCTCTGTGCACAGATGCAGGCCCAGTGCGAGATTGACGAGGTGGCCTGGGATGGCCTGATTCCGGCTCTGATGGCGAAGAAGGTGGATGTCATATTCAACTCCATGTCCGTCACCGAGGAACGCGAGAAACAGATCGCCTTCAGCCGCGCCTATTACGACACCCCGGTCGCCGTGGCGGCGCCCAAGGCGCTGGATGTCGCCGTCAGCCCCGAAGGACTCAAAGGAAAGGTGGTCGGCGTGCAGCTTTCCACCGTCAGCTCCAACTACCTGAAGCAGCACTACGAAGACATCGCCGACGTGCGCTACTACGACACCCAGGACTCGGTGAACGCCGATCTGGTGGCGGGGCGCATCGACCTGATGATGGCCGACGGCATTGCCGTCAGCGCCTTCGTCAAATCCCCTGATGCCCAGGCCGCCGGTATCGAGAACAAAGGCGAGGTGCCCTACGATCCGCTGTTCGGCCGAGGCGTGGGCGCCGGCCTGCGCAAGGAAGACACCGCCCTCAAGGCGCGCCTCGACGACGCCATTGGCAAGCTGCTGGCCAGCGAGGACTACAAGACCATCTCCGCCAAGTACTTCGACGTCAGCGTCGCGCCGAAGCAGTGACCTCCGGAGCCATCCCGGCTCGACCGGGATGGCGCATTTCCGCCTCGATGAGGGCCTGCAATGCAGTCTTACTTTGAACTGGTCGGCTTCGGTGCCCAGGGCTGGGGCCCGGCGTTGCTCAAGGGGTTGTGGGTAACCCTGCAGATTTCCGTCGGTGCCTTCCTGGTCGGCATGCTGATCGGTCTTGCCGTCGCCATGGGCAAGCTCAACGGTCCGCGCCCGGTTGCGCAGCTCATGCGTGGCTATACGACCCTGTGTCGCGCTGTGCCCGAGCTGCTGCTGATCCTATTGCTCTACTACGTGGGTTCGATGGGGCTCAATAAGCTGTTCGCCTGGCTCGGCTACGGCGATCTCAAACTCAACGGCACGGTGGTGGCCATCGCTGTGCTCGGCCTGGTACAGGGCGCCTATGCCTCGGAGATATTCCGGGGTGCCATCCAGGCCATTCCCCATGGGCAGATCGAGGCCGCACGCGCGTTCGGCCTTAACGGGTTCAGCCTGTTCCACCGGGTGACCTTGCCGATCATGGCACCCAACGCCCTGGCCGGCATGGCCAACCTCTGGGTCAACCTGATCAAGGACAGCGCCCTGATCAGCGTGGTCGGCACCAACGAGCTGCTCTTCACCGCCAAGCAGGCGGCCGGCTCGACCCGCCAATACCTGACCTTCTACCTCACCGCCGCAGTCTTCTATTACCTGCTGACGGTGCTCTCCAACCTGTTTTCCGGCTGGCTCGAGCGGCGCTTCCGCCGCTGGACCCCATCGGTGTGAGCGAGGGCCTGTGATGACCGTCACCTGGATATTCGACTACGGCAAATTGCTGCTCAACGGCCTTGGCACCACCTTGCTCATCCTCGTCATCTCCGCCGGCCTGGGCTTTGTCCTGGCGCTGCTGGTGGCGTTGGCGCGGATGTCTCGCAACCCGTTGCTGGCGGGAACGAGCCTTGCCTACACCAGCGTGATTCGCGGCACGCCGCTGCTGGTGCAGATCTACATCTTCTACTACGGCCTTGGCAGCCTGTTTGCCCAGTTCCCGTTGATTCGCGGCAGCTTCCTCTGGCCCTACCTGCGTGATGGCTTCTGGTACATCGTCTTCGCCCTGGTGCTCTCGGTGGGGGCCTATGTCGGCGAAGTCATTCGTGGCGGCATGAAATCCGTGCCCAGGGGCGAGCTGGAGGCTGCGGCGGCTTTCGGCATGCGTCAGCGCCTGGTGCTGTACCGCGTCTGGCTGCCCAGGGCGATCCGCCTGTTGCTACCGACCCTGGCCGGCGAAACGGTGATGCTGCTCAAGTCCACCGCCCTGGCCTCCACCGTTGCCGTGGTCGACCTGTTGGGGGCTGCCAACGTGGTGCGTGCGCAGACCTTCCAGATCTACCAGCCGTTGTTGATGGTGGCGGGTATCTACGTTTGCCTGACCTTCATGATCGAAATGGGCTTCGGCCTGGCGGAGCGACGAAGCATGTTCCGCCGCGCGAATTAGGCGAAGGTGACTGTCCTGTGGGGGCGAATTCATTCGCTACGTAGGATGGGTTGAGCGAAGCGATACCCATCGACGGTGATGATGGGTATCGCAGGCTCAACCCATCCTACGGGATTGCGTCAGGCATAAGCCCCACGCCGCAGGCTATCGACCCAACGGCGGCTGATCTCGAGGCCTTCTTCAGCACTGAAGTTGGCGGGATTGAGGCACCACTCCAGCCACAGTCCGTCGAGCATGGCCGAAAGGCCGATGGCCGCCAGACGTGGCTTGGCGATGGAAAAGCCTTCTTCGTGAGCCAGCTCCGAGAGCAGCTTTTCCAGCAGTACCAGGGAGCCGCCGTAGGTGCGTTCGTGGGCTTCGTTCACTTGCGGGGAATGGCGGATCAGGCTCCAGAACACCACCCAGGGGCTGAGCAGGTCGGGGTCCAGGGTGACCGGCGAGAAGTAGCCGGTCAGGAAGGCTTCGAGGCGCGCGGCAGGTGCCGGGCCAGCGGCGTCGATGCGCGCGACCAGGGCCTGGGCGACCTCGCTGGCGAGGGTCTCGTAGGCCTGTGCGACCAGGGCGTCGATGCTACCGAAGTAATGATTGATCAGGCCAACGGCGACGTTGGCCTCCTTGGCGATGCGGCGCACCGAAATACCCGCGTGGCCCTCGGCGACCAGGCAGCGCAACGCCGCGCGCACCAGATGTTCACGGCGTTCGTCGGGGTTGGTGCGGGGCTGTCGTTCGCGGGGCGTATCCAAGGGGCGATTTCCTTCGCTCGATGGGCCTGGATAGTACCGCCTGGCCCGAGGACAAACCAACCGTCCGGACTCGTCCGGCGGCCAAGAGGAGGTAGGACATGATCGAAGACGTCTCCCTGTATGTTCCGAGTGATTCCGGTGTCCAGCTGCGGGTACCGGCCTGGCGCCTGGACAGTGGCAAACCGGGCCCCAGGGTTCACTTGCAGGCAGGGGTCCACGCGGACGAGATCGCCGGCATGCTGGTGCTGCACAAGCTGCTGCCGCGCCTGGTCCAGGCCGCTGACAACGGTCTGCTGCACGGCTGCGTCACCGTGGTGCCCCAGGCCAACCCTTTGGGCATCGGCCAGTTCCGTCATGGACGCATCCTGGGTCGCGTGCACGAGTCCAGCAGCCGAAATTTCAATCGCGGCTTTCCCGGGGCAGCGGCGCAGGTCCGGCCCGTGGGCAACCTGGCTGTCTGGCAGAAGGCCTTGGCCGCGCTCGCTGCGGATGCCGACATCGTCCTTGACCTGCACACGGACGACGAAGCGCTGCAATACGTCTACCTGCACCAGTGCTTCTGGCCCGCCGGGCAGGACCTTGCGGCGGCCCTTGGGGCCGAAGTCGCGATCATCTGGGAGGGGGACGGCGATGGTGCCTTCGAGGAAGTGGTGATTGCGCCCTGGCTGGCGGAGGGAAGTGTTGAGGGTCGCCTGGTGTCCACCGTCGAGTTGCGTGGGCAGGCGGACGTCAGTGACACCCTGGCGCAACAGGACGCCGATGGGCTCTATACCTTCCTCTGCGCCCGTGGCCTTGTCGCCGAACCGGCGCAGTTACCGGCGTGGCAGGGCAGGGCGGTGCCTATCGGGCATATGGAAACCGTATTCGCGCCGACTGCCGGGGTGCTGGTGTTCGAGCGGGAGCTTGGCGACGCCGTCCAGGCCGGTGAATGTTTCGCCCGTGTCATCGCCATCCCCGGCGATCCGTCCAGCGAACACCGGCTGCTAGCGCCACAGGCGGGGGTGATGGTCACCCGCTATCGCGACCGGCTGATCCCGGAAGGCGCGATAGCTGCCAAGTTCACCGGTTCGGCGCCTTCGAGCACCTGGACCTCCGGTGCGCTCGATCCGTAGATCGTTGTGGTTCTTTCGCGAGCAAGCTCGCTCCTACAGGGATATGCGCGGTTTGGATGTAGGAGCCAGCTTGCTGGCGAATGGCGTGGTCGGGGTTTGCGAGCAAGCTCGCTCCTACAGGGGGATGCGCGGTTTGGATGTAGGAGCCAGCTTGCTGGCGAATGGCGGGGGCGGTGCTTCGCGAGCAAGCTCGCTCCTACGGGGATATGCGCGGCTTGGATGTAGGAGCCAGCTTGCTGGTGAATGGCGTGGGTGGTGTTCGCGAGCAAGCTCGCTCCTACAGGGGGATGCGCGGCTCTGATGTAGGAGCCAGCTTGCTGGCGAATGGTGTGGTCGGGGTTCGCGAGCAAGCTCGCTCCTACAGGGGTATGCGCGGCTCTGATGTAGGAGCCAGCTTGCTGGCGAATGGTGTGGTCGGGGTTCGCGAGCAAGCTCGCTCCTACAGGGGGATGCGCGGCTCTGATGTAGGAGCCAGCTTGCTGGCGAATGGCGGGGGCGGTGCTTCGCGAGCAAGCTCGCTCCTACAGGGGGATGCGCGGCTTGGATGTAGGAGCCAGCTTGCTGGTGAATGGTGTGGTCGGGGTTCGCGAGCAAGCTCGCTCCTACAGGGATAGGCGAGGCTCGGATGTAGGAGCCAGCTTGCTGGCGAATGGTGTGGGCAGGGTTCGCGAGCAAGCTCGCTCCTACAACCAGATGGCATCCCAGAATGGGTAATCCCCCAACTTCTCCACGAGCCCGGCTCGCAAGGGGTTCGCAACGACATAGCGGGCCACGGCCCGCACGTCTTCCTCTCTACGGAGGGCATGGTCGTGAAAGCCCTTCTGCCACAGCCGGCCGCTACTGTGTGTACGTGCATTCACACCAATAGCAGAGCGGGACTTCAGTCGCCGGACATGTGCTTCAAGAGTTCCCGTGTGCAGCTGGACGAGCCAATGCAGATGATCCGGCATCAAGACCCAGGCGAGAGTCTGGATATCGGTCACGTCTTGGGGTGTATGGAGCTCCCGGGCGACCAGACAGGCAGAATCCCAGCAGGCGAACAACGGCATTCGTTGCTGTGTGACAGTGGTCAGCAGGTAGATTCGGCCGGGCTCGGAGAGGCGGCCTTTACGCAGGTTCCTTCCTTGATAGCGCATCCGTTGCGCTCCCTGTGGGGAAACACGGAGGCTTGCTCAGGGCGTCAATAGGGGCAAGGGGAACTCTGTAGGAGCCAGCTTGCTGGCGAAGCGGATGGTCCGGTTCGCGAGCAAGCTCGCTCCTACAAGGCGCGGTCAGTGGTGCTCGCGAGTGGCGCGGAATTTCACGTCCGGCCAGCGCTCTTCCATCAAGCTGAGGTTCACGCGGGTCGGGGCCAGGTAGGTGAGGTGGCCGCCACCGTCCACGGCAAGGTTTTCGAAGGCCTTGTCCTGGAACTCCTTGAGCTTCTTCTCGTCCTTGCATTCGATCCAGCGTGCCGACCAGACGTTGATCGCCTCGTAGGCGCACTCGACCTTGTATTCCTCCTTCAGGCGGCTGGCGACCACATCGAACTGCAGCACGCCCACGGCGCCGAGGATGATGTCGTTGTTGCGCTCGGGGAAGAACACCTGGGTGGCGCCTTCCTCGGCCAGCTCCTGCAGGCCCTGGCGCAGCTGCTTGGACTTCAGCGGGTCCTTCAGGCGTACGCGACGGAAGAGTTCCGGGGCGAAGTGCGGGATACCGGTGAAGCCCAGGGCCTCGCCTTCGGTGAAGGTGTCGCCGATCTGAATGGTGCCGTGGTTGTGCAGGCCGATGATGTCGCCAGCGAAGGCTTCTTCCAGCTGCTCACGCTCGGAGGAGAAGAAGGTCAGGGCGTCGCCGATCTTCACGTCCTTGCCGAGGCGCACATGGCGCATCTTCATGCCCTTCTCGTACTTGCCCGAGCAGATGCGCATGAACGCGATGCGGTCGCGGTGTTTCGGGTCCATGTTCGCCTGGATCTTGAACACGAAGCCGGAGAATTTCTCCTCGGTCGGTTCGACACTGCGCTCATGGGCGGCGCGGGACAGCGGCTTCGGCGCCCAGTCGACGATGCAGTCGAGCACCTGGTCGACACCGAAGTTGCCAAGCGCGGTACCGAAGAACACCGGGGTCATCTCGCCCTTGAGGAAGGCTTCCTTGTCGAACGCGTGGCAGGCGCCCTGCACCAGTTCCAGCTCTTCGATGAAGCGCTCGTAGAGGTCGCCCAGGTGGGCACGGGCCTCATCCGAGTCGAGCTTGTCGATCACCTTCATCTCGGTGCGTTCGTGGCCGTGGCCGGGGGTGTAGACGATGATCTTGTCCTGGGCCAGGTGGTACACGCCCTTGAAGTCCTTGTAGCAACCGATCGGCCAGGTGATGGGGGCGGCCTTGATCTTCAGGACGGCTTCGATTTCGTCGAGCAGCTCGATGGGATCGCGGATGTCACGGTCCAGCTTGTTGATGAAGCTGACGATGGGCGTGTCGCGAAGGCGGCAGACTTCCATCAGGGCGATGGTGCGTGGCTCAACGCCCTTACCGCCGTCAAGGACCATCAGCGCCGAGTCCACCGCGGTCAGGGTGCGGTAGGTGTCTTCGGAGAAGTCTTCGTGGCCGGGGGTGTCGAGCAGGTTGATCATGTGCTCGCGATAGGGGAACTGCATCACCGAGGTGGTGATGGAGATGCCGCGCTGCTTTTCCATCTCCATCCAGTCGGAGGTGGCATGACGGTCGGATTTACGCGACTTCACGGTACCGGCCACGGCGATGGCCTTGCCCATCAGCAGCAGCTTCTCGGTGATGGTGGTCTTACCGGCGTCGGGGTGGGAAATGATGGCGAAGGTGCGGCGTTTCGCGACTTCGGCGGCCTGGATGGTCATGGGTGCGTGCCTGGCTGGAAATGTGACGGGCAGGGGGCGGCCCGGAAAAGCGCGGGATTATAGCGGGAAATGGACGCTCGATCAGCGCCGCCGGGCATCTTGGGCACCCTACGCCCGGATCACCAGCCGGGCCTACACACTTTGTAGGAGCGAGCTTGCTCGCGAAAGATCGTGCTTGGGGCTGTTCGCGAGCAAGCTCGCTCCTACAGGGCTCATCAAATCACCTCCGCCAGAGCCCCCCTGTCATCACCCTGAAACCCGCATCTGTGCAGCATTCCATGACGTTTTGTTGAGGATTCGAAACAGTCAACATGGCAAGCGACAAAGGGATGCGAGAAAGCGGCAATTTTTGATTGATCTGCGCTTCTTGTGGTCCTAAAGTTCGCGCCCGAACGTCCATGCTGGCAACGATCCATCCGGCTCAAGTACTGACGACGAGAGGTTTGATGTCGGAAACGACTGAAGATCCTCGGCGACATGCCTTGGGAAGTAGGCGAACCAAAGTGGGGAAACTGATCAGACGTTCAGGCCTGTTGTCCAACGCAACACCGGGCCACCCCTAACAACTTTCGTTTGTTTTGCCATATGGAGTCCCTCGCATGTCGATCAAGGTCGAAGACTATTTCTCGCCCGAAACTTTCCAGCGCATGAAGGCATTCGCCGACAAGCAAGAAACCCCGTTCGTGGTGATCGACAAGCAGACCATTTCTGATTCCTACGATCAGTTGGTCAGCTGCTTCCCCTTCGCCAAGGTCTACTACGCGGTGAAGGCCAACCCGGCCACCGAGATCACCGAACTGCTGCGTGACAAGGGTTCCAACTTCGACATCGCCTCCATCTATGAGCTGGACAAGGTGATGAAGACCGGCGTTGGCCCGGAGCGCATCAGCTACGGCAACACCATCAAGAAAGCCCGTGACATCCGCTACTTCTTCGAGAAGGGCGTGCGCCTGTTCGCCACCGACTCCGAAGCCGACCTGCGCAACATCGCCAAGGCCGCTCCGGGCGCCAAGGTCTATGTCCGCATCCTCACCGAAGGCTCCACCTCGGCCGACTGGCCGCTGTCGCGCAAGTTCGGTTGCAACCCGGACATGGCCCTGGACCTGCTGATCCTCGCCAAGCAACTGGGCCTGGTGCCTTACGGCGTGTCCTTCCATGTTGGCTCGCAACAGCGCGACATCGACGTCTGGGACGCCGCCATCGCCAAGGTGAAGGTGATCTTCGAGCGCCTGAAGGAAGAAGACGGCATCACCCTGCAGATGATCAACATGGGCGGTGGCTTCCCGGCCAACTACATCCAGCGCACCAACAGCCTGGAAACCTACGCCGAGGAAATCATCCGCTTCCTCAAGGAAGACTTCGGCGACGAACTGCCGGAAATCATCCTCGAGCCGGGCCGTTCCCTGATCGCCAACGCCGGCATCCTGGTCAGCGAAGTCGTGCTGGTGGCGCGCAAGTCGCGCACCGCCGTCGAGCGCTGGATCTACACCGACGTGGGCAAGTTCTCCGGCCTGATCGAAACCATGGACGAAGCCATCAAGTTCCCGATCTGGGTCGAGAAGAAGGGCGAGATGGAAGAAGTGGTAATCGCCGGCCCGACCTGCGACAGCGCCGACATCATGTACGAGAACTACAAGTACGGCCTGCCGCTGAACCTGGCCGCTGAGGACCGCCTGTACTGGCTGTCCACCGGCGCCTACACCACCAGCTACAGCGCGGTGGAATTCAACGGCTTCCCGCCGCTGAAGGCCTTCTACCTGTAAGCCGTCAAGTGCTTCACACAAGGCCCGCCTTCATGGCGGGCCTTGTCGTTTGTACGGGGCGATTCCGTGTCGCAGCGCCGGTCATATCGCGCGCTCCGCAGCGGCAGTAAGATGAGCGCCGTTTCCATTTGCAATCGCTTGTCAGCCGGCTCCCTGCGGGCCAGGAGTGCCTGCCGCCGTGACTGAAATCGCCGCTGTCGCCGACTACGAAGCCTTCGCCCGAGAGCGCATGACGCCCTCGGCCTGGGCCTACCTCAACGGCGGGGCGGCCGATGAGCTGACCCTGGCGGACAACCTGGCTGCGTTCCAGCGCACGCGTCTGCTGAACCGGGTGCTGGAAGACCTTGGCGGCGGACATACACGACTAGAACTCTGCGGGCTCGAACTCGACTACCCGATCCTCCTCGCCCCGGTGGCCTACCAGAAGCTGGCTCACCCGGACGGCGAACTGGCCAGCGTGCTCGGCGCCTCGGCCATGGGCGCGGCGATGGTGGTCAGTACCCAGGCCAGCGTCAGCCTGGAAGACGTCGCCCAAGCGGCGCAAACGCCGCTCTGGTTCCAGCTCTACATCCAGCCGGATCGCGAATTCACCCGCGAGCTGGTGCGGCGCGCCGAAGCGGCGGGTTATCGCGCACTGGTCGTGACGGTCGACGCACCGGTGAACGGCCTGCGCAACCGCGAGCAACGGGCCGCGTTCGCGCTTCCCGCCAACGTCGAAGCCGTCAACCTGAAGGGCATGCGCAGCCTGCCGCCGAGCATCGCCCAGCCAGGCTCCAGTCCGTTGTTCGGCAGCCCGCTGCTGACCAGCGCGCCGACCTGGAAGGACCTTGAGTGGCTGCAATCGCTCACTCGCCTGCCGGTGCTGGTCAAGGGCGTGATGAACCCGCGCGATGCGGTTCGGGCGGTGGAGCAGGGCGTAGCCGGCATCGTGGTGTCGAACCACGGCGGCCGCACCCTGGATAGCCTACCGGCGACCCTGGATGTGCTCCCCGCGATCGCCCAGGCGGTGCAGGGCAGGGTGCCGTTGCTGCTGGATGGTGGTGTGCGTCGCGGTACGGACGTATTCAAGGCACTTGCCCTGGGCGCCAGCGCCGTGCTGATCGGCCGGCCTTACGTGCACGGCCTGGCTGTGGCGGGGGCCTCCGGCGTGGCCCACGTGCTGCACCTGCTGCGCACTGAACTGGAGGTGGCCATGGCGCTTACTGGCTGCACCAGGCTGACCGAGATCGAGGCTTCGCTGATCTGGCGCTGAAACTGCCACCCCTTCTTGCCGCGAGCGTTGACCTGATTAGGCCCATCCTGCCTCGCTGATTCTGAGTAATGATCTCGTCAGATTTCTTCTCAAGATCAAAATATGACCGATCAGTCGCGCTTTTCGTTCGCGCCTAATAGCCGTACGTACGACGCCTGATTCAGTCATTACGTTGAATTATGCGGACGTGATCGAGGAAATAAGGTCTATTTACCAGTTCCGTGCCAAAGCACGAGAAATGTAAAGACTGTGTAAAGTTCGTATAAAAATCTTTACTGATAAACATTCGCAAATAGAATCGCGCCTCAAATTCACTGGGGAGTGATTCTTATGAGCAAAAAGAATAATTTGTCGCAGCGTGCTCTGCTGGCATCCGCCATCGGTATCGCCACTGCGTCCACCGCCGGCCTGACCATTGCCGCGGAACAGAGCAAGGCCCTCGAGCTCGGCACCGTCAAGGTCGATGGCAAGGCCGCCAAGAAAACCTACAAGGTCGAGCAATCCTCCTCGGCGAAGTACACCGCCCCGCTGCTGGATACTCCGCAAACCATCACTGTGGTGCCCAAGGAAGTCATTCAGGAGCAGCAGGCCCTGAGCCTGCGCCAGGTGCTGTCCAACGTGTCCGGTATCACCTTCAACGCCGGTGAAGGCGGCGGTGGTTCTGGCGACAGCATCAACATTCGCGGCTTCTCCGCGAACAACAACATCCAGATCGACGGCCTGCGCGACAGCGCCCAGACCAGCCGTACCGACACCTTCAACATCGAACAGGTCGAGGTCATCAAAGGCCCGAACTCGGTGTTCGGCGGCGCCGGCACCACCGGCGGCAGCATCAACATCATCAGCAAGCAGCCCATGGACCGCGCCTTCACCACCCTCGGTGGCGGCCTCGGTACGGACAACTACCACCGCCTCACCCTGGACGCCAACCAGCCGCTGGAAGGTGTGGGCAGCAACAGCGCCTTCCGCGTGAACCTGATGGCCCACGAGAACGACGTGCCGGGTCGCGACGAAATCGATCGCGAGCGCTGGGGCGTTGCTCCCTCCCTGCGCCTGGGCTTCAACGATGCCACCCGCCTGACCCTGAGCGCATTCCATCAGACCGACGACAACCTGCCGGACTATGGCGTGCCGGCCCTGGACGGCAAGAAGCTCGCCGGTGTCAGCCGCGAGGATTACTTCGGCTGGGACAACCTGGACAAGGATGAGATCGAGCAGAACGCCTTCACTGCGAACCTCGAGCACGATTTCAACGAAAACCTGCGCCTGCAGAACCTGACCCGATACAGCCGCATCGACCGCAACACCATCGTTTCCGCGTCCCACGTCAACCTCGACGGCGTGCCGCCAGGCCGTTATCGCCCGGCGGGTCCGCAGGCTTCCGGTCGTGACACCACCACCGAAATGTGGATCAACCAGACCAACCTGCGTGCCAGCTTCGACACCTTCGGCCTTGGCCACGAACTGGTGACCGGCGCGGAAATCTCTCGCGAGGACTTCGACCTCAAGAGCTACAACCACGGCCTGGGCAACGCACTCTACCCATCCAACGGCTATGACCTGACCAACCCGCCGGGGCACTGGGTAGGCCCGGTCAACAAGACCGTCAGCAGCTACACCGAGAACCAACTGGATGACAAGGCGCTGTATGTCTTCGACACCATCGCCCTGAACGAGCAATGGGATTTCAACGTCGGCCTGCGCTACGACTGGTTCAAAGGCCACAGCGATACCTTCACGGCGACGAATGTGCAGAACGGCAGCTTCACCTCCAAGGACGAGAAGCTCAGCAGCCGCGCTGGCCTGGTCTACAAGCCGGTGGAGAACGGTCGCTTCTACGTAGCCTGGGGCAACTCCTTCAACCCCACCGCCGAAGGCATCGCCTCCAACGGTGGTGGCTTGACCGCCGCGACCGAGAACCTCGATCCGGAGAAGAACGAAACCTGGGAGCTGGGTACCAAGTGGGAACTGCTCGACGGCAACCTGTCCCTGGACGGCGCCCTGTTCCGGGTGGAGAAAACCAATGCACGGGAAACCATGCTCGATGGTTCCACCCAACTGGCGGGCAAGCAGCGCGTCGAGGGCGTGGAACTGGGCCTGACCGGCCACATCACCGATCAATGGGATGTGTTCGCCAACTACACCTTCCAGTCGAGCGAAACCATCAAGGCTGCGGATACCGCTGCCGGAATCGCCCGGGAAGGCCAGGCGCTGGGCAATACGCCGCCGCGCTCCTTCAACCTGTGGACCACCTATGAGCTGCCGGAAGGCTGGACCCTGGGCTACGGCGCGCGTTACATCAGCGAACGCAACGTGAGCTCCAGCACCACCGCCAAACTGGACGCCTACTGGCTGCACAACGCCATGGTCGGCTACAAGGTCAGCAAGAACCTGGACCTGCAGCTGAACGTCAACAACCTGTTCGACAAGGACTACGTGGAGCGTGTACGCCAGCAGAACGGCACCAGCGCTCGCTCCTCGGCCATCGAATACGGCGATGCCCGTTCGGCGATCCTCAGCGCTACCTACTCGTTCTGACGGACGAGCCGAGGGCCCTGCACTAGGGCCCTCGGACATGGCTGTAAATAAAAGGTAAAAGATCTGATTCCCGATTTTATGCATCCCCTTCTCAAATAGAATCGCCATCCGGCCAGGCATGGGGCCTGCCGCGAACGAGCGATTCGACGCGTCCCCAGACGCGTATCCGAGGGATATCACGTGTTGAAGAAGACCCTGTTCCAGCTGCACTGGCTGTTCGGTATCAGTGCGGGGCTGGTACTGGCCTTGATGGGCATCACCGGCGCCGCCTACAGCTTCCAGGAAGAAATCCTGCGTTTGCTCAATCCCGAGACCCTGTCGGTCGAAGTGCGTGACAGCGGCGTGCTGCCACCTGCCGAGCTGGTGAGCAAGATCGAGGCTGTAGAAGGCAAGAAGGTATCCGGCCTCTGGGTCGAAACCGACAGCGGCCATGCCGCGCGTGTCTTCTTCATGCCGCCGCCCGGGGAACGCCGTGGCCCCATGCGTTACTTCGATCCCTATACCGGCGAGTTGCTGGGTGAACCCACCGGCCAGCAGTTCTTCGGCCTCATGCTGCAGCTGCACCGCTTCCTCGCCATGGGCGAATTCGGCAAGCAGATCACTGCCGCCTGCACCCTGATCCTGATCTTCTTCTGCCTGTCCGGCTTGTACCTGCGCTGGCCGCGCAAGGCCGGCAGCTGGCGCGCCTGGCTGACCCTCGACTGGTCGCGCAAGGGCCGCAGCTTCAACTGGGACTTGCACGCCGTGGCCGGCACCTGGTGCCTGGTGTTCTATCTGCTGGCGGCGCTGACGGGGCTGTTCTGGTCCTACGACTGGTACCGCGAAGGTCTCAATCGCCTCCTCTCGGACGCCCCCGCCGGCCAGCAAGGCAAGCAAGGCGAGCGCCGTGGCGAAGGTCGTGGTGAGGGCCGTGGTCGCCCCGGCATGCAGGCCCCTTCCGGTCCGCCGCTGGTGGTGGACTATGACGCCGTATGGAAGAGCATCCGCGAAATCGCCGGCCCGACCATGAGCGCCTACAACCTGCGACTGCCGCCGGTGGGCGGCCAGCCGGCGCAGGTGTACTACCTGCTGGAGGACGCCGCGCACCCGCGTGCGCTGAACCAGATCATCCTCGATCCGGCCACCGGCAAGGTCACCCGCAGCGACCGCTACACCGACAAGAGCTTCAAGGCGCAGCTGCTGACCAGCATCTATGCGCTGCACGTGGGCGAGTACTTCGGTTTGCCGGGACGCATCCTGGTGATGCTGGCGAGCCTGACCATGCCGCTGTTCTTCATCACCGGCTGGCTGCTGTATCTCGATCGCAGGCGCAAGAAGCGTGCGGTCAAGGCGGCCCGTGGCGGCCTGGCCGAGAGCGGCGGCAAGGATTCCTGGCTGATCGGCTTCGCCAGTCAGAGCGGCTTCGCCGAGCAACTGGCCTGGCAGAGCGCCGGTCAGCTCCAGGCCGCTGGCCTGCCGGTGCGCGTCGAGCCGCTTGCGACCCTCGACGGGGTGACCCTGGCGCAGGCCAGCAACGCCCTCTTCGTGGTCAGCACCTTCGGTGACGGCGAAGCGCCGGACAACGCTCGCGGTTTCGAACGCAAGGTGCTTGGCCAGGCTTCCCAGCTCGCCGGGCTGCGTTTTGCCGTGCTGGCCTTGGGGGATCGCCAGTACGAGCAGTTCTGCGGCTTCGGCCGACGCCTGCAGGCATGGCTGAAAGGGCAGGGTGCCAGCCAGTTGTTCGAACCGGTGGAAGTGGACAACGGCGACAGCGGTGCACTGCAACAGTGGCAGCAGCAACTGGCCCAGGTCTCCGGCGGCGCCGTGCTGACGCCCTGGAGTGGTCCGAGCTTCGAAAGCTGGACCCTGGAAAGCCGTGAGCACCTGAATCCGGGCAGTCAGGGTGAATCCACCTGGCTGTTGCGCCTGCGTGCTCCTGCGGGCAGCCAGGTGGACTGGCAGGCTGGCGACCTGGTGGAAATCCTCCCGAGCCAGGCCGAGCCGGTCATCGCGACTTGGCTGGCAAGGCATAACCTCGACGGCGACGCCCCGGTGGAGCTGGACGGCCTGCGCCAGTCGCTGCGCCAGGCACTGGCCGGACGTCTGCTACCGAGTTCGTTCGAGCATCTGGTGGGTCTGCAGCCACAAGCCCTGGTGCAGGCGCTGATCGGCCTGTCCGTTCGCCAGTACTCCATCGCCTCGCTGGCCAGCGATGGCGCGCTGGAGCTGATCGTGCGCCAGGAACAGCATGCCGACGGCAGCCTGGGCATCGCTTCCGGCTGGCTGACCCAGTACCTGCCGCAAGGCGCCGTGATGCCGCTGCGCCTGCGCCGCAATAGCCGCTTCCATCTGATAGACGAAGATCGTCCGCTGATCTTCATCGGCAACGGTACCGGCCTCGCCGGCCTGCGCAGCCTGCTCAAGGCGGCCATCGCTGCCGGACGCAATCGAAACTGGCTGCTCTTCGGCGAGCGCAACCAGGCCCACGACTTCTATTGCCGTGAGGAACTCCAGGGCTGGCTGGACAAGGGTGAACTGCAACGCCTGGACCTGGCCTTCTCCCGCGACCAGGCTGAGAAGGTCTATGTGCAGGACCGCCTGCGCGAAGCCGCCGACGAATTGCGCGCCTGGCTCGCCGAAGGCGCGGTGATCTACATCTGCGGCAGCCTGCAGGGCATGGCCGAAGGCGTTGACCGCGCCTTGCGCGACATTCTCGGTGACGAGGCGCTGCAGCAGTTGAATGACGAAGGCCGCTACCGCCGCGACGTGTATTGACGGCGGCATGCGCCGAAACGAGTGATCCCAGCTCCTTGGGAACGTTCGCCCCGCCTTGTGCGGGGCGTTTTTTTTGCATCGCCCGGGCAGACCTTCGGCCTGCTTGGCGAATGAATTCGCTGTGTCTGCATTAAGTGTTGCAAGTAGCTGCATTGCCCGTAGGAGCTGGCTTGCCAGCGAATGGCCCCGTTTCGCTAGCAAGCTAGCTCCTACAAGGCGTCTGGACCGATGGCCGATTTCTGGCAACAGCTAACGCAGACATAGCCAATGAATTCGCCCCCACAGGAAAAAAGCAGGGCAGCCCGGGTAGCACGTACAGCCCCCTCTCCCGCCTGCGGGAGAGGGCGGGGGGTGAGGGCAGCGTCAGGCCAGTTCGGTGCCTATCCATTTCGCGAATAAATTCGCTCCTACAACAGCGCCGGCTTTTAGCCATAATCCGCTTCATGAACAGACGAATCCTGCTGAACTGCGACATGGGCGAAAGCTTTGGTGCCTGGCGCATGGGTGACGACGAACACGCCATGCCGCTGGTGGACCAGGCGAACCTCGCTTGCGGTTTCCATGCTTCCGACCCCCTGACCATGCAACGTACCGTCGAGCTGGCGCTGCGCCACAACGTGCGCATCGGCGCCCATCCGGCGTATCCGGACCTCGTCGGGTTCGGGCGGCGCCACATGGCCTGTTCGCCGGAAGAAGTGCGCGCCCAGGTGCTCTACCAGATCGGAGCGCTGGAAGCCTTCTGCTGCACGGTCGGGACTCAGGTGGCGTATGTGAAGCCTCACGGCGCGCTGTACAACGACCTGGTGCGTGACGACGCGCTGTTAGAAGCGGTCCTCGATGCCTGCGCCAGCTATCGCAAGGGCCTTCCGTTGATGGTGCTGGCGCTGGCCGACAACAGCCGCGAGCTGCAACTGGCCGACGCCGCCGACGTGCCGCTGATGTTCGAAGCCTTCGCCGACCGCGCCTACCTCTCCGACGGGCAATTGGCGCCCCGGCGCATGGCCGGGGCGGTGCACCACGATGCCGAACGCATCCTCGACCAGGCTTTGGCCATCGCCGTCGGCGAGCCATTTCCGGACATCGATGGCAAGCCCCTGCGACTGGTCGCGGATAGCCTCTGCGTGCACGGCGACAACCCTGAATCCCTGGCCGTACTGCGCCGATTGCGAGGCAAACTGGACGCCCTATGATCCGCCTCGAGCCCGCTGGCGCCGAAGCATTGCTGCTGGTGCTGGCCGACGAACCGGATGCCGGCTTGCCACAGCGCATCGCGGCGTTGGCCGAAACCTTGCAGCGTGAGCTGGGGCACCTGCTGCTCGACCTGGTGCCAGGCTGGACCACGCTGCTGCTGCACTACGACCTGACCCGCACCGACCACCTCGCACTGGCCGAACGCATCGAACCGTTGCTGGAAGCCTGGCTTTCGGTTCCGGCCGTGAACGAATTCGGTCAGTTGCATGAAATTCCCATCTGGTACTGCGGCGAGGACCTGGTCTGGGTGGCCGAGTCCTGCGGCATGTCGATCAGCGAGTTGGTGGATATTCACAGCAGCGCCGAGTACCGGGTCGGCGCCATCGGTTTCTCACCCGGCTTCGCTTACCTTGGTGGTCTCGATCCGCGTTTGGCTCTGCCGCGTCGCAGTAGCCCGCGCATACGCGTGCCGGCGGGCAGCCTGGCCATCGCCGAGCGCCAGACGGCGATTTATCCACAGGCCTCCCCGGGTGGCTGGCACTTGCTGGGATTGTGTCCCTGGACGCTGTTCGACGCGCATCGCGAGCCGCCGTGCCCGCTTGCCTTGGGAGACCGTGTGCGCTTCTTCGCCATCGATGAAGCCCGCTACCGCGCGGAAGGCGGAGGCGAGGCATGAGCGGTTTGCGGGTGATCAAGCCCGGCCCCCTGAGCCTGCTGCAGGACGCCGGCCGTTGCGGCTGGCAGCATCTGGGCGTATCCCCAGCGGGCCCGATGGACCCTCTGGCGGCGGCTTGGGCCAACCGGTTGCTGGGCAACGCCGGAGGTTGCGCGGTTCTGGAGATTTCCCTCGGCGGGGTGGAGCTGGAAGCCGAGGAGGCGCTCTGGGTGGCGCTGACCGGGGCCGATATGCCGCTGAGCGTGGATGGTGAACCCCGCCTCAGCTGGTCTCGCTTTCGCCTCGAGCCAGGTCAGCGCCTGCAGATCGGCTATGCCCGCAGTGGCCAACGCAGCTATCTGGCGCTGGTAGGCGGAATTCGCGCTGAACCAGTGCTGGGCAGCGTCGCCTGCCAGATGCGCGAAGGCATGGGCGGTTTGGACGGCGAGGGCGTTCGGCTGGCCAAGGGTGACTTGCTAGCCGGCGACCGGGGCGACTTTCCCCGTGGTGCCAGCGTGCCCTGGCCCTGGCAGCCGGATTACACGTCTGCGCAGTTGCTGCGAGTGATGGTGGGCGGTGATGCCACCAGCTTCGATGAGCAGCAGGTGCGAGCCTTCTTCGAAAACGCCTGGCTGCTTAGCCCACAATCCGACCGCATGGGCGCGCGCCTGGCAGGCGAGGCCCTGGTCGCGCCACAGCGGCAGTGGTCCCAGGGCGTGGTCATGGGCGCTGTCCAGGTGCCGCCGGATGGCCAGCCGATCATTCTCACGGCGGATCGGCAGACCATGGGCGGCTACCCGGTACTCGGCTGGGTCCACCCGCTGGATGTCGGGCGTCTGGCCCAGTGTCCGGCCAACCAGGTCCTGCGCTTCACTGCCATGAAGCTGGAGGACGCGCAGAAAGAACTGCGGGCGTTCTATCGCTTCTTCGGGCGGTAGGCCTTTCTGTACGGTTCTTGTGGGGGCGAATTCATTCGCAAAGCAGTCCGCAGGACTGCCCCCAATAGCCAAAGGGGGGCTGCTGCGCAGCCCTCAGCGAATGAATTCGCCCCCACAGAGAAGCAGCCTGTCCGTGCAACGGATCATTTCGGCAGGTGGTTCAACGGCAGCGGCGAGGGCGCTTTCACGGTCTGGATGGCGAAATTGCTGCGGATATCGCTGACGCCAGGGAGCCGCAGCAAGGTCCCGGTGAGGAAGTGCTCGTAGGCGCGCAAGTCCGGCACTACCACCTGGAGGAGGAAGTCCGATTCCCCCGATACCAGATGAACCGAGATCACTTCGGGCAGGCTGATCACTGCTTCGCGGAAGGCGTTGGCCTGTTCCTCGCCGTGGCGCTCCACCTTGATTCCCACGAACACCGTCAAGCCCAGCCCCACTTCGTCGCGGTCGAGATTGGCATGGTATCCGCGAATCACGCCGGCTTCTTCCAGTAGTCGCACCCGTCGCAGGCAAGGGGAGGCGGAGAGGCCGATCTCGTCGGCCAATTGCACGTTGGACAGGCGGCCGTCGCGCTGCAGGGCCGAGAGGATTCGATGGTCCAGGGCATCGAGTTTTAGTTTTGGCATGGTTGGTCTGTTTCGCTCCGTAGAGTTGGCAGGAAATTCCGGAAATCATGGCGAAGTCGGCTGAATACGCAAGCACCTGCCCTGGCCTTCGGCCCTAGAATTTTCTCTCCACCGGCTGTTCTGGAGCGAAAGACATGACCGCTTTCCTGATCGCCCTGGCGGTGGTCTACCTGCTGCCCGGGCCTGACATGATTCTCCTGCTGCAAACCGGCGCCCGACAGGGGCGTGCCATGGCGCTGGCAACCGCGTTGGGGCTGGCGCTGGCACGGGGTTGTCACGTGGCGCTGGCGGGTCTCGGCTTGGCGGTGCTTTTCAAGACCGCACCCTGGACTTTCGATGTCGTTCGCCTGGCCGGCGCCGGCTACCTGCTCTGGCTGGGCCTGAAGCTGTTTCAGGCGGAAGCGTCGGCATTGGTGGTGAATGCCGAGCGTGAGCCTTCGCGGGCCTACTGGCAGGCATTTCGCCGTGGACTGCTGACCAACCTGCTGAACCCAAAGGCGCTGGTGTTCTGCTCTGTGCTGCTGCCGCAATTCGTCAGCCCGGATTCCGGGCCTCTGGGGTTGCAGTTCGCCCTGCTGGGGACAGTCCTGGTAACGGTGGGGCTGGTCTTCGATTCGGTCTATGCGCTGATGGGCGCCGGGCTGGGGCGTTGGCTGGGACGCCGGCCATTGGTGCAACGCGTGCAGCAGTGGCTGTTCGGCGGGGTGCTGGTGGGGTTCGGGGTGAGGCTGGCGGTGTTGAAGGATCTGTAGGTTGGTCTGAGTTCGACGAAGCCCAACGTTCCCGGGCACGCTTCGCGCGCCTTGTTGGGCTTCGCTTCGCTCTGCGCCAACCTACGGGGTCGTGTCGCGGCCCTTGGCAGTGCTGCGGGATCTGTAGGTTGGGCTGAGTTCGACGAAGCCCAACG